>NZ_CP041329.1:3667500-4585000 GCF_013394145.1 Shewanella sp. Scap07
TGCTATGAACACTCATTCTTACATTGAGTAAAATTTTTGATTACCTTCTTTACGAATAAAGAATGGTAATTTCGAATAACTCAACACCTGTGAGTGTCCACACAGATTTCTTGTTTCATCTTGTTAAAGAACGTTCGCCGCTGTGGGCTAGGGCTGCGTATTCTACGCTTTCCTTAGTTGGCGTCAAGTGATTTTTTAAAAAGTTTTTTAAGTGGTTGCTTACTGCACACCAGTGCGTTAAGTCACAGCTAAAAACCTCATCTCACTTGCTGCCCTGACTCGTCTGTACATCGCTATGCAGCGCTGTTTGCCGTGTCAGTGGGAGCGCATTATAGGGAGCTGAACTTTTTACGCAAGCGCTTTTTTCAAAAAAGCACCCAACAGCACAAAAAACAATCAAATCTATAGAATGAAGTCCCACAAAGCCTATGATTGCGGGCTTTAGGTCTCTTACCGGAGACGCCATCAAACCAACTTGGACGGTTATCTATAATGCTGACAAGCCGTTTTTTATCACACTCACTACTTTTCGCGCGGACAATAAGTGTGGCACAAGATTAGCTACCTTGCCGAATTTATCGCCAACGATAATGCAGAATATATAACTGCATCTTTTAGCAAAGCTCATATACAAGACATAACATCAATTACGGTGCTTCACGGTGAGGTTTTTGCAAACAGCACAAAGCCAAGTATATTAAGTAAAGAGCGGTGCTTGCCTGCAAGTGGTTGAGGTAACCGCAGCTCTAATCATATTTACACTAATGTTTTGTCTAGGACGGCGCCATTATGAGATACCGACTTAATATACTATTTATTTTGACCATAATGCTCAGCACATCATTGCAGGCCACAACCATATATAAGTGGGTAGATAAGAATGGTGTAACTCATTACAGCCAAGAACAACCAGAACAAACCGAAGCTGAAAAGCTTTATAGCGAAGATATTGAACAGCAGCCAATCGGCTTTATAGCCCCTAAAGCACGAGCCGAAGAAGAAGTCCCAGATGAAATGGCGGCAGCGGCTGAGAAAATCAACGCTCAAGATAAGGCGCAAGCGAAAGTGATTTGTGACAATGCTAAACATCAACTTAATGTTTTACAAACCAGCGCTAGGCTGCGAAAAGAAAACCCTGAAACGGGTGAAATAGAGATGATGACAGATGAGCAAAAGCAAGCAGAGATTGACAATCAGCAGCGCCGAGTCGAGCTATTCTGTCAATAAGCTCGCAATAACTTTATGTTTATAAGTAGCTGGCACGCTAAAGCCAAGTAACTTATCGCCAATCATTTACTAGAGCTTTGATCTATACCCAATAAAAAAACTGATGGCAGGCCATCAGTTTTATCAGTTATAAACCCGCTTAATTGGGTTTATTTTGCTTTAACAGTATACATCGAGCGAGACTGACCATCGCTACATGATTGCACGCCGGCATCCCAGCCGCTATCAAACTGATCTAACCCATCTAGTACTTCATCTTTCATCGCTTCCAGATCGCCTGTAGCTTCCCCACTACTCTTAGCTACAGCACTTCGGCAGCCGATGTTATAACCATAATGATATAAGCTAGTATAATCAGTATTGCCGACTTCTATCACACCTGATGATTGTGGTGTTGGCGAGGAACTACAGCCTACGACTGTTAACCCACATAGCGCTAGTAAAGCAACTTTAACTTTCAGCATATTGATATCCTTATTTAATCAGTCTGCATTACAAACAGTATAGATACCTATCAAGCTAGCCTATGTTGCCTTGTGGAGCAATGTTTATCGGTTAACTCATTAGGTATCTATTAATCACTACTGCTCAAATGCCAACTCGCCGCCATGGCATGACACTTTAATTGTCTTGCCAGGAACAAACTGGCCGCTCAATAACTTTTGCGCAAGTGGGTTTTCTACTTCTTGCTGCAACGCCCGTTTCAGTGGCCGCGCACCGTATACGGGATCAAAACCAACTTTAGCGATCTGCGCTAATGCTTCTTGCGTTACCTCAAGTTGATAATCTTTCTCCGCCAGCCGTGCTTTTAAGTTGCTTAACTGAATTTCGGCGATGTGGGCAATGTGTTCAGCCTCTAATGGGTGGAAGACCACGCTTTCATCTACTCGGTTCAGAAACTCAGGTCTAAAACTTTGTGTCACCACATTCATCACCTGAGACTTCATCTCCGGATAGCTTAAGCTGCCAAATTGCTCCTGAATCACATCAGAGCCTAAATTAGACGTCATAATCACCACCGAATTTCTAAAGTCGACAGTGCGACCTTGACCATCGGTTAAGCGGCCATCATCAAGCACCTGCAACAAGATGTTGAATACATCAGGGTGTGCCTTTTCAACTTCATCAAGTAAAATGACTGAATAGGGTTTGCGTCTCACCGCTTCAGTTAGGTAACCACCTTCTTCATAACCAACATAACCTGGAGGAGCACCAACTAATCGAGATACGGAGTGCTTTTCCATAAACTCCGACATATCAATGCGTACCATAGCTGATTCGGTATCAAACAAGAATTTCGCCAGCGACTTACATAGCTCAGTCTTACCCACCCCTGTTGGGCCTAAAAATAGAAACGAACCAATAGGTCTGTTTGGATCGGCAAGCCCTGCACGGCTACGACGAATGGCGTTAGCAACGGCATCAACGGCTTCGCTTTGACCTATCACGCGCTCATGCAATGCATCTTCCATTTTGAGCAACTTCTCTTTTTCACCTTCAAGCATTTTCGCCACCGGAATGCCGGTCGCTTTCGATAGCACCTCGGCAATTTCGATATCGGTGACCTTATTGCGCAGCAACGTCATGTCTTGCATTTCAGCTTGCGAGGCTAAATCAAGTTGTTTCTCAAGTTCAGGAATACGACCGTATTGCAGCTCAGACATACGAGTTAAGTCACTTGCACGTCTCGCAACCTCAAGATCCATGCGCGCTTGTTCCAAATCAGCTTTAATATGCTGCGTTCCCGCCAAGGCCGCTTTTTCGGTATGCCATATTTCATTCAGTTCAGTCGCTCTTGCATCAACATCCTTGAGCTCTGCACGTAATGTACTCAAACGCCTTAAACTGGCTTCATCCGTTTCTTTGCTTAATGCTTGCTCTTCCAGCTTCAACTGAATTGCACGGCGTTCCAGTTTATCGAGTGGCTCAGGTTTAGAGTCAATCTGAATACGAATACTCGACGCCGCTTCATCAATCAAATCAATCGCTTTATCTGGCAGTTTTCTATCAGACACATAACGGTGAGACATGCTAGCTGCCGCGACGATTGCCGGGTCAGTGATTTCCACATGGTGATGCAATTCATAGCGCTCTTTCAAGCCACGCAAAATGGCGATGGTATCTTCCACATTGGGCTCTTCGACCAAGACCTTTTGAAAACGACGTTCTAGAGCCGCATCTTTTTCAATGTATTGTCGATATTCATCTAATGTCGTGGCACCAACACAATGCAGATCACCTCTGGCTAACGCGGGCTTAAGCATATTACCTGCATCCATAGCGCCATCACCTTTACCGGCGCCAACCATAGTGTGCAACTCATCAATAAACAGAATCACTTGTCCCTCTTCTTGGGACAACTCATTGAGCACCGCTTTCAAGCGCTCTTCAAACTCGCCGCGATATTTGGCCCCAGCAACTAGCGCGCCCATATCCAATGACAAAACCCGCTTGTTTTTGATGCCTTCAGGGACTTCGCCATTAATAATTCGCTGGGCTAACCCTTCTACGATTGCCGTTTTACCTACACCGGGCTCACCAATCAATACTGGATTGTTTTTACTGCGACGCTGTAGCACCTGAACGGTACGACGAATCTCATCATCGCGCCCGATCACGGGATCTAATTTACCCTGTTCCGCCCGCTCAGTGAGATCAATCGTAAACTTCTTCAATGCTTGGCGCTGATCTTCAGCATTGGGATCATCAATATTCTTGCCGGAACGCACTGTTTGAATGGTTTGCTCTAATAATTCTTTGGTTGCACCGGACTTTTTCAAGCTTTGCGCTAGCACATCATTGCCTTCAAGTGCCGCCAGCACAAACAGCTCACTTGAAATAAACTTGTCTTTTCGTTTTTGCGCAAGCTTGTCACACAGGTTCAGCAACCGAATCAACCCCTGAGCTAACTGCACATCACCGCCTGTGCCTTCAACTTTAGGCAAGCGCTCAAGCTCTTGGCTGAGTAATGAGCGTAGGCTACTGACTTGAATGCCAGCTTGAGTTAATAGTGGATGAATTGAGCCGCCATCTTGATTCAATAGCGCCATCATTAAATGGGTCGGTTCAATAAATTGATGATCGCGCCCCAACGCTAATGATTGAGCATCGGAGATAGCGATTTGAAATTTGTTGGTCATACGATCGAGTCGCATATACTGCCTCCTAATCTACAAATAAACAGCACTCTAATTTGATACTAATATAGATGGGGATGACTGTATTTTTTTCAAGTAGTAAATACTGTGATAAAACCAGCAAGTAGCCGAAAAGTCGCAATCACTCAAGCCAAATAAGCGACGCCATTCGCCCTGTGGTGGATTCGCGGCGATAGGAGAAATAATCGCGACGGTTTTCATAGGTGCAATGAGCTAACACATGCACTTGCCTAACCCCAGCATGGTGCAGCCGCCATTGGGCAATACCTTGAATATCAGCGAGGTACTTGTCGCCACTAGCGTTAAAAAAATTTGCGGTATCTGGGTGCTTATCGATAAATGCCTGACGCACCTCAGCCCCCACTTCAAACGCTCGCGGACCGATAGCAGGACCTAAATAGGCAATAGTATCGCTAGCTTTAGCGTTAAACTTTGTCAGTGCAGACTCAATCACTCCTGCACATAAACCGCGCCAGCCAGCATGGACCGCAGCCACCTCTTGGCCACTGCGGTCACAAAGCAATACTGGCAAGCAATCGGCAGTCATTACAGCGCAAACCTGTTGTCGTAAACAACTATAACTACCGTCGGCTACTCGGTGTTTACCTTCAGCCAGGTTGACGACTTCTGTACCGTGCACTTGCTCTAACCATTCAATATCTGCGGTTAATCCCAACTGTTGGCGTAATAGATTACGATTTTGCTGCACGTCTAGTGCATTATCGCCAACATGATCGCCTAAGTTAAGGCTATCAAAAGGCGCGCGGCTAACCCCACCTGCTCGGGTGGTGAACATTAGCTTAACGCCTTTAGGAATGACCCAGTCAGTGGGGAGCATTAGTAAGCAGCCGGGTGCTCTTGAGTGTCTTTACGCAATGCTTGAGTCAGCAGCTTCATATCCTCAGGGATAGGTGCTTGCCAGCTCATGATTTCACAAGTAAACGGATGAGCAAGCTCTAAACGAACAGCGTGTAATGCCTGACGTTTAAATCCATTTAGCACTTCCATTAATTCTGGAGTGGCGCCTTTAGGCGGACGAGGACGCCCACAGTAAACCGGATCACCTGCTAAGACATGACCAATATATTCCATGTGTACACGAATTTGGTGAGTACGGCCCGTTTCTAGCCGCAAACGTAATCGGGTATGAGCACGGAACTTCTCTGCCACTCGATAGTGAGTGACCGATGGACGACCAGCATGATGCACTGTCATATGGGTGCGTTTTGTCGCATGGCGATCAATTGGCGCATCAACGGTACCGCCTGCCGTCATGGTTCCCGTCGCAATGGCTTCATACTCACGTACAATCTCTCTGGCTTGCAATGCCGCCACTAAATGAGTTTGTGCCTCAACGGTTTTAGCCACCACCATTAAACCTGTGGTGTCTTTATCGAGACGATGTACGATACCGGCACGCGGTACTAAGTCGATGCCAGGACAATGATGCAACAAAGCATTCATTAAGGTGCCGTCACTGTTACCGGCACCAGGGTGTACCACCAGCCCTGCTTGCTTGTTAATCACCAATATATGATCGTCTTCGTAGACGATATCAAGATCGATGGCTTGCGCTTCAGCTTTAGTCTCTTCTTCAAGCTGAGCTTCAATGGCGACTTCTTGGCCTTCTAGCACTTTTTCACGCGGCTTAGTCGCCACTGTGCCATCAATGTATACAGCACCTGACTGAATCCACTCTTTGATACGTGTGCGAGAATAATCAGGAAACAATTCGGCCAAAGTTTGATCCAATCTTTGTCCAGTTTGAGTTGCTGTTATCTCGCTTTTTAGATTAATCTCTTGTGTCATAGGAACCGTACCCGCGTTTTGGGGTCCAAATAAATGTGCTATCTGTTACAATCGGATTGTTTCTATTTTATAGTGAAATGGAAAAATTCTTAACTACAACTTTAAAAGAATCGAATTCAAGTATGCATAAAATTGCCAAAATTGCTTCCATCGCATTGTTATCATTGGGTTTAACCGCCTGTAGTAGCAGCCCAGAAGATGACATTGAATTTAGCAAATCTTCGCCAGAAGTGCTCTATTCACAAGCGCGTAACTCTATGGAGCTAGGAAATTACTCTAAAGCCGTCCGTTCATTAGAAGCTTTAGACTCAAGATATCCTTTTGGGCCACACAAGACTCAAGTCCAACTCGACTTGATTTATGCCTACTACAAATTAGATGATCCGGCCTCTGGTATTGCCAACATCGACCGCTTTATTCGATTAAACCCAACCCATAAAGATATCGACTACGTTTACTACATGCGTGGTCTTGTTAACATGCAATCGGACAGTTACCTGTTCCATGACATGCTCAATATTGACCGTACCGATAGAGACCCAAAGGTCGCTCAAGATGCGTTTAAAGATTTTGACCGCTTGATAAAGCAGTATCCTAACAGTAAATATGCTGCTGATGCACAAAAACGTATGCAATATTTGAAGAACCGTTTGGCTAAATACTCCATTGCAGTGGCTGAGTACTACATGAAAATGAATGCTTGGAGTGCGGCGGCAGTTCGCGCTCAATCGGTTATGGAAGGGTTCCCTGGTACGCCATCAAATGAGCGAGCACTTGAAATTATGGCATCAGCCTATGGTGAGTTAGGCCAGGATAAGCTTAAAGAGCATGCACTCATGGTGATGCAAGAGAATTTCCCAACTAACAGCATGCTTAGCAACTAAACGCTTAAAGGCCCCTTCTCAAGGGGCCTTTTCTTTAGCAGGTATATAAATTGCCACTCACCACAGCGCTAATGACAGTATCACCATGCTGTTAGTACACAATATCAGCAAACGGTGTAAAAGATGTGCAAACAAGCTATTTGAACCAATAAAATTAAGAAAACAGTTGACTCAAAACCGCAAAAGCTTTTTAATGCACCCCGTCGCCCGAATAGCTCAGTCGGTAGAGCAGAGGATTGAAAATCCTCGTGTCCCTGGTTCGATTCCGGGTTCGGGCACCATATTCTTATTAGGTGCTGCGGTATCTAAATTAAAAACCTCGCCTTGCGAGGTTTTTTTTTCAAAAAAAACCTCCCCCCCAAATTGTCACACTCACTCTCAGTCAATTATTCATTTCATCATGCATTCTTGCTTAGCTTTGCTATACCTATTAGTACGACTAACGCCTGACTAATAAAATCGAAAGAGCTAGGACCTAGGAGCCATTGTTCATGAATAACCTACAACTGAAACACAAAATGGCATTTGGTATTTTGCTGCCGTTAACCCTCTTGGTGTTAATCTGCGCCCTAGCACTGAATATGATGAATCAAATAGAACAAGGGGTGAATACCATATATGACGACCGCGTCGTGCCCTTAGAAGATCTAAAGATTATTGCCGATGATTATGCAGTATCGGTAATAGATGCGATTAATAAAGCCAATGCTGGCGGCTTTACGGCGCAAGAGGCAAGCAGCGCATTGCAAGAGGCAAAACAGAATATTACCTCGGTGTGGGGCAAGTACATGCAAACTACGCTAACACAAGAAGAAGCAAGGCTTGCCGACCAAGCCAAAGCGTTGTTCATCCCAGCTAATAATAGTATTGATCAGATGCTCAGCAAGCTAGCTAACCTTAATGGCAATATCAGTGGCCAGTTATCGCAAGACATCATGCCACTTTATCAAGTTATCGACCCTATCAGTGGAAAAATATCTGATCTCATTACACTGCAACTTGATATTGCAGAGCAAGAAAAAAATAAGGTCAGCCGCATCTACGAAACCTCAATTATACTATTTATCTCATTAACCTTATTGGCGGCTGCTGCGGGAATCATAATAGGCTTATGGGTCAATCGAAGCGTAATGCGACCGGTTGCTGCAATACAAACTCACCTCAGTAACATCAAGCAACACTCTGATCTCACAACCGCACTGCAACCCATCAATAATGATGAGTTAGGCCATATTACTGAAGATATTAATGGTGTCATTGAACACCTACGACAAATCCTTAGCGATATTTTAGACGCCGCCAATACAGTCACAACCTCAGCGCATGAACTCAGTAGTTTCACCCAAGCCTCTAATGAGCGCATGCATATGCAGCAAAGTGAAACAGAGCAAACGGCCACCGCAATGAACCAAATGGCCGCAACGGTTGCTGAAGTCGCCCAAAGCACCACTGCAGCAGCGGATTCAGCAAAAGATGCTGATGAGCATGCATCACACGGCAATACCATTGTACAGCGATCAATGACGACTATGGTTGAGCTATCAGACCAGATTCAAAGTACCGCACAGGTGATTACTGAACTGGCAGCAGAAAGCCAAAACATTGGTAGTGTTTTAGATGTCATTAAAGGCATTGCTGAGCAAACCAACTTACTGGCATTAAATGCAGCAATTGAAGCGGCGCGCGCCGGTGAGCAAGGCCGAGGTTTTGCAGTGGTGGCAGATGAGGTGCGAACCTTAGCACAGCGCACCCAAGAAGCCACGCAAGAGATTGAAACCATGATTGAAGCGCTGCAAAAAGGCGTCAATCAGGCTGTTGAAGCGATGGAAGTCGGCATTGGCCAAGTTGACAATGCTAACCAGCAAACCAATACCGCGGGTCAAGCACTGCAAGATATCGTGACCTCTGTAGACAACATCACCGCCATGAATACCCATATTGCCACAGCCGCAGAGGAGCAAAGTAGTGTAGCTGAAAGTATCAATCGCAGTATTATCACTATCAGCGATATCGCCACCGAATCAAGCCGCTCAGCAGAAGAGATTAGCCACTCCGTGTCATCTTTAACTGAGTTAGCTGAGCGTATGCGCTCACAAATTAGCAGCTTTAAACTGTAAAAAAATAATACCAATCAGTATAAACATTTAGTCACTCAGCGAGAATTTAGCGGTTCTGAGGTAAGGCAACGAGTGAAGAGCATAGTTATTCTACGGTTAAGCTCGTTAACACAGCATCAGAATCGCCAAAACTCGCCATTCTGGCGCGTTTTAGGCTGCCTACTTCTGCGTTGAATAATTTCACAAGGGAACAACCATTGTTTCAATCATTCGCCTTGAATTAGTTTGCCCAAAGCGCGCTGAGTAGATCAAATTCTTATACTGATTGGTATTACTCGCCTTTATCACTCTTAAGGCAACAAAAAGCCGATATTGATATATCGGCTTTTTAATAAACAATGTCTGCGCTGGCCAGATTAGATCTTAAACATGGCTACCGCATTTTGTAGCGACTCTGCCCGAGAGCGTACTTCATCAGATGACGCGGCGTTAGCATCTGCCGCTACTGACGACTCTTGCGCAATATCACGAATAATCACCACATTCTTGTTCACCTCTGAGGCCACCATACTTTGCTCTTCAATCGCCGCGGCGATCTGCGTGCTCATGTCCATAATGTTAGTCACATCAGTATTAATTTGTTGTAGCAGCGTACCCGCGCTTGCCGCTTGCTCAGCACTCTCGCCACCTTGCTTCTGCGTCGCTTCCATCAACTGCACTATTGAACGCGTGCGGCTTTGCAATGTTTGAATAATACCGGCAATTTCCTCGGTCGATTCTTGAGTACGCATCGCTAAGCTACGAACCTCATCCGCTACGACCGCAAAGCCACGACCTTGTTCACCGGCTCGCGCAGCTTCAATTGCCGCATTTAACGCCAGTAAGTTGGTTTGCTCTGCAATCCCTCGAATCACATCTAACACACTACCGATGGTCTCGCTGTCTTTTTCTAAATCGCTTACCACTTGTGCCGAACCATCTAGCCTTTCTGCAAGCGCCTGTATTTTTTCTATGGTTTGCTCAACACCTTCTTGACCCTTTTGTGCATTGTCATGGGTATTACTGGCTCTGTCAGCCGCAAGCTCTGTATTTTTAGCAATCTCATCAATCGTGGCACCCATTTCTGTAATTGCTGTGGCCACCATATCAGTTTCGTTTAACTGACGCCCCACCCCTTCAGAAGCTTGCATAGCATTGTGCGATAGCTCCTGACATGAGTTAGTGACTGTCTCAACCGATGCTAATACCTCTTCAATCAATTCTTGGAAACTACTTACCATGCTATTAAAGTGCGTTGAAATCATGCCAAGCTCATCTTTAGCGTCGTAATCACAACGTAGTGTCAGATCTTTGCTTTCTTCAATCCGAGTGATGGTATCGGTTAGCCGCTGCACTGGCTCCATGATACTGCGTAGAATCACCACGGTGATACCGATAACAATTGCTGCAATCAAGAAAAAGATTATCAAACTCCACATGGTCGCTGAGCTTTCTGCATCGGCAATCATAACCAACGCAACTTCTTCTAATCGTTTAGCATCATCTTCTGCTTTAAATATCGCTTCGCGTAGCACCTTCATTTGTCCGGATGATTCATCTAAGCCCAGCTCTTGCTGCTTATTGACTAGTGAGGTGAAATCTCGCTGGTAAGCTTTCATCAGACTCGCGACCTCTTGGGTCACACCGCTCGATAGCCCGGATTGATTTAACTGTGTTAGAAAAGTCTCTACATTGCCTTCAAACCGCGATAGGTATTTCATATCCTTACGTAGCATAAAGTCTTTTTCATTACGGCGAAGCTGCAGCATGGTCACCATCAGCTCGGGGCGGTTGTACTGCTTAACGAGAGTTTCTACATTATGAACAGCTTTGCGCAGTGTGCCATACAAGCCTGTAGTCGGAGTCAGGCCGATATCTTGTTGCATGACAACAACGGTTTCAAACGAGTTTTTATATTGCCCCAAACCCTGACGAAAGTTTACCAAGTCGGTTACTGGAATATTGTAGGCTATGAGCACATCATTGAGCTCTGATGCTATGGACTCAATTTTGGCTGAATCCTGACGGTGACGCTCAGCATACTTCATATCTAAGCGGACAAAGAAATCTTTCTCATCTTTGCGCAGTCCTAAAATTTCTCTTTCTAACTCT
Organism: Shewanella sp. Scap07; assembly: GCF_013394145.1. NCBI lineage: Bacteria > Pseudomonadati > Pseudomonadota > Gammaproteobacteria > Alteromonadales > Shewanellaceae > Shewanella > Shewanella sp. Scap07. The sequence continues at coordinate 3,678,787 of NZ_CP041329.1, forward strand.
ACAACCTTCTGCGCGGCAAAAGACAACTCAGATAAAGTGGTGTTGGAGTAACGCTGTAGAACAAACATAGCGATGAGTGACAAAATCGACACAACAGCACTTAACAGTAACTTATGGCGTATGAGCATAGGTAAATCCTTAAAAGCCAAAACTTCTTTTAAAAATAGTAGTAAACCGATAGAAAGCGAAAAAAATCATGACACGTCACAAAACCGTCACATTCGCTTATAGATATATAGACCTATATCGACCCTATGGGAAGGATATTTAGCTGTTTATGCTTATTATTTTGATAATTACACTCTCTTGTGGTTAAAACGAAACCAATTGTATTTTTTGAACAAAAATGTTGCGGCTATTTACTCCCACCCCAACAAGTGAATACAATATACCAAAAGGAGCAACTATGAAGATAATTGAATCTGCTCAAGTTCACGATTCCATGGACTTTAAAGCATTAATTGAAGCACTCAGAGAAACATTTTCTAAACCTGCTGGTATGCCGCAACGACAAGTGTTTGCCCTCGATGAAGACCCGGGCAACCATGATGCATTTGCTGTACTGCCTTCATGGAACGAAAAAACCATTGCAGTAAAAGCGTTCACATATTTTCCGGATAACCCGAAAAAGTCAGCGGAATTAGCGAGCCTATATTCAAAAATTATGATTTTTGACCGCCAAACAGGTGTACCTCAAGCACTCGTTGACGGTACCAGTGTCACCTACTGGCGCACCGCAGCGATTTCAGCACTGGGAAGTGATTATCTGGCCCGTAAAAATGCAAATAATTTACTTTTGTGCGGCACCGGAAAACTCGCCTCTTTTATGGCATTAGCCCATGCGACTGTCCGCCCAATTAACAAGATTAGTGTATGGGGAAGAGATTCCCAAAAAGCGCAAATCACCGTTCAGAAAATACAGCAGCAACGACCAGACATCCAAATAGAAGTATGTCGAGACCTAGAAACCAGCGTCAAACAAGCAGATATAATCAGTTGTGCGACAGGATCAGCCACCCCTTTGTTTCCTGGCGACTGGGTTCAAGCTGGCACCCATACCGACTTTGTCGGCAACCATAACCATGACAGACGCGAGTGTGATAGCCATTTGATCAATCAAGCCAACGTCTACGTGGATTCAAAAATCAATGTATTCGCTGAAGCAGGTGAGCTTCTTATCCCTGTAGAGGAGGGAACATTCCAACTAGAGGATGTCAAAGGTGAACTCGCGCAACTATGCTCAAATAGCGTCACGGGCCGTTCAAACGACACTGAAATAACGCTGTTTAAAACCGTTGGTACTGCGCTTGCTGATCTGGTTGGCGCTCAACTCGTCTACGCACAAATCAATTAACTTATCGTTGCCAGTTGCTGTGTCACTCACCGCATCTGGCAACAGCCCAACTTCCCTGCTCTTTGCCTAACCCATAATTTAATTTACATTGTTGTAAACCTTTTCCTATCTTCGGTATGTCTAATCAATATGAACGACAACATAAGGATATGACTTTGACAGCCAGTTTGCCGATAACGGCATTATCAACACCGAATGAGTCACAGATTGTAGCCAGTGCAAAAGAGGGCGATAAGCACGCCTTTAAACAGCTTTATGAGCTACACCACCGCCATATGTACGCGCTTTGTTTGCGCTTGTGTGGTGACTCACAACTGGCTGAAGAAGCGCTGCAAGATGCATTTGTCAGAGCTTGGCAAAAACTATCGCTATTTGATGGTAAAAGTCAGTTTGGCACTTGGCTGCATCGATTAACGGTCAACCAGGCGCTCAGCACCTTAAAGAAACACCGTAGTTTCTGGGCGCGATTTATTCCGATAGAGGAGCAATTCGAGCCGTTGAGCAAAGAGATACAGCATGAAAACTTAGACAAGCTACTACTACGATTACCCGAACGTACTCGCTTTGTTTTCGTGTTGTTTAGTATTGAAGGCTATCAGCATGATGAAATAGCCAAGCTGTTAAATATTGCTGTAGGTACGAGTAAAGCCCAGTATCACAGAGCAAAAGCCCTGCTGCAGGAGTTAATCTAATGAGTGATAAAGCTAAGCAACTTGAGCAAATGGTTAATGCACTACCTAAAGAAATTGAGCCCGAAAATTCGCAGTGGAGTGATATAGAGCACCGCTTAACACCACAGCAGCAAAGATTATCGCCACAATTTGCACTCGCTGCAGTACTTGTACTTGGATTGGCTATTGGTTACTTAATTCGGCCACTGGGTCTCACCGAGCCCAATGCAGAACTTATCGCCACTATAGAGGCGATCGAGCTGCAACATCAGGCTCAGGTGGCCTCATTAACCGAGGGGCATCACCTTGTTGACCTAAGAGACAGTCACTATCAACCGATATTCAATGATGGCATTGAACAGCTGCGAGCTGCGGCGAAAGAGCTGTATAACAATTTAACCCTAAATCCGACCGATAAGCAGTTGTGGCAGATGTGGCTGTGGACTCAAAAACGCGAAATAGAACTACTTAAACAGATGCAACAACTTCCCAAAAATACCGTAAAAATGGAGATTTGATATGAAACTAGGACTACATATTGGCCGCTTAATGCTCCCTTTAGTGCTGCTCACGGCACCAAGCTACGCAGTAGAGAGCATCGATAAAACTATCGATGTAAAACCAGACCTAAAGCTCAATATTACCGTACAACGTGGCGCCGTCTCAATTTCCTCATGGGATAAGCAATCAATCAGTATCAAGGGGACGCTTGATGAACTTAGTGAAGGTTTTATCATCGAGCAAGATGGTAATGTTGTCAGTCTTGAAGATAAACTGCCCCGTCGCTATCAAGGCAGTAATAACAAAGGCTCACAACTCACCTTTATGGTGCCAAGCCACCTTACCCTCAATGTCGACGGCGTCTCTAGTGACTACGATGTTAAGCAGCTCAATGGCAAAATCGCCATCGACACAGTAAGCGGTGATATCGTCGCTAACGCGTTGCAGCAAGATGTGATTTTACAAACTGTCTCTGGTGATATTAGCAGCCAATCATTAGCAGGCAACCTGCAACTAGAAACAGTTTCAGGCAACATTAAGGACAACGATAGCAGTGGCAAAGCCCGCTTCACATTAGTCAGTGGTGACTTAACTACCCGCAGCAGTGCCAGCATGGTACAAGCAGATCTCGTTTCGGGCAGTGGTAAGCTTAAACTGGCTTCAGTTGAATCAATGGATCTTAAAACTGTCAGTGGCGACATTGACGTAGCAGCCACTGAACTGAAAGATAAAGCCAGCTTAGACAGCGTCAGTGGTGATATCACCCTCAGCTTACCCAGTGATACCAATGCACGTTTCCAGATCGATGGCGGTCCAAGTGGCGATATCAATAACAAACTCAGTAATGACAAGCCGATGAAAGCCAAGTACACCCGAAGTGAATCACTACAATTTCAACTCGGTAACGGCCAAGCCGATATCCGCATCTCAACCATTAGTGGTGATATTGACCTAAAATAGCATTTTGTTGCTGACAACCATTGTATGAACAACCACAAAAAAGCCCTCAATTGAGGGCCTTTTTTTAAACCGATTTTATCTCATCTTTAGTTAAGTAACGCCACTCACCTGGCTCTAAATCATCATCAAGTACTATGCTGCCTACCGATTCTCGATGTAAGCCAACCACTTTGTTCCCTACAGCAGCAAACATTCGTTTAACTTGGTGATACTTACCTTCGGTGATCGTTAAGCGCGCAGTATGGCTATCGATAATTTCTAAACGAGCGGGTTTAGTCAGGCCATCTTCATTGCGTAACGCAACCCCTGCTGCGAATGTTTCGATTAGCTGCGCATCAAGCGGATCGGCAACGGTGACTAAATAGCATTTACCGCACTCTTTTTTCGGTGACGTAATTCGATGTGACCATTGCCCGTCAGTAGTAATTAATACTAAGCCAGTGGTGTCCATATCTAACCGCCCTGCGATATGCAAAGCCTCTGGCTTTTCAATATCCAGCAGGTCTATCACTGTGGGGTGTACATCATCGACCGTGGCACAGACAGTACCATCAGGCTTGTGTAACATTAAAAAGCGCTCACCTACCGGGTTAAGCTCATCACCCTCATAGCATATGCGATGCTTGGTTTGCACTTTAAAGCCGGCATCTTTTACTACTACGCCATCACAGGTCACTTTGCCTGACTTTATCGCTCTTTTGGCTAAAGCGCGGGTAAAATAGCTCGATTCACACAAAAATTTATCTAGGCGCACAGTTTGACTCTAAACTCGACAGGAAAGCGGCTATTATGAGTCTTCACCTGCTATTGCGCAACGAAACCTTGCCATCGTTAAACACAGCTTAGGCTCATGTCACACTGAAGTAATCGCTGTGCTAGGAAACCTTTGGTTACAGTTGAAGCAGTCAAAATGCTGATTTCCTTGCCCCTTACGCTTGTTAATAACATTGCACCCGCTATAACATATTCTCCACCAAGGTATCACCTTGAGAATCACAATAACGAATCTTTCACCGTGTACCACGACGCTGCGCGCTGTTGGGCCTCTGATGTCGGTGACTTTCAATAGCATGCTATTGATTTGCAAAACCAAGAACTTTATAGGGAATAAACATGAAAAAAGTAATCATAGGCGGACTTTGCGCGTCCTTGCTGACGGGATTAACAGCCTGCAACAACAAAGAAGCCGAAGTGGCAGCACCAGAGCCAACAGCCACCGCACAGGCGGTCACAGAAGCACTGGGATCAGGTATTGATTTTGCAAATTTTGATAAGTCAGTGCGCCCACAAGATGACTTTTATTCGTACGTTAATGGCACCTGGCTTAAAAATGCTAAAATCCCGAGCGATCGTACCAGCACGGGGTCATTCTATGACTTACGCGAGCAAGCACGCGATGACGTAAAAGCCATCATTGAAGACGTGGCGGCGACCCCTAACCTAACAGCTGGTAGCGATGAGCAAAAAGTCGCTGATTTGTATCGCTCATTCATGGATGTCGACACTCTGAATAAGCTCGGTGTTAAACCAATTCAAGCAGAGCTAGACAAAGTTGCAGCGCTAAAATCTAAAGATGAATTAGCTAGCTACTTTGCTCATAGTCAAGTGATTGGTGGTGGTACACCGCTAGCATTTTATATTAACGTCGATGCAAAAGACTCAAGTCGTTATGCCACTCACATTTGGCAATATGGCTTGAGCCTGCCAGAGAAAGACTACTATTTTAATGACTCTGAGCGCTTTGTTAATATTCGCCAAGCTTTCGTAGAACATATCGAAAAGATGTTTACCTTAGCTGGGTTAGCTAACCCCAAAGCCAGCGCCGAGCAGGTCCTTGCCCTTGAGACAGCCATTGCAGAGCGTCATTGGGATGTGGTTGAAACCCGCGACAGCAGCAAAACCTACAACAAATACCAAACCAGTGATTTAGTTAAACTCGCCCCCGATTTTAACTGGGCAGGCTATCTAAGTACCTTAGGTGCAGACAAGCAGTCAGACATTATTATCAATCAACCTAGCTTTATTGAAGGCTTCAACGAAGTACTCAAAGCCAATGACCTTGCTGTATGGCAAACCTATATGCAATGGCAACTGCTGACTCACTTTGCCGGTAATATGAGTGAAGCGCTGGATCAAGAGAATTTTGCATTCTTCTCGAAAACACTAAATGGCCAAGAAGAGCAGCAACCGCGCTGGAAGCGTGGTGTCAGCACTGTCAGTTCAGTACTGGGTGAAGTCGTCGGTAAAGTTTACGTTAAACGTCACTTTGCGCCAGAAGCGAAAGAGCGTATGCAAGTGTTAGTCGAAAACCTACGTAAAGCTTACGGTGAAAGCATCGACAACCTTGAGTGGATGAGCGCCGATACTAAAGTCGCCGCCAAAGATAAATTGGCGAAATTTGACCCGAAAATCGGTTACCCTGATAAATGGGAAAACTATGACAAGCTCACCATTAGGGCTGACGATCTGTTGGGTAACAGCATCCGCGCTAGTGAACTGTCCCATGAAAAAGAGCTAGAGAAATTAGGTGGCCCGATCCGCAAGTGGGAATGGCACATGACACCGCAAACGGTTAACGCCTATTACAATCCAACAATGAATGAGATTGTATTCCCAGCAGCCATCTTACAACCTCCTTTCTTTAACATGAAAGCAGATGACGCGGTTAATTATGGCGGCATTGGTGCAGTTATTGGCCACGAAATGGGTCACGGCTTTGACGATCAAGGTGCCAAGTTTGATGGTGAAGGCAACATGCGTGACTGGTGGACCGAGCAAGATCTAAAAGAGTTCGCTGCGCGTGGTAAGGCATTGGTTGAGCAATACAACAACTATGCAGTATTTGATGATTTGCATGTCAACGGCGAACTCACCTTAGGTGAAAACATCGGCGACCTCAGCGGTGTAACGATTGCATATAAAGCCTATAAAATGTCGCTGAACGGACAGCCTGCCCCAGTGATCGATGGTTTAACCGGTGACGAGCGCTTCTTTATTGGTTTCACGCAAATTTGGCGTGCCAAAATTAAAGAAGAATCAATGCGTAACCGCGTAGCCACAGATCCGCATTCACCAGCTCATTTCCGAGCTGTTGGTGCACTATCGAATATGCCTGAATTTTACAGCACTTATGATGTAAAAGAAGGAGATGCTATGTATATAGCGCCAGAAAAGCGCGTCAAAATTTGGTAATTAGCCGATAATATATTACCTTTAAAAAGAGCGCCTTAGGCGCTCTTTTTGTTTATTGTGATCAAGATTAACTTTAGTTCACCTGCCATTCAGCATAGATTAAGTAATGGCCAGTTACAGTGAGGTTCCTAACGAGTAATGAGGATCTTCATGAACAAGTTATTTCGTACCTTTAGTATCTTTCTTCTCCTGCTATCGACGCGCTCAGCCTTTGCCACGCCGGTAGACATTCAAGCACAAGTTAAAGAAGCTAACGACCACTACGTGGTTCGCCAATCCCTCAATAAAGACCTCGACGGATTACTGTCTATCCCATCGCAAACCTACTTAACACGCCAGTTTAGCCACGATATCGATGAGCTTTATCTACACGCCCCAGAGGCGCAGTCAGAGCTGTTGACTATGCTGGATAACCTCACCGGCTCAATTCCCGGTGAAATTATCAGCCCTGACATTAAAAGTTACTCTCGTGCGCAACAAAAAATCGCTAACAAATTTGACGGTGACGCCAGCCAACTGACCGATATCGTTCGTGCTAGCGTGGTAAGTCATAACATTGCCGATCTGGTCTCTGTCTATGAAGGTTTAAGCCATCAAGCTAAGATAGTGCAAGTAAAAAATCGTTTTGCTAGCCCCAAAGAATCTGGCTACCGAGACATCAACCTATTGGTCAAACTCCCAGACACCGACATGATTGCAGAAGTGCAGTTGCATCTTGGTGCCATCGCAGATATCAAAAGCGGCGACGAACATTTGGTCTATGAGCAAATTCAAGCGATTGAGTTACTTGCCAAACAGCAAGTTCGGCCAATCAACGATTTAGAGCAACAACAAATCATTCAACTTAGACAAGATTCACACAAGCTTTATCACAAAGCTTGGTTGCAATATAAACGCACTGACCGTGCGACACTCCTCACAGCCCAAGCAGCATAAACCGCTCTTGTGGCCATCAATCAACTAACAAATTAGCGCAAGACCAGATATACTTGCGCTAATAATCACTTTATAGCGAAACCACGATGCACGACATCATAGAGCGCCTTAGGGACCTTAGTGAAACAGTTCCTGTTCCCTTAACCCTACCGACCTTTGATCAGCTAGTTCAAGTAGAAGAAGAGATCCTCATCCCGCTTCCTGCAGAACTCAAAGAGTACCTGTTATACGCCAGCGATGTTATTCATGGCACGATTGAGCCTGTCACCGCCAGCGATCCTTATTCGCATACTTATTTGCCGGAAGTCACTTCGTATGCTTGGTCGATTGGTATGCCTCGGGAATACATTGCCATTTGTCAGCAGGGAAACAACTTTTACAGCATCGACCAAGAAGGTCAGGTGTTGTTATGGAGTGAAGACGAGTTGGAAAGTGAAACTTGGGAATCTTTTTGGCAGTGGGCCGAAGAAGTGTGGATTCAAAGTTAGTCATTAAAGCGTCACGGTTTAACGACACACTTATCTTATATTTACCGGAAAAAGAGTTAAATTATCATGGCTAACAATAGCAGCCTCAATGCAATCGAAATTAAATATTTACGTCTATCTTTAGGTTTAAGTACCGCACAAGTTGCAGATCTGGTTAACGTCAGCGCAGAAGCGGTTGAAGCATGGGAGGCTGGCGAAGCTGAAGTCTCGGGCTTGGCCACAAAAAAACTACTTGAATTTGATGAAACAATTGAGATGCAAGTACTCAATACCTGTGACGGAATTGAAGCACTATTCGAAAAAGAGCCTAAGCGCACCTTGAGCTTTGTTGTTTACGATAATCAAGCAACCTATCTGCAATACAACGCTGAATTTATTGGCGCGCTGCCACTGGCTGAGCTGTATAACACCTCGGCATGGCGGATCAAAAAAGAGTGTAAGCTAGTGCTAGAGGTTGATGTTACATTGGTGCCTATGGATGCACAGGCATACCGTGAATATCGAGACTTACAAGGGTTAAAAGAAAACCCTGAAAGTCGAGCTAAATGGGCTGCAACCCAGCTTTAAATCAGCAATAAAAAAGCATCGGTAACGATGCTTTTTTATTACCGCTGCACTATTGGCTAGCGGCTATTTCTTTATCTAGCCCGCGCTGCATTGCTGGTCGTGCCGTCACTCTATCACGGTACGCGACTAACTTAGGTGGAATATCTTGCTCAAACCGAGTCGCCCACAAAAGCGTATGCGCCAATAAAATATCTGCTGCACTAAAGCGTTCACCCAACAGGTAGCCAGATTCAGGCACCCAGGATTCGGCAATGGCCGCGGCTTTATCAAACTCCCATTTTGCCACTGCAAACATGCTTTGCTGTCTTAGGGCCTCAGGTAAAGCAAACTTATGTTTACCTATGGTCCATAGCGGTTGTTCTAACTCAGAAATAATATAGCTTACCCATTTGTGATGGGTCGCTGCCTCCGCGGTGCCTGGTACAGGTAATAACGCACCATCACCATACTTTTCTGCAAGATAGAGTACGATTGCTGCCGACTCAGACAGACACATATCACCATCTCGTAAAGCCGGTACTTTTGCACACGGGTTTACCGCTAGAAATTCGGCATCTTTGCCATCACCATTAGCAAAATTAATATGGCGATACTGCCAATCGAGCTGCAACTCTTCCAGTGTCCAAGAAACCCGCAGTGAACGGCTACGCGGAATACCAAATAACTTGATCATAAAACTCCCAGCAACGCAGTAATGAAACATCAAGGTTTAACATAACCGCATCGCCGCAGAAAAGGTAGCTGTCAATAACAGAGAAATTGATCTCATTTGTAAACAAACACCTCAGGCCATTAGCCGACCTGAGGTGCAATTACACTAGAACTTATAGCTAGCTTGCAGATAGACAAATCGCCCTTGGCCGCTATGAACGGTCGGAACGTAACCCATGAAGTCGTGATAAGAGAACGGTGGCTCCTCATCCAGTAAGTTGGTTGCACCGAGTGTCAGCACAGTATTGTCCAACCCTAGATAATTAATCGAAGCATCAACCGTCATCATGGCATCAACCTTATCCATCCCCTCTTTCTGAACCGCTTCTTTTTGTTCAAACTCACCAACGTAATTAACACCTAGGTAGGTTCTAAAATCAGTCAACTGCCAATCAACCCCAGCAGTCCAGCGCACTTCAGGCTGTTCAAAATCCCCCGCGCTAATATTGATACGTTGACCACCATCAGCATCCGGACGTTTATCTTCATATTCAAGCATGTAGTTCATTACATAACTAAACTTAAACTCACCTACACCAGTTTCAAGCAGATATTTAGCATCTAAATCGATACCGCTTGTGGTTAAATCACCGATATTTTGGAATGAGTCGTAGATACGCACAACTTCACCGGGATCGTTCGGTATCGTTGATGGGAGTCGTTCAACGACATTAGGATCATCACCATAGTTACTGAATACATATTGAGTATCTGAATCAATAATATTTTCAATATCGTACATGTAGTAATCAAGAGAGAAGTTAAGATTGTCGGTCACATTAAAAATCATGCCCACGTTATAACTCGAAGACTCCTCTGGCCCCAATTCAGGGTTACCCTCAAAAATAGCGGTATATTCTTGCGACTCACAAGCTTTGTTGATATTCCCTACGGCTTCACAACGGATAGTATCAACTAAGTTAGGTGACTCGTCGGTCCGCCCAAGGCCTAATTGTGCTAAAGATGGCGCTCTAAAAGCCGTGCCCCAAGAACCTCGAAAGGCGAGATCATCAGTTGGCGACCATAACACTGACACCTTAGGGTTAGTGGTGGTACCAAAATCACTGTAATCTTCATAACGTACGGCAAGCTGTACTTCTAACGCATCCACAACAGGTACGGCAACTTCAGCGTAAATAGCCATATTATCACGCTCACCATTTGCCTGTGTTGCTTCGGTGCCAAAGACTTCTCCGCGCAAGAACTGGTCATCTGGGTTATCACTAATAGACTCTTCGCGGTATTCCGCACCGATAGCAATCATCAGATCCCCGGCCGGCATTGCCACCAAGGGGCCGGACACCTTCGCATCTAGCGATTTATTGGTTGACTCGCCCACACGGGTGGTGGTGGTCTCGATATAATCCAGCACTTCTTGGCTGTTCGATGAAGGTTCAAACGGATCCCAGCTGGCGTTATCAATCGACTCTTGTGCTCGGCGTGCATTGGGGAAGCCATCGACGCCTCTTTCAACAGATTTGCTATTGATATAGCTAAAAGCCGTCTCCCAGTCCCATTCGCCAACTTGCCCTCTTATGCCCACGACAGTACGATAATAATCTGATTCAACTTCCTTTTTACGATTACCAATATCCACCATACGACGACGCATAGTTAAATCTTGATTATGGAACTCATGGTCTGCCATGTTGGCAAAAGGGTGGTTGGGGTTATCGGCAGACATAAACAACTCGTTAAAGCTCGGACTGCCCGCGCCTTTAACTATGGTCTTGGCGCTTTGACCATTAAACTCTGCAAAGCCTTGGAGGTTATCGGTTATGTCATATTTACCAAGGTAATTAACGCTAAAGCGTTTATTGGCCGGCACCATCGTCATAACGGGTGCATAGTCATATCGACACAGATTGTTGACTAAATCGATATCCTCAGGCGCACAAACATCATTACCAAAAGTATCGGGTAGACGATTGGTGGGGTCTGACTTGAGCGCGATAGTGCCTGGGAAGCCAGAGGAGCTGCGCATATCTTCTGCAAATGGGTCATTAGGGCGCAACGCCGATTGATTAGAAGATTTTGAATAATCGCGATCGCCATAAAGCACTTCTTCACGATTAAAATAATCTAGAATAAAGGTGTGACTGCTATTGTCAGTGTTATTGCCCCACACTAAGCTCACACTCTCTTCTTGGCCGCCACCTTGGCTGGTATCACCAATTTTGGCGCTCACTTCCGCGCCGTCGATATCATCACGCAAAATGATGTTAATAACGCCGGCTATCGCATCTGAACCATAGGTGGCCGACGCGCCATCTTTGAGAATATCGACCCGCTTAATCGCCGATACGGGAATATTATTCACGTCGACAAAGGCCGTATCGATACCTTTCGCAAATGGGCTGACCGACACACGGCGACCATTGACCAGAATCAAGGTCGAGTCTGCACCTAACCCCCGTAATGATACACTTGAGCCACCATTAGCCGTGTCATCACTACTGTTTGCTTGTGTTGAAAAGGTACCTTGTCCAGATATGGGGAGTTTTGAAAACAAACCAATGAGATCCGTTGCCCCCGAATTGGCAATGTCCTCTTCTGACAGTGATGTTACCGGGGAAGGCCCTTCCATATCGGTACGTTTAATGTGGGAGCCAGTCACCTCAATGCGTTCGATTTCTTCTTCGGCAGCCAAGAGGTCATTGGCAAATACAGCGCTGACAGCCAACGCACACAGCGTCGGCACTTTTGTTACTAGGTTCATTGTAATCATCCTTTGATATTATTATTTTTCAATAACTTGACTACAACAAACTTCAGTCAACTGCGTAATGCTCTACGCGGTAATTAAACTATCGCCTAAATTAGAAAAGTCAAATAAGTAATCTGTACCGGCAGTAAACAATTGATGACAAGCTAACAAGGTCACGGCACTCAACCCTAAATACGAAACCGTCATCAGACAAAGTTCAGCTTGCATAATTTGTTAATGCTCTCAATAATTAATTAACGACTAACAAGAGTGAGCACTGCTGATAATTTAGTGCCACTGAACGTCAATTAGGTCATTTAAATGAGCATCAAAACACTGTTAGTGATTGAAGACGACGAGTTTATGATTAAGCAGATCACCCAGTTGTCTGCGGCGGTAGGATTTACAAACCTATTGCTCAAAGACGATCTTCCCAGTGATGATGACTATCAACAAGCCGATTTGATTATCACTGACATCAATGTGCCAAAAATTTCCGGTATTGCGCATATCGATAAAATAATTCAGCTTGCGCAGCGCAAACCCGTAGTAGTGATTTCAGGTCTTGATGAGCAAACACTAGACTCGACGATTGCGGTGCTTAAACTGACCAAAGTGAATATTGTGGCAAGCTTTACTAAGCCGTTCAATCGTAAAGATTTTAAATCGATACTGAGCCAATATAGCTAGCCTTGTGGCTGACAGTAGAATCCGACACCACCGCAGATATTTCAATCATGCATGGTACGAGTTAAAGCAGAGTTGTTGGTTGAAACCATCCACGCTAACAATTTTATCGTTGAAAAAAACCTTGAAGCGGGTAAGTTAGACTGCTTGCCTGCATTTAAATCAAGGAAACGTTGTTTTAGCATGGAAAAATCAGCCTCAACCCAATCCTCGTCTCTCTCTCAGCCTGTTTCACTGTTAACGGCAATTGGCCCCGGTATATTAATGGCTGCAGCTGCCATTGGCGCATCCCACTTAGTGGCTTCAACCCGTGCCGGCGCAGAATTTGGTTGGCAGTTAGCTTGGCTAATTTTGGCCGTTAATCTACTTAAATATCCATTTTTTGCAGCAGGTGCGCGTTATACCGCGGCAACAGGCCAAAGCCTACTGCAAGGCTATTTACAGCAAGGTCGCGGCTACTTGCTGCTGTTTATGGTCTTAAACAGTATTGCGGCGGTGGCAAGTACTGCTGGGGTAGCAATGCTCACCGCAGCTATGCTGAGTTTATTTGTGCCACTGGCTATCGATGTACTCGCACTAATAGTTTTAGTGTCAAGCTTATTGCTACTTACTCTTGGTCACTATGCGCTGCTAGATAAAGTCACCAAAGTGATCATGTTGCTACTCACCATTACTACCTTAATTGCGGTAATGTTAGCTTTTAATTCTAGCGCCAGCATAGCTCCTGAAATCGCTTCAGCCTCTCCGTGGCAGTGGGCGCAAATTGGCTTTCTTGTGGCCATGATGGGCTGGATGCCTGCCCCAATCGAAGTATCGACTTGGAATTCGCTTTGGTTACTGGAGAAACAAAAAACGCATCATATCAGTCCGCAACAATCGCTATTTGATTTTAATTTAGGCTACGCCACAACGGCGGTGTTAGCGGTGGTGTTTTTAGCATTGGGTGCCTTGGTTATGCATGGCAGTGGTGAAGAGTTCTCAGCCTCTGGGGTCAAGTTCGCCGCTCAACTCATTGATATGTACACCCATGTACTTGGTGAACAAACCCGTTTACTGATTGGCTCCGTGGCGCTGTTGTGTATTTTTAGCACCACGGTCACTGTCATTGATGGTTATAGCCGCACATTAGATCATGGCTATCAGTTGCTATCTAAGCAAAATAGCAGCAATAGCCGCTTAACGATAACAATGTTAACGGTCAGCGCCCTTGGATTGGGGATCATTTTGTTCTTCAAAGGGGCGTTATTACCGTTACTAGAATTTGTGATGATTCTGGCGTTTTTGACCACAGTGGTCTTCGCTTGGCTCAACTATAAACTGATGACCTGTGACGCACTGCCTAAAGCTCAGCAATACGGTACTAGAATGAAGGTATTATCAGCACTAGGATTCATCTACCTCATTAGTTTTGCGCTGCTTTTCTTATACTGGCTTGGCACCAAGTAGCTTTGCCCCCTAAACCGACTATCAACACAGGTTCCTGCTAGGCAAGATGCCAAGCGGCCATTAACCATGGAAATTCGATGCGACAATATAGTCTATTAAACAACTGGGCTTTTAACCGCTTGGCAGTGAGCTTATTACTGCTAGTTAGTTTTAACAGTGCCAGCTCCAGCGCGCCTGCTCAAACGACAGCCACAAACAAGCAAGTCATAAACAAGCAAGTGACGATAATTTCTGTCGCTAAGGCGCAAGCGTTAACAGAGCAAATTGCCGTGACAGCACAGGCACTTTCAGGTCACCCTTTTAGTGGTACTGTGGTTATCGAGCAAGCTGGGCAGCCACTAGCAAGCTGGGTCGCCGGTGATGGTATCAACGCCAACAGTAGCTATGTGATTGCCTCACAGTCAAAACAGATCACTGCAGCATTAGTACTTGCCGCCGTCGACAAGCAACTGATTTCACTCAGCGCCCCCATCAACCAATACCTTGGCACAAAAACATCGCCTCAGCCCTATGATGAAGCCATCACTGTTCACCACTTACTCAGCCATACATCTGGCGTGACGCCAACAGGTCAAGACAATCAATTCACTCCGGGATCGCAGTTTCGCTATAGCAAGCTGGGTTATGAACTGTTAGCGCAAATACTCATCAAAGTGGAAAATAAACCCTTTGAGCTTCAAGTCGCTGAGTTTGCTCGCCAATCTTCTTTACCACAGCTATATAGCGATACAGGCTCGTTAGTTGCAATCAAACAGCAGCAAGCCAACCTTGCCATCGGCAGACATGAAGCTGGCAATAAACTGATACCAAGCGATGTCCATATCAATCAGGGACTGCTTGCCGCTGGCGGCCTGCAAGCCTCGGCAACCACACTCAGTCAGTTTATGCACCAACTGCATGACGGCCAATTACTCAGTGCAGCCAGCTACCAAGCTATGGTTAGTCCCCACACTGCACGCCCACACCGTTGGGGGAATACTCGCTATGGTTATGGACTACAAATCCATCAGCAAGATCAGTTGATGGAATATAGTCATGGTGGCTATATTGCAGGCTATAGTAGCCTCACACTGTACTACCCCCGTCAGCAACTCGCTGTGGTATTGCTAGAAAACACCAGTTTGACACTTGGAGATATCGATCGCGCTTTTGCGCTGCACGATCATTTGCGAGAAAAAACCCGCCAATTGCTGCTAGATGTAGAAAAATAATTCAATAGGCGGTGGCGAGTCAGTTATACTATGGCGACGAGATCCCGCCGCCGCGGAATCCACTACTGAGCAAAACTTGCAATGATTAACAACGATATATTACGCCGCCTTCGCTTTGTGTTTGATTACAAAAACGCCAAGATGATTAAAATCTTCGCTAAAGTAAAACACGAAATGCCTCAAGAGACCTTACTCGACATGCTCAAGAAAGAGTCTGAAGAAGGCTACCAGCCATGCAATGATAGAACCATGTGTTTGTTTTTAGATGGCCTCATTATAGAAAAGCGTGGCCTCAGAGAGGGTGCAGAGATCCCTGAACCGGTATCTCAGTTAAACAACAACCTGATCTTTAAGAAGCTGCGTGTTGCCTTGGAAATGCGAGAAGACGATATTATTTCAACACTTGCGCTCGCAGATTTTAATATGAGCAAATCAGAGTTAGGCGCACTATTTAGAAAGCCTGGCCATAAACACTTTAAAGAGTGTGGCGATCAAGTTCTACGTAACTTTTTGGCTGGTCTGTCGATTAAGCATCGCGGTAAATAGGCCCAGACAACATCCACTAAAAAGCACAGCACCGCTGTGCTTTTTTTGTTGCTGTACAAGCTTAGGCACTGCCTATGCGTTTAAAACAATATGCCCACCCATCAGTAGTAAAAATATTCACTAATTTCCTCACTGAAAAGACAACAAAGATCACACTTTGTGTTAATCTTGCCAAACTTTAAAAGACAGCTTACCCAATAACAAAAAACATTAAGGTTACCCATGGACGATAATAAACGCCCGCTATATCTTCCTTTTGCTGGACCGGCCATTCTTGAAGCGCCTTTGATTAACAAAGGTAGCGCTTTTACTGAAGAGGAACGGATCTTTTTTAACCTTGAAGGCCTACTTCCTCACGTCATTGAAACCATTGAAGAGCAAGCCGAGCGCGCCTACGATCAATATAAAAATTTCAGTAACGATCTCGATCGCCACATCTACTTGCGTAATATTCAAGACACTAACGAAACGCTATACTATCGACTAGTGCAAAACCACATTACCGAAATGATGCCGATTATCTATACCCCAACGGTCGGTATGGCATGTGAGCGTTTCTCTAAAGATTATCGTCGCAACCGCGGCCTGTTTATCTCTTATCCAAATAAAGATCGTATTGATGACATTCTCAATAATTCGACCCGCCAAAAAGTAAAAATCATTGTAGTGACCGATGGCGAGCGAATTTTAGGGTTAGGCGATCAGGGGATTGGCGGCATGGGGATCCCAATTGGTAAGCTATCGCTATACACCAGCTGTGGTGGTATCAGTCCGGCTTATACCCTCCCTATTACTTTAGATGTGGGAACTGACAACCCGCACCTACTTGAAGACCCAATGTATATGGGCTGGCGCAATCAACGTATCGGCGGTGAAGAATATGCCGAATTTGTTGAAGCCTTTATGCAAGCCGTTCATCGTCGCTGGCCAGATGCACTAATTCAGTTTGAAGATTTCGCACAAAAGAATGCCATGCCTTTGCTGGAGCGCTACAAAGATCAATACTGCTGCTTTAACGATGACATTCAAGGCACTGCAGCCGTCACTGTTGGCTCTTTACTGGCAGCCTGTAAAGCCGCAAATACCCAGCTAAGCAAGCAAACTGTCGCCTTTTTAGGTGCAGGTTCAGCTGGCTGTGGTATCGCAGAAGCCATTGTGGCACAGATGGTATCTGAAGGGATTGACGAGACTCAAGCCCGCAGCCAAGTGTATATGGTCGATCGCTGGGGCTTATTGCAAAATAACATGCCAAATTTACTGCCTTTCCAGCAAAAGCTTGCACAGCAGGCAGACCATATCGCCAGCTGGCAAACTGATAATGACAATGTGTCCCTATTAGATGTCATGCAACATGGAAAACCAACGGTATTAATTGGCGTGTCTGGCGCACCTGGGTTATTTAGTGAAGAGATCATCAAGGCTATGCACGCTAACTGCCCACGTCCGATAATCTTTCCGCTTTCTAACCCAACTAGCCGTGTGGAAGCAACACCTAAAGATATTCTGCATTGGACACAAGGCCAAGCACTCGTCGCGACTGGCAGCCCCTTTGAACCAGTGGTGATAGACGAGCAAACTTTTGAAATCGCTCAGTGTAATAACAGCTACATATTCCCAGGCATTGGGTTAGGCGTATTAGCTGCCGGCGCTAAGCGTGTCAGCGATGAAATGCTAATGGCATCAAGCCGCGCACTAGCCGAGTGTTCACCTTTGGCAAAACAGGGTGAAGGTTCGTTACTGCCAGAGCTTGAATCGATTCATGAAGTCAGTAAGCACATTGCCTTAGCCGTGGGTAAAGTGGCAATTGAGCAAGGCCACGCGCTACCTTGTAGTGATGAGCTGCTATCGCAAGCCATCGAGGCTAACTTCTGGACTGCTGAGTACCGCCGTTACAAGCGTACCTCTTTCTAGTTCATCAGTTAGATACCTTTAAACGTAAAAGCGGCTCCGAGAGTCGCTTTTTTATTGCTTAATCGCAGTACTGTTAAGATTGAGAAACTTGCGTATCGACAGTTGCTTTATCGGTCCCAGCAAGGGAATATTTGGTAAGCAGACAACAATGTAAACAGACAATAATGTCAACATCTAGAACGTGCATCACTACTCATGAAAAGTCATCACTAACGGAAAGCCATCACTCATGGAAAGCTATTTAGGCTCTGTTGCCACATTCGACAAACTCGCAAAGCAATACCAAGACAAGTATATGGATTTTGACTTCTATCTCGATACCTACGATAGATTTTGCCAATTGCTGACACAGCACGATGCGCGGGTATTGGAAATTGGATGTGGTCCGGGCAATGTCAGCCGGTACTTATTAAAACAACAACCAGCGCTTCAGCTTCTCGGTATCGATTTTGCACCGAACATGATCGAATTAGCTCAGCAAAATAACCCACAGGCCCAGTATTCAGTGCATAACTGTTTGCAGATAGATGAGCTGGGTACATTCGATGCCGTGTTCAGTGGCTTTTGTACGCCTTACTTATCAACATCGGAAGTGGCACAGCTAATACAACAAGTAACCCAAGTACTAACCCGCGGTGGGCTGTTGTATCTCAGCACTATAGAAGACACACCAGAGCGTTCCGGTATACAAACATCCAGTGCCGGCGATCAAGTATTTATTTACTACCATCAATATCCAGTACTGGAAAAGCTGCTTATCGACAGTGGCTTTGACATTATCGAAATTGAACGCAAAGCGTTCGCGGCGAATACCGCGCAAGCGACCACGGATTTATTTATCTACGCCCACTTGCGCTAACAAGGTCAATTAAAAAGGCCATGTACATCATGGCCTTTTATCTCTTGAACTACTTTCCTGCAATGACAGTTTTGATGCTGTTTAGCATGGCACGATCTGTTCGTGCTTTTTTAAGCTTTTTAACACTCTCTTTTAAAGAAGCGTCAGACAAACGAGTAAAAATACCGTTGTATTCATTTTCATCAATCGCTTCATCGCTATCGGCTAACTCAGCGATATCTTGTGCGACTCGAGATAATTGTAACCACGCATTGGCGATATAAAAGCCATGAAAATCAGCTTGCGGAAGCAGCTTTTGTGCGCTGTTTGGCAACGCAGTCCAAGTGGTTTCAAACTTTTGCTCTTTATCTTCAAGCAACTCATTACACAGGTTAGCGTAGGCCTCGAGCAAACTCTCCGGCACTTTATCCATAGGGATAACACTATTACATACATTTAGCGCCACTTGCTCGGCTTGGGTACGATAACTGTCTTGATTCATAATTCTCTTCTATTGTCTTACTGCTAAAATTTGCCGCTAATGTACAAGCCATACTGACCGTTTCCAGCAATAGGGGTGATAGTCATGCCTTTATAGGGCTCGGTAAAATACAACCCAGATAACACACCAATTGCGGCTCCAACCAGTACATCCTCTACGTGGTGTTTGTCGCTCGCTACACGAGTATAACCCACGTAAGCGGCGCCTACATAGGCGGGGATCGCCCACTCCCAACCGTAGCGTTGCTGAACAAAGGTCGCTGCTGCAAAACTATCCGCCGTATGCCCAGATGGAAATGAGTCATCGCCAGAGCCATCAGGACGCTCCTTATCAACACTATATTTTAAGCCTTCAACGACAAGTCGCGACACCACGCCAGTTTTAATTAACTGCCAGCTACCCTCAAAGTCATCTTCTACATATAGGCTCGCGCCAAAGCTGGCAGCAGGAATAAGCAAATGCAAAATATCGCCTGACTTTTCCAAATTTGATCCAGCAGTCGCCGGTATTGATATGATTAAAAGCAGACCTGTCAGCCACCGTTTCATTGCGCTTCTCTCTATCGCTAGTCCTTTAAAAGCAGCCTTTATACGCGCACACCAATCAAAATGCAAAGCTGACAACAATCAAGACAGCGATGTATACAGCTGCTTAGTTTGTATTATAATGTTAAAGATATGCAAATATACTCCGATATTTCAGCCAAATATGATAAAAATAAACTATGCTGTTGATACGCTTTACGGATGGATTCTACGCATTACTTTGCCAAATTAAGGACATGATTACCTTGAAGCTACTTGCCCACAGCTATGGTCAGTTTGCTAGCGGCGTGCTACTCGCTTGTAGTCTTTTTGTGCTGCCTGTAAAAACCTTGGCTTCAGAGTTAAGCATTGATGCTACCTTTGAATTACTTGAAAGTGGCAAACCGCTCAACCAAGAGAGTATCGATAAACACCTTGGCTACCTTAAATCGAATATCGATATTCACACCCCGCTTAACTATCGACGATTGCAGCGCACACTATGTTGGGCACATGATCTCACCGACCCTAGCTCACTGCGCGACGGCATAAAATTTGTCGAACTACAGCTTTCATCCGAGATAATCACAAAATCAGCCGAAACAGTGATTGACCTAAAACTCTGTCGTGCATGGCTAAATGAAGGCTTGAATAATATTGATGAGGCTTTAGCTGGCTACAACGACGTCATACTAGCGGCCTATAAAGCAGAATTACCGCGACTCATTGCCGACGCCAGAAGCTTAAGAGGCAGGATGTACTCTTTCCAAGGTAATTTTGGCCAAGCGTTAGAAGATTTGATTACCTCACAAGATCTCTATGATTCATTAAACCTTAAGTATTGGAGCTTGTATAACCTCTCAGATATTGCCACCAGCTATAGACGATTTGGCGATCCGCAAACGGCCCTTAAGCATTATGAAAAACTAGAACAAAAATACATTGCTATGGGTGAACTCGATGATGCTATTTTGATGACCACTGAAATGGCCATAGCATTAGAAGAGATTAATGAGTACCCAAAAGCTAAAGCCAACTACATGAAGGCCTTTAATTATTGGGAAGATA
This sequence comes from Shewanella sp. Scap07, assembly GCF_013394145.1. NCBI lineage: Bacteria > Pseudomonadati > Pseudomonadota > Gammaproteobacteria > Alteromonadales > Shewanellaceae > Shewanella > Shewanella sp. Scap07. Next base: position 3,699,607 of record NZ_CP041329.1, read on the forward strand.
AGCAAGATGATCTACGTAAAAGCCTGGTTGCAGTTAACCTTGCCGGCACATTAATCAAACTCGGCGAAATCAACGTCGCCCAACAACTATTGACTCAAGCTGAGCCCCATGTGAAAGCCGAACTCGGGCCTTTCTATAGTTATTTAAATTTATTCAACGCTGAAATAGCACTTATCAATACTAAGCCACAACAAGCATTAGAGTTTTTAGCTAAGGCCCAGAATACGTTTGAGACGATTAAGAATCAACGCGGCTTACTGCACCTATTCAAAGTCAAAACTGAAGTATACAAAGCGCTCAATCAGCCTATTGAAGCGCTTGCAGCACTGGAGCAATATCTAAAAGTCCACAACGAATTAGACGCTAAACGTCAAACCAACCTCACGACAGAGATGCGTACCCGCTTTAATACCGAACGCATTGAGGATGAAAACCAACATTTGCTGCAATTACAAAAAATTAAAGAACATGAACTACAAATCTACGAGCAGAACCGACTGCTACAACGTGCCGTAATAGTAATGGGTTTTATGTTGATGCTTGTCGTCAGTTTCTTCGCTTATAAGCAAACCAAACGCTCCAAAAAGATGTCGACTTTAGCGATGACAGATCACTTAACTCAGTTACCCAATCGCCGCCATACCTATAAACAAGGTGAAGCTCTGTTCAAACAGCTACCCGATAGCGGCCAGCAGCTGTCACTGATTCTGTTTGATGTAGATAATTTTAAGAAAATTAATGACCAATATGGCCACGATATTGGTGACAAGGCGCTCATTGGTATTGCTAATATTAGTGTGGCCTTGATGCGAGAACATGACTTGGTGGGCCGTGTCGGCGGTGAAGAGTTCCTGGTGCTATTGCCTAATACTAATGCTCAACAAGCCCTATTAGTTGCTCGTCGTTTAATACAAGCTATTGCTAAAACCGCAATTACTGACATTAGTGATGACTTTTTCTTAACCGCCAGTGCGGGTGTGGCAACACAGCACAATGATGCCGACTTTAGTGCGTTACTGCAGAAAGCCGATAGCGCGCTGTATCAAGCAAAGTCCAATGGTAGAAACTGTGCCGTGTTAAGTCCTAGCGAAGACAAGTAACCGCTTACTGACGCCATATAATCTCAGCTTGCTGTGGCGGGCTTAAGTTATGGAACCATTGTTGATATAGCTCATCAAACTGACCAGACTGCTGTACAGCCAAAAGTGCTTGATACCAAGCCTCAATCACTTGTTTGTCAGTCCCTCTAGAAAAAGCGAAATAAAGTTCAATCTGGCTAAGTTTGAGTACAGGCTTGATTTGACTAATATCACTGCCAATCTCTTTAAGCAGCATCTCCACAGCTACATCAGCTTGGGACCAAAATCTGACTCTTTTGCGCACCAGTTGCCGAGCAGATTGATGGGGGAAACTTGCTACCAACAATTCTAGTCCATCTACTTTTTCTAAAATACCTTCACCAATAGAATCTCGGTAAACACCTACTGTGTCGGTTGCAGGGATATCTTCTACACTATTAAGCATGATTGGATCATCAGCACTCGTATAAAGATAGATATTTGTTGTCGCCACAGGACCAACAAAATCAAACATCTGCAGACGCTCATCATTAATTGAAGTCGCAAACAACATCACATCTGAAGAAGATTGGGCAATTGCATATCCTCTTGCCCACGGCAAAATCTCTATATTCTGGCTAGGCGGCAAGGTAAACTCTGTTTTTAACAAGTTAACCAGTTCAATCATATAACCATGGGGTAATCCGTCTTGTTCGTAACTCATCGGCGCCCACTCTTCCGTCAATAGCCTCAAGGAAGCCGCCGTCGCAACAGAGTGCCCAGCAATAATCAAACTAACGATAATAAAAAGGCCAAGCCTCATCAAATAAGTCATCCTTTTCCATAGCGAGTGAATAGCCATCAGTGAACAGCCTTAAACAAGCTTACTATATCCAAATCAAAAATAGCATCAGCATGTTGTATTCAACACTAGATAGGTATAAACAGACGTTGCGCCTCTATTATTTAGGATAAGTCACTACTTGAGCGGGCGCTCAACCACTATAAACACTGAATATCACCACCATTACAACTTTAGTACTACAAGAAGGTTGAGGGACCGCAATCAGCGACACTGCCCATTTAAACTGCCAGCTCAAAGAACTTTTAAAAAATTAAAATTAAAACAATTAAATACAATAACTTATACAATCAATGGTTTTTGGGGTTTTAATTGGCTTTAGAAAAATACATTTCAAATTGCCAGAAAGTAGTAGGAAAGTATTATTGAACGAAAGTTTTATAGACTTTGAGCCTAGATCGATTAATACCTACGAATGACGTTGAATCTGCGTTAACACTTCATACTTCCCGTCAATAAATTGACATTGGCGCACAGTCTGTATCTTTAAAAAGAAAACGATTTTGGCATAGCGAAGTAGGCAAAATTGTTTCTATTGGGACCGAAGTACAGGATTAGCTTTATTGCCAATATCTAAATCATCATGCTCACAGGGATATAGACATCAATGAAACATTCAAATATCGCATTACTCGTTTCCGCAGCCATTTTGGCATCTAGCTCGGCTTCTGCTGCCAGCGACACCAATAATGCCAATGTAACGCAAAACGGCAATACTAACGTTGCAGTCGTCAACCAAGTTGACGAAAGCGAGAACAACACAGCTTTCGTCAATCAACAGGGCAATGGCAATGATAGCCAAATCGACCAAGCTACTGGCGATCAAAACCTTGCTAACGTACAACAACTCGCAAATAACAACACCGCAAGCGTATCACAGCAGAACGCTACGTCGGCAATAGGCACTGTCACTCAATTGGGTAACGGTGATTTAGCGACAATTATCAATGATAATGCCGACGCGGCTCTTGCCAATGTCGTGCAAACAATCGGCCAAAATAACAATGCACGAATCGAGCAAATAGACTCTGACTCAGCAAGCGCTACGTCAGTGCAAAATGGTGCAGGAAACGAAAGTACGATATATCAAAATACCGATGCAACTGGTGCCGATACCACGTTTGCATTAGCTAGCCAAACTGGTGCTAGCAACATGGCTGATATTCAGCAATATGCAGCCGAAAACAACGCAACATCAACCCAAATTGGCAATAATAACCAAAGCACAATTTTTCAAACAGGTGATGACGCCATTGGTCAAAACACTGCATCTGCGATGCAAGTTGGGAATGGTAACATCTCTACCGTCGAACAATTCCTAGCCAACAATGCGATAGTCAATCAGACTGGCAACAACAACGAAGCTGAAGTTTACCAAGGTGACAACAACGAAGCCTTTGTTAACCAAATCAATGGTAATGGAAATGTCGCTATCGTTGACCAAGCAGATGAAAGTAACGACGAAGATAACAGCGCAACGGTAAACCAGTTAAATGGTAACGGTAACTTCGCTGAAGTTGTCCAAGAAGACTATAACAACGCCGTAGTTAGCCAAACTAATGGTAATAACAACACTGTTTATGTCGACTCTGACGACGACAACGTTACAACCGTAAACCAAACCGCGGGCAACGGAAACTATGCGGATGTTGACCAAGATGATGACAACCAAGTCAATATTAATCAAATTGCTGGTAATAACAACGAAGTTTGGCTTGAGCAAGATGATGACAACATGGTTATTGTAAGCCAAAGTAGCGGCAACGGTAACTACGCAGACGTTCTGCAAGATGACGATAACCAAGTCACCATCAGCCAGAACTTTGGTAACAACAACGAAGCATTTGTTGAACAAAACGATGAAAACACGGTATTTATCTCTCAAGCATTTGGCAATGGCAACTACGCTGATGTCACTCAAGAAGATGAAAACCAAGCAACCATCATCCAAGAGTCAGGCAATAACAATGAAGCGTTTGTTGACCAAAATGATGACAATAGCGCGATTGTCTACCAAGCGTCTGGTAGCGGCAATTATGCTGATGTAAGCCAAGACGAAGACAACACTGCAAATGTCACTCAAACCACTGGTAATAGTAATATTGCTTGGGTTGATCAAAATGAAGACAACACCGCCAATGTGACTCAAACTGCTGGTAACAGTAACTACGCTGATATCACCCAAAATCGTAATAACACGGCCACTACGACTCAAACTGGTGGCAATGGTAACAGCACCATAGTCGACCAAACAGGTCGCTTCAACGCTGCAACAACGACACAAAGTGATGCATCTAACGGTAACTCGACAGTGACTCAAAACGGTCGCCTGAATACTGCAACTGTTGCACAGCTACAGGGTAATGGTAACCAGTCTACCGTAACTCAAAATGGTGGTGGTTTTATTGGTGGACTTAATGCTGCAACCGTCACTCAAATGGCCGGCAACAACAACCAGTCAACGATTTCTCAAGATTCTAGTTTTATTGGTGGGTTCAACCAAGCGACTATAGTGCAAGCAAATGGTAATAATAACCAATCAACTGTTTCTCAAACGTCGGCTAACCAAGCTAATGTTAACCAGCAAGGTAATAGCAATAACTCAACCGTTACTCAAGACTACCAGCAAGTCGCAAGTGTTAACCAAAATGGTAACGGCAACACCACCACGATTGACCAAATCACTAGTAATGGTTTTGAAACAGCTAACAATGCTGAAGTTTTCCAAAATGGTAACAATGATACTGCCACCATTAATCAAAATGGTTTAACTAATGACGTTTTCGTACTACAAGATGCGTCAAGTGTCGGTAATAGCTTAACTATCTCTCAAACAGGTGATGGTAACTATACTGGTGCAGGTTCTATGAACGGTGCAGGTAGCCAAATGTTTGTGACTCAAACAGGTACAGGTAACCGTGTTTCAGCAGCAGACAGTGGCCGTGACGTAGGCGCAACTGTTAATGGTAGTGGTAACACTTTGACAATTGTTCAAACCGGTACTAATAACCGTGCTTCTGCCAATGCGGCGCATAATGGTTCAATAGTCGATATCGCTCAAGACGGTGAGTTACATACTGCTGATGTTAATTCAACTTGGGGCTCAGAAAACGAAATCTATGTTGACCAAATGGGCTATGGCAACATGGCTGATGTAACCGTAACTGGTGGTGCAACCAACTATGCCTCTATCACGCAAACTGATATGGCTAACAATGCCACAGTAATGCAAATGGGCTCTGGTAACTCAGTAACCATCAACCAAGGTACACCGCAATAAACAGCGGCTAAAAACCTAAATAAAAAGGAAGCCTAATGGCTTCCTTTTTTTTGCCATAAAAAAAGCCCCCATCCATGCTGACATCCCACAGTGTTATCAACTTGCGAGTGATAGAACCCGCTTTAGCTTATTTGTTATTTAGGTCGCCATCGTCACTAACTGCACACCGTGAATACAACCTCATCTTGATACGTATAGAGCCACTTTCAAGTTGCCGCTGTACTTAGCCCGTAGATAGCGACTACTGCAACGAGCAAGGTTAGTCATATCGAAACCTTGATACAATGAGCTACGCCGCTGAGATAAATTAGCAGGGTCGTTAGTAGAAATTGCAACAGAGTAGACTAGCATTGACCGTCAACAACTAAGGCATCACTTGCCGTTGTTCGACAGCGCTAAAAAAAGCCACGCTGCCCAATAGCACCGTGACTTGTTTTCAGAATAAATAACTCACTAAGCGAGTATCGATTAAGTGCGTTAAACCGTTAGATAGTGAACTTCTTGATCTCAACTTCCAAGTTGCGCGTAAGCGACTGCACTTGATCGCTAGCTTCATGGGCATTTTGCGAAACAGTTGCCGTATTGGCTGCCGTTTCCGAGATATTTACAATTCGCTTAGCAGAGTCTTCGCCTGCAGCTAACTGCTCAGTAGCGGCCTCTGCAATTTGATGGCTCATCGAGGAGATCGCCGACAAAGACTGTGCGATATTTTTTAACTCTTGCGCCACGTGCTGTGATTTAGTCACCGTCTGCTCACTGGTATCGATACTTTCATTTACTGAGGCTTTAGCATCTCGAGTGGCACTTTGTAGTTTAGAGATCATTTGATGGATCTCACCGGTACTGCTTTGGGTCCGCTGCGCCAATTGACGCACTTCATCCGCCACTACCGCAAAGCCACGACCTTGTTCACCGGCTCGGGCGGCCTCAATTGCAGCGTTAAGTGCTAATAGGTTAGTTTGCTCGGCAATCCCTTGAATAACCGACAGTACATTAGCAATGTTATTTACTTCATCATCAAGGATTTGAATATTAGCGCCGGCGTCCTCAATTTGACTCTCCAGCAGTGCAATGGTTTTTGAAGACTCTTCAGTTAATAAGTAAGCGCTTTGCCCCTGCTGCTCAGCTTCTTGTACTGACTCCGCTGCCTGCCGGGCATGATCGGCTACCGTAGTTGATGAAGCCGTAAGCTCAGTAATCGCTGAGGCAACGATTTGGGTTTCCTCGTTCATACTGCGGGTTAAGTTTTCCAGCTCTGTGGCGCGAGCCTCGGCATCTTTAGTTTGTGAATTAAGCGTGTCTGCAACACCTTTAATCCCCACCACTACGCCTTGTAGCCCTTGCTGCATGTAATTCATCGCGCCCAGTACACTTTTATCGTCGGCAGACTGGAAATCAGGGTTTTGTTTTAAATTACCGCGAGATACTTGAGTGACAATACGGTGCACATCATCAATTTCCGCACCCAGAGCATTGCGCATTTTCAGGCCAAAACGCGCTAAAGCAAAAGACAGACCCACTGCAATAATCACCGATAACGTCAGCAGCCAACTGGCCACCGACCAATAACGAGCGTCGGCCTCCGCATAGCTGATACCGGTACCTACATACCAACCCCAGCGTGGGGTCTTTTGCACTACAGAGGTGAGATCGACCACAGTGCCATCTCGCTCTGAATCCCAATGATAAGTGATAATTTGTGAAGTCGTATTACCCACAAGCCGCTCGACCATTTGACCAATACTGTTACCACTGGCATCTTTGAAATCATTAAAGCTGGTGCCGTGAAGCTGCGGATCATGGGGAGTGGCGACAAAGTTTAGCTGCTTATCAACCACATAAACATATTCAGAATCGTGGTACTTGTTTTCGCGCAGCATTTTACTGGCGTAAGCTTGGGCTTTTTCATCAGTGAGTTCACCCGACGCTGCCAACAACTCGAACTCTTCAACAATATTGACGGTGCTTTTCATCAGCTGGTTAATGCGAGCAATGTTGTCATTCTCACTCGCTTGAGACAAAGCCTGTAATCCTAAAAAGGCGATCATCAGAAAAGATAAAAACAGTACACCAACAAATGCAATAATTTTGAGCCTGAGCGTCATATACCTTTGCCTACAGATTAAAATGTCATCTAAATATAATAGAGCTTCCAGATCTTAAATCTACATTTTGGCAACAATATCTATGCTGAAAATTGTATCAACGCCATTTACTTGCTTTTGCAAAATATTATGTCGAGCAACCCTGATTCTTATTATAAAAAACAACACTTAACCCAAACACACAGAATTATTCACCAGAAAAATGTTAACAACTTGCGCGTAAACAGTCGCCAATTTTGCATTAAAAAACGAAAACTGTGTTCGACATTGATACAAAACTTGCACCTAACACACAGTTCAAGACGAAACTATCCATTTCTGATATGATCCTCGCGATACTCAATTTTCGATAAAATCCGATGGCCGAATCGCTAAAACCCCTCACCTCTATAGATGCAGCAAGCCTGCAACAGCTTGCTCGACAGTTAAAACTATGGGGTCAAGAGCTAGGGTTCGCGCAGGTCGGCATTAGTGATATTGATTTGTCTGTTGAGGAACCTAAGCTTCAAGCTTGGCTAGACCAAGGTTACCACGGTGAAATGAGCTACATGGCCAACCATGGTATGATGCGGGCGCGCCCCCACGAGCTACATCCTGGCACCCAAAGGGTCATTTGTGTGCGCATGGATTATTTACCGCCCAATGCCATGTTTGCTACCCACCTTCGCGATCCTAATTTAGCCTATATTTCCCGTTACGCTGGCGGGCGTGATTACCATAAAATGATGCGTAACCGCCTTAAAAAACTGGGCCAGCGCATCGACCAAGAGCTGACAGAGTTAGGCTATAACAAAAGCCACTCTCGCCCTTTTGTTGACTCGGCACCGATATTAGAACGACCACTAGCGGAAAAGGCGGGCCTGGGCTGGACCGGCAAACATTCACTCATTCTAAACCAACAGGCGGGCAGCTGGTTCTTCCTTGGTGAGTTACTCATTGATCTACCGCTACCGGTTGATATTCCGGTGGCAGAGCAGTGCAATACTTGTGTTGCCTGTATTAAGTCTTGCCCAACCGACGCGATCGTCGCTCCTTACACCGTAGATGCTAGACGCTGCATTTCATACTTAACAATTGAGCTTCAGGGCGCAATTCCAGTTGAGTTTCGTGAGTTAATGGGTAACCGCATCTATGGCTGCGATGACTGCCAGTTAGTCTGCCCGGTAAATAGCCAAGCTCCCCTCACCCAAGAAAGCGACTTTCACACTCGCGACTCATTGTCTAAGGCCGATTTAGTCAGCCTTTTTCAGTGGGATGAGGCTAAGTTTCTATCGCTCACTGAAGGTAGTCCAATTCGACGTATTGGTCACAAACGTTGGCTTAGAAACATTGCCGTTGCATTGGGCAATGCACCGCAGTCTGAGCGTATTGTCAGCGCACTTGAGCAAAGAAAGTTGTCGGCAGAAGTCGACGACATGGTGATTGAACATATCGACTGGGCATTGGCGCGTCAGCAACTTAGCTTAAGCAGTAGTCGCAAAACTGCCCGCGTGATCCGCGCGGTAGAAAAAGGCTTATCAAGAGACGCCTAATTTCAACAATGACTATCACTATGGCGTCACATTCCATTAGTATTGTCTAATTACGGACATTGCATGGCCGTATCTGTGATGGTATAGTCCCGAAAAATCGCTTCGTATAATCCCAATAATATGGTTTGGGAGTTTCTACCAAGAGCCTTAAATTCTTGATTATGAAGTCTGTAACTTTATACCCTGCCAGATATGGTCTATCTATTAATGGTGCGCAATCGTTTCGACTTTTCGCAGTATTAACTGATCACTATTATGGCGCTAATAGATAAAGGTAGAGACTCATGAACTATTTAAGCTTACCCAAGATCGATCTTCATTGTCACCTCGATGGCAGCGTACGCCCACAAACCATTATTGATCTTGCAGCAGCCCAAAATGTGTCATTACCCAGCCAAGATATCAACGAAATCAATACGCTGATGATTGCGCCGGAAACCTGTCCTAATTTAGAAGAATACCTAATGCGCTTTGATTTACCGCTATCGGTAATGCAAACCGCAGACGCCATTGAACGTATCTCGTTCGAGTTGTTTGAAGACGCAGCACTGGAAAATGTAAAGTATTTTGAAGTTCGCTTTGGCCCGCAGCTCCACCAACAACAAGGGCTTAGCTTTACCGATATCATCGCCGCCGCGGTGAAAGGCATGCAACGCGCTGAAGCCCAATATGATATCAAGGGCAACTACATTTTATCGATTCTACGAACTTTCCCGAAAGACAATATCTATGATGTTATTGATGCCGGTGCGGCTTTCCTCAATAACGGTGTTGCAGCATTCGATCTTGCTGGCGCAGAGTTACCGGGCTTTTGTGAAGCGTTTATTCCCTATGCTGACTACGCCAAGCTAAAAGGCTACAACATTACCATCCATGCCGGGGAGCAAGGTGTCGGGCAAAATGTCTACGATGCCATTACCATGTTACATGCCCAGCGAGTGGGTCACGGTATCCATATTACCGGTCATCAGGCTGCCTATGAGCAAGTCGAGCAGCATAACGTTGGTTTAGAAACCTGCCCAAGCAGTAATATTCAAACCAAAGCAGTAGCGCAACTGAGCGAGCACCCTTTTAAGGCGTTTTTCGACGACAACCTGCCTACCACTATCAATACAGACAACCGGACGGTGTCCAATACCACCATGACTGATGAAGTGCGCAAGGTCATGCAAACGTTTAATCTAACAGTAGAAGATTACTACAAAATTTACCGCACCAGTGTCGAGCAAGCTTTTGCTTCACCTGCGGTTAAACAGCAATTACTCAACCACATCAAGTAATTGATTAATAGTAAAAAGCCAACAATTATTGTTGGCTTTTTACTATTTAGTCTTACTCGTGCGCTTCTAAAGTAAAGCCTACTTTTATAGTCACCTGCCAATGAGCAACCACACCAGCCTCAATATGACCGCGAGTTTCTACCACTTCAAACCAGCGTAAGTGCTTTAACGACTGCCCCGCAGTATCGATAGCATTTTTAATCGCATCGTCCGAACTCAATGGCGATGACCCTACCAACTCTATCTTCTTGTAAGTATGACTCATTGGGTGCTCCAAAGGCGCTGTAATAGGAGTCTTGAGTATAGTAACAAATCCAAGTTTCGCTGTTTTAGCCATCATCGAACTTAGCTATAGATCTAAAGTGCCATTGTTTCACGGGCTTTTTTTCAGCAAGTTCGACACAACACCTAGTAAAAAAGCGAACCTGCACTATGCCATTACAGCTCAATTGTCCCTGCACTCTTTCATTTAGCCGCCTTCTGCGACGGCTGATGTTAAGCCTCCCAATGTTACTTACTATCGCCAGCAGTGCGCATAGCCAACCATTGCAAGACTTTGGCGACAATCCGGGCCAACTGACGGCACACTTGATAAAAGCTGACCGCGGCGCAGCGCCTTTGGTGCTGGTGTTACATGGCTGCGAACAAGATGCTCTCACATTCGCTAAACACAGTGGCTTTGAAACCCTCGCCGCTGTTAAGCGTTTTAACTTACTGCTGCCGCAACAAGCTAAAAGTAACAATATCAAGCGCTGCTTTAACTGGTTCTCCGCACAGGATACCGACAAAGACAGCGGCGAAATGCTATCGCTAAAAAACATGCTACTGCACGCGCAGCAACAAACACAAAGCCAAGCAACCTATATTGTCGGGCTTTCTGCCGGTGGAGCTATGGCCAGTGCCATGCTAGCCCATTACCCAGAAATGTTTAGCTCAGGTGCCATTGTTGGCGGCCTAGCCTACCCTTGTGCCGACTCGCTCACCAAAGCTATTTCATGCATGCGCACCGGCCCTGCTGTATCCGCCGAGCAACTGGCAAAGCAAATAAATCCTCAGCCTGCCACCTCCGCCAACTGGCCCAGTTTGTCGGTATGGAGCGGTAGCCAAGATAAAATAGTCAACCCCATCAATGCGCAGGTAATTGCGCAGCAATGGGCGCAGTTAAAGCAGCTTCAACAGCCGTTAGAAGAAACATCAACATCAGGTTATCAAACCCAAACTTGGTACCAGGATAACCAGGCAGTTTTGCAGTTGGTCACCATAGAAAAATTGGGCCACGGTTTTCCCATTGATGCCAGCAAACAGGGCGGTGGTACGGCAGCGGCATTCTTACTTCCAAGCCCTATTAGTGCCGCAATTGCGATTACAGAATTTTGGCAAATTTAGCCTAAAACTGACTGCTACCAGCGTAGTAGCAAACATAAAAAAACACCATATAGACACTTAAAAACAACAACTTAATAACATATGCTACTATAGTACCGATTAATTTAATTAACCATTGCTATAGAGTCATTGCTAACTAAGACCAAGTAGTACCTAACCAATTACAAGTACTAAACAGGGAACCTCTATGGACAAGAAAATAGTTAAATTGAGCAGCCTAGCACTGGCCATATCTACCGCGCTAACCAGCCCAGTATTGCACGCTCAAGATGAAGAAATCATCGTGAATGAAGCCACACTGGAGCGTATTGAAGTCACCGCGCGTAAAACCGCTGAGAGCTTACAAAATGTGCCAGTAGCGGTAACCTCAATCAATGCCGAACAGTTAGCTGAAAGCGGCATAACCGAAGTCATAGAGGTCCAACAGTTTTCCCCTAACACGACATTGCAGCGCAGCCGTGGTACCAACTCGACCTTAACCGCTTTTATTCGTGGTGTTGGCCAAGAAGATCCATTATGGGGATATGAGCCTGGTGTCGGTATCTATATTGATGATGTTTACGTTGCCCGCCCTCAAGGGGCTGTACTAGATATTCTTGATGTTGAGCGTGTAGAGGTATTACGTGGGCCACAGGGAACCCTATACGGTAAAAATACCATAGGCGGTGCCATCAAATATGTGACCCGCAAAATGAGTGGTGATGCCGAGCTTAACTTACAAGGTACGTTTGGTAGCTATGCACAAACAGATTTTAAAGTGGCCGGCCAATATCCATTAATCGAAGATAAACTCTACATCGGGTTTGCCCTTGCTAGTCTGCAACGCGACGGTTACGGCGAATTTCTAAAATCTGCGCTACCAGATCAAGATAAAGAGAACTATAACAAAGATGTGCTAGCAGGCAGATTAACCTTAGAGTACACCCCCACAGACAACCTGTTCATGCGACTGAACTATGACAAAACTGAAGATGAGTCTAATGCCAAAGGCGGCTACCGTTTATTACCAAGCAAGTTAACTGACGCCCCGGTTCCCGACAGCGTTTACGATTCTTACACCAGTATGCCAACCTGGAACAAGGTCGAAACCGAAGGGCTTAGCTTTACTTTAGAGTACTTCATAAACGACAACTGGACCTTTAAATCTGTTACCGCATCACGTGAAAGCTACTCGCCTACAAATATCGATTTTGATAATACCGATCTGCGCATATTCGATGTACCCGCCATTTATGAAGATGAGCAAGTATCACAAGAGTTTCAGGTTAACTACGACTCTGACAACCTAACATTAGTCTCTGGGCTGTATTACTTTAAAGGTGACTCTTGCGGCCAGTTTGACGCCATTTTAGAAGAAGCCTTTATTGATTTTGGTGGACTCACTCGAGAAGTCAGTGGGTGCAACAATAGCGAGAGCTACGCTGCCTACCTGCAAGGCTCATACAATTTTACTGACAAACTCTCGCTAACCTTGGGTGCCCGTTACACCCAAGAAGAGAAACAAGCCACTGTGAATAACGGCGTTATCTTCGACAGCATCTATCCTAAAACAGGCTGGTATCCAGGTTTTGTCCGTGATGAAGACCTAATTGAAGCCCACATACCAACGGTACTTGATGACAGCGAAGATTGGTCACGCTTCACCCCGCGTGTCGGCTTCGAATACCAGTACAACCAAGATATGATGTTCTTTGCCAGTTACTCACAAGGCTTTAAGTCCGGTACCTTTAACCCAAGAGCACAGGGGCCAGAGCCCGCGGTAGATCCAGAGGTGGTCGACTCCTATGAAGTTGGGGTTAAAAGTGAGTGGAATAACAATCTACGCGTTAACCTTACTGCATTTTATCTCGACCATAAAGATAGACAGTTTGTCACAGTATTACCAGGAGAGGATGCCGCGGATCTGAATCAGCGCTTAGGTAACATCGGGACCTCTACGGCTCAAGGTATCGAGCTAGAGCTACAATATGCAGCAACCGAATCCCTGAACCTATTTGGTACCCTAGGCTTAATTGACTCCTCGTTCGAAGAGGTCATCTCATACGATGATGAGGGTAACCAAATTGATATTAGTGACAGCTATACCGTTGCTAACACCCCTGATACTACGGCTAATGTTGGCTTTAACTACAACCTCGATACCGACATCGGCGCGTTTGTCTTTAACGGCAATTACTACTACCGCAGCGAGTATGACCTCACCGTAACAGACAATTTGCTAACTCAAGAAGGCTATGGCCTGCTGAACTTCGGTCTAAATTGGTATGGCAATGAAGGCAATTGGACTGCCGGCCTACATTGGAAGAATGTCACCGATGAAGAATACCTTGTCGGCACCTATGCCTTTGTCACGCCAACCGATGATGGCGGCTATATAGAAGGGCTTGGTGGTGATAACACTTTGATTGGTTATTATGGTGATCCACAGACCATTTCACTGACTGTTGGTTACACCTTCTAAACCAATGTAAACGACTGAATACAGGCGATAAGAATTTAGATTTCAATCGCTTGTGTTCAGTCATTAACCCAGTAGTATAGAGTTAGCTACTTAATGAGTGCTAAAGGAGTTGCCCATGTCACATGCCAAAGTTGCCATCGCCGATGATCATCCACTGTTTCGCGCTGCCCTAAAGCAAGCGGTAGAACAGAGCTTTGCACAAACTGACATTTTAGAGGCAGAGACCTTTGAGCAGTTACTTGAGTTGGTAAAAGCCACCCCCAGTTTGGAGGTGGTTTTTTTAGATTTGCACATGCCGGGAAATGACGGTTTCACAGGGCTGACTTTATTGCAAAATCACTTTCCTGATCTAGTGGTTATTATGGTTTCATCGGATGATCAGGTTGAGATAATGCGCAAAGCCATCGATTTCGGTGCCAGTGCCTTTATCCCTAAATCTGCCAACCTAACAGTGATTGGTGAAGCGATAGATCAGGTATTAGATGGCGAAATTTGGCTACCAGAGCACACCGACATTAATATCGACCAGCAAAGTGCGGCTGAACACCAGCGCTTAGCCAAGCAATTAGCCCAGTTAACCCCTCAACAATATACAGTACTAGCCTGCATTGCCGACGGCCAACTGAATAAGCAAATTGCTTATGATCTCGATATTAAAGAAACCACAGTGAAAAAACACGTATCAGCAATCTTAGTTAAACTTGAAGTCTATAACCGCACCCAAGCTGGCTTAGTCTATCAACAGCTGATGATCACCTCGCCAGAAAATGAAGTGATTAGTGCTTAACATTGGCCGAATCATCGGCCTATTTGCTGACCCTGCACGAAAGGCAGTGCAATGGTGACTATTGAGCTGTTATTTCGCCAATCCCTATAACCATAAAATATTAGTAATAATATCAATCACTAAACTACCTAAACAAAAACAACAAAGCCACACTCAGCTGCTTTTACTGATCAGTAAGTAACCCACAATCACCTAGCTAAGATCGGCCTAGATTTTATGACTTAACTTATTTACCTCACAGTTTTCAAAGTAAAATCATCAACGCTCCAAACAAACACTTGTACAATAGCGCTTTTGATCATATGTTTGCCGAGTTGATTTTTTCTAAGGAGTAAACCAGTGTGGATATAAGTAACCTCAATGTGGCGTTTAATGAATTTATCTATGTAAGCAGCAGCTTAGTAGTCATTATTGCTGCTGTCTCAATCGTAACCGGGCTGATGCGAGAGTACATCCCCCAAGACAAAATGCAGCGACAGCTCATTAAACATCAAAAATATGGGCCTGCACTCGGCGCTGCCTTTGGCACATTAACCCCTTTTTGTAGCGCTGCAGTGGTACCCGTAACCATGGGGATGGCTTCTATGGGCGCCTCTTTAGGCACGGTATTTAGTTTCCTTATCTCTGCCCCCCTGTGTAATTTTGTCGTATTGGCGATGATATTTGCGGTATTTGGGCTAGAAGTCACTGCGTGCTATCTAGTATTGACCCTAAGTGCGGCGGTTATCGGTGGCTGGTTAATCTCACTATCCCCCTGGAAAAACGAGATAAAAAGAGGCGAAGAGCTGGAAACAAAGGATAATGAAAGCGACTGCAGCGCCAAGTCTAGCTGCTCAACACCTGTCGTTGCGACAGCCGCTGCGCCTGATTGTGCAAGCAGGGTCACTTGTGAATCACCGTCGACACTCGCCGCTAATCCACAACCTGTTGGGCAGTCCTGTGCAGTACAGCAATCTAGCTGTATCAATCCGGGGCCTACCGCGGTGCTACCTGACAAACTCTGCCGTGCAATGAAATTTGCGTGGGCGCTTTTCAAACGCATTATGCCCTATGTATTAGTCGGTGCATTAATTAGCGGTTTGTCTGCTGCCTATTTACCAGCAGAAATAGTCGAAACTTACGTAGGAAGCGACAACTTAAGCGCAATCATTATTGCCGCAGTTATCGGTGTTCCACTATATTTACGCATAGAAATGGCTATCCCTCTAATCAAAATTCTTATCTTAAAAGGGATGGGGATGGGTCCCGCGATGGCGCTCATTATTGGCGGTACAGGCGCTAGCTTACCGGAAATTGCACTGGTGTCATCGGTACTAAAACCAAAAGCGGTGATTGCATTTGTTTTGATGATCATTACCACAGCCATCATAGGCGGTTTGCTATTCCAAATGCTGTTCTAACATCAACGCGCCAATGCTTGCAGCGACAAAGCCCCAAGTGACTGAAAATGGGGTCGCTGCAGGTAACCCATCAACATAATCTTTTCTAACACCAACTCTTTCATTTGAATGTTTAATAGAGGTAACCATGCTTAAGATCGGCATATTGTTATGCGGTGATATTCCACTAGAGATGCAACCGGCATGTGGTGACTACGGCCGCTGTATCGCCAAACAACTACACATTAACCCCCAAGCTTGCCAATTAAGCAGTTGGCGGGTATTCGAAGACCAATTTCCTAACTCGCCAGATAGCTGTGACGTCTACATTGTCAGCGGCAGTCCAGCTAGTGTCCATGACCCCAGTGCATGGATACAAACATTGAGCGATTTCATCCAACAAGCGGTTCTTCAACAGCGACGACTGATTGGCATTTGTTTTGGTCACCAAATCATCCACCATGCTTTAGGTGGCCATGTGGCAAAGTCAGCACAAGGCTGGGGCTTAGGTGTTTATGACACCCGTGTCCTTACGGATTTTCTGTCACTCAAGCAAGGGCAAGTGTTACGATTGATCGCCATGCACCAAGACCAAGTGATTATTCCAGCTCCTAGGTTTAATGTTGTTGCTGGCAGCCCATTTTGCCTTAACTTTCTCACCTGTTTAAACAAGCAGGTACTTACTGTTCAAGCTCACCCTGAATTTACCTTAGCCTTCTTTGAACAGTTTTTAGGGCTGCGCCAACACCTCTATGGCGAGTCAACGAGCCGTAAGGCACAAGCATCCTTGTCAAAAACCAATCACAGTGAGGCATTTAACCAAATGCTCTACGAGTTCATTTTTAGCGAGTAACCCCGCGTAGCCTTGGTCAGCTTCGGCAACTTTAACTCGTAGTGAGTTTTTTGCTACACTGCGCGAGCGATGAGCATCATAATAACCGTCTTAAAAGAGAGCTAAACCTTGACAGAAAAACAGTATATTCAAGCCTTAAAAGCACTCGCTGACTCCACCCGTTTGAGGTTGTTTTGGTTATTAGTCAAAGTTGACCAGCGGATTTGTGTCGCTGAAGCGATGGATGTGACCTGTGACAGCCAATATAATGTGTCACGTAACCTTAAACTTCTCTACCAAGCCGGCTTAATCGTCCCCCAAAAACAAGGCAAGTGGGTATACTACACGCCAGTTGAACAGCAGCAGCCTCATTGGCAACAACTCATAGAGTCAGTTAAATCCATACCTGATAATGAGTTTTGTGACGATATTAACCGCTGCAAATGGCGATTGAGCCTGAGAGAAAACAATGAGTGCGTAATTGGCGCTCAAAGTGAACAATGGCAAGCCATACTTGAACAACAACCTAAAGTCTAAATCAGGTAGTCTTCCTGTATAAGTAATCGGTTATTGAGCCAACTAGCTCAAACAATTGGCGCTATCAACCGACTTGACTCACAGGTTTACAGGTAAGTAAATCAATAGCAACAACCAGCAATTAATATCGTTAATACTTAGCATTGTATTAAGCCAGCTTTTTTATCATTCGTTTGAGCGCTATCGCTTTAAGCGGCTTACGAACAAAGGCAAACCCTGCTTGGCTGGTATGCTGACGCACTTGCTCAGAAGGGTCAGCCGAGCAGATAATGCAGCTGGCATGGTCTAAATCCAGCAATGGTTGTTTACTTAGCAGCAACGCCACCAAATCGACGCCATTTTTATCATCATCTAAATGATAATCAGCAATAATGAGTTTCGGCTTGGCATCGCCCTGTAGTAACTGCAATGCTGCCGCTTCATCTTTCGCGGCCAAGACACGACAGCCCCACTGCGATAATTGCGATGTCATGGCGGTTAAGATTAATTCGTCGTTGTCGATTACCAGCACATCGATATTAAATTGCGTTGCTGTGGCAACGATTTCCTCACGGGGAAATGACACCACATTGCGCGGCCGCTGCTGCCCAGCGACTCGGTCAACTTGGATAGAAAAGCACGTGCCCTTGCCCACTTCTGAACGCACCTTAATCCGGTGGCCAAGTAGTTTAGCTATTCTGTCGGATATGGCTAATCCTAAGCCCAAACCCGGTATTTCACGGGTTTGTTCTAAGCGGGCAAACTCGGCAAAAATGCTGTGTTGTTTGTCAGCAGGAATGCCCGGACCATTGTCCCACACTTCAATGGTGACACTGTTTTTATCACGCCGCACGCCCAGCAGCACTTTGGCCCGCTCGCCATTAGGGCGCTGCTTAGCAGGTGCATAATGACAGGCATTCGATAAGAAATTCTGAATCACTCGCCGCAGCATCTGCTGATCACTATTGACCATGCAACCACTGTACTGATAGCAAAAATCAATCTGCTCCTGCTTAGCAATCACACTAAACTCATTGGTTAACGTGGCTAGCAGTTCATCTATGGCAAAATCATGTTTGTCGACTTTGCTTGAACTGCCATCTAAGCGCGATATCTCAACCAAGTCAGATAACAGGTTTTCTACTACATTAAGGGAATCCTCAATGTGAGTGGCTAAATCAACCAATTCGGGAGATTTCACCCGCTGTTTTAGCATGTCAGTAAACAGGGTTAGCGCGTTAAAAGGCTGCATTAAATCGTGACTGGCAGCGGCTAAAAAGCGAGTCTTAGAACTGTTGGCGGCCTCAGCTTGCGCCTTGGCCTTAGCCAGTTCATGGGTGCGACTGGCGACCCGCTTTTCTAAAGTTTCGTTGGCTTGCTGCAAGGCTTTTTCTGCTTCAACGTGGCGAGTAATATCAGAAAAGGTACTGACAAAACCACCGCCAGGCATGGCTTGACCGCGGATCTCCAACACAATGCCACTGGGTAAAGTTCGCTGAAAATGGTGCCCATGGCCTGAGCGCATATGGGCAATACGCTTGGCCACTAAGCTGTCGACTTCATCACCGGTGATCACGCCGCGGGTCACATTAAAGCGGATCAGCTCATCCACCCCAATACCCGCACGCACGAGATGGGGCGGGTAATCCAGCAGTTCGATATAGCGTTGGTTCCACGCCACCAAACGCATGTCGGCATCAACCACACTGATCCCTTGTTCAATGTTCTCGACCCCCGATTGCAATAGCTCGCGATTAAACTCTAAGATCTGGCTGGCTTCGTCAACAATGCTCACCACATCTTCAAGCGGCACATCTTGAGAGAACGATGCCGCTTTCATCACCATGCGGGTGGATGCCGACCCCAACACTCCGGCCAGTTTTAAGCGCGTATAATCGATGAGTTGTTGTTGATGCTTAATACTGCCGGGCTCATATTGAGTCTGCTGCTGGGCAAAACGCAACATTTCATCCGCTTCCTGCTTATCGATAAATCGGTGCAGCAAGCTATATAGATCATTGGCGCTGAGATGACGCTCGAACTGTGTTTGCTGTCGATTTAAAAACAATTCAGCTTGGATAGTCTCACCGACACTGCGCAGCGACACGAGGGATATCACCACATAGCACACTAAGTTTGCAGACAAACTATAAAATACCCCATGGGTGACAGGATCAAACCAGTCGAGGCCAAACAGTGCGGTCGGCGTTAACCAGCTCAGCGCAAATGGCCCATACACCACCCAATTGGCATCGGCAAAAATAGCCGGTAACAGCAAGGTATAAAGCCATAACAAGCTACCGACAATGAGACCAATCAATGCGCCCTTTGCCGTCGCCTGGCGCCAAAATAGCGCTCCCACGGCCGCGGGCGCAAACTGCGATAACAATACAAACGACAGTAAACCTATACCTGCCAAGTGATGTTGATGGTCCACAAAACGCTCAAAGGCGAAGGCAAATAATAAGATAACGGCTATCGATACCCGGCGTAAGTTTAATAACACGCCCGCCAGCTGCGGCGTTTGGCGGGCCTGAAATTTAGGTAGTTTTAACAATAATGGCGTGAGGATCTCGGTCGATATCATGGTACTGAGTACAATGGCCGCCATAATCACCATGCTAGTAGCAGCCGCTAGACCGCCAATAAACACCACCACCGCTAGCCAAGCTTGCTGATAAAACAGCGGCAGCGTCAGCACGTAAGTGTCGGCATCAACACTGCCACCTGGAAAGCTTAACTGGCCAGCAATCGCAATGGGCAAGATAAACACGTTGATTAAAATCAGATACAGTGGAAATAGCCATCGCGCGGCTTTGAGCTCTTTTTCATGATGGTTTTCAATCATCATCATGTGAAACTCTTGTGGCAAGATAAAGATAGTGATGGCGCCAAGGATGACTTGAGTAACAACAAAGTACAGCGAGTTTGGTGAACTCACTTGCGGCAAAGTTTGCTGCTGGTCGAGTAGCGCACCAAAGCCATCAAATACAAAGTAAGTGGCAAAAATACCCACCGCCGTCAATGCAAACAGCTTCACCACTGAGCTAAACGCAATCGCTAATACTAAGCCTTGATTTTGCTTATTGGCTGCCACTTGGCGTGCGCCAAATAAGATGCTGAATACAATCAATACTAAGGTCACCACAAATGCGGTGCTAATACCCGATTGAAAGGTGCCGGTTAGCAAATCAAAACTGGTACTGATCGCCCTTAGCTGCAATGCAATATAGGGAATGGTGCCCAGCATTGACACCACAGCCACTGTGGCTGCAATGGTTTGTGAGCGGTCGTAACGGCAAGCAATAAAGTCAGCGATTGAAGTGAGGTTTTCAGCTTTAATGATCCGCAACATCCGCAGCAGCATTGGCCATGCCAATATCAGGCAAGCAATCGAGCCAATATAAATAGGCGCCAGCCAAGCGCCAGTGGTTGCCGCTTGGCCAACGGTGCCATAAAACGCCCACGACGAGCAGCTTACCCCAAGGGATAAGCTATAAACCCAAGGTCGGCTCAGCCACTTCTTCTTAGCTTGCCCTTGCCCCCATTGCGCCACAACAAACAGTAGCCCCAAGTAGGCGATAGACAAACCGGTAATCAACCAAGTATCTAACGATAACCACGCTAACAAGCACAATCTCCAACGGCAAAAATCGGTGACTCACTACTGAGTAAGCTACAGAAATTTAACTAGTTAATAAAGCCAGCATAACACGGCTAAATCAATGAAGTAGTGCACTAAGGTAGTACTTATTTATGCCGCGCCTTTGGATAACCTAATAACTCTCTCTTTCAACGGATTTGAAGCACTTCACCATGAAAATAACCAACAAATATGTGGTCGAAACTCTTGTGTTCTTCAGCTATGTTCTGTTTGCAATGGCGTGGGTGGGAGGCACAGCAAGCATGAGCCAAATTATGGCATCCATGCAGATAGACAGCCTAGCCTCAGCCAGTTTTATTAGCGGCGCGGTGACACTCGCCAAAATTGTCGGCACCTTCGGTGCGGCATGGATAGCCATAAAGTACGGCGTCAAATACGCCTTTTTCATCGCTTCATTGTTGATAGTGATGGGGCTATTGACCCCCTACGCTCCCAACTACGAGCTATTACTGCTAAGCCGCTTTCTAATGGGATTAGGCGGAGCATTCATGATTGTGTATTTTAATCCCATTGTGATGCAGTTCTTTAGCCTTGAAGAGCGCCCGGTTATTAATGGCATTAATGCCGTGGCGTTTAACGTAGGTACCGCCATTGTGCTGTGGATGATGGCAGATATTAACCAGCTTACCGGCAGCTGGCAGATCACATTGATTGTATTTTCACTGGCCAGTTTAGTGCTAGCGTTACTGTGGTTAACGGTACAGTTTCAGCCACAGACTCAAAGCGCTAATAACAGCGCCGATGGGCAAAACAGCGCTAGCAGTCAACCTTACTGGCAGGGGCTAAAAGACCGTTTTAATTGGATTTATGGTTTTACTTACTCGGGCTTGCTAACGTTTTACATCTGCCTATTTACCTTTTATCCCGAAGCAGGCATCAGCCAAAGCAAATGGGTGATTGGCTTTGGTATTATTGGTACCATCGCTGGCATCATCTATAGCAAGCGCCAGCCGCTGCGTCTGCCGGTGATCCGGTTTTCAGGTGTCATGATCACCCTTAACATCATTGGTTTATCCTTTATCGAACTACCTTGGCTGCAAACCCTATCGGCGATTGTGTTGGGGTTCTTTATCTTCTTCCCCGTAACGGCCTTAGTGTCTATCCCCCATGAGCTCCCCAACATGACAGGCGAGCGCATCACGGTGACATTCAGCCTGTTCTACTCAATTAGCTACCTGTTCTCTACCATCATCTTATGGGTCTTTGGCAAGTTAGTGGATATCAACCAGGGTGACTACCGACTGTCATTTATGATGATAGCCTTGCTCAGTTGCACTTTTTTCATTGGCGGATATTTGTTACCTGAAACAGGTAAAACTAAGGAGTTATCACCATGCGAGGCATAGTTTCCCCTAAGCTGGACGATTTTTTAGCTGCCACCAACAAAGCCATTGCCGACGCAAAAGCGCAAGGTATTCAATACACCCCAACGCAGGTAAGAGCCAACTTAGACAAGCTTGCCGCATTGATGAATGTAAAACCCAGCATAGATTTTATTGAAGACAGGGCTTTTACAATGGCCGATGGCCGTAGCTTGCAGGCCAGAGTGTACAGCCCCAACCCAACCAAGCCCTTGCCCGTGGTGATGCACTTTCACGGCGGCGGTCATATGTGCGGTAGTGTAGCACTGTACGACCCGGTGAGCCGTCAGCTGGCCCACACGGCACAGTGTGTGGTGATTTGTGTTGAATACCGCCTCGCCCCCGAGCACCCCTACCCTGCAGGGATACACGATTGCCAACATGCACTGATTCATTATCAAGACGTACTATCGGGCATTGCCCATGACGGCAGTATCGCCATTATGGGCGACAGTGCCGGCGGCGCTATTTGTACCACCCTAACCATGAACCGCCTTAAAAATCCCGCCATACGTATCGACAAACAGATATTAATCTACCCCAGTGTCGACTACACCATGAGTAGCGCATCGGTAAGCAGCAATGGCCAAGGTTTCTTACTAGAACAAGCGCGGGTACGTTGGTACTTTCAACAATACTTCCGTCACGCCTTAGCCAACGAAGAGGAAGTAAAACGTGCCTCACCACTGTTTGGCGCCTTCGATGCAGATATGCCCGCCACCTTGGTATTCACAGCCGGATGCGACCCGTTGCGTGATGAAGGCATCGCCTATGTTAATGCTATGCAAGATGCCGGTGCGAGCGTTGAACACTGCCATTTAGACGGCATGATCCACGCCTACATGTTGTTGCAGGATTTAGTCAGTGAAGAGTGCCAAACAACCTATCAGCGTATTGATCGGTTTTTGAATGCAGAGGGTTAGCAGGTTATCGTGCCAATGATTGGTGGGGAGTTATCGCCTCCAACGGGGAGTTTGCAATCTTATTCCCATGATTGATCGGGAGTTTTCGCCTCCAACAGGGGGCATCATTCTGCTGATGGTAAGTCGAAAAGCTGCGCCTCCAGCGGGGTATGTGCAGACACTTTTACGGCACGCTGTGAACCCTTCCATGGGCGCTCTGCGACAGCATCTGATGTGAAGGGATTCACAAATGCCGCGGTGGCATGGATGCCAAGGAGTGGCCATGTTTTCGATACCCTCAGCCGTATCTGCACTAGATTAAGTATCTCTTCGATTTAGCCTTTCAGGATGAAACTTTTAAAGCTCCAATCACTAGGCTACGAAGTAATAGTCACCAAGTGTGAACACGGCTGTGACCTTCCGTGACAGGACGTCACGGCAGCGCATACAGGGATTGTACTTGCTGCGTGTCACAGCAGTGTTTACATAAGCCCTAGCGGCCAGCGATTGTTAGATATTTTCTTGCTGATAATAAATCAAGCAGCTGCGCCTCCAGCGGGGTATGTGCAGATACTACTGTGACACGCGGTGAATATGTCCCTATAGGCTCTGCGACCACGTCCTGTGGTCGAAGGTCACAATCGCATCTACACTAGGTTAAGTATCTCTTCGATTTAGCCTTTTGGTTATCGAAAATGAACGGGATAAACAAGTTTACCCTGCCCCCACCTACCAGCTTTCATATGACGGCTAGATAGGCTTTGATTGCAAATAAGCGTCTTGTGCTAAGTGTTCATTCACCATCTGAGCATAGGGTAACTCTCTTGCTTGATCGCGTAGATAATCCATTCCCGCTAGGAACCCTGAAAACATCTTTAATGCAATAAACTGGCCTACGGTTGTGCAGGTATAGTTCGCGCCTTGTTTTTCAATAGCCCCTATGGTGCGTAAGTAAGCCAACTCAATCGGGAAAGCTTGCCACAAGGATTTGCCGGTATGAGCTTTGAACTGCTGATTATCTAGCAAACCATGCCCCATCATCATCAATAAGTAATGATGTAATAATGATTGCTGACTCAATGATTTTGTGTAACAGGTACCGGATAAGCCCTTGTTTATACGTTCAATATAATGCGGGATATCAAAACTTGATATCCTAAACTGTTTACCAAATCGGCCAAATGCACCTGAGCCCACACCAAAACAGTCCTCACCATCTAACACATATTTATTGTCGTTAGCTTGGCCACTGTTTCGGCTATAAGTCCATGGGAACTCCATTAAATACTTATCGCCCATTGCTTGTTTAACCGCTAAAAACTGAGGCCATAAATCTTCATTCTTGCCCGATAATTTGCCAGCCTTTTTACGGTTTTTACCAATTCCGGCCGTTAATGGATAGGTAGTGATTTGCTCTGGCGCCAATCTTATTGCTTGTTCAATATCCTGGGTGACCGACTCTGGCGTTTGCACGTTAAAGCCATACATTAAATCTAAGTTTACGGTGGGAATCACATCTATCGCTCGGCTGACATACTCCGCTTGCTGCAAACTGCTGCCAAACTTTTCAAACCGACCACTGGCCTTCAGAATTTTGTCATCAAAACTTTGTACACCCACAGAAATACGGTCAACTAAACCTTTCAACAAATGTGGATTACCCGCCTTAAAGTATATCGGGTCGCTCTCTGTTGAGACCTCGCGGATTTGCGTTAGCGACTTAATCAGCTCAATCAAACCGATTAATTCATCTTCTAAGATGGTAGTGGTACCACCGCCTATATAGACCCGATTAAAACGGTAGCCCTTTGCTATGACTTCACGAATTTCTTTTCTTAACGCACTAAAGTACTGCCGCGCTAATGCCTCATCAAACTTCACTTTATGAAACGAACAAAAACGGCAAAGTGTGTGACAAAAAGGAATATGAATGTATAGCGTTTCAATAGGTTTATCAGATACGCGCAGCGTGGCGACATAGGTTAACTCAACGGCATCATTTAAACTAAGCGCTTGCCTAATATTATGACCCATCACCCAATCTAGGCTTTGGCTTGCCAAATTGATTACTGTTTTAGATTGTCGTATTGCCATAAGCCCCTCACCATGTTTGAGTTTCTAAACAAGGCCATCATTTGCTTCTCATTGAGAAGGCACAACTTGCTTGCTGAGAATTGACACAATTAAGATAGGCTAAAGTAGAAAAGTAAAACGATACCCCTCCCATAAATATACAAATTACTACATGCTCAGTATGTAATTACAGTATAAAGCAGATATAAATCACATAGTTATTTTACTCATAACCAATATATTTCATAAAAATAGCTTGTCATTTTTTAGAGGTAAGCCTCAGCATTGAGTTTACTGTGAGCTGATACAAATTCATGGTTCAAGTCGTCACTTCCTATGTGAAAAATTCAGTACATTTAAGCTCAAAAAACCATGGTCAACCATTGGTTATCCAGCGGGGGTTACCGCTAAGTAAGGGGGGAGTTTGCAATCATATTCCCATGATTGATGGGGAGTTATCGCTTCCAACGGGGAGCTTGCAATCATATTCCCATGATTGGTGAGGAGTTATTACCTCCAACGGGGAGCTTGCAATCATATTCCTCATGATTGATGGGGAGTTATCGCCTCCAACGAGATTTTACAATCATCATGCTGATGATAAGCCGAAAACTACGCTTCCAGCGGGGAGTTCGCAATCATATCCCCATGATTGATGGGGAGTTATCGCCTCCAACGGGGCGAGGGGCATCATTCTGTTGATGGTGAGCCAAACAGCTTCGCCTCCAGCGGGGGATGTGCAGATACTTTTTCGGGACGCTTTGCGTCATCCATGACCGCTTAGCGAAAACATCCATGTTTTCGATACCCTCAGCCGTATCTGCACTAGATTAAGTATCTCTTCGATTTAGCCTTTCAGAATGAAACTCAAAACCAGTGTTTATGGTTTAAGCTTTTCAATCACCTTTGCGTCTACCCAGTATCGTTTGCCGACATAGTTCTGGCTGCCGTCTGGTTTTGTCAGCCACTCGCCTCTGGTGAAAAATAAGTATTTACCATCATGGGTTACCTGCGGCGCGCTTTCTTGCATTGCAGTATTGATAGATGGACCCATATTGATGGCAGGTGACCATTGCCCCTGCTGGTTTCTAAAACTGATATACAGATCTGCTTGTCCATAGCCCCCCTCGCGTCTTACATCCCAAATCAAATAAGATTCATCGGGCGCTATGTAGGGGTGGGCAATAAACTCTCCGGTATTAATGTCATGGCTCATTTTCACCGCAGACGCATATTCTCCGTCCTTTAGACGCGCAAAATACATCTCGCCTATGTCTGCTTTTTCATACACAGTGTAATAATAAGTCCCGTTAGCAGAAACTGACCTTCCATGCGCCATTTTATTGATAAAATCGCCGGGGCTTTTAAGCGCCGACCAGCCAGTTTTAGTCCGCTCGCGATAACCTTTGCCAATGTACATCACCTTGCCATCAGCCGAGAACTGTGACCATTTTATATCAGTTTCTGTTTCCTGCCCCCAACGCCCATTCTGCTGTTGAATAACAAAGAACGTGCGCTGTTTATATTTGCCATTCTTCCTTGTGAAGTAGAAATGCTGCATATCTGGTGTGAAGCTTCCCCCCTCAAACAATCCATCAGGAGAAAGCATTGCCGGCTCAAAAATCTTCGGCGTTAACCCCGGCGGCTGCTCACCAAAATAAGATGTAACCTCGACATCTTCCTTGCCCTTTTTATCGCTATCACTACCAGCACAAGCTGTACTAGTGATAAGCAAAAATGCAATAAATATAACCGTCCATTTCATAATTTATCCTTGTTAAACAACTAATACTTTAAACCTGTGACTCTTGAGACTGCGACGCTAAATACAGCAATTAGGCGTTGCTAATCAGCTCCTTTGATTGCAGAGCATTGCTCACTGAAGATCAGCCTTCAATGAGACACAAGGCCAAAGTATTTGAGTAGAACTCAAAATACCTGACGTCTTGCTGATTTTTGCTTGATTTCGTTGTGGGGCAGTTTATGCCTTTGCAATACTACATCCCTATCAGACCAGACGTTAACTTACACAACATCAATATGAAGCACGACATGAAGGTGGTTGTTCATCACTGCGTATGCAGCTACGTCAATGGCAAACACTTCGGTAAGTTTCAAGATTTGAGCATCTACCCAACCACGGCGATGGTCATAGTTTTTGCCAGTGTATTTATCATCACAGCATAAGAAAGCACGTCGTATAACACGAATGCAAGCGTGATAGTAAGGCGTGTCTTCGAGACTAATGTGGGTCCATTAGGTCTTGCCATTTAACCTCCTTGTTTTATGTGCTAATCAATCATAATAGGTGCTTGTCATTTACGGCATTAACTATGACTGTCCTATCATTTAATGGCCCCAAGCTTCGACTGTAAACGTGCAACAAGCAAGACAGAAAAAATGCCTGCACAGATGAGATGTTGCCTACTTATAACAATCAGCTTAGTTATCTCTATCAAGAGGCCTATTACAAGTCACCCAATGCTAAGCCTCTTAGAGCAAACCAGAGAAAGTGATTTAAAAACCTTGGTCAGAGCTGCTCATCTAAAACTCGATTTGCAGAATGTTTTTCCATTGAGCTCCAAAGCAGCATTCCAGATCACCATAGATCATTGAAAAGTAGGGAAGTTTATCAACATAACCCGCTATCAAGTACTATAACTCTCCCTCATACTAGCTATTATATAAAATAAGTAAGTAAAAACATTGTTATAACTTTAAATTTATGACTCATTCTTGCAAAATTTTTTTGGCTTTTGTCAGAAATATGACTTACGATAAGTCCACATTTTTTGAGGTGATTTTATGTTTGGAAAGATACAGAAGGAAACTGTTGTTTCTGTTCATAAACCTGTTGAATTTAGAGTAATAGATCAAGATGAATTAGCTCTTGAATTAGACGTTGAAAACCTTGCAAAGCAAGCCGCAAGAGAAGATAAGCCTATTTCGGGAAGTTTATCTCCAGATGCTAATGAACTTAAGTTCCAGGAAGATTTAGCCAGAAGAGCATTTCAGTCTGGTAACAGAGTTAAGCAGTCTCTCTCAGATCTTCGAGACTCAATACTTAATACTAGTATCACTAAGGAAGCTAGTGAAATTGAGCAAATGACAAGCAAGTTTGAATCTCAAATTGTATCAAATCTCAATAGTAAACTTTCTTTATTGAAGTCAATGGAAGACGATTATCGGCAGATAAATGACGACATAAATCATTTCAAAAAGACTAATGGTTTGAGACGAAGCGCTAGTTACCCACCAAGCCACGTTTTAACATTTTCTTTACTATTTATAGCTCTTATTGCTGAATCAATGCTTAACGGTGTCTTTTTTGCAGAAGGAAGCGATAGTGGGCTAGTTGGCGGAATCGCAATTGCTTTTGTTATTTCGTTTTTCAATATTTCTGTTGGGTTCATAACTGGTTTCTTCTTAAGGTACAAGAATCATATTTCTCGAGCGAAAAGTATTTTTGCATACTTTACTCTTATTGTTTCCATCACTTTCTCGACAGTTTTTAACCTCCTTGTTGGGCATTATCGAGAGGCATTAGGTATTGATCCTGATAATGCTAAATCGATCGCAGTAGATAGATTTTCTGAAGGAATTCTAACAATTTACGATGTTCAGTCTTGGCTGCTGATCGCAATTGGTTTGGTTTTTTTTGGTTTCGCAATTTTTAAGGGGTATAAAATTGATGATGAATACCCCAAATATGGAAAGATAGTTAGGGATCGAGAGCAGTTAAAAGAGGATATTACTGGAGAAAAAGAATCATTCTATGATGAGTTTGATGAACTGCATGAAGAGCTCGATTCAAGGTTAGATGATATTTATGAAAGCGTAATCCTTACT
Source organism: Shewanella sp. Scap07 (assembly GCF_013394145.1). NCBI lineage: Bacteria > Pseudomonadati > Pseudomonadota > Gammaproteobacteria > Alteromonadales > Shewanellaceae > Shewanella > Shewanella sp. Scap07. The sequence continues at coordinate 3,728,934 of NZ_CP041329.1, forward strand.
AGCAAACGCTTAAATAGCTATGTTAATTCCATTGAAAACCAACAGTCAGCATACAACTCATACATTGTACACCTACAAAACTGTTTGAATTATGTAGTTACTCTATATAGAGACATCAACTCAAATGAGCGTTCTGACCCAAGTCCTGCTTACTTTAACTCATCTCAACTAAGTATATCTTCTGAACAAAATTTTATGGTTGAATTTGTTGATACTAGAAATGACTTGTTAGAAACAAAAGAAAAATTAGCTATAGCTGTCCCTAGAATAAAGTCTGAACTGTTTTCTATTAAAGAAACATATCACTCTAAAATTAATGAGGCATGTAAACTGTGAGTTCAGTAAGACGAAGAAAAAAAAAGCAAGCTGATCAAAAGGGGTGGTTACTGCTTGCTGTATGTGTTTGCATATTGACAGTCGCCGGGTATTTTCTTTACGAAGCTAATGCCAATGTAATTAAAAGGGAAACAGTTTCATCTTGTCGCCTTGATGGATATGTTTCCAGAGAGACTGCTATAGTTATCGATGCAACAGATAGCTTTTCCGAAACACAAGCAATGTTGGTTACGAAAGAAATACAAAAAACTCTTTCAGAAGCACTTATTGATGAAAAATTCACGCTCTATGTATTAAATGAGTCCGTGGGTAAAAATTCCAGTATAGTTGAAGGCTGTAATGCCGGAGATGGTAGTGAAGCAAATGAGCTGACTTCAAATAAACGAAGGCTAAAAAAACAGTGGAATGAAAATTTTTATAATAGATTTGTCGTTGCAGTCGAAAATTTAGTTGGTCAACATTCTGCAAAAGAATCTCCAATATTTGAAATGATTAAATTTGTCTCTGTAAATACTATGTATGACAGTAAGGCTGAAAATAAGCGCATTATTTTAGTATCTGACATGCTACACCACACATCTAAATACTCTCAATATCGTCAGAATACGAGTTTCAATTCATTTGAAGCTTCTTCATATTCATTAGAAGTTAGGCCTCATTTAAGAAGTGTAGATGTTGAAATTCTTTATGTTGTCAGAGCTAAGGATCGAAAACTGCAGAATCGAGGCCATATAGGCTTTTGGGAAGCCTTTGTTAGTAATGCAGGTGGGCAGGTTATTACTGTAAAATCAATAAATTGAGTTGAATATGTTAGAAAGTGTTGAAAGTACTAAAAGCAGTGAAAGTAAAGTCAAAAAAGGCTTCATTAGTGGAAGGCAAAAGGTAAAGATACAACAACTACCTATTGGCGCCATTTTCACTACCGCATGTGTTTTCGGCGGTATATTTATTTTACTAGGAGTTACATTTAGCTCGAAATTTCTTGCTTTACTATGCCCAGTATTACTCATGATAGGATACTGGGGAGTAGTTCGAAAAATGAACACCGGAATGCCTTCATCGGTAATTGGTGATAGCTATTACTACATGGGCTTCATCTTTACCATGTTCTCTTTAGTTATCTCATTGTTGTCTTTGTCAAATAATGATGGTGTCAATATTAATTCAATTGTGGGGAGTTTTGGTGCTGCGCTATTAACTACAATTGTTGGATTACTTTTAAGGCTTGCTACAACTTCATTTTCAATACAGACGAAGGAAAAACGGAAAAACTTAGAGTCAGAAATAGAACGTTCTCTTTTGGCATTTTCTGCTCAATTAGAAACACTCACATCAGAAGTTTCTGTAAGTTTAACGAAAGTTCATACTGAAACTCAGAAGGTTTTATTAGATTCCGCTGATGGTTATAGGAAAGTTCAGGATGAGTTAGCCACAACCTTCAAAGAATCAATGCTCAAAGACCAAAAAATGATCTCTACTTCGATGTCGGAGCTTTCGAAAAGAATCTCAGCTATAGATGTTCAACCTGATGTTATATCTAGCCCTATTGAAGAGGCACTTAGTCAACTGATCAATAGCTTAAATGTGCAGAATGAAACTTATAAAACAATAACTAAAGACGTAGTGAAAACTAATAAATCATTATCTACACAACTTGCTAAGTCAGGAAGTTTTATTCAAGCACATATGGAAAACCTTAATAGTGGGCTAGAAAGCTCCCTGCAGGTTCAATTGGTTTCTTATGAAAACTCAGTAAATCAAATTAGCACAGCAATATTGTCAAGTTTAGGTACGTTTACTGACATAAAGATTGAAGCTGAAGAGCAAGTTCAGGAGCAAGCTGTATTACTTAGTTCAACTTTGAGAGGGATTAGTCAGGAAATTGATAGTGTTAGAAAACCTATTTGTAACTCGATCGCCTCTATTAATGATGGTTTAAACAAATTCACAATTAACGTTGATAAACTTAGTGAATCTTCTAATCTAATTAACTCCTCATTTGAAGCGGTCGACAAGAACAATCAGGCGCTTGTCGAAATGCATGATTCGATAGGTTCTCTTAATGTATCGGTATCAACTTTCAATAGTCAATTAGCTAGTTCAGTTGAACTAAATAAGCTTTCTAGTGATGCATTACTTGTATCAGCAAACTCTGCTCGTGATAAGTCCGACAAGATGTTAGCAGATATTAATAATGTATACGGTGAACTTGCTGTTCAAATTAAAGAGCTGAGAGACGAATAAAATGCCATTATCTAATAGTGAGGCTCGTTCACATTCGGTACTAGAGACGTCACTTACTGAGCTAGCTTTTACCTTTTTTTTTATTTTGGCAATATTTGCATCTTGGAAGATAAGCGATACAGCGGATGCTTTACATAAACAAGAAGAAATAAGTATGGAGCTAAATGAGCAGGTTTCTGTTTTAACTGAAAGCCTTTCGGAAGCAAGCAAGTTTGCGGCCTTGGGAGATGAATTTGACCCAGAAGAACTTTTTATTGAACTCAGTCGAGGGAAAGAAGCCTCAAGAAAGTTAGAAAAAGCACAAGAAAAACAGAAAAAATTAGAGGATGAAGTTGAAAAATACTCAGCATTAATAGGTGACCAAACCAAGCTAGATATTCAAAAAGTTGCAGATAAAATTCTTGAGTATGAAAAAGTAAAAGAAATCCTGGAGAATTCAATTAATACAGAAAATGGCGACATTGTTGAGCAAGTTAAGCAACTTCAAAACAATGTAAACGATATGACGGGCCAGAATGCTAACTTGAGAAATAAGCTTGAAGCTCTCGGAAATGGTCTTGATCACCCTCCTTGCTGGGCTAATCAAACAACTGGTTCTATAGAGTATGTTTTTGATATAGTTATTAATGAAAGTAGCGTAGTAGTCCATAAAGGATGGCCTGATTCTCGGAAAGAACAAGCATTAACTAATATCAATATTACTAAGTCTCTAGGAGTGTATAATTCTAATGGCTCTTTATGGAATGCTACAGAAGGGTTGTTTGAAGAGTCAAAACTTCGGAAATGTAGACATTTCGTGCGTGTTTACGATCACTCTGAGTCAAAAAGAGCCTTTAAGTTATACTTATCAGGCATTGAAAATCACTTCTATAAGTTCCTGAGTAGTTCTACATATGAGTAATGTAAAAACCGAAGATGAAGACAAAAGAAAGGTATTTCTTAGTGAGTCTGAAGAATTAAAGAAGTTTGTAAATGAGCTAAAAAAAAGAAAGTCTTCATCCAGTAGTAGTCAAAAAATATCAGCTTTTTTTAGAAACCTATTTGGAGACTAGTGGCTCACCGGCATGTTAACTCTGAAAAAACTCAAATTAGCATGAAAAATATTGTGCCGTAAAGACTAAATGAGATTCAAATCAAAAATGCTAGCCGTTTTAAATTCAAAAAAAAGCCCTGTACACGTTAACTGTACAAGGCTTTTTATCTGCTGTGGATGAAATACTGGTTAATATCACTATTGGCCCACATGATGTCTGTGCAAATTAACAACAGATCAAAATAGCGGGGTAGCAATGTCCCTATGGGCAAGTGCCTATTTGATAATAACCATCGGCGGTTTGCGCCAGTGTGGTGCTATAAAAGATATTGTACAGCCCCATATTAGCGTTCGAACCTAGTGCAAAAGCATAGATACCATTGGTGGTCGCGCGGCCAGCAAGCACATGGGCATAATTTGAAGCCGTAGTGTCAGTACAACTGAAACTGTCGCCGTCTGGGGTACTGTCACACACATTGCCAATCCCATCGGCATCGTTGTCGGCTTGGTCGCTATTAGCAATGGCTGGGCAGTTGTCGTTAACATCGGCAATGCCGTCATTATCGCTATCAACCAGACCGCCGTCCGGTGTGCTGTCACACAGGTTGCCGATACCATCTGCATCATTGTCTGCCTGATCGCTATTAGCAATATCCACGCAGTTATCAATATCGTCATTGATACCGTCACCATCGCTATCATTCACCGGTTGGCCCGCAGAGCAAGCTTGTAGTGGGCCAGCACAACTACTGTCACCATCAGCCACCCACTGGCATTGATCGTTACCACTTGGATACTCTCGCATGGTGAAACTATTGCTACCAAATGCTAAGTAACACCCAGAATAACCTACGCCCCAGGTGATATGGCCCTCACTAATGTGCAAGTTATAGTCACCACTTACCCCTGCGTCGATGTTAAAACCGATATTTTCACTGGTGCTTAACCCGCTATCATCTATGGCTTGCACCTCAGCATTATGGGCGCCACCAGACAATTGACACACTTCACGGCTAAATGCCTGCGTCGCACCCGTACCACTGATATTGGCAACCAGTGCACTGCCACTATCTATGCTCACTGTGACGTTGCTGACATTAAGGTTAATATCACTGACCATCCCACTTAAAGTAACGCACTGCCCAGCCACTGTAGCCTCAAGCTGGCTTAATAGCGGCGCACTTGGCGCAGGCTCTGGGCCAATACGAACGCTGACTTTAGCGCTATCTCCCAACTGACCTTCATTGTCTGTGGCGACCAGCTCCACCTCATATAACCCATCGGTCAGTGCTGATGATAGTGCGCTGAATTGATGACTACTATCGACACTAACACTGAGTGTTTCAACGATTTGCTGCGCCCCCGAACCTATAGCGTAAATGGATATACTCACATGACTGACACTGCCTTCGGCATCGAGAGCAATGCCACTCACACTTATCTGCTGATTTTGCGCAGCGGCGCTCAGTTGCGATAACTCAGGGCCGGCATTGCGATTAACACGTTGGTTATTGGCTGCAAAAAATTGGCCTAAATAGTCTGCAAAATTGATGCTGTCATCGGCCACATAATCCCCGCTAGCACCGGCGCCGCCCGACCAGGAATGATCCAGGTTTTGCAGCCAAAGCATTGCTACTCTGCCATCAGACCACAATGACTCTGTGGCCGTATGACCCACACCATCACTGATCGTCGTGGTGCCACTTAACGCGGCGACACCATACACCGCCGCATAGCCATTGGCATTTTGCTGGTTGTAACAGGTATTCACTGTAGTATCTGCATCGCCGTGGCCCACAACCGCAATCTGAGTCGCTAAATGCGCTTGAAAACTGCCGGCATAACTCTCACAGCGCGACTTAAAGGTGCTAGGCGCTACAGACTCACACACGCTAATAGCTCCATTGGAGCTGGTACCAATGGTTGGCCCTGCACTGGGTGCTACGCCAGCAAAAACATCTGGGGCGACACAGGCAGTTTGGGCGGCCATTGCTGCACCGGATGACAGACCCGCAATATAAACTTGGTCAGCATCAATATTGCGGCTACTGTCTGCCACCAAGGTATTGGCTAAGTTTATCAAGTTTTTATAATCGCCCGCTGTACGACTAATACTGCCTTGCCAGTATGACCAACAGCTGTAGCCTGCTTTATTCATGGCATCAGGTACCGCAATCACCATACCGTGCGCTTCTGCAGCCTGCTCTAAATTAGCCGTCAGGTAGTTGTTAATCGGCTGCACACAACCATGCAGCACCAACATCAAGGCTTTACCTTGGCCAATGCTAGAGTGTGAGTCTGGGGTATAGATATGTACTTGGTTAAAACCGCCAATCGACACATTTTGCTGCCAACTACCGGCATAGCTAAATGGCGCAATAAAACTGATTAACAGCAGAAGATCTCGCCACTGAATACGGCGACTCAGGGTGAACAATGTCATAATTTATTCCCTTTTCCGTTTAGTATAAAAAACCAACAGTTCGACCAACCTAGGGAAATAAAAGCAAATTTAATATGGGTCTTTAGCAGTAGTTCAGTTTCAACTAATGCCGGTTTTATAAACTCGTTAATGGCGTGACAAGCCGCGAGCAAACATTAAGTAATTGTTAGTGACTTGCATCTGCTTTGCATACTTTAGTATGATGTCGCGCTTTTGACATAAAATGTCACCTTACGTCTTATGCTATCACTCGCCTACCGGCTTGGTACCGCGCAGAGATAGGCACGTTTTCTTGGGGAAATTATGCTAACTAAAAACAACCTGCTTAAAACGGCTATTGGCCTGAGCCTACTATGTAGTAGCGCCAGCCATGGCGAAACTTTTTCATTTGTCAGCCAACATAAACAAGCTGCCGATACCTTAGTGATCTATCAAGCTGGAGAAACGCTCTCTAGCGCCTTACAACAGTTAGACAAACAAACGGATCAGCAGTTAAGCCGCGCACTCCAACTTAAACAATTTACCGGTGAGCGCGACCAAGTGGTGGATATCTTGCTACCCAACGGCCTAGATGCCAGCCGCTTATTGGTGATTGGCGTTGGTGATACTGACAGCTTAAATGCAGGCAGCATCAATAAACTGGGGGCTGAGCTCACAGCCACCCTACGCCAAGACAAAACCGCTGAGGCAAGCCAAGTTGATATCATTACCGCTGGTATTGATGCCGCAGGCAGCAATGCCGATTTTGCGGCTCAGTTAGCCCACGGTATTAACTTGCGCGCTTATCAATTTGATAAATACCTCAGCGAGAAAAAGCCCGCCGAAAAACACTTTAATATTCAAGCAAACGGCGCTAAGCAAGCCGAGCAGCACTATCAGCAGCTGGCAGCGGTTGAAGCCGGGGTATTCTTGGCCCGTGATTTAACCTCAGAAGTGCCCACTGAGATGACGCCAGTTGACTTTGCCGCTGCGGCGCAGGAGTTAAAACAGCTTGGCGTTAAAGTCTCGGTGTTAAATCCAAAGAAGATTAATCAGCTAGGCATGGGCGCCCTGCATGCAGTGGGTCGCGGCTCAGAAGAAGGCGCACGCTTAGTCGTCGCCCATTGGCAGGGCAGTAAAGATGCCCCTATCGCATTGGTTGGCAAAGGCATCACCTTTGACTCGGGTGGCTACAATATCAAGGCCACGGGCGATTCAATCTCGCGGATGAAATCAGATATGGCCGGCGCAGCAGCAGTGCTGGGCACCATTAAAGCTATGGCGATGCAAAAAGCCGAGGTCAACGTTGTGGCGATTATGCCTATGGCGGCCAACATGGTGTCTCATACTGCTTTTGCACCTGGTGATGTAGTGATGACCGCCGAAGGGCTCAGCGTTGAAGTGCTTAATACCGATGCTGAAGGTCGATTAATTTTAGCCGACGGCCTATGGTATGCGCGGGAATTTTATCAGCCGCAAGTCATGGTCGATGTTGCCACGTTAACTGGCTCTAAGGTTCGCGCCTTGGGTCGTCGTTATACCGCAATATTTAGTGACCATGAAGATTTGGTTAGTCAGTTAAGCGCGTCAGGTGAACAAGTTGATGAGAAGCTTTGGCAACTGCCTTTAGCTTATGAAGACTTGCTAAAAAGCCCAATTGCCGACTTAAAAAATGCTGGCTATGGCGGCCCAGGTGCCACCACTGCAGCAACCTTTTTACAGCAATTTACCGGTGAGACTAAATGGGCCCATTTAGATATTGCAGGTAGTGCTTTAGCCGCTAAAGATAAAGGCGTCACCCCCGCCGGTGGTACCGGACACGGTGTGCGTTTACTCAGCCATTGGTTGATGACTCACCACATCGATAAGTAGCCCATAAATCAGGCCTTGCTGCGCATGCATCAAGGCCTTTTATATGATGTTTAATCTAACTTTCCCATCTCAGTTAACACCTCTACAGCTGCGGTAAAAGCTTGTCGACTGGCGGGCGCACCACAATACAGTGCGCTGTGCAGCAACACTTCTTGAATCTCTACCACAGTCGCACCGTTTCTAATGGCACCGCGCACATGGCCTTTTAGTTCTTGCGGGGCTTTCAATGCCGCCAACATGGCTAATGTCACTAAGCTGCGGGTTTTTAAATCTAATTCTGGACGCTGCCAGGTGGCGCCCCAACAATGCTGATTAATATAGCTTTGCAGTGGCATGGCAAAGTCTGACTCAGCATCTAAGGCGCGGTCGACAAATTCATTCCCCATTACCTGACGGCGAATTCGCTCTCCTTTATGCATATGCTCTCCTTATCGCAGCTACGATTCATCACACCATTTCAATCGCAATCGCCACCGCTTCGCCACCACCAATACACAAGCTGGCCACCCCTTTTTTGAGGCCACGTTGGCGCAAAGCGTGGATTAAACTCACAACAATCCGCGTGCCACTGGCAGCCAGCGGATGGCCGAGCACGCAAGCGCCGCCATTGACATTCACCTTACTGCTATCAAGCCCCAGTTGGTTAATCGCCAACATAGGCACCATGGCAAAGGCTTCATTTATCTCCCAAAGATCGACGTCCTGGGGTTGCCACTGGCATCGATGCAGCAAGGTTTCCATGGCCCCCACTGGCGCTAAGGTAAAATCGGCAGGATCCTGTGCATGGGTGGCTTGCGCAACGATGCGGCACAGGGGGTCGGCATCAAGTTGCTTGGCCACAGATGCCCGAGTCAGCAACACCGCGGCGGCGCCATCGGCAATGGATGAGGCATTAGCGGCGGTAATGGTGCCTTGCTGACTAAACACTGGCCGCAGCTTCGCTAAGCTGTCAGCACTGCATTGCGACGGCCCTTCATCGCTGTTAATAGTGAGCGATTGCCGCCACTGCTTAATATTGACCGCGGCAATTTCGTCGACAAAATGCCCTTGAGCCTGTCCTTGCTGTGCTCGCACAATAGACTGGGCGGCAAACTCGTCCATCTGCTGACGAGTTAGCTGGTATTTATCTGCTGTGGCTTGTGCCAACGTGCCCATGGCTAACTGTTGATAAGCATCTTCTAAGCCATCGCGCATCATGTGATCCACTAAGGTCTGGTGGCCCATTTTGCAGCCACCGCGCGCATTGTCTAACATGTAGGGCGCATTAGACATGCTCTCCATGCCGCCTGCTACTGCGGTATCGATGCTGCCAGCCATAATACTGTCATGGGCCATCATCATGGCTTTAATGCCTGAGCCGCACACTTTGTTGACTGTGGTTGCCGCCACGCGACTGTCTAAGCCAGCAGCCAAAGCAACTTGGCGAGCAGGCGCTTGGCCTAAACCGGCACTGAGCACGCAGCCCATAATGATTTCATCTGGCTGCAGTGGCTGAGATTGCATCAGCGCTTGAACGGCGCAGGCCCCCAAATCAACGGCGCTGGCCGCTTTCAGTGTGCCTAAAAAGCTACCCAGTGGTGTGCGTTTGGCGGCAACAATCACCACCTCCTCTTGTCGGTTCATCTAAAGCTCCAATGCGTCGCTATTTTGTCCAGTTATGATTATTGCGCGGTCCAGCCGCCATCCATTGGCAAGGATGCCCCCGTGATCCCGCTGGCCGCGGCGCTGCATAGAAACAACACAAACTCGCCTATTTGCCGCGGCACTAACATCTCTGGCGAGGGCTGTTTAGCGGTAACTAGCTGATATTTGGCTTGCTCAAACGACAGCGTTTGCTGCTCAGCAATGTCGGTGATTTGTTGATTAATTAATGGGGTATCAACCCAGCCAGGACAGATAGTATTGGCGGTAATGTCTAGCTCGGCGTTCTCTAAGGCAATCACCTTGGTTAAGCCGACAATGCCATGCTTTGCCGCCACATAAGCGGATTTATTCAACGACGCCACGAGCCCATGCACTGAGGCAATGTTAATAATCCGCCCCCATTGTTTGTCTTGCATATGCGGCAGCGCCTGCTGGCAGGTATGAAACGCCGCAGAAAGGTTGATAGCAATAATGTCATTCCATTTGTTTACCGGAAAGCTGGCCACCGAATCTGTGTATTGAATGCCGGCATTATTGACTAAGATATCTATGCCGCCTAAGCTCGCCACGGCCTGTTGCATAAAGGCACTAATCTGGTCACTATCGCGCAGATCGGCGTTGCTAAATAGGGTGTTGATTTGGTAGTTGTCTGCAAACTCTTTTGCCAAAGCTTCACCTTGCTCTTGGCCCAACAAGCCATGAATAACCAAATGGATGCCCTGCTCTGCGAGCACATGAGCGGTTGCTAAACCTATACCACTGGTTGACCCGGTAATTAACGCCACTTTTCCTTGCAACATGTCTGCTCCTCTCTGACCACTAAAGAAATGATCAAAGCGGCATTGCCCTCGTTATTTGATAAGCCGAGCACTCGGCAACCGCCCTTTGATCATGGTTTCAGACTACTGCAACTTGAGGCAGATTTATTTGGCACCTTAGTACCATAGGAGGCAACGCCAAATTAGGTAATAGTGAAAAAGAGCCAACAATGGCGTTGGTCAATACCATGCACTAAGTGAACGCTGTGCGCATGCGATACAACAGGAGAGCAACTCATGTCCGGATTAAACAAGGTGGTTAACAATTACCAAGATGCCATGGCAGGGCTCGAAGATGGCATGACCATCATCGCAGGCGGCTTTGGTTTGTGTGGTATCCCTGAAAATCTCATCAACGAAATCAAACACAAAGGCAGCCGCAACTTAACCGTAGTATCGAACAATTGCGGCACCACCGAGCATGGCCTTGGCGTCTTACTGCCCAGTAAACAGATCAGCAAGATGATCGCATCCTATGTCGGTGAAAATGCCCATTTTGAAGCGCAAATGTTGTCTGGTGAGCTAGAAGTGGAGCTCACGCCACAAGGGACGCTGGCAGAAAAAATGCGGGCTGCTGGCGCGGGAATTCCCGCGTTTTATACCGCAACTGGCGTGGGCACCGACGTGGCAAAAGGTAAGCCGGTACGCCACTTTGACGACAGAGAATATATTCTAGAGCAAGCCATTAAAGGCGACTTTGCCATTGTTAAAGCCTGGAAAGCCGATACTTTTGGCAATCTTATCTACCGCAAGACCGCGCGTAATTTCAATCCACTGGCGGCGACTGCGGGTAAGATCACGGTCGCGGAGGTGGAGGAGATTGTCGCCGCTGGCGAACTAGATCCAGACCATATTCATACGCCAGGTATCTATGTCGATCGCGTCATCCAAGGCACCTTTGAAAAACACATAGAGCAGCGTACGGTACGCAGCCAATCAGATAAACAAGGAGCTTAGCCATGGCATTATCACGTCAACAAATCGCACAGCGTGTCGCCCAAGAGCTACAAGATGGCTACTACGTTAATCTGGGGATAGGTATCCCAACATTGGTGGCCAACTACATTCCAGCGGGTATGCAAGTGTTACTGCAATCTGAAAATGGCTTATTGGGTATGGGGCAGTTTCCCTGCGAAGAGCAAATTGATGCCGACTTGATTAACGCCGGTAAGCAAACCGTGACTATGGCAACGGGGGCGGCCATATTTGACTCGGCAGAATCGTTTGCGATGATCCGTGGTGGGCACGTTGATTTAACTGTACTTGGCGCGTTTGAAGTTGACTGCCAAGGCAATATTGCCTCGTATATGATCCCCGGAAAACTCATCAAAGGCATGGGCGGCGCCATGGATTTGGTCGCCGGCGCCGACAACATTATTGTCACCATGACCCATGCGTCTAAATCCGGTGAGTCTAAGCTACTTAGCCAATGCCAGCTGCCGCTCACAGGCAAAGGTTGCATTAAGCGGGTATTGACCGATCTGGCTTTCATCGAAATCAAAAATGGCCAGTTTCACCTGCTTGAACGAGCACCAGGCGTTAGCATAGAAACCATCATTAAGCTTACCGCTGGTGAGCTAGTGGTGCCTGAACATGTGCCAGAAATGTGCTTTGAATAACTGACACTAGCTTTGGCAATACAACACTGCATCGCTTGCTCGTCCAAGCGATGCAATACTTCCCGCCCCTTTTTCACCTGCGCTGGCAATGTAAATCCTACTAACCAACTCGGCTTTGTTGCCTCACAGCTGTTGTAAATTTAACCATATTGGCCTAAGTTCAAGGACATGCAGGCAGAATATTTAACTAGTTATTACTGCCAAGTCAGCTGGAAACGCTAATCAGTAAAGGGAATTAATCATGATAAAAATCGCACTGAGTCTTTTCGCAGTGGTCAGTTTAACTGTGCCTTTAATCGCATCAAGCACCACACAATCAAAACCTGCAACATCATTCACTAAGCAGCGTAATGCCGATGTATTGCAAGCGCTGCCCTTCAACAACAAACAGGACTTTGATGATGCAAAGCGTGGCTTTATCGCCAAGCCCGATACCGTGACCATAAAAGATGCTAACGGCAATGTGGTGTGGGACTTAGAGCAATATAAAACCTATATCAGCTTAGATAACCCCGCTCCGGATACCGTTAACCCCAGCTTATGGCGTAACGCGCAATTAGGTATGCAGAACGGTTTATTCAAAGTGACTGATAATATTTATCAGATCCGAGGTTTCGACTTAACCAATATCACCTTCATTGAAGGTAAAACGGGCTGGATTGTATTTGATCCACTCATTTCACCTGAAACCGCCAAGACCGCACTTGATTTCATCAACGCCCAACTCGGCGAGCGCCCAGTGGTGGCGATTGTCTATAGCCATAGCCATATCGACCATTATGGCGGCGCCACGGGGATCACCAGCGCCAAAGCCGTTGCAGAAGGAAAAGTGCAAGTTATCGCTCCAGAGCACTTTACTGAGCATGCGGTCTCAGAAAATGTTATCGCCGGTAACGCCATGGGCCGCCGCGCCGTTTATATGTATGGCGCACTATTACCCCGTAACGCCAAAGGTGGCGTGAATGGTGGCTTAGGTATGACCGTATCCACCGGTTTAGCCGGCTTAATTGTGCCAAACCATGAAATCACTAAGACCGGTGAAACCCTGTCCATTGACGGAGTTAACATGCAGTTCCAGCTCACCCCAGGCAGTGAGGCACCAGCAGAGATGAATACATGGTTTCCTGACTTTAACGCCCTGTGGATGGCGGAAAACAGCACCAACACCATGCACAACATCTTAACCCTGCGCGGCGCGCAAGTGCGTGACGCATTAATATGGGCCAGCTTTCTCGACGAAACCATTGATACATGGGGCGATAAAGCCGAAGTTAAATTTCAAAGCCATCATTGGCCGCTTTGGGGCAAAGAAAACATCGTCCCTTACTTTAAAAAGCAGCGTGACATATACAAGTTTACCCACGACCAATCAGTGCGTTTGATGAACCAAGGTTATACCGGTGAAGAGATTTCAGAGATGTTGTCTTTGCCGCCGGAACTCGAACAAAACTGGGCAACCCGCGGTTACTACGGCACTTTGCGTCACAATAGCCGTGCAGTATATCAACGCTATATGGGCTGGTATAACGGCAACCCAGCAAACCTTAATAACCTACCACCTGAACAAGTGGCTAAGAAATACATGCAGTTTATGGGCGGCGAGAAGCAGGTATTGAAAAAAGCCCAAGACTCGTTTGATAAAGGCGAATATCGCTGGGTTGCTGAGGTGATGAAACACGCAGTGTTTGCTAACCCCAATAGCCATGCCGCCAAAGAGCTATTAGCCGATGCGTTTGAGCAACTGGGTTATCAAGCGGAATCGGGCCCATGGCGCTCGGTCTATTTACAGGGCGCTTATGAGCTACGTAACGGTGTGCCCAGTGCTGGCGGCACCCAAACTGCCACCCCTGATACGATTCGAGCTATGACTCCCGATATGCTGTTTGATTACTTAGCGGTGCGTTTAGATGCCACTAAAGCCGCCGGTCAGCAAATTGATATCAATATCGACTTTACTGACTTAAACAGCCAATACACCTTAACCCTTGAGAACGCCGTGTTACACCACAGCCAACATCAAGTTAAGGATGCCGATGCCAGTTTAGTGATGACCATGGAGACCATGAACAAAATCCAATTAAAGGAATTAACTTTTGATGAGGCCTTTAAATCAGGTGAAATAAAAATCAGTGGAGATAAAAGTAAATTTACTCAGTTAATGAGTATGCTCGATGAGTTTAATTTCTGGTTTAATGTGGTGACACCATAGTCATGAATGACTTTCGCTTAATGTAGGTAACACCGCCTACATTAAGCGAATTAAACGCTAGGTGATTTTTATATAATATTTAACCGCTAACCGTTCTCTTTTTTATCCGACTCAACCTCAGGAAATTGCACTTCTTCAAAAAAGGTCCCTGTTTCACTTTTAATTGTTTCTCGTGAGTCGTTGACATATTTTTTAGTTGCTAAAATCACATCTTGAAGTTGCACCGCTGGGGTATGAACCGTAATTTCCCACTCCATGGTTAACCGCTCCAATCGCATATAAGCCTCTGTGCGAGACTGCCAAGACCTTCCCCACTGAAAAAAGCCATTAGCACCACCAGCCAGCGCGATTAACCAAGACATTATCATTGTTGTTGTCATCGCCTGACTCGCATTGTTCGCCTCTCCCATCATGGCTTCTAGTTGCGAGGAAAACGGCAGCGACACACTCAGTACCACAGTAGTAAAACCGACTATTCGAAAACAGTAGTGAGATAATTTAGCTCGGCTTCTATACCAATCAATACAGTTTTTTAAACTACCATCAATTTTGGCGCAACCAAAAAAAGACTGTTGTTTAATTCGAGTGAGGTAATCCTTTACATCTGCATCCATATTTATAGCCTTATTAATATCATATTGTGATATCTATATTTAAGTGCAAGTTTTAAATAATCACATACACCCTATTGATGATTTATAGCAATAGATATTAATAATGACTTGGTAAAACAGACTGAATATTATCCACGTTTGCTAATTGGCATCGCCACTTCATAACCCCACACAGCCGCTTCTTACCCCCCCACAGCCATTTCACATCCATTTCACATCGACATCGCTAATTTGAGCTATCACTTATCTACTTGAGCTTTTGCTATGTCTTGCCGTATAAACTTGGACCATGTCAGCCAAACCTTTAACGCTAATGGCACGTGTGTCACTTTGTTTGAACAACTCAGCCTAAGCATTAATCAGGGCGAGACCTATGCCATCACCGGGCCATCGGGGGCCGGTAAAACCAGCCTACTCATGCTTATTGCGGGGCTGGCGCAACCGACTACTGGCCAAGGGCAATACATCAAGGGGCAACACACACTGCCGCTCAGTGAGCTAAAAATGGATGTAGGATTTATTTTCCAGCAATTTCATTTACTTCCTGAACTCACCGCTCTCAACAATATTGCCCTACCACTCAAGCTGCGCGGCGATAAACACGCCCAGCAAAAAGCCCGTCATTGGCTAGACAAAGTCGGCCTCGGTCACCGCGCAGACCATAAACCCAGCGCACTCAGTGGCGGCGAGCAACAGCGGGTCGCCATCGCTCGGGCTTTGGTATTTGAGCCCAAGTTTATTTTTGCTGATGAACCCACCGGCAACCTAGATAACGACAATGCTCAACGGATAAGCAACCTGTTATTTCATTGTTGCCAAGCCCATAATGCCGCGTTGGTCATCGTCACCCACAGTGAGGCATTAGCTGCGCAAACTCAGCATTGTTACTCCCTTTGCCACGGTCAATTGCAACTTAGCCCAACGCTTTAGTGAGGTCAGCCATGTTCGGACAATATATTCAGCTGGCGGCACAATTTTACTGGCAACAGCGCCAACAACCTGCGCAGCGGCTTTACCGTTACACCCAAGTGGTACTGATGGTTTTCATTATCACCTTGAGTCTTACCGCCAATAACATTCAAAGCTACTTGAGCAAAAACCTGCAAAGCTTGCTCGGTGCCGATGTGGTGATCAGCCAATCACAGCCACTCTCAGCTGCTCAGCTCGCCAAAGTCACTGCAATGAGCGACGAGATACTGCTAACCCAACAGCTCAATTCTACACTGACCCACCAGCAACATTGGCAACGTGTCAGACTCAAAGCCGTTAACGCAAACTACCCATTACAAGGGCAATTGCTCACAAGCCATAGCGTTGGCGGCCCGGCAAAGCCAACAGCTAGCGGCCCTAACTCAGGAGAGATTTGGCTTGAGTCACGACTTGTCGCAAGCCTTGGCGTTAGCCTTGGGCAAACGATTGATATAGGTGATGCCAAACTGCTAGTCAGTCGTATTGTTACCCATGAGCCCGATCGCTTGATGGAAGGCCATAATGTGGATATGCGCGCGTTAATCAATCGTGCGGACTTACCTTTACTTAGCCAAAGTGACGATCTGATCCACTACCGCTACCTCATTAAAGCCAACTCACAACAAACACAGCAATTAATCCATTGGCAACGCCAACACCTGCCTGCAGCGCAATTGCATCACAAGCGGGGTAATCATCCACTGGCATTGTTCTGGAAACGCACCGAAAACGTGCTGGGTCTCGCCTCGATCATTTTGTTCTTTATGGCCGCTATTGCAATAGACTTACTTAGCCAAGTACATGTTAAACAAGAGCAATACTTCTCGGCGGTCTGCATGAGCTTAGGGGCATCTAGGCAAATGGGAATCGCGGTGTCATGTTGTAAATGGCTACTGGGTCTACTTAGCATACTGCCCTTGGTGCTCATTCTTAGCGCACTACTGCACTACTGGATAATGGGGCAACTCAGCCACACATTTGTTGGCCTAAACTGGCAAATACACTGGCAACCACTACTGCAATCGGTGCTGGCCGTTTGGGCGATTTTTGCCATTTTCCAGATACCGGTTTGGCTGATGCTCTATCGCAATTCGGTAGCCCTGTTATTTAATCGCCAAGAGGGTGGTGCCAATCACTGGCTAAGTAAGTTAAGCGCCGTAGCCGTGCTTAGCTTAATTGCCTTAATCTATTCTGACAACGCCTTATTAACCACCATGATGGTCACGGCGATACTGAGCGCCATTGTGTTGATGATTGCCATGAGTTGGAGCCTACTTAGCATAGGAGAGCGGTTAACTGCGCGTTTGTCTGGCCTGCTTCCTTTTGCTTTGTTCATGATGAAACAGCGGATTGTCAGCAAAAGCACGCAGATTATTGGCGTTGGCCTATGCGCGTTTTTACTGCTGTTTACCTTAATGTTGCTGCGTGATATTGGCGCGACAATGCAGGTATATCAAAGGCAGCATGACGGCAACTTAATGGTGTCACAGGCCACCCAAGTGCAGATGCAAGCCCTGCAGCAATGGGCCGATGAGCAGCAAATCACGGTGCGCCAACATAAGCCTTATCTTTATGCCAATGTGGTTGCGGTTAATCAAACCGCTTTGGCCAATCTCGATATTCAACCTAGCGACAGCCTAGCCACTTTATCTCGGCCTATCCGTTTACATTGGCAGCAGCAAGTGCCAAGCAATAACCGCATTGTCGCCGGCCAATGGTGGCAAGCCGATACTAAGCAATGGCAGCAGCTATCGGTGGAACAAGAGGTGATGACAGACTTAGGATTGGCCATAGGCGATAGCCTGAGCTTAATCATCAATAACCGATCCATTGATTTTACTATTACTGCCAGCCATGTGTTTCGTCCAGGCCATGGTTCTATCACCTTTTGGCTGCAAGCGCCGCCTGAACTGATAGACCAAGTGCAAGTTCGCCACTACGCTATGGCGAGCTTGGAGCTACAGCCTCAACACTGGTCACAACTGCCGCAACTGTGGCAACAACACCCAAGTTTAAGAATGGTATCCCTGCAGGAGATGACCCAGCGTTTTGACACCACACTGGTGATGATAACTAAAGTCATTAGCGGTTTTACTGCGATGATTATCCTATTAGCAATCATCGTCATTCTGGCCTCAATCAGTGCTTTGCAGGGCAAAGAAGGGGTTAAAAACAGTCTAATAATCAGTTTTGGCTTCAGTCGCGCCACCTGCCAGCAACTTAACGTGATTGAGTGGTTGGTCACCGCATCCATTGCCGCCTTTGGGGCGATTGCGGGCACTAGCATCGCTGGACAACTCATCTACCAGTCGCAGTTTTCTCTTAGCTATCAACCCGATTGGGTTTGGCTGTTATCCACGGTAACGGTGATTGCCGTTAGCGTCACCGCCTTAGGATTGATCGCCAGTCGTCATAGTTTGCGCCGTGATGTCCGCAGCTTGTATCAACAAGCGCAATAAAACATCACATCAACGCCGCGTTTCACATCTGTTTCACATTGATAGCGGCACACTGGATACAACTTACAAGGAGAAGGTTATGAACCAACTACAGCAGATAATTAAACTGGTCAGTATATTACTGGCGATGATGTTCTTCGCACCTCAAGTGGATGCCGGCAGCGATACCAAGCGAGTACTGATGGTGCTCAGTGGTTATGGTCAAGAGCAGGGCAAACTTACCCCAGGCTATGAATTTGACGAATTTGCAAAGGCGTACCAGATCTTTAGCGATAATCACATCAGTATCGATATCGCCAGTCCACAGGGCGGCAAGGTGGTTGCCGATGAGTTTGACCCACAAAAACCCTACAATGCCACAGTATTGGCCGACAAAGGCGCGATGGCCAAACTGGACAATACCCTAGCAACCGGCGATGTGAACGCTAAAGACTATCAGGGGATTTTCATTGTCGGTGGCAAAGGCGCCATGTTCGATTTGCCAAAAGATGTCGCACTGCAACAATTGATTAAAGAGATATATCAGCACCAAGGTGGCGTAGCCGCGGTATGCCATGGGCCTGCAGCATTAGTGAATGTTAAGCTCGATAATGGTCGCTATTTAGTGGCTGACAAAGCCATTAACGGTTTTACTAACCAAGAAGAGCGCCTATTTGGTAAAAAGTGGGTCAATGATTTTGAGTT
Source organism: Shewanella sp. Scap07 (assembly GCF_013394145.1). Lineage (NCBI taxonomy): Bacteria > Pseudomonadati > Pseudomonadota > Gammaproteobacteria > Alteromonadales > Shewanellaceae > Shewanella > Shewanella sp. Scap07. The sequence continues at coordinate 3,747,857 of NZ_CP041329.1, forward strand.
CATGCTACAAGATAAACTGCAACAACGGGGCGGAAAGTTTCAGTCCAGCCCACTGATGTTAAGTCATGTCGCGGTTGATGGTCAGCTAATCACTGGACAAAACCCCACATCGACCGTCGCTGTCGCCACTGAACTGGTGAAGCAATTAGGTTTGACGCCAGTCGAGTCTGAGCAATACGATGAAGATGTCACCATGACATTGATTGCCCAATTCCTTGCTGGTAACGATGAAGCACTAGCCCAAGTGGCAGCAATGCCTGAGCAACTTCCTTTAGTGGGCATGTATGGCTTTTACTACAACAAAGTCGCTGAACAACCCCAGCAACAGCAGCATGCACTGGCGCTAATGCGCACTGCGCAGCAAGCCCTAAACAATCCAGTGCTTGATATGCAAATAGCGAAGACTCAACATAAACTGGGCTTTGAGCAAGAGGCTAAAGCCACTCTCACTCAATTATTGAGTGCCAAACCCGATTACCAACCGGCGTTAGATATGTTAAAAACTAACTACTAGGTTGCGCCATTAGCTCTGCCACACTGGTGGAGCTTGGTTGTTAGCCCGTATTGCCCCCAAGTAAACTGGCTAAGGGCTAAATATATTAAGGATTAAACATACTGCTATGGTAAGCCAAGTCACATCACTTAAGATTCTGTTGGTGGAAGATCAGTCCAGTGTTGCCCGCAACATTGGCGAGTATATGGAACAAAAAGGCCACATATTTGATTACGCTGCACAAGGACAACATGGACTTGAGCTGGCGCTATCGCAATACTATGACCTGATCATTCTCGACTTGAATTTACCGGTAATGGATGGACTGGCAGTATGCAGCCAATTACGACAGCAATCGAGCCGCCACATACCGGTATTGATGCTGACCGCCCGCGACAGTATCGACGATAAAGTTAGCGGTTTTAGCGCCGGTGCCGACGACTACCTCACTAAACCCTTTTCGCTGAAAGAGCTCGAAGTCCGTTGTTTAGCACTGTCCCGTCGTCACCTGCTGCAAACTCAAGATTGCTTAACCATTGGGCCTCTGACTGTCGATAGAAAAGCACAAGTTGCCAGCCGAGACGGTAAACCCTTAGCCCTGCATGCCATGGGTTTTCGTATTTTACTGGAGCTTGCTCAAGCTTACCCGCAGGTTGTCAGCCGCTCGGCACTGTCACAGAAACTGTGGGGCGATGAACCCACAGAATCTGATGCGATGCGCTCCCATATATACCAACTTCGCAGTGTGCTCGATAAACCTTTCGACCAGCCGCTGCTCAAAACCGTACACGGTGTTGGCTTCACTTTGGATATCAACCATGAGTAATAAGCAGCCAAAGTTTCACAGTTTAAGCCGGCGCATTATGGCGCAATTTTGCTTGTTCAGTCTGTTTATGGCGGTGATATACGGCTTGATGAGCTTCACATTGTTATACACCTTAGAAGATAGATTTATCGAACGCGAGGTGCAGCAAGAGGCAGACTATTTGCGCCAAGGTTATCTGCAAACCGCACAATGGCCAGCACCTCAGTCAGCGAATATGACACTGCATTTCGACAGGCACAGTTTCCCAACCGATATGCGCCAACAATCTATCGATGAGCCCAATAGGCGCGAGTTCTATGGACAGCAAGGACGGCATTATCATCTATACCACTTTAACGACTATGACAATGTGTACTTGTTATCAGAAGTGAGTGATAGCTTACTGGTGAGGCCAGTGCGCGAAGGGGTAATCCAGTTTCTTGCTTGGGGCGGCGCACTACTGACCCTTATTGCCTGCCTTATCGCATGGTTGCTTGGGCGCAAGACAGCCAAGCCGTTAAAACAACTAGCTAATTTAGTCGATGGCGTGGCGCCAGAGCAGTTACCACAAAAGTTTGCCCATCAATATCCCCGCAATGAGATTGGCATTCTGGCGCGAACCTTAGAGCAAACAATGTCACAAATAAACCTGGCGATGGAAAGGGAGAAGTGCTTTACCCGTGATGTTAGCCATGAGCTACGTACACCGGTTGCGATAATAAAAAATGCCGTTGAGTTGCACCAGCAATCGCCCAATACCGATAACAGTGAGGCAATTATTAAACGCATTGGTGAAGCGGCAAATCAAATGGAACAGACAGTTACAACCCTACTGGTGTTGGCACGTCACGAACATTCCCTCGCAGATAAACAAGCTGTAAAACTGCTGCCACTAATCGAGCAAGCCATTATCGACCACCAATATTTACTCACAGATAAGCACATTGAAATCGAGGTGGATGACCACTGTGACGTCAGTATTATAAGTCAGCCGGGGATGATAAAAGTGTTGCTAGATAACTTACTTAGCAATGCGTTTCAATATACCGAGCGTGGCCAAGTATCGGTGAGCTTTAATGCCAACACCTTAACCATTGCCGATACGGGACCGGGCATTGCCAATGACATATCGGCAAAGGTGACCGAGCCGGCAGTCAAGGGCAGCCAAAGTACTGGCTACGGTTTTGGATTATCTATCGTTAAGCGCTTATGTGAACACCAAAACTGGCAGCTATCAGTACAGAGTCAGCAAGGCACCGCTGTATCGGTTTGCTTTTTACCTTCGCGGAACTAAACGCTGATTGGCGAGTCGAATCCTGTAGGTTAGTTAACTGTTTGGATTTATGAAAAAGAAATTAGGTTTATGGTTTTGTGTCATCTTGATGATAGCCGGAGTTGGTTATCACTTTATGGCGCCACAAGTGTTAGTGAACAATTTATCCAATCGCAACTATCAACAGATAAACTTTACCCTGCCGAGTAATAGCCTGACCTTCTCGCCAGTGCATGCCAATAGTCGCCAGACTATCTACGTTAAACCCCAGCAGAGTGCGGGCACCATTACCTACGAATTGGTGGCTGAAAATGGCGATAAAGTCGCCCAAGGACAACTCTCGTATCATAATGTCGATGACGCCTTTGGCCAGTTAGGCAGCAAGTTAACCCTGACTATTGACCCTGAATATCGCATTACCCTTACCAGTAATATTGCAGAGCATTAACCCGCAAATTGAGTCTACGCCAAGCAAGGCAATCACGTTACAGTCAAGCAAACTAATCAGTCGGCATAATAGCTTATACCGACTGATTGATAACCTATCTACTGACTAACATACGCCACCACATGCCCGGTAAACTGGTAAAGCCACTGGTAAAATGCTTTATCTCACCCTCCTTTATCACCATCACCGTGGGGGTCAGTTGCACTGACCATTGGCGGGCAATCTGGTTCTGACTGTCGTTAATGGTGGCAAACTCATACCCATGGTGCTGCAAGTAGGCATTGAGTTTGGCATCTTCTCCCGAAGCCATCGCCACAGACACCACGGCATAATTATCTGCCATCACATTGACTGCGGGGCTGACAAAGCTGCAAACAGGGCACCATGTTCCCCAAAAATACACCAAAACGGGCTGCTGGAAACTAAGGGCATTAACGTCGATATGCTGCCCCTGAATACTCGTGGCACTTATTGGCGGTAAATTGGTGCGCGCAATATCTTTGCCGCGCCACCAATCCATCGTCGTCGTGATGATTAGCGCCAAAAACAAAAACACCAATAGCTGCCGTACCCAAGCTGCAATGCGTTGTAGCCATGTTTGTTTAGCTTTGCTTGTCGATGTCATTAACTGCTGGCCTCAATATAATCATCTAAATGCTGTTTTAGCACATCATAACTGACCAGTCCGGGAATGATTTTATTACCCATAATAATTGCCGGTGTGCCGCCAATGCCAAGTTCACGCATCAAGTTAAGGTTTGCATCGACAATATCATCCACTTTAGGGTCGGTGTGATTGAGCCAAGGCGTGGTTTTTGTCAAGTTTGCGACCTTGGCAATAGAGTCACTATCAAGACGTCGTGGGCTCGCCATCAAGGTATCTTTCACTGCCAAATACTTGCTTGGTTCATTTAGCCAAACGGACTGCGCTAAATCCACTGCTTGTTCTGAGCCCTCGCCTTGCAATGGCACCATTTTGACCACCACTTTTAGTTCAGGGTAAGTCGCCATTAACCGATCTAACTCTGGTTCCAACTTTTTACAGTAAGGACAATTAAAGTCGGTAAAGTAAGCAATCGTCACGCTTGGATTTTGCGCGCCTTTCCACGGGTCTAATTCAGACTCAAACAGTGCCTGAGTTTTCGCCGCTAAGGCCTGCTGCTGCACGGCTTGTGCCGTTTGGCTTTCACGTTGTTGCAAGGCTATTATCGCTTGTTTTAGTAAATCAGGATCTTCTATCAGCATCCGCTTAACAATAGCCTGCACCGATTGCTGCTGCGCCTGGGTTAGCGCTTGGTCTTCAGCCTTTGCTGCTGACGCCGTGAGGCCCTGTAACAGCAAAGCACTGCCACTGACGCCCACTAACAATACGCCGCCCAACAAGCTTTTTGACCGCCAAGCGGTGGCGAGAAAAGCATAGGTTTTGGCGATGTATTGGCTAACGATTGAGTTGTTGTTCATAAAAATACCTTATCTGCGCGTATAACACGCGCGACAGGGCAACCCAAAGTCTTTGAGTTGATGACAATTGACCAGACATTCAGGTTGCCAAAAAAATTGACAACATGGCATGCGCAACATGCCATGTGTGAAATGTACTGGTTTATTGCGCTGCTGAAGCTTGTGCTATCGCAGCCAAAACTTGATCGCTAGACAAGATGACTGGCAGTGGGATCCCTTGCGGTGCAGCCGGACCATAGACAATATTAAACGGTACCCCGAACCGATTATGGCTCTGTAAGTAACCGGTAATATGCTCAGACGGCCGAGTCCAATCGCCCACCATAGTGATGATATTCTCTTGCTTGAGCTGGCTGTAAACTGGGTCTTGTAAAATCACTCCCACCTTATTAGCTTTACAGGTAATACACCAATCGGCCGTCACATCCACAAACACGGTATTCCCTTGTGCGACTTGCTCAGCAATCACTTGCTCATCGAGCGCGACCCAATCAAGATCGGTCGGCAAGGTTTGCGCCCAGCGATCACTGGTCATAAAGGCGGCGATACTCACCATAGCAAGTGCGATGCTGACGCTAGCGACCGCGGCCGGCAAGCCCAGTTTTCTGCCTACCATAACCACAAACATCAAGGCCAATAGCAGGGCTGCAATCCACAAATACAGTGCGGGAACAAAACTGGCGAGCAGACTGATAAGCCACAAACTGGTTAGCAGTAGCATGCCTGAAAAAGCCAACTTAACTCGGTTCATCCATGCACCTGGTTTCGGGAAATAGCCTGCCAATTGTGGCAAAGCGGCAATCACCAACCAAGGAAGTGCCATCCCTAAGGCTAAAGCGGTAAAAATCAGCCATAACGTCAGCATATCGGCGCCAAAAGCAAACGCCACAGCCGTGCCTAGAAACGGCGCGCTGCATGGGGTTGCCAGTAGGGTGGCAAACATGCCCTGCAGGAAATGACCTTGGGTATCGTTGCCACCGGTGCTGGCTAATTTTGTTTGCACACTGGAGGGTAAATTAATCTCAAATACCCCCAACATGTTAAAGGCAAACACGGCAGTGACGGCAATCATGAAGCCTATAAAATAGGGGTTTTGGAACTGCACGCCCCAACCAATCGCCTGACCACTGACTTTAAGGATCATAATGAACCCTGCTAGCAGCCAAAATGACACTAATATACCTAGCGCTGAAGCCACAAACTGACGCCTGATCTGCCCCTGCTCTAATGATGGTGCACTAATTACACTACTGAGTTTCATCCCCAGAACCGGCAACACACATGGCATCACATTTAATATCAGTCCGCCGATTAGGGCAAAGAACAACATGGTCAATAGCCCATGGCTTGCGCTGCTTTGTTGCACGACACCAGATTGCGTACTGACTTGGTATTCAAGCGCTTGCTGCTGATCAAATACAGTGACATTAAGCTTGATGTCGCTAAGGTTAACTTCCCCTAGCCAGTTGCTAGCATCAAACTGAGCTTGCAGCCAACCCTGCCCTTGTTCATCGACAAATTGTGAGATATTGCGTAACTTAAAGGTTGTATCAGGTTCGCCATCGACAATCACCGTCGGATTACGCCAGCCATTGTCTTGGGTGCGCACCTGCAGTATTTGCTGGGCACCATCCCATATAAGGCTGGTTGCATCGCTGCCGTCAGCCTGAACTTGCGGCACGCTGACTTGCGCCTTGTTAAAGCTATACATCGCCTCGGCATCGGCATTGAGTTGCTCAGCAACAAAGTCCATGTCGATATCATAGTCGGTCAGCACACATACAGTGGTGCACGAAGATAAGGTGAGCTTGGCATCAAGGTGGGTATTGGCATTAATATCATCGAGACTCAGCATCAGTGGAAATGCCACTTGGCCGCGATAGCCAAAGGTCTCTAAACCTAACAATGAAAATGCTTCTGGTACCGGCCACTGCCAGTCTGTATCGGTAATATTAGTGGAATCTGACCAGCTAATTTTAGGCGCGATCCCGCCTTCACCGGGGCTACGCCAATAGGTTTTCCAGTCGTCTGCTAGCTCGACTTCAAGCACGGCTGGAACACGGTTATTCTGGCGATCAATCTCGCCAGTTAACATTAGTCTCGCTGTCACTGGCGGGTGATTAGGGTTGGTCAACCAGCCTGTAGACTGGGCCAAAACACTTTGGGGTAAAATGGCAACAACCATCATCCATAGTGCAATAAAATATCTCATTACTGTCTCCGAGTACGACTCAGGATAACTGGCAGCTAACAACCAATACTGCCTACGATTTGTGGTACAACTTAGGTTTTTGAATCACAACACAGTGATGATCTATTCTTGAAAACGGCATAAGGTCAAGTGCACGCGCCTGGGCGGAGCTCGCACCACATTTGATATGATTTGCGAATAGCTATTACGAGTTAAACGCAATAAGGGCAGCAGCAACAGCACCCAAAGGATCGCCACCACACTGGCATTTTCACTGCAAACCCGCACAGATTTTTCAGACAACTCACAACTGCTAACATCACTGCTAAGCGTAGGATCAGACAACAAGGTGTCAGATACCGGTACATAGACTGCTGCCAGCAAGACACTTTGCTGCGCAGCTTTAACCAAAAGATTAATGCCGCTATTTTGCATCAAACACAATAGCGTGAGCAGCACAAATAAACTGGCGGTAACAGAGTTGGGCTTATGGGCTGACAAGGGTTTAATCAAGGCGTTATGCGTTCTCAATAGCGAGTGCTGCAAAGCGGCGCAGCATAAATAATTTACACGTTACCCCATAAGACCGGAAGATTGATGATTTAGTTCACCCCAAACTAAACAAACCATCAAAATGTGAGCTATCGCAATAATCCATAGCTCAGAGAAACCACTGCTCAGAGAAGCTACTGCTCAGAGAAGCTACTGCTCAGAAAAACTATAGCCCAGATAGACCCAAACCTAAGCAGCAGATTCGGGACAACCCAGCTGGTGCTGACAACCAATATCAGCCAATCGAAGCCATGAGCAATCAAACAATTTGCATATTGTATACAACTTTGTTTTAATATGAGCAGAATTCAGTGTAAACGACATAGCAAGCGTTAGCCCTTTCTGCTACTACCATTGGCATTTTCGCGCCTACAGGTGGATTGTGCAAGGCCACAGCCTCGCATCGGAATGGATTTCAACGCCAACGTGAATGATATTCATGTAGAGATGGAAATATAAATTATGATTGAGCTTCGACACCTAAGAACATTAGTTGCCCTCAAAGAAAGTGGCAGTCTCGCTGGCGCTGCAAAAAAACGCTTCGTGACTCAGTCTGCCCTGTCCCACCAGATCAAAGAACTGGAAACCCGTATTAATTCCAGTATCTTTGTGCGCAAAAGCAAACCACTGTCTTTTACCCAAGAGGGCGCACGCCTACTCAATTTGGCCGAAGAGATACTGCCAAAAGTCATTGAGACTGAAAGCGATCTGCGCAATGGCCTGGAAGATGAGCTTAATAATCTGGCAATTGGCATAGAATGCCATAGCTGTTTTCGTTGGTTGATGCCGGTAATGGAGTCTTTCAGGCAGCTGAACCCCCATGTCAATTTAGATTTGTCTAGCCGACATTTGTTCGACTCGCTCAATGCACTAGAGCAAGGCACCCTTGATGTGGTGCTGACATCTGATCCGGTACCAGGCAGCGAACTGGCCTATCAGCACTTATTCGATTTTGAAGTTAAGTTAATTGTCGCAGCCGATCACCCCTTTGCTAGCTTGGAATATGTCACGCCGCAGCAACTGCAAGGTGAAACAATATTAAGCTACCCCATGCCTCTATCTCGACTTGATATTCAGCGCCACTTTATGGAGCCAGCCGGTCAACAGCTCGGTAAGCAGATCACCTGCGAGTTAACCTTAATGCTATTGCAGCGTATTGCCTGCAACGATGGCATAGCTGCTCTGCCAAGCTGGTCCAGCAACGAAGCGCACGGCTTATCACTTAAGGCGGTTAAGTTAGGCCCTGATGGGCTCAAGCGTCCGCTATTTGGTGCCTATCGCAGTAATAGCCATCACGCAAAGCTTGCTATGCAATGGCTCAGCTTAGTCGCCAAAGAGGGCATCGCTAAGCAGCATAAACTCAATTGATACCTAGGTCAGGCTTAGGTCATTAGCAGGCAATCTACTTTTTGCTGATGACTATGCCCGACCAATTCACTCTAATTGAAAGCCAATTTAGCTGACTACACTACAAGTTGGTAGGTAAACGATATATCCGTGGTTATCACTTTGTTTTATTTACTTAAACCAAAGCTAAATATAGAATAAATTTCGAACAGCTTGCTTCTCAAGGATGGCTAAATGTCGTTTATCACAGGGTGTATCCAAAGCGCATTTTGGTTACTGCTGATCCTATCCCCCACCATAGTTTGCGCCCTCACAGGTGCCTTCCTTAGTATTGAAATTAGTCAGTTCTCATTATTTGCCACCACCATTGGCGCAGTCATCGGTCTCGGCTTTGGTGGGTTTTGGGCCGAATACATTCGCACAGAAATAGGCTTAGGCTACTTTCTACGCTGGATATTTAACGCTAATCACGTCGATAACGAAGCCTAGAAGCGCGCCTGCTATCAATCATTACACCCGGTATCAAACTCCTAATATCGAAACATCTAGTATCGAAACATCTAGTATCAAAACCTCTAATATCGAAACACCAAGCATTGAAACAAAAGTAGCGCAGACGTGGCGAAGGTTTTAGCACTGCGGCCCTGCAATGCAACTTGGCGCAATATGGTAAATCTCACCGCTATTCCTGCCTACAATAGCGACCACTAACACCCACTATGTGGCCGACAAGTTAGTCAATAAGACCGCTTGCAAAGGCGCAACACTAAATCATTATGAGGAAGCACGATGTACGAACTCACCATCATTTTAGGGCTAATGCTTGGCGGCAGCCAAACTATCGCAGAAACAGAAGTTAATAAGCAGTTTGCTTCTATGGCCGAATGTGAACAGCAAGGCCAAGCCCTATCCACCAAGTTGCAATCCACTGACATTAAAACGATTCAGATTCAATGCGAATTTGATTAGACCAACAAGGTGGAGCTTAGCCCTGTACATGAGCGCTTAACTCAAGCGCATCACACTGGGCTGAGAAAATGAAACCAGCGAGTCACAAAAAAGCCTGCATTGCTGCAGGCTTTTTGCTGGGCTTGAGTTTTACACTTTATAGCGGATTAAGCAGCTGCTTGCGCATCGATAAGACACGACGCAACACTAAACCCGGTGAATTAGGGTTGCGTGTCTGACGAAGATTATGGGCCACCATAAACTCATCACGCAGCTCATCATCTAAGCCTAGCGATTCAAACGCTTCTAATGTTAGCGTTTGCTTTTGGTTATCGATAATCGACTTGATGATGCTCAATGGGAATGACTCTTCCGCTTCAGCGTTAAGGTAAGCAAAAGCCGTCAGTGCAATGATTTCACCAAAGACACTAAACAACGCCAAAGTTTGCACTTCATCTGGGTTGATATCGACTCCATCCATCGAGTGTAAGCTATCTACAGCGTCGACAGCGATCGCTTCGGTAAGTGCCCAATAACCTTGAATCAGCTTCTTGTATGGCTGTGGTAGCTCATCCAGGCGCTCTTTAAGGTAGAAAGTGAATGCATAGCGATAGATGTTCACTTGGCCCAAACGCACCAAGGCATCTTTTAAAGATCGATTTTTGGTTCTGTTTACACTCGAGGCGTTTGCCGCAGAGTTACTACGCCACAGCATATGCGCTGCTAAGGCGGGGTCAGACGAAACAATATCAATTACGTTACGAATATCGCCATCGGCAATAATGGCTTTTTTCAATGGCACTAAAATGCCGCGACGACCAATAACTTGCTCTTCATTACTGATAATTGCACGTACTTGAGTGAAAACCTGATGCTCAAGATCTGTCATGAGAAGTTCTAAACCTGCTTTATTCTATATGGTTGAAACCATTTGTTATCAGCGAATTTACCCACAAAAACCCTATCAGGGTCAAGCTGAATTCTGTCAAATAGGTAGATTAATACGAATTATCTACCTCAATACACAAGCGTGATGTATTTAGGTCACACTTTACCGCTTTTAGCCAACGATGTTTCAATTATTCTTAGCCGTTGATTTGCTTTAAAATAGCGTCCAGTTCTTCACCATATATACTACAACGCTCCCGCTAGCTGTAGCTGCTGATAAACTTGCTCAGCTAACACTCGATAACCTGCGGCATTTAGATGGACAGTGTCAGACTTCATTGCTGGATTCTTTAGCAAATCAGACAAGGTATCTTCTAGCAGTACTAAGTTATTAATATCGGCAAGTTGGCGGTAAAATGAAGCAGGGCTTAAAAATAATTGCTTACTGGGCACTGCCACCAACACCACATCAATTGCGCGATTTTGCGCTATGGTAATCATAGATTGTAGATTATTTTCCGTGGCCGCCAAATCATGATTACGCAAGATATCGTTGCCCCCTTCTAGCAAAATAATCAATTCAGGCGCACTTTGATTTAACACTGACTCAAAACGGGCTAAGCCCTCAGCGGTTGTTTCCCCTGAAATGCCGGCATTGATTACCTTACGGCCAGTCAATAAGGCCAACTGACTTGGGTAGTCCTGCCCATCTGCAGCGCCTTTGCCAAAGGTTAGGCTGTCACCAAAAGCTAATATCACGCTATTTGGTGCTAATGGGGTCAACTTGGGCCCAGAGCAGCCAGACAACAGCAATATCAATAAACTGGCTACAGCCAATTTAACCCAATGGTGCAGAGCTAATCCCATGATGCGATCTCATTTATTTACGCTTGCGCTCACCATGACGCAAAAAAAGCCAGGCACAAGGCCTGGCTTCATATGTTTGACTCGCTTTTGCTTAACTTAGAAACGGTAGCTCGCCGATAGACGCAACGCGCGGCCTGTGCCGGGGTAATAACCGTGCGCGCCCCAACTGCTGTAGTAACCTGCACTGACATATTGCTCATCAAACAGATTATCTACACGTAAGCTCGCTAACCAATCATTGTTGGTGTAGTTAATGGCAATATTGGTCAAGTAATAAGCATCTAGCTTAGGAGCAACATTGCCGTTATCCCCTTCAATAAAACGCTCGCCGGTGTAAACAAGTTCAGTAAATACCTGCCAGTTTTCATTTGCATCTATGCTAAAGAAACCACGACCAGAATGCTCAGCAACCCAAGACAATTTATTGCCTTTATTCACACCTTCGGTAAATTCAGCATCAATATAGTTGTATTCAATGCCTAACAAAATCTGGCTAGCAAGCTGCCAATCCCAATCGATGCTAGCACCTAAACGAGATGAAGCATCAGCATTAACGTTAGCTCCAGGAAAGCTGCCACCAGGAGGGGTTTCCGCATTTGGGTCAAACACAATTTCATCTTCTAAGTCGAGCTGATAAGCGCTGATACGCACGCTATGTTGCTCAGGAGCCCAGTCCCAACCCGCTTCGTACGAGCGACCCGTTTGCGGCTTCAATCCAACTACATCTTTAGGTGTGTAAGCCTGCTCATCCACTTTGGCAAAACGGAAGTTGTCATCGGCACGAATATACAGACGGTGATTGCTATTCGGACGATAGTTCAAGCCAAGCTCAAATGCATGGGCGTCTTGGTCTAAATCGACTCCCTGAGGGTAGACCGCACCATCAACAAGCTCATCGCTCACTTCCGCGTAACGACCACCGACAACATAACTAACACTGGTGGTTAATGGCACAGTCGCTTGCGCATAGGCGCTGGCAACTTTCTGCACATTACTGCGTCCCCAGCTGAACTCTGATTCACCACGGCTTAGATCAATACCAGTCACAATATTCAGATCGCCTTTTGCCGTTTCGTAAGTCGCCACGGCTTTGGGCAATACTTCTAACATAGAGCGATTGTTTTTACCTGGGCTACCCCAGCTAACTGACGTCACTTTGGTGTCTGTGTAATTGGCGTCCAAGCCAAGCTTCCACGCATCGCTGATCTGGTAATGATAACCAGAGCGAATGGCGGTGGTCATTTCATGTTGATAATCGTCTTTGTTAAATGGATTAGCCTGACGAGGATCATCTTCAATTTGATCTAATGTCAATGAACCCGCTAATTCACGATCGTTATCGTAGTAACTGGTTTCAACAAAGAAATCATCGTTATCGCCTTGATACTGCAAACGGCCTAAAATCGATGAAGTCTCATTGGCATTATGTTCGCGGTAATTGTCACCTTGGTTGTAACTGGCAGCGGCGTAGTATCGCCAAGTGTCATTAATCGCACCTGCAACGTCAGCTTTGGCTTCATAAGTATTAAAACTACCGCCAGACAGTTGCAGTGTGCCCCCGGTCGCATTTGGGGTTTTGGTGATAATGTTAATCACACCACCAACAGCTTGGTCACCGTAAAGTACGCCCGCACTGCCTGATAGCAGTTCAACGCGCTCTATCTGGTGCAACGGAATGGCATTAATGCTTGGCGCTGCAATATCAATATTATTCAAGCGACGACCATCAACCAAAATCAAGGTGTTGTTCGCAGCTTGGCTAGCACTGAAGCCACGCATAGAAAATACTGCACCTGAATTTGAATCTGAGATTTGAATGCCACTTTGACCACGTAATACTTCAGTCAAGGAGGTCGCACCGCTCATTTCAATGGCTGCAGCGTCAATAACATTCACGTTGGCGGCGATATTCATCGGGCTATTTTCACTACGACCAATGACGGTAATCGTCTCATCAATAGTGGCAGACTCGGCCTCAGCCGCAAACGTAGACATTGAAATACTGGCAGAAGATGCCAAGATGCCGGTTAACAACACGGCTATTTTAGTTGGTTTAGTACCCATTTTACCTTTAACTCCTGAAAGGAAAACGGGGCAAAAATTGTCACGAATCAAGTGCTAACAGATCGCCTTACTCTTGCTACTTAACATCGCATTCTGAGATCTGCCCGCCGAAATCTCAAAATCATCTTTAGGGCCGGTCTCCGGACTTAGGTGACACCTTAGTAAAAACAACTAAGGGTTACTTTACCGTTGCGGGGGCAGTGCCAGATTCTCACTGGCTTCCCGATTATCTTTGCTGCAAATGTCTGAAGCGAAAGCACCACAAAAGATTGACTTAAATCATTAACTTGTTGCTCAATTAGTCTGCCTAATGATTGCATGCTTGTTGCTAGGCACTAATTGCGGGCGCAATTATAGATGTCTATACGTATAAAAGTCTATTGCTCATTCAACTTACATATAACAATTACTTAAACACAGTGCCGCCAGTAATCGCTTTATCGGGCGCTTGAATCGCCTTAGCAATATCGACCGACACGCTACCGACCCCTCTGGCACTATGGTGCATCAAATAGAGATGTTGTTGCCCTTGAACGACAGTAAAGTGGCCTATTTCACTGAGGCTCTGCTGACCAAAGCTACCATCTGTACTGTGATTTAACGGCATTTTGCTACAGGAAAGTAAGGCGCTAAATGCGGGCTGGCCGTTAATAACTTGGCTGCCTATTTTGTTGTAGTTCACTTCTCCTTGGCAGCTGTGTCGATAATTGTCGGCAAAGGTATCTAGAAAAGCTTCAGCATTGATTGAATTGGCTTTATTTTTAAAGCTCTGCACACAATATAGCGACGACCACTTATTTAAGAATTCATCGTTAGGCACAAATTCAGCGGAAAACATGTCACCGCGATGCTCACTATAAGCTAATCGCCAATTGTGTGGAAAATGAAAACTCAGCGGATGCTCAAAGACCGCAAGCTCATGTACACGGGGACTATCTTGTGCTGTTGTGGCGGGTTCCGCTTGCGCAATTGAGATTGCTGCCGCGTTTGAAAGGGCAAATAAAACGGCTAGGTTAACTAAGGACTTAACACCCAAGTTCATATCTTTCTTCCTTGTTTGTACACAAGTTTTTAAACTTACTCACTAACAAATAGCTCCGCCATTTGTACTAAAAACGAGCGCCCTGTTGTTTAGATCCATTAATCGGTTACTACGAGGGGGTTGCTGGCTAGTTTACTACATATCCGCCAAGCCGTGCGCACAAGTTGTTAAATAATTTTCAACAAACCAGTTGCATTTAAAAATTACAAATGTAATCTTATATTCAAATTACAACTGTAATCTAAGGCTGAAAATGCAAGAAATAAGTAATAGTGAATTGGCTGTGCTAAATGTGCTTTGGCACCACTCGCCGCTCAATGCCAGTGAAATTGTCAGCGCACTTGCTGCGCAACAAATGCATGAAAAAACGGTTAAAACGCTACTCAATCGTTTAGTCAAAAAGCAGGCTATAGGTTTCGAAAAGCAGGGGCGTGCCTACTTATACCAGCCACTCATTAATCAAAATGAATACCAAATTAAGCAGAGTAAAACTTTTATTGAGCGCGTGTTTGGCGGCAATTTATCGCCGCTAATTGCTGGTTTTGCCAAACATAATGAGCTCAATGAAAGAGATATCGCCGAGCTAAAATCGGTTATCGAGCAATGGGAAAAGGAGCAAAAGTAATGGCTAACTGGCTGATGGAACAGACTGTTATTACCACCTTGGCGGCGCTGATACTTTTACTGTGTCACAAACCATTACTCGCTCGATTGGGCGCGCACTACACCTATTTTTTATGGGCTATCATTCCCATGCTGCTGTTATGTTCAGGGCTGCAAAGCTACCTACCCAATATAGGCCTAGCTGAGCAACCACTTACCATGCAGTACTACCGAGTATTTGCCAGTGAAACCCTCGCGCTATCAAGCAGTTTATGGTCTCACCTTTACTTGCCCTACCTGTACCTATTGGGAGTCGGCTATTTATTGGCGAAAATGGTTTACCAGCACCACCAAGCCCTATCACTATCGCTTTATGCCCAACGATTGGATATTCCCAGCTCGCCTATCGATGTGGCACAAGTTAGCGGTATTCACTCGCCGATGTTAGTGGGTATTTTCAAGCCACGTATTCTTGTCCCAGTCGACTTCCTAACCCTGAGCCATGAACAGCAACAAGCGATACTGGCACACGAGATTTATCACTATCGTCGTGGCGACCACATTGCTAACCCGATTGCCTTTATCATTAGTGCCATATTTTGGTTCAATCCTTTGATGTGGTTAGCTCACCAACGTTTTCGCCATGATCAAGAATTAGCCTGTGATGCCTACATAACCGATGATATGGATCATAGCCAAAAGATTGCCTATAGCCGCGCGTTATTGGCCTACTCGCAACATGCGCCATCTAGCATGTTACACACCCACTATGGAGATAAAAACATCTTAAAAGAGAGGATATTACAGATGAAAAAAGTACATGGGAAAAACCCACTTGCGATACTTAGCCTAACCGTACTGATGGGGCTTAGCAGTATTGCTATTAATCAACAAGCTTTAGCGGGCAATCTAGGCGACAAGCAGGCCACTAAACAAGATGTCATTTACCCTGTCGTGCGTATCGAGCCTAAGTACCCGGTTGAAGCGGTCAATAGCAACCTCAACGGTTATGTGCAACTTCAGTTCGATATTAGTGCCCAAGGTAAAGTCGATAATGTCGCCGTGATTAAATCGTCTCCTCAAGGCGTGTTTGACCAATCAGCCATCGATGCACTTGAGCAGTGGGTCTATGAAAAGTCAGCTAATGGTGCCAAAGCGAGTAAAGTACAGCTCGACTTTGTTATGCATGAGCCTGCCGCCAATGTGGAGCGAATCAAAGTCACTAGTCATTAGTCGCCGTTCACTGAGCATTGATTCACTCATTGGGTTTAGCTTGATCACCTAAACCTGATAAACCTAGCGCAATGCTTGGCCAGTCATCGGCTTGATAAAGCCGCCACTAGGAGCCATTAAATTAATAATAGAGGCCATGCTAGAACATGCTAGAAACAGTGAAAGGCACGACGGCTGCCACTATAGCCGCAACTAAGCCAGCTTATACGGCCTACCCCCTAATATTATCAGCTGGAACGACGACAGAATTCATCGTTAACGCTCCCTCTGCAATTGTAAATTCCCAACATTTACAATTGAGAATGATTTTCATTTAATAAGGTTTCCCCTATGCTGCCTGTGATCTTGGCTTACACGCCAGCAACAACAATAAGGGGCAGAAAATGTCATCAAAACTCAACAACAAACTATCGCAGTGGATTAAACGCATCATCAACTTAAGCCTAGTGAGTCTACTTTACAGTGGCCACGCCTACGCCAATGAATGCGACATTAGCTTAACAGCAAATGATGCTATGCAATTTAGCGCCAAAACCCTCAGTGTGCCGGCCAGCTGTACCGATGTCACACTAACATTGATCCATGACGGTAAGTTACCCAAAACCGCGATGGGCCATAATTGGGTGCTGACTCAAGCGGCTGATATGCAAGCAGTGGCAAACGATGGGATGGCTGCCGGCGCCGCTAACCATTACGTCAAACCTGACGATAGCCGAGTGATTGCACATACAGAAATTATCGGTGGTGGTGGCAGCACTAGCATCAGCTTTAGTACCCAAGGTATGACAGCTGGTAGCAGCTATAAGTTTTTCTGCTCCTTCCCTGGCCATTGGGCCATTATGCAAGGTGACTTTAGCATAACGGAATAATAAAAATGGCGGGCTTATGCCCGCCATCACTTTATCAATTGTACCTTAATCATGGCGACATCAGCGCCGAATATAATAGATGGCTGCAGCACTGAAAATCATCGGCGGCATCATCGCCCCCACCATTGGTGGCAAACCATAAACTAAGGTCATCGGCCCAAAGATTTCATTACAGATATAAAAGCTAAAGCCTGCCACCACGCCCAGTAGCACCCTAGCCCCCATGGTCACCGTTCGCAGTGGACCGAATACAAATGACAATGCCACTAACATCATCACAGCGACTGTCACAGGCTGCATAATCTTGCGCCAAAGCGCCAATTCGTAGCGCCCTGCATCTTGGTTGTTCAAGGCCAAATAGTCCAAATAACCTAACAAACCTTGTATCGATAAAGCTTCGGGCTTCACTGACACAACACTGAGTTTATCCGGTGTTAAAGTTGACTCCCAACGATAAATGGTCTGCTCAGTAAGCGAGATACGGTCGTTGACCAGCTGGGTATGGCGTACATTCAGCAGACGCCAGTGATCGTTGGCATACACCCCGCGCTCTGCATGGACAGTGCTGACTAAGCTTAGGTTGTCATCAAATTCATACAGGGTAACTTGGTGCAGGGTATTAATATTCTCCACTTCGGTAATATGCACAAACAGATCGCCATCGCGTGCCCAAATACCACGGTTAGACTTAAACAAGCTACCACCGGAAGTTTTTACCGCCCGCAGTTCATTTGCGTGTCTTTCAGCCACTGGGGCACCATACTCACCCAGCAACATCACCATCAACATTAACGGAATAGCCGTTTTCATCGCCGACATAGTAATTTGTAGTCGAGACAATCCAGCCGATTGCATTACCACCAACTCTGAATTCGATGCCAACATCCCCATGCCAATCAATGCGCCTAATAGCACCGCCATGGGAAAGAACATTTCAATATCACGCGGAATAAGGAAAAGTACGTAAATGCCGGCATCCATCAATGAATAGGTACCACGGCCCACTACCCGCAATTGATCAACCCATTTAATAATGCCCGATAGGCCGGTGAGGATCAGCAAACACAGCGCAGAGGTGCTAATCAGGGTTCGGGCAATATAGAAGTCTAATATTCTCATGCGCAGGCCTTCTTACGCTTAAACAGCCCGGTTAACTTAGCCCCGGTTGGGCGTTCTTTACCCAACAACAAAACACCAAGAAATAGTGCCGAAGCATGGATCCACCACATACCTAAATAGGCCGGAATCACTTCATCTTCTAGTGCCTTACGCCCTGCAACCATTAAACCAAAATAGCCAAGATAAAGCAGTATAGCCGGGAACATTTTGGCAAACTTGCCCTGACGCACGTTGACCCGCGCCATTGGCACGGCTATTAAGGTCATAAACGGAATCGCCAGCGGAATCGCCAGGCGCCAATGAAACTCAGCCGTCGCTTCAGGCCCTTCTGTTGCCATCAGCTGGCTTAAGGGCAGTGCTGACATTTTACGGCTGCGCTCGTCGACCTGCTGATCTTTAATCTGCATTTGGTAGCCACCAAACTCGACGATTTGAAAATCTAATTGCTGTGGCTTGCCTTGATACTGGGTGCCGTCGGTCAACTTTAAGCGCTGACCGCCAGTGTCATCTTCGACGACACTGCCGCCCTTTGACATGACAATATTCACTTCGCCAGATTCATCTTCAGGATCTGGCAGTTGCGCGACAAACACTTTATCAAGGTGATTATCACGGCCAATACGTTCAACAAATAATACGGCTCGGCCATTAGGACTGGTTTGGAATCGCCCTTGAGTCAGCGCTGCAAGACCGGCTTCCGATTGGGCATGTTCGAGTACTTGGTTCTGCTTTTCTTCCGCCCAAGGTGCCACAAACAGCGATAAGTAGCCGGTAAACAGCATATTGACGATGGCCAACAGTAATGTCACTCGGGTGATGTACCACTCGCTCACCCCGACACCATGAAATACCACCATTTCACTTTCGGCATACATGCGACCATGGGCCATCAAAATGCCTAGAAATAGGCTTAAAGGTACGACGAGTACCGCAAGGTAAGGCAAATTTAACCCCAGAAGGGTCATCACCAATGAAGCTGGAAACTCGCCGTCAGAGGCGTCTGCGAGTACTCGCACAAAATGTTGGCTAATAAAAATAGCTAACAAGACTAAAAGCACGGCTATTTGTGCCTTAAAAACTTCTCGAATCAGGTATCTAAATACAATCACAGGTTGGATCCGGTATCTAAAACTTACATTTATGCTGGTATCAGCCCAACTTTCATGTAGACTGTCTACTTTTGGTAGTTTTGTAACCAGCCTATAACTAAAAATGGCAAAAAAACACCTGAAAAAATTACACTATGGTGTACCAAATTTAGGCCCCTTTTTGGGCACAAGCAGACATTATCTAATAAATAATAAAATTTGTCTTTAAGAATCTAGGAGAGCTCATGGAGTTTAGCGTAAAGAGCGGCAGCCCGGAAAAGCAACGTTCGGCCTGTATTGTCGTTGGTGTCTATGAACCTAGACGCCTCTCTGGTATTGCTGAGCAGCTGGATAAGATCAGTGAAGGCTATATCAGCAACTTACTACGCCGCGGGGATTTAGAGGGTAAACCTGGACAGATGCTATTGTTGCATCATGTACCTAACGTCCTCAGTGAGCGCGTTCTTCTTGTTGGCTGTGGTAAAGAGCGCGAGCTCGACGAACGTCAATACAAGCAGATTATTACCAAGACCATTAACACCTTAAATGAAACCGGTTCTATGGAAGCGGTGTGCTTCTTAACTGAGTTACATGTTAAAGGTCGTGACACATACTGGAAAGTACGTGAAGCAGTAGAAACAACTCAAAGCAGTTTGTATAGCTTTGATGCCTTAAAAACCCATAAAGGCGAAACACGTCGACCACTACGCAAGTTGGTCTTTAACGTGCCAACACGCCGCGAACTTACTGTTGGCGAACGCGCGATTGAGCATGGTAACGCTGTTTCAGCGGGCATGCATTTATGCCGCGATGTTGCCAACATGCCACCCAATATCTGTAATCCAGCTTATCTTGCTTCTCAAGCGCGTCAAATTGCAGAAACCAGTGATGAACTGACCGTTTCAACGGTGGGTGAAGAGCAGATGGCTAAACTTGGTATGAACTCATACCTTGCCGTAGGCCGTGGTAGTGATAATGAATCTATTATGACTATTATGGAATATAAAGGCGCAGTTGACAGTACTGAGAAACCCATTGTTTTAGTTGGTAAAGGTCTGACGTTTGATTCAGGTGGTATTTCATTGAAACCCGGCGAAGGCATGGATGAGATGAAGTATGACATGGGTGGTGCTGCTGGTGTAATTGGTACCATGAAAGCCTTGTGCGAAATGAAGCTGCCTATCAATGTTGTGGGCGTGCTAGCTGGCTGTGAGAACATGCCTTCAAGCAATGCTTACCGTCCAGGTGATATTCTTACCACAATGTCAGGTCAAACTGTTGAAGTACTGAATACTGATGCTGAAGGCCGTTTAGTACTATGTGATGCGCTAACTTATGTTGAGCGATTTGATCCTGAACTTGTAGTTGATACTGCAACACTGACCGGTGCTTGTGTGATTGCACTAGGTAAACATGCTTCAGGCTTGTTCTCTTCTCACAACCCATTAGCACACGAGTTATTAAACGCTGGTGAGCAAAGTGGTGACCGCGCATGGCGTATGCCTTTGTGGGATGAGTATCAAGAGCATCTTGAAAGCCCATTTGCTGACATGACTAACTTAGGTGGTCGTCCAGCGGGATCAATTACTGCTGCATGTTTCCTTTCACGATTCGCTAAAAAGTACAACTGGGCACATCTCGATGTGGCTGGTACGGCTTGGAACAGCGGCGCGAAGAAAGGGTCAACAGGCCGTCCTGTGCCGCTACTGACACAGTTCTTGATTAATCGAGCAGGTGTAGAACAAGGCGAGTAACCCTCTGCCATGTGATGAAAAAATGAAGCCCTATGGCTTCATTTTTTTGGCTACGATTTCTATCGCCATAACCATCAGCCCAGCGCAGCCCTTAGCGACAAAGAAGATGAAAACCTGGAGAAGCCTACAACTTTACCGGCTAAGGCGAGCGGCGCGAGGTTGTGCTCAATCACGATATCGACTGCTAAACCTTAAATTAACCATATTAATATCGAATAGATACTAACTAAGTGTATTCGGTATTTATCCGCATAATAGCCTCAATTTCAACATGAGGGCGCGGATATGAATTCATTTAAACT
The DNA here is from genome assembly GCF_013394145.1 of Shewanella sp. Scap07. Lineage (NCBI taxonomy): Bacteria > Pseudomonadati > Pseudomonadota > Gammaproteobacteria > Alteromonadales > Shewanellaceae > Shewanella > Shewanella sp. Scap07. The sequence goes on from NZ_CP041329.1 coordinate 3,769,204, forward strand.
GATTGCCGTAGCGGCTTTTTTTGCCAGTAATCTTCTGGTGTTTTCGCTATTGCACCATTTTACCAGTTTCATCTACCGGTTTTTCAGCCCGCTCAATAACAGCTGGTACACACTGGCCTATCAAACCGTTATTGCCCATTTGGCATTAGCAGCAATGGCTGCAGCCCTATTGTATAGCTTTCTACGCTATATCAGCCGTTAGCTTTAGCCTTTGCCAGCGTGGAGTTTAAATGCCGTCAAAAGCGGTTAAAAATCACCGCGATGAGGCATAAAAAAAGGACATCAATGGATGTCCTTTTTATCAAATACAACAAACCTATGCTTGTTGAGCAACCTTACGCTTGTTATGGGCGATAATCAGTCCGACTAGACACACAACACCGGTTGCAATGCCGACAGGCTGACTCATAGATTGCGGTAAGCCTAAACCAATGCCCGCGGTCATAATGTAAGAGACCGTCACACAGGTACCAACTATCGCAGGTAAGCTCACAATCCAGTGGAAGGTGCCTCTGTCAAATAAATACTTAGTCGCTAACCAAAGTACGCTTGTCGATAACAACATGTTTGAGAAAGCGAAATAGCGCCAGATTAATGAGAAATCAATCTTAGTCATGAAGTACGCAATCACTAGAATTGGCGCAGCCACTAACAAACGGTTGCGAACGCTTTGTGGGATTTTGAACGCATCAATAATGGTTAGACGCAGCGAACGGAAAGCCGTATCACCTGAGGTAATAGGGAAAATAGCCACGGCAATAATCGCCATAATACCACCAGCAACCCCAAGGTAAGTAGTCGCAACCTGATTAACAACCAGACCCGGACCACCTGCATCAAGAATACTCTTGAGCTCTGCGTAACCGCCAGGGAATGCAGCAATACCCGCTGTAGCCCATACACATGCCACAATACCTTCAGACATCATCGCGCCATAGTAAACCGGACGAACATATTTCTCGTTGGTTAAACAGCGCGCCATGATGGGCGCTTGCGTTGAATGGAAACCACTAATCGCACCACAGGTAATGGTAATAAATAGCAGCGGCCACACAGGTAATCCATCCGGGTTAGGCGCTAATAGATCACTGTTATAATGACTGTGGTCAAAATAGGCAAAAATGTCGCCCATTTCCGGCAGTTGTGGCGCGCTAATCAATAATGCCACTGCAATTGATGTTGTCATCACAATCATCAACAGGCCAAATAGTGGGTATAACTTGGTAATGATTTTATCAATTGGCAATAAAGTCGCTAAGAAGTAATAGCCTAAAATGACCAGCACCCAGAAAACATTATTGGCAAAGATGGTGTTCTCAAAATAATCTAGGTTACTTAGCAGTCCAGCCGGGCTCATAATGAACACCACACCAACGAAGAACAATAGCATGGCAGTAAAAATCAGCATCACACCTTTAAAGTAAATATTAAAGTAGTGACCGGCAATTTCTGGCAGGCTCTTACCGTCTTCTTTGATGCTTAATACACCTGAGAAGTAGTCGTGCACTGCACCACCAATGATATTACCCAGTACAATCCAAACTAGCGCAATTGGACCATACAGCGCCCCGAGGATTGGGCCAAAGATAGGGCCAACACCAGCGACGTTAAGAAATTGAATTAGATAAGCTTTGACAGGATGAACTTCGACATAATCGACGCCATCATCAAATCGTTTTTGTGGGGTTTTCGCGTTGGGATCAATACCAGCTTGACGCTCTACAAATGGGCTGTAGAACTTATAAGCTAGGATCAATAATCCAAGACAGATAAAGAAAATAAGCATTTTTATGATCATCCATACGTTTTAGCGAACGAGGTAACGATTGAGTGTCTTTGAGTTACCTATGCAGGTCAAGTAACAAAATGTTATATCACTTGGCGCGAATTATTTCGCCTAAACCGCTATAAATGACTAATACTTTGCCAGCTTCCCAGATAAACCACCAACCATTTGCAATAACCGTTCGCTGGCAGACCACGCTAGCTTCAGTTCACCGCTGCAATCATTGGTCGTTAAATATAGAGTAACAACACTATTGTTTTGTTTCGGCAACAATCGTTACCGACGCCTCAAGCTATCACTAAAACTTGAACTCGGCCACATTCAAATCCTGTAAAATGGGCATTGCGCACACCTTGGCAGTAAAAATATCCATTACAGATCACATTGATCGCAAATTCATTTCAATACGTAACATTACCATGAACAAAATATCTCCTAAAAAACTGCTACACAGTAAGTGGACCGCTGTGAAGCCGGTGAATAAAGAAAAGCACTTCTGCATTGTAGAGGTTGAATTTGACGAGCAAGGCAATGTGATCCAGTGCCTCATTGAAGCGGTATACAATCAAAACCAATATGACATTCACTGGCGTGACTTAACTGATCCGCAAGTTTGGCGTGTCGGTTGGCAATAGCTTGGTATTAGAAATACTGTTTGTCTGAATAATCGAACAGCCAATGGGGTCGATAGACCACCATAAAGGTAATCGCCATGCCGCTAAGCAATGCTTCGGGAAAGCCCAGCAAGGGCATTAATAGCAGATAGTTATCGATAAGGTATTGCCAACTATAAGCTCCGCTAAGCCACAACCAACTAGACCACATCAAGATATGTATCACGATCGATAAGCCCGCATTAATGAACGCACCAAAAATATAGACAAAAACATGATGCGGCAGTGCCTGGTAAACTTTGCAGTAGATAAGATAAGCGACAAAAATCGGTAGTGCATAACCCAGCAACCCATACCAACCCAAAGTAAACGGGGTTTGCATGACGAACAGGCAAAAGAACAGCACCGGCAGCAAAATCGCGAGTGTAGCCAACCGCCAACCGAACATCAGCATAAAGGTGACAATGCCAAGAAAATGCACATGAATACCGGCTGTGATACTGGCATTAAGTAACCATAAACCGTTAATTGCCAAGGTGCTGAGAAACAGGCGGCTTTGCAGGGCTTTATCACGCTTGAGCTGTAACAACTCTTCTTTTGGCCATGCCAGCCAAAGCCAGATAGCCAACAGCAGTAGTCCAAGCCACTGACTCGCACTCTGGCTCCAATCAATACTTTGCCAGCGCTGCTGTAGAAAAATCATCACAGTCGCACTCTCCTTTCACCAATCTGTGTTGCCGCTATCGAATAATCCCGCCGCCGGGCGATGCTGTGGCTTAAGTTATTGCTAACCCACATGTATACAACTTAGGCCTGCGATCCTAAACTGAAACTAACCGGGCAAAGTTTTGAACCCGTCATTCAGTCTCCCCCTATCAATAAGGCGATTTCACTTTTATGTTGACCCGTCTACAAGCATAGGCTTGATACTCAGTGGCTCGTTACCGCAACAGAGGGTGTTATGTATACCGTTAGCCAGCTCGCCAAGCAGTGCAATATATCAAGAACGTCGGTGCTCTATTATGAACGCCAAAGGTTATTAAAGCCCGCTATGCGCGGTGATAATGGCTATCGCTGGTACGGCGAACCTGAACGACAACGACTGCAAATGATAGTCTCTTATCGTGCTTATGGCTTACCAGTGACCCATATCGCCCAGTTGCTTGACGATAGCAATGGTCAGTCTCAACCTCAATTATTGAAGCAACACTTTAATCAACTTGAAGCTGAAATTGACAAATTAAAACAACAGCAAAGAGCAATCATTGTATTGCTTAAAGCCCCTGAATTATTGGACAGCGATATGATATCGAAACAACGTTGGGTAGAAATTATGATTGAAGCAGGGTTTGATGAAGCCGCGATGACACGTTGGCACCAAAAGTTTGAACTAATGGAGCCAACAGAACACCAAAGATTTCTCGAAACACTCGGCATTGAAGCGGAAGAGATAGCGCTAATTAGAGGTCTTTAAGTCAAAGTAACGACAGCGCCTATGTGAATAGGCGCAATTTTATCAGCAAAGTTAGCAATGCTTTATCCGATAACGGTCATTTCATTCAATACAAAACTGGCTACTGCGCCTTCGGTCGCGGCCATATATTGTTGTAGGTGCGTGTTGCCCATATGAGTTTGCCACAACTCACGACTTTGCCAGTTCTCGTAAAACACAAAATGTGCTGGACTCTGGTTATCTTGGTGTAAGTCATAATTAATGCAGCCGGGCTCTTTGCGCGTGGTATCAATCAATTTGAGCAGTTCAGCTTTAACCAGTTCGATGTGCGCTTCTTTAGCAATAATATTGGCCACAATAGTCAGTTGGCTCATGAGGTTTCCTTAAACATATCGGTGAGTGACCCCTTAATAGTAGACAAGCAGAAGTTGGTGATAAACAGCATAAATTATGAAACATTATCAAATAATTTTTGACAATGTTAATTGATAATCTTGTTCGTGACGGCTATAAACACAAGTTAATCACTTTGCACCGAGCTCATTATGTTACTGCAAGATCTGTATATTATCGTCAAAGTTGCTGAGTTTCGCAGTATTACCGCTGCAGCGACCCATTTGGATATGCGCACAGCCACAGCCAGTGCCGCTGTCAAGCGCGTAGAAAAAAGCCTTGGTGCCGAGCTGTTCATCCGCACCACCAGACAACTCAAGCTCTCAGCTGCAGGTGAGCGCTATCTCCCTCAGTGCCAACAAGCCATCATCATGCTCGACCAGGCCAAACAAAATATGAAAGCCGATATGGCAGTGATTGATGGTGACCTACGCATCGCCATGCCTTCAGACTTGGGCCGAAACAGCGCGAGGCTCTGGCTTGATGAGTTTATGACACAATACCCAGATTTGAATCTGCGCTGCAGCATAAGCGACAGTAATATTGATTTTTACCGTGATGCTGTTGATATGGCGCTGCGCTATGGCTCGCCAAACGATGCAAGCTTGTATGGTTTTAAGATAGCTAATGTGCCGCGGGTTTTATGCGCGACGCCGCAGTATTTAACAGATTACGGCACGCCCCATCACCCAGATGAATTACTTAACCACAATGGGCTACTTTATCAATTGTATGATGTGCTCTATAACGAGTGGCAGTTTACCCAGGGCGAGCAGAAGTTTTTGATAAAAATGCCTGCCGATCGGGCCTCAAATGATGGCGATCTGGTCAGGCGCTGGTGTCTTGCCAGTAAAGGCATAGCGTTGAAATCCAGTTTAGATATGGCGGACGATATTCTTAGCGGCAAGGTGGTGACCTTGATGAATGATTACCCCGCAACCCCTACCGAACTGTGGCTAGTTTGCCCTAGTAAACAATCTATCACACCGGCTATGCGCCTATTGCGCGACTTACTGCGCGCTAAAACCCATGAGCAATTAACCGCCATCGCTCAGGCGGGGGCGATTGCCAAACAAAACATAACTGACTAGTGCGGTCGGCAATTGCAGTCTGAGATCTTAATAATGCCAATACGAATCTTAAGATTATCAACATAATCAATAAACTGATTGTAGTGATTGATTTGTTATACCGTTGCGATTGCAGTGCTAAACTCAATACATGAACTAAAACTCAGTTTAGCCTTATTGATAACCCCACTCAGTGAACAAGGAAATCTGCTTTATGCACAAAACTATATTGCTTACCGGCGCCACCGACGGCATTGGCTTAGAAACGGCAAAAGCTTTATTAGCTCTGGGCCATAACGTACTTTTACATGGGCGTAGTAGTGACAAACTAGCCAAGGTGGCCGCCCAGCTCGCGAGCATTAATAGCGACTTGCAGTTAGAAACATATGTTGCTGATCTATCGCAGATGGCAGATGTGAAAGCCTTGGCAGAATCGGTTTGCTCAGCCCATGAACATATAGATGTGGTGATCAATAACGCTGGTATTTACGTCACGCAAAACACGGTATCAATAGACGGCTTCGATATTCGCTTTGCGGTCAATACACTTGCTCCCTATTTACTCACCAAGTTACTACTCCCTATCATGCCAAGCGATGGCCGAGTGGTTAACTTATCTTCCGCGGCCCAAGCCAGTTTTGACATCGACAGCTTAACCTCGCCAAGTCCGCTATCAGACAGCGCCGCCTACGCTCACAGCAAACTGGCTATCACCATGTGGTCACGGCAATTAGCACAGACATTAGGCACTAATGCGCCTGCTATCATCGCTGTAAATCCAGCTTCTATGCTTGGCAGTAAAATGGTCAAACAGGCTTATGGCGTAAGCGGTGGCGATCTCAGTATTGGGGCAGATATTTTAGTCAGAGCAGCCTTATCAGCAGAGTTCGCCGATGCCAGTGGTAAATACTTTGACAATGATGCTGGGCAGTTTCGCCAACCACACGCTGATGTGAATGATACTCACAAAACCAAACATGTGGTCGAAACCATCGAAAATGCACTGCAAAATCTTGCAGCAATTAATTAACTCGCTGTGGCTATAATTGCCACAGATTGATTTCCAGTATTAGGGGCAATTTGACGCCATAACGGCTATGATCTAGCTTAAATACTACACAGCTACGTTAACCACTACCCTAATTGAGTAAAAGGAGTCACTATGCTTGGAGAAGATCATTCATTGCTTCATGAATTTCCTGAGTTTTCAGATAAGATTGCCACAAAGATCAACACAGACAGCGGCTTTGCCTCTGATACCAAACAATACAACGCATTGGATAAAGAGATCCGCGAATTGGAGCTAAATAGTAATCCAATTGATGATGAAGCCATGCATAAACTCAAACACGATCGAGCCGTGTTGAAAGACTCACTGTACCAGCGTCTACAAATGAGCTAACCAAAATCCCGTCGGCTATGCCTTGAGGGTCATCTGATTAACTACGCTCTGCCTAGTAGAGCCAAGAACCCCTTTCTAGCAGCAGGGAAATCAGTGACTCTCTTCCATTTGGCTTATCTGACATTGCTCTCATAATTTAGTCTCTCCGCTCAAGTTAAATAAAACTGTCATATAAATTCAATAAACTAGTTGTAGACCTCGGCATCGTCAGCAGTTTTCTCGCAATGAGGCTGACCCCCGACTACCTAACAATATTTGTAATTAGAACTAGGATTTCCTGTGTCTGCGATTAATTCCGATCTGCTCATCGATAAAGAGTTGTCATGGCTTTCATTTAACGAACGCGTATTGCAAGAAGCTTGCGATACCAATGTGCCACTGATTGAGCGTGTCAGGTTTCTTGGGATTTTCTCCAGTAATATGGATGAGTTTTTCAAGGTGCGCGTAGCCGCTGTCAGACGGGAGATACTACTAACCGCTTATGCCGATACACCAAGTCGCAGTCAGGCTTTAATGCATAGTATCCAAGACAAAGTGCTGGCACTACAAGAGCGATTCGATGCAACCTACCATGCGTTAATGAAAGATCTGGTTCGCGCCAATATTTATCTCATTAATGAAACCCAATTGAGCGAGTTCCATCACGCTTGGCTTAAGAAGTATTTTAAAGACCGTCTTGTTCGTCATATCGCACCACTGATTTTGACTAAACAAAGCGAGCTAGTGAATCATATTAATGATGACTCAACTTACCTTTGTGCAGCTTTGTACTCTGGTGAAAAAATTCGCTACGCGTTTGTCAAAATCCCCGATGCAGGCATCCCAAGGTTCATTGAGCTCCCCCATGAAAAAGCCAGTAAAGTGAGGCACTTTATTCTGGTGGACAATATCATTCGGCATTGTCTCGATGAACTGTTTGAACCCTTCTTCGACTATGATCGCAGTGAAGTCTACTCGATGAAAATGACCCGAGATGCAGACTTCGACATTACCGATGAGCTTGAAAAAACGCAGCTAGAACAAATGACCAATGCTATCCGCAAGCGTTTACAAGCACAGCCTGTTAGGTTGGTTTTTGATCGAAACATGCCTAATCATATGCTGAAAATGCTTAAGAAAAACCTGCATATCAGCTCAACAGAGTGTTTAATACCAGGTGGGCGCTACCACAGCTTCCGCGACTTCATGGATTTTCCAACGGCTGGCCGAAAAAAACTGGTTAATGAAAAACTGCCTGCACTTAACAGCGAACAATTCAGCGCTTTTAACAATAGCTTTGATGCCATAAAGCACGGCGATATTGTATTAAACTACCCCTATCATAAGTTCTCTCACTTTACAGAGCTTGTGCGTCAGGCCGCCTACGATCCAGCCGTCACCAGCATTAAGATCAACCTGTATCGAGTGGCCAAAAACAGTCACATTATGCAGTCACTGATTGACGCGGTGAAAAATGGCAAGCGAGTGACCGCGGTAATTGAACTGCGCGCTCGTTTCGATGAACAATCTAATATCGATTGGACCAAGCGTTTAGCCGAAGCTGGGGTTAAAGTGCATCATGGTATCCCAAGCCTTAAAGTTCACTCTAAACTGTGCCTGATCGCTCGTGAAGAACAAGGTTCAACTCAGCTATATGCCCACATTGGTACCGGCAACTTCAATGAGGGCACCGCCCGTTTTTATACTGACTTATCGCTGTTTACTGCCGATCAAGCCATCGCTGCAGAAGTGCAACATGTATTTGAGTTATTAAAACGCCCCTACCAACGTGATCAGTTTAACCACCTTATTGTGTCGCCTTTCAACTCAAGGCAGCAATGGTTGCAACTCATAGATGATGAAATCGACGCAGCCAGCCGTGGCGAGAAGTCTGGCATCACCTTAAAACTAAACAACTTAGTTGATGACATTATGGTCAACAAGCTTTATCAGGCCTCACAAGCGGGCGTAAAGATAAAGCTGATGATCCGGGGAATGTGTACCTTAGTGCCGCAAATTGCCGGTATCAGCGACAACATTGAAGTCTACAGTATTGTTGATCGCTTCTTAGAGCATTCACGCATCATGCTGTTCAGCGCTGCCGGACAAAACAAGTTGTTTATGGGCTCTTCAGACTGGATGACACGCAATTTGGACGAACGAGTTGAAGTTTGTACCCCTATCTATAGTGCGGCACTGAAAAAGATGATTATGAATCTCATGCAAATCCAATTTAGTGATAACACTAAGTCTCGTATCGTCAATCAAGCACAATCTAACCCGTATAAGTCTCGTGGTAATAAGAAAAAAGTACGCAGTCAAATTGCTATTCATCAATATTTGACACAATATGAAATTAAGCAAGCACAACGATTTGCCAATAACGTCACCCACAGCGAAGGTTGGCATATTGAATCATTACAACAAAAGGCTTAAGTCATAGTGTCACAGCAAGACAATTCGGTACATTTTGTCGCGATAGATATGGGGTCCAATAGCTTTCATTTAGTCATTGCCCGAGAACAAGATGGTAGCATTCAAGTGCTACACAAAGAGAAACGCCAAGTCCAATTGGCTAAGGGGCTGAATGCTGATGGCATATTGGATGAAGCGGCCATCACCCGTGGCATCAATTGCTTAACAGAATTTAGCCAACGCTTTAGCCAACTAGAACAAACTCGGGTACGAATTGTCGCCACACACACCCTGCGTGTCGCAAAGAATGCCCAGCAATTCTTGCATGCCGCGCGCAAGGTGATCGGTTACCCCATCGAAATAGTCTCAGGTCACGAAGAAGCTCGACTGATTTATAGCGGCATCGTCAACAGCCAAACTCTAACTGAGCGTAACTTAGTCATAGATATTGGTGGCGGCTCTACTGAAGTGGTGATTGGCAAGCGCACCAAAGCCACCAACTTAGCCAGTTTAAAGTGCGGTTGCGTGAGTTACAATCAACGCTACTTTGCCGATGGAGTGCTAGATAAAGCTGCATTCAAAGCTGCGCAAGCCGCGGCTGATAAACAGTTTTCGTTGCTGCCAAACGCCTATTTTAAAGGCAGCTGGCCCTTGGTACTGGGCAGCTCGGGGAGTGCTAAAGCCGTCAATGAAGCACTTAATGGTGATAGTGACACACCACAACCCATCACCATGTCAGGCTTAAAAAAACTGCGCCAGTACCTGATCGAACTTGGTCATGTCGACCACATTGACCTCCCAAACTTAGACCCCAAACGTATTCCTCTCCTTGCCGCTGGATTAGCCATATTAATTAGCTTTTTTAAACGCTTAGCGATTGAAGAGATGCAAGTCGCCCAAGGTGCTTTACGAGAAGGTGTATTGTATGAGCTGTCGGACATCGACCCAGCCAAAGGCTTAAAGCAACGCACTGTAATGAGCTTGGCACAGCTATACCATGCCGATCCTCAACAGGCCGATAGTGTACAGCTATCGGCAGAGCAACTATTTGTCCAAGTTGCCAAAGATTGGCAGCTCACTGATTGTCGCTGGTTATTACAAGCCGCCGCACAACTGCATGAAATTGGCATCCATATTAACTCGCGCTCCCATCATAAACATGGTGGTTACATCATCGACAATAGCGACCTGCCAGGATTTAGTCAGCAACAACAAACGGCATTGGCTATGTTGGTTGCGAACCACCGTAAACGGGTTAACCTCAATCAACTGCAGCAGCTAGACAGTGATGAGCAGCTGCGACTAACTCGATTACTGGTTATCTTTCGTTTAGCCGTGGTGTTGAACCTAGGGCGTATTCAAACCGCGACTAAAGCTATCACCTTAAAAGTGGTGGATAATAAGCTAATTTTGGCCTTACCCTCAGGGTTTGACGACCCAAATCAGTTACTTCATAAAGATCTGAGTAGCGAACAAAAAAAACTCGAGAAAATCGGCATAATTTTGCAGTTCTAGCCACAAAAATTGATTAGGATTCAGCCAGTATTAAGACAGATTTGTTACAGTTAAATCGTCCCAAGAGTAAGCTGAATTTAATTGATGATGTTGAGGTGAATTTATGGCTGCCATGATGATTAATACCCTGTTGGTTTTTGCATTTTCTCTACTGCTTATCGTCATAGTGGGTTATAGCCAGCTATAATTCTTACATGGGTAGCTTATTGCTGAATCAGTTCAGGTAAGCATTGTTACCTTGACTAAAAAAGCCTATACAACATTGACTTAGGATTATGTTCATGGCAAGTTGCTGTAAAGGGTGTTTTAGAGCGATATCTGAATCGTCACCTTAAAAAGCAACTGGACAAGGACAAGTCAATGCACATCAAACAACGCAGCTTTGTGATATTAGCCCTCCTATCGGTTTCATCTCCCAGCCTTGCACTGGAAATACTAGATTATAAACCCAACTGTATTGCACAAAAGTATGCAGCGGTTGAAGTCAGCAAAGAGTTCATCATGCCTTTCGGCTTTGCTGACCCCGTATTAGAGACAAGCGAGTTTAGCCAGACTCTTGAGTTACTTAAGCAACTCCCCGTACCGAAACAGGCAGAGTATCTGATACTTGAAGATGTAGAGAAAAATATTACCCATATTAACCGCGTTAAAAAACAAACCACAAAATTAAACATTAAGCTTGTAAGTCAACCAGTTAAGCTGTGTGAAGATGATAAATCTTTCTCAGATGCTAGGCTAAGATTTGCCTCCGACGGTTACCGAATGGTCGAGCAAACCTTCGCTTATACCCTGCCAACCCCGACCTCCGAGCCAGAAAAAGAGGTGGTTCCGATTGTTTCTAATCAACAGGCGTTCGGTATCGAGCTAGGCATGAGTCAACAACAGGTTAATACCATTTTAGGCACGCCGAATCTATCAACCCCAGCTGATAGCCCAACTGTTTGGTGGAGCTATGGGCGAAATTTATGGATAGCTTTCAAACAAGGCAGCGTGATTGAGGTCACCTCGAAAGCCCCTTATTTTTCTGTTTATACAACAAACTTGATTGAGTACAGAGCACATTTTGATGACCTAGTTTGGACGGTCAACAATCGTGTAACTAGCGATACTGAACTTGCAGCGGCACTGCAAGCACTACCCAACGCTAAAAGGGTGAACAACAATCAAATTGAATTAAGTGCCAATACCAGTAACTTAACCTTAAGTTTTGACGCCTTCCATCCAGTCAGCAAAGAGCAAGATGTTTACAAGCTAAAACATTTCTCTTTAGCCGCTGCCAATAACGGTATATCGGCCGCGAAAATTACTACCTTGTCTACACAGAACATTAATGAACTACTCAACATCATCGAATCAGCTGGCCCTTTAACTTATGCTGAAGCTAGAGCTAAATTTCCTGAAAATGCAACGATTTACCAGTCTAATGACCGACGTATCTATATTACCGGTCATTTCACCGAGCTTCACTTTAAGGGCCAAGACTTAACCGCAATTACATTTTCATCTGATCTCGCCACACACAGTACTATTGACGATGTACACAGTTTCTTGGCAAAAATGGGCTTAGCGGCTCAAAAAGACAGTTTAATAAACAGCAATCAAGATGCGGAAGATTATTTCGATACAGTAGAAATCAACACGGGGATTTATCAACTCACTGCTAAGTTTGATTCTAGTGATGACCAAGCGATGTTATATCAAGCACAATTTAAGTTCATGGAGTAACAAAAATAGACTCCCTCTTCGAGGCTTGCCTTTGAGTTTGGCAGCCTCAATGTAACCCAGCAAACTCATACCAAATCCCCCCTTTCCCGAGGGCTTTTCGGCCTGACTATTGTGACCTTGATAGCAAAACCATATAAATTATAGGTTTTTCCCTTTGCTGCAATTGAAGGTAGAACTGAGATTAATTACCATTCGCAATCGCTGCAACTCGCAATAGACAATTGATCAATTGTTACCGAGCCAGCACACTAAAACAACAAGCTAAATAATCAATACAGCACTGTGCTTGTAGTTGAAAGTTAGCAACAGTGAGAATGGTAGTATGAAACTAGTTCCAAGCTTAAAGTGGTTCCATAATTGGATTGGGTTTGTCATCAGCATAACCATGCTTATCGTACTAAGTACCGGTGTCTATTTGGGCGCTATGGATATGCTTAAACGAGCAGACAACAAAGGCCAGCAATATGTAGCATTGTCAACTGAGCGCAAGGCAGAGATCACCGCAGCTATCTTTGAGCAATATCCAGACATGAGTTCTGTGCGTTTTCCAACGGAGTATACTCCCTATATTCATGCAAGCGCTCGTGGCAAAACCATCGCTTTCGATCATCAACTCAATGAGATCGACACCCGACTAGTTTCTGAAATACCGATGTACAGCACGATTTTCTGGCTACATCGTAACTTCCTAATGGCCGATTTTGGCAAATACCTTAATGCATGGGCCTCACTGCTCGGCGCAGCGGTGACCTTGGTCGGTATTTATTTGTGGTGGCGAGTACGCAAGGGCTTTAGATTAAAACAGAGTATTCCCAGCAACACTAAATCGAGTAGCCTACTAAAAAGCCATATTCAACTTGGGCTTTTTATCTCGGTGCCTTTGTTTATCTTGTGCCTTTCAGGCTTTTTAATCACCTACAAAGGCTTATGGACAGGTGCCTTACAACATACACCGGACCCGCAAGTTCAACTGCCACAAAGTCAGCCGAATAACTGGCATGCTCAACTCGCCAGCGCACAAGCACTGTGGCCCGACTCAGAAATAGTCGCAGTGAATAAACCTAGACAACGTCGCGGTGCTAAACCAGCTGAAACGTTAGACTATAGTGTTCGATTTGATGAACATAGTGGTGTGTGGTTACGTCAAGCTGACAGCATTACCATTCGTTATGAAACCGGAACCATGCTCTCAGCACTTAAGCATAGCGACAGACCTTTATCGGGTAAGATAGCAAGCTTTGTTAGGCCGTTGCATGATGCATTGAATATGCCTTTTAGCTACGTGCTATTCATCACCTCTGTGTCAGCCGTGGGTTGTATTATTCTCCTTTTCACAGCCTTGACCTTTTATCGTCGCACTTTTGCAAAGACCACAATTAAAGCTAAGTCACAGCCTGCATAATACGGCTATCAAAACTCGGCGCTGCCATAGGCAGCGCCGTATATAGCGCGCATTATCGCTCGCCCAGCACTTCAAACTCATCGCTAATCAAACGAGCACGGCCATTTTTATCTAGCGTCCAGTGTTCGCGGTGTACCACGCCATAGGCTTTATTCATAGTCCACTTTGACGTCAATATATAACCTTCATCGGGATGAGCCCGCCAGCTGACATCTGTGTAGTCAACATCGCAAAAGCCTTGTTCAATGATTCCTTGCCAAAACACTTCAATGGCTGCACGACCTTCAAAGCGGCCAAATGGCTTAGCTTCCATGATGCAGTCATCATGATACTGAGCAGCGCACCCCGCAGCGTCTTGATTATTAAACGCTTGCTGCCAAGCGGCAATTCCCTGCTGACATGCAGCCAAAACTTGTTCAGGTGACATAACAATTTCCTATTAACGGGTAAAGATTGATAAAGATACTACCCCTACCTATTAACTAGAAAAACCGCTATATTAAAACCAACCGTTTAGCTAAACCGAACAATTAACATGCACCGTTTGCGTTACATGTCCGTCTTTGCCCATATTGTTGATTGTGGTTCAATCACTAAAGCCGCCGACAAACTGCAACTATCTAAGTCCGTTGTCAGCCAACACCTTAAATCTCTTGAATCTGACTTAGGTGTGGCGCTACTAAAGCGCACAACACGTAAGCAATGGTTAACAGCGGCCGGTGAGAATTTTTATCGACAATGTAAGGCCATCAACCAGGTCGCAGACGGCGCTTGGGAGCACGCTCAAACAGCACAAGCCGTGCCCCACGGGAAAGTGCGTATCACCGCGCCAAATGCGCTGATGGAAACATTAGTCACCCCAGTAATCGCTAATTTATTACGCCAATACCCTCGATTACAGCCACAACTCATCAGCAGTGACCAGCAATTGGACCTAGCCAAACACAATATAGATCTGGCGATTCGTGTCGGCCGCTCAGCAAATAGCAGTGACAAACAGCGACGCATTGGTGAGTTTCGTGACATTCTTTGCGGGCAACAAGATTACCTATCAACCACGCCAATCGAGCAGGCGCGTTACATCGCCAATGATTGGCAAGGCGAGCAGATCTGCCATCAATTTCTCCCCTGTGATGATAGTGTGCAAGGCTTTGAGTATCGTGCTACCGCACACTGCAGCAGCAATTCATTTCATAGTTGTTTAGCACTGATCAAAGCCAGTGCTGGCATTGGGCTGGTACCCGAGTTTCATCCAAGCTTAAGCTCCTTTGCACTACAAGCTGTGTTTGCCCAGCACCAACTACCAGCTAATGCCGTTTATGTCGTCCACCCCTATTCGCAGTACCTGCCTTTATCTGTGCAAGTCTGTATAGAGAGTATCGAGCAGCAGTTAACACTACATCGATGCAGGCGGTGACAACCAAGCGAAAAGGATTTCGGCTACAAACAGACAATGGAGAAAAGCAAAAAAACAGAGGCTCTTGGGCTTAGCCCTCCTTGAGCCTCTGTGGCTGACATACCAGCAAAACAGAAGCAGAAATTAGCCAGCTTTCGGTAGCAACTGGTATTGCACAAACTGAGCGATTAGGTGTTTGTCCTCTTGGCTCATCTGCTCAGCAATGAACTCTATGCCCAACGACAACACACCATTACGTGCAGCATTACTGTTAGTCACCTTAGCTTTGATTTTCAGCGGTGCCGCCTGAGTATCTAAACCAATATCTAGCGTTATCATTCTGTCCAGATGATTTAATACCCTGGCCGGACTATTGGCCTTAAATCGGCAACCGGAGACTGAAATATCATGAAGGGTGCCGGTCAGAACCTGGGTATATTGATCTGAACTGGCTTTCTGCAGGCTTATGCTGGCAGGCAGCTGGGTTACTAATCTAGCCTGCTGACGCAAATGGAACAGCTCTAACTTGCGGGGATAATCAACAAATAATAAGTAATAAGGTGCTCTGCTTACCGATTGAATACGCACTTTAAAAGCCACACACGCTCCGGTATCCCCCTCGATAATGGCTCTAACAACCACACTTTGGCCTTCAGCCAACATGGTTTCATGGGCAGTAAAGGCGGTTTTAGGCAATGCCAACAAAAAGTACTTGCCGCTCTGCGAACCAACAACCCGGCCTTTGAGGCGCTCATTACTAAAGAAAGCAAACTCTATATCAATATGGCTATCGGCCTTAAGCAAATCCAAAGTATGGTTAATTTGCTCTGGCTCAGTAACAAGTTGTACGCGTTTGTTGCTCACTATGCTGATACTCCGTGATAAATAGGCAAGGCCCACCAAGGGTCAAAGTCGATTTACGGGGAATATTAGCCAAGCATGGCAAAGACAATTGATCATTTCGCGCCAGTGGCATCATCTACTTGCAGGCATGGCGCAACCCGCCCAAATCCATTTAGTGATGTCGATAACAATGGTGTTGAAGGCTTTATTTGCTAGATAGCAAAAAGCGACCTCTGTAGTTGAGGTCGCTTTAAACTAGAAGAACCGGGGGAGACTAAAATTGATAACCTAAGGATAAACGGATATCTCGTCCGGCTTCATACAAACCTGCGACGCCTTCCCAACCAGCAATATGGTTGTAATCGCCAACACTTGAATGATCACGATATTGCTCATCAAATAAATTTTGCACCGCCAAATTGAGCGTCAATGAGCCATCGGTCAATGGCTGCCATTGCACATAGATATCGTGTACTTGGTAGCTCGGTTTATCAATGGTTTGCGTCTGTTCAATCCAGCCTAGTTCGACACCACGCTGAAGCACTTCGATATCATCTAAGGCAAATACGTAGTTCATATTCCAACCCAGTTCAAACTCATCTGACAGCATATAATTCACATTTAGCCCCAAGGTATCGCCGCGGGCATTTGCTAAACCGATATGCTCATAGCCTTCAACTGTATTACCGTTTAATTCAGCATCGTTATTGGCATAACTTGCTGCTACACGCCAATCGTCATACCAATAGACACCACGCAGTTCAAAGCCCTTGGTTTCAAGCGTGCCAATGTTTTCATAAAGCACACCTCTACCGAGCTGGTCTAAAATAACATTATCAATATCAGAGCGATAAACCGAAGCCGTCAACTGCCAACTGTCATCTTGGTAAGTGAGTCCTAGCTCAGTATTATCAACCTCTTCGGCTTGCAAGTTCGGGTCGATAGACTGCCAGTCAGGTGCCTGTTCGAGCGTGAAAGCATCACCAACTTCTTTACCACGCATAGCTTGAGCATAACCCGCTGTTACTTGCCAGTGTTGGTTAATATCATATTTAAGCCCCACATTCGGGCTAACACCATCACTGTCTATGCTATGACCATAAGTCTCTTGTTTGACATCGTACTGGTCGTAGCGCACACCGAAACTCAACAGTAAATCGCGATTCACTTGCCAATGGTCTTGAACATAAACCCCTTGTACCGTGCCCGTCTCTTTGAACTTACCCACAGTTGGATCCCAAGCCCATTGCTGCCACACATCTGCTGACGCTAAGTATTCACTGCTAACTTCGTCTTTGCGATATTCAACTCCGTAAGTGAGGGTATGATTTCCAAAAACACTCATATTACGTAGATCAAAGCCATAGCTTTTCATTTCAGCACCGTAGGCACCCCAGCGGTCAAATCGATTCTGCTCAACTGACGATGTCGTATGGTAAAGCGTGGTTTCTAAATTGAGCCACTGATTGGCATTCCAAAGATGATTAGCGACAAACGTTTCGCGACTCCCATCCATAGGAAACAGCGTGTCACCCTCCAATGTGGGCCAGTTTGGACGGGCACCAAAATCCCCTTTCTCTTGGCGATTTTCATAACTTAAGCTAAGGTTTTGGTTAGCTGTTAGCTCGCCATTGATCTTAATAAACCCTAAAGCCTGTTCGGCCGCGGTACCAAAGAGTTCATTGCCGTCGCCATCTTGCATATTGTCACGGTCGACATAAATATAAGAACCTAATACACCCCAATTTTCACTCAGGTTGCCATATAAAGTAGCGCTGGCTTTGTAACCATCATTGCTAAAATACCCAGCCTTGACTGTGCCACCAAACTGCTCGTCACTATCAAGCAAATCATCAACATTTTTAGTCTTAAAGCGAATCGCGCCGCCGATAGCCCCTGCACCACTTGTTGCCTCACCCGCGCCCGCTTGAACCTCAACTTGTTTAAGCAATTCAGGGTCAATTGCCACACGACCAATATGATGAAATAGTGTTCCCGTTTGCGGGGCACCATCTACCGTGACGTTAAACAACGTATCTTCAAGACCCCGAATATATACCTTTTGAGCTATGCCTAATGACCCACCCACAGATACAGATGGTACAAAGCGAAAAATGTCAGCTAAGTCATTGGCTTGATACTTCTCCAACTCTGCCGGCGTAATCTCGGTGTTCGTGGTATGGCCCACAACCACGATCGACTCTATGGTTGGTAGCTCGGTATCAAGCTGAGTCTTATCTGCCTCTGCGCTTTGTGCGGCAACGGGAAAAATCGCCAGCGAAATCGCCACTGCTAATGCAGAAAGCCTGTTGGAGATTGGAGAAGTCATCAATTTAAAGCCCTTAATAATTCACAAAATATAAATGCGAATTATTATCATTACGACAGAAATTGACAGTAGTTTTACAATTGTTACATTCTTTACACTTGATAGCCCTATGAATAATGGGCTAGTTGAGCGGAATATCTACCTGCATTTGCAACCCACCTTGAGGGCGATTGTTCGCTGTTATTCTGGCGCGAATGGTCGCCAATTGCCTACGTGCCAGCGCTAGGCCAAGGCCAAAGCTATTACCTTGAGCAGCACGTGATTTATCTAACCTAAAGAAAGGCTTAAATATATTTTCTAGGTGCTCTACGGGAACACCTGGGCCCTCATCTTCAATTGAGATCTGTACCCATTTTCCGGTAAGTATTACAACAATACTCACTTTGCCGCCAACAGGTGTATGACGTAGAGCATTGCGTAAAATGTTTTCTAACGCTTGACCGGCTGCACGATGGCTAGAGTGATAAATAGCCAGGTTATCGGGCATTTGGCAATCTATATGCCTGTCTGGAAACTCAAATCTTGCATCATCTATCAACACATCAAGTAGGTCGATAATCTCAACCTCTTCCTGCTGTAACTGCGGCTGCTCATTCTCTAACCAGGCTAGCGTTAACGTATCTTCAACTAACTGGCGAATCTGCTTAGATTCACGCTCAATTCTTTCCACAGGATGAGGGTCATAATGGCAAGGCTGCAGCGCCTGTACTGCAATATCAAGGCGGGTCAATGGAGTACGTAATTCATGGGACAGGTCCGCGATAAGCTGACGTTGATTATAGATCTGCCCACTAATACGGGTGGCCATGTGATCAAATACGCGCGCAAGCTCTGAAAACTCATCATTGCGGTTGCCCATCACCGTTTGCGCACGCACATCATAATTGCCGCTACTAAAACGACTCGTGGTCATCTGCAGTTGCAATAAGGGTTTCATTATGTGCCGGTACAACACCAGCGCTAGCAATGCCAGTAAAATGGTTGGCAGCACAATTTGAAAAATCACCTCAACATGACGCCAATAAACTCCCGGTCGCATCCGCTCGGGCAATTGGATCAAAAAGCTCACTTGCTGCTCATCAAAGGGTAATTCCATCACCGGATTATCAGCAAAATACAGGTGCACTTTCCAATCGACACTGCGACCTAAATTGTAACCGCTAAAAAACCGAGCTTTAAGCGGATCGCCTGCCAGTTGCTGCACGTCAAACTTAGCCACAGCTAACCAGGTACTTTCTTGTTCACCCAACTGAAGTAACCACTGCTGCAATACCTGTTTATCTCCAGCGAGATATAAACGCTCCGCCTCTTTGCCCCAATGAGTGAGTTGCGCGCGATGTTCATTGGCAAGAAAGCTCATTCCCTCTTCAGTGCGTGAGGTTAATATACTTATCATGTAAAACAAGGCGACCACTCCTGTGGCGACCAGCAAGCATAGCTTCCAGAATAGTTTTCGATTCATAGCAAGCAATAACCTTTACCATGGCAAGTTTGCAAGCGATCACCGCGCCAATGAGCATCGTTAAGCTTACGCCTAACACGGCTCAAATGCATATCTAAACTACGATCATAAGCGCCAATGGTGCGATTGAGTACGCGTTGGTATAGGTACGCTTTACTTAGCACCTCGCCTTGGTTCGCCATCAGCTCCCACAGTAATTTAAATTGAATCGGCGTAAAATCTAATTGTTGTTCAGCGACCCAAACCGACTGTAACTGATGATCGGCACGCAGTGTATCAAGATGCAGAGTTTGCTGACTGAGCGCGGTGTTAGCAGGCTGGCTGCGTCTAAGCAGTGCTTCGATACGCAATAGCAGTTCAACTGAGCTAAAGGGTTTAGCGACATAATCATCAGCACCTTGACTAAAACCTTGAATGCGTTCTTGCTCGGCCCCTTTAGCCGTCACCATTATCACCGGTGTTAGGCAGGACTTACGCAGAATATTTAACAGAGAGAAGCCGTCCCTTTCGGGCAGCATTACATCAAGTAAAATAAGTTGATAATTTGCCGATGTTGCTTGCAGTAAGCCGCTTTCACCATCAAAGCAACTGGTAACCGCAAAGCCGTTTTCTGTGAGTAGTTCTACAAGGTGTTGATTGAGAATAACATCATCCTCAATCACTAAAATATTTGTCGCATCCATGACTTCATCTGCTTAAAAGTGAAGCATCACAGTGTAATCAATCCCCACCTGTAGGCCTATCTTTATCCGCTGTAGACAATGTAAAGATTGGCCCGCTCACTTATCCCACATGCCCAATACAGATTTACGTATATCAGTAATGGCACTGCGACCCGCTTTTAGCTCTTGTGCATCGGGACGAGTTTTTGGATAGTGGGATTTAACCAATAGCTTACTGACTGCGTCAGTAATGAAACGGCTTTTACCACCATAAACATGCTTATCCCCCCAACTTTGCTGTTCTGGCACCCAGTACTTTAACGGTTGGATAAGGTGTAACTCCTCTTTTGCCCGGGTGATTGCCACATTGAGTAAACGCCGCTCCTCCTCGATTTGCCGCGCATCACCAGCGGCATACTCATTGGGAAAATTACCATCGGCCATATTCAGTAAAAATACACTATGCCACTCTTGGCCTTTCGCGCTATGTACCGTCGATAAGATCAAAAAATCGTCATCAATGTGTGGATCGCCGGCCAGGTCGCCGCTTGACTGTGGCGGATCTAAAGTTAACTCGGTTAAAAATCGCTGCCGTGACGAATATTGCCCAGCCAGCTGGATGAGTTGCTCTATATCACCCCAACGAACAAAACCATCTTCGTAATTTCTCTCAAGCAAACCTTGATAGGCATTGGCTGCCAACTGAGTTTGTCCAGGCCAAGCCACAGTGTTGCTGTTGATGCCTACCAGTGCACTGACTAACAATTGCGCTTCATCTTGCGCCGCACTCGGGAAACTGAAACTTGCTAAACTGCCAATATCGAGCTGATTCTCAAGCACATGTAAAATCGCTTTTTCGGCAATTTTAGGACCGACACCCGGCAGTAGCTTTAACACCCTAAATGCAGACATTTTATGTTTGGGGTTATCGGCCCAGCGCATCAATGCCAGCAGATCTTTGACATGAGATGCTTCTAAGAACTTAAGCCCCCCATACTTCACATAAGGTATATTGCGACGGGTTAGCTCAAGCTCAAGACGATCGCTGTGGTAACTGGAGCGAAATAATACCGCCTGCTGTTTTAGTTCCGTACCAGCTTCTCGTGCTGCGAGCACCTGCTCAACAATATATTCAGCCTGTTTAACATCATCGTCTACCGACACTAACTTAGGTGCAGTCCCCTGCTTTTTATCGCTAAATAGTTCGACTTTATACCCTTCACTGCCTTCACTTAATAACGTATTAGACAGGTCAAGAATAGCTTGGTGCGAGCGATAATTTTGCTTGAGAGAAATGATGGTAGCTGGTGAACTAAACTGCTGGGAAAAGTTAAGAATGTTGTCTACTGTTGCACAGCGAAAACCGTAAATAGATTGGGCATCATCGCCAACGACCGTGACTCCCTTTCCCGTCGGAAACAACCGCGTCAATATGCCAGCTTGCAGCACATTCGTGTCTTGGTATTCATCCACTAAAATATAGTCAAACTGGGCTCGGATCAGTGCTGCAATCTCCTCAACAGCAGCCATGTGATAGCAGTACAGCAACAGATCATCATAGTCTAAGCAAAACTGCTCTGCTTTAGCGTGCGCATATGCGCCAAAAAGCTGTTTTAGCTCGTCATGCCAGTCACTGCAATGGGGAAAATGGCTATCCACCACTTCATCGAGCGGTTGCTGCGCGTTGACACAACGCGAGTATATTTCTAAACAGGTTTTCTTTTTCGGAAAGCGTTTATCGGTATGGCTAAAGCCGAGCTCATGACGAATAATATCGAGCATATCGGCGGCATCATTGCGATCCATCACAGTAAAGTCGCGCTCTAAACCTATGCTCAACGCATATTCACGCAATAAACGGACAGCAATAGAATGAAATGTTCCCATCCAAGGCAGTGACACAGCCATATCGGTTGCGCTTTTAGCGGAGTTTGCGGTGAGCCCTGAGTCATTGGCCTGCAGCCATTGCTGCTCAACAATACGCGAGGCTCTAGAGGCCAGCTCTGCGGCGGCTCGGCGCGCGAAGGTCATCAACAAAATCCGCTCTGGCTGAGCACCATTAAGCATTAGCTCAGCTGCACGATGGGCCAAGGTATTAGTTTTGCCGGTGCCCGCGCCTGCAATCACTAGCAGCGGGCATGATGCATCGATGCCAGCATCGGATATTCCAAACTCAACGGCTTGGCGTTGCTGTTGATTAAGCTCTATTTTCACTGCCATTTATTGATCGCTCAACAAAGGAGCTGCCTACAACAATATAGGGTTACCACGCAGCTCAATTCTCTCTGTGTTGTATAGTAACTTTTTTGCTAGCAAATGGTAACGGCATGCCGAGTTTCGACAGCATTGATTGATAATAAAAATGGCAGTTCGGACTAGTAAAACCTAGAAAAAACCACAGATGTATCCCCTCTCCCACCTGTTTAGTAACATTTCAAAGCAATGAGATTTGTCCTCATGTCTAACGTCACAGTATGACGTTTTCCCCACCAATCTAAGGCCGCTATTTGATAAGTTAAACCATCGGTCTTTCCTTCACTAGGCAAGGCTATAGCGGGGTTCACAGTTACACCAAGGAGCGTTCGATGCTATTTAGTACTAAGCTAAAACAACAAAATCAAGCTTTACAGCAGCAACTCGAAACACTGACCGCTGAGTATCAGCAACAGGTTGAATCATTAAAACAACAATTGCTGGAAAAAGACCAACTCTTGGCTAACCTCACCGCCAGCCAAGAGCTGGATGCTGCATTAATGCTGAGCCATTTACGAGGCGGCGAAATGCTCACAGCCATTCGTTCCGGATTGGCCCACAGCGCAGACAACTTGGTCCATGAAAATGATGAGCTAAAGGTGCTCGATGAGATGTTCAATCAAACCCATACAGCATTGAATCGCTTGTCTTCTAGAGCAACTAATATTGTTGGCCAAGCCGACAAGAGCATGCATGCAACTGAAGAGCTGAATCGAACTGCCAGCTCAATTGGCGGTTTAGTTCAATCGATACAGGAAATATCCGATCAAACAAACCTGTTGGCACTCAATGCAGCGATTGAAGCAGCACGAGCAGGGAGTGCTGGTCGAGGTTTTGCAGTCGTTGCTGACGAAGTGCGTAATTTGGCAGCCAAGGCACATCAGGCCAGTGGCAAAATTGAAACTCTGGTCAATCAAGTGATGAAGCAAACTCAAAGCATCAAAACCACCATCAGCGATAATCAACAATGTGCCATGGAAGTGTCTGCCTCATCTGAGCAAATCGATGCAGTAGTGCGCAGCGTCCTCAACAAATCAGCACACATGCAGGAGGTTATCCGCATCGCGACAGCACAAACGTTTTTAGATACGGTGAAATTGGATCATGCAGTCTGGAAAAATAATATCTATCAACAGATAGAGCAAAACCAATTCTCTACACCGGTTAACACCCACACAGAGTGCCGACTGGGAAAATGGTACTTTGAAGGTCAAGGGGCGCAACTTTACCGTCATTTGCCGAGTTTTAATCTTATCGATCCACCGCACAAGAGCGTGCACGAATCGGGCAAACAGGCGTTGGCAGCTGGGCTCAACCAAAATTATCAGGACATCATCGCACAGATCAACAATATGGAAGATGCCAGTGAGCGGGTGGTTGCGGCGATTGACAGCTTATTACAAGAAGTGATTACTCAACGCTAGCACTGCTTTGTTGAACAAAAAAAGCGGTCATCCATGACCTTATCGATGTACTGCCACCAAGTAGGTGGCAGCTTGAAATTAACTCGCCATAAAATGAAAGTGCTAATTAAAGCCACTGTTCGTTAGCGACTGTTATCCATAACATAACAAGGTTAATAAACTACCTAGCGGTAAAGCATACTCAAATGTGCTGGTATCCCTTGCTCTCAACAGGAATGCCAAACACTATCTCAGTCAAATAGGGCAAGATTTGCTAGCCCTATTTGGCCGCTAGCTTAACGGCAAACTACACAGGTGCATAGTCACACGAACAACTGGACCCCCTCCCTTGTAAAATACTTCCATAGCGATCACATTTTCTCAGTCAGTTTGATTCCGTTTGCACCGACTAAATGGAGCCAATAAATTTTGCTAACATTTATTCGATTGACTTCTGACGCGATTCTTACAAGATAGAGCGGTTTAATAAAAAATAAAATTGACAGCACTACCGCACTCTTGAAGGAATTAAGAAAACAATGAAAAAGTCCTTAGTCGCAATCGCATTAGCCACAAGCTTGTTGACCGCTTGTGGTACCTCAGAGGTAAACACCAATAATACTAGTGCCACCGCTCCCGCTGCCAAAGCAGAGCTAGGTAGCTTTGGGGTTGATTTAACCGCACGAAATGAAGCGGTTAAACCGGGTGATGATTTCTTTATGTACGCCAGTGGTACTTGGTATGACAACTACGTCATGCCTGCAGACAAAACTCGCTTTGGTGCATTTACCGGTCTTGCTGAGCGCAGCGAAAAGCAGGTAAAAGAGATCATCGATGACATCGCCAGTCGTAAAGACCTTAATGCCGAAGAGCAGTTAATCGCTGACTTCTACAACGCTTATATGGATACCGACACCATAAACAAGCAAGGCATTGCACCAATTAAACCCACTCTTGAGCAAATCAGCGCTATCCAAAATACTGATGATTTGACCAAAGTTTTTGGTCAAGCGTGGCTCACTGGCGCAGCATCTCCTATTGCTGGTGGTATGTGGTTTAACCGGTTAGACCCCAACCAGTATCAAATGTCGATTGGTGCCAGCGGTCTTGGCTTACCGGATCGTTCTTACTATCTTGAAGACAGCGAGCGCTTCGCCAATATTCGCAGCGCTTATGTCGCCCACATTGCTGAAATGCTCGCGTTTGCAGGCATTGAAGATGGACAAGCACGTGCGGAAGCGATCTTAGCGCTGGAAACAAAAATGGCAGAAGGCCAGTGGCCTCGTGAAAAACGCCGTAATCGTGACCTAACCCTGAATCAAATCGCCCGTGCTGATCTTGCTAAGAGTTACCCCGGCTTTGACTGGGATCTCTACTTCAAGCAAACCGGCTACCAAGTACCTGAGCTGAATATTTCACAGCCTGATCCTGTCAACGCCATGATTACCTTGGTGAATGAACAGCCTCTTAATGTATGGCAAGACTACTTGACCTTCCATACCATCAGCAACAATGCAGACTTACTGGCTGAAGATATCTACAACACCAGTTTTGCGTTTTACGGCAAAATACTGCGCGGTCAAGAAGAGCCTCGTCCACGTTGGAAACGTGCCGTGTCAGAAATGTCTGGCACTCAGTCGCTAGGTTTTGCCATCGGTAAAGTCTACGTTGCCCGCTACTTCCCAGAATCTTCTAAGAAGCAGATGGCAGAGCTGGTTGAAAACCTGCGCACCGCTATGGGCCAACGTATCGATGGCTTAGATTGGATGGGGGCAGAAACTAAAGTCAATGCGCACGCTAAACTCGCCGCATTCAACCCTAAGATTGGTTATCCAGATGTATGGCAAGAGTTTGATGGCCTAGCGTTAACCAATGACAACCTACTGACTAATGTACAGAACCTGCGCCAATTCTTCCGCGAAGACAGTGTCGCAAAAGAGCTCAAGAAAACCGATCGCAACCGCTGGGGCATGACACCACAGCGCGTGAACGCCTACTACAATAGTTCGTTCAATGAGATTGTCTTCCCAGCGGCTATTCTGCAACCACCGTTTTTCGATCCTAATGCCGACCCTGCAGTCAACTATGGCGGGATTGGTGCCGTTATTGGCCACGAAATGGGACACGGGTTTGATGACCAAGGTTCTAAATCGGATGCCAACGGTATTCAGCGTAACTGGTGGACAGATGCTGACCGCGCAGCTTTTGAAGCCAAAGCTGATCAGCTTGCCGCGCAATACAGTCAGTACGAGCCAATTCCAGACAACTTTGTTAATGGCCGTAACAGCCTTGGCGAGAACATTGGTGATGTTGGCGGACTCGCGATGGCTTACCACGCATACAAGCTTAGCCTCAACGGCAAAGAAGCCCCTGTCATTGATGGGGTAACAGGTGATCAACGCTTCTTCCTTGCTTGGGCACAAGTTTGGAAAGAAAAGCGTACTGAACAAAGCATG
Organism: Shewanella sp. Scap07; assembly: GCF_013394145.1. Taxonomy (NCBI): domain Bacteria; kingdom Pseudomonadati; phylum Pseudomonadota; class Gammaproteobacteria; order Alteromonadales; family Shewanellaceae; genus Shewanella; species Shewanella sp. Scap07. Next base: position 3,795,762 of record NZ_CP041329.1, read on the forward strand.
CTTAATCAGCTGCGCGCTGGTACCCACGCGCCAGGTCGCTACCGTGCCCTAGCACCGCGTAACCACGATGCATGGTACAAAGCCTTTGATGTTAAGCCAGGTGATAAACTGTACCTTTCTGAAGAAGAACGTGTTCGTATTTGGTAATCATTAGCTGATTTATCACTAAAACAAAACGCCAGTCATTGACTGGCGTTTTTTTATTGAGCATGCCGCTAAAAAAGAACCACAATAAGCTCAGTTCTAACCATCAATGGTATTGAAATTACTGGACATAACATTAATACCTTAAGCGATACAGCACGCTGACATACCTAACGATAGGCCTCTGCACTCTGTTACACCACCTCAGCCAACTTACTATCATTTCTATACTGGCATGGCGCCAAAAGATAACTAATCCGCCTTCAACTCCTAGATAATGCCCAACAATTATTGAGGAGGCATTATCTATGAAAGGTAATCAAGGTTTTACCCTAATCGAATTGGTTGTAGTGATTATTGTGCTCGGTATTCTAGCGGTCACCGCAGCACCTAAATTCATTAATTTACAAAGTGACGCTTATGAGTCAACCTTACAAGGCATGTCGGGTGCTTTGCTCAGTGCCAATAATTTAGTGTATTCGAAAGCCGCCATCAACGGTGTTGAAAACGTCGAATCCATTGATGCATCTAGCATCGGTGATGAATATGCTGGCGGGACATTAGTCTACGGCAAGATGCAAGCGGATGAGACCACTTTAACCCTATTTGTTGAGGGGCTAGATGATACCGAAGCTTGGACACTCGAGCCAAATGGCACCGTTAATATGCGCATCCATCCTGCTGGACACGCTACTATCGGTACTGGTGCGGGGAACTGCTTTGTACAATACAGTCATCAATGGACTGACGTGCTAGGCAACGTCTATCCGGCTAAAACCACACTGTACACCGATGACTGCTAAGGTTAACAAAAACAGCTAATTAACTGCTTTTGTTAACCTGTAGTCGCCAGGCAAGTATTTGTTTGTCGTCACTCACTAAACTATCTAGGCTGGCTAGGGTTACTTTATTTGTCAAACAAGGCTGCAGTGTCGCTAACAACGTCTCTTGAGATTGAGCAGCGGCAATTAATTCACCCAAGCGTGTTTTTAATGCAAGTTGCTGTTCCGAGCAATGATTAATAAAGCTCTGGCGCTTATCTAATGGCCAGCCTAAACCCTGCTTAAAATACTGGGATACATATGTAAGCAACTCGCTATCTTCAAGCCCTTGCTGGCTAATTTGTGCCAATATCGACAGTGCCTCATTGAGCGAAATACGCAAGGATTCGCACTCCTTACTGGTTTTAATCACTTCAAGGTCTTGTTGCGTACGTACTTGAATCATGGCATTCGCTAGACCTGCCAAGCAGTCGATGACTTGAGCGGCTTTTGGATGACTAATGACCTGCAAAATGTCACGATTGCGATTGATAATTAGTGAATCTTCATGGTGCCCAATAATGACTAATTTGCCACCTGGCTTCAGGACTCTTATTGCTTCAACAAGCGATTTATTTAAATCAGAGTATTCAATTCCAAATTGAGAAGTAACAATATCAAAATGATCATCAGGAAAACTCAGTTTCGCGCAATCCACGCCACCGATTAGTTCGACGGCTAGGTACTCCGAATTCTTAGGGCGGTAATCATTAACAGTGGCAAGGTCCACTCCTATTACCTGACCATACTTTTTATCTTCAGCGAAGTGGTCTGCAATCAGCTGCGGAATAGCGCCATTACCCGTTGCTAAATCCAGCACAGCAAAGTTATCTGGTAAATTAACGATTATATCTTGCCATACCTCTTTTAATACGCCGGTATAGTTACCTGAAAAACTCTGACCAAATGACGTGATATGCCCTTGTTGCCAGTAATTGCTCCAATGCTGATTCGGTGTTGTCATGCTTAAGCTCTTATTGTTGTCGTTAGAATGCGAGAGGCGACGACTTATTAATTGGTCTTCAATACTAGGTCAAAGTGGTGACTCATAGCAATCAACTAAACTATGTTAATGTTTATTTTTGACGCCATTTTGTACCAGCGATTTACCGCTGTTAAAAACTTCATCGGTTATCCAGCGGGCATGCAATAGCTTGTGGTTATTATCAAACACCGCGACAAAATGGCGACCATCTGCATTATTGGTCGCCATCCCCACACCAGCGACATTCTCTAACCCTAAGCCACCACTCTCAACCGCTAATAAAAAGCTTTCTAGGTCGGCGAGATTATCGATTACATCTTGTTCATTGTTCATAAGCACTCTTGATGGTTTGGTTGCCAAAGACAGTTCAGCAAATACCTTTATGGGAGGCGCCGCGGTCTTGGCTGACGAAGGTTAAGTTTGATGGGCCGATTTTTTCAACTAACGTCCATGCTGTCAACGGCGGCTTGCAAGAGCGGGGCTCACTTTACCAGCAATTAGCCACTTGAAATCGTTGGACTTTGAGTGGGTTTGGTTTTTTTAGATATAAAAAACAATAAAAAACCACATAAAATCAAATAGAAAAAGTGACCTACTGCACAATTAGTTTGCCTACGTAAACCAAGTGGTTGCAGTTAACATTTTGCCATCAGAACCACATGGTAAGGTGTGTTCATGCCCGCTAGCAGATGCACTCTGTGTATTTGTGTGGCCGTTTTAACTCTTTGTTTGCATCATAGGCTTTCATGATAAATAGGTTTATCCATATGAAAAAAACACTCTACTTAAGTTTGTTAACTTGCGTTTTATCAACCTCTGCAGTGGCAGAAAACCTCGATCCTGATATCGCGGTTGGGATGGCAGGTCTAATGGTTTGTAGTACTTTCTACAGTGAAAATAATATGCAAGTTGAGGGGACAATTGTCGGCTCAGCCGCCACTGCCCATATGAAGGCGGGAATAGATCAAATGATAGTCAGTGAACAGACCAGCGAAAAGCTTGAGGCTTACATGGACAATTTCAAAGCATCCAGTAAAGAGCAACGCTTTCAAATTTGTGACCAAGCCATCGAGTTTGCGCGCACCAGTCGTTTTGCCGGTTAACTAGCCAAACAGGCTAGTCGATGACTAGCCTGTATAATGCAATTAAGCCTACTTAAGTTTATAGCACTGCAATCACATCTTTTGCAGCTAGACGCGCTTTAGGCAAACCATGGTTATAGTCATCGCCATCAAGATGATAGCCAATAGCCAGCGCAAACTCACACACATAACCCTCTAGTTCTGCATCAAAAGCTTCACCAATTAACGTAGCATCAACCCCTTCCATTGGCGTGGAGTCAATCCCTAAACGGGCTAACACATGCAGAGTATTGCCCAGTGCGATATAAGTCTGCGCCTTGGTCCAGTGACCGTTAAACCCTGACTCGTCGGTGTTCGACTCGGCAAAGGTAAAGCCACCATTTAACATGTTGTCGTACATTTCAGCAGGTAAATGTCCTGAACTCACTTCGACATCAACACGTTTGCGATAATCATCTTTGCTGAAATATGGGTTGTGAGCAAATAAGATAATGTGTGATGCTTCTTTAGCGTGAGGCTGATTGAACTGATGCATATTGGCAAAAGTATTGTGAAAGCGTTGCTTAGCCTCGGCCGTTTCTAGCACGATAAACTTCCAGGGTTGAGAGTTTATTGAAGAGGCTGATAAACGCATAGCTTCTGTCAATACCGCCATATCATCAGCAGCAACACGTTTGCTGGCATCATACTTTTTAACGGTGTAGCGGCGATTTAGGTCACGGATAATAGGATGAGACATGGCGGATTTCCTTACTAAGTAATGTTAATGGCGCCATATTACGTCCATAAACCTACCCAATAAATGGGAATTAAAGCCAATCATTATGGATAAAAATATCCACAATAAAACATACCACTTATCATCTTAGCCATCGCTTAATGCCACCTAAACGCGACCTTGTCCCTCAATCCAAACAGGTCTTGTAGTTGATCTGATCGCAAAAGCGTAGCGGGATCTCTACGGTATGTTGATACGACTGCTGATTGACGATTTGATACAAGGTTTTAATGGCCTGCTTACCCATTTCAAATGGGTTTTGACCCACATTTGCTGCTACCACCCTCTCTGCCAAGTATGTCATCTGCTGCCGGGCGGTATCGCCAATAACCAGTACCATTTGCTGTGATTGTAGTGCCTCCCGGTAAGGTTCAACGGTGATACGAAAACTGTCTGAAAATTGCACCCATCCCCCTACCGCAACAAAAGCATCAACCAGATCGTCATTGTAGAGTTTAAAAACGGATTGCAAATCTTGGAGTGCATCTTCATTGTGGCCAAAGTTGTGCATTGGTGGCCGAAACTCTCGCCAACCGTTCTCTCCTTGCAGCCTTTCACCTGGGGGCTTAGTGTAGGTTTTTCCTGATAGTGCCATACGAATCCCCATCACCCGTAAATTGAGGTTAGGCGAATCTGGGCGGCCACTTTGTATTATCAATACCCCACCATCAGGTCTAAGGCGCTGCAGCTGAATGCCTAAGCCTTGGCCTATTGCAAGGTTGTCTGAGCCAACGTAGGCTTTGCGAATATTGGGGTTGGTTTGTAGGGTTGCTGCGCTAAAATCTGCATCATAGGTAATAAGTGGAATGCCTAAACGCGCAGCTTTAGCGACACTGTGAGCTGCCAAAAATTCTGACTGTGTCACGGCAATGGCAATGCCATCGACACCTTGATCAAGCAGCTCAGATATAATTTTATCTTGCAGCCTGACATCAATATGTTTGTTGCCTTTAAAAATACACTCAACATTGCCCAGTTCAGCGGCGGCAACACGGCATCCTTCTGCGGTCGCCATAAAGAATGGGTTATCGGTTTCTTTGGGAACCATAGCAAGACGCCATGTTTTGGCAAATGCAGGCGCTGCAAAACATAAACACGCTATCAGACCTAACCAGCTCAATCGCATATGCAGTCCTCATTTTCCGTTCGGCAAACGATGCTATTGATAAGTATAGGTATGGGCGGTTATATAGGAAAGTATTGGCCAAAATCAGCAAGCTGGCGCAGATGAAGTCGCCTGGCCAGCGAGCCTCGCATTCGCTTACAAACTGACAATTGAATCGTTTTAACGTCAATGCTAGGGTCTAGTCAAAGAAACACATAAGACTAAGGAAAGCATAATGTTGAAGAAAATTCTTGCTAGTGTTGGCATCGGCAAAGCAACAGTCGATACCCTACTGTTAACCCCTCAGCTCAAAGCCGGAGAAGATTTCAGCGTCGAAGTTATTATTAAAGGTGGCGACGTAGAACAACAGCTTAATGGATTAGAGTTTGCCATTATGGCGCAGGCCAAAGCCGAACAAAAACTGGGCGATGAAGAGGTCAAATACAATAAGAGTGTCGTGCTTCAAAGTTGGAAGCCGATGCTCAATCAAACGATTGGGGCTAACGAGACTCTCAGCCGCCAATTTAAACTCAATTTGCACCCAGAAGCCCCTGCAACACGTCTATTTGGGCAGCAAATAGCCAAGGTGTGGCTACAAACTGGGCTAGACATTAAAAACGGTATTGATGGGAGTGATAAAGATCCACTCGTAATCGAACCTTCTAATACACAATTGGCAGTCCTAGAGATGATTGAAAACAGCGGTTATCGGTTATACAAAACCGATATTGAAGCCGGTGGCATAAGAACACGCGAATTTAGCTCTCACCAGCCCTGTTACCAAGAATACGAATTTAAACCTCAATCTCGCTCATTCTTTGGCGCGCGAGAACTTGAAGTAACATTTGTCGATAATGGCGCAGAAACTGGGGTACTCATCGAAATTGACCGAGCCTTTGTCGGTGACGGTTATCGCAGTATCTCAATCCCTAACCACTGTGATAGTGTTGAGTCAGTCAGGCCTTATATTGAACGATTACTGAGCTAATCAGCGCCGACCAGTACTGGTTAATTACCGGTACTGGCTTGCTGCAATTGTTTCAATTTCGCTTCTCGACGAGACAGTTTAATGTAAGCTATCAGTGATAACATAATCAAACCGGCGCCGACTAATTTTTGCCAAGCTAGCTGCTCTTGCAATAGCGTAATGCTAAGTAACATGGTCCAGACGGGCTCCAAAATCATAATCAAAGCCGCCGTTTCTAATTTAACTTTATATTGCCCCATAGTTTGCAGTAAATAGCGCACCGACGTTGCAAATACGGTGGAGATAACAAACCACCACAGCAAATTCCACGAGTAGTCAATCACAGCCGGTTCACTCAATGACGCGGTAATAAGCCCAACGACACCGACGGCAAAAAGCTGCAAGCAGATTGATAACAAGGGGGGTAAACGACTACCTATGTTTTTGTTAAGCACAAAATGAATCGACAGCAGCACCGACGCCATTAAAAAATACAACTGGCTACTTTCAAGATGCCAACCACTGCCGAGTGTCAGCAGCGCCATGCCCATCATGCTGACCGGCAAGGCCAGCCAAAATGAACGATTGGGCTTAATCTGAAACAATGACCAAGAGACAAGTGGGGCGATAATCATCGCGAGGCTCATAATAAACGCCCCTTCAGATAAACTATCGCTAATGGTGACCGCATGCACCCATACTTGCAGTGCGAGCCCTAGAAATACGCCAACCCCAAGGACAGTTAGAATTTGCTTGAGATCCAGCTTAGCTAGACGCTGATAGCAAAAAGGCAGCAGGATCAGACTGGCCAAAACAAAGCGTACCCCCAAAAACAGGTCGCCAGGCATATGGCTAACAACAAACTTTGACGCCACCCAGCCCATCGCAGCAAGTAAGGTTGCAATCAATAAGTAAATGATACCGCGCATTAATACCACTCTAAGCCGCTTTGCTTGCAGCAAAGCTACAAGGTTAGAAAAACAAATAGCAACTCATTTGAGTTGCTATTGACAGGAACAAAGCCGATTTTAACCTATTAGTGATGAAGCAAACTACTGGCCGTACTCACAATAATCGGTTAAACCTTTTTCTGCACCACCAAACAATGTGGCAGGATCATGACTGGCTAATGGATAACCGTGTTTAATCCGGTTAGGTAAATCTGGGTTAGCCACAAACGGGCGACCAAAGCCAACCATATCGGCTAAACCGGCTTCCAGTACCGTCGCCGCTTTTTGCGCATCGTATTTTCCAGCATAAATTAGCACACCCTCGTACGCTTCACGAACAGCTTGCTTGAATGAGGCTGGCGTATCTGGCGCATCATCCCAGTCAACTTCAGCGATATGCAGATAGACAATTTTATGCTGATTCAACATGGCTGCTGCTGCGGTATAAGTTTCCTCTGGGTTAGCGTCAACCGTACCATTTAGCGATGTGAAAGGCGCTAGACGTACGCCTACACGTTCTGCACCAATGGCTTCAACCATTGCCGCCACAACTTCACTTAAAAAGCGTAGCCGATTCTCCACACTTCCACCGTATTCATCAGTGCGACTATTCGCTTCTGAATCAATGAACTGGTTAATTAAGTAACCATTAGCCGCATGTAGCTCAACACCATCAAAGCCGGCTTCAATGGCATTGAGTGCGGCTTGGCGATATTGCTCAATAACGAGCTTAATGTCGTCTTTGGTCATAGCACGAGGCTCAACCACATCAACAAACCCGGGCTCATCCGTGCCGTTATCAATAAATACTTTAACGTTTTCGGCTTTAATCGCAGAAGATGAAATCGGCTGCTGTCCGCCAATATTGTCAGGGTGAGTCACTCGGCCGACATGCCACAATTGCGCAAAAATAACCCCGCCTTTTTGGTGTACGGCATCAGTCGTTGATTTCCAGCCAGCGATTTGCTCAGTGGTATAAATACCTGGGGTCCAAGCGTAACCTTGCCCCATGGCTGATATCTGAGTACCTTCAGCCACAATCAGGCCTGCTTGTGCACGCTGAGCATAATATTGCGCCATAATGGCATTGGCGCTATTGCCTGGCTGGCTGGCACGCGAGCGCGTCATTGGTGGCATAACAATGCGGTTTTTAAGGCTGTGCTCACCCAGCTGAACTGGGTTAAGTAATGGGTTTGTCATAATATCATCCTCATGCAATAGAGCCGCATCTTGGCAGCTGCGCGATAATCTGTCGGTTTTAGTCCAGCTGAATCAATTCGATTTGATATCCATCGGGATCGGTAATGAAAGCGATATGCGTCTCGCCACCTTTTACAGGCCCTGGTGCACGGGTCACATTGCCTCCTAACTGGGCAATTTTTTCGCACGCAAGGTAGATATCTTCAACACCGAGCGCAACATGCCCAAACGCATTGCCCATTTCGTACTCATGGGTATCCCAGTTGTGAGTCAGTTCAATCGTGGCGCTGTCTGGACCATTGTCATAGCCAACAAACACCAATGTATAGCGATACTGTTGGTTATCGGCTCTTTGCAACTCCTTCATGCCCAGCACTTGGGTATAAAACGCGATTGATTTCTCTAAGTCAGCAACGCGTAACATGGTATGTAAGAATTTCATATAGACCTCAAGCTTTGTGCAATGTGATGGCCCAACGAGCAATACTCGTTGTAGCGAATACCGACATCATACGGACAATACAAATAACAAACTAATTATCAATTTTTCTTAATTTGATAAATATTATTTATAGATGTAGTGACTAACATGAATGGATAACACAGAGGAGTTTTAGCGATTTTGCTAAGCAAGCTAAAAAAATGGTTAATAAAAAGCGCTGGGATAATAGCCGCTTTATATACGCTAAAAGCGCAAAGCAAAGCCAATTGACTGTGGCTTTAAACGGCCCATATTGATAAACACAGGCAACGAGCCGGTATAAAATGAAAAGAGAGGCGCTATTTCAATAGTGGCGTCACTACCTTATTTTCCAGCCCCTTTTTGTCCTTAGCTTCCTCACAACTATATTCGGCTGTACTGGCTTGATAGGCCAGAACTTGATCCCGTCCTTGCTCCTTAGCGCGGTACAGCGCCATATCAGCAAACTTAACTAATTGGTCTCTATCGCCTTGCACCTTAGGGTAATTAACCACACCGATAGAAACGGTGACTTTTCCTAGAGACAATCCTTTGAGCTCAAGGTGCAATTCGGCAATTTGTTTACGGATACGATTGGCCAACTCAAATGCACTTTCCACTGATCGATTTGGCACGATAACCGCTAACTCCTCTCCCCCTAATCGACAAGCAACGTCGTCAGCGCTGATCATCTGAACGATTAAGGTACTGACCTCTTTAAGCACATAGTCTCCTGCATCATGTCCAAAATTATCATTGAAACGTTTGAAATGATCTAAATCTAGCATCATTAACGTCATGCTTTGTTGGCTGTTTTTGGCTTCTAGTAGCAATGTGTCAAACGACTGCTCAAAATGACGGCGGTTGTACAGCCCCGTCAGCGGATCACTTAGCGCCTGCGAGCGCAGTTTGTCCTGTAAGCTTAAATTAGCCAACGCCAGACCCAAGTGCTCAGCCACGGTAAAAGCCAACCGCAAAGTTGCCGGGTCAACGGCTACAGATGATGCCCCAAAATACAAATGCAACATACCGATTGTATTGCCATGAGCGGTTAGCGGGATACAAAGGGTTTGGTCACTGCCAAGTTCAGCCATATGCGAGCATGGAAGACAGTGATAGTCGTCATTGGAGAGATGATATTTTCCTTTACGTAACGCCCAACAATCATTTGGCGAATAGACCTGAGTCGCAGGCCAAGGCTTGCCCCAATCCAGTTTGACTTCGAGTTGATTACGCGATGCGCGCATCATGGCTACGCTGCCGTTGATCTCCCCCAAAATACGCGGAACAATATCCTCGACGACCTTTTGCGTTTCAGCTATCGAAGTACACGCCGCTAGCATATTCGCCAATCGATGCAACAACTCAATCTCTTTAGTTCGATGCATGATACGCTCTTCTTGCTGCTCACGTTCTTTAGCTACCCGGTGATTCACCTGATAAGCACTAAGCATGCTACTTCCTGCCATTGCCGCTGCAGAAATTGATAACAATACAATGAAAATCCACATTAATTCATCAGACATGGTTTTCAACTCATCCATTGGCATTGCCATCCTGACAACATAAGGCTCATTGTCCAACATCACTCTTTGGGCAACGTAGAGCATGTCTACTTTAAGTGCACTGCTAAAATGAATATTTTCGCCAACGCCAACCTTGAACGCACTGGCAATTTCCTCCCGTAACAGATGATTATCCATTGCTATCACCTCTAGGTAGCTCAACGAAGTATCTGCTAATACCACGCCTTCTGCGTCAATCAGTGTAATTCGCTTGTCTTTAGTCGCTTGAGAAAGGTTACTAAAATAATTATGTCGTGCTGCTGAAGAGAGAGTCGCGAGGTATTGCTGATCATTGGTGATATGGACGACAACATCTTTAGTTAGCCCAGAAAGGTGACTTTTTATCGTTTTTGTCACCCACTTATCTAAACTTGAATTAAGAAAAAATAAGCCGCCTAAGATAGAAATCAGCAACATCACCAGCGGTAAATACTGCCATTTCTTGTCAAATAACATCGACATGGGCGCCATCCTTTGCAAAGAATCGATTTAAAAGTGATGGCAATGGCCATCGCTATAAGTAAAGCAGAAATATCCGCTTTTCACCAACCGAGCCGATGATTAATGGACGTAACCTAGCCCAGTGTGTGACAAACAGATATCAAGCCAGGAGCTAAGTTAAGGTTTTTGTCATGCAGGTATCACGATTGGAGTGGGAGATACAAATCATCACCACAGCTTACTTGCCCACAAACTCGCCATTCGATAGCCTGTAACCAACGCCATGAAAACCACTTTGCCTCTAGCAATACTCCATTAGCCGATACCGAGACGATAGATGATCAACGAACTTAAACAGCACAATGAAATGTTCTCTCAATGGCGCAAAGCCATTCATCAACACCCTGAATTAGGTTTTGAAGAACAGCAAACCGCTGACTTTGTCGCCAACAAGTTACGCCAATGGGGCCTAGATGAAGTGCATACTGGCATAGCGACTACAGGAGTCGTGGGGGTGTTAAGAGGCCAATCTCCCAATAGCCGCGCTATTGGGCTGCGGGCTGATATGGATGCGCTAGCATTAGATGAAGCTAACGATTTTAGTCATGCATCGCATATTGCCGGCAAAATGCATGCCTGTGGCCACGATGGCCATACCGCCATTTTATTAGCAAGCGCCTGGTATTTAGCGCAAAATCGTAACTTCAACGGTACGGTTTATTTTATTTTCCAACCTGCTGAAGAGGGGCTTGGTGGCGCGCAGGCTATGATTGATGACGGGCTATTCGAACGCTTTAAATGTGACAGGATTTATGCGCTACACAATATGCCGGGTATTGCGCAGTCGCATATCTGGCTCAAGCCTGGCCCACTGATGGCGAGTGCTGATCGCTTTGATATTGCCATTGAGGCTAAAGGAGGCCATGCAGCAATGCCGCAGCACCTGATTGACCCCTCTTTAGTGATGAGCAATATCATTCTTAGCGCGCAAACGATTGTTAGTCGTAATACCTCACCGCTCGATACCTGTGTCATCTCATTTACCGATATCCACAGTGGTGAAGGGACATACAACGTGGTGCCCGATAGTGCTCAATTAAAGGGTTGCTTGCGTACTTTTAATCCGCAAGTACGACAACAAGCCCTTGAGCGCTTACAACAAGTGGTTGAGCAAACAGCAAAACTATATGGTGCAAAGGCGAGTTTAACAATACAACCTGGCAGTTACCCTGCAACAGTCAATGAGCAACACTCCTATGAGTTTGCCGCAAACATCGCCGAGCAATTGCTTGGCAAAGAGCGGGTAAATACTCACTGTGACCCGCTATCAGGCAGTGAAGACTTCTCCTTTATGCTCAATAAAGTGGCAGGCTGTTATTTGCTGTTAGGTAATGGCTTGAGCGGCGAGAAGGGTGGCGTGTGTGTACATAACCCACATTATGATTTTAATGATGACATCATCCCAGTGGGAGCGGCGCTATTCTGCTCGCTTGTCACGGCAGAACTTAAGTAAAAATACACTGAATAGTTTGAGCAATAAGTTAGTGCTGACTATCTTGCTGCTCGGCTTCACGCTTGACCAAAATAAATGTCAGATACATCTTGGTTGGCAGTGACAGCGCCATCCCCACGGCCACACACACCGCACTGAGAATGATACCTTTGACCCCCATGGCCTCAACACTGGGGCTAAAGTTATGAAAGTAGATACCGGTTAAAATCAGGCAAATTCCCAAGACTATGCATGATTTCAGTAGCCGGATAAGTTTTGCATCTGACATGATGTCCAATATTGAGTTGTATTAAACCTGCATCAATCATGACTAAATATTAGCCAGCACGCGTTGATTCAGATCAAGCTAATATGTTTGTCTCTGCGCTGTTGATTTAGGGATTTTTAATCCGACTCAAACTCTGACTCTCCAGCCACTGACAAATGAATGGGTAATGTGTCAGGCTTAGCGTAGCTTAGTCTCGCTATGCGTTGGCCGCTGTGATAGCTGTCTAGCCCTGTGACCGCTACCGCCTCTAGTGCTTCAATGTCTATGTAGCCATCTTGCTTAAGGGCGCAATCGGGCACTATCACATGCTGCACTTCTCCAATCACTAAAAGCGTGTCATTCAAAGACAGTGGTGATATTTCTCGAACCGCTAATGCCACTTTAAGCTCGCTTTCGGCAACAAATGGCGCAGTAAATCCGGCAATAAACTGCTCAGTGAGTCCAACCTGGGTGAACTCTGATACCGATGAAGGATAGCGAGCAGAAGTCTGATGTGCTCGCCTAAAATTGGCCGAGTTAACCTGATTTAACGTATAGCACTGTGTCGCTTTGATATTTGTAAGGGTATCCCTTGGCACACTATCAGGACGAATGATCATCCCCATCAGCGCAGGATCTGCACCGATATGGAACACGGAGCTGACGATCGCCAAGTTGCTATTGCCGCTATTATCAATGCTGCCAACCAAATTGGCACTTTTAAACCCAGATAGGCTATTGATAAAGCGAGCACGATAACGCTGATCCATTGCCTCGAAATCAGCTTGGGTAAAATGTTTGTTCATATTGATTTCATCGTTAATTATTTATCCCGCCACATCACCACAGTGTTGATTGTGTACATTCATTTCACTGGCAACCTGTCTGTGCCCAGCACAGCGTTTTGAACAATACTTCACTTGCTCCCAGTCTTTACGCCACTTCTTGCGCCAAGTGAATGGTCGCACGCAGACTGGGCAGAGTTTCCAAGGTAGTGATGACTTGTTCATAAGCTGGCCTCAAAATGGCTATCATGGGTCATGTTGACAACTACCAAGTCATTACGCACCAAAGTGCATTTAAGTTCACTCACCTAGGCCAAGCAGAATGAGTGCTGGCTCACAAGCCAGTAGTCATCAAGCGCATTTTTTAGTAACGTATCTGATTAATAGCGAAATTATCTGAGGTGCGATTGAAAAACCGTGTCGATCTAAATTTATATCGATTTATGATTTGTCTGGTTAAGCTGAAAACCTTAAGTAAAACTTGTCATGAACTCGATATCAGCCGCGCAACGTTTAATCGCCACCTAGCCAGTTGCCGTGAGCTATTTAATAACGAACTATTTGTCGTCACCAACGGCAGCTATACGTCAACCTTGTTGATGACGCAACTTGCACAGCACATTGATGAGCCTTTATCTGTACTAGAACAAAGCCATCATGCTGCCAAACTGTTTACCAATGAGCACCGTGATATTGAATGCACCATCAATATCATTAGCCCATTAAGCAGTGCACTTACCCTGCCACTGGTCAGCGAGTTATCAACCCAAGATCAGCATTGCCGTTTAACTTTTGTCGATTGGTCGCTTAACGGTGTCGAGCAGCCAGAAGTGGGCGCGTTGGCAATAGGCATCGCCGGATACCCCAACCAGTTCAGTGAACATTTAGTTGAAAGAAAAATCACCACCGTACCACTGTATGTGTACCTACCTGAAACTCACCAACTTAACGTGGCAAGCCATATCAATATTTTTGACATGGTCGACTATCAAATGGTGCGAATTTCGCTTGGTGCGCATGACGGCAGTGCTTACTTCGAGCAAGTGCGTAAACAAACTGGATGTGATCTGCAACAAAAGCTCACCGTATCGACGATTAACTCAGCATTAGCCTGTGTGCTAGCCCATCAATATTTGTTTGTTTGCACCAAAATTGCCGACCAGGATATCCCTGCGGGTATTACCGCTAAACCGCTTTACGCCAATGCTAACCCTCTTACATATGATGTTGGCATTCATCATCACCGCTTGGTGTATCAACACCCACTAATTAAAACGATAGAGAAAGTCATCATTCAAAGCTTACAAAAAAGCGAGTAAGGCTTAGCCTTACTCGCCGTTAGCAAAGAATGCTAGTGAGGTAGTGCAACCCCTTTAGCGTAATCAACAATTTCCGCTTCGCTAACGGGCTTATACATGCGTAAAATCCCTGTCCAATTCGGTTCAACATCAATGTTGTTTATCGCATTGTCACCGCAGTTGAAGTGCACCGTATAACTGCCATCTGTATTGGCTTCAAGTTCGCCCTGGCGGCTAGATAGCGCAAAGTTATCTGTATGCACGTAGGCATCTTCCCCGTAGGTGGTAATTGAGAAGAAACCATTATCTTGCAATGGTGGTGCATCAAAGTTCATTTTTTGGCACTGGCCATCTCGGTTTTCTGCTAGCAACACCTTGTAGTAAGCATGCTCACTGGGCAAGCCACCAAAGCCCATTGCCGTAAGTCCACGGGCATGAAACTGGGTAATTTGGCGTGGTTCGACGTTTTGTGCCGCGACAATAGGTTTACCTTCTGGGGCGCCCATCGCTTTGGTGAAGTCCAATGACAATACGTCGTTTTCTAAGCTTAAACGTACCTGCTCACGTTGGTATTGATTGAACCCTTTTGCTTGATACAGGGTCGCCGAGCTGGCATCAGCCTTTATCAAGTCCTGTTTGCGGTTACCTTCAGCAATGGCTGCCGCCGTATCTGAAGCCACCTGCGTTCTAGCCACAACCCACACATGTTGACCATGGCTAAGCATATCTGGCGTGACAGTGATTTGGTTCTTGCCCTGCTGGGCATACAAAACCGCCACTGTGCGGTGATTCTCATCAATCACTTGCAGCGACTGATAGCTGTCTAGGACAGGTAAGGTAAATGTCAATCCACCTTGAGTATCCCAAATTGACTTTGAGTACAAGGTATCACGGTTCTGCCTTACCACAGTTTGTGTATCCATAGTGAGCAAAACGCGATCGTGAGTGAAGTGGTTTATGCCTGATTTTTGTTGCTGCTCAAAGAAGTACTTATCTGACTCAGCAGCAATGAAATTGTCTTTAGTGACCGCAATGTCTCCACCAAACTGTAACTGTACAGCAGTTGGTTGACCTTTCTTTGGTAGGTGGTCGCCTAGCTCGTGGGCGATTACAGGTTGAACAAACAAACTAGTCGCGATAATGGTAGCGATAAGAGTCATGTTTTTCATGGTGATATCCTCAATGTGTCAATCTAAAAGTGAGCTTATTAGCTAAGCGATTGAGTACAGGATAAAGCAGCCAAACGGACATTTCTGACAAACCACAGACTCATAAATGAGCCTAATATCAATTCAAATAAGATTGTTCGATTGATTTGGGCAGCAACATAAAAAGTGCCAGTCAACTGAGTTGGCTGGCACTTTTACATGGAGGTGGGATGTTGGGTAATGCTATAGAGTGACTATTTCAGGTCGGCAGGCCACTCCTTCTCTACGCGTTGCTCGATGAAGTTTTGCTTAGACTTTTCCATACCTTCTAGGTTAAGACCAGCTAACGGTTGCAGTTTAGCTTTGGTATCGTATTTACTCGCATCATACTTATAGTTAGGTGCGTATTTCGCCAGTAATGCGTCGGCTTCTTTTAACGCCGCATCAAGGATAGTGTTAGATTTCTCTAGCAAGCGAATCGCTTCAGCTGGGTTATGAGCGTGAATACCATGTGAAGCGGTTGCACTGTCCCAGAACCACTGCGCATTACGCACTTTAACCAGTAGGCTATTCATCTCATTTGCCAATGGTGTTTTCGCTTTAAGCGCAGCTTCATAGTTTGCTTTTGCTTGAGCAATATTCTTACCAGCGTCTAAACCTTTAACACCGTTAGCAGACCAAATAGCTTGGGCTTTAAAGTGAACTTCAGTAAGACGAGGATCGGTACCATTTGGCTCGAATCTTAGTTTATTGATCTCAGCTTTACGCTCGCTCAAAATCTCTTTGAAATCGCCGGCATCATGGCAACCAATACAGGTTTTCGGTAGTTGCTCAGCTTCAAATGTGACTTTGTGATTCGAATACTTCGCCCCTTTGTCATTCTTTGCCTTTGGCATATGACAAGTGGTACAGCTAAATTTCATGTGGCTGTCCATTTCGTGGGAAGTACGATCTAACATGTTCTCAAATTCAGGATGCTGTGCTTTCAACATCGGTGCACCTGAAATAGCGTTGGTCCAGTCATTAAACTTAATTAAGTCGTAATAGGCTAACTGCGCTTCGGCTGCGAAACCTTGATAAAGCCCGTCATTACCTTTGTAACCGACAATCTGTTTGTAGTCTGTATTAACACCTGGAACCCAATGATCCCATGGGAAGCGAACTTTCTTGCTGTCTTTACCGTCAAAGTAATACTCGACGTGACACTGAGCACAGGTTTGGCTGGCTTGCATGTCAGCATCCTGCTTATCGAAGTCTAGACCAATGGCTTTCATGGCTCGCTCTGTATAAGGACGGCTTAAGCGCAGTTCTTCACTGCCAAGCTCATGGCAATCAGCACAACCTATGGTGTTAGACATCTCATGGCCCCAAGTAGACCAACTGTTGTCAGAGAAATTAGCTTCGCCGACTTTGTCGTACATGCGCGCAACGTCTGGGGTTTTACAAGACCAGCAACTTGCCGGCATTGCTTCGCCCACTACCTCGCCATGGGCAACGGTTGGATGACCCGTTCTCAGTGTTTTAATGATATCTGTCAATGCGAAGTGATGGCCACGGGCACGGTTGTAATCCTTAGCAAAGCCATAACCAGCCCATGCTGATACTAAGTTAGGATTGGCTTCAAGTAGATCGTCAGGTTTGCCTGATGCAGGGTTACTTTGCTCTGTTTCTGCCCAAGTTTCATATTGCGATGGGTAACTAGATTTCCAGTTGTCACTATTATAAAGATCTACTTCTTTATCTTTAGCAACCGCATTGCCGGTAAATATAGTGGATACAATGATTGCAGCGGTAAGTTTATTTAACTTCATACATCACTCCTCGATGGGATTTGTTTTTATATTTAGCAACTATTCAATTTGATCACTAAAACTTTAAAAAGCCGCTTTAAAGTAATTAAATTAATATCACAGCCACTAACCCAACTCAGAAAAATACCTAACCAGTGTGATCCACCCCTAACCGCAACAAGCAAGTTTGCTGCCGATCATAAAAGTAAAATAAACACCTACCCCCTTAGAGGTAATTTGTTGGTTTTTTAACGATTAGTTTATCAACCTCTCATATAACCATAGGGAATATTAACTTGTCGATATAGTATTACCAAATTTAGCAGGTATTAAAATAATACATATAAAACCTTAAAAATAAGTAACTTAAATTAGATTGCCCAAATAGGAACCAAGGCTAATTTACAGCCCGCTAATTCAGTAATCAATTAAAAATCGTTTAAATACTAAACGTATTTATTTGAAGTAAATCACATCCTTCAAACATCTAAAAAAACAAAAACTTTATTGTTGAATTTAGAAAAAATACAAATATTAAACCAACCTTAAATCAAAATTAAGAGTTGCTTAATAAATTAACAAATTAAATTACCGGGGTACAATCAAATAAATAAATCACAGAAAACAAAACCATAAAAACTAATGGTGAGCAGAATAAAGAATATAAAATTAACCATAACCAAATTAAGTCAAAACCAATAAAAAACCCCCAAACGAATTTGAGGGTTTGATGATAATCTGTAGACTGAAATACTATTGCCTACACAGTGATGTGTTAGTCACGAACAACACCTTGGTAGTCTGCTTTATCTCGCTCACGCTCTATATTCATGCGTGCAGGAATGTAAGTCTTAAACCCTGGCTCACCGCCATACCAAAGCTCTGCATCCCGCTCTTCACGTTCAATCACATAAAACACCCGTTCGCCGTCGATGACGGTATCGGTAATCGGGTACCAATAACGCTTTGCAAAATCAAAGCGATTGATGACCACAGAATTGGCATTCTCAATAAAGCTCACTGGCGGTTGTGATACAAACGCTAAACTACTTTCACCGTTGCTATCAGGCTCGCTCCATTGTGTTGCAAAGGTATTGCTAACATCGATACTAGAAAATGCCCAGCCCCATAGCCTTGATGGGATCACTAGGCCGCTAGATTCTATCGAACCGGGTATCCAAGTATTGACCTCGCCAGCCCAAAATCTTGTCGATTCGCTAGGTAATAAGTAATTTGTGTCTAAACTAAAACTGTTATCAGCTCTAACCCAAATGTCATAACTTGCAAATCGCTCATCTCCGTTCTCGAAACTTGAAAATACCCCAAACTCCAACGCATTTTGATCGAGTATCTGACTAGTCTGTACCATCCCGTTTGCATAAGCGATCACTAACCGACCATCACTATCAACCGACCAGGTCGCACTCACACCAGATATCTCCCCCTCTGTGACATTGTCAGCTGCAAAAGTAATTAATTCAGCATAGGCCGATTCAGGAAAAATAAAATCATCATAAGTACGTGGACCTTCAGAGTAATGATATACCCCTCCCCAATCACCCTGTACACAAGTCGAACCATCGCTGCACTGGGCATCAAACGCTATCGGCGTGATATCTAAGCTAGAACGAAATGTCTCATTTTCATTGCCGATGATTAACTTTGGAGCAGCAATAGTAAGTACGCTACCGTCGGCCAAAGTGATCGGTGCCGTCACTAACGTGCTGCGAACCTCCACTGAAACAACATCAACCAAGTTGCCATCTACAACGCGTGTATATGCCCGTTGGGTAGTGGTGCGCTGGGTGAAGAAATTATCATTTACCCCTCCACCGGCATAAAAAGCGGCAATTTCTTGCGGGTCATCTGTCACATATTCAATTTCTGCAACCAGTTCTTCGATAGTATCAGGTGCACTGTAAATCACTTCAATTCGGCCATTATTCAACTGCCAGTTAAATGCCTGGTTTAACGGTTGGCCTGACGGCACATTGAAGCTAAGAGCACTGCCACTGCCATTAACACTATCAAATTCTAGCGCTGAACCTGACCGAGCGATATACCCCGGCGTTGTCACTGCAATGGCATAATAGAGAGAAGGTATGTCTTCAGCATCAAAGCCGGCAACAAGATCGCTATCAGATAAAATATCTTCAACTGCGGCATTGAGGTCCTCTGCTGGGGTTGCGGCAATATAAGCATCAACGGCTGCTTCATCACTGACTAAGTCCAACACACTATCGTAACCATCAGGCAAGCTATATTCAGGGTTATCGACAATGAGTTTAATCACAGCCGCGAGCTCAAATAGCTCTGTGGCATCTACGGCAGTCTCAGCGGTTGCCAATTCTTCTGCTGTGGTCGGCGCAGCACCGCCATTTGCCTCAACAACAAGCGCATAACTGGCTGTTGTGACATTGGTGACGTTTACCGGATCGGGGTCTGATAATACCCGGGAGAAGCTCCCCACCATATTAACAAAGTTAATTTCATCACCAGTTGCTTCGTTGATCGCTGACGATTCAATCACCAATAGCTCTTGCAAATTTGCGCTAACGATATCTAAGCTGTATGCCCCATTTACGTCAGCGGTAGTGGTGTAAGTTTGTCCACCAATAGTGACACTCACGCTTGCGTAAGGAATAGGTTCATCGGTAATTAGCCCGGTCAATGTTGTCGTATAGCCGCCACATAACTCTGGGGCATTAGTGACAGACTCATACACAATGTCGTTTAACTCTCCTTCGATAACGACACCAACCTCACAGGGTATGTAGGCGAGATCTGCTTGCTTTATCCGTGCGCGAAAAGCACGTTTTGCATAGGTACTCGCAAGCACGGTAGTCGGATTAGCCGCATCAACGATTTCAACAAGTTTATTTTCACGACGAGAGTTAGGCATGCCGGGTTCTCGTTCTATACTGCCTCGAACTGACAGTACTTGACTGTTTTGCTGATATTTTGCGTATTTAATTTGGGCTGATTCAGCCATTGTGTTGGGGGTGGTGAAAGCCGCTATCAGACCCAGCGACGTTAATATTTTATACTGCATCTCTATCTTCCCTAATTTCCAAATTGTTTTTATTGCGTCATCCATTGCAGGCAAACGCTAAGCTCCTGTTGAGTACCAACGATTAACTAAAGGTCATTGGCATGCGCATAAAGCTAGTACAATCCGTCCATTTGGCTAGTTTATAACAGGGAAAATCAGCCATTTGGTCTACAAAACTGATAGCAAAAAAGAATCTAACAGCACTGATATCTCGCTGTCGGTAATAGCTAATACCCTAGGGCCTTAGCGCATAAACTAAGTACAGCAACACTCAATTGAGTTACTTTCTAATCCGCCCCAAGTGAAAACCAAGATAACCCTGCGCAGCATTGACAGCGCTGTCATATTAGCTGTAGGTTAACTAGTCGGTAGATAAAGGAGTACTACCGAAAATACTAGGCTACTCAAGCCTAAGCTTGAAAATCATAATAAATAAAGGAATATAGAATGAAAAAATCTTCAATGGTCGCCACCTGTATACTTAGCGCTTCAATGTTGTTTGCAGGGTTAGCCTCTGCCGGCGACTGGTGGCGCACAGTGTCGGTGACCTTATCGCAAAGTGTACCTGCCGATCACAATCAGCTCTGTGCCAATGCTGAAAACCAGTTGCGCGCACAATACTCTGATGTCACTACCGTGCAACACCGTATTAGTTTCGATCAATACGGTGGCCGTTTGTATTGCACTGCACTAGGTCAATCAAAGCAGTAAGTTGTCATCTTTAGCAGGGAGTCATTTTTAGCAATGACTCCCTGATTTACTAGGCATTACAGCCTAGAGTGTTAGCGCATCTTATTTTCAAATCTGATTGATTTGTTAATTAGCAATCAAATGTCACTCAGGTGATTTATTTCAGTAAGCAAGCTAGTATGGTTGATGCTGCAATCTCAAGGAGTGTATCGATGCCGCATTTCAACCTTTCCAATAAGTATTCTGATCTGACTGCGCTGGTTGTCGATGACTTTCCAGCTATGCTAAAAACCGTTGGCAGCATGCTGACTGCTATCGGCTTTAAACATGTCTATAAAGCGGCTAATGGTAAAGAAGCACTATTGATATTGGCTGAAGAGCAAGTTGACCTCATCGTTTCAGACTGGAACATGCCAAAAATGAATGGTGTGGAGTTGCTCAAGGCAGTAAGAATGAGTGACTTGGGCTACCAACACATTCCTTTTATGATGCTCACTGCCAACGTCAATCAAGACGATGTGAGACAAGCAATTGATTTGGGCGTGTCTGAATACCTAATAAAGCCCTTCAATCAAAATACCTTAAAAGACAAAATTGCCACTGCCCTGATTACACCAGTAAGAACCCAAGTCAGCAGCATTGCGTCGACGGCAAGTGAACCCACACCCGCCAAGCAAATCTCAAAATCGACTCTGCTGATTGTTGATGACAACCCCAACAATGTCACTGTATTAACTGAATTATTGAAAAATGATTACCGACTAAAAGCCAGTTTATCAGGACAAAAAGCACTTGATATTTGCCAGCAAGAGCCCAAGCCAGATTTGATCTTACTGGATATCATGATGCCAGATATGGACGGATTAGCAGTATGTAGTCAGCTAAAATCTGATCCACTCACTGAGCATATTCCAATCATATTTATCTCGGCTTTATCCCAGGACCAAGATGTGATTAAAGGACTCTCTTTAGGGGCTGTGGATTACATTACCAAGCCGATATCACCCGAGATCACCAAAGCGCGAATTGCGACACATATCCGCTTAGTTGAGCAGCGAAAAGCAATGAGTCAGCAGCTTGATACATTAGTTGAAAATGCCCGGCTCAAAGCCGATATTGAGCGCATCATACACCATGATTTAAAAGGCCCGTTATCTACCATTATGGCCGCCACTGAAATGCTAGAAACTAAACAGCTAGATTGTGAAAATGAGATTGATATTTTGCATAGTTCCAGTGCCGCTATGCAGCAAATGATTGATAATCACATGCTGCTCTACAAGTTAGAAAATGACAGTTATCAAACGGATCTATCAATATTAAATGCATTTAAAGCCGTTAATGAAGTGCTGTATGGACTTAAGCAAAAGAGCAAAGAGCGTCAGGTGTTTTTGTCGTCGAAAGTACCGGCAGACTTAGCATTTCATGGCAATCCGGTATTAAACCGCAATATGCTTTATAACTTATTGATCAATGCCATTGAGGCAGCGCCAACAAACAGTAAAGTGCAGATTGCCACCACAGCGTCGGCTGAGTCAATCACCATTCACATCCATAACGATGGTGCCGTACCCGCTGATATTCGTCCGGTATTTTTTGATAAATTTGTCACTGCAGGCAAAGCTAAGGGCACCGGCATAGGCACCTACTCAGCTAAACTATCGGCTAAGGCGCAAGGCGGGGATATTGAGTTTGTCAGTGGTGACAACGGCACCACTCTCAGCGTAACGTTACAGCGGGCTTAATAGTTACTGATCAACAAACTGTTGGGCAATAGCATTAAACTCGTCTGTTATTTCACTAAAGGCATCCACCATCTTAGGGTCGAAATGGCTGCCTTTGCCCTCTAAGATAATTTGCACCGCTTTTTCATGGGTGAATGCCGGTTTATAAACCCGTTTACTAATCAAGGCATCATAAACATCGGCAATCGCCATTAACCGCGCCGACAAAGGGATTTGCTCTGCAACAAGCCCCTCTGGATAACCAGAGCCATCCCATTTCTCTTGGTGAGAATAGGCGATTTCTTTGGCAAAAACGAGAAAGTTATCAGCGGCGTCCATGGTTTTTTCAGCGGCAATAATCGCATCGCGACCATAGGTCGTGTGCTTTTTCATTATCTCAAACTCTTCCTCTGTCAGTTTGCCCGGTTTCAGTAAAATACTGTCGGCAATACCCACTTTACCAATATCATGCAATGGCGCAGATTTATAAAGCGCAGTGATCACCTCAGGAGTTAACACTGTGGCGAATTCACTCTGTTCGGCGAGTTTTTTTGCGAGTGCCTTAACATAATGCTGGGTTCGGCGAATATGGTTGCCGGTTTCCGGATCGCGAGACTCTGCCAATGCTCCCATGGCCACCATAGCCACATCTTGTAGTTCCGCTAGCTGCTTTGTTCGCTCTATCACTCGCTCTTCTAGCAACTCGTTTTGGCGTTCCATCAAGTCCCGAGAAGCCTTGAGTAACAAATGATTCTTCACCCGCTCTTTTAGTATCGCTGGGCTAATGGGCTTAGTAATATAATCGACGGCACCTAATGCAAGCCCCTTGGTTTCATCTTCCTCTTGGACTTTGGCGGTAAGGAAAATAACCGGTATATCTTTGGTCTCTGGCTGTGATTTAAGGATGCGGCAAACCTCATAGCCATCCATTTCCGGCATCATCACATCCAGGAGAATCAGGTCCGGCTTTCTTTTGTCGATGATCTTAAGTGCCATTTTGCCACTGAGTGCAGCCTGAATAAGGTAGTCGTCAGCCAATACCCCTTTGACGACTTCAATGTTTGTTGCGGTATCATCAACCGTCAACACTGTGGCTTTATTGGTATCTATCATGACCTATTCCTCAAGTTAAAACGGATACTCATCGCACTATGATACTTATTCATCTAATGTCCCTATTAAACTGTTGAGCAGCTGCTCACCAGCATCAAAATCAAACTCGCTAACCTTAGCCAGTAGCTTAGTTAATGCTTGCTCCACCTCATCGCTCAATGGCTGCTCTAGCAGCAACTCCACAGAATCTGACACGGTTGAGTCAAAGTTATCAATCTGCTGCGCGATCAAATTGAGCTGAGAGAGTAATTCAGTATGACTCAGCATAGCTTGTGGTGTCGATGAAGAGCGTGATTGCTCCGTTGAGAGTTGATGACTGATCTGCTCAACAAATGGCGCAACCAAGGTTTCTGCACGATCGAAATCGTACTCTGCCAGCGCGGCTAATAAAGCTTGCCCCGCGCTTAAATCGGCAACCCCAGAGAGCTGTTCTAACACAATCTCAAGTTGATCGACCGTAGTACTATCGAGCATGGCAATTTGCTCACTAATCTGCTCACAGTGCTTTAGAAAATCAGCCAAGCTAATATTCACAGTCCCTTGCGGGTTATCAGCCTGCGTTAAAGCAGTGTCAATGGTTGTCACCATCTGCGCAATTTTGCCACGGCAGTGCTCTAGCATGGGCGACAACAGCTCAATATCAACCGCTTGTTGTTGCTGCTTGTATTCAGTCAATTGCAGTTCTATCTGCTCTGCACTCTCAACAACAAACATTGCACCGACATTGGCGGCAACCCCTTTCACGGTATGGATTGCAATGATCGCCGTAGCTAAATCGTCTTGCTCAATAGCCCGAGAAACTCTGTCAATGACATCGGCTTCAGATGCGGCAACTTTGGCCAACGTGCGTCGATAAGCTTTTTGATTGCCTCCCATACGAGCCAACGCCGCTTCGGTATCAAATTCCGGTAATAGCAACGCTGCCTCAAGCTGCTCATCGGCTGGCTCTACCGTCAGTACTTGACCAGTCGGCTCCACCCATCGGGCAAGCGTCTTATACACTTCTTGCGGGTTAATCGGTTTAGGGATGTGATCGTTCATGCCAGCTTCAATGCACTTTTCCCTATCGCCGCTCATCGCATTAGCCGTCATAGCAATAATCGGCAGCGCCTGTTTATCACTAAGCTTGCGGATCTGCCGTGTCGCTTCATAGCCATCCATCACCGGCATTTGAATGTCCATTAATATGGCATCACATTCATTACTAGCGACCCAATCGACTGCTTGCTGCCCATTGGATGCAACAGAAACCTGCAATCCGGCCATATTAAGCAGCTCCATGGCAATCTCTTGGTTAATATCATTATCTTCCACCAGCAGGATATGCGCGCCAACAATCTCTTGAGCGGCGGAAACATTTAACTTACCTTGCGCATTCTTAGGCTGAATAACACTGCTGCGGCCCATCACCGCCATTACCGTATCAAATAATGTCGACGCGCTCACCGGCTTGGTGAGTGCACTATCTAGCTGGACATCACCCGCTCTTTTAAGCATATCATCACGATCATACGCGGTGACTATAACCAATTTGGGTAACACTGATAGCGACAAGGATTGCTGAACAGTACGGCACAGCTCAACGCCATCCATCTGCGGCATTTTCCAGTCAGCTAATAGTAGCTGATAGGGCGTGCCCTGCTCGTCAGCTTGTTGTAGCTTGGCTATCGCTGCCTGGCCAGACTCCGCCACATCAGCTTTAAAACCTAAGCTTTGCGATAAAGTATGTAAAATTTCTCTGGCGGCGACGCTGTCATCAACAATCAATATCGGCAAGTTGAGCAAACTCGCAGCAGATGCTGGGCGCCTAGTTTGTGCTTTGCCCGATAGCGCAAACTTAGCGGTAAAGTAGAAACGACTCCCCACACCCGCTTCACTTTCAACCCAGATCTTCCCGGACATCATTTCAGTGAGGGTTTTACAGATGGTCAACCCCAACCCGGTACCGCCATACTTACGTGTGGTTGATGCATCCGCCTGACTGAATGACTGGAACAAGCGCTTTTGTTGCTCAGGAGTCATGCCGATGCCGCTATCCTCAACACAAAACTCGACTACAACTAAATCGCTATCTTGCTCAAGCAACTTGGCGCGTACAATAATTTCGCCCTGCTCGGTAAACTTGATAGAGTTATTGGTCAGGTTAATGAGCACTTGGCCAAGGCGTAACGGATCGCCCTCTAAATTTGTCGGCAGTTGCGGGTCAATATCAATCAGTAATTCCAAGCCTTTTTGCTGGCTCTTATGCGAGATGAGCTCGACCAAACTATCGAAGCTTTCATTGAGATTAAACTGGGTCACCTCTAACGACAACTTACCCGCCTCGATTTTAGAAAAGTCGAGAATATCGTTGATAATACCTAGTAGTGACTCAGCCGAGTTCTGAATTTTGCTAATATAATCTGCTTGTTTACGATTAAGATCAGTCTGCTGGGTTAAGTAACTCATGCCTATAATGGCGTTCATTGGTGTGCGGATTTCATGGCTCATATTGGCCAGAAAATCACTCTTGGCTTTAGTGGCTTCATCCGCGGTTCTAACGGCTTCTTCTAACTGACGGGCGTTTTCTTTCTCACTGGTAATGTCGATAAAGTTACCCACTAAACCTGCTGGATTGTCTTGGCTGTCTTTAAAGCCCGTTACCCAATATAAAGTGTCATGCATTTTTCCGTCAGCAAACGGAATCTGCATCTCTTTCTTAATTGTAGTTTGATTAGCAATAACCTCGGTGTCTTCAGCCTGATATAACTCGCGGTCCTGCTCACTTAGGTAGGTCAAGTCAGTGACTTTCAGGCCAATCAGATCTTCAGCTTTCACGTTAAATGTCTGCTCATAGGCTTTGTTAAAGCCTAAGTATCGCCCTTCAGCATTTTTGTAAAACAGCGGAATAGGGACAGTATCAATCAACAGCTGTTGTAGCTTCATCTGCTCGGCCAGAGAGCGCGTCGCTTCTTCGGCTTTCGCCATCGCATCCTTTAAAGCTTGCTCCGCTTCTTTACGTTCGGTGGTGTCTCGCACAATGCCGGTAAACATCTGCTCTTGGTCAATTATGGCTTCACCGATAGCAACCTCAATGATGATTTCACTGCCATCTTTTCTTATCCCAGTGAGTTCATAGGTTGAATGCTCATCATTCTCTGACGCTTTGTTTTCGAGATAATGCAAATGAAACGCGGGCGAAATGAGCTTACTGATATCACTTTGAATGACCTCATTGGCACTGTAACCAAAAATCACTTCAGCAGCGGGACTAAATACTTCTATGTGACCTTGGCGATCAACAACTACGATTCCGTCAGAAGCCTTATCGATAATCGTTTGTGAGCGTTGCATGGTCATTTTCAGCTCGTTGGTGCGCGCTGCGACTAGCTCTTCAAGTTTTAACTGTGAACGCGTTAATGCACGGGTCGCGCGGGTGCCCACACGCAAGGTGAATAAGGTACTGCCTAGCAGTAACGCCAACGAAATTAGTAGTGTTGCCCATACGGTCTTTTTAAACACTGTGATTAGCGCAAATGACTCCTCAACATCGACCTCTGCTGCAAGTCCCATATTGAGCTTTCCATCCCAAAGCCAGCTTCCTACCACTTTGACGCCACGATAATCATTGTAACCCTCGAGGTTTTGGCCCGACTGTTTGTTAGCAATATTTGCCGCCATTTGCGTCAATGGCCAGCTCGCATCGGCTGGGCTAACGACCTCATTTTCAATCAGGTTAATACCTGGGTTAGCAATACGCACATTAAGCGATGCCTGCTGATTTTCATCCAGCAAGCCTATGTCTTTGAGTTGCGACTCAAACCGAATATTTGAAAGTAATAAACCGGTTTCATCGACGGCATAAGTTTCACCACTATGGCCGATGAAACCAGCCGAAAGTATTGATGAAAACACACCGTTAAAGTTGACTCGCTTAGTGAGGATTGCGATCACTTGATTGTCTGCATTAACCACTGGGGCGGCAAAAAACATCGTAGACGGCATATCATCAACACTGCTGCCGCTTGCAGAGAACATCACATCTGAGCGGATAGGCGGAATAAACACACTCTCGCCACGCAACACTTGTGCAAGTAATTCTGGCCTTTGCTGCGCTATCAGGTTGAGACTGCCAATATTGGAATCTCGGCGCGACGATAAACTGATGCTATCTGGGGCGATAACAAAAAAACCAAACGAGCCGGACTCCCCTTCACGGTCTCGAAAGAACTTACGCACTTGCGATTGGATCGGCGCTTCTTTTAACGACGCCGTATTTCGTGGAACAACCAATAGCTGCTCAACTAAACCGGCAAGTTGTTTGTTCTTACCCACCTGTTGCAGGTGGTTCAATTCATACTCTACCCAATACAGCAGGCGCTGGTGCGTCGAGTTAAGCAGAGTTTGCAAATTGTACTCCACTTCGCTGCGATGTTTTTGCTCTGCCCCATCGATGATCATCGCAATAACACTGAGTAAAACCACTGATAAAAAGGTCAAGCCGATAAATATGGTGCGCTTAAAGCTGGCCGAACCAAACTTATTTGCCAACTCTTTGTCAGATGCTTTGAGAATTCTGGAACTGACCAAAGTGGCTAAGATTAATAGGCCAACCACCGCCAAAATAATGGTATATAGAGAATCAATTAACTTGGGCTCGCTGCTGTTAATCTCTGCTTGATTAGACTCTAGCCAATCATTACGGGTAAGCATCAAGTCTCTGAGTTTTAACGAATCTAGCGCTTTTTGAACAATAGAGTGGAGTAAAGGGTGTTGATTGTGGCTCAGCAGGTGGACAGAAGTCGGGGGAAACACATCTTGGTTAATTGCGCGCAGCTTGTTGGGTTGATTCCGTTGATTCATGGTGTGCTGTATCGCTAACTGCGAATCAAGTAAACCATCTACTTCGCCAGCCAGAACTCTATCTATTGAATCGTCCATTCCAGTGGTTTCAACAATAGTAATATCGGGATATAACACCCGTAATTTATCGATAGAGGTATAGCCTTGCGGAACGGCTATCTTGGCCTTAGCCATATCAGCATGACTATTAAGCTGATTATTGGTATTGCTGACATGGAACAACTCGCGCACCAAAAAATAGGGCGTAGTAAACTTGCCGTAAGCTTTGCGCTCTTCTTCCATATAGGCATCTGGAAGTAAATCAATTTTTCCTTGCTTGAATGCCGCGAGATTGTCATCCCAATCACCTTCAACAATCTCTATTTGTAATCCCGTTGCTAAGACAATTTTATTGACAATAGCACCAGCTAACCCACCAATTGTGCCATCTTCATGCATAAATAACATTGGCGGCCAATGATCAATACCGACACGAATGCGGTTGTCACTGATCCATTGATGCTCTTCGGGTGTCAGTGAGATCAGTGTATCGATTGCCATTGAGCTGTCAGGCTGAACTGTGGCGCGTAACTTTAGGTTGTCTGCATAACTCATCAACTGGGTTAAATAATCGCTCTTAAGCTGATGATATTCATCGCTGTTTATGATTTCCATGGCAAGCTTACGCTCGCCACTATCTGTGGCAGCAAGGGTTTTTAGCTCTAGTTCGACTAAGCGCTGGTTGGTTAGCTCAAGCAAAGCTATCAGCTGATTGTCATTTGCGTGTTGCCTAGCCAACAGTCGGTTTATTAACTCGGCCAGTTTAGGTTCATATTCGTTGTAGCGATTTAACCATTTCTCATCACCTGAAAACGCATAACTTAGCACTGAAGAGGTAAGGATTTCGTCTAAGTACTTCAGTTCAGTGGTGAGCTGATTAACTTCAGCCACACTTAACTGCTGTTGGTAGGCTTGCGGGGCAGTGGGGACTTGCGCATGACTGGTGAACGACATTGTCGTCAACAACAATAAAAAAAACGATAGATAACGACTAATTACTTTGCCGCTAAAGCCAGCCTTAATCCTAACTGTAGACATGGCCTCAGCCCCTTAATTCATCCGATGAAATACGCAAGTAATCTGCATAAAGAATTTACACAATACACTGACATTAAACAAGTTTAGAACAGATACATTTATAAACAATCCTGAGCCACTTTGCTGTTGCAACCAAGGTGGCATTATGGCAAGAAAATCACAATCAGGCCGACTAACCCATGCCTGTCCCAACTAGAACTTATACTAGAACTCGGCTTTAAATCTCGCGGTTCTGGCCTCTATAAGTGTACAGTTAGTCGCGTGCATGAGCTCTGCGAGGGTAATATTCGGACTTGCCGCTATCACCCGTGCAAGCTTATCTTCGAGTGACTCTAACTTATCAAGGTTAAGCTGCAGCTCAGCCTCAATCTTAGCAATCAAATAACGCCACTCATCAATTGGCAAAGTCTTCAGGTGCAGCATAAATGATTGAACATGCTCGGCTTGCCCCACCAGCTGCCAATTGCGCGAACGGCGCACTCGTTTCAGATTGCAACCATAGTTCACAACCAGGCTTTTTACCTGCTTGACTCGTTCGCCCCCCAAGCGGTGGATTAATGAGGGTAAAGCCACAACAATGTTAGTGTCGGTACTCATGTATCTCGTTTCAGTTAATTGTTGATCAACACAGACTAAGTTATTTAGCGGGTAATGCCTGTACACCGTCGATGACAAATTGCATCGCGGGATTAATAATGCGATTAGATTGCCAGATAAGATCGCTATTCCAGCGCGCAAAGACTTCATTCGTGGCCATCAGATACTTGACCTCCCCCGCATCAGCCGCGCTTTGGCAAACAAAGCGCGGTAAATGGCCCCACCCAGTGCCAGCCTTAATCAAATTCAGTAACTGGGGCGCATTGTTACATTGCAGCACGCGATGGCTGATAATATCACTGTCTCGCATACCCACGTCTTCTAAAAACGTTAGGGATAACTGCAGTTTATCTAGCAATGCCCGAGGCAAATGCTGTGACTCAATCTGCCAGCTAACTGGAATAACTCGCACCACTTCAAAAGAATAACCATTGCTGGTCATCAAATCTGCACCAGTCGACAGCGTAGAAAACAACAAGCCTATGTCAGCTTTACCCGATAACACCCAACCTTTAACTTGCAGTGTATCGCCATTGAGCACTTTCAAAGACAGGAAGGGAAAAGCCAGCAGTAGCTCAGCCAGTAACTCATCCAGTGCCGGTTCCACTAAACTCATATCAATCGCAATGGTTAATTTATCTGGTACGCCTTGCAGTAAGCTATCAACTTTAGCATCGAATAAACTCGATTCCTTCAACATCGCTTGCGCATAGGTGTAGAGTTGCAGCCCCTGCTCTGTCACCTGTAAAGAACGCGGCAGCCGAGTAAATAAGGTTAAGCCGGTATCGATCTCTAATGTGTTAATTTGCTCACGCAATGTCGATACATGCTTGCCAATGCTGCGCGCAGCCTGAGCCACGCCGCCTTGTTCAACAACGGCCACAAAGGCATGTAATTGCTCTAATGATACAGCCACTTCCTTGCTCCATTTCTTTAGAAATAACCGGGTACCCATAACAAGACGCCAATAGATTCACGCACTCGTATATGGATTGCTAGCATACACGTTAAGAGGGGCTTTACCTAGTCTCAGCCACTTTGAGAATAGTGTTTTAGCGTCATAATGCAACCAACAAAGCAAAACCAACAACTCAGCTATTTTGCTTAATTCATATCATTATCGACGAGGTCTTATTATGAAAAACGCTAACTTGAAGAAAATCTCCGCACTAGTTATTGCCCTCGCTTCAGTCGCTGGACTATCACAGGCTCAAGCATGTTCTCGTATCACCTTAGATACTCCGCACGGGGTTTCTACAGTGCGTTCACTAGACTGGGGGACACAGCTAGGGAATATCAGTCAGGTGAATCCTGTCGGTATCGAACGCAGCACGCAGGCACCTAGCTATAAGCGCGCGATGCAGTGGACCACCAAATACCATTCCATTGCTCAAATGGAATGGGATGTATTTCACGGCGTCGCATCTGATGCGATTAACTCACAGGGCTTAGGCACTTCATTACTGTACATGGCTGACTCAGCCCCCTACATTAAGGACTATAAAGACACTGGCGCCCCGGCCGTCAGCTTCCTTGACTTAGTCTCATACATCAATGAAACCTATGCCAATGTCGACGAAGTCGTCAACGCCTTTGAGGCCAACGAGTTCCAAGTGGCCTGGGCCGACGGCTTACACGGCGTACAACATGGTTTGCATTTCTCTGTACATGACAAGTCTGGCGATATTGCACTGTTCCAGCTAAATGAAGGTGGCAAAGTCGTCGTGCATCGTGGCGATGTACAATCAGATATGCGTGTGATGGCTAATGCGCCTTTGCAACAACACCATCGCGAATATGTTAATCAGGTCGACTTGAACAATTTAGAAGCCAAGTCAGTACCTTCGTCAATCTCATCGCTAGACAGAAACTTACGCGGCCTATTCAATACCAGTCACGTTAAATTTGATGACAACAAAAGTTGGGCGCAAACTCGCGGCAAGCTGCTAAGCACCTACAATGCCGGTAACTTAGTACCGCAAGACCTGATTGACCCAGTCAATGGCGAAACGTATGCCACTTGGACTCAGTTTGTTTACAACCATCAAAATGGTGACTTTTTGCTGACCGATTATGATACTCGGATGCAAATTGGCTATAACTTTAATGACACCTTGTCATTTACCGAAACACGCTGCGCCAATACGCTTGAACAAGCTAACGCAGGCGAAACACAGGTCACTTGGGGGACTTGTAAGTAAGGAAATAAAAAGCCCTTTCACTGAAATGCAGTAAAAGGGCTTTAATTGAGGCTTGTAGCGTACTAGCTAGCCTGATTGTAGCTAATATGCTGATGGAAGCGCACAATCAAATCTTGACGAGACTTGTCCAATTCCAATTGCGCAGTAAAGCGCTTTAACGCTTCTTCGACATTGTTCATAAAGCGGCCGTACCCCGCATCTTTACTGTCTTTTTCGCCTGCGACTATGGTAAAGCTCACCATTTCAACTAATCTGTCAGCATCCCAGTGGCGAATGAACTGCTGCTCTTCAATGTTAGGATCGAAACCTAACATCTGCACTTCATCGGTACCATCAACTTGGTCGTACTTACTGTTACGCACTAATGGGGTTAATCCATTGGCCACCATAGCAATACGCTTAAGTTGCTTCGATGCTGCCGCGTCGACAAAACTCTGTTCCAGCTTTTGGTATAGCGGTGCAAAATCTTCAGTATTGGCAGGCAAAATAGCCTGCTTTAGCATACGGCTCAGCGGCAGTTTAACGGTTACATAGCAAATTGAACCATGACCTTCAGGTAACGGACAGTTACGTGCTTTATAGCGACGATCGATAGCGCGAAGCTTGTAGGCGTGGGTTTCTTTATTACCTTTGGCTTTAGCAAACAAATCGTAGGAAAGATGCTGATGATCACGCACTTTCAAAACCAAATTCTGCTCGGGTAATTGCGGCATAAGTTTGGCTACAAAATCTTGTACTTTGGCATGGAAAGTGGCCGAGTTACTGCGAATGTCATTACCGGTAGCTAAGAACACAATACGAATTTTACGGGCACGGTAATCATCTTGGCTATGCAGTGTTTGCGACTCATGATATTCAGGGTTGTAGAAAAAGATGATCTGCTCGGCCGTTGGGAAACAGTAGGCTTCAGTGTGAAAACGCACCACCGGAAGTTTGTCATTGGTGATGACATGCAAATTACGAATTTCTTCTTGATCTGCTAGCGCAAAAATAGCTTGGCTCAGTGTTTGGTAACACGTTTTGTAATCAGGATAGTGCGCTAATAAAGCATCCGTTACTTTAATTTCTGCAGTAATGTACTGATTGCTGCGAACGTCCTTGGGTATGTACACTTTTTGCTGATGGCTAAGGGACATAGATACTCCTTGTGATAAGTTAACCATATGTAGCCTGGTGCAGATGATAACGATAAAATCTGACAAAAATGCTGCGGTGGCACACACTTTTTTACCTGCTGACAACATCATAAGGGCTGAATATGATTTATTACTTAAAAAATAACCATGAGTGAATACTTTTCAAGCACAAAGGGGCTAAACAACATCCCTAAAAACGATAATTTAGCGCTGATACAAACTGGCGTTTGTCACTGCCTTTTTGTCCATACTCCATCGACAATGACCAAGTGCGATTGAAATTATAGTTGGCACCAGCGATGAATGACCACTTATCGATATTTTCCTGGCGAATTTTGTAATCAATGTACTCTGCGGCCCCATCACCAGGCAGCGGAATTTCGTGCTGGCCAATAATAGTCAGGTCACTGTCTAAATAACTGGCACCAACATAAACATCGACACTTTGGTCTAAATAGGTTGCTATCTGCTTACCCACCCGCGGTGAGATATTCACCACCAGCTCTTCCGCCTTAGCATTTTTCATATCAATGTAGCTAAATGAAATGGGAACAGTCACAAAGTAGTCGCGCCAACCGGCAGCTAAAATCGTCCCTACCGTGTAATTATATCCATCAAGATCAACATCTAATGGTACATAGAGTGAATTATCTTTGAGCGCATCGTAGACTTTTTGACAGACAGGCTTAGGTGGAAAGCCTGAACAGTCTAGCCCGATTTGGTCTATCAAGTCGTTGCCGTCGAGTTCAAACTCAATATGCGCCATACCATTGACTTTACCTATACTGGCAAACACGTTCATAAAGGGAAATAACCACGCATCAAGCTTTAACTGCGGCGACTCAGAGTGGGAGTAATTATTATCGAAAGTGACAAACTTCATCGGCACGCGGCCTTTATCCCAAAAACTAAAACCAGCTTCCAGCTCATCTATGGTCATAGCTTGCTTAGTCTCAGCATATATCAAGCTCACCCCATATGGTTTGGGCAAGGTATATCCTTTATCAATCACATCTTGGGCGAAAAATGGCAACGCTCGATTCCATTTAGCTGGCGCAGTTCTTTCAATTTCTTGCTCTTTATTGGCAACCCGTGCATCGCCAAGGCCAGTGTCGGTCAAAGAATGATTTACTGATATGGTTTGTAATTGCAGGCTACCAACAAGGTTAGTATCGGACTCATAATACACATAGGTAGGATAATCGCTGTTTTCACCGATAAAGTAGTGATTCAATACATCACTGCTACCATCGCTCCAATTAGATTCTTTGGCGAAAGCACCACGGTAGCCACCATTAGCAAACTGCTCTAAGCTCGCTTTTGACTCAAATAGCGTTACCGTTTGATAGTTGCCATAAGCTAGGCCTGCACCCAAATCATATCGATTTACATCAATGTAAATAACCGAACCATCCTGATTATTGTAAATGGCGCCTATCCCGCTTCCGCCGCCAATTAAAGGCACCTTTAGCCGAGACATGAAAACGGTTGCATATCCGTAGGAGTGAGTCACTTTTTCGCTAAGGTTGGGATAAGTGCGGCCGAGGTTATCAATTAGCTGCTGGGATTGCTGATCGATTGAACGAGTGACTGCATCTCTTTGGTCAATGGGAACACTAGTACTGCAAGCAGTTAATAGCAGTGCTGCGCAGCTCGTGAGCAACTGAAAAAGTTTATTCATTGTATCCCCAAAGAATCAGACAACCGCCTAGATTACAAATAATAAACAAATAGTTAACCATCAGCAACCAACTAGGGGAAAGCGTGTTTAGCGATTGTGCCATTGTCAGCTTAGAACCACTGTTCAATACCCTGCTGGAAAAATCGGTGCACCTCATTTTCAGGCTGGGTTTTCGGCCATATCAAGTCATATTGTAGCTGCATTTTGGTCTTGAGAAACTCCGGCTGCAATACGGTTATCGTCGAAGGCATCTGCCCACCTACAGACCCCAACATCGCCCAACCCACACCAGATTCAACAAGCTGCATCATATTGCTATAACCATTGGCAAAACAGACTGTGGGTGACATTTTGATCACTTGATATAAGGCTTGTTGGTCCGTCAATGATTGACTAAGGATCTGAGTATGCGCCATAAGTTCATCATTACTTACCTGGCGCTTACGTGCTAAAGGGTGGCTTTTTGCGCACACCAGCAGTATGTTCAAATGACCGATAGCTTGGAATTCATAAAACTGACTGTTGCCCTCAACTGTCGGTGTCAGAGCAAGATCCACTTTGCCTTGCCTCACCGCTGCAAAAATATCATCCACCCCCTTACTGAAAACAGAAAAACGAATAAAAGGCCATTGCTGCTGCGCTTTACTTACTAATTTGGCAATGGGCTCAAACGCCATATTCTCATCGATGGCAATCGTGAAACTTGCAGGTAAACCCAGCGACAGCTGACTGGCGTTTCGGCTAAAGCGCTCAACACTATCGACCACCACTTTCGCACCGTCATATAAATTTAAACCCGCCTCTGTCAATTGCGGGTATTTGCCATCTCGGTCGAACAACAACACCCCCAACTCATCCTCTAGACGGGCGATGTTACCGCTAACGGTCGCGAGATGCTTGCCTACTCGTTTACCCGCCGCCGTAAACGATCCGGTATCTGCCGCGGCAATAAAACATTGCAGTAAGTCAGGCTTGATCATTTTAGTTCATCTCCTTTAGGCAACCCTATGAAAAAACCATAGCAAACCTATTAAATGATATCTAAAAAATTATAGATAATGAACTCGAACACAACAACTACCAATTGATTTGAGGTCACACCATGAAAAAAACTATCCTAGCTCTCACCACAATGGCACTACTTTCTTCAGCTGCTATGGCGCAATCTGTACCAGGCGATAAACTGGACTACTATAACCCCCAACGTGCAGCCCACCAACTAGGCGCCAACGTTGTCGACTACTCAGGTGACAAACAGCCACAGCTGGCTGGCTACTTAGCAACATTACACCGCTTAACCCCTGAACCCATCGTGATTGAGATTGCTCAAAATGCGGTTAATAACAACCGTGCAATCGCACCAAAGTATGCAGAATTAATGGAGCAACAAGCACAAATAAAGGGTGTCCCAGTTCACGAGCTTTACGCAGCAATTGCCCAGGCTGACTGGAACATCAACAAGCCTTTTATCGCCGCGGATGATGATTTGGCATTGCTGCAATCGGCGGCAGAGTCCATGAATGGTTGCACCACACTGGCTTTCGCCGACTCTGGAATCGTTGGCCAGAACAACGATATGAACATTGATAACCTCATGGCTGCAGAAACCACAGTCATAAAAACTGATGATAGGATTTTTATTGCTACAGACGGCGGCCACTTTCAAGGCATGGGTAAGCATGTCGGCGCAGTATTAAACTTCATGGGCGAGCCGAGTGCGCCATCAGCCACTGCCGATACACCTAATGTTGTCACACCCGATGCGGTATTTGCTGCTATCACCAGCTCAAAAAGCGTTGAGGAGGCTTACAGCAAGCTGAAAGGCTATACCACCCCAGTTGCGATTAACTTTACCGTCGCCGATGACAGTGGTGATCACGGTGCAATAGAGATGACCACACAAGGTACAAGGCTCGTCAGAGGAGAATCCGGTATCGGCCATGCAAACCACACCCGTGAAATGCGTACAGCCTTTTTAGCGGACAAGACTCTGCTTGAAGCAAACCAAGTATTTGCCGATACCTTTGCGCGTGAAGATAGCGCCAATAACTTCATTAACTTCGCCAAAGAGCGCGACGTAGCGGGCATGCAGTATATCTTGGAGCAAAAGCCAATCAACATTACTAAGTATGATTCTGACTTCGTTACGGTTGAGTCCATGGTATTTGATACTAAAGCCGGTTGTGCCTATGTGTCGGGCGATAACCCTAAATTTGGTCAATATACTCAGGTATGTTTCGAGTAACTTTGCACTGACACTGCTATCAGCTCGAGCTACCTATCAGCCCAGCATCTGCTGGGCTGACTGCTCAAGCTCAATGATACTTACCTACCATGCGAGGGTTCGTCTCGGCCATGCAGCCTCACTCAGTTAACTTTTTTTGTCTCCTGCAGGGAGTATTGGGTGACGATGCAACTGGGTTAAACTCCACTTAAGCAATATGGGCCCAACTAAGGTAGTGATGGCAATAATCACCACCAATTCAGTAAATAGCTTGGTATCTATAATGCCAGTTTGTAATCCCAATTCGGCGAACACTAAGCCAACTTCACCACGCGGTACCATCGCACTACCCGCAACCGCTTTCGCTTGCCATGCTTTACCCGCAAACCAGCCGCTGACCAGTTTGCTTGCTATTGCCAACACCGAAAGCCACAAGAGTAAAAGTACCCCTGCCGCACTGAGATCCAATTGACTCAAATCGAGACGGATACCAACATAAACAAAAAATATCGGACCAAACACCTGCACCAGCGATTGGCTGGAACGCTCCATGCTTTGGGTAAACTTAAACGGATTGACTAAATAGCGGTTCACTGGCGACACAAACTGACGGCTCAAGGCAAGGCCAACAGCAAACCCGCCCAACAATGCTGGCGCGCCAAACAGATGTGCAAGCCAAGCAAATAGACAGATGAGCGATAAGGTAATGATCACCTCGTAGCCCGCTTTGTCAGCCAGTGGTTTCAGCCCTCTGGCCAAATAAAGTAGCCCTCTAGCTAAAGGCGGCGCGATGGCCAAAAATAGCAACAACTTAGCCATTAGCCACAATGCACTAATCGCATCGAATTGACCTTGGCTGGCAAAGTTAAATAGCAAGCTCAGTAAGATCACCCCCGCGACATCATCAATGACTGCCGCGCCCAAAATGGTGTGTCCCACTGGGGTTTGTGACTGTCCGGCACTGGCCAGTACACGCAAAGAAATGCCGATACTTGTGGCAGTTAAGGCGCAGCCCAAATAGATAGCAGTGAAAACTGAGTCGGTTAACCACAACACACTGCTGAGTGCGACCACAATAAAAGGCGCCACAATTCCAACACAGGCAATTGCGACCGCAGGCCTTCCTGCTAGGGCTAAATGCTTAATCGATGTTTCGCAGCCAATGGCGAACAACAACAAGATGACACCAAGCTCAGCCAATACCGCTAAGGTTGGGTCTGGGGATATCCAATTGAGTACAGTTGGACCCAGCAACAAGCCAGCTGTGATTTCACCAACGACGGCGGGTAGGCCTAACTTTTCAAATAAGCTGGCAAGTAATTTGCCGAGGAGCAGGATTAAGCACAACGAGATTATAAACTGTTCTACAGCCATTTTTGCCTCGCCCGCACAGGGGTATTGCCTAATTATCGTGCGATTTAGTGATAAAGATCAAGCTGTATCTTGGCGAATTTAGTTATGTTTAAACTGAGGCAAAAGAAGGAGGTATGCATGGATAAGCTCTATATCATTGCACAAAAAGACCAGCAGCAAACCGATGCTGTTAGTTCAGGAATTGCATTAGCTCAACAGCTAAATTTACGTCCTGAAATTGGTGCCTATAGCTATGAGTCTTTAAGTGGTGATGCCTATGATCACGATGTTGCAGACTCGGCGCAGGCTCAGGTTATGGCTGCCGACAAAGCCGCCATAGATGATCTGCTACATCGGCTTGATGCCTGCCAAACTCCCATCACTCAAAATTGGTGTAAACACCTTGCAGAACATGCCTGCCAACATGTTAGGCCTGAGAACTATGCCATGATGCTCAAATCCATTCACGAGTCAGAACAATTCTTACCCGCTGACTGGCAACTAATCCGCAATACTCAAGTCCCGCTAATGCTAATGAGTAACAAGCCACTGAATAAGCCAGAATCAATATTGATGGCGGTAGACTTAGGCACCAATAAGCCTGATAAACAACGACTTAACCAAGCCATCATCGCACAGGCTAAACGCCTCGAAGCAGCCAGTGGTTGCCAACTTCATTTAGGCTTTGTAGTACGAGTGCCTAAAATTTTGCGCGATATGGACATCGTCAATACCCGCACCTTGATAAAAGACGCATACGAAAAATACCAACAGGCAATTGCAGAAACGGGCCTAGCGCGCGACCAAGTGCATATTTTGGCTGGCAACGCGGATATGTGTTTGTTTGAACTCAGCTGCCGTTTGAAAGCCCAGTACTTAGTGATGGGGATTCATAAAAAACAAGGCATTTTTGGCCATATTATTGGTAACACTTCAGAGGCGATTCTCGGTCGTATGCGCAGTAATATTTTAGTGGTACCAAGCACCCGCTAACCATAAGCAATTAAGCCAAACACTCAGTATCAATATGCAAACAAAAAAGCCGCCTCAACAGGCGGCTTAATATTGAATAATAGATTCGCTAACTGCGGCTCGCTCCCATAAACTGTACGCGGTGTGGATACACTAGCTCACCGCTGTTCATGGTTTTCATAATGCGCTGCATCATATTATCGAGTTGCTGCAAATCGGCAGCAGACAGTGCTTCAACCATCTGCTTTTCGCGCTGATGCAGCACCGGCATTATGGTTTCCACCAAAGACTTACCAGCCGCAGTGAGGGTCACCAGTTTACTGCGCTTATCCTCAGGGTTATCCAATCTATCAATATAGCCCTGTTTTTGCAGCCTAGTGAGCACCTTAGTTAACCCCCCGGAACTAAATAACATGCTTTGATATAGATCTGTCGGTGACAGTGTGTGCGGGGCTGGATTACGACGTAAACAGGACAGTAGATTAAAATCGGAGCTTTGAATACCGTATGATTCAACACACTCTTTGATAATTTGAATAAAAATATTATTCACTTGGGTCAATCGCAACAAAGCAGGGTATGAAGTTTGCGCGCACTCGGGCCAATTCGCTTCATTTAACTGCAAAATGTCTTCCATGCACTTTTCCACTTGCTCTACCTCTCACTTTTAATCTCTGCTCCAGATTATATCTTGCTAGAAAGATGAATGCCATCTAGTATCTTTCCGGAAAGAAGCTTTCCAGAAAGATACTAA
This sequence comes from Shewanella sp. Scap07, assembly GCF_013394145.1. Taxonomy (NCBI): domain Bacteria; kingdom Pseudomonadati; phylum Pseudomonadota; class Gammaproteobacteria; order Alteromonadales; family Shewanellaceae; genus Shewanella; species Shewanella sp. Scap07. The sequence goes on from NZ_CP041329.1 coordinate 3,836,457, forward strand.
TTAAGAATTTATTCGCTACGCCAACACGGCAATCGAAAATGACGACGATTGAGTAGCGCTAGCAGGTGGTAAAACCGCCGCAAATATTGCGTATAACATTTTATATTTATTGAATATTTTGCTGATTGAAATGTATTAAACATCTTCTACGGCAAACAAAATTAACCGCCATTAACCACAATTTTCTAATGGTTAATAGCACGAGTAAACCGAACAATAACATGCCGAGAACTGCGCCAGTGGATCGGCAAAAGTGAGTGCCGGGTCACAACTGGGCCCATTAAGCAGCACCGATTGTCATTGGACAAGGTCGGTAATTGCAGACGGTAATGATGCTGGTCAATCGCCTCCATACCAGCAAACAAACCATGGAATGCTATGCACTCTCTGGGTCTAGCGATACACATTGCTGCTTAAAACAGATAACGCATTAGGCCCTCGCAGGCCTAATTTTGCAGCAACGTAGACCCGCCAGTTGGTCACCGCTAAATGGACACCAACTGGCTTAATCAATGCCGTCAAAGAACGGCATATTTAACAAAGAGAGTGATGAAATGGGATTATATAAAACAGCATCATTAGCCATGCTGATAGGACTCACTGTGACAGCATGTGGCAGTGATGACTCATCAGACAATGACAACAAAGCGCCTGTGGCCGTTGCCGATACAGCAACCGCATGGGTCGGAACTGAGGTACGTATAGATGTACTTGCCAATGACTATCACCCCCAAGGCCTGCCAATCAGCATCAGTGAATACAGCATTACTGAAGGCACTGGCGAGATAGACCAACAAGGCGATCTTTTGCTTTACACCGCTGACGCTGCCGGCACCACAATCATTAACTACACCATCACAGACCCTCTAGGGGCGAGCGATTCTACTACCGTTACCGTCACTATTAATGCCCCTGATGAAGGTGTGGCTGAATATGTGGGTTCGCAAACCTGTGTATCGTGCCATAGCGACAAACAGACCTTCTTTGAAACTGGGCATAACTTTAAGCTGAACAAAGTGGTTGACGGCAAAGCACCTGAGTATCCATTTAGCTCGCTTGAAGGTGCCGTTGAGTTAATGTATGGCGCCAATAACAGCAGTGGCACCCCCACCGACTGGAGTGATATTAGCTATGTTATCGGCGGCTACGACACTTGGGCTAACTTCTTAGATAAAGATGGTTATATCTACACCGGCACCGGTATTGCCGTGTCAATGCCGCAAAATGGTGAAGACATCTCAATTAACCATATGCAAGGCTATCTTCCGGACGCAGCACCGGACTCTCAAGAGTTTGACTGTGGTATTTGTCACTCGACTGGGTGGAAAGATTTTACCCCAGATTCAGATCTTAACCCTCACCGACAAGATGATCTAAAAGGCTTTGGTGGTACCTACAATCAACCAGGCATTCAATGTGAAGCTTGTCATGGTGCGGGTAGTAAACATATTCAAACTCAATCGGCTGACGATATCTCTCGGGTTGCAATGGGCAGACTGACTGCTGATTTTGTCAAAGACGACATGGGCTTTGGTTTGGCAATTTCATGCTCAGAATGCCACAGTAAGAAAACTAATCGTCACTACCCCGACTTTGTCAGCGAGCACAACCAAGATTTTGGTGGCGACAGCATCGGCGGCCGCACCATCCCTTACTTTGATGGTGGTCGTGTTGCTGGCGATGCCATGTTAGGGCTCGATGCCAACACGGGTGAGAGAACCGGTAAAAAACATGCAATGGCCTGCCATACATGTCATAACCCGCACAGATCCAAAGCGAATGAAGATCAGCCAGGTCATGAAGATGCGTTGATTAAAACCTGCCTTGATTGCCATGGCGAGAAAGAGTTTAGCCAAGGGCTAGAGGTCCATCAATACGAAGCTAAATGTACCAGCTGTCATATGCCCAAGAGCCAACACTTCTTTAGAATCAACTTGGAATTTGCCTCAGACAGCCCAGAGAACTTCTCTAAAGATGGTAAGTACGTGCAGCCATGGAATGTGGCCAAGGATAGCTGTGGTAGCTGCCACCAAGACTACGACGAACGTGCAGCCTTAATTAAGCAAATGCACAAATAAGCCAGCCGTCATTCGTCCAATAAAAAACGCCGCTTTGATTAGCGGCGTTTTTGTCGGTCATTCTCGGTGGTGTGTCTAAGCGTCTAAACAACAAAGCAACTGTTAGCTATCGCCTTTTACTTGTAAAAAGCTTCCACAGTACCTTTGATAGTCATCAGCAAAGGTTGACCACGACGGTCCAACGCTTTGCCAGCTGGGACTTTTACCCAACCTTCACTAATGCAATACTCTTCAACGTCAAAACGTTCTTTACCGTTCACGGTAATACCAATATCGTGTTCAAAAATAGCCGCAACGTGGAATTTGCTTCGTGGATTAACAGAAAGACGATCGGGTAAAGCCGGTTGTGCACTGGTGTCGTTCATGATCATGCTCAAATAGTAAAAAGAATCGACGGCTATTGTAGGCAATCACTGACCTTTGCTCAAGACTCTATATCTGGGCCTAGAAACAAAAATCCGAGTTCATTGTTAAAATGAACTCGGATTGCCACCTAAAGCTTTAATCACAGAGATCTTAAAGCGCTAGTTGATACCGCGACGCTTAAGTAATGCTTCAGTGGTTGGCGCACTACCTTTAAAGTTCTGGTAAGCCTCCATACCATCAACGCTGTTACCCACCTCTAATATGGTGCGACGGAACTTGTCACCGTTTTCACGGTTCAATCCACCATTTTGCTGCACATACTCAAATGCATCCGCCGCCATAATTTCACTCCACATGTAAGCGTAATAGCTTGCAGAATAGCCACCAGCAAATGTGTGTGAGAAGAAGGTTGAGCGATAACGTGGCGGTACTAAGTCAATATCCACCCCAGTATTGGCCAACGCTTGTGCTTCAAAAGCTTCAACATCTTGCAGCGGCAACTCATGGCTAATGCTATGCCATTGCTGATCTAACAGTGATGCCGCCATATACTCTAACGTATCAAAGCCTTGATTAAACTGCGCTGCGGCGATCGCTTTGTCCAACAAAGGCTTTGGAATCGCCTCACCTGTCTGATGGTGCTTGGCGTAATTGCTTAGCACTTGGGGATCAATCGACCAGTCTTCTTGGAACGTAGATGGAAACTCCACCATGTCGCGCGATACGGCGGTCCCCGCTAGCGAAGGATAGTTAACGTTAGACAATGCACCGTGCAAACCGTGGCCCATTTCATGGAACATAGTGCTGACATTATCAAAGCTTACCAGTTGTGGTTGCCCTTGCGCCGCTTTAGGAATGTTCATCACATTCACGACTACAGGTTTTTGCTCAAGCAAGCGACTTTGGCCAACAAACGAACTCATCCAAGCTCCGCCACGCTTGCCTTCTCTTGCAAAATAATCAGCAAAGAAAATAGCTAACGAGTCGCCATTGTCATCGAAAATCTCATAGGCTTTCACATCAGGGTGATATACCGGCAAATCAGGGCGAGGCTTGAATGTAATACCAAATAGCTGGTTCATGGTATAAAACACGCCTTTTTCTAGCACATTATCAAACTGGAAATACTGCTGTAATTGGGCTGAATCGATCGCGTATTTATCTTGACGCACCTTTTCGGCGTAATACGCCCAATCCCAGGGTTTAACGTCAAAATCACCGCCTTGGCGCTCGATCATTTGCTTAATGGCCGCGGCTTCTTTTTCAGTGTTAGCTACCACGTTTGGCACCATCGCCGAGAACATATCAATCACCGCATCAGGAGTTTGCGCTAAGGTGTTTTGTAATCGATATTCAGCCCAATTTTCAAACCCAAGCACGTGGGCTTTTTGAGCGCGTTTTTTGGCGAGCTTAGCGACAATTTGACGGGTATCGTTATCACCTTGGTTAGCACGGTTAAACGACGCTTTAAACACCTTTTCACGGCTATCGCGGTTATCTAAAGAAGCAAGTACAGACTGACGCGTGGTATTGGAAAGTTTCAGCGCATACTGGCCCTCTTTCCCCTGTTTAACGGCTAAAGCGGCTGCATTGGAAAGTGCGCCATCTGATAGTCCAGCTAGTGCGGCTTTGTTATCAAAATACACAAACTGCTCAGATAAAATTGCCAATTGCTTTTGACCAAACTCATTTTGCAAGCTCGCCAATTCTTTATTCAGCTCGCGCACTTTGGCTTTGCCTTCATCGTCTAAGGCTGCACCGGCACTAATAAAGCGCTCATAGGTAATTTGCAGTAAACGTGCAGACTCACCGTCTAGATTAAGCGATGCCTGTTGGTTAACAAGGTTTTTTACCTTGGAAAATAATTGCGCATTGAGATAGATATCGTCCCGGTGACTGGACAGCATTGGCGCCAACTCAGTTTGTAGCGCTCGCATCTGCTCGTTAGAGTCTGTACCGGCAAGATTGTAAAACACGCCCGAAGCACGCTTTAATAATGCGCCACTTTTTTCCATCGCGACAATAGTATTGTCAAAGCTTGGCGCTGCACGGTTATTTGCAATGGCTGTTATTTGTTGTTTTTGTTCCGCAATGCCCGCCATGATTGCGGGGCGGAAATGGGCAAACTCAATTTTTGTAAAATCAGGAGTTTGATATTGCAGCGTGCTCGCTGTCATCAATGGATTTGCCGTAACAGCTTGTGTTTGTACCGCTGAATTATCATTTTGCGTGCTTGTCATCGCACCGCCAGCACAACCTGATAGGGCGACACAAATCCCTATAGCTAACGTGGTTCTCAACATATTGCTTCCTACTTTATTATTATGAATCTAACCCATTACAACTACCTCAAATGGAATAGCAATCAAAGTAGACCAAAGCACAATAGTGATCTCGATCACACTAGCTCTATAACAACATGCAATTAGCAACACGCTCCTATAGCTCTACACGGTTTGACCTATTACTTGGCTTAGGCAGAACATTAAACGCTGTTTTTAACAAATTAAGCTTTACTCCCCGATAGTAAACAGCTCAAAATAGCGCTTAGGTAAGTTAATTGATTTGAAAAGCATAAATTTAGGAGTTTCAAACAAATGATGACTAAATGGGCGACACGTTTTTTACAGATGGCCGAGCTCGTTGCATCTTGGAGCAAGGATCCCTCCACACAAGTTGGCGCGGTGATCACCGAAGATAACCGCATTGTTGCACTCGGTTTTAACGGTTACCCTCACGGCATATCTGATAGCGCTGAGACCGACAACCGTGAAATGAAGCTGCTTAAAACCCTACATGCTGAAGAGAATGCCATTTTATATGCTAAGCGAGACCTGAGTGGCTGTGAAATTTGGGTCACCCATTTCCCCTGCCCCAATTGTGCGGCGAAGATTATCCAAACAGGACTAACGGCGGTACACAGCCCGCAACCTAGTGAAGATTTTCTATCACGCTGGGGAGATAAAATTAAGATAAGCCAAGATATGTTTGACCAAGCTGGGGTCAGTGTCGATTGGTTGCAGGTTAACAAGTCTTAGTCACCTCGCAAGCAGCAGTGCTGCCGATTTAGATCAGCAGCACTAACCATCACCACATTTAATCCATATTTACGCTAACTTTCTCAATAATGATAGGCTCTCGGGGCACATCATCATGACCTAGTATTGATGTGGTTCGAACCCGTTCTATCTTCTTCACCACATCCATTCCGGCGGTCACAGCGCCAAATACAGCGTAACCCCAACCGGCATTAGTGGTTGCCCGATGATCCAAAAAGTCATTACTTTCAAGGTTGATAAAAAACTGTGCCGTTGCGGAATGTGGCGCGTCGGTGCGAGCCATGGCAATGGTGCCTTTAATATTCTTTAAACCGCGATTGGCCTCGTTAACAATGGCAGCATGGGTAGGTAATTCTTGCATGTCAGCATCGAACCCACCGCCTTGCACCATAAACCCTTTAATGACTCGATGAAAAATCGTGCCTTCATAAAAGCCTTCGCGGCAATAACGCAAAAAGTTCTTACAGCTTACCGGCGCCGTTTGCATATCGAGTTCTATCTCAATATCGCCATAGTTGGTGGTAAAAGTGATCATAAACGCTCGTAATTAGCAGTAACTATCTAGCCGTTATTATACCTTAACCAACAGCCTTTTAAGTTCGTAATTAACACGGTTGCCTATTTTCCCCGCCGTGCAGACTTAAAAATCATCACCGTCATGGCCCATTTCAGCGCTAAAGTCACTCAAATTACTGTCCTGCATGGCGCTCTCTTCATACCAACTCTCTGTATTACCAGCATGCTCAGCTGCGACATGGCTACCAGTGTAACAAGCAGCGTAAGCACTCAATTGCCCCTTGGCAGAAGCATGACTCATAGCAGACTTGTGTGGTGGAACAGGCTTGCCCTTTGACAGCTCGATGCTTTGCTGCTCAGTTTGCGTTCTTGCTCCTGTTCTCGCGGCATACTCAGGACTTACCCCAGAGCCATGGCATATTGAGCAGCAACAGCCGTTGGCATAGGCTCCTAGGCCATCACAGCTAAAACAGCGCCCCCGCTTAACAACGCTAGGCGGCGCCGCAACTGACTGAGAAGCTGACGTATTACTATGGGTTGGGCTAACTGAAGCAGAGCCTGTAATTTCAGTACCTGTAGTTTCACTGCCAGAGAATTCAGCGACAGAAGTGAGTGACTCAGCCATTGATGGCTTGGACTGGGTTAACTCGCTATCATCAAGCAGGTAGTTAACCAGCGTGCTATAGCCTTGCACACTAAGCGCCTTAAGCACATCGACACAACCATTGAGAAAGTACTTCAAGCTAAAGTGCAAGTGATCAACCACTAAACAGTTAACTATGGGCAAACCATAGCTAAACTCAACGCCCACCTCATGCTTTTTGGTCTGAAAAGCACTCAAACAAACAAAGCTATTATCCAAACGTTTGTTGATAAAGCCCAGTTCAGCCTGAATAACGTCTAACACAATTGGCTCTTGCTGCTTAAAAATCACATCGCCAAAGTGCAATATCAACATCCGCTCTTTCACTACGCAGCTAAATTGATAACGTTCAAATGAGAAATCAACTTGCACAGCGTCTTTAACTCTTGGGGCTATGCCCCACTGGTGCAATAAAGCCGCCACTGTGTACGATGAGACATTGTCACTGGCTATAAAATCATTCATCGGTACTCGTTTTCTCGGTCATGTTGTCAGGTAACATCTAGAACTGTTGTTGACTTGAAGCAGGACATAAAGCTGACATGCCACTTCAGTTTGTGCCCGCCAGCCTATGCACTCAAAGCGACCTAAACAAGCGCAAACTTTAGCGAATCTTGATATTAGCGACACAGATCAAATATCCACGATAAACGTAAACATAAACATAACCCTAAATTCAAATATCTATACAAGCTGAAAACAGAATGTTGATGTTAGTCGCTAGGCAGACCAAAGCTGCTGTTTGTGCCTAGAGGTTTGGGGGGGCTACGCATCGTAATAGCTTGTTGAAATTATTTAGTTAATATACGCTTGCAAGCACAACAATGAGCAGAGGATGGCTAGGCGTTTGCAAGGAATTTTAAATTACTACAAACAGTGCTTTCAGCATGATAGTGCCGAGATTAATCTATGGTCATGCCATAAGCTTTCAGCGCAATATCAACTTCTCATTGATGTTGATGACGAACTTGCAACGGGTTTCCTGCCCCGCTTACCCTTAGAACAGCAGCAAGCATCAGTATTAAAGTCTCATTGTGAGCGCCTACAACGCGAACGAGTGCTACTGCATTGCTGCTTATTTTTTAGCGGTACGATCGAGTTAAATGGCGAGCAGCGTAAGGTTGTTACACCACTTTTGTATCAAGAATGCCAATTACAACATGATGGCAATGAAATTTTTCTTCACCCCAAGGAATCTCTAACTCACCAAACAAGGTTCACTATCAACGAAGCCTTGTTGGAAAAGCTTGTTGTCGAAGACCATCTGATTACATCTGAGTTACGTGAAAACCCTACCGATGTGAGCGGCTGGATAGCCTGGCTTCGCGATGGACAAGCTAATGTTGAGACCAGTCACATATTGCAGTTCCCTAAACTCATCGATGACAAACAATTTAACGGCCTACAACGTAAGCGCCAGTCTGTCTTAGTGAGCCGAAGCCTAATCATACTCGCAGAACGTTCAAAGGCCAGCCGTGGCATAATGCATGAGCTTGAACAATTGCTTGAAAGTAACAACTACTCACCGCCATTAACTTACCTATTTAACCAACCAAATAGTCATAATAAACGCTTAGCGGCAATTGAAACTCAACAAGACTGTTTACCGGGCCTGTTAAGCTCCGCACAAACACAAGCGCTAGAAATCGCGGCGAATCATACACTCGGTCAAATATCCGGCCCGCCTGGCACAGGTAAAAGTTACACTATTGCCACAATAGCGGCAGAGCAAGTTTTAAGAGGTAAATCAGTACTTATTGCTGCCCATACTGATGTCGCAGTTGATGTCATCGCAGAAAAATTACAACAACAATTTGAATTAGGTGATAGTCTTATTCGAGCCGGCTCGCCTCAGTTTATTCGACAATTGAAACAACAAGTTGAGGATATGCTTAATGGTATTCATCCCATTGCCAACAAGATTGTAACCCAGGCACAATTACAGCAAGCTCGCAGACAATTGCAAAAAGTCACTCAAGAGCAAGAACAGCTTGAATTAAGTTTTACCCGCCATTGCCGCCGAGCCATCCGAAGAGGACAAAAGCTGGCAAAGCTACAAAAACAACAATCTCGCTGGCGTTTACCCTATTTTAATTGGTTTTATCGTTCAGGTATCAGCCGCTTCGCGCAGCAATGGACAGAACTAGATAATCTGACTCAACTCATCGAACAGAAAGAGCGCCTCAGTCTCAATTATCTTCAACTAGCAAAAAGTCACCGACTTAACCAATTGTTGCAACACAAGCGGCAATCGTTGGCAAGTTTTTCAAAAGCAATAAGAGCTCGTCACTCGTCTAAACAACTTGAAAAATTTGCCAATACTGACTTTGATGCCCTCAAGCAGACATTTCCAATCTGGTTATCAAATTTATCTAACTTGCATAGAGTGTTACCTCTGCAACAGATGTTCGATTTAGTGATTATTGACGAAGCAAGCCAAGCGAATATTGCTGCATGCATACCCGCGCTGCAGCGAGCTAAAGCAGCACTAATAGTTGGCGATAGTAAACAATTAAGGCATTTCTCTTTTCTATCACGTGACAAGCAAGCCCAAATACAAACAAAACTTGCCTTAACCACAGCCAATTACGGTCTAATGAGTTATCGAGATAGCAGTGTGCTCGATTTAATATCACAATCCATCACCAGCCAATCTCAGGTGGCTTTCTTGGATGAGCATTTTCGTAGTAAACCTGAACTGATCCAATTTAGTAATCAGCAGTTCTACCAAAATATGCTCAAAATAATGCAGCACAGACCCTGCACCAGTGCTGGTCACCTTCATAGAGTTAATGTACAGGGTCATCGAGACAGCAAAGGGGTTAACTCCGCCGAAGCGGAAGTCCTAATAGATAAGCTAACACAGTTGATTACAGAAGAGGTTGACGCTCCCGTTCCTTCAAGCATTGGCGTATTGTCTTGTTTTCGCAATCAAACGGAATATCTGTCTAAACAAATATCGAATCGTTTCTCATTAGATCAGATTGAACGCCACCAAATTCGAATTGCCACTCCGTTTGGGTTTCAAGGTGAAGAGCGAGATATCATGCTGCTTTCCTTTAGTGTAACCGCCAAAGACAGTCGTGCAGCGACTTATTTAAATCGTAGCGACATGTTTAACGTTGCCATCACTCGAGCAAAACAAGCACAGTGGTTATTTGTCTCAGTCAATGAAACAGCACTACCTAAAAATAACCTTCTTGCTAAATATTTGATGTCTGCAGGTAAATTTGAATCACAACATCACTATATCGACAGTCTCGACGAATTTGGCCAGGCTCTTGCTGACACACTCACAGCCAAAGGCATCACTGTTTGGCGTGGTTACAAGTTGGCAGGGCTTGAACTTGATATTTTATGCCGCTACGAAGAGCAATACCTGGCCATAGATTTAATAGGTTACCCAGGGCCATGGGAAGATTTTTTTGAGATAAGCCTATACAAACTATTACAACGCGCAGGAATCAAACTCGTCCCTATAAGCTATGGCTTATGGTGTCAGCAACCGCAGCAGTGCCTTGATCATATCAGCAATCAACTTGGGATAGCCTCTTCATCAACCTGAGCTCATCGCTCAAGCTAAAAGATACATAGGTCCATCATTGCTCAGCAATTAAATATTAATCAGCGCAGCGATGAAATAGCTTCTACAACCCAGAATACCTATCCATTGACGCGCAGTACAACCAGCAATTGCAGCGCTGAAAAAATATGACTTTGTAAGACAATTAGCCTTCACTCAAATCCCGTCAACGAGCAATTAATTCATCAAATACTAATAAAAGTGATCCAAATCGATTTTTAATCGCTATTGTATAGCTGTACCAATCGTCAAAACTGGTGCTTTCGGCGGCGATGGAAATGAATGCATTCTCAGGCTGACAAGATAATCACAATGCTATTGAAGGCGGATCGACTGTTATGCAAAAACTCAAAGCGCTGCTTAACACAATATGGCAGGTCATAAACAAACCAAGTGTTCACTACAGCTTAGGTTTTTTGGTTATAGGCGGTTTTATTGCGGGGATCATTTTCTGGGGGGCATTTAACACTGCGCTAGAGATGTCCAGTACCGAAGAGTTTTGCAGTAGCTGCCACCAAAACGTCTATCAAGAGATGCAGCCGACGATTCACTACTCAAACCGCAGTGGCGTTAGAGCAACCTGTCATGATTGCCATGTCCCCCATAAATGGACCGACAAAATTGCCCGAAAAATGCAGGCATCAAAAGAGATTTGGGCGCATTTAGTCGGCTCGATTAACACACCAGAGAAATTTGAGGCTAAACGTCGGCAACTGGCGCAACACGAATGGAACCGCTTAAAAGCGAATAACTCGTTAGAATGTAGAAACTGCCATGAGTTTGACTACATGGACTTCACCGCCCAATCTGAACGCGCTGCCGCAATGCACTCAACTCACTTAGCATCAGGAGAAAAAACCTGTATTGATTGTCACAAAGGCATAGCACACCAACTACCTGATATGGCTGGCGTTGAAGGCTGGTGATATCAATCTAAGCAAATAAAAGTGCGCTAATCAGCAAGACTGACGATACAAATGTAAGTACTTTTAACACTGAATCACTGAACTTATCTAAGGCCAAATTGCCTAGATCAACATCGCAGCATATGATGTGATCTACTGCCAACATTTTCAGCAAAATTTACAATTCACACCGTTAACCGCTCTATATTAGATATCTATGTGTTATACATAATCCATGGCTTTCCTAATTAACTTTGAGTTTTCATTATGCTGAGCAAGTCTTTAAAGAAAATATCCGACCTTGATGTTTTTAGCCTAATTGTATTCAAAGTGCTTTACGAGAATGGCTATGCCAATAACACCGCCAATGAGCTGCAAGTCTCCGCACCTAAGGTCAGCCGCTGTTTAGCGTCGCTTCGAGCCACATTTGACGACGAGTTATTTTACCGTCGACAACAAGGCCTAAAACCAACACCGCTAGCAGAGATGCTCTACAAACCTATTTGCGATGTATATCAAACCATTAGTCAATTAGAGCAAGTCGCTCAATATGAACCTGCCTCCGATACCGTGCCCGTTATCAATATTGCTGTGGCCAAAAATATTATGACTAGCCTAGCCATCGCCATTGAACAACACCCTAAAAATGAAGTACTGGGAAAAATACGCCTACAGCAATGGGTGCACAACTCTCAAGAGTGGATTCACAATGGCGAGGTCGACTTTGGCATCGCATTAGAAAGCTGCCAATCTTCCGAGCTCAGTTGTGAGTATATCGGTACCCATACTAAGCTCTATTTGGCCGCCAAAAAAGATCACCCAATATGGGATAATGACACCACGATTACCTTAGAAGCAATTGCGAACCACCCATTCACATACCTCGAAAGTAAGGGGTTTAACGATAGGGTCGACCCGCTGGAAATGTATTGTAAAAATGCGCGTGTCGATCTGCTTGAAGTAGACAAGGTTAATAACAGAGAAGAGTTAATTAGCCATTTATTAACAATGGGTAGCGTCGCCTTCACCCCCGCTTTAGATGCGCAGTTTTATACCAATATTCCCACACTCAGAACAGAGATTCTCGCTGAAGAACAGTTTAGTAAGTTGCATCAAGGCTTAACCGCACCACAATACTATATAATTGAAAAACAAGAAAAAAACAGAAGATACAATGAAGAAAGAAGACAAATACTATTCGAAATCGTTACCAATTTACTCCAATCATCATAACTAATCACTAATTTAGGCAACTAAATTTCAGTAATTGCAATTATTACTTTCAATTATCGAAATTTCGGTGGCAGAATCTTTAATTTTCAGTCACAGACTTTATACACATATGTTCAGATTTTGTTGAATTCTTCTATATTGTATTTACTGCATTTGCAGAAAAATACCTATAAAGGGATAAAAATGATGAGAACATATAACAAATCAGTACTTGCGATGGCGTTAGTGGCCGCCATCGGTATGGCGGGGTGTAGTGACGGTGAAGATGGTAAAGACGGTGCTCCAGGTGAACCAGGAGCGCCAGGTGAACCTGGTGGTTCGCCGGTTGTAGAAACTTCCGAAGTCACTAATGTTGAGTTTATCTCTCACCTAGTAGAAGAAGGTAAAGTCACTCTTGAGTTTGAAATCACTAACGAAGAAGGCAATCTAATTAATGGCTTAACAGACGCAGCAGTCTATTTAGCCCTTAAGACAGACAGCGGTATTCAGCGCTCTCGTGACGGCGAAGTCGGTGGCAGCGTAACAGTAGGAGGTGATGCACCTACTGAAGGCGCTACATTAACTATGCTAGATGATGGCCATTATCAGCTTGTTGCACCCATCGCTTCGGTTCAGGCTGATTCAGAAGTGTTAACTCGTTTACAAGTGGGTGACGGCGAAACCATTGCTGACTCACCTTACATTATTGTTAACAAACCAGAAGGCATTCATACCACAACGACTGAAACCTGCTATTCATGTCACGTTGACTATGCGACTTCTGATATTAAACATGCCAAATATGTTGCACTAAACACTAGCGGCGAAGTTGATTTTGTTGGCGGTTGTATGGTGTGTCACAACAACGTACCACGCGATATTGCAGAAGATGGTTCTTCTTTAGACACTGGTGGCTACGCTAAAAACACCATGCAAAAGCTGGGTCATATTAATCACCAAAAATTTGAAAAAGATTTTGCTCCAACTAACTGCTATACCTGTCACGCTGAACCTGTAATCAATACAAGTATTGCGGGCAATGGCTGTTCAGATTGTCACGGAACAGGTCAATCAGCGGTAATTGTTCCTTCTGATGGTTTCGATGCGCGTGCATTCCATGCTGAAAAATCAGGTCTTGATACACTTCAAGCAATGCGTGTTGGTTATAGAGCTGAAACTACTGACCCATTTAAAAACGACTTAGGTGAGTGGTGTACGACTATGTCGCTGTATGAAGTCGCTGGTGAGACCGAAACAATGGTTAACATCGGTGATTCTTATAACCCAGATGGCGGTGCTCATATCCCAGGACAACCCATTGTATATGCAGGCGCCTATCTACACGGTTATTATGATGAATCAATCGTAGGTCGTTTTGGTGGTCATACTGATGGCGAGTACAAAACTGACAATGCCGATGGTAGTCGTACACATTGTTACCCTGTAACGAATGCTGGTTTTGAAAGCTCTGCAATTATGGCTTCTGCCCGTATTGGCTTAAGTTATGATGGCTGGGTAGATAGTGACAGTGAATATAGCATCTCATTTACCGCATATTCTGATGCCGTAGATTACGACACACTTGAGCCAGCTATGGCTTATGAGCGTCGCTTATCTGTGACTAGTGACAGTTGTACGACTTGTCACACAAATGAGACAAACTTCCACAAAAATGGTGCTTACAATAATGGCGGTATGGACTGTGTAGCTTGTCATAACAATGGTCAAGATCGTCGCGGAGCATACTCAGCGCCAGGTTATGGACCAATGGTTCACAGCATGCACTGGGGTCGCGGTAACATGTTAGGTGACAAAGCTCCTGAAGCGAACTCAGCAGCAAGCTTAAATGGTGATAACTGTGTATCTTGTCATGCTGACGGTGTCAGCCTAGCTGATATCCCTAACCAATACATCCTTTCTAAAGCGTTTAATGAAGGGGTTGCTGGTGTAATGACTAGCCCAGTGACGGCCAACTGTATTGCTTGTCACGACAGTGCTTCTGCTCAGAACCATATGGAACAAAATGGTGGTGAATACAATGTTCCAGCGGTAACGGGTGAGTGGTACAAGCAAGATACAATGGAATCTTGTGCAACCTGTCATGATACTGGTAAGTCGTTCGGTATCGATATGTTCCATAACTTTGAACGTTAGTACCAACATCGCTTAAAGGCGAGAACCTGGGCGACCTGAGCAATAGCAGGAAGCCCGCTACAATTACTGCTTTGCAGCATCGCGAGTAGTATATGGGGGATGGAAAATGGCTACCCTGCAGGCCGTCATTTCTATCCCCCTTTTTCTTGTCTAGGTTTTAGCGGCTAACTAGGTTGGTACCTTGCTATCTCAGCCAAAATATACAGCGGTTAAGACAAGCTCTGTAACCCATGTTGCCGCCCAACCTCGTTGGCTACCGTTAACAACCTATCTTTAATTGCTTGCTCAATCCCAGCCCCAGCCTGGACTATATCCGCCACAGCGATAAACGCGACCGTCGCCAATTTGTCGCTGTCATGATGGTAGGCGACGCCCGCTTGCTGTACCCAACTCGGCGCCGCTATCTGTTCAGCTTTACTTGCGAGCGTATTGACTAAGGTAAAACTAAAGGTCAAAACACACGCTTCATTGGCATACCAGTCGGTTTTTAGCGCTTGAAAATTCAGCCACATCTCCAATTGCGCCAATAGGGGGTTAAGCGATTTTGAAAAGTTGCCATCGGCGATGACGGTCATAGGAAACTCTTGCTGCATGTATTGATCCCTTTATTTCACTTAAGTCAGACCGCCGCCCACTGCAAAGCCGGCATCGATACTCATTGAGCTAGCTTGCGACCTTATCCACCTTGATGCAACTAATGCTTAAAAACAATACACCTCGTTGAGCTTAGACATTTGCCTCCTAGTAGCCGATAAAGCTTGGCTTATCACCATCCGGACTTTTAGACATAACAAGCTGACTTTTGGCCATATCGTCCACTAATACGCTTATCTAAACTAAATAACACTTAAACCAAACCAAGAGAATTTATTATGTCTTTCGCTAAATTGATGACTAAATCAGCCACAACACTGATTGCTGCTATCGCACTCACTATCAGTACTTTTTCCCATGCTGGTGTCGATACTGAAACTGATGCTAATGGGGTTATTCTGGCTGGCCATGATGTGGTCGCCTATTTTACTGAGAATAAGCCCGTAGAAGGATTACCGCATTTTACTGCAAGTTATAATGACGCCATTTATCGTTTTAGTAGTGCCGAATACCGCGATACCTTTGTGGCAAATCCCGATAAATACGCACCGCAATATGGTGGGTTTTGCGCCTATGGCATGACCTTTGGTAAGAAGTTCGAAATCGATGGTAAAGCCTTTGAAATCGTCGACGGCAAACTATTTGTCAACAAAAACCTCAGTGTATATGAAGCTTGGAAGAAAGATGTACCAACCCATATCAACCAAGCACAAGCGCAATGGCCTAAGGTGAAAAACGTGGCTGCCAGCAAGCTATAACGATTGCTATCCTTTATTATCAAACAGCGGCCTGTATTATACTGGCTGTTGTTTGTATATTTACAGCTTAAATCTCGCCATATTATGCTTTGTGAGCCCGAACAACTCCCGGAGGCTCGCCCAAAGTATTTCGATAAGCTTTACGAAACGCCGCTTCTGATTCATAACCACTTTGCTGCGCGATCTGCGATACCGACAACTGGGTCGTTTGCAGCATATGCCTAGCTTGAGTCATACGCCATAGCGTTAAATACTTCATTGGTGACAAACCAACAGTTTTGCTAAACATCTCAGCAAACGTCGAGCGACTCATAAACGCTTGTTCCGCTAGGGTCGACAGTGTCCATGGTTTTTCCGGCCCCTGGTGAATCGCATTTAACGCCTTGCCCAAACGCGCATCAAATAATGCCCCAAGTAACCCTGTTTCTAATTCACCGCTGGCCATTTGCTGACGCAGCAGTTCAATAAACAGCAAAAACGCAATTTGGTCGATGACACTATAAAATCCAGGCTGGCGCTGCTGCAATTCATTGAGCATTTGGCTAATCAAACCTGCAACTCGCTGCCCTGCTTGCTCACTATCTGATTTAAGCACTATCACTGATGGCAATGCCGCCAGCACCGGAAATAAGGCAGGATTGCCAAATTCGAAAAAGCCACACACCATATTTGTAGCTTCGCCCTCGTGCTCTATTGGCGCATTAACTAGTGCTGGATCTGGCCGCGTAGCCGAGCTTGATATCACATGGTGTGCATCATGTGGAAATACCACCAAATCATGAGTCGTTAACTGCTTTGGGGTTTTACCTTCGAAATGTAGCCAGGCGCTGCCGGATCCAATGAGATGAAATGGAATACGTTTACTACCCGCAGTATCAACCGCCCAAGATCCACAGAAGTCACCGTTGACATAAACTTCCGCTTTTAAGTCTAAACGGGTCAACAACTCGCTAAGCGGGTCGGGGTCGTTAAGGTAGATATTTGGATTTTGAGACATAATGTTGCCAGTGAAACTAACCTAGTAGCGAATAACAACTCAGTATACTCAATCTATTACAAACAGATACCGCTAACACCGTTAAACCCTAGGTGATGGGCGTAACCCATTAAACCAGTATCAATTGCACTTTTTTACCACTGTACGAAGTCGTCATAGTGATGAGTAAACGCGGGGTAAAATAGCCATGCAGCAATATCGCATAAAGTTAATTGTTTTTATCAGCCAACCCCCTTGGCCTATAAGCCCGCTGAAATGCATTGCGATACCCAACATGATGGCGTAGGCCGACAAAAGGTAACCGCGTGGTCAGCCAAGCTGCTATCAGTGAAAATAGCTTAAACAGCCGCTGGCTCGCTGGCCATTCATTTTAGCGTTTGGCAGTAGTCGCAATGTCCGCAACAATTGATAGACGCGCTCTAAAAAGCGCACAAAACACAAACTATTTTTGCTGCTAAAAAGTGATAATAAACGGCGTTTTACACGATTATAACCATGACAATTTTAACCGAATAGATTAGCAATACTGTGCATTGCAAACTATCAATCTAAGCTAAGCTTACCCGCTAAATTCACATCTATTTTAGCGTCAAAATAGGCAGTCGCTAACGAGTTGATTTTGATAATAACCCGACCGAGAAGCTTAAAATAACCTTAAAAACAACTTAAGCTTAAATTAAAACAGGCTTAACCTAACATAAATGAAAACTTAACCCGCAGCCGCTTTGGTACTTAAACAAACATCAAAATGCCTTACAGCACGTGGGTTAACAAGGGTTTGATAGTACAACTCGAAATTCCCGTCATGTAGCGAAACAATATCCGAGTTTACTCTGGGTTGGTATTTAAACTTAAATAATTTATGTTATAAATAAATGAGTGGAGCAAAAGAAGTTGGTTTCACATTGATTTCATGTTGATTTAAGTAAGCGTATTACTGATACAAACGTAGCAAGGATATCAATACCTTACTACACTTATCACTAAGGAACGTCACTTAAAACAGGCAAAGTCTGCGCGCAATGCCAAAACATACCAGTAAGTAATAAAGGTAATAAAAATTTACCGTAAACCAAAAGACTTACTGCAATGAGCAATGATGAATCTAAGTTCTACTAATTACTTATCGATGAATAAGAAAATATTAAACCAAGGGGTTTATATGGGGATCATTCGACTCTTAGTGCTAGTAACATTGACTCTACCAGTTTCATTCTCAACCACGGCAAATAACGCACAAGATGAAGAGCAACTGTTACTTTCATCTTGTATGTCACTCAAAAACTCGACTGCAGATATATCTGCAAGTCCATGCGCCTATTATATTCAAGGCTTTCTCGCTGGCTCATTAAATACCAGCCACCATTATGAAGTCAGAAAAAGTTCTGGCGGCTTTCAAGACAGGGCTTACCGCACCCGTGTCGGTAACCAAACATCAAAAAAGCAACCTGCAGATGTTTGTATTTCAACAAATAAAGATCAACAACAACTGGTTGAAAATGTCGTCCATCGAACACTAGAACAGATGCCAGCATCGACTGACTCTTTACAGCTTTTACATAACCAAATTTATCAAGCATTGGCCGCTGAATCATCATGTGAACAAGATGATTAACCGACTAATGTCGCGTTAAAACTAACGCAAAAAGCAACTAGACTAGGATAAATACAGCTTCAACATGTCGGCACCCAAAGTGCCTTTTTATGCAGTTACGCTAGGTTTAACGACAACCTAAAATGAGACAAAGTACTAACTAACATGACTGAAAAAAATAACCGCAGCTTTGTTCCAAGCCATAAGCTCAGCCTACTGTTAACTCTGGCGCTATTCTGGTGGATTAACTCCAATTACAGTAATCCACTGTTACTTTCATTAGGTGCAGCATCCATCATGCTGGTGCTCTATATCGCGCAAAAAATGGATGTGATAGATCAAGAGTCACAGCCGATTCACTTATCCGCCAAACTGCCTAGCTACATTGTTTGGTTAGCCAAAGAAGTAGTGCTATCTAATATCAGTGTTGTTAAGCATATTTGGTCAGGTAATAGCGGTATCTCCCCCACCCTTACAACCATTGATACCCGCCAGTGCACCGATATAAGCAAAGTGATCTACGCCAACTCCATCACTTTGACCCCTGGCACTGTCGCCATTGATTTAATAGATGATCAACTCACTGTTCATGCCTTAGATAAGGCTGATATCGACACACTAAAAACCGGCGAGATGGACAGCCGGGTAAGAGAGCTAGAAAACTAATGTTAGCTGCTGCCATCGTTGCCATTCTTGTCGTTATGCTGCTCGCGATCATTCGCTGCATTGTAGGCCCTACACTTTACGACCGGATACTGGCTTTCAATATGTTTGGTACCAAAACGGTACTCTTGATCTCAGTGTTGGGCTTTTTAATGGGTCGACCAGAGTTTCTCGATATCGCCCTTGTGTATGCGCTGATTAACTTTATCAGTGTCATCGGCGTCCTACGCTTTTCCGACTCGGCCGAGTTTAAGGTTACCCCTTACGACAGTCACTCAAACAAGGAGAGTGAAAAATGAGTCTCTTGCTCGATATAAGCAGCGGCTTATGCCTGCTCATCGGTTGCTTTCTTTGTCTGTCAGGCGGCGTGGGCATTTTGCGCTTCCCAGATTTTTATACTCGCATGCATGCGGTCAGTGTCACCGACACTTTAGGGGCTGGCTTAGTACTTTTAGGATTAATGCTACAAACCCCTGACGGTTTAGTGCTGATAAAGTTGATTTTGATTTTAATCTTCACCTTGTTTATCAATCCTTCAGCCAGTCATGCGTTAGCAAAAGCTGCGCTGCATAACGGCTTATCGCCTAAAGAAGGCCGCCGCGCAGATAAGGGAGGAAACACGTCATCGAAGCTCTAGTTGATATTGTACTGCTCACCTTTCTGGTCGTGATCGCCATTGCGATTGTACGCAGTAGAGATTTGTTAGCGGTGGTCATGTTAACCGGCATTTATGGTTTACTCTCTGCCAGTTTCTTTGTGGTACTTGATGCCGTGGATGTCGCGTTCACCGAAGCATCAGTAGGTGCTGGTATTTCAGGCCTACTCATGTTGTCAGCCATCACAATGACCGGCCGTAAAGAAGCACCAAGACGCCATAAACCTTTCCTCGCATTGTTTGTTGTACTGGTTACCGGCGGCATGCTGATCTACGGCACCATGGATATGCCGTATTTTGGTGCAGTTGATGCGCCAGTTCATCAGCATGTAGCACCGCGTTATATTCATGAGTCGATGCAAGAAGTGGGCGTGCCTAACATTGTGACCGCAGTATTAGGCAGCTACCGTGCCTTCGATACTTTAGGCGAAGTTGCAGTTATCTTTACCGCTGGTATTGGTGTGCTCTCATTGCTGTCTCTTCCTAGACGCCGCAAGAAATACCAAACAGATGAAGCCACAGAGGAGCAAATGCATGAGCGCCACATGGTACTGCGTATTGTCAGTAAAGCGCTGATCCCATTTATCCTTTTGTTTGCCCTGTATGTGCAATTTCATGGCGACTTTGGCCCAGGCGGCGGCTTCCAAGCAGGTGTCATCTTTGCGGCAGCCATTATTCTCTACACCATGCTATTTGGCTTAGATACTGCTAAGCGGGTATTTAACCCAGCACTGATCCAAATCCTTGCAGCGGTGGGACTATTGCTGTACGCCTGCGTGGGGGTTGTGTCGATGCTCAATGGCGCTAACTTCCTAGATTACAACGCGCTTGCTGAAGATGCAGTTGCCGGACAGCACTTGGGGATTTTGCTGATTGAATTAGGCGTAGGTATTACCGTTGCCGCAGTCATGTTAAGCATCTTTTTCAACTTTGAAGGTCGCAGACAAGCACAGCTACACAACGCTAAACAAAAAGGGGAGCAAGATGTTTCTCGGACTCTATAACTATTGGATTGTGGTGCTGTTGATGATGATCGGTTTTTATATCGTTATCGCCCACGGCAATTTAATTAAGAAGCTGGTTGGACTCACTATTTTTCAAACCTCAGTTTTTATTTTCTATATCAGTGTAGGCATGGTCGAGCGCGGCAGTGCGCCGATTTTAGCAGAAGGAATTAGCGATTACTCAAACCCGCTACCCCATGTGCTAATTCTTACCGCCATTGTGGTTGGCATAGCGACCACAGCATTAGGGCTGGCTCTGGCGATCAGAATCAAAGAAGCCTATGGCTGCGTAGAAGAGGATGAGATCCAAAGACAAGATCAGCTTAACGAGGACAAATCATAGTGTTAGCTCACCTGCCTGTTTTACAAGTTGTGCTGCCACTGATGGCAGCGCCGTTATGCTGGTTCTTAAACCGCTCTAAACTCGTGTGGATATTTGCCTTAATAGTTAGTGCAGCAACCTGCGTCAACAGCATCTTGCTGCTGATAGAGGTGATGAAGTCTGGCACGATTATCTATGAACTTGGTGGCTGGGAAGCACCATGGGGAATTGAATATCGCATCGATAAGCTGAATGCCTTTTTGCTGCTTATCATCTCCACGATAGGCACTGTGGTGCTGTTTGCTGCCAACACCAGCATACAAAAAGAGTTAGACGAAGATCGCCACACCCTGTTTTATAGCCTCTACCTACTGTCGTTAACCGGTATGTTCGGTATTGTGGCCACCGGCGATGCGTTCAACGTATTTGTATTCTTAGAAATATCTTCCTTATCAGCTTATGCCTTGATTGCACTCGGACGAGACCGACGGGCACTGTGGGCCGCATACCAATACCTGATCATGGGAACCATT
Source organism: Shewanella sp. Scap07 (assembly GCF_013394145.1). Lineage (NCBI taxonomy): Bacteria > Pseudomonadati > Pseudomonadota > Gammaproteobacteria > Alteromonadales > Shewanellaceae > Shewanella > Shewanella sp. Scap07. Next base: position 3,858,093 of record NZ_CP041329.1, read on the forward strand.
GGTGCCACATTTATCCTCATTGGCATCGGCATGCTCTATCAGATGACCGGTACGCTCAACATGAATGACTTGGCAACCCGGCTCGTTGATGTGGGTCATACTCGCACTGTGTTTGCTGCATTTGCGTTCCTGATTGTTGGTATCTGCTTAAAGCTGGCATTGTTCCCACTGCACCTGTGGCTGCCCAATGCTTATGCCTATGCGCCTTCAATCGTGACTGCGTTTTTAGCGGCCACCGCCACCAAAGTCGCGGTGTACTTACTCATACGCTTCACCTTTACCGTATTCGGCATTTCATTTTCGTTCACCACCTTGCCACTGCAAAGCATTCTGATGGTGCTTGGGCTTGTGGGGGTATTTGCAGCCTCCATCACCGCAATTTATCAGCAAAATGTGAAACATATTTTGGCCTACTCAAGTATCGCGCAAGTGGGCTATATGATTATTGGTTACTCCATTAATACCAGTACCGGTGTTATGGCGAGCTTGCTGCACTTGTTTAATCACGCCTTGATGAAAGGCGCGCTATTTTTAGCATTAGGGGCGGTGATGTACCGCATTGGTAGTGTGCAGCTTAGTCAATTCCAAGGCTTGGGCAGACAAATGCCCTTAACCATGTCAGCCATTGTGATTGGCGGGTTGAGCCTAATTGGCGTGCCATTAACCGTTGGTTTTGTCAGTAAATGGTACCTACTCATTGCTAGCGTTGAAGCGGGTATGTGGCCAGTAGCGGTGTTGATTCTACTCGGCTCGTTGCTAGCAATAGTTTATATCTGGCGCATTGTGGAAACGGCCTACTTTAAGCCGCCACTGCCAGGGCGTGAAGCGGTGAAAGAGGCGCCTTGGACATTCCTTGGTCCTATTTGGGCACTTGTCATCGCCAATATCTATTTTGGTATCGATACTCGTCTGAGTGTGCAGGTCGCACAGGCGGCTTCTCAAAGCTTGTTTGGAATTAACCCATGAATCTTTCTTTGACGCTGATGTTACAGCTCACTATTTTGTTGCCGCTAGTGGCAACCTTGGCAATAGCGGTAACGGGAAACAAACCTAACCTTCGTGAAGCCGTTACTATCAGTATCAGCTTGGTGGTGCTTTACTGCGTAGTTAACCTCTACCAAGCCTTGAATGCGGGCGTGACGATTGCTGTGTCGTGGTGGACATTGATGCCCGGCTTAGAAATAAGCTTTGTCATTGAGCCACTAGGGATGCTTTTTGCACTGATAGCCAGCTTCCTTTGGTTAATCACTACCATTTATGCCATTGGCTATATGCGTGGCCATAACGAGCAAAATCAAACCCGTTTCTATATCTGCTTCGCGTTAGCCATTAGTGCGGTAATGGCACTGGCATTTTCGGCCAACCTATTCACCCTATTTATCTTCTACGAAGTGCTTACCCTTTCAACCTATCCATTGGTGACTCACGCGGGCACCGACAAAGCGAAACAGGGCGGTCGGGTCTATCTGGGTATCTTATTAAGTACCTCCATTGCCTTTTTCTTACTGGCTATTATTCTCACTTGGTTTGTCGGTGGCAGCTTAGACTTCACGCCGGGCGGCGTATTTGATGCCAATGTCGACACGACTGTGGCTGGGGCCATTTTGGTACTGTTTATCTTTGGTATTGGTAAGGCAGCCATGATGCCATTTCATCGCTGGTTACCTGCGGCAATGGTGGCGCCGACACCGGTCAGTGCACTACTACACGCCGTTGCGGTAGTGAAAGCTGGGGTATTTACTGTACTTAAAGTCTGTATCTTTATTTTCGGATTAGATTTACTGCCTCAATTGCCAACTACCGAATTTTTGCTTTATTTAGCCGCATTTTCGGTACTGATGGCATCGATTGTGGCAATGAAACAAGACAATCTTAAAGCCAGATTAGCCTACTCAACCGTCAGTCAATTAGGCTACATCACCATAGGTGCGCTGCTGGCCACATCGTCGGGTGTCATTGGCAGCTCAATGCATATCGCTTCACACGCATTCGGTAAAATCACCCTATTCTTCTGTGCTGGCGCTATTTTGGTTGCTGCACATAAATCTAAAGTCAGTGAATTACGCGGTTTAGGCTTTACTATGCCAATCACTATGGCGGCATTTTTCATCGCCAGCCTCAGTATTATCGGCGTGCCACCAGCCGGCGGCACCTGGAGTAAATGGTTCTTACTAATGGGCACCGTCGAAACTGGTTATTGGGTCATTATGGCGACGTTAATGTTGAGCTCATTACTCAATATCGCCTATCTGTTGCCAATTCCATACCATGCCTTCTTCCCAGGGAAAGGGTATCAAAAGGCTAGCGGCGGCATTAAAGAAGCGCCCCTGCCGTCACTAATTGCAATAACCATTACCACTCTAGGCTGCTTGACTATGTTCATCTACCCACAGCCCTTTTATGAATTGGCGAAAGCTATCTTGACTGTATCTGGAGTCAGCCATGGACAATGAGAAACAGTACTTGTTTGATAAACCAAAGAATATCCAGCGTATCTTATATCTTCTATACACCTGCTGTGCATTGCTTGTGGTACTGGATTTCGTTATTCACCGCCACGTCTACCATAGCTGGGAAAATCTACCTATTTTCTACCCAATCTATGGCTTTATTGGCTGCGTGATTTTGGTATTAATTGCCAGCTGGATGCGCACCTTTTTGATGCGCCCTGAAGATTACTATGGCCCCGTTGAAGAGCCTGATAACAGTAAGATTAAAATAGTCGACGTCAGCCATGACCACGCCAAAGAAGCTAACAACAATATAGGTGATCGCAATGTGGATGCTTGAGTTACCGCCGTTTGTACTGTTTTTAATTGGCGGACTAATTGCTGCTACAACACGCGGAAAGCTGCGTGGTGCGTTAATGGTAGCGATTCCGGTGATCAGTGGGTTGCATTTGTGGACCGTCCCTGAAGGCGTCCATCTACAGTTGATGTTTTTAGACTATCAATTGGTTCCCTATCGCGCCGATAAATTGAGCCTGATGTTTGGCTACATTTTCCATATCGCCGCCTTTATTGCCATTGTGTATTCATTGCATGTTAAAGATACCGTGCAACAAGTCGCAGCCATGCTTTACGCAGGTAGCGCTATTGGTGCAGTGTTTGCGGGTGATCTGCTTACCCTGTTTGTATTCTGGGAACTACTCGCCTTTACCTCAGTATTTTTGATTTGGGCCCGCCGCACCCCCGCAGCATACAGTGCCGGGATGCGCTACCTGATCATGCAGGTACTCTCAGGGGTGATTCTGTTGGTCGGGGCGCTATTTTATATTGCCGAAACGGGCAGCGTCGCGTTTGACTTTATCGGCCTAGAGGGCATTGCTGGCTGGCTCATCTTTATCGCATTTGGTATCAAGTGCGCCTTTCCATTCGCCCATACTTGGCTTACCGATGCCTACCCAGAAGCCACACCAACCGGCACAGTAATACTCAGCGCCTTTACCACTAAGGTAGCGGTTTATGCCTTAGCCCGTGGCTATCCGGGAACAGATTTGCTGGTGTACATTGGTGCCGCCATGACCTGCTTCCCTATCTTCTTTGCCGTGATAGAAAACGATTTACGCCGAGTACTGGCTTATAGTTTGATAAACCAAGTAGGCTTTATGGTGGTCGGTATTGGTATCGGTACAGCGCTAGCGTTAAATGGCGCGGTATCTCATGCCTTTAATGACGTGATCTTTAAAGGCTTGTTGTTTATGAGTATGGGCGCGGTGTTACATATGACTGGGCGCATCAATGGTTCAGATCTGGGTGGCCTGTATAAAACCATGCCTAAAACCACCATTTTATGTATTGTCGGCGCCGCCTCCATCTCGGCCTTCCCTCTGTTTAGTGGCTTTGTGAGTAAATCGATGGTGATGTCTGCCGCGATTGAAAATGGCCATGATTGGGTTTGGTTGATGCTGCTATTTGCCTCTGCGGGTGTGTTCCACCATGCAGGTATCAAGATCCCTTATTTTGCATTCTTTGCCCATGACTCGGGGATCAGAGCCAACGATCCACCCAATAACATGGTCTTGGCAATGTTCATTGCAGCCTGTTTATGTATAGGTATTGGTATCTATCCGGCAGCCCTGTATTCGCTATTGCCATATGACACAGGTTACAACCCATATGATGCGACCCATGTACTGGCTCAAACGCAATTATTGTTGTTCTCAGCACTGGCATTTGTATGGCTAAACCTTAAAGGGATGTACCCACCGGAATTGCGCTCAACTCACCTCGATGTGGACTGGGTGTACCGCCGTCTAGTGCCTAATGCCTTGCAGCGGATGTTTGCGGTTATCTGGAAAGTTGATGGTAGCGTACGCCAAGCCGTACTGGGCAAACTAGACCAATGCCAACAATTTTTTGCCCGCCAACTGAAAGGCGGCGGTAGCTTTATCTCTAGTGCTTACCCATCTGGCAATATGGTGCTGTGGGTCGCTGTAATTCTTGCGGCCTACCTGTTCATTGGTTTTGTTAAATAGGCCCAGTTGAGCACCGCTTTTCAGCATTAACTACTCGGCTCGCTAAGTCACAAATCATCGACTTAGCGAGCCGTTTCATCAAAACCTTATGACCCCAAGCAATACGCATTAACGCTACGCTTCAGCTCGTCACTCAACTTAATCGCCGTTAAACACCGCAAAATAGCGGGATTATTAGAGGATACCAGCTTGTTTTACTGTTAATCATTTACAATGGCGCCGCGACAAGAAATAATAATGCCAACATCGATTTGCTGCTAGATTGGACTATGCCTACCCCTGATAACACTGCTATTTTTGTTAAAGCCGAACAGATATGTCGCGACAATGGCGTAAAGCTAACAGCCAAAAGACGCAATGTGTTAGGTGTATTGCTTGATTCCAGCAAACCTTTGTCAGCCTATGAAATTGCCGACATCTACCGCGATACCCATAATGAATCACTCGCGCCCATGTCGGTGTACCGTATGCTTGATATCTTAAGCGCACTCCCTTTAGTGCATAAGCTGTCATCTGAGAACAAGTACTTGGCTTGCTCTCATATTACTTGCAGCCATGCCCATCAAGTCCCGCAATTTTTAATCTGTAAAAGCTGCGGTAAGGTGGCAGAAAAAGGCATACAAACTAGCGTAATCGAGGCCCTTAAAGAGAGCATCGAACAAGCCGACTTTCAACTGCTTAACTCGCAGATTGAACTGCAGTGCTTATGTAATGAGTGCGCTAACCCAAACGAAAACGCCTGATTTAGGCAACGCCCTCGCAAAATACTGCACAGTAAAATCTAGCAAAGCATGTGAGAGCGATGACAAACTAAGGTGTAGCTAGCTTCAGCGGCTCGTCCTGTTTCCCCCTGCTGTGATGATTGCAGATAACTCTTCAATAGCGCCAAGCCTGACTCATAGGCCATTGAATCACCACCGCATCAATCTAAATTTAGCCTACTGCTGAGACACTGGTTAGCCCATAACAAGGTCTACGCCACTTGCAGAATATAAACCAGCTAACAGTGAGGTTGTGGCTCCTCAATCGAACTAGCCACACTAAGTCACCAGCTTAACAAGCCATTAAACAATGGCTTAACACGCCCCACTAAGCATTAACCAACTCAAAAAAAGCTACATCAAGCTGAACTTGCATATTGTTTCCTTATTTCTTCCTCATTTGTTAAATACAATCTAAATAAACCAGCATTTTCGCAAACTAATTATAACCTTGGTATCAATTATGCAGTTCAAATTCCCCCTTCTGTTAACCACCTTTTTGGGGGTTATTACGATAGCCTTACCAGTGAAAGCGAGTGGTATAGATTCTGACGATGACGGTGTTGCCGACGCTATAGATGTGGATATTGATGGCAATGGCTTAATCGAAATTAATAGCTTGGAACAGCTCAACAATATTCGTAATAACCTAGCCGGTACGGCTTATGACGACGGTAATAGTGAAGATACGACAGGTTGTGGTAACAACGATGACATCACTGCCTGTTTTGGTTATGAGTTAACCGCTAACTTAAGTTTTGATGAAAATGATGATGGTGTCGAGAACGACACCTACAATACTGGCGAGGGTTGGACCCCCATTGGTACCCTCGCTGCACCGTTTACAGGTACATTTGACGGTAATAATTTCACGATTTCAAACCTTTATATCAATAACACCTCTTTATCGGGTGATGACGACAGTCTTGGCTTATTCGGTCATGCTGAAAATGCCACAATAGAAAACCTTCACCTTGATGGTCAGATAGCGGCTAGCGGTTATTACGTAGCCGGCCTTGTTGGTTATCTCTATGGCAGTAACCCGAGTGTCATGACCAATATCTCGTTTAAGGGCACGGTAACCAGTAATCAAGGTGGGGCTTATACCGGCGGTATTGCCGGACGTGCGAGTCAAGCAACGATTAAGCAATGTTTAGCCACTGTTGATGTAACTGGCCAAGGTGATGCAGGTGCATTTGCAGGAGAGCTAGTAAATGGTAGCGTTGAAAACTGTCTAGTCAATGGCTCAGTCATTACCTCTGGCACTGTCGGCGGCGGTTTTATTGGTAACCTTTCAGGATCAGGTGTCACTAATGTCGCCTCTCATGCTAAAGCCGAGGCGAATAATGCAGTGGGCGGCTTAATTGGCAGCGTTGCTTCTTCATCGTCAACCATCACAAATAGCTTCTCAACAGGGTCTGCTAAGCAGGCATTTAATAAAGGCGGGCTAACAGGCTCTGCACTTGGGACAGTGACAGATTCATACTGGGATACCCAAGCCAGCGGCCTTACAACAAGCGGCTCAGGTACCGGTTATACAACCGCTGAATTACAAGCTCCGGTTGCTAACGTTGGTATCTATGCAAATTGGGACCAAACATATTGGGATTTTGGTACGTCTAGCCAGTACCCTTCACCTATTATCAACGGTGTGGCTTTCCACGATAGAGATAATGATGGCGTGCCAGATTCATTAGACGCTTTCCCTGATGACTCCACAGAATGGTCAGATGCTGATAACGATAATGTCGGTGACAATGCTGATGCTTTTCCTAATGATCCAACTGAATGGTCAGATACTGACGGCGATTTAATTGGTGATAATTCAGATCCTGATATTGATGGTGACAATGTTGTCAATGAATCAGATCTGTACCCATTTGATGCGACAGGCTCAACTGCTGCGCACGACGTTGATATTGATGACGATGGCTTAATTGAAATATCAACCTTAGCCCAGTTACACGCCATGCGTGATGACTTAGCCGGTAATAGCTTAAGTGGTGTTACCGCTGGTTGTGCAGGCTTAACTGACGGCACAGGCTGTATGGGTTACGAGTTAATCACTGACTTAGATTTCGATACCGATGCCGACGGCGACCTGTCAGATGAAGACTATTACAACACAGGTGAAGGTTGGCAGCCGATTGGTAGCTATGATGATCGCTTCGCTGCAAACTTTAACGGTAATGGTCACACCATCAGTAATCTATTCATTAGTCGCCCTGATGAAGACTACCAAGCGCTATTGGGTTATGTAGCCACGGTTAGTGTCACCAATATTAATATCGATGGGGATTTAACTAGCGTCACAGGCTTGAATAACTCAGCACTCTTAATTGCCCGAAACAGCAGCACTGATTCAGCGGTACTGAGCAATATTAACGTCCAAGGTACTGTCCTTGGTAATGATGACAGTGGTTTAGTTGCGGGACGACTTTATGATTTAGATGCTGATTATGTTCATGCACAAGGTCGCATAACCTCGATTTCTATTACCGATGATGCAGGTTCTGATACCGGCGGGTTATTTGGTCAATTATCAGGGTCTAACACCTTAGATAATGTGAGCTTTGAAGGCAATATTCAGGCCGTAACTTCTGCAGGCGGGTTAATTGGTGATGCAGAAAGTGTCACGATTAACGATAGCTACGCGATTGTAGATATTACCCTGATTGATGAAGCTGGCATTGAGACTGATATTGAAGTCGCAGGCGGCCTTATCGGTAAAGTTGAAGGCACAAGTGTTTTAACCCGAGTGTTTGCCCAAGGCAGCATTACAGCGCCAATCATTTTAGGTGGTTTAATTGGTGATATTGATGGTGCAACAGAGATTGTCGACTCATACGCTGATGTTTCGCTGTTGGGTGATTCTGTTATTGGTGGAATCGCAGGTGACTTAAATGCAGACTCAACATTTGAGCGTGTCTTGGCGTATGGTGCGATTAACACCAATGATGGTCAAAATACTGATACAGGTGGCCTTTTAGGTTACAGCTCATCAAATACATTATCTGTTGTGTATGCCCTGTGGGATACCGAAGCAACAGGCATATCGAGCACATTTAACAGTGCAGGCGCAGGTTACACATCTGAACAACTGAAATGCCCTACAACACCTGCGGATGTTAATTGTAACAGCAGCGCTTATACAAATGACTGGTCTTCAACTAACTGGGACTTTGGCACGTCAGAGCAGTACCCAGCATTATTATTGAGCGGTAACTTATACCGTGATGCCGATAGCGATGGTTACTGGGCATTTGAAGATGCCTTTGATGACGATGCCAGTGAATACCTAGATTCTGATAACGATAGCGTGGGTGATAACGCAGACGCCTTCCCGGATGATATTAATGAACAATACGATACCGATGGTGATGGAGTTGGTAACAATGCCGATGACGATGATGCCGGTGACTTAGTCACTACTTATGGCTTAAACGGTATTTCTTCAGCTTATGTGCATAACGGCGATAGAGAAATTTATATTACTGACGCCATTGCTCACGACAATGGTCTTTACCTGGTGGGTAGTTCATATCACAACACGCTTAATGAAGAGAGCGGTGTCATCATTGACGTTGATAGCACAGGAGCAATCAATACCGATTTTGCTGACAACGGTATTCTTTATGCGCTTTACGATGTTGAAACTCACTTTAAACTAGCACTGACAAGTGATAGCGGCATTAAAGTGGCCGGTGAAAAAGATAATCAAGTATTTATCGCTCAGTATGATGCAACTGGTGCTTTAGATACTCGCTTTAACGAGACTGGTGTTTACGATAATGAAGACGGTTTAATCATTCGTGGGACAGACGTTGCCTCAACTTTAACTAATGGCAGTACAGTCATTTACGGCAAGTACACTTATCAAAACTTCGCACATAAATTAAGCAGTGGCGGTACATTTGATACCAGCTTTGGTGATGCGGGTAGTTTATCTATTGGTGCTACTGAACTTGGTAGTTCCATCTATTTCATAGATGCGTTAGTACTTAATGATGATAGCCAAGTGCTTGCGATGAAAAAGCAAGACGGCACTTTCTATCTGGCCAAAATCGACGTTGATGGCAACATTGATACTAGCTTTGGTACGGATGGCGAGCTAGCACTTGATAGCGATATGTTTGCCCGCTCCATTAAATTGGCTAAAGACGCTGACGGCAATGTTTACGCTGCGGGTACAACATCAAACGTTGCCAAACGGCTCAGTGTATTGAAGGTTGTTGATGGTCAACTTGATGGCACATTTGCAGACAATGGTTATTCAGCAAACGATTTTGATGAAGATATTAGCATCTGGAATGTTCAAGATATCCAGATACAAAGTGACGGCCGTATACTGGTATTAACAGGACTGACTCCTGATTACGCCCATGTTGTTCGTTTTACTGAAACAGGTGAGTTAGATAGTCAGTTCAATACTGTCGGCTATGTTCGCTTAGATGTACAAGATTACGACCCAATCAAATTAATCGTTCAAGAAGATGGTAACTTGTTGATCGCAGGGTCTGACTGGAATGGTTTCGGTATACACCTAGTCAATATGCTTAACGATTATGACCTAGATGGAGATGGCCTAACCAATTCCAATGATCTTGATGATGACGGTGATGGTGTAGAAGATGCCAGTGATGTTTTCCCTCTCGATGCAACTGAAACACTCGATTCAGATAATGACGGCGTGGGTGACAATGCAGACGCTTTCCCAACAGATCCCACTGAAACATTCGATACCGATAACGACGGCGTGGGTAACAACGCAGATGCCTTCCCAAGCGATCCAACGGAAACACTCGATACCGATAACGACGGCGTGGGTGATAACGCGGATGCCTTCCCGAATGATCCAACGGAAACGTTAGATACCGATAACGACGGTGTGGGTGATAACGCCGATGCCTTCCCGAATGATCCAACGGAAACACTAGATACCGATAACGATGGCGTGGGTGATAACGCCGATGCCTTCCCAAGCGATCCAACAGAAACGTTAGATACCGATAACGACGGTGTGGGTAACAACGCCGATGCCTTCCCAAGCGATCCAACGGAAACATTAGATACGGATAGCGACGGCGTGGGTGATAACGCAGATGCTTTCCCAAGCGATCCAACGGAAACATTGGATACCGATAACGACGGTGTGGGTGATAACGCCGATGCCTTCCCAAGCGATCCAACGGAAACACTCGATACCGATAACGATGGCGTGGGTAACAACGCAGATGCCTTCCCGAATGATCCAACGGAAACGTTAGATACCGATAACGATGGTGTGGGTGATAATGCCGATGCCTTCCCAAGCGATCCAACGGAAACACTCGATACCGATAACGACGGCGTGGGTGATAACGCGGATGCCTTCCCAAGCGATCCAACAGAAACGTTAGATACCGATAACGACGGTGTGGGTGATAACGCCGATGCCTTCCCAAGCGATCCAACGGAAACGTTAGATACGGATAACGATGGCGTGGGTGATAACGCCGATGCCTTCCCGAACGATCCAACGGAAACGTTAGATACGGATAACGATGGCATTGGTAATAACGCCGATAATGATGATGACGGTGACGGTGTTATTGATATTAATGACCCTAACCCACTCGATCCTAATGAGTCAGACACTCAGGCACCTGTGGTGAGTAACGTTGAAAACATGACATTTGAAGCAACGGGTGAGGTAACTCAAGTACAACTACCACAGCCAACGGTTACAGATGATAATGATGCTTCACCTGTCCTAACAGTGGATACTGATGACTTATCCTTTAGCTTAGGTGAGCATACTATCACTTGGACTGCGACTGATATATCAGGTAATCAATCTAGTGCAGAACAAGTTATCACTATCGTCGATACAACTGCACCAAGCTTTGACGATCTAATCGATATGTCTATCAATGCACAGGGGCGTTTAACCAATATTGCTAATTTAGTGTCAATATTGGCAACGGACTTGGTCGATGGTGAAGTCGCAGGCAACATCACCAGCGACACCTTGCTGACTTCAGGACGCCATAGTGTTGAGATAGCAGCAACAGATGGCAGTGGTAACTTGGCGGTATCGTCGTTCAATCTCGACATTTTACCTAAGCTATCCCTCCCCTCTCGACGTCCAGTTGAAGCTGGCGGCAGTTACCATGTAAACCTGAGCTTAAGCGGTGAAGCTGCTAGTTACCCTGTGCAAGTATCCTATAGCTTACTCGTGAATGGTGCTATAAACAGCCAACTGCAAGCGGCTATTGAAGCAGAGCAAACGGGGCAACTTAGCGTGGTGATCCCAGAAGACGTCAGTAGCGACGATCAGTTACAGCTGCAGTTGGACTTCGGTGTAAACGCTTTTGTCGGTGAAGCCAACACAACGGAGTTAATACTGATTGACCGCAATCTAGCTCCTAGAATGAACCTAGTAATGCATCAAAATGATCAGCCAATCAGTGTGGTTGATGCTAGCAATGGCATTGTCACACTCACTGCTAACGTGCGTGATGTAAATCAAAACGATACGCACAACCTGACATGGTCAAGCAGTGATGGACTCATTGATACAGACATTGACGATAACCCGATGACGTTTGAGATAGACCCAAGCGTACTGCAACCGGGGATTTATCGAGTTAATGCTATCGCCACAGAAACCAATACAACTGACGTATTCACTGTCACTCGCAGTGCGCAGTTAGTCATCGCTAACTTACCACCACTAAGCAGTGATACTGATTCTGATGGTGACGGTATCTTCGATAGTGAAGAAGGATACGGCGATAGTGACGGTGACGGCATTGCCGATTATCTAGATAACGATGCCAACATCACCCGCCTACCGACACAGCGTGATGCCGCACCAGCTCACACTGAAGATGGCCTATCAATGACGCTTGGTTTGTTTGTATCAAGGCTTGGCATTACCGCCGCTTCTGCCGGTTTTGCAATTGAAGACTTAGCCGCGTTACTACAAGCCGGTGATGCAGACCCAACAGATGACCACTTTGACAGTATTACACCTGTTTATAACTTCATCATCAACGGACTAAGTCAGCAAGGTGATTCAGTAGCGGTAGTCATTCCATTGGCTGCAGGTCAAACATTGCCAGCGGATGCGGTATATCGTAAGTACAACCCATCACTAGGCTGGTACAGCTTTGTTGTTGATGCAAGTAACGGCATAAGTTCGGCATTAGTTGATGAAAACGGTAACTGCCCTCTGGTTAATGATGACGTTTATAGCCAACACTCTTCGCAAGGGTTAATTGCAGGAAATCACTGTATTCGACTGCTCATTGAAGACGGTGGCCCTAACGATATTGACGGCATAGCCAATGGCGCGATTGAAGATCCCGGAGTGGTGACGGTGCAAACAGGCACACCTCCTGAAAATATCGCACCAACGTTAGTGCTTGAAAATCATAATAGCAACGTCGAAGAAAATAGCAGCATGACCCTGACCGCGGTTGGTAGTGATGAAAATGATGACACACTAACATATCAGTGGCAGCAGCTATCAGGTCCAGCTGTAGTACTTGAAAATCAAACCAGCAATCAATTAACACTGACAACACCCGAAGTCAGCAATGATGCGGTGATTGAAATTCAAGTTACGGTATCAGACGGCGAACTAAGTTATTCAGTGACAACAAGCTTAACCATCACTAATAACAATACTACCGATACAGAGGAGCCGGCGCCGGGAGAAACAAACTCAAGTAGTGGCGGCGCCTTTAGTATTTGGTTGATGCTAATGATGTTAATTCGCCTAGGTTATCGGAGCTGCAATAGGCGTAGATAACCAGCCACCACCTAAAATATTGTGACTCCCCCTCACCTAACGTCGCCATCTTCACTACCGCAAATGAAGCTGGCGACACTGATAGGTGAGCGGGAGTTTTTAACTATGCATCTTAACCAGATAGCAATAAGTCATTCACTGTGGGAGAATAAAATCTAAACTTGTAATAGCCACGGACGTTTTACAACACTTAGCTGTTTTGTATAACTAAAAGGGGTAGTGCTGGGAGAAGGAACGACCAGCTGCGGTATACCAGATGAACGACACCCAAGAAAAACAAAAAATTCTCATTGTTGAAGATGATATTGATATTGCTGAAAGTTTGGCATTGTTTTATCGCCACCATGATTTTGAGACGCTGCACGTTGATGATGGTGCCCATGTCATTCAAGCCGTTTCGACATACCAGCCAAACCTTATTGTTTTAGATGTCATGCTGCCAAACAAAACAGGCATTGAATGCTGCGAAGAAATAAGACAATTTAGCAATGTGCCCATTATCATGCTAACCGCCAAGGTGAATCAGTCTGATAAAAACATCGGCCTAAGCACAGGCGCCGATGACTACCTTTGCAAACCTTTTGACACCATGGAACTTATCCTTCGCTCTAAATCTATTCTGGCCCGTAGCCAAGGCACGGTAAGCTTTTCAAAGCTCACGGTCGTTCCAGAAAAAGGCAAAGTGATCTATCAAGATAAAAAAGTCGAATTATCCACCCTTGAGGCAAGCTTGTTTTCATTGCTGCACAACAAACCAGAACGAATCTACTCGCGCGATGAAATATTAAACCTGGCTTACCCCCAAGATCGTCATATCACAGATAGAACCATCGACAGCCACGTGAAAAAAATTCGTAATAAGTTCAAAGAAGCTGGCATTACCGAAAACCCGATTGAATCGGTCTATGGAGCAGGTTATCGTTTCTATCTTCGCTAAAGTCAGCCATATGCAGCCTAGAGACAGCACGTTGGGTTTGATGCTTAAAGTACTTATGCTATTTGGCTGCCTCTACAATATCGGCGATGCGCGCGCTCAAGGCCAGCCTATGCCTATCTCCGATATTGAAGCACAACTCAATGACATCGTGTCGTCATCTAAAGACCCCGAACTACAAGTTAAGCAAATCATCAAAGCGGCGACGGGTGACGATCGGGTACTCGCCAAATTAAAGCTCGTTTCTATTTACCGTAAGAGTGGCCAGCAAGCGCAATCAGAACAACTACTTAATGAGTTAATGACAGCGCTACCCAGCTATTCAGATGAGCTAAAAATCAAAATACTGATCAGTGCTGCGTTTTTAGAAAGGCGTCAAAATAACTATGCCAAAGCGGTTGATATCATCGTTAATGAGGCGATACCTATCGCCTTACCTGAGGCCATTGAATTGGGGCGTTTATATCAATTAGCCGGCGTGTTTCTTCGTCTACAAATGAAGCTTAGTGAAGCCAAAGATTACTACTTATCTGCACTAGAAATTTATCAGAAAAACGAAAATTACGATGGCGAAGCACAAATATTTAGCCAGCTAGGCGTACTATACGAATCCCAAGGCGATTTAATATTGGCCGCAGAGTATCAAATTAAAGCCATGCGTTTTTTTGAGACAACCAATGATATTGAAGAATTAGCCGGCAACTACTTTAACCTTGGCGAGCTGTATTACCGCGCCCACGACTATAGCAAGTCATTGCGCTTCTACCTTAAAGCGCTCGACTACGATAAGCAGTTAAACAGCATTCAAGATATGGGCTTTGATTACCACCGAATCGGCAGTATCCACCTAAAAACTAACGACTTTGACAAAGCCATCGACTACACCAATAAAGCCATAGATATATTTAAGCGCGAATCGGCTAACCAGTTGCTGTCTCGCTCTCATCTACAAATGGCTAAAATCTACGAAGCACTGAATGATGATTCTTTGCGCTTTAAGCAGTTGTCCTTAGCTGTTGAGACCGCTAAATTGGCACCGACAGAACATCAGTTTCGCCAAGTTTGGCATGATTTAGGCGCCTACTATTTAGATACCTCAGATTACTCCAGCGCGAAACGCTATTTAGAAAAGTCACTCATCATCTCCAACAAATTGGGCCTGCTAGACCATCAACTAAGTGATAACGAAATGCTCAGCAAGGCCCACCATGAATTGGGCGAATACGATGATGCCCACCAGCATTTAGAAGCCGCATTTGAGATAAAGCTGCAACTATACTCAGAGCAAAGAGTGCGTGAAATTGAAAAGCATAAGCGGGATATTGACCTCCTTGAACAACAGATCCAAGTCGCCAAATTGCAGGAAGAAAATAAAGCAGTAGAAGCAGAGGCACAAACCCATAAAACGATCTCTCAAGGGATCATAATGGTCGGCTTAGTATTACTTTTTTTGTTTAGTATTCTCATCTATTTTTTCTATCAACGCCGTAAACTTGCAATCTTAAAAGCCAATCTTTATCAGGATGCACTCAACCAAAAAAACCAGATTTTGGCAGACGTTTCTCACGAACTGCGTACTCCGCTGACCGCACTTAAATTGCAAGTCGATGCGCTTAAGTATCAGCTGGTTGATGATGTTGATTTAAGTTACCAAAAGCTCGGCACTAAAATTGATGACCTAAACCATCTCATTAGCGACATATACGAGCTAGCCCTGTCAGACGTCAATGGCTTATCGTTTGAAGCGAGCCAAGTTGACTTTGTCCCTATCTTAATAAATTGGGGCGAAGAATTTGAGCACTATGCGCGCGCCAAAGGGTTTGAGTGGCAGCTAACAATCAATGCCAACAGCGCACTGGTGAATATCGACAGCGACCGCATCAAGCAAGTACTCTCAAACCTGCTCACTAACAGCATTAAATACACCGATGCCCCAGGGCAAATTTCATGGCGCCTAGCAATTCATGCAAACAATTTGGTACTGGTTTTAGAAGACAGCTCACCCGGGGTACCAGAGCAAGAATTGGAAAAGATATTTGAACGACTCTACCGTGTCGAAAAGTCTCGCAATAGACGCACTGGCGGCTCAGGCCTAGGGCTATCTATTAGCCAGAATATTATCCAAGCCCACGATGGCAATATCTTCGCATCACAAAGTGAGCTCGGCGGCTTAGCCGTCACCATTAGCATCCCACTGTGTCAGCAAGATACTCGCTAAAGCGATCACCGAGACCCAAACCTCATCAAGCGCTAAGACAATGTTAGCTAATAAAAAAAGCGACTCAATGGTCGCTTTCTAATTAACAAAGCTCATTGCGTCGCTGGCGATGCTGCTAGGCAAACCGAGTTTCAACAACAAGGTAGCGAGCCTAACCTCCTAAATAGCGTTACTGCCGAAAGTAAGACAAAAAAGCCGCTGTTTTTCGACACGGAGTTGACTGTTGTCAATCTCCTTATTTCGAGAAGTGAAAAACTGCGGCTGATGCAGTATTACTGAGGCTAAGTAGCTATTAACCTAAAAGTTAGAATTGATACTTAACACTCGCCGTAAAATTCAAAGGCTCACCCGGCATAGTCCAAAGCTTATGGTATGAGCTTTCAAAGTACTTCTCATTAAACAGGTTATTTACGTCCAGCATCACGCTAAATCTACTGGTTAAGTCCATTGTCGCTGACAAGTTGACTAAGGTATAAGCGGGCAGGATGTAGTCAGGATCGGTTGTTTCACCTAGACGATCACCAACATAGTTCACTGTGGCACCAAAGTAGGTTTCTTTGCCCATAATGTCAGTGAAATGCCTCAGTGAAACATGACCTGCATGCTTGGCTACGTTGATAAGACGTGAACCTTTAGGGATAGGCACGCCCCAGTCATTATCAATAAGATCTTTGGCTGTTCTTGCATCTGTATAAGCATAAGCCACATCAATACTGGTATGAGATGTCAGATAGGTGGTCATTTGAAACTCAACCCCCTGACTCTCTACTTCACCTAAGGTCGCTGACAGGCCAGTATCCGGCTCTGCGGTCAACATGTTGGTCTTGCTGGCATCATACAGCGCTAGACTACCCGAGAAGCGGTTGGCTACATTTTGCCATTTGAGGCCGATTTCAAACGATTTAGTTTGCTCTGGCTCAAACGGATTTCTGTCGGAATCTAGTCCAGGGTTGGGTCTAAAGCCTTCTGCATAACTGGTGTATGCATTGATGCTGTCAGTCAGTTCATAAACAAAACCGAAGCGCGACGAAACCTCTGTTTGGTCTTGCTCTTGAAACTCATCATCTAATTTATTGAGAATTTCTTGGTTGAACTTATCGACCCTAAAGCCGAGCAATAACTTGGCCTTGTCGGTCAGTTCAATCAGATCTTGAGCGTAAAAGCCTACGCCATTTTGCTCTTCCTCTGTCAAAGTTGTCGGTGTGGTTTCAGGTCGATCCATCGTGTAGTCTGGGTTATTGGGATCGATTGAATAAGTCGGATCGCCAGAGCCCCAAGCGGTACGCCACACTCGATAATCAGTATCTAATTGAAAGTTATAATAGTCTAAACCAATCAATAGGTTATTTGTAAAGCCAGCGAGTTCAACATCGCCACTAACTTCAAAACGCGCTGAGAAATCTTGCGCTTGATAGTCACGTTCACGTCTTTGTCTTGAAAGCGTATTCGGGTCTTCGTACACCAGTTGTCGACCATCAGAGAGCTCTGTATCTGACGATTGACCTTTAAAAGATGAATCACGATACGCTAAACCAGTAAGGATATGCCAACTATTGCTAAGTTGATGATTTAACACTAACTGATGACCTAATGCCTTTACTGTATGATCACCATCGCGAGTATCACCATAGAAAGCAGATTTATCAACAGAGTCGAAATCATTATCAAGCACATAGACACCACGCTCTAATGGTTTGCGCTGATCAAGAATCTCCATTTCATAGCTAATACTGGTGGCATCTGAGATATTCCAAAGCAATGATGGGCTCAAATTAAAGCTTTGAACATCAACATGATCACGGTGTGTTTCAGAATCCTCATAGAAGCCATTGATGCGGTAGGCCACATCATCTGTCAAACCTTTAGTATGATCAAATTCGACCTGCTTTTGATTAAAGTTACCTAACGTTCCCTTGATGTAACCTTGCTCGTAAAATTGTGGTTTTTTGGTGATGATATTAACGGTGCCACCGGGTTCACCTTGACCGTACAGCGCTGAACCTGGCCCTTTCATCACCTCAATAGTTTCAATGTTGGCGGTATTTCGGTTGCCGTTATAGCCGCGAGAGTTAAAGCCGTTAACTAAGTAGCCCGTTGGATTATTCTCGTCCCCTGAAAATCCACGAATTGCAAAGCTGTCAAACATACCGCCAGAGTTATTTTGTCTTACCACGCTTGGAGAAAAGTCCAAGGCATCCATGAAGCGGGTTATCCCCTCTTTGTCCAACGTGTCGCCGGTAATTCTGTCTACTGCTTGCGGTGTTTGTATCAGCGGGACATTGCCTCGATAAGGCTGCCATAAGCGCTTCACCTCAATACGTTCTATATCATCTGAAGTTTCTATGGTTTGGTTACTATCTTGGGCTAACGCGCCATTGGATACGATAATGGCTGAATATAGAAAATACTTGTTCACGTGCTCTGCTCTAAATGGACGACAAAATAAAAGCGCAATGTTATAACATAACATTTTAACCGTCAAAGACAGATATGTGACAAATTATCAAAGTCGCTGCTACGCCTTGCTAGTACACCAAGTCAGTTAACAATTATTCAAGCTGGCCTTTAATCATCCAGTGTTGAATGTTCAATAGACAAAAGCCATTCCCTATTAATCCCTATATGGCTATGTAGCTGACACCTTTAATTGAACGTGAGCCCTAATGCCTACGCTGCGGCACCATGCTTGCCTGCGACGAGTAAACGCAGCAAAAGACAACTGAACACATCGATTACAAGTGATAATGATATGTTATAGCATTTCAATTTATTTTAATGTCTAATAGCGCTAACACTGAACAACAGGATGTTTACGCCAAACCTTATGAACTATACAACGCAAGCTGTACTCGATAAATTCGCCATTAGCATTTCGGCGCTGTGTGCAATCCATTGTGCCCTCACCCCAGTCTTATTGGCCCTTATGCCGTCGTTATCCGCCTTAGGATTAGCCGATCACCTATATCATGAAATGATGGTATTGATTGTCTTACCGACCAGTATGTTAGCGGTATTGCTCGGCTGTAATAAGCACAAAGACATGCGAGTATTGGTGTTGGCAGTTATCGGCTTACTGACACTCGCAGGCTCAGCCATTTTTGGCCATGATTTTCTGGGTGAGACAGGAGAAAAAGCAGCCACCATGATTGGTGCAATCATTATTGCACTGGCACATTGGCGAAACCTTGGCCTTTGCCGTAAACAAGCCTGTGCCGAAAAATAACGGCTAGATAGATACGTTACTATTAGCCCGCTGCGGCAATAAATCGCAGCAAACTAATCAAAGCGCGCTGATATTGCATGCTGGTGCAACGGGAGAAACAACCCGTTGCCTCCCAATGCCCTGTTTTGCATTGGGAGTACGAGCATTTCAGCCCTGAGCTGTGCTCCCGAACCTGTGCTCCCTAACCTATAGACTTAGGTTATTTAAGCCCCGAAATTAGCGGTGGAATACCAGGTAGCAAACCAACCATCGCCATCACCCCGGTAAGGATAACAAACATAATACTCGGTGCTATCCAGCGATTCATTTTGGTGAGTTTAGCGCTTCTGTCTTTGCAGCCAATTAAACCTAAGTTATCCAGCAACATGGTCAATGACCAGCCAAAGGCCGGGTTAACCAATACTGACGAGAACACCACGATAGCCGCAGATTGAGTGGTTTTACCCTCACGGGTCATCTCCATGCCCGCTTCAAGCAGCGGAATAAACACCCCAACAACTAATGCCACACACAGAACTGGCTCCCAGATGGCCAGATCCATTGGGTAACCCCATAACGCAGCAACCACACAAAACAGCGCTGTAAGCAGTGCACCAGCGGGAATAGGCCGCTTGGCAATTGCCGCCGGTACAATGTACGTGCCCCAAGATGAGGTAAAGTTGGCCCCACCAAGCAAAGAGCCTACAGTTTGACGAATCGATGCGCTGGTCATGGTGTCGTCAATGTTCATATGCACTTTTTCAGTACGTGGTGGGTAGTTAATCTTTTGAAAAACTTGATGACCTAAAAAGTCAGGCGACCACATAGCAACCGCTAAAATGGCAAACGGTAGCACCACCATAAAGCTTTCAATAGTGGGCAAACCTAACATCCAGCCAGAATCATCCCCCCACCAATACATGGGGTTCATGTTTGGCAAACCAGGCGCGGTTTGAAACTCAAAAGGCGCGCCCATAGCAAACGCTAACGTACCACCAAGTAAACAACTTAAGGGCACAGCCAGCCAACGCTTGCGCCAATGCTCAAGCAACGCGTATAAGATAATGGTACAAAATATCACCACAAACGCGATATGCGCCATGCCAATGCCTTCAGCCCACGCATACAGTTTTTTCACCTGCGAGGCGGTGCCAACAAAGCCGAGGTACAGCAGTAACCCGCCGCACACACCTTTACTGGTCAGGTTGGCCAACATACTGCCACCTTTGCTGATGGCCAATATTAAGCCTAGCGCACCAATTAGTAAGCCAAATGCCATCGGGTGGCCACCCGCTGCTACCACAATGGGAATGATAGGAATCAACGGACCATGGGTACCCGCCAAATTAGCTGTAGGTAGAAGAAAACCGGAAAAGACCACAATGAAAAACGCGGCAATGATCAGCTCGTAACGAACATTTTCTAGAATAAAGCTTTCTTGCAAGCCAAGAGAGGTGGCAAAGGTTGTGGCAATGGCACCCACCATCACTACCTTACCGATGGTAGCGGCCATTGCGGCAATCGAATCTTCTGCCTCAAAGCGATAATCTCGCCCCGGTAAATTGGCCCGCCAACGCTTGGGGTTCATGATGGTCAGTTCATGTTCTAGATACGCTTCGCGTGACTCAAACGTTGAACTGGCTCGGTGTTGCTGCTGATAACTTTGACCGTCACCCGCCCCGTGCTCTGCATCTGCTGACGCATGCACTGACTTTGAATTACTGCTCATATCAACCCTATTACTCACCCGCAACCGAGTGGACTACAAAATAGATTAGGGGCACCTTAACTGAAGGGCGCAGCCATAGCGAACAATAAAAGCGGAATTGGACTCAGACATTAGTCGTAGATAAACAATGATTTACGAGCAGAAATGCAATAATTGATCAACTTAACAGCTTGAAATAGCAATAAGAAATTGTGGCTAGCAGGCGGAGCGACTCCTCTGTGTAATAAGAGTCACTCGACTATCTATTCGGGCTAATGCGCTGCCGTTTAGCTTTGCACACAAACGAGTTTTCGCCCTAACTAAAGGCTTACTTTGCCTCTTTAGCAAATAAGCTTTGAACCTTTTTAAATAACCAGCTGATGCCATCGCAAATCATACCAAAGGCGCGGCCAACCCCCATCATCACAAGACCAATAACAAAGTAGAGCACAAATGTTTGCCAAGAATCCGCTTCTAGAAAAAGAAACAGCAGCACCCCGAGTGGAATAGACAGCAGTAACCCAATCTTCAAGTAATATTTATAACCCATAATTTCGACAGCTCTTGTTGGCAAGGTGAGTTTAAGGACAAAGACGGCTGAGCGATCGTCCGCTCAGAACTGGGGAATGATAGAAAAGTATTTACTAGAGTGACAGACAGAACAGGCGAAATGTATAAAACTGCTAAGTTCAGAACCTGCAGCAGTATGTCATGACTATAAGTAGCGAATAACCAAAATATAAATTGGCGATTAATTACTCTTAGTAAATGCGGGCTACTTTAAAGTGTCCCAAGCAGGGGATACAGAAAATGGCACAGTTTAACAACGGAAGTAAAGCAGATCCGCCCCACTTTCCCCTGAGAAAATCAGGCGACCAACACATGATATTAGCTGTGAGCGTTTTTTAAATAAGCCGCCGCTTTTTTGCGTCGCCTCCTGTGCCTGCGCATTACATGCAGGCTAGTTGAAAATAGCTTTGAGAAACTAAGTATCAAAGCCATTAGCGCGAAAAAACCGCAAACAGTAATAAACAACCATTGAGAATGACTAGTACTATTAGTGGATGATTGAACTACCACGACAACACTCGCTAAGCTCACTAACAACGCCACAATGGCCAATCCACGTATAACTGTTCTTGCCCAAAGTCGTCCAAAAGATAACCCCACTCCAATACCAATAATGGGTAATACTCCTGACATTATTGCAACGTACCGTGGGCCAATCTCTTCAATATTCTCGTATGGGAATAAAACAAAACTCAGCAGAATAGCCAAAGCAGTATAGCAAAAAATCGCTGCCATAATGCCGCTAACGACAGTAAATACATACTTTAACTTGGGGACAAATTCACTGACGCTGATGTCTTCAATGTTCATCAATAGGACCTTTGCTTTACGCCTACTAGTATTACTTTAATCATAAAATTATCTTTATTTATTAGTGACTAAACAGGGTTTACGCATATTTAAGAAATAAGTTTACATGGTAATACGCGGTACATATAATCATCAACTAAATTGCAAGGAGCAATCATCATGCTAGGAATGCTTAAGAAATATACCGTCGAGTTATGCCCAGAGGTTAATGGAAGAATCTCTAGTAATGGCACCCCAATAGAAAACCTCCTTATAGAACGCAGCTTAACCTACGCTGGCGAAGAGTATTCAGATGATTGCTTAACTAATGCCAATGGCGAGTTTCGTTTTGAAAAAAAGTCTATCAAATCTCGCCTTCCAGGAAATATATGCCATGAACCGATAGTGAGGCAGGTGATTGAATTTACTCTAACTAATCACAAAGAAGAAACTTATATTTGGGCAACAAACCAACATGATATTTCTTGCCCAGAAGTTTGCAAACTGCACTTAAGTAATCTCGTTTCAGATATATCGAATGAAGAACAAGTGTATGAATTAGCCAATATTGAAGCGCCAGCCTATCCACTAATTGTTAGAGCTCTCTGTGTATTAAATTAACGGCAAGGAGCAATCATCATGCTAGGACTGCTACGAAAGACATATACTGTCGAGTTATGCCCAGAAGTTCAAGGGCGATTGACCCACAACAATCTGCCTATTCAAAATCAAACCGTTACTAGAAGTCTTACTTATAATGATGAAGAAGAGGTTGATGAATGTGTTACTGATTCAGATGGCGTATTTTACTTCCCCGCTAAATCCATAAAATCTAAGCTTCCAGGCAACATTTTCCATGAGCCTGTCATAAGGCAGATCATATTTGTTGAGTTTCAAGAGCAAGAACCCCTAATTTGGTTTGCCAATCAGCGAGAAATTGATACCCCCAAAGTATTTATTCGATTAATGAGTAAGTTAAACGCTGAATTGACTGCTGAAGAGCAAGTTTACGAGTTTGAAAACAAGGAGTTTTCAGCCTCACAATTTAGAGTTAGGTCGCTCTGTTTATTAGAGTCATATCAAGAATGAACCATGACTAGACCTATCTACTTAAGAACCTTTACACAAGAAGAGCTCACTTTAACTAACGAAGAAACTAAATTAGTACTTAAATTCATCTTTAATCGCATGCCAGTCAATCTGATAGACAACCTAACAATCAAAGAGTTTACCCAAGCATTGCTGGTCAGTGCTATTGATGCAAGCTACTCAATAGGTTACGTAGAATCACTGTTTAGAGCTACTGCCAACCCAACCACATCGACACAAAAAGTAATTCAAGATTTCACCAAAAATGCTGCTAAACATTGGTTTAAATATGCCACGATAAACGATCTAAAGAATGTGAAGGTCTACGTAGCTGTTTGTAATGAACTCGCAAGGCGATTTAAAACCAAATTTCAACTTTTAGCGACAGGTCTCAGTAACATCAATGACAAGCAAAACCAGCAAATTGCTATCGTATTAATGCCGGCTATCGAAAAACAACTCGGCTTAGGGCAAATACGCACATGAAAAAAATAGCAGTTTTAATGTCGCTCATATTGTGTTCTACAGCTATAGCAACCTCTTACAATCTATACAATATGTCAGTAGAAGAGCTTATCGTCTGTAGTGATGAGACCAGCGGATATTACTTGCCACCCTTCATATGTGAGTTTCAACTTACCAAGCTAGGGGGCGAAACCTATGCTGATGAGTTATCGAAAACAACGGGACTTAGCTTCATATTGACAGGTAATAATCAGCACAAAAAACTCGCCTTAGCTGAGCATTTTATAAACAAAGGCCTAAATATCGACGGTATTAACCATATTGATGGACTAGGTCTAACACCACTGCATGCGGCAATCTTAAATCAGGATTTTTCTTCAGTGAAATTTCTAATAGCACATGGCGCAGATATATCACTTAGAGCAAAATCAACTGAGCTTAATGCATTGGAGTTAGCAGAGCAGGTCAATCAACAATACCGAAGTACTAACACAAAGCTGATCGTACAAATACTGATGCGTCAATCAACAACGACTTTAACGAATAACGCTTACTTGTGAGCACAAGAGAACTATGAATTATGAAACTATTGAACAACAAAAAAGCTCACGCATTATTCGCGATACTCCTGCTGACACTGTTCATCTTTGGTTACTGTTATGCACTAAATGATGAAATTGCTATGCTAGCTAGAGCCAAAGAACAAGCAGCTCTGCTGAGAATTAGGCCGTTGTTGCCGCCACTATTTTCCATGATGCCCGCGTTAATCATCCTAATATGGGGATTGATTCAGCGAATCAACAACACGCACTCTGCGTGCAAACAAAAACGCCAAATACTGTTAATAGGCCTCTGCCTACCACTCTATATACTCACAGCCACTATTTATAATTTGCAGATCACGGGTTGGCTGACAACAAAGGGATATACGCAATGTCATTGGTATTCCGGCACTTCATTTGGAGCCGCGACTATCATGGTTAACAATACTCAACTATGCATACCTGACGGCTACCAAGTAAGAACAGAACTTCTGGAGTGGTTTGAAACTCAATACCAAACAGGAGTTAGTCCGACACCAAGCCAAGCTGCCTCACAACAACAGCAGTTACAGAAACGATACGATATAGTCCTATGAAGCGTTTCTAAAAGCGTCTAAATTAGCGATCTTAAAGTTAGTTCGGCACTACTTTTATAATTAAAGGAGCAATCACCATGCTAGGAATGCTACGAAGCCAAAAAGTTGTCGACTTAAGCCCGACAGTTCAAGGACGCCTATTCAATAACAAAGTGCCAATTTCAAGCCGCAAAATAATGCGATGTGCTATTTATGGTGGTGAGAAGTATGTAGATGAAGCATTGACCGATGTGAATGGTTATTTCTCTTTTACTGAACGAGCAATTAAATCAAGCCTACCCAATAGCATATTTCATGAACCTAATGTTCAGTTATATATAACAACTAAGTTCGACGAGAACGTTTACTTAATTTGGTTTTCTAATCAAGATGGTACGTTACTGAACGAACAGTACTCCGCTTACCTTAATAGCCTCAATGGCGATATCGTGGAAAATGAGCAAAGCTTTTGGACAAGTGATGATAGAGCATCGGATAAGTCCTATCAAATTCACTCTATTTGCAGATGGTAATAAAATCATAGAGAAGCCTGTAGCCATTAACTACATTGCAAGGAGCAATCATCATGCTAGGAATGCTACGAAAGAAATATACGGTCGAGTTATGCCCAGAGGTAAAAGGTCAATTAACGATTAATGGATTACCGGTCAAAAACCAAGTTGTCGAAAGAAGTTTAACCTATGGTGATGAAGAGTACACAGATAGCGCCATTACCGATAGCAATGGTCATTTCTCTTTTAATAATAAGCAGCTACAGTCTCACTTTCCCGGGAACATCTTGCATGAACCCATAGTTCGCCAAGCCATTTACGTCGACTATAAAGATGACAACTATTTACTATGGCATGCCTATCAAGATGGTACGGAGCCTGCTGTAGAGTTTGAGCAAATGCTAGAGAGAATAGTTGCTGAACTAACTACCCCAGAAAAGGAATTTAGGATCCCTAGCCAAACAATAGACGGTAAAAGCTATAAGATATATTCAATTTGCAATTGGTAACACTTGGATATGATTATGAAGACGTTATGCCACAAAGATCTGATACTGCTGATTTTAAGAGAACCGACAAAACAGCTCTCACCGGAGGGCTATGCTGGTGTTCTAAAAACATACTCTCGTAAAAGTAAACTAACAGGTCGTTACAGTAGCCAAGCATTAGTCAATGCCATTTCACTAAACTTGAAAAATGCTATTAGCGCGAGCCTAAGCGTCACAGGCAGTTCATTTAATTGTAGTTTTAAAAATATTGCAGTGGGTATTTATGAGGAAATTTCTTCTTATGAAAGATAGCATTTTCGATAGGTACAAATTTGGTATAGGGACTTTTGCTACAGGTATTGCTGTCATCATGCTACTGATCATCAGTGGGAGTGCAGCATTATCTTTATTAGGGCTTTCAATAAAACAGAACTTCAGCCAATTCTCAGATGATAACTACCTAACCTTTTTAACTGCCGCGGCCACATTTTTAGCCGTTATCACCATCATCCCTAATATAATGATCACGCGGGGAAAACCAAAGGCAGCAAAGGTCAATCAATACAATATCTGGCTTCAGTTGTTAATATATCTCGTCGTAATCGTGACTTTTGAACACACCCACAAATGGCTAACCGTTTGTTTAATATCACTCCCCGTTTTAACCAATAGCCTAATGAAATCTAATAAATATGCGGCATGCCTTGTTTACTTTGAGGAAATGCATAAAAACCCAGAGGCTTTTCGGAAACAGCTGTTAAAAAAGCTTAAATAAACCAGGCCTGTTAAACCTGCCAGCCATTGTTCATCAGCACTTTCAACGACGGCAAAAACGTACTTTAACTTGGGTACAGATCCACTGATATTGATATTTTCTCAGTTGAAGATTAGCACCTTCCTGACACCTAGAAGCACTATCAAAACAAAATATCCTTATTTATTAATAACTAAATTGCAAGGAGCAATCATCATGCTAGGAATGCTTAAGAAATATACCGTCGAGTTATGTCCAGAGGTTAATGGAAGATTGACGCACAACGGTCTACCACTTCCAAATCAAACCGTTGTTAGAAGCCTTACATACAATGACAACGAAATTGTTGACAAGTGTATAACGGATCTAGATGGCACGTTTCAATTTCCAAGAAAATCAATTAAATCTAGATTGCCGAGTAACATATTTCATGAGATTTCCATAAGACAAATTTTATTCACTGAATTTCAATCTCAAGAGTTATTTATTTGGCTCGCATACCAAAGAGTCACTGACACACACGATACATTTATCGAACTAATGAAGAGCCTAGATGCTGAGTTAACCAACGAAGAACAAGTCTATGAATTTGAAAATATTGAATTTCCAGTGTTACCCTTCTTGATCAAAACGGTATGTTTACTAAAGTAATTTCACGGATTATTTTATGAGTAAGCTAACACCGACTTTGCAAAAACCATACTTAGATTGCTAAAGATAGGTGTTCACAAAGCAACCTAAATATTTCTATGGGTGTCATCGTGGGAGAAATAAGCAATCGGCAACATGTTTGCTTTTACCCACTTCCCCGACTACCTTGTCTGACAACAATCTAGTATGCCCCTCCTTTATACATGCTAAATAAACTGTAAGTATTAAATAATAGAAACTATCGGTTTTCGAACAGCTAGCGGCTATAAAATAGAAAGGTTTCGTCGTAGAATCTTTTTCAGCCAAAAAGATAGTACAAACACTTAGAGTCACGACTTCTAAACCCCTACCAACAATACTAAAAGGCCTTACTCGACCAAAAATGCGTAGGCTAACGCTTGAGATTCAAAGACTAAATCATCCTGGAATTAGTACTCAAACATTCAAAGCTTTAACAAACTCAGGAAAGCTAACAAAGCGTTACGGCAGTCAAGCAATCATTAACGCGGTATCTTTAAATCTAAAAAATGCTGTCAGTGCAAGCTTAAGTGTTACAGGAAGCACATTCGATGGCACGATAAAAACTATTGCCATCGGCATCTATGAGGATCTGAGTGAAAATGACCGATAATTTCTTCGAAGAATACGACTTCTCGCTGTGGATTTTTGCGGTTGGTATAACAGTAATCATGCTGCTAATCATTAGCACTGGCGTTATCGCACCATTATTATTGCTATCGCTGCAATCCATAGTTGGTGAGTTTTCTAACCAAACTTTTGGAATTCTTTTGTTGTCTATAGAGTTAGTGATAGCTTTGCCACTCATCATCGCTAACTTACTCGTTATCAGGGGAAAAGCCAATGCGGTAATAGTTAACAAGGCTAGCATTTTCTTTAATCTAGTTAGCTACTTATTTATCGCCATGGTGCTTGAACATGAGTACAAGTGGTTCTTCATGATGCTCATATCACTACCTGTTTTAGCTAGGGTACTTATGCAAACACAAAAATATGCGGCTTATGTAGCCTATTTTGAAGCGCTGCATAGAAACCCACAGGAATTCAGGGAAGCACTATTTCGAAGGAGTAGCTAAGGTTTAGACATCATAAATAGGGAATGAAGCGAATTTATAGCCCGAATCTATAGCCAGCCTTTTTTAATCACTAAACAAATTGTGCTATTGCAAAACCACATCCCTGTCTGACCAGGCATTAACTTGTTCAACATCAATATGTAGAACGACATGAAGGTGGCTGCTCCCTCTCTATTACTAAAAGTGCGTATGCAGCAACATCGATAGCAAACACTTCGGTGAGCTTCAAGATTTGAGTTTCTACCCAACCACGGCGGTGGTCATAATTTTTGCCGGTGTATTTATCATCACCACATACTCTTTATTTTAAAAGATGGCACGCCGTACAACACGACTACTACAGTGATAGTAGGATCAGCTTATTGTAAGAGTTCGAGACTAATGAGGGATCGTCTAGGTCTTGGCATGCAACCTCCTTGTTATATGCGCAAATCAAGCATAGAAGGAGGTAGTCATCCACGCTATTAACAATCGCTATTAACAATGGCTGCCTAGTATTTTGTTTCCCGCCTTTGATGACAGGTAAACTCTTTTCAACTTTTCAACTTTTCAACTTTTCAACTTTTCAACTTTTCAACTTTTCAACTTTTCAACTTTTCAACTTTTCAACTTTTCAACTTCTCAACTGCCAATCCTTCAATATTTATTTCTAATACTCCACTTACGTTTAACTCATTAACACTGTTCGCAGCTCAGCACTACATTACCGCCAAACATCACCACAACACATTGAAAAACATAAAATTTATCATTTCAGCTCAACTGACGATGTCTGGCATAAGTCAGCAGAAAGCTCATTCACACTTAATTAGTGTGCAAATTAATTGAAATATAATGAGGATGCTTTAAAAAATCGAATAGAACCTATTTTGCAACCGTCATCTGTTTGAAATATCTTTCAGAAATATAACAGACGAACAGCTATAAAAATTTCAGAGATAGCTAACATCCACAAATTTTTTAACAAACTAAATAGAAAGCAGAATCCACATGAAAAAAACACTTATTGCACTATTCACTCTACTTATTTCTGGATGTGCTCAAATCGAACAATATGAGACTATATCTAGGACGTTAGAAGTACCTCAAAAAGCCACTTTAGGTAGTGAACTATATCGAATTAAAAAAACTAGAGATCTGCCTAATGCGTTTGGCAGAGCTGACGTTTGGGGAGGAAAAATAGACGAAGGGTATTCTGAGCTAAGGTTTATGGGATTGGACCCTAGCGGAAAAATCATATTTCGTTTAACTGATAATGATGTTCAGTCTAACGAATCGGTATTTACGAGATATGGAACAAGTACCACTGTAGTAAACTCCAGTACTACAGGAATGTCATCCGCGCACGGTGGCAACGTCCATAGCTCAGCAAATACCAACGCCACCATTACACACTATGAAAAACCTAAGGCAACAATCAATAGGCTGCCAACCAACACATTAGACTTTCTCTTTAATCCAAATGATAAAATATTACAGTTAGAAGGGGTGACCGTAGAAATACAAGAAGTTAAAGAGCATTCGATAACATATGTACTAAGAAAAAATTCAGCTTTAATAGATTCACAGTAGTAATTTATGAGAATTTTAATCAACAAAAAGGCGACCAAAAGGTCGCTTTTTTTATCTCCAATCTAACAGCCATCATTATGTCACTAGCGATGCTAAGACAATGAAGTTTGGTCTTCTCGAGGCTCAGTTACCCAGTCTCAATGAGCACTCAAACAATTTTAACAACGCCATTCGAACACCAAATAGCGTTACTGCCGATAGTAAGACAAAAAAGCCGCTACTGAGGTTAAGTCACCAACAAAAAAGCGACCCTAAGGTCGCTTTTTCTCTTTATAAGTAACTAACTTCAACGAAGCCAACTACCACCATCATTGCGTCGCTGGCAAGCCTAAGCAGTAACAAATGACGTAACTGCCGACGCCGCTCTATACCTAAAGACGCTACGCGATAGGCGGGTTGAAAGCTTTCGCGCGGAGTTGAATAATATCAATGAGCACTCAAACGATGCTAGCCCACCAATCGCCACCAAATAGCGTTACTGCCGATAGTAAGACAAAAAAGCCGCTGCTTTTTGCCACGGAGTTGACTGTTGTCAATGAGTAGCAAAAAGTAGCGGCTGATGCCGTATTACTGAGGTTAAGTAGCTATTTACTCGTAGTCAGACATTGGCACACAGGCACAGAAAAGATTCCGATCCCCATACACATCATCAATACGATTAACCGTTGGCCAGAACTTGTTGCTCTTAACCGCTTCGGTTGGGAACACGGCTTCTTCACGGGTGTAAGGGCGTGAATCAAACGCTGGCTCCATGATGTCGGCCATGGTGTGTGGTGCGTTATGTAGCGGGTTGTTGTCCGCTGGCCACTCACCTGCTTCAACACGGGCAATCTCACCACGGATGGCAATCATTGCGTCAACAAAACGGTCTAGCTCAACTTTCGACTCAGACTCAGTTGGCTCAATCATTAGCGTACCTGCAACAGGGAAGCTCATGGTTGGCGCGTGGAAGCCATAGTCGTTAAGACGCTTAGCGATATCCATTTCGGTTACACCAGAGGCTTCTTTAAGCGGGCGTAGGTCGATAATGCACTCGTGAGCGATACGTCCGTTACGACCGGTATAAAGTACTGGGTAATGCTCGCTTAGGCGCTTAGTCATGTAGTTGGCATTTAATAGTGCCATCTGCGTTGACTGCTTAAGGCCTTGCTTGCCTAACAGCTTAATGTACATCCAAGTGATAGGTAGGATACCTGCACTTCCGTATGGCGCTGCTGATACCGCACCATTGTTGTCAGAATCACGACCGTGCTTGACGACTGCGTGACCAGCAACAAATGGCGCTAGGTGAGATTTAACACCAATTGGGCCCATACCTGGTCCACCGCCACCGTGTGGGATTGCAAAGGTTTTATGCAGGTTAAGGTGTGATACGTCGGCGCCGATAAAGCCAGGTGATGTTAGGCCTACCTGTGCGTTCATGTTGGCACCATCAAGGTAAACTTGACCGCCATGGCTGTGGATCACTTCGCAAATCTCACGCACGGTTTCTTCATATACACCGTGAGTTGAAGGGTAAGTGATCATGATGCAAGACAAGTTCTCAGCCACTTCTGCAGCTTTAGCTTTCAAGTCTTCCATGTCGACGTTACCGTCTTTATCACAAGCAGTCACTACCACTTTCATACCCGCAAGCTGAGCTGATGCTGGGTTAGTACCGTGGGCAGACTGTGGGATCAAGCAGATGTTACGGTGCGCATCGCCACGAGACTCGTGGTATTTTTGAATAGCGAGTAGACCTGCGTACTCACCTTGTGCACCTGAGTTAGGTTGCATGCAAACCGCATCATAACCGGTGATATCCACTAACCAATCAGATAGCTCTTGAACTAGCTGCGCATAACCTTCGGTTTGATCTAGCGGTGCAAACGGGTGCATGTTGGCAAATTCAGGCCAGCTCACCGGTAGCATTTCAGTGGCCGCATTTAGCTTCATGGTGCACGAGCCAAGTGAGATCATTGAGTGGTTAAGGGCTAAATCTTTGTTCTCTAGACGCTTGATGTAACGCATCATCTCAGTTTCACTGTGATAACGGTTAAAGGTTGGGTGAGTCAAGATAGCATCATTACGTACCAGTTCTGCCGGGACTGATGCGCTATTCGCCATTACCTCTGCATCTAGTGCATCAACATCTAGGCCATGACCTGCACCTAAAATCACATCGAACAACTCAGCAATATCGCTGCGCAGTGTGGTTTCGGCCAAGCTGACGCCAACAATGCCGTCGGCATCTATACGCAGGTTAACACCAGCAGCTTCAGCGCGTTGCTTAACGGCTGCAACCTCTAGGCCGCTAAACGATACGGTATCAAACCAAGTATCGTTAACTAGCTGCACGCCTTTTTGGCTTAGGCCAGTGGCTAGAATGTCAGTTAGGCGGTGGATACGCTCGGCAATGGTTTTCAGGCCTTGTGGACCATGGAAAACCGCATAGAACGACGCCATGTTGGCAAGTAGTACCTGTGCGGTACAGATGTTTGAGTTCGCTTTTTCGCGGCGGATATGTTGCTCACGGGTTTGCATTGCCATACGCAGTGCACGATTACCACGGGTATCTTGTGATACACCGATAATACGGCCAGGCAGTGAACGCTTGTGGGCATCACGCGAGACGAAGAACGCGGCGTGTGGACCACCAAAGCCCATTGGCACACCAAAGCGTTGCGCGCTACCAAAGACTACGTCAGCGCCCATAGAACCCGGTGATTTCAACATCACTAGCGACATGATGTCAGCAGCTACTGTTACGACGGCTTTTTTCGCTTTTAGCTCGGCGAATAGCTCAGTGAAATCGGTGATTTGACCGTGCTTGTTGGTGTACTGGAATAACGCACCAAATAGCTCGTAGTTAACCGCTTCGCTTGCTGGGCCAACCACGACTTCAAAACCAAAGCATTCTGCGCGGGTTTGAATAACATCAAGGGTTTGTGGGAACACATCGTCTGCCACAAAGAAGATATTGGCTTTTTTGGCTTTTGATACACGCTTAGCTAAGGCCATGGCTTCGGCAGCAGCGGTGGCTTCATCAAGCAGTGAAGCTGATGCTAGGTCTAGGCCGGTTAGGTCCATAGACAGTTGCTGGAAGTTCAAAATAGCTTCAAGACGGCCTTGGGCAATCTCTGGCTGGTATGGCGTGTAAGCCGTGTACCAACCTGGGTTTTCAAATACGTTACGTAGGATAACCGATGGCACTTCAGTACCATAATAGCCCATACCAATATAGCTTTTGTTGACCTTGTTCTTATCGGCAACGGTGCGCAGATAAGCTAAGCCTTCAGCTTCGCCAACGCTATCACCAACCAAAAGGTCACGGTTTAAGCGGATCGCTTCTGGGACGATCTGAGCGGTTAAATCTTCTAAAGATTCAGCACCAACAAAGTTCAACATCTCTTGTTGTTGCTCGCTATCTGGGCCAATGTGACGACCGATAAAGCGATCATGCTGCTCTAACTGAGTGAGTGTTTCTTTGGTCATGATTAACCTAGTTCCATATTTGCCAGTATCTTGCCTGTAGGGTGCAGAGTTACCGGTCTCGTTGTTAAGTCGCGTTTGCTTGGTATAAACCAAATACAAACCCTTGTACGCAATAGCTAAATAACTTCAGCAAACCCATTTTGCTTGGGCCTTAATTAACCTTGCCGTGATAAAGTCACTTAGCTATAGGATTAAAAGCGAGTATAACGAACAAAGCCCCAAGCTTGTCGCGTTGGGGCTTTGCCATCAACAACGTTTTACTCGTCGTCGACCACTGCTTGATAGCCTTCAGCATCAAGCAAGTTTTCAATTTCAGCCACATCTGATGGCATAACGCGGAAGAACCAACCGTCACCGTATGCATCGCTGTTCACTAGCTCTGGCGAATCTTCTAAAGATTCGTTGATAGCAAGTACTTCACCAGACAGTGGTGAGTAGATGTCAGAAGCCGCTTTAACAGACTCTGCAACAGCACAATCTTCACCAGCGCTTACTGTGTCGCCCACTTCTGGTAGTTCAACGAATACCATGTCACCCAATAGCTCTTGGGCGTGCTCACTGATACCCACAGTGTAAGAACCGTCTTCTTCTTTACGGATCCATTCGTGTGAAGAGGCATATTTAAGTTCAGCAGGGATATTGCTCATTTTTTCGATCCTTTATCTGATGTTCTAATGCTTTTTATAAAGTCTATTAGGCAAAACTGTATCTAGGTTGATGAGCTTGTGGCTTATACGCAACAAGTTAGCCAAAGGTTTACTTGTTGAACGCGATTAACTCAATTAGCCATTTGGCTAACAAAGCCGCTCATCACATAATGCTGTTCTTGATTGGTTGAGCGTCTCCACTCAACCAGCAAAAACTAGAATGCTTGTTTACCATTGCGTACAAACGATGGTGCGATAACTTTAACAGGGACGCGCTTCTTTCGCATCTCTACTTCTGCGACTTCGCCAACAGAATTAGGTACGCGTGCCATGGCAATAGAATAGCCTAAGGTTGGCGAGAAAGTACCACTGGTGATCGCGCCTTGCTGTTCAACACCGTCGCTGTCGGTGAAAAATACCGCCATACCTGGGCGAATCACGCCTTTGGCTTCCATCACTAAACCAACGAGTTTATCGGTACCCGCCGCTTTAATAGCCGTTAACGCTTCACGACCAATAAAGTCACGGTCAGTCGGTTCCCACGCAACAGTCCAGCCCATGTTGGCCGCTAGCGGGTTAACGCTTTCGTCCATGTCTAGACCATAAAGGTTCATGCCTGCTTCTAAACGTAGCGTGTCACGCGCACCAAGACCACATGGACGCACGCCATTGTCTAACAGTGCTTGCCATAGTGCTTCGGCTTCTGCATCGGGTACGATAATTTCGTAACCTGCTTCACCGGTATAACCTGTGGTTGCAATAAACAATGAGTCAGCTTGTACACCAAAGAATGGCTTCATGCCTTCAACCGCTTGGTTTTGTGCATCGTTAAATACGCTAGCCGCTTTTGCTTTGGCATTTGGGCCTTGAACAGCAATCATTGCCAGCTCAGGACGCTCAGTGATGGTGACATCAAAGCCTTTAACTTGCTCGGCAATCCAAGCTAAGTCTTTTTCGCGGGTAGCAGAGTTAACTACGATACGGTAATGGGTGTCGCTAAGATAATAGGTGATGAGGTCGTCAATGACGCCTGCATTGTGGTCTAACATGCCACCGTAAAGCGCCTTACCCGGTACTTTCAGTTTGGCAACGTCGTTAGCAAGCAGCTTGCGAAGGAAATCACAAGCTTGTGCACCCGTTACGTCTACTACTGTCATGTGTGACACGTCAAACATACCGGCGTCTTGGCGCACTGCATGGTGTTCTTCGATTTGAGAGCCATAGTTAATTGGCATATCCCAACCGTGGAAATCAACCATTTTGGCGCCAGCTTCTAAGTGCTTGTTAAAGAGTACAGTTTTATTAGCCATTATTATCTCTTCTTTATGCCCTTTCGGGGCCTCGCCTACTGTAGGGTACGCAGGTCAAGGTGTGAGCCTAACGATAGCCTTGCTATCGATTTAGGTGAAATAAAGATGCATCGATAATCTGTAATACGTTTATGGTATAGATCCATCAATGGTATCAAAATGCGGCGAAATTATACCTCGCGTCACAGTTTTGTATACAAGAGAATTTTCTAATCCGAACGGTTTTGTCATTACTTTTTCTCATGTTACTTTTGTAGTTTTTTTACATGAAAAAAAGTAAAGCAGAATAAACTAAAACAACTCACTGTTTTATTTAGCTTATTCTGCGTTTTTATCGCAAAACTCTACTGAGGTTGGCAGGGGGTGGGTAACTTACCTTTATTGCCCATGGCTTGTTGCATGAACAGTGTTTTCACAGGAGAAAGGTTATCAACCAAATTGAGGCCGATATCTCGCACCGCTTTCTTAATCGGATTACTGCCATCGAATAGGCGTTTAAAGCCTTCCATTGCCGCAATCATCTCTAAAGCATCCGCTTTACGCCAGCGCTCTAGGCTGCGTAAATGTGCATAATCCCCAATATCTTTACCTTTAGCGTGTAACTCGGTAATGGTTTCAATAATGGCGCCAGCATCTAAAAAGCCTAAGTTTACCCCTTGCCCAGCTAATGGATGAATAGTGTGCGCCGCATCGCCAGAGAGCACTAAACGGTGGCGAGCAAAGTGACGTGCATAACGCATTTTTAACGGGAAGGCCTGCAGCTCACTGGCTAAGTGGCAATAACCCAATCGACCATCAAAAGCCGCGGTTAATTGACGTTCAAATGCTTGAGTTTCGCCATTTTGTAGCGCTTTAGCTTGCTCGGGTGGGAGTGACCACACTATCGAACATAGATTAGTTTCAAATAAAGGTAAAAAGGCTAATGGCCCAGAATTTAAAAACACCTGACGGGCGGTATCGCCATGGGGGATCTCGGTGCGAATAGTCGCAACCACCGCATGGTGGCCATAATCCCAGAAAGTCAGTGGAATATTGCACTGGCTACGAACCCAAGAGTTCGCGCCGTCGGCGCCGATGACTAATGCGGCGCTAAGATTGTCACCGTTTTCTAAACTCAACCATGATTCACGTTCACCAAAGGCGATATTGGCTAAGCGTTGGTTCTCAATATGATTGATATTGCTAAACTCACCGGCACGTTTGGCCAGTGCTTGGCAAATGTTGTCATTTTCAATAATGCTGCCTAAGTGGCTTTCACTCATAGAATCAGCATCAAAGCCAATTTTGCCTAAGCTGTCTTTATCCCACACCGCCATTTTTGAATACGGCGCCGCACGGCTTTCATCTAAATACTGCCAAGCGCCCAGGTAGTTGAGCAAACGCTCACTGGCTTTGTTAATGGCGCTGACGCGCAAGCGTGCCTCACCCGATAGCGTTTGTGTTTCACCGGCATCAATCACGACCACTCGCAAATCTGCCATCGCCAAGCCGATTGCGGTGGCTAAGCCCACCATACCACCGCCAACAATGGCGACATCATAGGTTTGTGCACTAAACATGAAACATTCCTCTAGCCAATTGAGTTACTATTTGGGCCCTGCCCTAGCAATTAATTTACGGTTAACTTACGTGGCGCTTTCCAGCCCATCGCCTTTCTTGCTACCGGTGTTTTTAACGGCGGTAACCAGGACAATAGGCGTAAACCTAAGCTGCGCCCAGCCACTAATGGCCAATGATTATTGGAGAACCCGCGCACCAAAAACTCGACATTGTTGATGGTACTGTTGCGATCTGACTCGCGCGCGCTCAAGTAACGATGCAGCAGTTCAGTGCAGCCAACATCGTCATTGTCTTGCTGCAAATAATCCTGCATTTCGGCCAGTAAGGTGGCGATATCGCGCAGCCCTAGATTAAATCCTTGCCCTGCAATCGGGTGTAGGGTTTGAGCAGCATTGCCGACAAACACAGTACGGTGGTATATCGGCCTAGGCATATAAGACAGTGCTAGCGGGTAGCTCACGCGTTTACCCACGGCGGTAAACCGGCCTGCACGATGACCAAAGGCTTGCTGTAACTCGGCTAAAAACCCGCTGTCGTCAAGGGACAGTACCCGCTCTGCCTCTGCGCTTTTTAAAGCCCATACCAGTGAAATACGCCATCGGCCTTCGCTGTTGCTCATCGGCAATACAGCAATAGGGCCAGACTCGGTAAAGCGCTCATAAGCGCGGCCATGGTGGGGCGTGTCTACACAGACATTGGCCACTATCGCTACTTGGTCAAATTCCACTTTAGTGATGGGCTGCTGTACGCTTTGGCGCACTTGGGATTGGACCCCATCGGCTGCAACCACTAATTTGGCATGGATGACGCTGCCATTATCTAAAGTGAGGACCTGTTTATCGCTGTGGGTGTCTAACTGGCTTAACTTTGCCGGACAATGCAGTTCAATTTCGGCTTTACTAATCTGCTCAAACAAGGCTGACCCCACCGGGGCTAGCTCAACCACTTCACCAAAGCAATCCACATGAAAGTCTTCAACATCAAGGCTTGTCATGCCAAAGTGGCCACGATCGGAAACATGGATATGCTCAATTCCGGTGCCCAAATGTGCAATATGCGGCCATACACCTAATCGCTTAAGTTCAAAAATAGACCCGTGAGAGATAGCAATTGAGCGGGCATCAAACCCAGGATGGTGCTGATTAGGAGCGCTGGCTTCAACCAGTGCCACCTTTAACGGTTTGCCTAGCGATTGACTCAGTTGTTGCAACCCCAGCGCTAAGGTGCTGCCAGCCATTGCGCCACCCACAATGGCAATATCGACCTGTGCCACGGCTTGCTCGCTGACAGCGGCTTCGGGCGTGTCATGACTCATAGTGTTTCTCTGCAAAAGTATTGCGATTAATGGATAACAGGCTCGTCGCCTTGGGCTTCATCACTTGGCTCTGGACCAAACTCTGAATAACAAAGCAGCGCCGCCATACGGGCAAACTCCATCAGTTCGATATAGGCTGCTTCAGACTCATCATCTTCTGCTACATCAAATTCGACTTGTGCGATTTCGGCTAAGTCGCCAATCACTTCACGTACATCGGCAGAGGCTTTATTGAGTTTAGGTTGCACCATAGCAATCCCGGTCAGGAAGCTTTGTACCCACAATGACAAGGCCTCCACACGCTGACTTAGCGGCTCTTCCTCTTCGGGTAGCATAGGACTAAAACCAAAATCAGGGTCGCTAATGCGCGCTAAGGTGTCTTGAAACAGTTCATCAATCAGTTGCTGTAGCTTTTCTGGTAATAACTGACCGTCATTAATCAATTCGAGTAACGGTTTGACCCAAGCATGTTTAGCCGGTTTGACTCCGCCACAAATTAATCCAACTAACGCGCCATGCACTTCAACGGGATGCTGACCAATTTCAGCGGCATTGAGTTCTGCAAGTAAACTGTCGATACCAAGTGAAGGGGGAGTTGCCATAACCATTGTCCAAATCTAAATATTCTTGCGCCATGCTAGCAGATCTGCTGTGCGCCACCAAGGAAAAGCCGAGGTCGCATCGGTGTAAAACTGGGC
Organism: Shewanella sp. Scap07; assembly: GCF_013394145.1. NCBI lineage: Bacteria > Pseudomonadati > Pseudomonadota > Gammaproteobacteria > Alteromonadales > Shewanellaceae > Shewanella > Shewanella sp. Scap07. Next base: position 3,897,296 of record NZ_CP041329.1, read on the forward strand.
AAATAACCTGCAAGCTCAAGGGTTTTATATAACTCTGTGAACTGTCCCCAGCCCAATGCTCGTCCCAATTGCTAACATGTTGGTCAACCACAGTGTCACTCTCCGGGTTAAATTTGCTGATAAATAGCCCGACATATACCCAGAAAAACGTCATTTTGGTTATCTAAACAACATTTAATCTAACTATATCTTATTAGCAGGGCCTGCTTATTGCACTTTACCTAGCAGACCGATATAGTCCGCACAAGAGCCACATTAACGGATGCCCTTTTTGCAATGAGTAGCCATGCTATTGAGATTAGCTTATTAGGCCGAACCTACTCCATCGCTTGTCCAACCGGACAAGAGAGTGCATTGCGGCAGGTGGCAGACAAGCTTGAAAAACAGCTAAGTTCGCTTAAATCACGTACCAATAATTTGAGCCGTGAAGAAATAGCTATCATGGCCGCATTAAATATTGGCTATGAGCTTTTAGAAGAACAGCAGAAAAACCAAGATTATATCAAGCAGATGGATGATAAAATCGGTCTGTTACAATCGACTCTTGAAGATGCACTGGTTGAGCGCTCTTCAAAAGCAGATTAAACTGTAGCAATACAGTAGTCAGCATGGCTGGCGAGGTACCCAAAAAGGTATCGATGAAACGTCTTTGCTCCCTGGGGTGTGCGTCAGTTGGTTATGTCCCTGTGCCGATATTTACAAACTCAGGGTGAATGCTTTATTGACATTGTGCAAGCTCGGCTTGAACCGAGAAGCCTTAGGATTTAATCGTTTACCCGCCTTGAACCTACGGTTCAAGGGCTACACCGACAGGTCGGCCCTCTGGGGAGCAATTCAAATATAAAAAGCCACCTTTTATCAGGTGGCTTTTTTCTTGGCTGTAAGAAATCTGAATACTCAAGTGATATGTTGATGCTAAATCTAATTTCACTGATAATCGCCAGTGAGTGTAACGGTTACTCCGATAGGATGATTAATGGGTTTAAATATGCACAACAAAGCCGCAAGAGATGCACTAAGACGTGATGTTCGCCACCAAAGAAATGCATTGTCTAGTGCTGAGCAGGTCCAATTTGCCCATCAAGCCGTGCAACAACTGCTGCCGGTGATCACCCAAGGTGACTTTCAGCGAGTCGCAGTGTATTTAACCAATGATGGCGAGCTAGATACGCAGCCTTTAATCAATGCACTATGGCAACACAATATCGATGTGTACCTGCCAAGACTGCATCCGTTTAGTCGCGGTAATTTAATTTTTCTCGCCTACACACCCGAAACAACGCTCATCACTAACAAGTTAAAAATCAAAGAGCCCAAACTGGATATCACTCAGATGCTGCTGCCCCACCAATTAGACATGATTGTCACGCCGTTGGTCGCATTCGATGCCCATGGCGCACGCATGGGAATGGGCGGCGGCTACTACGACAGAACGTTAGCTAATTGGCAGCAACAAGGTAAACCACTACCGGTCGGTTATGCGCATAACTGTCAGCAGGTCGACGCTCTCAGCCAAGCACACTGGGACGTACCATTACCTATGATAGTGACTCCAAAGCAAATATTTGATTTTAGTCAGTAACTTAGTTTGCAGATAAACCGGCAAGTTCTTGCTGCCAATAGCTGTTGTGCTCAAAGCCATGCAGCCGCAGGATATCCCCTACCCGGCCACTGCTTTTCATCTTATTTAGCGCCAAATTAAACTGCTCGACAATTTGTAAGTGATCTTGGCGATGTTTAGATACGCCAAAGTGAAACAGCTCAACACTGAGCGGCTGGCCAACAACCTCAAAAGCGTGTCGATACTCGCTGGGCCCCAATGCAATTAAATGCCGGGCAACATCTTCGCTGATCAACACTAAATCAACCCGACCCAAAAATAGCTTTTTAAGGTTTTCGTTATCGGAATTGCCCGCTTCGGTATTTAATTTGGCCTGTTTGAATGCCGCGGGGTTAGCGTAACCTCGCCCAATTCCGATACGGTATGGACTGAGATCTTGCAGCTGCTGATAGCGAATATTGCGATCTTTGCGCTTGAGTAACACAATATTGACCGATAGCAGCGGTTCTGAGTAACTCGCCCACTGCTCTCGCTCTTGTCGGTACCATAAGCCAATGATGCCATCGGCTATGCCATTTTGGGTTAAGGCCGTAGCACGAACAAAGGGGTAAAATTGATGTGATGTTTGATATCCACTTTGCTCAAGCGCCTCGTTGGCAAGTTGATAAACCACACCATTTAAGTGCATATTTTGCGAGTAAAAAGGCGCATAGTCATTAGAGACGGTTTTCAGTGATGTTGCCTGCACAGTAGGGATGACCGCCAACAGTAACAGCAAGCGGCCTAATAAAAGCATAACTTCACCAACAACACTTTTCACGCTTTGCAATCTAGACCTCTCCCTCATAGACCTAAGCCCATCAAGCTTAAGTGACGGCTTCAATAGTCGCTGCTGCTGAGTAAAATTGAGTTAGACCATTGAACTTTCAGTATAGTCAGCTTTGCTTTAAATGTGCGATTAACCCCGCTGCCCAACTGGCAGTTGGTATCAAAAAGACTAGACATCCGTGCGATTAATTCTGATGATAAACTTACCGACATCATCTTGCTGTGAATCAATATGAAACCAATCTTACTGATCTCAATCGGATTATTAATTGCAGGTTGCACGACTAGCCAACATGACAATCATCCAGCTACAACGGATAGCGTTAATCAAAATGCCGCCTTGCAGCCCGCCGAGTTAACGCCTGTTGGCGATACCAGCCAAAATGCGCTCGACTGGAATGGTACCTATCAAGGCACCATTCCCTGTGCCAGTTGCGAGGGCATTGCCACCACAGTGCAATTAAATCGTGACAATAGTTTCACTATGAGCAGTCAGTACCTAGGTGAAGACGATAAAGTGTTTAGCTCAGAAGGGAAATTATTTTGGCTTGGGCGTGGCAATATTATTCGTTTAGGTGAAGGCGAGTCACAGCCACTGTTTCTGGTGGGTGAAAACCAGCTATTTATGTTAGATAGACAAGGCAATCGGATTACCGGGGCATTGGCTGAGCATTACCGCTTAGAAAAAGTTCAGCCTTAAGCAATCTCTACATGCTGCTATGGATTGATGCACCACAAGCTTAAACAGGACGATTGTCCCACTTGCGTTTGCATGTTGGGGCAATGCGCCACATAGTGCCGCGCTTCACCACAAGAGCTCATCTGCATACACTGAGTTTTACCCTCGCAGTTAAACACCATATCGCTAGTATCAGTTTTACCCACATAGTGCTCAGAACCGGCAGGAAACAGCCCTGCTGGCGGCAGCACTCGATCACTAACAAACGGGTTATATTCCACATTAAGGCTTAAGAAAATCATCCCAACGGTCAACACCACCACCAACAACAGATTCATTCTTGATAACCAATCAACATCAAAACCTTGGCGCTTAAAGCGACTAAGTCGAATCGGTTCACCGTTATCTATTTGTGCGCGAACACTGAGCAGGGGGTGTTGGGTGCTAGAAGTACGAAGGTAAGCAACGCGGTCGCCAACTTTAGGTAAGTAATTTATGGGCTCGATATGTTTCGCTGCGACCATCAGAGGCTCTGAGCCATCATCAGGGGCAATAAAGCCCACATGACTATGACCATCCCACTTGGTTAATGATCCACGCTTGATTGCAAAAAACATAAGCCACTACCTTCCTCCATCACGCGGAGGTTAATCCATTAATCAGGTAAATTTCACTCGCTGTACAAAGCCAGTGCAGTCAGTACATCCATTGAACTGCCAACCCTATTAACTATAATCAGCTTTCGCTGATACGGCAAGTTTGAGCAGCGTTAATCTAACCGCCAGTCAATCACTGATTGTTGCGTGTTATTCAGTAGCTGATTGATTTTAGAAAAGTGTTTGCAACCAAAAAAACCGCGATAAGCCGACAGTGGCGATGGATGCGGGCCCGACACTATTTGGTGCTGCGAGGCTGTGATTAACTTGCCCTTTTTAATGGCGTGGGCCCCCCAAAGTACAAAGATAATCGGCTGCGTTTGTTGATTGAGCAGCATCAGGGCTTGATCAGTAAACACCTGCCAACCGGCTTTAGCGTGCGAGTGCGCCTGCCCTTGCTCAACGGTCAATACCGTATTGAGCAACAACACACCTTGGCTTGCCCACTGACTTAAATTACCATGGCTTGGAATACTAAAACCGTCGATATCATCCGCCAGTTCTTTGTAGATATTCACCAGCGAAGGCGGCACTTTTTGCCCTTTTTGCACCGAAAAACATAAACCGTGGGCTTGATTAGGGCCGTGATAGGGGTCTTGCCCCAAAATCACCACTTTAACCTTATCTAATGGCGTGACATCAAAGGCGCTAAATACCTGAGATTGAGGTGGGTAAATCACTTTGCCCGCATCACGTTCTGCCGCGACAAAAGCTTGTAACTGCTTAAAATAGCTTTGCTGTTGCTGCTGCTCGATAAAGCTTTGCCAATCTTTCATTGTTATCTCTGTTGTTTCCAATACCGCCAATGCTCACAAGCTTAAGGCCCGTCAACAAGCGATGCAAGCGAGCTAACCCGCTCACTTAACCGCAAACTTTGCAGCGTCAATGTTAAATAATTTAAATGCTTGGCTATCTGATTGAAAACACCAGTGTTATACTAATATTCTTGTCAGTAATTACAGGATGTCACGTGAGTTTCAATATGCCGACTAAATCGCAAACAACACAGCACGGTTTTACCTTAATAGAACTGGTGGTGGTTATTATTGTGTTGGCCATATTAGCCGTGGTTGCCCTACCTAAGTTTATTAATATTAAACAAGATGCCGAAGTTGCCACGGTGCAAGGTATGGGAGGGGCATTTAGCGGCGGCATCACCCTGGCAAATGTAAAATGGGCAACCTTAGGCAATACCGGACCTGCCGATAATTTGCAGATTTTCCCCGGTGGAAGCGAAGGACAACTCGATATGAACTTATGGGGCTTTCCTGCGCAAAACTACCCGCCCTTTGAGTCCAGTCCTCGACTTAACAACACCAACGATTGCATATCGGTGTGGGAAACGGTGTTGCAAGATGCACCAAGCATCTCTACCTCAACTGACGCCGAAGACTCAACCTATCGCGCCACCTATATTTCACCAGATCAGTGCCGCTATATTTATAACCCCTTGCCGACTCTCTCTATTTACTATGACTCGCGCGACGGGACTGTGATCACAGACGACGACCCTAGTAGCTAAGTTATTAGCTTCATCTTGAGTTAGATCCCATAAACTTAAAATTGATGATTCATTCATTGCTGAATTACGTTAGTATTCATCCACGAAAATAACATCAAACTTGTCATTTTAGAGTGAGTAAAGCATGTCAGAAGAACAGAAAGCGACAACGATTTTTCAACTAGCCGATAAGTTCATCGCGCTAGCAAACGAGCTAAACAACCAAGAACAAGATGTTGGCAAAGTGGGCACGGCAATGCGTTTTGCTGCGTCACGATTCAATGCGTTTGAAGCAGCCATTAAGTCTTCTGATCTACAAGCTGAAAAAGACAATGCACTTGAGTGGTTCACCAAAGAATACCACGACATGCTAAGTGACAACTTAGATGACCACATTCAAAACCCGCCAAGATCAGCAGAAGAACCTAAGAAAGATGAATCTGTACAGGTTTTTAACGGTCAATAATCTCGCCGCTTAAGCCAATAAAAAAAGCCATCATCATTGATGGCTTTTTAGTCTCTGTCATCTAACCTGGCTTTAGAGAGTCACTAGGACTCGCACCGCCAGTAATATCAGTACCACACCTGAAAGCTTATCGATTAGCGCTGCGCGCTGGCGTAATTTGGGCAGCACCGCACTGTGAGACAATACCAACGCGATAAGCGTGTACCACAATCCATCGACAACTAACGGCGTCAACACGATCAGTGATTTCCCCCACAGATCATCTGCCACCATGACAAACTGGCTAAACAAAGCCAAAAAGAACAACATGATTTTAGGGTTAAACAGTGAAATTGCGATCCCATCTCGGGCCGCAGTCCAAGCATCGGTTTGCTCGCCAGCTTGCAGCTTCTCAGACATGCCGCCCTTAGAGCGTAATGCTTGAACGCCCATCCAAGCCAAGTAGAGTGCCCCTAAAATCGCAATCGCATTGAAAACCATCGGTGCCTGCTTGAGCAGTACCGCTAACCCAAGCAAAGTGATCAGTGCATAAATGCCAATACCAATAGAATGAGCCCATGCGCAGATAATGCCTTTAGCGCGGCCGCCACCTAACGTATGACGCACCACCATGGCTAAACTCGGTCCCGGTGACATCGCACCCAAACAACAAATAGCCAGCAGCCCAAACCATGCACTCAATGTCATTAACACTTTCCCTATTACACTTAAAAATAAGGTCGCCAGCTTATCGTGATTTTTGTGACTGAGCAAAAGCTGCAGAGTAATTATTTAGGCTTTTGTTTGCTACACTAGCATTTTTCCACACACCAAGGTGCTTATGAGCGCTATCGTTATTGTCAGTCTAATCAGCTTAGCTTTGCTCATATTGCTAAGTTTATGGCTGAGCTATAAAAAATTGACTGGTCAGCCTATTCCAACTGCAGTGATCGTGTTATTGCTGATTTTTAGTAGCTGCAACGCCGCGGTGTGCTACTTTGTCTACCCCAAAGAGGATTTTCAAGCCTATAAACAGTTGCAATGGCAGCCTTTGGTGCCAACAGAAATTGCCACATTGGTGAAGCAAGGCAACACAGTATTTATCGATGTGACTGCCGATTGGTGTAGCATCTGCAAGCGCAATAAAGACAGCGTGCTAAACCGAGAAGTCATCGTACAGCAGTTGGCTAAAAGTCATGTAATATTGATGCGCGGTGATTTAAGTCAACCCAACCCCAGAATTGAAGCGTTTTTGCAAAGTCAGGGCCAGTCAGGCATTCCTTATAACCGTGTCTATGGCCCGAATGCGCCCAATGGTGTAGTGCTGCCAGGCAGTTTAACCATTACCGATGTTGAGCAAGCCCTCGCCTATGTGCAATAAAGACAATAAAAAGCCCTGCTAAGTGCAGGGCTTGTTGTAAAAACTAACCGCTTAGCAATTAGAAGTTATACGCCCCTTTTAGGTAGTAGTAGCCACCATTAAAACCAAATGGCGAGGTTTCATAGTACTTACCGCCCCACTGGTTATTAACACAACCGCCACAGGCCGCAGCACCTTCTTCAGTAAAGTTAATTTCTGTCGCTTGCTGGTCAAAGATATTTTGCGCACCAATTGAGACCGTAAACGACTCATTGATAAAGTAGCTCAGTTCCATATCAACCGTCACTGCCGCTTCACCTGTGTTGATAGTGGCATCATAATCGACGTGAACCCCTTGATATTCACCAAAGTAATTCACCCGGGTAAACAGACCAATATGATCCCAGTTTGACGCCCAAGTAAAGGTGGCACGATGGTTGGGCAGATCGTTCTCTAAACGAGAGACTTTAAAGTCACCTGTAATATCTGAATAACTATCAACTTGAGTCTCGTTCCAGTTGTAGGCCAGTGAGAACGTTGAATCACCTGCAAGTAAATCTGCACTGTAGTTGGCAACAACATCAAGACCTTCTGTCGTGGTATCGAAATCGTTGGTAAAGAAACTTACCTGCGACAAGCCATCTACATTAGGCACACCCGCTTGTTTGAGCGCTTCTTTATCTGCTTCAGATAAGGTGATTTTTTCAGACTGACTAATGCGATCTTCCACTTTGATATTGTAGTAATCCACCGTTAGGAAGAAATCGCCTTGATTATAAACCGCACCAAAGGTGTAGCTTTTAGACTCTTCTGGGGTTAACTCTGTACCGCCAAGTTGCACCGAAATCGGGTTGGTGGGTGGCAGCAGCGCAGAGTCAACCAACTGGCCGTTAGATAAGTTAGTTTGCACATTACTCACATTAGCTTGACCTACCGTTGGCGCACGAAAGCCAGTATTGTATGAGCCACGTAATGCAATATTATCAGTGATGGCGTAGTTGGCAGCCACTTTGTAGTTCACCGTCGAACCAAAGCTATCGTAGTCTTCGTAACGGACTGCCAATTCAGCGAGTAAGCTTTCTGTAAACGGCAGCGAGAAATCCAAATAAATAGCGGAGTTATTACGGCTATACTCGCCTGCTGCTGAAGGTTGGAAACCTGGGAAGCCATTGGAGCCAATACCAAAGCCTTGGTCTGTTAACGGCCCAGCAATGAAGGATGGCTCGTCACCGGCAACCACTTCAAATGTTTCATCGTGCCACTCTAGACCTGCAGCAATCGACACATCGTCAGCTAAACCAAAATCGGCAAATTTAACGAAATCTGCATTGAAGTTAGTTTCTGACTGAATGTATTTACCCGGACTAAAGTCTCTTGGCGTATCGGGACCGAGCGAAGCGTTGACCGTGTTATAGATAAAGTAGCGTGATTCGTTGCGGCCCATATTGGCACTAAAATCATACAGCACGCCGCTTAACCACTCTATTTCAAACTCACCTTTGGTACCTAAGGTCAGCGAGCTATCTTTGATGTTGCCACCAAAGTTTGGCGTGAAGCCACCGGGGATCATATTGTTAAATGCAAAACAGTTTGCTGCCGCCAGTGAATCCAGTGCCGCTTGATTAGGTAAACCATTAGCACCTATTTCTACCAATGGACAATTGAGTTGCTGGTCGCGGCCATCGAGTGAACCGACCAACACTGTGGGGGTCGCATTATCCCAGGCTTCTTGGCCGCTTGGGTTATCATCGCCTGGGCGATACATATTTACCCCGCCGACGCTGCGTACATTACCGCCATATACTCCCGCGCGACTGTTGGGATTACGGTAATAGAAACCGCCTTTAACATCACGTTCAGAATAGTTACCAAACATATAGGCTTCTGATTTATCGTCTAAATCTATACCAAAATTGGCAAAAATAGAGATATCATCTTTAATCTCTGGCGAGCCCCAAATCTGCGCAGGATCAGCAACTTCTAATCCTGCATCATTAAACGCTTGTGCGTCAGGGCGCTGTACACTGCGACTGGTGGGATCGGCGTTTTTATATTGAAAGCTAAAGTTAGCAAAGCCGTTTTCAGTCAGTGGCATGCCTATGTTGCCAGACACCTCAGTGGTTTGGCCATCACCTTCATAATACTCACCGGCTTTGGCCTCAATGCTGCCACCCTCGGCATTGTCTTTAAGCACAAAGTTAATCACGCCCGCAATGGCATCCGATCCGTACTGGGCTGCAGCACCGTCTCTAAGCACTTCGACCTGCTTTAAAGCAATACTAGGGATCACTGAAATATCAGGGCCATGGGCACCATCGTTAATACCGCCGCCCAAAAAGGTAATTACCGATGAGCGATGTCTACGCTTACCATTAAGCAGAATCAAAGTACTGTCGGCAGACAAGCCGCGTAAATTAGCTGGTCTCACCAAACTGGCGGCATCACTAATCGGGTTTGAGTGCACATTAAGTGATGGCACTGAGCCCTTTAATACCTCTAGCATGTCTGAGTTACCAGATTTGGTCAGCTCATCGGCGCCAATGATATCGATGGGAACCGGTGAATCACCGATAGATCTGGGTGTTGCTCTGGAGCCCACCACAGCGATTTTTTCTACGTCCTCCAAGCTAACTTCCTCTTCAGCTTGAACGGCGAAACTCGCACCAGATAAAGCCATAGAAATAGCTAAACTAAGCGCACTTATGTTGGTTGCATTGTTATTGTTGTCAAAGGTCATCATTATTCTCGTTTGTTTATAAGAATCTTGACCCGATTGCTAACTGACTCGCTCTATTTAACGGCGATTTTTACAGCAATTAGGATCTTCCCCAGAAATGAAATTAAACATTTCATTTACTTTTTTATAACAAACAAACCATAAAAGCTAATGCTAAATTAGCCAGGCAAGACTAAGGTATAGGTTGATAATTTAAACAATTACGTCACCACGCTAATAAATAATGAATAAAAACCATGAGTTCAGTGTAAATAACCATCAAATAATAACTTTGCAAGATCTGACCAGTTGGGCAAATATTTTGTCTCGAAGCGTCAATTGTTAACAAATACCTTGCCGCGACCAAATTTAATCAATGACCGCAGCGCAACATGGGCTATTCAAGCCAATACCTACTCCTTTCGCGATATATCGCCAATTTTGTCCAATACCACTATACTAGCTCCATAATCGGTATTCGCTGGACTCAGTATGGCCACTTCAAATTTGCGCATCGATAGCACTCACCCTAATGACGCTAATCAGCAACTCATGCAGTTTTTGCCAGAAAATAAATTAATTCTCGACGCAGTTAACGAGGGAATTTATGGCTTTGACCTCAACGGCAATGCGGTATTTATCAACCCGGCCGCAGAGAAGATGACCGGCTGGGATAGTGCAGAACTACTTGGCAAAAATATTCATGATTGCCATCACCATAGCCATGCAGATGGCAGCCATTACCCGCAGGAAGATTGCCCAATTTACAACACCTTGCATGATGGATTGGCGCGGGAGATCAGCCATGACGTGTTCTGGCGCAAAGATGGCAGCAGCTTTCCAGTACATTACACCTCGACCCCTGTGTATCGCGACAACAAACTGATTGGTGTAGTCGCGATATTTCGTGACATTAGTATTCAGAAGCAAACTGAGGACTCATTACGTCAGGCGTTAGAGCAGGTCCAAGCCCTGTCTGAAAAGCTCGCCACCGAAAACCACTACCTGTTAAGCGAGTTAGCCAGCCATACAGGCGATGTTAGCCTATCGGGTGACAGCCCTAAAATGCAGCAAGTTGCCCAGCAGATAAAGTTAGTCGCCCACACCAATAGCACTGTGCTGATCAGCGGCGAGAATGGTACAGGTAAAGAGTTGGTTGCAAGAAACCTTCATCAACTCAGCGACCGTGCTGATAAGCCGCTCATCAGTGTAAACTGCGCCGCTTTCACTCCTAGCCTGCTTGAGAGCGAGCTATTTGGCCATGAAAAAGGCGCATTTACCGGCGCATCAAGTCGCCGCAAAGGCCGTTTTGAACTGGCTGACAACGGTACCCTGTTTCTTGATGAGGTAGCCGAACTCTCCCTTGAAGCACAATCGAAACTACTGCGAGTAATACAAGAACAAGCGTTTGAGCGTGTTGGTAGTAGCCGCAGTATTAAGGTTGATATTCGTTTAATTGCCGCCACTCACCATGATCTCAACAAACGCGTTGAACAAGGGTTGTTTAGAATGGATCTATTCTACCGCCTTAATGTGTTCCCTATCCATGTGCCGCCACTACGGGACCGTTTAGATGACTTACCCTTGTTAGTGAAAGATATCTTGTTAGATATCAATAAGAAGCTCGGAAAGAAAATTACTGGCATTAGCAAGACTAGCCTGAAACATCTCGCCGCTTATGGCTGGCCTGGCAATGTGCGCGAGCTGCAAAACCTGTTGGAACGCTACAGTATTTTAGCCCAAGGCGAGCTTTTACACCTGCCAAAGTTAACACCACAAGCTAGCACCCAACCGGACGATGTCCTGTTGCTTGCAGAAGCTGAAAAGCTGCATATAGAAATGGTATTGCAACGCTTTAGCTGGCGTATTTCTGGGCCAAATGGTGCAGCCAATGCACTTGGGCTCCCACCAAGCACGTTGCGTTCAAAAATGGCTAAGTTGGGTATCAAGCGCGACTAATCCACACTATTTAACCTCGATCTATTACGCCCAAAATCACGATATATCGCCAAATAACGATATATCGTGATTTCTCAATAAACAACTAAAAATAAAAACACTAATAATCATGAGCTTATATAACTAAAAACTTGGTATCGACTTTGCTATTACAGGCTTACTTACTAGGCATGTCAGCAGTTGGAACCTAACAATGACTAATCAAGCTTTTAACCACAAAAATAACAAGGTTAAATATCATCTTAATGCACAAAGTAGCGATGCTGTGGCTATTTCCGCAAGCAATAAGGTGAATCAAAAATATCAACAGCAAGCCATTAAAGTAAAAAACCTAGATACAACTAAAAAAATCCACATCAAGTCGCAAAAGGGCCACTTCCAAAAACTGCGCACTATTTTTAATAGCCTTTTAATCGCGCTATTTTTTGCTATTCCATTTATTCAATATCAAGGCCAACAAGCCATTTTATTTGATTTAGATCTGCAACAGTTTCGCTTTTTTGGTACCACCTTATGGCCACAAGACTTTACCTTACTTGCCTGGGTATTTATTGCCGCAGCCTTTCTGTTGTTTTTTATCACGGTATTTTGGGGACGCATTTGGTGTGGTTATCTGTGTCCGCAAACCGCTTGGTCGTTTATCTATGTTTGGGTAGAAGAGAAAATTGAAGGCAGTAGCAATAAACGCCACGCACTCGACAAAGCGCCATGGAGCCAAAAAAAGCTGCTTAAGAGAGCCAGTAAGCATCTGTTCTGGGGTGTGATAGCCCTGCTTACCGGTTGCGGCTTTATCGCCTATTTTGTGCCAGCAACTGAACTCTATGTCGATGTGTTTAGTTTCAGTACTTCCTTTTGGGTTGGCGCTTGGGTGTGGTTCTTTGCCGCCTGTACTTACCTAAATGCTGGCTGGATGCGCGAGCAGATGTGTTTGCACTGCTGCCCGTACGCCCGATTTCAATCAGCAATGTATGATGCCAACACGCTTGCGGTAACTTATGATGCGCAGCGGGGTGAATCTCGCGGCCCGCGCAAGCGTAATCAGGCCACTGAGCTTGGTGATTGTGTAGATTGCCACCTATGCGTAGATGTATGCCCAACCGGGATAGATATTCGCAATGGCTTGCAATATGAGTGCATTAACTGCGGTGCTTGCGCCGATGCGTGCGATGAAACCATGACCAAATTTGGTTATGCCAAGGGCCTGATTCGCTACAGCAGTGAAAACGAGATGGCGGGCATAAAAGTGAATCGATTTATGTCATTGAAGTTTGTTGGCTATGGCCTTGCCTTTGCTGCGTTCATAGCTATTTTTGCTGTCGATCTGCAACAAAAATCGGCAATTGAGCTTAATATTCTTCGCGACAGGCAGGCCCTTTATCGCGAAAATAGCGACGCCCAAATAGAAAACAGTTACACCTTGAAGATACGCAATAAAACCCAACAAGATCGACACTATGAGCTGGCTACCACGGCGAAACAAACCTATGTGATTAACGCAGATACCCAGTTGTTTATTAAGGCTGGTGAGCAACTCACCTACCCCGTCACCATAGTGCAAGCCGCGCCAATGGATAGCCACGGCTTCAGTAAACTGACCCTCATAGTGCAAGACATTAGTGACTACAGCCAACAGGTTGCCCAAGACACTAACTTCTATCGTCCATAAAACTATCCCCACTGCTAGTGCATACACCGACAAGTGATATGCACTGGCCTTTGTGCTAACTAGCTGGCCTGAATTAAGCCTCTGACCAGCTTTTGCACCAGCTGTTTCCCCGTGCCGACCACACTCATCTTACCAGTTGCGCTGTGCATATTAGCTGTTGACCTATGGTGAATTTTAGCTCTAATCTAAACACTTGTTTGAAAATAAATACCGTAGCTCAAATTACGCCAACGACAACAATAATATTAACTTACGAGGTAGACTATGGCTTATGACGCCGATACAAGCATCGATATGACCCAATATGAATCGATGATTGATCTGATCGAACAATCAGCACAGCGCTATGGTGACAAAACAGCTTATTGCTGTTTAAAAAAAGCCACCAGCTTTGCCGAAGTTGAGCGTCTATCTCGTGCCTTTGCCTCCTATCTTCAGCAGCATACCGAGTTAGTGAAAGGTGATAGAGTCGCAATTCAATTGCCTAATATTACCCAATTTGCCATTGCAGCCTACGGCGCCATGCGCGCCGGTATGATCTTAGTCAACACCAACCCGCTATACACGCCTCGAGAGCTTATTCACCAATATAATGACTCAGGTGCTAAAGCACTGATTGTATTATCTGATCTGCTGCCAACCTTAACAGATGTCGTCGCCAGCACCGACATTGACTATGTTTTTGCCACCCACGCGCTTGATATGCATGCACCGCAAGACATTGAAACAGGTAATGTCAATTTTACCCGTTTAATGGATGCTATCGACACCGGCCTATCACTAGATTACCAACCAGTAAAAGCGACATTATCCGATCTTGCAGTGCTGCAATACACCGGCGGTACCACCGGACTGTCTAAAGGCGCGATGCTCAGCCATGGCAATCTGATTGCTAACGCTATGCAAATTAAATCACGCATTGGCGAGCGACTTATTCAGGGTGAAGAGGTGTTTGTTGCGCCGCTGCCGGTGTACCATATCTACGCATTCATGGTGAACTTGGTACTGTATTTTGAGCAAGGTGGCTGCTCGGTACTGATCCCAAATCCCCGTGATATTTCAGGCTTAATTGATACCCTTAGCCAGCACCCGTTTACTGGTTTTGCCGGCCTCAATACCCTGTTTGTTGGCCTCTGCCACCAGCCCAGTTTCAAAGCCCTTGATTTTAGCCACCTTAAGGTCACTATTTCCGGCGGCACAGCGCTAACCCAAGCGGCAGCTTCTATGTGGCAGCAAACTACTGGCTGTACCATTAGTGAAGGTTACGGTTTGTCTGAAACCTCGCCGGTGGTATCGCTTAATGCCCCTGGGCTGGAGCAACTGGGTACCATTGGCAAACCGGTTATAGAAACCTCAGTTAAGATCCTCGATTTAGATGATAACGAAGTGCCAATCGGAGAGATTGGAGAACTGGCTGTCAGCGGACCACAGGTTATGCAAGGTTACTGGAACAAGCCTGAAGAGACCGCCAAGGTGATGACCCAAGACGGCTATTTTAAAACCGGTGATGTGGCACTGGCCACGCCTGATGGCCTACATAAGATTGTCGATCGCAAGAAAGATATGATTATTGTTTCAGGCTTTAATGTTTACCCCAATGAAGTCGAAGATATCTTATCTAACCATGATGCGGTATTGGAATGTGCGGTTGTCGGAGTCGACGATCAACACAGCGGCGAAGCCGTGAAAGCGGTCATTGTACTGAGCGACCCTAATAGCGATGAAGCGACAGCTAAACAGCAAATAGAAGGTTATTGTCGTGAACAACTTACCGCTTATAAGGTGCCTAAAATCATCGACTTTGTTGCCAGCTTACCCAAGTCGACCGTCGGTAAGATTTTGCGCCGAGAACTAAGAAAGTAGTCCTGTGGTCTGGGCTAAATAACAATAAAAAAACAGGGAGCTTTCGCTCCCTGTTTCCTGTTAGTTGTTGCGGCTTTGATCGACCCAGATGATCTGCTCGCTGGCAAAGCCCATCTGCTTGGCTTGCTGACTAAAGCGCGCCATTAATGCCTCGTCCACTGTGGGAGTTCGCGACAAAAACCACAGATAGTCGCGGCTATAGCTGGTAATAAATGCGTACTGATACTCGGCATCGAGTTCATACACCACATAGGCACCGTAGAAAGGACCAAAAAAAGACACTTTCAAGTGGCCCACATCGGTGCCGTCAACAAAATAGGCTTTACCTTGGGCATCGTCCCATTGCTGCTCGGCATCAATGAAGCCGCGATTAAGCACCTTAACACCGCCATCTTCACGCATGGAGTAGGTCGCAGTTACCGCCGACATTCCGCGCTCAAAACTATGATCTAGCCTAGCAACTTCATACCAAGTGCCTAAATATTTTGACAACTCAAAGTTATCTACTGGGGTAATATCGTCGGGTAAACTGGTACACCCCGACAATAACAACATGATGATACCTATCCACTTTGCCATGATGGCTTCCTCAACTGAGCTTAACGACTGCTTAATTGTACGTACTATGCCAACAAAAGGTTCATTATTTTAAGTTAAATCAACGATTAGGACACATTTGTCTCGGGTAGAGCGTCAGCAGGCTTACTCGCAAGCTGGTCACCATCGTCGGTTAATAGCTGTAGACTAGCGAACTCACGATACAGACTGCTACTTTGCATTAACTCTTGGTGCGTGCCGCTGGCAACGAGCTGCCCTTTATCCATAACTAGAATCCGATCAGCATTAATGACCGTTGCTAAGCGATGCGCAATAATTAAGGTGGTCTTGCCAACCATTAATGTATCAAGCGCCTGCTTTACTTTTAACTCGCTAACGGCATCAAGTGCGCTGGTTGCTTCATCAAGTAACAAGATAGGACGGTCAGCCAAAATGGCCCGAGCAATCGCAATACGCTGCTTTTGACCGCCGGACAAACGCACGCCTCGCTCGCCGAGATAGGTCTGATAGCCGTCACTGAACTCAGCTATAAACTCATCCGCTCTCGCTGCAACACAGGCCTGTTTGACCTGCTCTTCACTCGCATCTAAGCGGCCATAGCGTACGTTCTCTAACACGCTGGTCGCAAAAATAACTGACTCTTGCGGCACCAAGGCATATTGCTGACGCAGCGTTTGCGGGCACAAGGTGGCGATATCAATGCCATCTAATGCTATGTGGCCACTGTCCAACACGTAAAAACGCTGCAGTAATTCAAACAATGTGCTTTTGCCTGCGCCGCTGGCACCCACTAATGCCACTCGCTCGCCAGGTGTAATATGCAGGCTCAAATCATGGATAACACGACTTGGTGGGCGTCCTTGGTCGGCACTCCCCTCAAGGGCTTGCTGCATATTGTTGTAGCTAAAGTTAATCTGCTGCACTTGTAGCTCGCCGCGTACTTTGGCGGGTAGCGCTGCCGGCTGGGCAACAACAGGAATATCAATAGGTGTTTCAACAAGTTCTATCAATCGTTCGGTGGCACCTGCCGCGCGTTGAATTTCACCAATCACTTCACTAATGGTGGCTACAGAGCCAGCTACCATTACCGCATAAAACATAAATGCAGACAGCTCACCGCCACTAATATTGCCACTCATCACATCATGGGCGCCGACCCAAGTGACCAATGCAATGGCAAGTATGCTTAAAAACATCACCAATGCGATAAGGATAGAGCGGTATTTAATCCGTCCACTGGCCGCTGACATGATAGCTTCAATACGGTCGTTAAATAACTCGCGATCTTTATCCTCATGAGAATAAGCCTGCACGGTGTGAATTTCATGCAATGTTTCATCAACATAGGCGCCTAAGTCACCCATTTTATCTTGGCTTTTACGGGATAGATCTCGCACCTTGCGACCAAAGAAAAAGATAGGCCCTAACACCATAGGCACAGCTAAAAGCACCAGTCCCGTCATCTTTAAACTGGTAAATGCCATCATGGTGATGCCACCAATCACGGTAACACTGGCACGCAAAGCCATCGATAAACTTTGGCCCACCACCGATTGCAGCAAAGTCGAGTCGGCTGTAAAGCGTGAAATCACTTCACCAGTTCTCAATTTGGCATAAAACCCTGGCGATAATTTCAGTAAGTGATCGTAGACTTGCAAACGGATATCGGCACTGACACGCTCGCCAAGCCAAGTCATCAAATAAAAACGACAAAAAATGGCCGAACTACTCAACGCGGTAATCGCGATGACCAGTAAAATAATCTCATTGAGCCTAGCGCCGTTGTCAGCCAAGAAGCCTTCATCGACCATTAGCCGTACACCCTGACCCAACGACAACCATGCCAAAGAGCCAATAAATAAAAACACAATCGCAGCCACTACGCGCCAGCGATAAGGCCTTAGAAATGCACCAATCCATGGTAAAATAGCGCGCTGTTTCGCGCTTGGAGAAGAATGGATTTTGTCTGCTGTTGCCGCTTTATCCGCTAACGGCTGTGCAGAGGCTGTAGAATCACTCAAAGTTATTCCTTAAAGATAGAATCGAGATCTATACCTAATTTAAGCACTAGAATAACAAAACCCGCACAAGGGCGGGCATTGTTTATGTCGCAATAATTTGTATAGAAATATGTGCGGGGTTTCACCCTTTTGTCGTTAGTTTAAATAAACTCGCTAACGCACCTTAGGCTTGTGCGTTAATTGGCCACATCTGCAAGTTCAGATTTTGGCGTGCCATGATGCCCATCGCGCTTCCAGTCCACGTCCAATAGTTCGTTACCAGATAGACTAAAGGCTTGGCCAAACCCTTTCACATAAAGCCCATGGTGCGGTGACAACTTGAACAAATTGAAGTCTTTTAACGTCGATAAATTGTCTATCATCTCGCCGAAACGCTGAGCCAATAAATCAACGCCTTTGCTAAAGGTTTCACTATCGCGATCAACCAAATGTGCAGTTGCATCAAAGGTCAATCGCTTGCGAGCAAATACACTTTTAGCGCTAGCTTCATCTTCAACTAGCATCACCGACACCTTGTCAGATACTTTCAAATTTGTTCCATGACGAGCCAGCTCACTGACTAAAATATAAAAACCATCATCAGCAACAGCAAACGGCGCATAGCTGGCATTAGGCACACCTTCCGCATCTTGGGTGGCCAGTTGCAGTGAGTGGCGCTCCTGCTTGAACGCTTCAATTTCTGGCAGTAATTTATCTCGCAGGCGCTGCTCTTTTTCCGTAGTCATGTTGTTATCCTCGTTAATATTGCTCACACAGTAATTTAAGCGGCTAGGCTTGCCGATTGGCGCAACGCCGCAAAACGTTCTACTTGCTCTGGTAGCAGCTGACGTTTTTTATCTCTGCCTAGGTAAACCTTAAATACCACTTCACCTTGTGCGCCAAAGAAGTTAATAGAGTGACTCTCTGTGCCTCTAAAAGGCTTGCTTATCAGCGCGATGGCACTGATGTCATCTAGTTTCAAGTGACCATGAAGACCGTCACCCTTGGTGATTAGGTTGTAGTAACCATGGGCATACTTGCCTTTTGGAAACGCGCCTTTAAATTCAAAAATGCTGCCTGAAGCAGACACAATAGTGGTCATGGTGCCCCACTGAGGAAGGTCTGCTAACAAGGCATCTTTTTCGCTTAAAGGCAGCAGAGCAACCTGCTCTGTCGGCAGTGCGGACACCACTGCAAATTCACTCACATTAAGCTCTGTGGCAATTTGCGCAGGCATAGCCGCTGGGTTATTGGTGATGTATTGCTGAATTTGTGCAACGGTTACAGACATGGAATATCTCCAAAATAGTAATAGCATCAGCCTAAAAAGACTGACTTCTTAACAATGACTTAGAGGTTTTCCAGCAAACATGCCAAGAAAACCTCCAATGTTATTCACTCACTAAGCGGCCAAACTGGCTGACTTAGAAGTTATAGCGCGCCGACAATTTGTAGTTCCTGCCTTGCTCATACAAGGTTTGCCACGCTTGGCGATATTCCTCATCACCGATGTTTTCTATTGCAAAATCTACTCTTAAGCCTTCAAATGTTCCTACGGCTGGTTCCCAAGCTACGTAGACATCCCACAATTTGTAAGCGTCATACTGATTGAGGTTTTCTTCAGGTAGCTGGTCTTGCTCGGCCACATAGGTAAAGCGAGTACCCACTTTGACATCGCCTTCCATCAAGCCTTGAGATAGATCGATGGCAAGCTTTTTAGCTGGGATATTAGACAGATACTCATCGCTAGCCTTATCTTTACCTTCGGTTTGACCGTAGTTTAGGCTGACACGAGTTTGTTCAAAGCGATAGCGAGTTGAAAACTCAAAACCAGTCAACTGCGCTTCGTCAACATTGTCCCACGAGGTGGTTTGTTCAAGGCCTGGAATGCCCATTAGCGGGTTAGATACAGACTGTTCAATGAAGTCGTCAACATCGTTTCTAAACACACTCAAGGTCATCGCCAGCTCATCATCACCCGCTAACTTCGTAAAACGAAAATCTGCTTTGATCTCTTTGTTCTGCGCTTTTTCAGCTTGCAGATCAGGGTTGATTTCAAAGGTGTTGCATAAGCCGTCTGGCAAGAACCCTGGAATGGAAGGAATACAATAGTGAGTACCAGTAGAGTACATCTCTTCAATACTCGGCGCTCTGAATGCTTCATCATAGCGCGCACTTAAGGTTAACCATTGGGTGGTCTTCCAAGTTAAGCCCACAGAAGGTGATAAGGCATTGTCATCACTAGACGCGTTTAGGTTGTTACTTTGATTTTCAAAGGCATCGTAACGCACAGCAGCATCAACAGCCCAGCTGTCAGATAGGGCGATATCGGCACGGGTGAATGCACCCCATACTGTGGTTTCACCATCTAGACTGTCTGGGCGCTCTCCGGCTTGACCACTGTCATCCCGGACTGTTTTTATGGTGTCTTGGTAACCATCAACACCATAGGTCAGCTTTGTCATACCAAAATCAGAGCTATTGTTAAGGCTAAAACCTAATGTTTCGTACTTAGTGCTATCAAATTGATTTTTGGTGACACGGTCTTCATCGTAATCTGTGCCATTCCAATAGAGTGTCGCGTTGAGATCTAAGTATGCATTGTCAGTAGGGTTGATGCTGTAGTCTAAAGTGACATTGGTGTCTGTCGTCATACGGCGTACCAGTGGCACCGAACTACCGACTTCAGTTGCTGGGTTGCTTGGCACAAGTTCGTTGATATCTGAAAAGCGTGCAGAAAGTTGCAAGCGCTGATCATCACTTGGCTCCCAGCCTAACTTCGCCAGACCACTACTGCCACGAGAAGCACTGTTTTCAAGGGTTTGATCATTACCTATTTTGATATCATTGCTATCGTAGTAGCTACCGTTTATGAGCCAATCGATACTGCCCTCACCGACTTGGTCGGTTAAGCCATAGATGGCGCCACTGGTTTTTAACCGGTCGCCATTGGATTCAAAACCTTGCTTTAAGTAACCACCAAAAGTGTCATCTTGCTCTAGGAAATCCTGAGCCGACTTGGTGTTTTGCGCCACCACGCCACCAATAGCACCACTGCCCCACAAGCTACTGGCAGGGCCACGTACTACTTCAACAGAGCTGAGTAACTCCGGATCCATAAAATAAGTGCCGCGATGGCCTGAGTTGGTGTTTTGTCTAGCACCATCAATAGTTTGTAATACCCGCTGACCACCTAAACCACGAATTTCAACCCCTTGAGACGACGCACGAGGACCGTTAGTCACGTTGACGTTAGCTTCGTTTTTCAAAGCTTGAGCAACCGATGCGGGTTGAGACTCTTGTAGCTGTTCTTCGGTCACAACAGCCACACTGCGGCTAGTTTCAGAAGTTTTTTCAGTGACTCGGGTTGCCGTCACAAGTACTTGGTCAAACTCAGTGACTGTTGTGGTTTGCTCAGCAACTGCGCTCGCGCTTATTGCCATAGCAATGGCGACAACTATCGGCTTCTTGGTCATGTTTCAATCCTCAAATGGTCAAAAAGGGGTAGCTTACGTCGACTCATTTAGTCCATTAAGCGTGAAGATTCGGCACCCGTTATCATTATTTCCGGCACTTTACCTGAGAACAAAATATAGATCAAATGAAAATCATTATCATTTGCGATCTTATTTCTATTCGTATAGTCTAGCGGTACTTAATGTTAAAACAGCCATTGGATGATGGATTGGATTGATTATTAACATACTGAATTTAAGGACTAAAATTTGGTTTGTTGTGACTTTAGCTAAGATAGTTGCTCATGACTCCTAAACGATATTTTGCTTTTGGTTGTATCACTGTCCTGTTGCAAGGAGTGGTACTTGCGTCACAAAATAGTGAGCCCGACCTCACCTTAAGTGCAGGCAGCGCAATGGGAATGCAAGCTGTCAATGTCTCTATTGCAATGCGCGCAAGCCAAGCTACTGCGGCAACACCTTCGCAGCCAGCAGTGACTGACGACCAAGCTGTAAAACAATCAACCTCCCCAATAGAAAAACCGAGCAAACCCCAGGCTGTTGAAAAAGCCAAACAGGCTAAGCCAGTAGCAGAAAAGCCGCCAGTTAAGAAACCTGAAGTCCCCAAAACAGAGCCAACTGAAGCCAAACCACAACAGACTCAAGTGGCTAAAAACAAGCCAGAACCAGACACAATGGTTGAAAGCCAAGCCGATACTGAACCGGCTCACGAACAGAATCAAAGTGAGGCTAAACAAGGCGTGTCGCAACAACACGTGGTCATTGAGCAGCCCACCTTTGCTGCGCCACCAGCCCAACCTCATTATCCCAAAAAAGCACGTAAGCGCGGATTACAGGGTACGGCCACTATTGAGGTGATGTTCAACCAACTCGGCGAACAACTCTCACTTGAACTAGTAGATAGTTCTGGATATCGATTGTTAGACAAGGCGGCGTTAGCTGCGGTAAAGCAATGGCAATTTGCCGCCCCTTCTCCACAAACAGCTTTAGCCTACACGGTCAGAGTACCAATTAAATTTGCCCTTAATTAGCCAAGTGGCGCAAACGCTATTACCTAACTCGGAGTTAGGCTGCATCAAATAGTGATGCCAAACAGTTTAGGGATAACCACACCCAATTTGATTTACCAAGGCGATGACCTTCATCGCAAAGGATAGAAAATATGTCGCAACCACTATATCAACAATGGTCAGAGCAACTGGGCTACCTAAGCTGGCCACTGTTTATCTGTGCTTTCATTACGCTATTAATCACTTTAGAACGTTTAGCACTAGTGCTATTTGAACTTCCCAAACGAGACAAATGGTTGGCACAATTGCGTGCCCAGGCACGTTCGGCAACCGCAGAAGAACAGCAACAGTTAATGACCAATATCAGTAAAGGTCGCAGCATGTTGGCTCAAGGTACCGCGCTACTGCTGAGTCATAGCGATCAACCTCGCGCCATGCGTGAGGAGATCGTTAGCTTATGGTTAGTCAGACAAAAAGGCCGCTTGCTATCAGGGTTAAAGATCCTGCAGATTATTGGGGTTGTCACGCCACTACTGGGTTTACTCGGTACGGTACTGGGTCTGATTGAAATGTTTGGTGAGCTCGGTGTATCAGATGGCCCAGTCACCCCGGCTCAACTCGCTTCAGGCTTAGGTCTGGCGATGAATACGACTGCGGCAGGCCTAATTATTGCGGTTCCAGCCATCACCTTAGCTCATCTATTTACCCTGTGGGCGGAACGACGCTGTGAGAAGTTGGCCCATGCGCTTAATTTGCTTAATTTGTGGCTTGATGGTTTTGACGGCGCACTGAGTATCGGTCGTGATACTACCGCTCAAATTTGCTCAAAAGCCGCAACCTGTGAGCAAGCCCAGTGCTGCAGTTCTCGTTCCGCCAGCGGCCAAACCTTGGCAGGGCAAGCCTAATGATTAGCGCTAATACCGACAAGTCCTCAACCTCTTTGGGCATCGACCTCACCCCCTTAATCGATATCATTTTTATCGTGTTGGTGTTCTTACTGCTGACGGCAAATACCCAGCTGCTGACGCTGCCTGTTGAGGTTCCCACAGAAGCAGACTCTGAGCTCAGTGCGCTTTCACAAGATAAGCATATCGCTATCAATATCTTAGTGGAGCAACCCCATTGGGCAATTGATGGCCAACAATTTAACAGTTTTGATGATTTTGAAGCGGAGTTTATTAAGGCTTTTGACGCGCAGCCAGACATTAAAGTAGTGGTAGCCGCTGACAAATCCGCCCCCGTACAGCCACTGATGAATGTGTTGGCACTATTGCAACGCCAGCAAATCAGCGACACCCAAATTTTAATGGAACCTTAGGCTAAGCACTAAGTGACCGACATCGACTTATTTTTGGAGAACTCTATGCACAACCCATCTTTCCTTACGTCCAACAGTCTTAAACCTAAGCTAGTATCTGCGCTGGGTTTCGTCACCGCGATGCTATTGAGTAGTTACGCCGCGGCCGATGAATCACCGCAACGCGTGGTCAGTGCTGGTGCTGGGGTCACAGAGCTGATTGTAGCGCTCGATGCTGTTGATGAACTGGTGGCTGTGGATTCCACCAGTCACTTACCTCAAGGACATGATGATATTGCCAAGCTTGGCTACCACCGTATGCTAAGTGCCGAAGGCATCTTGGCATTATCGCCAAACCTACTGCTTGGCACCGATGCCATGGGCCCGAAAGCGACCTTAGATGTGCTCAGTGGTGCCAAAGTCAATGTTGTACAGCTGCCACACGCCAATACTCAATCGCAACTGCTCAGCAATATCGAGCAAATTGGTCAGTTACTGCAGCGCCAAGGCGAGGCTGAGGTATTGCAAAACAACATTAAGCAGTCTTTTAAAGATATAGCGCAAAAGCAACAGCAAATCGCCCAACAAGGTGATGCGCCCAAAGTACTGTTCTTACTGTTACAAGCAGACAGACCTGCCCGCGTAGGAGGCGATGAAACCGCCGCTGACATTATTATTAAATTAGCCGGTGGCAACAACATAGCGGGGTTTAGTGGTTATAAGTCCGTTTCACAAGAAGGCATTTTAGCCCTCAACCCAGATGTGATTCTTATTTCTAATCGTTCAGACAAAGCTGTAGATGATCCTGTTGGTGATCTACTCAAAGCCATGCCTTTACTGGCACACACACCAGCGGGGGAAAATAAGCAAATCCAATCACTTAAACCACAAGCCCTATTGGGTGGTTTAGGTCTGAGCGCTATTGAAGCCGCCGATAAGCTCGCCAGCGACTTCATCAACGTTAAACAGTATTAAACTGAACCTTTAGGAAACATCATGGATAATCGTCGTTGGCTGTGGCCTGGATTACTGAGCGCGTTGGTGATCACAAGCTTGATGTCTGTCAGCATAGGTCCACTGCAAATAAGCCCTACCGTTAGCCTGCAGGCGGTTGTCAATTGGGCCACGCAGTTAGAAGTGGGTAGCGTTGCTCCCCATGAGCAGTTGGTTATCAACAACGTGCGCTTGCCGCGCACCTTGTTGGCATTGGCTGTTGGCGCAGTGTTAGCACAATGCGGCGCGGTAATGCAGGGCTTATTCCGTAACCCATTGGCCGACCCTGGCATTATTGGGGTGTCATCCGGCGCTGCGCTTGGCGCCGCAATCTGCATTGTACTTATCCCCCAAGGTGGTGAGTACATGGTGGCACTGTCGGCTTTTGTGGCCGGACTATTAACTACATTGGCGGTTTACCGACTGGCTAGCAGCCCAAGCGGTACCTCGGTGGTGCTTCTGCTGTTATCTGGGGTTGCTATTGCTGCACTCGCAGGAGCGGGGATTGGCCTGCTAACATACATGGCCGATGATATGGCGCTGCGCGATCTCACCCTGTGGCAAATGGGCTCGATTGCTGGTGCGCAGTGGCATTATGTGATTCTCAGTTTACTTGCCTTGGCCTTGGTCAGCTGGCAGTTTAACCGCAATGCAAAAGCCCTCAACGCCCTGTTGCTTGGCGAGGCTGAAGCCCGTCACTTAGGGCTGGATGTGGATAAACTCAAATTTAAGCTCATCGTACTGTGTGCCATTGGTGTCGGAATTGCTGTGGCTGCTACCGGAATTATTGGCTTCATAGGCCTAGTGGTGCCGCATTTAGTGCGCATGATGGTAGGCCCAGATCACAAGCAGTTACTGCCACTCAGTGCCATGCTAGGTGCAGCGATTTTAGCTTTAGCCGATATCGGTGCCCGCGCTTTGGTGGCGCCATCTGAGCTGCCTGTGGGCTTAGTCACTGCGCTGCTAGGTGCACCATTCTTTATTCTACTACTGCTCAAGCAGCGTCATAGGTTGATATAGCAATGACAAATCAAACCTCACCTAACGTCGAGCCCTCAGGTAAGACGGTACTGCAAGTCAATAAGCTATCGGTGCGCATCGGTCAAAAAACGGTATTGAGTCATATCGACCTCAATATTCAAGCCGGACAAGTCACCGCTTTACTCGGACCCAATGGGGCAGGTAAATCGACCTTGCTGAAGAGTTTATGCCAAGAGGTTGCAGCTGATAATGGCACCATTGATGTGTTTGGCGCTAAGCTTGAACAATGGGATAGGCAGCAACTTGCAAAATCGATGGCAGTATTGCCACAACACGCATCGCTAACCTTCCCGTTTAAAGTGCATGAGGTGGTGGAGATGGGACTTTACCCCCTTAGCCTCAGTCAGCAACAAGGCAAGCAATTGGTGCTGTCGCAACTTGAGCAAGTGGACCTACTGCATTTAAAAGACCGCAGTTACCCAACGCTGTCAGGGGGTGAAAAGCAGCGAGTACAGCTCGCGCGGGTGTTAACCCAATTGGCCCAAGCCCCCCAATCACCTATCTTGCTACTCGATGAGCCAACATCGGCGCTGGATTTAGCCCAGCAACACCGAGTGTTATCGCTCGCAAAACGCTTGGCCCATGAGCAAGGGTATGCGGTGATCGTGGTGCTTCACGACCTTAATCAAGCATCACGCTATGCCGACCGCTTAGTGATACTAGAGCAAGGCCAAGTGGTAGAAGATGGCAGCCCTGAGCAAACGTTAACCCCGGCGACTATTCGCCAAGTTTGGCACTATGACCCCGTTGTCGTTAACCAACCTAATAGCGCGACGCCTTTGCTATTTTAGCCAACCAAAACAAGCTTATACCAATCAGTATAAACATTTAGTCACTCAGCGAGAGTTTAGCGGTTCTGAGGCAAGGTAATTAAATGCTCCTGCATTAATGACATTCACCACATCCATGTGGCTTGCAACGAGTGAAGAGCATAGTTATTCTACGGTTAAGCTCGTTAACACAGCATCAGAATCGCTAAAACTCGCCATTCTGGCGCGTTTTTGGCTACCTACTTCTGCGTTGAATAACCTCACAAGGGAGCAACCATTGTTTCAGTACTCACTTTGAATTAGCCGGCCTTGAATTAGTTTGCAAAAAGCGCGCTGAGTAGATCAAATTCTTATACTGATTGGTATTAGTGTTCTAGTGTGATAGCACGGCAAATTAACGTAATGGGCCCTTCAATTTGCTCAACCGTTAATTTGCCGGTTGTGTCGCTGCGCATTGCTAAAGCAAAACCATGCAAGTAATCAGCAAGTAAACACAGTAGATCGTTAAATTGCTGCTCACCAAGCTGCAACGGCCGCAGCACTTGCCCAAGTTGACGGGAAAACACCTCGGCAGGTCCAGTGGATTTCATGGTTAATAAGGTTTCCAATAAAGCGGCATACTTATCGAGTAGCACCAGATAGCGCTGACACAGAAGCAGCAGTGCTGCCCGCCAATCCTCAGCTGTTGCATCAAACGTTACTTCGTCAACTAATGAGATGGCCAATGCCTCTAATAACGAATTCTTGTTGTCAAAATAGTGATAGATCGACATGGCATCGACCTGCAACTGCGCGGCTAACTGCCTAATACTGGGCACTTTGCCCTGCTCTAGCAAAAGTTGCTTGGCCTGTTCCAATATGCGTTGCTGATTGAGAGGCTGGCCTGCCGCTGAAGGTCGCCCACGTTTCTTGGTGTTGACAGTCATTATAATGTCTCGATAAAATACCATTTTTCTACACTGTAGAATTTTAAGTTATCACCGCAGTTAATACAAGCCTAAACGATAACTGTGACGCGATAAGAGCATCATCATCGTCAATATAAAAGAGGAAATACCATGACTAACACTGTCTATATCGCTACCAGCCTTGATGGTCTCATTGCCGGCAAAGATGATAATTTGGACTGGCTGCACGATATTCCGAATCCGCAAAATGATGATTTGGGATTTAGCGCATTTATGGACAGTGTTGATGCGTTAGTTATGGGGCGAAATACCTTTGAAGTGGTGTTGAGTTTTGGCATCGACTGGCCTTACAGCAAACCGGTTTATGTTCTCAGTAATAGCTTAACTTCGCTACCTGCTGAACTTAAGGGTAAGGTCTTTATTGTTAATGGCCCTCTTGAGCAAGTGCTGGACGATATTCATCAGCAAGGTCACCACAACTTGTATATTGACGGCGGCAATGTCATTCAACAATTCTTACAACACGATCTTATCGACACACTGATTATTACCACTATTCCTGTGCTTCTCGGTGCCGGTACTCCCTTGTTTGGCGAGCTAATACAACCGTTGAAATTTCGTCATGTTAGTGCCGAACCATTACTCGATTATATCGTGAAAAACACTTACACCCGTCAACGATAATTACCGGCCAAAATTGACACAGATTTACACTCTTCTTAGTTGAAATTTGATCCATAGCAACAATTTCTCACTTGATAATGATTATCATTACGGGATTAGAGATTACCATGAGGTTGCTATGCAATTTACCCCCACAATGACGGGAATTAACAGTCCCGACCCGCTGCAACATGCTTTTAAAGTGAAGAGTGCTCCCCACGCAGGACGCAGCAATAGTCGTCCACTTACACTCGACAGTCAGCAATGGCAACAATGGTGGCAGCAACCTAGCCAAGCCACGCAGCGGGCGCTATATATCCACCTGCCCTTTTGTCGCAAACGCTGCAGTTTCTGTAACTTTTTTGAAAATGGCACCAACCCAGAAAAAGTCAGCCGCTATGTAGATACACTCGTTGAGCAGCTGCTTATTGCCGCTGATACCCCATTGGGCAACAGTCGAGCGTTCGACACTGTTTACGTTGGCGGCGGTACACCCACTGACATGCAGGCCGATGAAATTTTCAGACTAGGTGAAGCTATTCAGCGATTTAAATTGGTCGACGATGTGGAGATAACCCTTGAGGGTAGGCTCAACGGCTTTGACGATGACAAATGGCAGGCAGCCAATCAAAGTGGCTTCAATCGTTTTTCATTTGGAGTACAGAGTTTCGATACCGATGTGCGCATTGCCGCCGGCCGTTTCGACGACAAAACAGTGCTACTGAATCGCTTGGCAGAACTGAGTCAGCACCCCAGTGCCAGTGTGGTCATTGATCTTATCTTTGGCTTACCTGGGCAGACCATGGACGTTTGGCAGCAAGATCTGCAGGCGGTCATTGAGACGGGTGTGCATGGTGTCGATCTATATCAATTAATTGGTTTGTCTGGCTCACGAATGGATCATGCCAAGGGCAAAGGTAAGGTGATAGCGCCTGCCAATAGCCAATATCAAGCCGATAGCCAAACCCGCGCCAATATGTACGCCACTGGCGCGAACCACTTCGAAGCTCATAACTGGCAAAGACTATCGAGCTGCCATTGGCGCAGAGATGCCAGAGAGCGGAGTATTTATAACACCTTAGCGAAAAGCGGTATTGAAATCCTGCCGTTTGGCGCCGGAGCCGGTGGCAGTATTCATGGCCACGGCTGTATGAATGGTCGCGATTTAAAGCAATGGCATCAAGCACATAATAGTACACCTGACACTGTGCAAACTGTCCCAGCTCAGGTGCCGCAAATGATCATGACCCCTAACCCTTCAGCCGCGCTCGATGCGGTTATCAAACGCGGATTAGATACCGGTTTGCTCGATACCCGCTTGCTTCCAGCCAAGCTAGCTAAGCACTTAACCCCACTATTTGAACAGTGGCAGCACAATGGCCTCGCCGATTTTAGCTCACCTTTGCTGAGTTTGACTTTGGCAGGCCGTTTTTGGAATGTCAATTTGCAAACAGGCTTATTTGAGTTTCTCGCAGCCAATCCGCTAAAACAAGATTTAGCCGCTTAAAAGTCGCAATGTCAACGGGAAAAATAGCGCACTGCATTTTGGTCTCTAGACCTGATATAGTGCGCTTATCGACTCGC
The DNA here is from genome assembly GCF_013394145.1 of Shewanella sp. Scap07. Lineage (NCBI taxonomy): Bacteria > Pseudomonadati > Pseudomonadota > Gammaproteobacteria > Alteromonadales > Shewanellaceae > Shewanella > Shewanella sp. Scap07. The sequence goes on from NZ_CP041329.1 coordinate 3,926,830, forward strand.
TAAAACAGGCGTTAAACTCGCAACAACATGGCTAAAACAACTTCTAACGAAACCAAGAATGAAGCACTGAAGGTTGCCAAGGCAACTCAAAAACCTGGGCAGACTAAAGAGCAAACTAAACTGATCGCCCAGGGCATTGAAAAAGGCATTGCTGAATATAAGAAGCTACAAAAAGGTAAGGCCCGCGAGAGAGATAAAGTGCGTAAACAGGCCATTAAAGCCAAAGCGCGTAGCCAAGAAGATGTTGAGACCTCAGTCGAGGTGAGCAACAACAACTCCCAAAGCCACTACCTACCTTGGGGACTATTACTGATTAGCTGGGTAGGCTTCATCTGCTGGACCTTATTAAGCTAGTGTCCGCCTGAGTGTCATGGCAGCTAAAGTCACGACGGTAACGCCATTAAGCTGGCATTGATTGCGCCCTTAATATGATGTTTCTCTTTGGTTGTCATCGGCTCTTCATCACGATTGGAGAGCAAAAACACGTTTTCGGTCGACTCACCCAGTGTGGTGATTTTTGCTGAGTGAATCGTTAAGTCCAATGCAGAAAAGGCAGAGCAAATACTTTGCATATAGATGGGTTTATCTAAGGTATTTATCTTCAGCAATACTTTGTTTTTGCGGGTGCTCTCTAACAGATCAATCTCGGGGTCACTATCAAAGTTGCGCACATATCGTGGGCTCGCCGCTAACTTGGCTTTACTGCCATCAACAATAACTTCCGTGACCCTTTTCTTTAAGCGCTGCAAACGCATGGGTTCAACAATGGGCTGATTGTCGGCATCCAGCAGTTTAATGATCTCTAACACATTGCCGTCTTTGCTTTTCATTATTTGCGCATCTTTAACACTCAACTTGGCTGCGGACAGCACATTAAAAATATCGGCAAAGAGGTTATTTCTATCATTTGTATAAACAATCAGTTGCGTGTAGTTTTCTGCGGTATCTTGCACAAAGAACACTTGAATATTCTGCTCAATGTTGCGCAACAACTGATGGGAGATCAGCGCGATGGAGCTGGCAGTATTTGCACTAAAAAAGTGATTCGGTAATCGTGACCATAGCGCAATAACATCGACCTCTTCGACACCTTGTGCCAGTAGCTGCTGCTTGGCTGTCGCCTTGTTTTCTCTAAGCAACACCCTCGTTTCGAAAATGTTCTCAATGCCGCTTTTAAGGGCTTTTCGTACCTCTAAATACAACTTGTTCAGCAGCGCTTCTTGCCAGTCATTCCAATACTCTTCATTGGTTGCCATCATATCGGCAACGGTAAAACAGTACAGCGCATTGAGCTTATCTTCATTGCCCACTTGCTTGGCCAAATCTTTAATCACATTGGGGTCGGCAATGTCGACGGTTTGAATCGCAGAGACTAACAAGTCTTGATTGGCCACCAGCCAATAGACTAAATCTATGGTGGATTTCTTTTCTGTATGCTGACTAGCAAACTCTTTGGCCTGAATCGCACTGAGCTCATTTTTATCAATCGATTGCTGACCGGAAATATGATGCAGCAACGCCGCTAAAATAAGCCCTGTTCTATCTCTGACACGCTTACAGACTTGGTTAACCAGCAAGGTTTCATTACCAATATCCCAAAAACCATCAAGCGCTTGCACCACCCGAAACGCATGTTCATCTACCGTGTAGGCGTTATGCATATCAAACTGCATCTTACCTTCAATCCAGCGCCAATGGGCACTGTAGGACGCCAACGCACCGTAGCGATGCATCAAACTAAACGCCAGCTTCAAACCATTTTTATGGGTAATTAGGCGTATGAACTCTTCCCTACAACCTTGATAGTCAATCAACTCGCCTAACAATCGACGCCTGTTTTGCCTAAGCAATCTTAAGGTGCCAGGGGCGATCCCTTGCGCTTGCTGATGGTCTGCAAGCAGGTAAAACAAGCGCATCACCTGACGTTTATCAATAAATGCTTGGTCGAAATTCACCGAGATGAGTCCGTTTTTAATACTGAAATATTCATCAATTTCAATACTAGCAACCGGCCGAGAATGAAAACCTAAGGTAAAGGTCAGTGAGTCAATAATGATCTGATTAAACTCACGCACACGAGTCATGGCCCTAAACAGCTGGCGCATCATATTTTCAATGGCGAGCTGATTGTTTTGGCCACCAAAGCCCATAAACTGCGCCACTTCTCCCTGATGGTCAAACAACAGTTTCTCTTCGGCACGCTTGGCTGTAACGTGCAATGCCCAGCGGACTCGACAAATATAATCATAGGCCTCAGAGAGTTCAAAAATCTCTTCTGCCGACAGGTACTGAGCCAGTGACTGTTGTTGGTCGAGCGGCGTTTGATTGTGTTTTTGCGCCAACCAATCAATGGTATGCAGATCGCGCATGCCGCCGGGATTATTCTTAATATTGGGCTCTAAGTACAAAGCGGTATTACGTGCTCTTTTATGTCGTGTCTCTTGCTCTTCGAGCTTGGCATCATAGAAGTCTTTCATGGTCCAGATACCTTCTTTGCCTATTTTGCTAAGCACATTGGCGGCGAAAGACTGGCAACCACAAATAACGCGAATATCGAGTAAGTTGGTGGCAATGGTGATGTCGGATTGGGCGAAGGTGATAGTCTCTTTAATTGAGCGTACCGACTGACCAATATCTACACCTAAATCCCATAGACGGGTGAGAAAATCACTCAGTTGAATTTCCGCTTCAATACTCAATTTACCGTCATATAAGATGGTGATATCAATATCTGATTTAGGATGCAGCGCGCCACGACCAAACCCACCGACCGCATTTAAGGCTATGGGGTATTGATGCAAACCAAAATCTTGCCATAACTGGCTGAGAAGATTATCGAAAAAGTCGGACCGCTTCGCCATTAATGACTGGATAGATTCGGTCAAAAACAGTTCATTGAGCTGTTGATCAAACGCCTCTACTTGCGACTTCAACGAAGGTACTTGAGTGTCAGTTGAACCATTGCGCATCTAATTTAGTATTCCTAAGCGTTTGCCATGTTGCTGCTCAAACTCGTTAATTAACCCTAATCGACAGCAATCAATAAGCGACAATGCTGAACATGTTCTGCAGTGGTACAGGCACAATTAGTTAGAATTAAAATAGTTTTAACTCTAACTAATATTGAGGTGTTTTTTTGTACATGTCAATATTGGCCTTAGCTGTAAGCCTAGCTAAAACGCTTCTTTCATCGATAAAAACAGTGATAAATCGGCACGCTAACTCACATCAATAAACACTAACCAGCAGGCCAAACGTCAGTTGCCAATCGCGATAATATTCATGTACTCTAACTTTTTAAGTCTGATGTTATCGCCAATGGAAAAACATGAAGAGCTACTTGTCTCTATAAGAAAAGTGATTAGAGCCATTGATTTGCACTCGAAACAATTGAACAAGCTATCAGGGTTAACTGGGCCACAGTTGCTTATCATGCAGCAAATAGCCCATGTAGAGGCGATCACCGCCAGTCAGATAGCCAAAAATATTAATCTGAGCGCTGCCACTGTCACCAATATTTTAGATAGGCTAGAAAGCAGAGCTTTAATACAACGCATCCGCAGTGATCAAGACAAACGCAGAGTGAGCCTTTTTTTAACTGAGCAGGGCCATGCCAGTCTGATTGATGCGCCGCAGCCTTTACAAGAGCACTTTATTCAAAAGTTTCAAGTCCTGCCCGAGTGGGAGCAAACTTTACTGCTTTCTTCAATGCAGCGCATTGCAACTATGATGGATGCCAACGAGCTAGACGCTGCCCCAGTACTAGAAATTAACCCTTTGCAGGCTTGCAACAGTAAGCCTATCCCTTAGGCGCCATAACCCCTATCAATTGCAGCTTTGTTGCTGATTTAACGTGCTAAACCGACTGTTTGAACGGCGGGACTGCACGTTAAAAACAGCGTAAGTACCTGCCGTGTTAAATCAGATACTCGCTTTTATTCATCTTACTCATCGCAATCACTTTAATATGCAATAACGGCTCAACAATCTGCGCGCAAACATCGGCAAGTTCAGCCTGGCCGTTAACACTGGCTAACTTGCACAGCAGTTGCTCTGCTTCGGCTAAAAAGTCCGTTAAGCAGGGCATCACTTGTAGTGCCCGTTCAATGATCGCTTCGGTTTGTCGCAGTGCAAAGTCACCACCGTTCAGTAACAGCATTTCATAGGCGCGGCTCAGGGCAAACTCAGCGTAGAGCGCGACTTCGTTATAGTCGATAACCTCCTGATTTAAAGCTCGGCGAATATCGGCACACAGTGATGCAAGTCGGCAAGTGAGGTCTGTTGATGGCATGGCGGTTCCTACAGGTATACAAAAACTCGCAAGCCTAGCGGGGTTTGCCGGCTAGCAATAATGAGGAACTAATTTGATTTTTCATAGAAAAGCACCTCCTCTCACGAGTTGATTGGTAAAACCCCTCCCAAGTAACGATGTAAGCACTTGATTTAATGCAAAAAATATCCACAACAAAAATCCATTCATATTTTGTCATAAGTTGTCGCATTCCATTCATCGCCACTGCCATCGCTGTTCACATCTGCTACCTATAATGGCGCCATCGAAATTGAACATTGAGCCGGAGTCAGCACCATGGCCAAGCAACAATCTGCGAGTCAATCGCTTAGCAATAAATCTGATGAGTTGAAGGCCCTAGGCTTCATCATCTTCATTTTATTTCCCGTCCTCAGCGCCAGCTTTGTCAGCGCCTATGGATTCATCATTTGGATGATTCAAGCCTTTGGTGGCGTTGTCGCCCACTAGCCCTGCAATCAGTCACTATATTTTATTAAGAGGATGCGATTATGAGATGGCTTATCAACATCTGGCGCACACTAAACAAACCAGCTCAATATCTAACACTGGGCTCAATCAGTATTTCCGCTTTTCTAATGGGCATTATCTTTTGGGGTGGGTTTAACACCGCGCTGGAAGCGACCAATACTGAAGAGTTCTGCATTAGCTGCCACAGCATGGAGAGTAAGCCCTACCAAGAGCTACAAGAAACTGTGCATTGGTCTAATCACTCAGGCGTACGGGCGACTTGCCCAGACTGTCACGTTCCTCACGAGTGGAGCCGTAAGATTGGCCGCAAAATGGAAGCGTCTCACGATGTATGGGGTTGGTTGCTACAAACCGTCAACACCCCAGAGAAATTCGAAGACAAGCGCTTAGAGATGGCCAGTCGTGAATGGAAACGTTTCGATAGAGACAATTCATTAGCATGTAAAAACTGCCACAACTACGACTCCATGAAATGGGAAGATATGTCGCAGCTGGCGCAAAAGCAGATGAAACGCGCAGCAGAGCTTGACCAGAGCTGCATTGATTGCCACAAAGGGATTGCCCATAAGCTACCCGATATGGGGACAGCCCGTGCACCTGAACTCATTGGCCAAGTTGGCTCAGGGGTCAGTAGTTTGCAGGTCGACCAAAGCTACTTTACTGCGCTCACTAAACCCCTTTACTTCAATGAAAAAACGGACGTTGAAGCGGGTACATTGAACATTGCGACCAAGGTTAAAGTCCTCGAAATCAAAGGCAATCGCGCCAAGATTGGCATTGATGGCTGGCGCAAGAAAATTGGTGCTGGACGCGTTATCTACTATGACTTCGGTCTTAATATTTTAAGTGCACAGCTCACCAAAGATGCCGCACTTGAAGAAGGGGTTATCACCACATTTGAAGAGCAAGAAGATCCAATGACAGGGCTAAAATGGCAACGTGTTGAAGCGGCTATCTGGACCGATACTGACTACCTACTGAGCGATCTACAGCCGCTTTGGGATTATGCTCGCGGCACTTATAACACCGCGTGTAGTGTGTGTCATACCCAGCCCGATGCCGCCCATTTTGACGCCAACACTTGGCCAGGCATGTTCCAAGGCATGATTGCCTTCGTCAACATGGACCAAGATACCCAAGCACTGGTGCAGAAGTATCTGCAAGAGCATTCATCAACCTTTGATAAGTCAGCGCACTAATTAGGACAACGTATTATGAACAGAAGAGATTTTCTAAAAGGCTTAGTCGGCACTTCTTACGTTGTGCTTAGTGGCTCATCAGTATTGGCCCCGCTTAATGCCCTAGCAGCCAGCGGCGCCGGAGCTAGCGATGGTTGGCTGACCACAGGTTCGCACTTTGGCGCGTTCAAAATGAAGCGCAAAAACGGGGTTATTGCCGAGGTGAAACCTTTTGATAGCGATAAATACCCGACAGACATGATCAATGGTGTTAAGGGCTTAGTCTACAACCCATCTCGGGTACGTTACCCCATGGTGCGTTTAGACTTCCTTTTGAATGGCCACAAAAGTGATACGACACAGCGCGGTGATTTCCGCTTTGTACGCGTCACTTGGGACAAAGCGCTATCGCTATTTAAAGACTCATTGGATGAAGTACAAACCAAATATGGGCCATCAGGCTTGCACGCCGGGCAAACCGGTTGGCGTGCAACCGGCCAGCTGCACTCAAGTACCAGCCATATGCAACGTGCTGTTGGCATGCACGGTAACTTTGTAAAAAAAGTCGGGGATTACTCTACTGGTGCAGGGCAAACCATCTTGCCTTATATTTTGGGCTCAACCGAAGTGTACGCTCAGGGTACCTCATGGCCGCTGATTTTAGAAAACAGCAAAACCATTATTTTATGGTCCAATGATCCTTACAAAAACTTGCAGGTGGGTTGGAATGCTGAGACCCATGAGTCTTACGCTTACCTTGCTCAACTAAAGGATAAAGTGGCCAAAGGCGAAATACGGGTGATCAGTATTGATCCGGTTGTGACTAAAACTCAGCAATATTTAGGTTGCGAACAGCTATACGTTAACCCGCAAACTGACGTGGCGTTAATGTTAGGTATTGCCAATGAAATGGTCGCTAAAAACCTACATGATAAAGCCTTCATCGACGGCTATAGCCTTGGGTTTGATCGCTTCTTACCTTACCTTCAAGGTGAAACCGACGGCATCGAAAAAACCCCAGAATGGGCGGCAGATATTACCGGCGTATCGGCAGAAATCATTCGCGATCTCGCTAAAGTGATGACCCAAGATCGCACCCAAATGCTAATGGGCTGGTGTATTCAACGTCAGCAACATGGCGAACAACCCTATTGGATGGCGGCTGTACTGGCCACCATGATTGGCCAAATTGGACTACCCGGTGGGGGAATTAGCTATGGTCACCATTACTCAAGTATTGGTGTACCATCATCAGGCGCCGCCGCGCCGGGCGCATTCCCGCGCAACTTAGATGAAGGCCAAAAGCCCATTTTCGATAACAATGACTTTAAAGGCACCAGCAGCACCATTCCAGTAGCACGTTGGATTGATGCCATTTTGGAACCTGGTAAAACTATCGATGCCAATGGTAGCAAGGTCACCTATCCAGATATCAAAATGATGGTGTTCTCCGGCAACAACCCGTGGAACCATCACCAAGATCGCAATCGCATGAAGCAAGCTTTCCATAAGTTAGAGTGCGTGGTGACCATTGATATGAACTGGACGGCTACTTGCCGATTCTCAGATATCGTATTGCCAGCTTGTACCACCTTTGAGCGTAACGACATTGATGTTTATGGTAGCTATGCCAACCGTGGCATTTTAGCGATGCAGAAAATGGTGGAGCCATTATTTGAAAGTCTATCTGATTTTGAGATCTTCACTCGCTTTGCCCGTCTTCTTGGCAAAGAGAAGGAGTACACACGCGGCCTGACTGAACGTGAATGGATAGCTAATCTATACAATGACTGCAAGGCAGCCAATGCTGAAAAATTCGACATGCCTGACTTTGACACCTTCTGGAAACAAGGTTATGTGCACTTTGGTGAAGGTAAGCCTTGGACTCGTCATGCCGCATTTAGGGAAGATCCTGAGATTAACCCACTGGGCACACCGTCCGGGCTAATTGAGATCTTCAGCCGCAAGATAGCCCAATACAACTATGACGATTGCCCAGGTCATCCTACTTGGATGGAGAAATCTGAGCGCTGTCATGGTGGCCCAGGCTCGGATAAATTCCCGGTGTGGATGCAGTCTTGCCATCCAGATAAACGTTTGCACTCACAAATGTGTGAATCTGAAGCCTACCGTGAGTCTTATGCGGTTAATGGCCGTGAGCCGGTTTACCTTAACCCAATTGACGCCAAACAACGCGGCATTCAATCAGGGGATATCGTGCGGGTTTTCAATGACCGTGGTCAGTTGCTTGCCGGAGCCGTAGTCTCTGATAACTTCCCGCAAGGTGTGATTCGTATCCACGAAGGCGCATGGTATGGCCCAGTAGGTGAAGATGGCAGCAAAGAAGGCGGAGCAGAAATTGGCGCCTTGTGTAGTTACGGCGACCCCAATACACTAACTCAGGATATCGGTACATCTAAATTAGCGCAGGCATGTGCTGCCTATACCTGTTTAGTTGAGTTTGAAAAGTATCGCGGCAAAGTACCTCAAGTGAGTGCTTTTAGCGGCCCAGTAGAGATTGCACTATGAGCCAACAACAATCAGTGAACCAAGCTAGAGCCAGTATCTATCAGCTACTGTCATCTTTATTTGCCAAAGAGGTCGATCATCAAATATTGCATGAGCTAACCAGTACTCAGGCAATGGCATTTTGGCAACAGCTCGGCAGTGAGCCTAGCTTTAGTCAAGATGTTGAGATGATTGTCGCCAAGCTGCAAACACTGACATCCGATAAAGCATTGCTAGAACTGGCAGCAGATTACTGCGGCTTATTTTTGGTGGGCACCAAGCATAGCGCCTCACCCTACGCCAGCTTGTACTTACAAAAACAAGCGAGCAGCGATGATGACCAACCATTACTGTTTGGTGAGCAGCATCAGCAAATGAGTCAATTTCTCAAACAGAGCCAATTGCAGGTTCAGAGTGTATTTCCAGAGCCAGCTGATCACATTGCGGTAATGCTTGCCTACGTTGCACACATCTGTGTGAACCAAGACTTAGCGCAGCAGTGCGAGTTTGTGCAACATAACCTGGCAAATTGGCTGGCCAATTTTGTCAATAAAGTTGCAGAAGTCGATCAAGGCAGTTTCTACCTTCCACTAGCGCGGCTGACTCAGTCATGGGTGGAATCAGATCTGCAATGGATGCAAGGCGAGTTGTAATACTTACACACGGTTTGTATCACCGTATCTCCACTGAAAAGGCCAACCCTAAATAGCGGTTGGCCTTTGCTTAAATGCCACCGTTAGCCAAAACTAATTGAATCAAGAAACTGCGACACAGTTCGTTGCTGCTGGGTGCTATTGTAGCCACCGATAAAGACCAATAAATAGTCATTGACGATAAAAATGCGCTGCTGCATGGTGATCTCATCTTCGCCATTAGAGAATTGTAATGTCATTTGATAACCACGCTTGCCATTATGAGAGATATAACCACGGTCAATCTCAGTCGCGGCACCGTTTTTCAAGCCTGTATAAGCTGAGCTTATCATCTCGAACTCATCAAAATCGTCAGCGATAAACTCCATATCAGCTTGTTCGAACTTCTCCATTTCAGAGCTCACTGACAACGCGGCCATGGTGAACTTACCCTGTGAAATGATTGACTCAATATCCGTACGGCTATCGGTGTCTCGCTTAATGTGGGCACCTTCTAACATCGCCACTGTGACCGGCACATTAGTAAAAGAGTATGTTTGCAGCGGCAGTGCGGCAAACCACTGCTGATAACCCAGCAGCGCTAAACCAAGTAGTAGTAAAAGTTTTAATAAGTTAGCCATTAATCCCTAATTCCTTTTAATTTCAGCCGACGTTCAGGGCAATGACGACCTTAGTATATCGATGAATGGATCCTATCCATGCCTCAACAGCAGCGCAATTAACTTAAAGTACTAGATTAACCGAGTATTTTTTCAAAAAGCCAAGAAAAAACAGATACGTTTCAAAGCAATCATGATGATTTACTCGCACCTGTGTTGTCAGCTAAAAAGCAGCTTGCTAGGTTGATTGTTGCTCACTGAAGAGCGATAGATTGAATAATACGTAAGGATGAATAATGAAAAATAAACTTAAGTTTGCCCTGGTTGCTATGTCTATGGGATTTGGGATGTCTATGGCATCAACTTCTGTGGTCGCTGAAATCTCTCAATGTGCGGTTGATTGCAATCGTGGCTACGGCTACTGTACTGCTACACCATGGAGCTCACCACAAGTATGTGAGCAAAAACGCCAACAATGCCTTGCTAAATGCTAACCGGTAATATGTGATCTACCATATTAAGCTTGGAGTAGATGGCTTTTTAGCAGTAGCCTGCAACTCTACCAAGCTTATTAATCAAAGCTATACAATCAACTATCTATTGTCTGCTAACCAAGCTGCTAACGCTTGTATTGACTGCTGCCAAACTTGGCAAATCCGCTCATGTTGCTCACTCACATATTGCTGTGCATTCAGGCCAAGTAACTCAACCTGTTTACACTCCTGCGCTAATTGCTGCATAGCCATACTGGCACTGCTGCCCTTCAGGGCGTGGATAACTTTAAGATAGTCACTCTCACCACTGGCTAGGCTGGCAATATGTTGCTCACTAGAGACAAGATACAGCTGATAAATCTCCTCTATGGCGTCAATCCCCAAGTACTGCTCATCTTGTTCAAGCTGGCTTAAATCCAGTAAGTTCGCGTATAGAGATTGCGGCTGTTCATTTAACAGCACGTCATCTTGTCGTACCTCAACATTACTGCGAAGTATATCGACACCGTCGCCTGGCACATCGGTCACATCAGCAAGCGCTTTGCCGCGCCCAAGCCAGTTCTGCAATGCCTGCATATCGAGAGGCTTCATTAACACTTCATCGAACCCCAACTGCTGATAACGCATCATATCTTGAGGTTGCACCTGCGCGGTAAATGCGGCGATTTGGGTACTAAGCTGAGCATGTTGATTGACTTGCTGTAATTGTTTGAGCAAATCTAAGCCGGAGCCATCTCCCAATTGAATATCCAACATAATGGCATCGAATTGCGCGGCACATTCTGCGGTGTAGCATTGACGTGCTTGCTGACAGCTGCCCACTAACACCGAATCATGGCCAAGATGGGCCAAGAATCCTTGAGCAACCATGGCGTTGATTTTATTGTCTTCAACCACCAGTACCCGCTTGGGTTCGACCAACTGTACCTGCTCATCTTGCTCGGTTTGCGGCCCTTGGCACTCAATTAGCGGCAAAGAGAAGCCAAAGCAACTACCTTTACCCACCTCACTGCGCACCCACAAACCATGGTTTTGCGATGGGCTGTCACTATCCATTAGTTGCACTAACTGCTTACTGATCGCCAAGCCTAATCCAGTACCACGATCGCGGCCTTTAGAGGGTTCGTTACTGTAGGCTTTAAACAGCTGACTCATGGCTTGTTGGTCAATCCCAATGCCACTATCAGTAACAGTAAATTCCAGCCTTTGTCCCTGCTGCATCACCGACAACTCTATGCGGCCTTGGGGGGTAAACTTAATCGCATTGCCCAGCAGATTAAACAATACTTGACGTAATTTGGGGCCGTCGAGGTACACCCACTTAGGCAGGTTGTCATGATTAGCTCGCAGGGTTAATCCCGCTAGCCCTGCACCGGCCAACATAATCGCAGTCACTTCATCTAGTAGCTGATTGAGATCCACTGCTCGTGGTTCATTGGCCAATTTACTTTGTTCTAGCCGCGAGAAATCTAAAATGTCATTCAGCACTGTTTGCAGCAAGGTGCCGCTATATTGTGATAACGCCAACAACCGCTGTTGTGCGGCGGGCAAATTAGCATGGCCTAGCAAGGTCAACGTGCCCAATAGCCCGTTCAGAGGGGTACGGATCTCATGGCTCATAGTGGCTAAAAACAGAGACTTAGCTTGATTGGCTTGCTCGGCCATCTCCCGCGCGATTTCTTGGCCCTTAACCTCTTTATCTAACTGCTCGTTAGCCTGAGCAAGTGCCAAAGTACGTTCTTCAACTTTGGCCTCAAGCGCTTGTTTATGTTCGAATAACTCGGCAGCGGTATCCCGCAACTGTGCTTGTAGTTTAAGGTTATGGTCGGTTTTTTGTTTAAACGCCTTAATGGTGCTAGCCATCGCTGCTAATTCATCGTCACCTTGGGTATCAATGGTGACATTGGTATTGCCTAAGCTTAACTGGGCTAAGGCTTTGGTGGCGGCATCGAGCTTAAGGGCGATGCCTCGGTAAATCACCCGATACACCACAGTGGCAATGACGAGTAAAATCAAAAGTCCAGTCACCCACAGTCCCCACTTAGCCCAGCGTAATTGCTGCAAATAGGCTTGGCGAGCATTATCAGCCTCAGAGGCTTGATTGCGCATGGCACTGTCTACCGCCTGATTCAAGCGACTAAGTTTGTCCATCAGGGTTTGCAGCTGCAATTCTTGGGCACGGTAGAGCTGATTATGTTGCTGTTGTAATGCCAAGCTTTGTGGCACCTGTAAAAGTTCGGTGATGGTACTTTGCAATGCCTTGGCTCTCACCGGATCGCGAATAATACTACTGAGCTGCTGCAACGAATTTAAGTAGCGTAAACTTGAGTCGGCACCAACTAGTGCTAAGGGCTGCGATTCACCTTGGGCAACCTCAACTTGCTCTATGCCAGCAATGAGGCCGGAATCTAACTCAGGAGACTGAAATATTTGCCCCAGCAACGCCACATTATGAATGATTTTTAAGCCCCGATTGAGCTGTTCTTGACGGTCAAGATCTTGCTCTATCAAGCTATCCAATAACGCAGCCGTCTGTGCTTCCCCTACCGCTTGCGGGTAGGCCAAGCTTAACTTTGACAAAATAGTTGAATCTACAATTGCCAGCTCAGCTTGCAACAGCCGGGTACTGTCTGCGGCGGCATCCACCAATGATTCGCCCTGTAACTCCAATTGATACGCACTGCGAATACGCTCACCCACTAGCTCACCAAGCTGGGTGAGATCGGCAATAATTTCGGCTGCGCTTTGTGCCAAGCTGACATCAAAATCGACATCATTGGCTTTAAGCGCGCGAATAGCGGCCAGCATCGAAGCACTATTGAGTGATAACTTGCGCCCCACAAGTTGTCGCTGCGCTTCTTCATCTGACAAACCAAGTTGCTTGGCATTGTCAGCCAGCGCATTGCTCGACAGCACCAATTTACGCGCCGCCTCTGAGGCTGGCAACGCTTGTTCATACAGATATTTGTCAGCTTGTTGTACCCAGCGCAAACTGACACTGCCTAAACTAATCAGCAGCAATAACAACACCGCTAATAAGGCAAATGCCAGCAGTAGTCGACCAATCAAGCTTTTGCGAGACAAGGGAAGTGCAAACAAAGACAGTTGCGGTAGCGACAAGGCGATCACTCTTTTACGTTAAGCTGTTACAATATTATACCAATCAGTATAAGAAGTTGACTGGCTACACGTGTTTTTTACCCAGCAACTTTACGACTAGTCAATCATTGCTGCGATAGACCAATACCTCACTATTCCAGCGGCTTAGGCAGTGGCTAGATTGTTATACTGACCTGTATTCATCATTCATTGCTGTCATTGATAGGGATGCCACATTTATGGCTAAGTTGTTATTTATGGGTAAGTTGTTTATACGCTCATTGATTGTATTACTTGCTTTGCTGGTAACACCCTCATCGGCAAACACCTGGCCGGTTGAACAACGTCACCCTTTTGATCAGCAGTTACAGCAAGCTCGCGAATTACAATACACGCCGTTGACTTCGGCTCAACAACATTGGCGTATCTGCGTGTTAATGCCCCACCTTAAAGACACCTATTGGACCGGAATCAATTATGGACTGGTCCAGCAAGCAAAAGCCCTTGAGCTTGATATGCAGCTATTTGAAGCCGGTGGTTATTATCAAGTCGACAAGCAATTGAGCCAGCTAGATTACTGCTTAAAGCATCAATTTGATGCGATTTTATTGGGCAGCGTCGTGCCCGATTTACTGGACCGATACCAGCCACCAATCAACAAACCAGTGATAGCGTTAGTCAATCGAGTTAACCACCCACAAATCAACACTCGTATCGGCGTTAATTGGTACCAAATGGGTTATCACGCGGGTCAGTATCTGCGGCAACATGCAGCAGATAATAGTCAGGTTGCGCTATTTACAGGCCCAGATAAACAAGGTGGCAGCGATCTTGTCGAGCAAGGCTTAACAGCGGCCTTGGCTGAAAGTACGGTGAAAATCATGTCAGTGCATCATACTGACAATAACCGCAACCTATACCGAGACCAAATTAATCAATTACTTGCCAGTGCAACGCCAGATTATATATTAGGTAGCGCGGTGGCCATAGAGGCAGCGGTCGCCATCGTCCAACAGCGTCAGTTACAACAAAAAGTGCAGCTATTAAGCAGTTATTTATCACCCGCAGTGCTACGCGGGATCTACCGCAAGCGCATTGCGTACAGTAACGATGACAGTGTGGTACTACAGGGTAAGCTCGCCATTGATGTGACGGTTCGTGAACTTCAGGGAGAGCCGGCCTTTGGTGATATCGGCCCACGGATTAATCAGCAGCGTATCGACCATATCAGTGAGGACGTCTTGAGCCAAAGCTTGGCACCGGCAGATTATTACCCACTATACCGCGTCAATAGCGGCGACTAGTCCTTCACTTTTGCGGCAAATAAATACCCTTCGCCATGCACAGTCACAAATAGCTCTGCAGCTAACTTGTTACGTAGGCGTCGAATGATCACATCAATAGTACGATCGTTGACATCTTGATCGCGATGGCTGGTTTGCAACATCAAACGCTCCCGCGATAACACTTGTTGTGGGTGTAAAGAGAAAGCGGTAAGTAGCTCAAATTCCGCTTTGGTTAGCTTAATAGGCTGACCATTGCAGGTTAGCTGACGACTGTTTAATTCCAATACATAGTCATTGAACGCGATAATATTGTCATCAGCATCGACGGGCTGACTGGCCTCGGCTAATGCCTTTTTCACTAACGATATACGCCACAGTAAGTTCTTCACCCTGACTAACAACTCACGCAACTCGAAGGGTTTAGTCACATAGTCATCTGCGCCCATCTCTAAACCCACAATTTTATCTATGGTTTCATCGCGGCCGGTTACCAGTATGATCCCCACATCGCTTTTGCTGCGCAGTTGCCGTGCCAAACTCAAACCATCGGTACCCGGTAAGTTGATATCTAGCATGACTAAATCAATGGCTTGTGCCTCGAAAGCCTGCCACATTTGTTCACCATCTTGTGCTTCGACAACTTGATAACCTTCCTTCTCAAAGTAACCTTTAAGTCTGGCGCGAATTACCGCTTCATCATCAACCACTAGCACTCGATAGCCCATAACTTACCCTATGTTTTGCCTAACACTTTATTGATTAATCCGGCTTACATTTACCACACTGTGGTGACGCTGACAGTCACCTAGCCTAAACCCAGGCTTTAGCGCTCCATAATATACTGCTTGGGTGATTTTTTCACTGTACCGATAGCTAAACTTAGGTCATCGTTCAATAAAAAAGCCAACACTTACATGCTGGCTTTACACTGACTATTCACAATAAGATTAGAAGCTTTTACTGACGCCGAATACCACGCGGTCGTCAAAAATCTCTGTTTGAGTGCCGTAGACAAGATGGCTCTCATCAACTGAGCTTCCGTGATAGCGAAGGTCGAAATTAAGGCCAACATACTGGGCTTCAACACCTAAGTTCCAGTGAGTCCAGCCCTCTGCCCCTTCGCCATCTAAGTCTTGATAACCAAACGAGCCTGAGACTTTAACCCCATTGTTAAAATCATAGCTCGGGTGGATAGCATAGTTAACCCCTTGCCAACCAGACACCCCAAACCAATCATCTAGTGTCGGCGTGACTTCCAGCTGCACATGGGCTTGACCAAACTGCTTGCCAACTTTCATCCACAATTCTGTATAGTTTGAATAAGATGCGCCAGCATAAAGGTAGGAGAACACCATGACATCATAGGTAAAGCCACTGTTGCCGAATTCGCCAGCTTTACCAATATAAGGCGCAGTAACAATCTCTAGATTGGGGTCAGCAAACTTAATATTTGAAGCAAATACCCCGGTGTACCAACCGTCATCATTACTCCAACCTAGCGTTCCCTGAACTACGGGCACTTCGCCATCCATGGTTTCTGACTCGCCACGAAAAACATAGTCGGTGGCCATTTTCACATTGCCGCTGATTTGCCCACCAAATAGCTGGCTATCATCGTTGGCGCTGGCCGGTATTGCAGTGGCTAACAGAGCACTTGTAAGCAGCGCCGTTACGGATTTGTTCATCATCTTTACCCCATCTAATAAACGTTTTTTGTATGGGGGAAAGCTTACTCCCAAGTTATTAATGAACTTGGGAGTAGATATGAACCGATAAACTAACTATATGAAAGGATATGAACAGCCTTAACTAACTGGCCTTTTGCGTCAGCAAGCCTTTTAGCTCGGCGATTTGCGCTTTCAACTCAGCAACATCAGCTGCACTGGCAGGCTTGTCACTGGCATCTTGCTGCTCAGTTTCATCTTGCTCCTCTTCTGCACGCATCACAGCGGTTTCTTGGGTCATAACATCAAGCACAGCGCCAACCATCATGTTGAGAAACACAAATGCGGTTAAGAAGATAAAGCTCAGGTAGTAAATCCAGCTCAATGGATAAACCGCCATGGTTTCATACATCACCGATGTCCAGGACTCGAAGGTCGATACCCTAAACAAGGTCAGCATCGCCACCGATACATCCCCCCACAAAAAGTCGTTGATGTGGGCAAATAACATGCTACCGATAGCACCGTAAATGTAGAAAATAACAAACATTAATAACGCGATGTAGCCCATGCGTGGAATGGCTTTGAGTAGCGCATTAACCAGCATACGAAGTTCAGGGATCATCGATACCAAACGCAGTACGCGGAAAATACGTAATAGACGCGCAAGCAATACGGCTGAGCCACCAGCAGGAATTAAGCTGCCAATAACAATGATAGTATCGAAAATATTCCAGCCATTTTTAAAGAACTTCTTCGGTCCATCACTGGCCAAGAAGCGAATCACAATTTCGATGGCAAAAAATACGGTGATGCCAATATCAAGCAGCGATAGCCCTTGCTCCATCCATGAAGGTAGATGATAGGTATGCGCACCAATAGATAGAGCTGAAACAATAATCACAAAAATAACAAAGCCTTGAAACATTTTACTGCTATCAATCACTTTGAGTTTTTCCTGAATGCCAGAAACATTCGCCAGCACGATATTCTCCTTAACCAAGGTAGTAGTGGGTAATAAATAAAGGGGGGATGACAATCACGTTTTGCCGCAAGGGCGTTACGCTAACAAAATAGACTTAAGTATCGCTTAACCCAAGGCCTGAACACAATTGCCTTGGGAGTATGTGAAGCAAGTTTAATCTTGTTTATTACTGCGCTTCGTCAACGGGCGCAAACAACTGCTGCAAACTATCTTGATGCGCCAATAGCCATTGAGGATCAATAGGTCCCCAAGCATTGATCTGATAAAAACCGGCGTTATTACGCTCGCCCTGCTGCACAAACTGACACTCGATACCGATATCAGCAAAGGCAGCAATGGCGTCTTGCAAGGTTCTGCGTGGCATCCCCGTAAGCTTGTTTAACGACAACAAGTTGTGTGGCTGCGTGGCGATAAGATTAGCTAAATACAGTTTACGCAGAAAGGCGGTTTTCTGTTTCGTTGGGTGTTGCATCAGGGTGTTCACGCGCTGACAGTCCAATTATAGTATTGATATAGCGCCTAATTTAGCAGTTATCAGCCACAATGTTAATCACCGTTAGCGGTCCTACCTGAGCGTCTCAAAGATATTGTTAGCCAATATGTCTGCCTATGGCATCCTTGATTTTAATGCTGATATAGTGGTTTAAGGCAAGCAGAAAAGGACGCTACATATGCACAGTGAGTCGATGCCGACCCCACCAAGAGCCAATGAGACACCGCAACCACAGCAACAATGGCTGAGTTTTGACCAGTTACCTTTAATCGCTGTCGACCAAGATTATATCAAGCAGGTCAATACTGAAAACCTGATAGTCGCGCTGCCACTATTAACCCTTGCGATTGTAGTACCTGTGCTGATTAACGTACCGATACTCGTGTTACTGGTAATAGTCACCCTCATGCTTATTGTTTTGGGTTCCATAAGTTACCTGCGTTTTTGCCACGCTAAATCCATTCATTTTGGTGTTTTTGAAGATGAGCTTGTGATGCAAAAAGGCGTCATTTGGCGCAAAAAAACGGCGCTACCTTATAGTCGTTTGCAACACGTGACCTTAAGCCAAGGCCCGATAGAGCGTCACTTTGCCCAACATACTTTAAAGTGTTTTAGTGCCGGTAGCGGCCATGCGGAAATTAGTTTACCCGGCATCAACACCACAAGTGCTGAGCCCATGCGCCAGCACTTACTGGCAAAAGCGGCGCTACGACAAAAAACCAATTTGCCTCTGGCAGAGAAACCGCATAATGAGCTGACGAGCCAGTCTGACACTCAATCACCAACCCACATGCCACCACCAAAGGCACAGGTGCCAGCAGACAATACAGTGAATGCCCCAGCAACTGAGCCAAGCGTTCAGGATGACAAAGATAGTGACAAGGACAGTGACAAGGATAGTGACTATGACAACAAGCCGCTTTAGCCAGTGGTCAGCACTATCACCCTGGTCAATTATCAGTTTTAGCCTAGGCACCATAAAAGCGATGCTCAGTAATGGCTACGCCCTGATCCCCGTGGTCTATACCGGTTGGCAAAAAGGCTTTGACTCACCTTGGATAATAGTCGCCATTGTCGCGGTAATACTGCTAACCTTGAGCTTTGCAATTACCCAATGGCTCAAATATCGCTACCGGCTGCATGACGGCAAGCTAGGCATTAACCAAGGGCTGGTATTCAAACGTACTCACGAAATTCCCCTCAACAGAATTCAAAATGTTCGCCTGGAGCAGCCGCTCTATTTCCGACCTATGGGCTTATACAGTTTAGTGGTTGAGACCGCCGGCTCGAAACAAGATGAAGCCGTGCTAGCCGCAGTTAACTATCGGCAAGCCTTGCAGCTCAAACAGCGACTGTTTGAGCAAAAACAGCAGCCTGCTAGCGCAGTTGAAGACGGCGACATTGAAAGCCCAACCAGCCAGCACAATCAGCAAACGCCTGTGGTGCAAAAAAGTGTAAAGGATTTAATCTTATTTGGGCTCTATCAAAACAACCTAATCTGGTTTTCGGTGATTTCCGGCTCCATATTGGGGCAGCTAGATTGGGAGTCATCACAGTTTAGTCCGCTATTGCTGCAACTTCAGGCTTGGTACGATCAAGTTGCGGCCATCAGTATTTTAGGCCAGGTAGCTATCACCTTAGTGGGTCTCATCATCATCTACTTGTTACTATCGCTGATCTCCATTGCCGCAGCGATTTTAAAATACCACCCTTACCAGCTCAGCCTGAAGCAGCAAACCGTGCACCGCACCGGCGGCATCATTGCCAAACAAAACGATGCTCTTGGCCTGCCTCGGGTGCAACTGCTACGCTTTCATCAGCCACTCATCGGCCGACTGCTCAAGCTTTGGACCGTCAGCTTCAAACAAGTTCAAGGCAACGAAATTGAGCAAGTCAATCAGCGACATATGTTGATCCCCAGTATGAGTCGCGACCAAATCGATACGCTGCTACCGCGACTTAGCGGACTATGTGCTCAAGCGAAATCATTACCAAAACAGTATCAATCCATTGATATTGGCTGGTTTTGGCGCCGGATGTGGTTACCGCCGGTGATTGTACTAGTGAATATGTTGGGTATTGGCATTAATCCCGTTACAGAAGTCATGGCTACGGTGGCAGCACTGTTTGTACTGGGGTTGTACTTGCGTTATCGTCAGTGGGGCTTTTTACTGCAAGGTGATGACTGTTGGATACACAGCGGTATGCTCAGTCAAAACTGGAATTTAGTGGCACTGCGTAAAGTACAGCATGTTGAAATAAGCCAAACTAAGGGGCAACGGAAAAAACAACTCGCCACCATTACCTTAGGTTTAGCCAGCGGCGAGCAAACTATTCCCTACATCCCTCTGGCTGATGCGCGCTATATTGCAGAGCGCGCGCTTTATTTAACCAAGCAAGACCACAATAACTGGATATAGGAGATCGCCTGTGACGAATTTGCCATACACCCCAGATGACATTATTCAATTTTGGTTTGATGAAATAGATCCAAAGCTTTGGTGGGTGAAAGACACAGCGTTTGATCAACAGTTAAGCCAACGTTTTGGACGACTGCTTGAGCAAGCCAAAAAGGCTGAACTCTATCATTGGCGCACCACACCACAAGGTCGATTGGCAGAGATCATTGTGCTCGACCAGTTTAGTCGCAATATCTATCGCGACACGCCAGGTGCGTTTGCCGCCGATCCTATGGCGCTAACCTTAGCACAAGAAGCGGTCGCTCAAGGCGCAGATAAAGAGCTGAAGCCAAATCAAGTTCCATTTCTGTATATGCCTTACATGCACAGTGAGTCGGTCAAAATTCATGAAATTGCCATGGTGCTATTTAGCCGTGATGCCGCTAAGGGCAACTTAGAGTTTGAGCGACGCCATAAGGCCATCATCGATCGTTTTGGCCGCTATCCACATCGCAACCACATTCTTAACCGCCCTTCTACCGAAGATGAGTTAGTGTTTTTATCGCAACCGGGATCAAGCTTCTAACTAAATTGAGAGCAGTATATGGATGTCAGTTTTTCCTATGGTTGTTTGCTTCTTGTCACCGGCTTTTTAGCCGGAATCATTAACACCCTTGCAGGGGGCGGCTCTAACCTCACCTTACCCTCTTTAATGGTAATGGGCATGCCGGCAGAGGTCGCGAATGCGACCAACCGAGTCGCGGTATTGATGCAATCAGTCACCGCGTTATTTGGCTTTAAAAAACATGGCAAACTTGATAGCCAAGATACCGGGCCTATTTTGCTGCCCACCATTGTGGGCGGCATTATTGGTGCCATAGCCGCAGCCTACGCACCATCTGAGTGGATTAAACCACTATTACTGGGCACTATGCTGGCAATGGCCACCGTTATATTAGTGCGCCCAGCGCTTATCTCACCTGAGCTAGGCACCCCCAACAAACGCGTAAAAGATACCCCGAGTTCCTGGTGGTGGTTATTAATTGCGGGTATTTATGGCGGATTTGTTCAAGCCGGGGTTGGCTTTGTATTGCTCGCGGCTTTAGCTGGCTCTTTACGCTACGATCTAGTTAGAGCCAATGCACTCAAAGTGTTGTGTACTTTGGTATTTACCTTAGCCTCGGTGGTGATATTTATTATTGAAGACCTCATTTTGTGGCTACCGGGCTTGATACTCGCAGCGGGTACCATGATTGGCGCTCATCTGGCGGTAAAAATGGCCATTAAAGTCAAAGCTGATACCTTAAAGTGGTTTTTATTTATTATGACCTTATGCGGCAGTGTGGCGGCAATGCTGTCTTAAACGCCAGCCCGAATGCTACCTTAAACAATTACCCGCAACGCTATCGGCGCGTACTGCCCACCGATAGCGCTGTGAGTACCTTAAAATAGCTAGCTGCTAAGCCACTAACCTTTAACGCGATAGTCTCCTGTGGTGGTCAGAGTAACGACCACTGCTTTGTCGGTTTTGTTTTTCCAATACCATCCATGAGAGCCAGCAAACGGTGTGGTCAACGACCCCTTCATCTCTTTGGCTGTGGTGAGTGAAAAGCTCTCATAATAACCGGTTTTATCTCCCTGAGGCTCGCCATGAAAATCAAAATACAGTGCTGCACTATCACTGCGCCACTGGTAAGTTAAATGCATCCCTGCATCCATCAACAACTTATATTCCAAGCCTTTACCTGCAGCAATAGTAATATTGACTGTATCGGTGCGTACCCCAGTTGTTTGCCGCGCGGCTTTGATGTCCGCCACACTAGGGGCATCGGCCAAGTGAGTTGCTGGTTTGGCAAACAATAACGGCGCTTCTTCATTTGCCATCAGCTTTGTCGATGCTGTGGGAGACTGTACCAAGGTACTTGCTAGCGCGGTGGGTTTGTCTACTTGGGAAGCGGTTGCTGGCTGCTCTGCGGCTTGGGCCAGTTGAGTCAATCCAGCCACTTTTCCAAGGCCAGTTGGGTCGATATTGTACTCAGCGGGCAAAATGGCCAGCAGCAACACCACTATGGCCACCAAAAGGGCAATGATACTGGCTTTGATTAGCGTTGCTGTTGTGTGTACCGGGATGTGAGAGTGTTGTTCTTGGTGTATCGAATTCATAATATTATCCTTTGCAAATTGCTTGTTAGCTTAGTTCAGTAGATAGCCGGTTAGCTGAAAGCCCACCAACATCAAGCCACAACTCATCAGTAGCGTGTTAGTCGCCACAGAAAAAGTCAGGTAACTGCGATGGCGACGCCAAAAACTCATGCCAATGAGCACCACTGCCAACACTAAAAACTGGCCAATTTCGACACCGAGATTGAAAGCGAGAATATTGCTCACCAGCCCCTGTTGCGGCAAATGAAACTCTTGGATTTTGGTTGCTAAGCCAAACCCATGGAACAAGCCAAATATAATGACCGCCAACTTAGTGTTAGGTTGATACCCCAACATTCGCCGGAATCCACCTAAGTTATCAAACCCCTTATAGACAATAGAAAAACCAATAATGGCATCAATGAGATAGGCATTGAGCTGCACCTCATTTAACACCCCAAAAAGCAAAGTAATACTGTGGCCGAGAGTAAATAGGCTCACATACAGCAAGACATCTTTGCCACGAAACAAAAAGAAAATTACCCCCACTAAAAACAGCAGGTGGTCATAACCTGTCACCATGTGTTTGGCGCCAATATAGATAAATGGCACGATGGCCACGCCTTGATTGACAGTGAGAAATTGCCCAGTAGTCTCATCGACACCGTGGGCGGCAATGGACCATGAGGTCAACAGACACAGTAGCGTCAGCAATGCCATAACGGCAGTCGCTAAAGAACGGCTCATAAATTTAATACTCCAATTAGGCTATGCCGCGTTAGACATAGCAATATCTTGCAGATAGAACCCAGGGTTCTAGCTATCGAAAATAGATTTAAACTAATTGGATAAAAGGCGGACGAACGGGCGGCGGGTCGCGACGATATTGATGGGCTACATCGACAATTTTTAATATGTCGATTTGGGCAAACAAACTGACAAACTGCACTTCCATCGGTGGATGTGATGGCATGTGGGAATGGTTTTGGTGCTCATGTTCTATCTGCTCACCGGCAGCATCTAACGTTGTAGTGGTAAAGTCTGCCAAGGTATCGACTGACTCGACAGCATTGAAGGCGATGGGATGATGATGTTGAGTATTGTGGCTGTTATCCCGCCCATGGCTGTTATCCCGCTCATGGCTATTGCCTAGCTCATGGCTATTGCCTAGCTCATGGCTATTGCCTAGCTCATGGCTATTGCCTAGCTCATGGCTGTGATGATGGCTAATTTCGCTGCCTAGCGGGTGCTCACCACTGGGATACTGCAATGACAATTTCATTCCCGTCGCCAGTAATTGGCACAACAATACCACTAACAATAACGTTAGCATCATCGTTGATCTCTTTGACCGAAATTCTCGGTTAGATTGCCTTAGGGACGTTATGATAAATACCTACAAAAATGAATTTGACGTCGAACATGCGAGCCAAGATTAAAACAGATAATTAACTTAACTACTAGTTACTAACCAAAGATTCATCGAATGCTTAATAACAAAAAAGCCACTGACTAGCGACAGTGCAAGTCAGTGGCAAAGGGTTGATGATGAGGATCAACGAGGTGAAAAAACCATTCAATCAAACATTAAACCAGTGAAGTCAGCATCTCTTCGCTATAACTAACCACTGGCAAACCTTGCTCTATTCGCTCAACGTAATCAGGGTTGGCAATAAACGGCCGGCCAATAGCTAACAAATCAAACTGGTTATTGGCAATAGCGGCTGCCCCTGTTTCAGCACTGTAGCTGCCCACACCCATTAAGGTATTGGCATAGTGTTTACGCACATAACTAGACGCGCTACCGTCTAAATAGTCAAACTCCATCGCATCATCAAAAATACCAATGTGCAGATAAGCTAAGTTACGTAGCTCTAACTCAGGAAGTAAGTAGTCGAATACCTCGCGGTCGCGGCTATCACCACTCATATTAAAATATGCGCCCGGCGATACTCGCAGTGCCGTCCTATCGGCACCAATTCGCTCACAAATAGCGTCAACCACAGCAAGAGGGAAACGCGCCATGTTGACTGGTGTAACCCCATATTCATCTTCACGACGATTGCTGTCATGATGCAAAAACTGATCAATTAAATAGCCATTGGCACCATGAATCTCGACACCGTCAAACCCGGCATCTATGGCATTTGCTGCAGCTTGAGAATAATCAGCCACTAACTGAGCAATTTGTTCATGACTAACTGGCGTAGGGGTTTGATAGGTTAATTCACGCATGCGCGGCACACTGCCTTCCACTGCGACTGCCGAAGGTGCCATAACCGCATCATAACCGGTGACATCTTGATAAAAGTGCGGGTGAGCCACACGACCTGTGTGCCAAAGTTGAGCAAATATCTTACCGCCTCCAGCATGAACTGCATCAGTCACTTTACGCCAACCTTGAATTTGTTGCGGGGTGAACAAACCAGGAGTATTGGGATATCCCTGCGCATCTGGGCGGATCACCACCGCTTCAGAAATAATCAGTCCAGCCTGTGCACGGCGACCGTAATAAGCGGCCATTGCCGCTGTCGGCACCAAATCATCATCGGCCATGCAGCGAGTCAGTGGTGCCATCACAATTTTATTGTTAAGCGTTAAGGTGTCATTGAGTTGGTATGAATCAAATAGTTGCTGCGTCATGGTGCTGTCCCTTTCTTGAATATTCATTCAAGATAAACTTACTTGAATGATCATTCAAGTATTTTTTGAACAAACATTCAAAATTAAGTACAATCGCCTTTAAGCCACCATAGGAAGCCAACATAAATTTATGCGCCAAGCCGAATTTGATAGACAGCAAGTGTTGCGCTCAGCAATGACCGCGTTCTCAGCTAAAGGTTATAGCAAGACCAGCATGCAAGACCTCACTAAAGCAACGGGGTTACATCCTGGTTCTATCTACTGCGCGTTTGAAAATAAACGTGGTTTGCTGCTGGCGTCATTGGAGCAATACCGCCTTGACAGAAATAGCGAATTTGAACAGTTTTTTGATGCGGATAACAAGGCGATTATCAATCTAAAACACTACCTCGATTTCATTGTGAGTCAGTGCCTTAGCTGTGACACTAATCAGGCGTGCTTACTCACCAAAGCGCTGAATGAAATTGCCGAGCAAGATGAAGAAGTCCAACAGGTTATCTGCTCACATCTCACCACGTGGCAACAGGCAATCGCGGCGCAAATCGCCTTGGCTCAGTCGCAAGGCGACATAAGCCCAAGCAAAGATACTGAACATCTGGGTCGCTATATTGTGATGGGAATATATGGCTTACGCACCTTTGCCCACACACACCCTAAGGCTTGCGAGCTTGAGCAACTGGCCGCCCAGTTGCTCAAGGATATTTGTGCTAATCGTTAGACTTATTTGACAACCAATACTGGGCAAGCCGCTCGGTTAGCCACAGCTTCAGCCACATTGTTATGCAAAAAATGAGAGAGTCCACTGCGGCCATGGCTTGCCATCACTATCATACCCGCTTTGCTGTCCACTGCTTCGTTGATGATCTGCTCAGCAGGATCGCCGCGGCGTACCACAGTTTCTATGGTGAGTTCGCTATCAAGTTGTGCCAGCAGCTGCTGCATTTTTTCAGCTGCTTCCGCTTCCATGCTCTGCGCTAGCTCTTCTGGGGTTATTGCCAATATCTGAAAACCTTCATCACCGATTGGCTGCTCAACGACGTGCAGCAGTCTAAAACCTACTTGATAAAAGTTTGCCATTTCAACCGCATACCTTAGTGCATGTGATGCAGTTTCTGAAAAGTCAGTAGGACATAGTATTTGACCTGTACGCATAACAACCTCCTAGACCATAGTGGTTTGATTGCTAGAGTTTCCGCCGTCTCCCCCAGACAGTACTCTTTGATTCAATGTAATTGTAGCCGATATAAGTGACAAAATTATGATCTTGGCGCATAAAATTAGTGCAAATTGATCTAAATTTGACCACAAGCTATTTGTCGCTTAATATAAACCGACTAACTAGTCAGTCTAGTCAATATTGGTTATAAGATTTTCAGGAGATGCTATGAATATGCCCGTTGAAGCTCAACAAACCTTAACCGCTATTTTGCA
Organism: Shewanella sp. Scap07; assembly: GCF_013394145.1. Taxonomy (NCBI): domain Bacteria; kingdom Pseudomonadati; phylum Pseudomonadota; class Gammaproteobacteria; order Alteromonadales; family Shewanellaceae; genus Shewanella; species Shewanella sp. Scap07. The sequence continues at coordinate 3,953,184 of NZ_CP041329.1, forward strand.
GAGCCAACGTCAAGCATTTCAAGCTGACCCAGCGCCGCAATACTCGCAGCGTGTCGCTCAACTTCAAGCGCTAAAGCAGGCGCTGATTGCCCATCAAGACAAACTCACCAACGCACTCAAACAAGACTATGGTCACCGGTCGGTGGATGACAGCATGATTTCCGACATCATGCCCTGCATCAATAACATTAACTACAGTCTTAAACATCTTAAAAAGTGGATGCAACCTAGCCGTCGCCATGCCGGCTTGCTGCTGGCACCTGCAAAAATAAAGGTTCAGTATCAACCAGTTGGAGTAGTAGGAATTATTGTGCCGTGGAATTTCCCGGTCATGCTTTCAGTGGGCCCGTTAATCACTGCTATTGCAGCCGGCAACCGAGCCATGTTGAAGCTGTCTGAATTTACACCGCAAACCAACAAAGCACTCATCGCAATGCTCGAAGAAGTGTTTGAGCAAGATAGCGTGGCGGTAATTGAAGGTGAAGCCGATGTTGCTGCGGCATTTTCAGCGCTGCCGTTCGATCACTTGTTATTTACTGGCTCAACCACTGTAGGCCGTCACGTAATGCGCGCTGCCGCAGATAACCTCACTCCGGTCACGTTAGAGCTTGGGGGCAAATCACCGGTGATAGTTGCCGAAGATATGCCGATAGCGACAGCGGTCGAACGTTTGATTTATGGAAAGTGTCTCAATGCGGGACAAATCTGTGTCGCACCAGACTATGTACTGGTACCACGAGGAAAAACGGCAAGTTTTATTGCAGCCTACCAAGCCAAATTTACCAGCATGTATGGCCAAGTCGCTAATAATGACGATTACGGCGCCATTATCAATCAACGCCAATTTGATAGACTGCAAGCGGTACTGCAAGATGCGAAAGACAAAGGCGCAACGGTGGTCGCTGCTAGCAATGAAACTCAAAGCGCCGTTCACCGAAAAATGCCCACCCAACTTATCAGTGGTGTCAATGATGACATGTTGGTGATGCAAGATGAGATCTTTGGCCCGATACTGCCAATTATCGAATACGACGGTCTAGCTCAAGCCATTGAATATGTAAATCAACGCCCACGACCGCTGGCTTTATATATCATGAGTTTCGATTCTGGAGTACAGCAACAGATCCTCAACCAAACTCATTCCGGCGGCGTATGTATCAATGATGCCATATTCCATGTGGCTGCTGACGATGCGCCATTTGGCGGGATCGGTCCGTCAGGTATGGGGCATTATCATGGTAAAGAAGGTTTCCTGACCATGAGCCATGCCAAAACCATTTTACAACGCGGTAAGCTCAATACAGGTAAGATAGTTCATCCACCTTATGGCAATAAACTGCAGCAAATGTTGATGAAATTTTTCGTGCGCTAAGCGCTGTGTCACCGTTAAAGAAGTAAACAAACTATGGCAAAAGATAAAAAACAGGCCTTGCTCGATACTGCCCTTGAACTCTTTGTACAGCAGGGATTTTATGCTACATCTACCGCCTCAATCGCGCGCCAAGCAGGGGTCGCAACAGGGACCTTGTTTCATCATTTTGCATCGAAAGATGCACTGATGAATCACTTATATTTGTCAATAAAGCAGCAGTTTGCTGACGCCATGGTCGACAATTTGCAAGCCAGTGGCGATTTACAAGCCGACGCACGAACCTTGTGGCTGGGCGCCATTGGCTGGGCCATGGAGAACCCGTTAAAGCAGGAGTTTTTTAGTCAATACTCGCTGTCGCCCTCGGTGGCTCACCAGGTTAGAGAGCAAGCTATGACAGGCATCCTAAGCTTTATTGAACAGCTGATTAAACAAGGGCAACAGGCAGGATTGTTAGCTAAACACCCATTAGCGCTGATGCGCGAAAGCTGCCATGGTCAATATATTGCGACCACGCGGTTTTTCTTAGACAACCCAGAGCTTTGGCAAGATGAACCACACCGCGAAGCTAGCTTTCAACTATTCTGGCAATCAATGCGGCCTGTAGCCTGAAAAGGAACCAATAAAAAAGCCCAATGAGCTTGCTCACTGGGCTTTTTTACTAATGTTGAGCAACGTCTAAGATGACGCGCCTAAGGTCGATTCTGTTTGCACCTCAGTCGCGGGAGACCAATAACCTAATGCGACACCTTTATCGACGATCTCTGATACCGCTAGCTCAATCGCCTGCAGCACACAAAACTGCACTGGCTCATTGGTGGTGAAACCCACTTCAGCTTCAGCTAAGCGGTTTAAACTGGTGAAACGGATTAGGCCAGCCCGCATCTCCTGAGAAAACACCCGTTTAGTGGTCGATACCGACATCAGCACCTTACCAGTATGCACATCAACCGCGCGCAAATAGATGGTAACCTGATCTTCACGGTACATTTCAGAGGCGCCAATACCGTAATATTCAACCCCAGCACCGCCGGTATTGATATTGGTTTCATAACTGATAATGCCGCCTTCTAACAACAATCTGGCATTGGTCAACTGTGGCACCGCTTTGTCGCTGGCCTGTTTAGGCTGTTTCTTACTGATTTTACGTTCCGTGAGCAGATTCTGCAGGCCTTCACGTTCAACGGGAGTAAACCATTTGGAATCCAACAGGGTCTGCACCAACATGGATGTCGCCCCTTGCGTCACTGCGGTGGAAAATGAACTCACATTTTGCTGCGGTTTATACTGCCCTGTTTGGTCCCGAAAAGAATACACAGCCACAGGAATTGGATACTTAGGCCCTTGTTTAGCCTGCAACGCCTGCATGGTCTCACTCATTGGATTAAGCTCAGCTTCCTGAATATTAAGCTCTGGCTTTGGCACTAGACTGCAACCACCGAGTAGCAGAGCAATGAACACTAAAATAGACTGTTTCATTGGTTAGACTCCGTACACTGGCATTTCAATCACGGTGACTTCACCGCTGAGCAGGTTAGTAATGGTTAACATCACCCCATCGCCAATAGTCGCCACCTCAATACGAAAATCGCCAGTATCATAGATACCATCACTGATCTCGCCATTGGCAACGCCGCGGGTGATGGTGTTCATGATATTACGCTCTAGTGACTCCTTAAAACGGGTGACGAAATCCTTGTCGTTGCTATCGGCACTATTATCATTCTGTGCATTGGCTTTATTTAGTAGGTATGAGCCATTTAGCGGTGAACCACCAAAGCTTGGGTTGATGGGGGTGTAGACAAGTTCGGTACTTTGGGCACTGATTGAAAAAGCGGTCCCCGCAGCAATGATTAACATCCTGTAATTCATTTTCTGTCTCTCTAGTTATTTAATCCCTGAGATAGCCGTGTTGCACTGACGCTATCTGCTAATATCCATCGTCGGCATCCGCAAACTCACCCGTAATCGCATTGGCGCGAACCTGCGCCATATAATCAATGGTGAGTAATATGGCTTGTTCGGCACGCTCTTTAATCGGACTTGCACGCCGACCAAAGTGGGTGACATAAAGTGTTTGGCCATTCACTTCAAGCGTAAGGCGAGTGCCAGCCTGTGGAAAAACGGTTTCGTTTAGGCTAACGTTAAAGCCTTGCGTAAAAGGCAAGTCACGCCAATAACTCGAGTAGTAAAAGCTAAAATCTTTACCAAAACGAGTCAGCGTACGGTCGATAACCAGACCACTGATTTCAATATCGCTCTCTTGCGTGTGGCTCACAGAGCTAAACAATAATAGCGCTATTGTGAGTAATCCTTTGATCATCATTCCCTTGCTAACCTTCGTTATGACTATGCCATTTGGGTCCGCTATGGCTGCGGCCTAAAACGAGAAAAACCACCTTAACAGCAATCATCTACATTCGTCATGGCAGTAATGAAATTTGCACGATAAACCAGCATTTAGGGCTAGGATAAAGGTAGTAGGTTTAATACCTTAGGATAATTCTTTTGCATGAAGAGTTAGACAAAAAAAGAGACGCTAAACTGCTGATTTAACGTCTCTTACAAAATATTTTTAATAATCAATATGGGTTATTTTACCTAACCGGAGGCGGCGGTTTGTTGTTGTCGAGTACGCCAGAGTTTAGTTAGAAATTGCCCCGCAACCATGGCAATGACAAACAGTATAAACAGCGGATCGAAGCTACTTAGATTGACAATTGCAGGCCCTGGACACATGCCAGCAACTCCCCAGCCAACGCCAAATAATATCGCGCCCAATACCAACTTTCCGTCAACCGTTTTCACGGTCGGCAAGTGATATTTATCAGCAAATAATGGTCTATCACCGTTAAAGATACGTGGCTTGACCACGAGAAAATATAGCGGCAAATACACGCCTAATGCGCCACTCATTACCATCATTAATGCTGGGTCCCAACTGCCATCAGCCATACGACTGACATCTAAAAAGCCGATCACTTTATCGGGATCGGCCATCCCAGACACCATCAAACCTAAACCAAATAATAGGCCCGAGATCAGCGCAACACCTTTATTCATATCAACCCCCTAGTGCACAATAGTGGCGGTGAGCATACCGCTGGCAATAAACACACAAGTAGCGATAATTGAGCGTTTAGATAAGCGACCTATGCCGCAGATACCATGACCACTGGTACAGCCCGAGCCTAGGCTGCTGCCCACCCCAACCAATAGACCGGCGATAATTAACGGCACGATACCAACCTGAACAGTAAAGACTTGATCAGAAAACAGTCGGTAACCACCGCCTCCCAAAAGCAGGCCAATAACAAATACCATCGGCCAACTCAGCCCTTTAGCGCCCTTGTTTTCAAATAGGGCTTGGGAAAAAATGCCACTAATTCCCGCAATACGACCATTGCCCAGCAATAACAAAATGGCCGCTAAACCAATCAACAGTCCGCCCACTAAAGGCCATATCAATGATGCAATCATTACGCTCTCCTAATCAGTGCTACAGGCGGCTAAAACTGTGCCTGCACTAGCTGATATGTTTTATAACCACCGGTCAGGTTTTTAGCATCAAATCCATGATTATGTAGCATGCGATAGGCCACATTACCTCGCAGTCCCACTTGGCAGAATATTAAAATCTGCTTGTCTTTTGGCAACTCAGCTAAACGCTCACGCAGCTGGTCTACGGGAATATTAATCGCACCGCTAATGCTACCCACCTTGTCCAGCTCACCAGGATTGCGCACATCCAATAGCACCTGGTCTACGCTGGGGTTTGCCACCTCTTCACTGTGACATAGTACAGTGTCACCCTTAAGGTAATTCGCCGCCACAAATCCAGCTTGATTGAGCACATCTTTAGCTGATCCAAAAGGCGGAGCGTAGGTGAGCTCCAAGTCTTGTAAATCATACACGGTCATGCCAGCTCTTAACGCCACAGCTAGCACATCAATACGCTTATCAATGCCGTCTTTACCCACAGCTTGGGCGCCAAGGATTTTGCCATCTTCACGAGCAAACAGCAGCTTCAATGACACTGGGTGGGCACCGGGGAAATAACCTGCGTGGCTAGCGCCGTGGACATAAATTTTGTCATAGTCCAATGCCATGTTTTTAAGGCGTTTTTCACTTAAGCCGGTACTGGCCACTGCCAAGTCAAATACACGACAAATAGCGGTTCCCTGAGTACGCTTATAGGACTCATTCGCACCAAAAATATTGTTCGCGGCAATACGGCCTTGACGGTTAGCTGGCCCAGCCAACGGCACCAGCACGTTTTCGCCAGTCATGAAATCAATCGACTCAATGGCATCCCCCACCGCAAAGATGGCTGGATCGGATGTGCGCATCTGCTCATCAACCGCAATGCCGCCTAGCTCGCCTACGGCAAGACCCGCTTCTGCAGCGAGTTGAACCTCAGGTTTAACACCAATTGCGGTGATTAACATTTCAGTCGCCAGTGTTTCGCCGTTGCTCAAATGTAATTCAAGGCCAGCTTCGACCTGCTCGACCGCTTGCAGACCCACATTGAGTTTCAAATCCACCTGATGCGCTAGCAACGTTTGATGCAGCATATTGGCCATCTCAAGATCCACCGGCGCCATCACTTGGTTTGATAGCTCAACTAAGCTCACAGAGATACCGATATGGCGCAGTGCCTCTACCATCTCTAAGCCGATAAAACCGCCACCAACTACCGTCGCATGCTTAGGTTTTTGAGTTGAGATCTGCGCCATAATCCGGTCCATATCGGGAATATTACGCAAAGAAAAGGTCAGCGGATTTCGCAAGCCAGGAATCGGCGGCACAACGGGTGCGGCGCCAGGAGACAATAGCAGCGCATCATAGCTTTCATGATAAATCTCACCGGTTTGAAGGTTTTTGACGCTGACTTGCTGATTGCGTTTATCAATCGCGATGACTTGATGTTGCACCCGCACATCAACGTTAAAGCGGGCTTTAAAGCTTTGCGGCGTTTGTAAGACTAACGCACTACGGTTTTCGATTTCACCACTAATGTGATACGGCAAGCCACAGTTGGCAAAAGAAACAAACTCGCCACGTTCAAACATGATAATTTCAGCATCTTCATTTAAACGTCGCGCTCGCGCTGCTGTTGATGCACCACCCGCAACTCCACCCACAATTAATAGTTTTTTCATCTCAACCTCTGCACGTCATAAGATATGCAGCAGTGTAATATAAAACTTGTTATATGCAAAAGTTTTTTATTAGAAAAATCTAACGGACTTTGAGATACCTCAATTTTTTACCGAGTTTTGCGCTAGCAATACCGTTACTCCGGCAGCCATAACCGCACCTCTAAGCCTTGTGGCTGGCGGTTATGCAAACTGATGTGACCATCATGGGCCTCTAAGATCTCACGACATAATGGCAGACCTAACCCAGTACCTGTTTGTTTGGTGGAATAGAAAGGCAGCAGTGCCTGCGCCAATACATCAGATGACATGCCACTGCCCGCATCGGCAACCACAATCATCACCCCACGCTGTTGTTCATCAAGCTGAGTGACCTGAACAGATAAACTAATCTCACTGGGCTGGGAGCCCGATTCGTGGGCGTTTTTAAGCAAGTTTAATAGCACTTGCTCCATCTGTACCAAATCAAAATAGCCGGGTTCGCGGGGTAAACTATCCTCAATAGTAAATTGATAGTGCTGACGCAATTGCTCAGTTAGCTTTTGCCAATCAACCGCGGTTTTCTTTGGCAGTGGTAATTTAGCAAAGCGAGCATAGTTGAAGATAAACTGGCTAAGATGTTGAGTACGATCTTCAATGGTGTCGAATATCATTGCCAATTTAGGATCGTCAATTGATGCGGTGATTTTACGTCCAGATTTCACCATCGAAGCGATTGGCGCGACAGAGTTATTTAACTCATGGCTGATGATACGGATAACTTTTTTCCACACCGCCACTTCTTGCCGATTTAACTCTCGGGTCATCTGCTTTAGTAGCAATAAATGATGATATTGACCATTGAGCATGAACCGTCCGCGGGATAAATGCCAAGTTTCATCTTCGGCGCCATCAACGCCGGCGGTGGTGAACAGCCCACCTTTGGGGTTATTCAGCGCCGTAACTAACGCCTCTGGCTGGGTGGCTAATAACTCTGGCAACAAACAACCTTCAATACGGCTGCCTTGATTAAACGCATGGCGCGCAGCGTCATTGGCATAGATGATGCGTTGCTGATCATCAAACAACAACATGATATTGGGCGAGCTTTGAATCACTTTATCGAGCAACAGTTCTCGCTGATAAATGTACTGACGCTCTTTACGTAAAATACCGGCTGATTCATTAAATAGATCGGCAAGTGCTTGTAGCTGTTTATCACCCGTTACTGGGATATTGACGCTAAAGTCATTGTCTTTGAAATTAAGTAACCCCACCTCTAACGCAGTGAGGCTATTGTCGAGTGTGCGAGTAAAAAATGCCGCTAGGGCACCACTTAATAACAAGCAACTGGCAACAATTAGCCCCAGGGCGGTATAGCCCATAAGATCAATTAAATCGGGCACTTCAATCACGATAAACAGCAATAACAATAATAAACCACTGCTACTGGCAAACATTGCTGCGAGCACTAATTTAACGCGTAATGTCATAGTGACATAGACTCCTTTTAACCCGCTCTACTTCTCAATGCCAAATTTTTCCATGCGCCGATATAACGCCTGACGACTTAACCCCAGTGACTTAGCCACGCGCGCAATCACGCCATTATGTTGCTGCAATGCTTGCTCAATACTGTGCTTATCCACATCCACTTTGTCTGCTTCTTGTGGTGAGGGAACGGCGGCAGATACTGCCGAGCTTGCCGGCGTCACCGCTTGATTCAGCACGGGAGTTGTCGAATAGGTATCTAGGCCAAAATCAGCCGTGGTTAATCGCTTATCTTGGGCTAGAATCACCGCACGTTTACAGGCATTTTCTAGTTCGCGGACATTTCCTGGCCAACTATGAGCCTGTAGCGCTTGTTGGGCCTGCTTATCAATACTGAAATCTTGACCAATAAAGTGCGTCGCTAATGGAATAATGTCTTCCAATCGTTGCTGCAACGGAGCCAGTGCAAGCTCGATGACATTTAAACGATAGAACAGATCTTCGCGAAAACGCCCCTGAGCAATATCCTCGGCCAAATCGGCATTAGTGGCGCTGATAACTCGCACATTAACCTTACGGGTTTGATGGCTACCCAAGCGCTCAAACTCGCCTGTTTGCAACACTCTAAGCAGTTTTACTTGGCCTGATAGAGGTAGGTTACCGATTTCATCTAAAAAAAGTGTGCCGCCGTCAGCCGCTTCAAAACGGCCAATACGCACCTTGTTTGCACCGGTAAAAGCGCCCGCTTCAGCGCCAAATAACTCTGCTTCCAACAACTCCATGGGCAAAGCGCCAATATTGACCTTGATGAAAGGCCGATGTTTTAGCGGTGAATTGGCATGGATAATGTCGGCTAGCTTGTCTTTACCCGCGCCATTGGGGCCCGTGATCAACACCGACACATCAGATTTAGCCACTTGTAAGGCTAAGTCTACACTGCGTTGCATGGCTACACTGCCAAAAACGATTCCGCACAAGTCTGCGCCATCGAGAGCCTGCATGCGCTCATGCTCAGCTTTTTGTAATACGCTATTTTCACGGCTCAGCGCATGTAGAGAGATGAGATTATTAACACTGGTAAGTAGCTTGTCGTCATCCCAAGGTTTACCCATGTAATCAACCGCACCCTCCTTTACCAGCTCAACGGCCACTTCCAATTGTGTCCATGCCGTCAACAAAATAATAGGTAGTGCCGGTTGTTGCGCTCTAATCTGATAAAACAGCGTCTTACCTTCTTCGCCAGAAGTGGTGTCTTGGGTAAAGTTCATATCTTGCAACACCAAGGCAATATCATGCTGCTGCAAAATCGGCAGCACCTCATCGGGCGAATAACAACTGATAGTGTGATAATCATTGAGCTCTAACATCAGCGCCAATGCACTGCAAACCGCATGATTATCATCAACGATAAGAATCGTATCCATATGTCCTTATGTCTATCTATGGAAAAATACTGCTAAGAAGATAAAGCGGATTGACTATGAATACCACAGGCAATCCGCTTAACTGGATGATTAACGTGTTATCTCAATTACACTTACACGCTACGGGTAGCAATCGCTGGCGAGATTTTAGCCGCTTTGGTCGCCGGGAATATCACCGCTAAAGTGGTAACAATCACTAAGCCAACAATGGTGGCTAGTGGATATTGCCACTCAAGCTGCGGCAGATCATAGTGCTGCATTAACTGCTGACCAAGCGCTATCGCCAGCAGGCCGCCAACCACACCGCCAACTAAACAGATGATATAGTTCTCCACTAAGAACAAGCTCACCACATCGCGTTTGGTTGCCCCTAACGCTCGGCGGGTGCCTATCTGCTTAGTGCGGCGTTCAATATTAAACATCACCATTCCGGTTAATCCTAAGCTAGTGATAAGTAACAGTAATACCACCATCAAAGATAACACCGATGCCATGAGCTCGTGATCACGGTATACGCTGGTGCGATGTTCAGTAAGTGTGGTGAAGTTTTGAATCACCCGGTTTTTCTGATCTTTGTGCAGCACTTCTGGGATCTGCTCTTTCAAGCGGGTGAACGTGCCCTCTTCGGCTCGAACCAGATAGCGCATAAACGCGTTAGTTAGCTCCACACCAATAATCACCGAGTACTCAAGATTATCACTGTTAACCCAAGCACCTTGTAGGCGCTCAACCACACCAATAATCTCAATCGCCTCTTCACCTAGATTACCGTTGTAAATCACCTTGCCTACTGCTGATTCGTCAGGAAAAGCTTGGTCAGCAAAGGCTTTTGAGACAATCCCTTTAACGCCGCTGTCGGTGAATGTGGGTAATATCTCCTCCGGACGTAAATTACGCCCTTCAATCAGCTTAACCCCTAAGGTGTCAACCATCTGTTCGTCACCGTAGTACATAGCTGAGTTAGGTGCGCTGCGCTCATCTTCCTCACTGGTGCCAATGGTAAAGCTTGAAGACCAACCACCACCACTTAGCGGCGTCATGCTACTGAACGTCGCCGACTTAACCCCTGGCAGGTCACGGATCAACTGCAGATCTTTATGTTGCTGCTGCACAAGATCGACACTGGGGTCGAAGCTGTACATGGTAAAATCAAATACTTCCTGTTCTACCACGCCTGAGTCTCTATCCATCAAGGCTAATCGCTCGTGAATAATGAAGCTGGCATTGGCCACAATCGCAACCGATAAGATAATTTGTAGTAGCAGCAACAGAGGCGAGCTCTTACTGCGCAATAACATACTTAAAATAGGTTTTATCTGTAACATAATCGGCCTTCCTATTGGCTCTTAAGATAAATGCTTGGGTTGGTACTACACACCCGCCAAGCGGGATAAATACCGGCAACCAAAGCCGCAGAAATTGCGATTGTGGGTGCAACCAGCCACATACTCATATCAAGTGAAGTTAGCGCTTGTTCTAATTCAAACTTAGCCGCCAGCAATGACAAGGCGCCCCAAGCCCAAAGTAGCCCGATTATGCCGCCGCAAAAGCCAATTAAGCCGACTTCCACCATATGCTGGGAAAATATTTGCGCGCGACTTGCACCAATGGCGCGGCGTACACCCACTTCTGGCGCCCGTTTCAGGAATTTAGCCAGTAGCAACCCCAGCATGTTGACCAAGCACACCACTAAGAACAATGCACTTAAGCCCACCAATACTTTGTTATCTTCGGCGACCACTTGGTTTTCGATTAACCAGTCGGCGACATCCATAATTTGTACATCGGCATTGGGCGAGTTAAAACGCCCAAGTGCTTGCTGCTGCTCAATATAACTGCGCACCCAAGCGGTATACAGCTCGACATCATGTTGATCTTTTAGCTCTGCCCAATACTGTAACCAGTGCTGCTCTGAAACAATTTTTGCTGCCACTGTACGGGTATCTTCATGCTTCCAACCTTGGTTGTTACCCCAACTTTGATACTCTTCAATAGGCGTAAGCGAAAATGGCACGAATACTTGCTCAGAATCATTAAAGGCACCGTTGTTTACGTCGTAGTACTTAGGTTTTGGACTCCAGTGGTCAATCACGCCGACAACTTTGTAGGGTTTGCGATTAATATAGAGTGTGCGCCCAACACTGTTCTCGCCACCAAATAGCTGCTGGTTTAGATCGGCATTGATCACCACTTCATATTTGGCCTGCTGGTCAACACTTTTATCCCAAGCTTGGCCATATAAAAACGGCACAGAAAACAAACTAAAGAAGTCGCTATCGGTCACGCGCACTCCCTCAAGAATGGGCGCTAAATCTGGATTATCAGTTTGAATCGCCCCACCCGTTCTGAACATCGGGGTTTGTCTTACTGGAATATCACCACGGCGTAAGTTAAACGAGTCTTGATAAGTGATCTGCGGATTAAACTCATCCCATGAATCTTCACCTTGGCTCCACAGTTGCACGGCAAATAACTTGTCAGAACGCTCGCCAGCTGGATTTACCGAGGCCATTTTGTATATGTTCAAGGTAGTGATAGTGATGCCAATTCCAATAGAGATGGCAAGCACCATTAACACTGATAAAAAAGGCGTTTTCTTAATACTGCGCCAAGCTAAATCTAGATAATAGAAAAACATACGCCCTCCTTAGCTCACAGCCTGAACATTGTCGCTAACCAGCTGCGGTTGACCGCCTTGGTACATGGTAAAGTCACACACCTGACCATCGACAATTTGAATATTGCGCTGGGCACGACGTGCCAATTCAGGGTCATGGGTCACCATAATAATGGTTGTGCCAGCTTTATTGATGTCTTCGAGCAGCTCCATAACTTGGCGCGCCATCATGCTGTCTAAGTTACCCGTTGGCTCATCCGCTAATAAGAATCTTGGCTCTCCGGCAAGTGCTCTGGCAATGGCTACCCGCTGCTGCTGACCACCTGATAGCTGTGCTGGCAGGTGTTTCATTCTGGCACCTAATCCCACTTGCTCCAGTGCTTGCTTTACGCGCTTATCTCGCTCGCTACGACTAAAACCACGGTAGCGCAACGGCACTTCCACGTTCTCCGCTAGGTTCAAATCAGGGATTAGATTAAACCCCTGAAAAATGAAGCCAATTTTCTCGTTTCTGATGGCAGCACTTTTGTTGTCGCTAAGGTTGGAAATATTGACACCATCCAGAAAATAATCACCATTGGTGAAACCTTCAAGCAAGCCAGCAATATTAAGAAACGTGGTTTTACCAGAACCAGAAGGGCCGGTGACCGCAACAAACTCGCCCTCTTTCACCTCAAGATTAAAATCACGTAACGCATGGGTTTCCACTAAGTCGGTTTTAAATACCTTGTTGATGTTCTTCATTGAAAGCATAAAATTCATTCCTTTAAAATTAATACGTTACGCTTGAACAAATCTGTTCAGCGATAGAGATTAAGACTTCTGCAAGGTCCATACTTTGATGAACCACTTCAGCAAACTCGTTGCTCGACTCAACCGCTGGCGCGGACATGTCGATAATATTCAGGCCTAACAAAAACCAATCTGCTGGATTTGCTGTTAGGTTGTGCGTCGCCACTAGCAGCAAGGCAAGGGCTAATAGGGTGACTAATTTATGTTTATTCATTACTAAGCTCTGCATCATCGCCTCCTAGCGAACCAATACTTGTTCAGCATTGCTAAATGGCTCAACACTGGAAATCACCCAGGTGTCACCCACTTCGCCACCTGCTATCACTTCAATGTGACTCATACTGCGGGCGCCTAATTGAATTTCGGTCAAGGTCGCAATGTCATCGTTCATGCTATATACAGCACGACCGCCACCCGATGACACAAATGCGCCGCGTTTCACCATCAACACATTCGGTCGATTTTCTAACAGCACTCGGGCAGATAAACGTTGGTTTTGACGTAGTTTTAAACTGTCTTTTTGGGTAAAGCGTACTCTAGCGGTCACTTCGCGATTTCTCACTTCAGGCGAGATAGATGACACCTTACCGAGTATCGTGACCGTGCCGAAGCTCAGCTCCACATCCATGCCAAGTCCTAGTTCATCAGCATAGGATTCAGGTACGGCCAATTCCGCTTCAAATGCACTTAAGTCAACAACGGTGAGAATGGGTTGGCTTTGATCAATACGAGCCTTTTGCTCGGTTAACCAGTTACCAATGATGCCGCCAACCGGCGCGATAATGTTCAGCGCGGCCACCTGACGTTGTAGATCTGATACCACCAATGCTTGACGGTCGACCTCAAGTGCTTTGTTTTTCACTTCAAAACTCAAGGTATCTTTCATCAAACTGGCTTCTTGTTTAGCGTGAGCAAACAGCAACTTGGCTTTGTGGAGATCATCTTTGCTTTTTTCAAAGTCAATTTTAGAAATCAGCTTGTTCTCAATCAGCTTGTCACCACGGCGACTCTCGCGGTCGGCAGCCTCTAAATCCACTTTGGCCATATCAATGGTTTGTTGCGCCTTTAACTGCTCACGTCTTGCATCAAGGCGTGCCCGCTCTAGTGCGCTTTGCATCCCTTCTAACAGTGCTTCTTGCTGCTTTAAACTGTTGGTTAGGCTATGGCTTTCTATGGTTGCTACCACTTGGCCTTGCTCAACACGATCACCTGGGTTAGCGATTAAGGTCACTGTGCCGCGCTCAGGGCTATATAGGATTGGGGCATTAGCGGCGACAATTTTACCGGTAGTGGCGATATCACGAGTTAGTGTCCCTTGCTCTAGCGTGGCAAAACGCAGTTCGCCACGATTGATTGATTTGCTCACACCACTGCTGCCGACACTCGCCCAGACTAATCCCGACAGCATCACCACACCAATACCCACAATGGTAGGCCACTTAAGCTTACGTTTGATGCTGGGGGCAACGACCTTATCTTGTGCGCTGGTATCCTTAATCATGGTGTTATTCCTTTACAGTGTCCGCTACAGCGGTTTTCATCAATAATGTAAGAGTTATTACAATTGCCGTGCCAAAAAACACTAAACATTGATTTTATTCATTTTATTGATATATCCGCTAGTAACGGTCAGTTCAAAAGTGTCCGCGGACACTGTAAAAGTGACCGGACAACCTACAAGCGGACGCTTTATGGGAACGGCGGACAGAAGGCTAGTTCGGACAGAACTAAGCCCGTGAAGCAGCGTTAAAAATTAAGGTTAAGGATGTCGACGCAAGCATGCTGTAAAGGCACAAAGTAAGCCTTTAATTTCAATTGATGCATCCCCATATTGTTATAGGAACGAGTTTAGCTACCTACAGACAAATAAAAGGATTTATTGATGTTTTGGACACTGTCATTTTGGATAATCGCCGCGCTGCTCATTTTGCCCTTTCCAGTTAAAATTTATGAGTACATCAGCGGACGAGACAACAGCCCGCTCATCGTTAAAATTGAAGAGATGGTCAATGCACTATTCATGTTAGTGGGACTGTGCGGTTTTTACGGTTTCTTACAGCAAACTCCATTGCTATTTGCCGAATTTTGGTACGCTTGGTTAGCACTCTATGTGATCATTTCGCTATTAAGCTTACGATACTCACCCAAGCTTAAATACAGCGCCAAGCTCAACAGCCGTCGCTTTCATACTATCTCAATGGCACTGGGTATCTTGCTATATACCCCCATGTTGATTGCGGTGTTTTACTATGCTCAGCAAATGCCAAACTAACAGCTTTTCCATTTACACCATTGCAAAGTTCACCTTGATGGCTTTTACTTAATTAGCTTCTAGTTAAACGGCGTCAAGGAGAGAGACATGTGGATTATCAGTATTATTGCTGTGTTATGGGCGGTACTTATGCTGCGCTCAGTTGTAGCAGAATACCGCTATTATCAAGCTGTAAGAGAATTTGAGCCGGCCATCTGGCAGCAGCTCGGTGCACCTAAAGGGTTAAAGCTGCCTATGGTGTTTGTCTCCAAATCGGCCAATGAGCAACTTAAACAGGTTAATAATAGCCAAGTTATCGCTTTAGCGACTAAACATCGTCAAGCTGGCAAGTTGTTTCTCGGCTATGTGGTGCTTGTACTGGTAAGTAGTATTGTTTTTTTCAAACTTGCATAAAGAAATCATCTGATAATACGGCCATAGCACAGTCACTAGCTTGTCTTAACGCTTGTCTTAACGTTAGCCTAACCTATGCCGCCTTTTGCTCAAAAGGCGCACATCGCTTAAACGATTAAGTCGAACAGCTAACTGCAATACTCCCTTCCTGCGTGTTTACGACACGATGCTGACACTGCATAAACTTTAAGCAAAATTAAGCATTTAACACTATATATACAAGATTTACTTTGTAAATCGTCTCGCTAAAACCCTAAAAAACATAACAAACCCCTCAAATTTGTATCAGGCACAGAAACATCTATTGCAATGCGAACGAGAATAATTATCATTCGCTACACAATAATGATGAGGGGTATTAACTTATGCAACAATTTCGTTTTTCGCTACTTGCAGTCGCCTGTGCCGCAAGCTTTTCTTCTGCAGGAGTATTGGCACAACAAGCCGATGTCTCAGCCGAGAACTCAGCGAGCGTAAGCCAAGCAGAAGCAGAGAAAAACAAGGATGTGGAACATATTACTGTCTATGGAAGACAAAACCACGTGGTGATGAATTCAGGCTTGGCGACAAAATCAAATATGTCGCTAATGGAAACGCCTGCCGCAGTGGTGATTGTTGATGAAGAACTCATCAATGCTCAGGGCGCAGATAGCTTGCAAGACTTGGTGCGTAATATCAGTGGTGTGACCCAAGCGGGCAATAACTATGGTATTGGCGATAACTTAGTCATTCGTGGACTGGGAGCTAACTATACCTTTGATGGCATGTATGGCGGTGCCGGGCTTGGCAATAGCTTTAACCCCACCCGCTCGCTGACCAATGTCGAATCTGTCGAAGTACTAAAGGGACCAGCAACCGGTTTATATGGTATGGGGAGCGCTGGCGGGGTGATCAATCTGATAGAAAAGAAACCCCAATTTGAATCTAGACATGATATCGGCGTCGAGGTTGGCCAATGGGATACCTACGCTTTGTCAGTTGATAGCACCGGTGGCATTACAGACGACTTAGCTTACCGCATCGTGGGCAAAACGGCCCGCAGTGATGGCTATCGTGATATTGGTACCGACCGCGATGAAATCTACACCTCGCTAAAATATGTGTTCGACGATACCCAAGATATTATGTTGTCCGCATCTTATATCAAAGATGCTATCGCTGTTGACTCCATTGGCCACCCAATCCGAATTTTTAATGCTGCGTCTGTTGATGGCAAAGCCGCTGATCAAGTGAGCTGGGAAGATCTGATTAATGACCCTAACGGCAATGGCATTAACCTCACTGAAGCGCAACGTAAGCAGCTTGCTGACTCGCTAGCAAGCGGCGATGGCCTTACGCCCTACGCTTTTGGCGACGCAGGGATTATCTCACCTATCGCCAAAGACAACGAAGGCGAAGAGCTGCGCTTTAAGCTGACCCACAACATCTACTTTAACGACAACCTATTTTTAAATCAGCAGCTACAATACCGCGATTATACCTCGGGTTTTGCACGACAAACGGGGGCTTATAACTATGTCTACTGGAACCGCAGTGGCACCATCAACGCCGACCCACGCGGCCCACTAGTAGAAGACGGTGTGCTCTACCCCTTTGCTGCCCGCCGTCAGGAATACCGAAAAGTAGAAGCCGATGAAACCTCTTGGCAGTACTTTGCCGATCTACGCTATGACTTCGAGCTAGGCGGCATTGATAACGAGCTGTTGCTCAACGCTAATTTTGAAGATCGCACCATTAGCTTTAAGCAATACTCTATTTACGATGCTGATAAGATAATCAAAGATAAGAACGGTGAAGTACTGTATCAAGGTAAACATCCTTATATCTACGATATTCGCCAGCCAAACTGGGGCCAAGGCAGCTTTGAAGACTATGATCCACTGCTTACGAGTAACTACAACAAAACCGTCAATGCCTGGGGCGTGGGCGTTCAGCACGTTGGTTACCTAGGTTATGGATTTACCACCCGTATCGGTGTTGCATTTAACGAAATTAAGCAATCATATGAGCATTTAGGCGTAGACGCACGTTACCGTGCCAGTGCAGCAGAGCCTACGCCTGAACAAGATACAACTGACAACGGCATTACCTATAACTTAGGCGTGACTTACATGCCAACCGATGATCTGTCACTGTTTGTTAACCACTCAAAGGGCAGAACCGCTTACAGTATATTAGGTAGCATCAATGGCGAAGATGATCGCCCAGATTCTGAGTCTGTCAGTGACGATCTAGGTATCCGCTACAAAGCCTTTGATGACCAACTGCTGGCGTCATTGGTGTTGTTTAAGAGTAAGCGCACTAACCTACGTTACACTAACCCAGACTATGAAGAAGGCGTGTCAGCGCCTAATGTTGCGCAATACTTCAATGATGGCGCCGAGGAAACTAGCGGCGTAGAGCTCGATCTAAACGCTTACCTTAACGAGCAATGGTCAGTTAACGTCAATGGCGTTTATCAAGATGCACGGGATAAGAAAGATCCCACTCGCAGCAGCTATGATACTCGCCAAAAAGGCGTGCCCTATGTAACCGCTAGCGCCTGGGTCACCTATGGGGCTGATTGGTTCTCGCTTGCCAGCCCATTAAACATTAGCCTAGGGGCGCAGTATGTTGATGAGCGCAGCACCAACTCAAGCTCATTTGGCATTCCAGACGGATATGTGCCGAGCTACACCGTAATGGATACCGCGATTAGCTATCAAGCAGATAGCTGGCAACTACAGTTAAACGTTAACAATCTATTCAACGAAAGCTACTACAACAAAGCCATGTTCTTAGGAGGCATGCCAGGCGAAGAACGTAACGCTAAGCTGACCTTTAACTACCAGCTTTAATGCGGTTTTAGCCTAAGATAGCACGACAAAAAAGCCCCACTGTTATCAGCGGGGCTTTTGGTATCAAATCTTAAATTTTACTGCCAACTTCAGCCACTAAAATGCCTGACATAAAATGGTAAATGACGCGATAATGGCCACAAACCAAGACAAAGACCGCAAAGTACCTTTATCAATCAGGTACAAAATATGGTACGCCACACGGGCGATGACATGCACAATGGCGGCAGTTTCAGCAACACCATTAACCTTACCTGTGGCTAACACTGCCACGACAGCCAAACCAAATATCAGCAACGACTCAAACGCATTTTGATGGCCTGCAACCGCTCGCGCGCCAAAACCGGTTAGTTTAGCTTGCTGTTCGCGCGGGTGATTATTGTCATAGCCCCCTAACTTAGCCATTGCCACCGCAACAGGGCCTTTGGCTAAATAAGGCAATAACATCGCAATAAACAAACAAATTAATAATGTTGTCATCAGTTTCTCAATCCTTTGTATTTTTATTGGTGATCTAGCAAAAAGTTAACGGGCTTTATCCAGCGCCTCGCAGAGCACTTCCACACCTTGAATTGCCCGTGGCGCTGCACGATGCAAAATATCGGCATTTAGCTGGTAAATATGGCCATTTTTCACCGCAGGAATATCCTGCCACTGCTGCCAATTAACGCCTAAGATATTGCCCTCATCCTGACTTTGCAAGATAACTTGCGGCTGTTTTAACAACACACTTTCGATACTGATTTGTGGATAATCGCTATCACTATCAACAAACACGTTACTGCCGTTACACACCGCAATGATCTGCTGGATCCAGCTATTTTTGGCCACCGTCATTAATGGAGTCGACCACAACTGATAAAACACATCCACAGCTGGTTTTGATGCGTTGTCTTGACGCAGCGACAGTAAATTTTGACGATAGTCATCAGCCACCGCTTTGGCTTGAGTTTGTGCCCCGGTAAGCTCACCCAAGGCCAGCAACTCATCGGCAACCGCCTCTAAAGACTTAGGGTCGCTATCAAACACTTGAAAACCCAACGACTTAATTCTGGCAATCTCCTCGGCTTTATTGCCACTGCCCCACACCACCACAAGATCTGGGTTAAGCTCTAACACCCGCTCTATTTGAATACCATGATAACCGCCAATACGAGGGATATTATTAGCGTCAGCCGGATAATCGGCATGGTCGGTTGTAGCAATAATCTTATCGCCCACCCCAATGGCATACAGCATCTCAACCGCATGGGGCGATAGGGCAATAATTTTCTCCGCAGGTTTGCTTGCCTGCACTGCACCGCTGCTTATGAGCAATGCCGCACAGCACAACTGTATCACTAATCTCATCTCAATCCTTGGTTGTATCGGGCTAATTTTTCTATGACTTCAGCAGGATAGTATCGCTAATTGAAGCTCTGATGGCTAGAGGGAGGAGGTTAGACTTCACTAGCAGGACTCATCAACGACAACAGCTAGATATTCTTTTGTTACGGCTAAGACACTAGCACTTTCTAGCTCACTTTTGGACAAGAACGGGAAAGAGTAAAAACTTTAATTGGTAAAAATCAAAATATAATCTCTATTTATTAATCTGAAAGTGACGACTTAACTCTTGATGCCCTTTAGGCGTAATAATTACTTCACGGTATCCCGACACTCGTTCTATCCAACTATGCATTTCAAGAAATTCGAGTAACGATGCCCCTAAGAACCCACCAAGGTGGAACTTTCGTTCACTCCAGTCCAAGCACGGGCAGCATTTCTTGCGTTTGGTTTTTGCTTCAATACAAACACCAAGTTTTAGAAATTCTTCTTTACCCTGCAATGTTAGGTCACTTCCATCACTTTCAAGCCAGCCATTTGAAACCAGTGAATCATATAGCTTTACCGCAATGTCTCCAGCTAAGTGATCGTAGCAAGTTCTCGCTTTTAGCAGCTCTTCAGGCACTCTCGAGCGTGAAGGGTTACTTGTTTGAAAAGTTACACCCATCATACTTTCCAACAATGACGCGATACTGTTGTTATACAACCTAAAGTATCGATGCCGCCCCTGAGATAAGCACATTAAGAGGTTTGCTTTGACTAAACGTGATAGATGCGAACTGGTTGTGGATGCGGAAATGCCTGCAACAGCACTCAGTTCTGTTGCTGTCCAAGCTCTTCCGTCCATAAGAGCACATAGAATCTTCATCCTCGAAGAGTCGGACATAGCGGCAGCTAGTGCAGCCATGTCTATTTCTTGACTATAACTTTCTGATACCACGGAAAGGTTATTTTGCTTGCTCAAACTCATGGCTACCTATGTCGATAACTGATCCAGTCAATGTATCGCGACTCGTGACAATTATCAATTTCGTCATATCACCCATGAACTTCGATGCTATCTTTGGGGGCTTCAGAGCGATGGTTCATAGCATAGTCCCTCATAACACCTGCCACTCTTAGTCGATAGTCTTTAAATACTCCACCACGCCCTTTAGATTGTGCGTACCTGTGCGACTCTAATGCACGCCATTCTTGAATTGACTCTTCATTTTCCCAAAATGAAAGAGAAAGAACTTTGCCTTCAGTGGTAAGGCTTTGAAAGCGCTCTACGGAAATAAAACCCTCTATTTCAAACAATTGCGACTTTATCTCATTGGCGATATCTAAGTATTCTGCCGTTTTACCCTCAGCAATTTGAACTTCAAAAATAACAGCTATCATATTTTATTCTCTTTAATATGGTTGAATTGATATGAGCATTCTAACAAACTGATTTATTGATACTTCGTTCCTGGTCGAAGTGTGGTGGTATATAGGTTTAAATTCTGGTCTAGCTTGAAATGGGGCTGAAGTAAGTCATATAACAAGCTTGGGGATTTTAATAAAACCTAAATCGAAGAGATAAAATATCTAGTTGTAGGTACGGCTGCGAGCTTCGGTTTCATGGCCGCTCTATGACATCAATGTCATCGCGGCATTTGTGAATCCTTTCACATCAGATGTCATCGCAGAGCCCACATGGAGGTGCTTGTGGCGCCTCGCAGCAGTAGCAGCACATTCCTCGCCGGACAGGCGTTAGGTTCCGGCCTGAAAACGTCCCGCAATGACGATGGTATCACCCTTAAACGGGCCTCAAACACACTATATCATTTCACAATAAGCCATTGTTTTATTGGGGCTACCAGTTGATATAAACCATGTTAACCACATTTTAGAAACGGCTTTACAGCAAGTGAATTAGCACAAATGACTTTCTCTAATTCGTCGACCTCAGTTGGATTAGTGCGTTTAATTGACGCAACAAATCAGGCCTAAACGATCTCAGGTCCAACAAAGAAGGTTTCATACATGTATTCAAAAATCATAGGTAGCGGCTTATTAATTACAACGGCATTTTTTGCGGTAGCAGATCAGTACAATATGTCGTTGAACTACGAACCCATAACAATGAAAAACGGCGCTGTCACCACCCTACCCGCTTCGGTTGTCGATAAAGCTTGGCATGTAGAGAACAAAACCGTTACGCCAATTACCGAAGGTGTCTATCGCATTGCGGGCTGGGGGATTGGAAATGTAATCGCAGTGCAAGCGCCTGAAGGCTGGGTTATTGTAGATACAGGCGATAGTATGACAGTGGCAAAAGAGCAACGCGCTGCATTAGAACAATTGTTGAATGATAGCCTTGATGTAGCAGCGGTTTTGTATACTCACTCGCATTATGTGTTTGGTACCCAAGCCTGGATGGGAGAGAACACTAAGGTATACGCCCATGAATGGATGGAAAAACACTTACACGCAGACAATGGTGTTAGTGCCTTAGCAGGCAATTTCAACGCGAGAGCCATGATCCAGTTTGGCATGCTTCACCCTGAGAGTGGCCCTGATGCCTTTCCTAATCAACTTGGCTTCAGCATGGATAAACTGTCAGGTGAAAAAGGCTATGTATCACCCGACATTACATTTACGCATAACGAGATAGAAACACACCATATTGCAGGCACAGAAGTGATTGTGCTGCCAAGTCCCACAGATGTTACCGATAGCGTGGCCTATTACTTTCCTGAAAAAAGCTTGATGGTGACTAATGCCATTAATGGCGATGGCGGTATCTTTAATTTATACACCTTAAGAGGCGATAGATACCGAGATCCCATTCGATTGGTAGAGGCAGCAGATTTGCTATTGTCATACGACTTTGATTTTCATGTCGACATTCATGGCGCAGCCAATACAACCCGAGAAGAGGCCGTTCAGTCGATTCATGCTTTTAGAGATTCGATGCAACTCATTCACGATCAAACCGTTCGGGCAATTAGCCTAGGAAAAGATGCACAAGGTGCCGCGGAATTTGTGCATATGCCATTGGCGCTCAGACAGGATAAAGAGATCTATGGTCAAGTTGAAAGCCATGTAAAGCAAGTTTATAACGGCATAATGGGCTGGAATGGTTGGGACGTTTACGATATTAATCCGCTGCGCACTAACGAATTTGCCAAGAAGTATATAGACAGCCTTGGCGGCGTTGAAGCTGTCATTGAAATGGTCAAATCGTCTAATCAAAAACAAAGCCTTGATGGCTGGCAGTGGTCGCTTTATCTGACCTCGCAAATATTGGCTGTTGATGCAAATAACGCCGATGTAAAGCAGCTTAGAGCTGACGCTGCAAGAGCCCTTGGACAACGTACCAGTTCGGCAAATGCACGTGGGTTCTATATATCAGAAGCGCTGTTGCATGAAGGCAAACTGTCACTAGAGGGTCATGAGTTACACAGCTTTCAGCAATTAGGCCAAATGATGGGCGTGATTGATGAGCAAAGGCTGAAAAAGTCGCCGATAGCATCAAACGTAGAATACTTACGTTATTTAGTTGATACCCAAAAAGCACAAGGTTTATATGCAAAGTTCAACTTAGCCATGAACGATAGTGATGCCGCATTTAGCATTGTGCTTCGTAACGGCATTATCCAAGTTGCGCAGCAGCCAAATGATGGTGTGACTATTTCACTCTCCCATGCACAATGGAGTGATGTGTTACTGGGCAAGACAAGCTTTGGCCAACTGGACCCTTCTTTAAAAGATTTTGATAAGGCATTAATTCTACAGCCTTAAAACAACTTGAATAAGCGACCTAATCAGGTCGCTTTTTTTGTGGTTGGAATACTCAACTAGCAGATATAACTTTCTCTAATTCATCGATTTAACCTCAGTAAAAATGTGTAATGCACCTATAAATTTTATTGGTAAAACCGCACACCATTGAGGCTTTCGATATATGTACTTCTCGTTGCAGCACCGCGTTAAAAACAGCTTTATGACCATGAAAGTCGTAACCCCCTCTTTAGTCTTCAGACTGCCTTACTCATTTATATAAGGTGATTAAAGTGTCACTTTTTTTTAGGTTGAAACTCAATGTAAGGTCGGTTGCCGCAGCATGTATTGTGTTAGTCAGTACGGCTCTAAACGCAGAAGATATAACCCTTGATGATATCGCAATAGACGGGCAGCGCTATTATCGAGCAACGATCACCAACAGCAGTTGGGAGGAACTCGCTTCTCAGGGGGCCCGGTATGAGTCGCCCTACAAAGTCTCGCTATTTAACCCTCAACATGGTGAAGATAGTGCACGTTTGTGGTCGCAAACCAAATCTGTCGCCGCTTACGGTGTTGGTGTAGCGGGTGCAATGACATTACTGCCAACCAGTATTACCAACTGGGATAAAAGTGATGATAGGTTGATGCAAAAATGGTGGGATAATGTTCGCTCTGGTCCGGTGTGGGATCGCGATGATTTCGCCATTAATTATATTGGCCACCCATACTTTGGTGGCGTTTATTACCAAGCGGCTCGTAAGTCTGGCTATCGTCAATGGGATGCGTTTATTTACTCATTTATGATGTCGACATTCTACTGGGAATACGGCGTTGAAGCTTTTGCCGAAACGCCATCAATTCAAGACATTGTGGTAACCCCGGTGCTTGGTTGGGTTTATGGAGAGTGGGCATATAACAAAGAGCAGCAGATCCTTGCTCGGGGCGGTACCGTTTGGGGCAGTGAAGGCATGGGCAGTACTGCGCGCTTTTTCCTTGACCCAATCGACTCAATAGGCCGAGGTGTTAACCAATTATTTGGCCAAGATATTGTTAAAGCCGGCACGGGTTATATCGGGATCTCGGAGCAAGAGTTAGATAACGGCTTAACGGATAAACAAGTGAAATTGCAGTTAAGCTATCGCATTGGTGGCGGTCGAACTGAATCTAATATTAGTCGTTACAGTTATCTAAACAGCTATCATGAACAAACTGGTGATCCTGTTAGCTACTCTATAGTCGGTATCTCTGCCGGTACAAGCATGCTACAGCCGTCTTCGGCTTGGGGATTAGCGTCAGGATGGGCGCCTACAATAAGTCTGGGGTTGTATTTTACGCCAAGTCTGTCGACTAGGCTAAGCTACGCCAGAGCCGACTTAAAGCAGCATCATAGTCAGCACAGCGTCACCTTTGAGCAATACAGTTTAGATACCCAGTATTATTTTAATACTGAGCAGTCACTACGTCCCTATCTCACTGCCGGTTTTGGCGAGTCTATGCGTGACAAAGACTTAAGCCAAAAAGCATTCCAAATAAACCTAGGAGCGGGATTGCATTACCAACTTGCGGCCAACTGGGCGCTGCAACTTGATTGGCAGCAACACTATAGCGCTAAACATAAACAATCGGATAGGCAGCTCAATGCACAGATCGTATATCGATTTGGCCAAGGTGCGAGCAACTAAATCACGGTCTACATTGATAACGATTGTTAAACTTCGACCTTGGGTAGCAGTTTAACAATCAATTTGGGCACACTTTTGGATTCATTTCTCCAAAAAATGTGAAACAAGCTGCGCTGCAAGCGCTGACAGCGACTTGCTGTATTCAAAATAAAAACCAGCATCAAACTCTCATAGAGCCTCTAGCGTTAGCAAAGCACGGCACTATTCGCTAGTGAGCTTACAATTCAAAATATGCACATTTATCTATTACTCTGAACACTTAACACTTAACACTTAACACTTAACACTTAACACTTAACACTTAACAATCACTATGCCATTGATGCAGGCCTATGCTTCAAACAATACCATTGCAGCCTAATAATCAAAACCAATTTGCGCTTTCACCCCAGCTTCAAACGCATGCTTGATAGGCTGTACTTCACTGACCGTATCCGCCAGTGCAATAATCTCGCGATGACACGCGCGGCCAGTAATAATCACATGTTGCATCGGCGGGCGGTTTTTCAACGCGGCCAGAACGCGCTCAAGTTCGATGTAGTGATAGGTCACCATGTAAGTCAGTTCATCAAATAGCACAATATCGATGCTGTCATCTTGCAGTAATTTCTCTGCTGCTTGCCACGCAGCTTGGGCGGCTTGGGTATCTTTTTCTCTGTCTTGGGTTTCCCAGGTAAACCCCGTGCCCATCACATGGAACTCTACTCCAACCTGCTCCAACACTTTGCGCTCGCCGCAGGGCCAGTTACCTTTAATAAACTGCACCACGGCTGCTTTCTTGCCATGGCCTACCGCGCGGGTGATATTGCCGAAACCTGCGGTAGACTTGCCTTTGCCATTACCGGTTAATACCAATAGCACGCCTTTTTCTGTTTGCGCTTTGGCGATTTTGGCATCGACGCCCTCTTTAACCTTTTGCTGTCGCGCTTTATGGCGCTCAGCTTTCACTTTGTCGCGTTCGCTTTGGCTATCATTCGTTGTTTGATTGCCTTGTTGATTGTCTGCTCTCATGGTCCCTTCCTAAATGGAGTCATTATTTTTGTTACGACTCACCAGTAATGATGGCTTCAATTGCCGTCATGTCTAAATGGCGACTGATGCCATCGGCAAGTCGTTGTAATTGCATTTCACGTTGTTGGCTAATATCTATCGCCTGCACCTTTTGCATACCCGCCCATTGCAGTAACAGTTGACCCGCTTGGGGGTGATCAAATAGGCCGTGTACATAGGTACCCAAAATCTGGTCATCATCACTGAGGCACCCCTCAAAAAATTCACTGGCGGTATCAGTACTGAGTGTCAATGGTTGCCGAGGTTGATTAAGCAGTTGTGATTGCCCACAGTGGATCTCGTAACCTTGC
Organism: Shewanella sp. Scap07; assembly: GCF_013394145.1. Classification (NCBI taxonomy): domain Bacteria; kingdom Pseudomonadati; phylum Pseudomonadota; class Gammaproteobacteria; order Alteromonadales; family Shewanellaceae; genus Shewanella; species Shewanella sp. Scap07. The sequence continues at coordinate 3,979,639 of NZ_CP041329.1, forward strand.
AATTGCGCTTGCTTACCGTCTAAGTGCAGTTGGCCGCTAACCTGTGTCAGGCATTTATTGGCCGTTAATGTGGTCACAATTGGCAGTAAACCTAGCCCTTCAGACTCACCGGCTGCACTTTCGATCCCTAAAGGATCGTCAATCGCTAAGCCTAGCATTTGATAACCACCACAAATGCCCAGTACTTTGCCGCCATAGCGTAAGTGCCGCTGTATCGCTTTATCCCAGCCAAGCTGTAACATCACCGCTAGGTCTTCACGCACATTCTTACTGCCAGGTAGAATAATTAGATCGGCCTGAGGCAGTGACTGCCAGTCGACTTGCTGCTGTGCATGCACATATTGAAACTCGACGTCGGGGTTAAGCCGCAATGGGTCAAAATCGGTGTGGTTGCTGACGCGCGGCCAGACAAGAACTAACACTTTAAAGCTGGCGGCTTGTTTGGCTGGCACGTTATCGATGGCATCTTCTGCATCAAGATGAAAATCGTTGATATAAGGCAGCACCCCGAGTACCGGCTTTTGGGTGTATTGCTCTAGCCAGTCAATCCCCGATTGCAGCAAACTAATATCACCGCGAAAGCGATTAATCACAAAGCCTTTCACTCGCGCTTGCTCCGATTCCGATAACAGTGCCAGCGTCCCCACCAAATGGGCAAATACCCCGCCTTTATCGATGTCGGCAATAATAATCACTGGGCAATCTACGTGTTCAGCAAAGCCCATATTGGCGATATCGCCTTCACGCAAATTGATTTCGGCAGGGCTGCCTGCGCCTTCCACCAGCACGCATTGATATTGCTGCTGTAGGCGAGACAATGACGCCTCGACTGCCGCCATTGCTTTGACTCGATAGCCTTGGCTGTCTTTACCGAAATACTCAGCGGCTTCCATATTGGCTAACGCTTTGCCATGAATGATCACCTGCGCTTGGCTATCGGAACTGGGTTTCAGCAAAATAGGATTAAAGTCGGTGTGCGGTTTCACTCGCGCAGCGATGGCTTGTAAGGCTTGGGCGCGGCCAATTTCGCCGCCATCATCGGTCACAGCACTGTTTAACGCCATATTTTGTGGTTTAAATGGCGCGACTTGCCACCCTTTATTGGCAAAGTAGCGACACAGCCCCGCCACCAAAGTGGTCTTGCCCGCATCTGACGTGGTCCCTTGAACCATTAATATGTTTTGCGCGACTTTTTTCTGTTGTTGGCTCATGATCTGCCCTGCTCATGCACCTGATGCGCAGATTTGAGCACCTGAGCAATACCTGCGGTGACCAAAACCACCTCATCGGCTAACTCGGCCAAGGCTTGATGCAACCAACCGGCTTGATCGACAAATTGGCGGCTCAACGGATCAGCGGGTATCACCCCCATGCCAACCTCATTGCTTACCAACACCACATCTCCCGGCAGTTGCTGTAGAGTATTAAGTAATTGCGCTTTGATAACCGCGTAATCACTTTGCTGCATCAGGTGATTTGTCAGCCACAAAGTTAAACAGTCCACCAGCACAAAATTGTTTGCCGTAGCATGGGTTTCAAGACTGGTCGATAAATCCAGTGGGCTCTCAATAAGCTGCCAGGCTATACCATCGGCGCGCCGTTCCTCTTTGTGGCGATTGATGCGTTGCTGCATCTCATCATCAAAGGCTTGTGCTGTCGCAATAAAAACACAGCTCTTGCCCTGCTCACTTGCTTGATTAGCAAGTTTTAGCCCATATCGAGACTTGCCACTGCGCGCGCCGCCCAATATTAAAGAGATCATGCCAGCACCACCAAAATAAACAGGTAAATGACCAGCTCACTCACCTGTTGAGCTGCGCCTAACGTATCCCCAGTATAGCCGCCAATTTGGCGCTTAAAGCCCCAAAGTAAGATGAATCTCGTTAGCCCTAAGCAGACGATGAGTGATAAGTAGTGTTCAAGCGGAGATAACCACAGCACCGCGGCACCTGTGGCGAGTAATATGCCAAGCTCATTGGCGGTCTGACTGCTCGCTAGCGGCTTACTTTTACTTTGAGTGTCACGCACATAGGTCGCTGAAAAGATCATACTGGCCGCCAACATACGACTTAAACAATGACCCACAACCAAAGCAACGGCAACAAAGTAATCATCAATGAGCGCGACTTCGGTCAACAACACAAATTTGGCCAGCAAGGCTAACACCAACGCCAGTGCCCCATAAGTGCCGAGACGTGAGTCTTTCATGATGGCAAGTTTATCTTCAACGGTCCAACCACCACCAAACCCATCAGCGGTATCCGCAAGGCCATCTTCATGAAAGCCTCCGGTAGCGATCACACTCATCACCATCGCGGCAACAATAGCGATAGATGCTGGTAGCCACTGGGCCAGCAATAGATAAGTAAACGCACTAATTAAGCCAACAACGATCCCCACTGCGGCAAAATAACGACTGGCTTGATTGAGCCGTTCTGCATCAATGGTGATACTGGCAGGAATAGGGATACGGGTAAAAAAGCCAATAGCAATTAAAAATAGCTGCAACTGTCTTACTAGCATAACCTGCTCCGATTAGCTGACTGGCGGTTGTTTAGTATCAATCTCTATGCCCATGTCATCGAAGCTTGCCATGTCATTGAAAAAGCTCGCCGCAGCCTCGATAAGTGGCAGAGCTAACGCTGCGCCCGTGCCTTCACCTAAACGCATCCCTAAGTTAAGTAGCGGTCTAGCTTGCAAAAATTCCAGCATCAGTAAGTGACCACGCTCATCACTTTTATGGGCAAACACCATGTAATCACGGCAATTTGCATTGATCTTTATTGCCATTATCGCCGCCGCGCTTGCGATAAAGCCATCAATTACCACCACCATGTTTAATTCTGCCGCCGCAAGTATTGCCCCGGTCATTTGTACAATTTCAAATCCGCCCAGCGCTGCCAGTAGCTCAATGGGATCATCTAGGCTGTCAGAGTGAATGCGTAGCGCTTCTTCAATGAGGGCTTGCTTGCGCTTTAAGGTCGCCGCATCAATGCCGGTACCACGGCCAACACAATCGGCCACAGGAACTTGCAATGCCGCAGCCATAATCGCAGCCGCTGACGACGTATTGCCGATGCCCATCTCACCAAAACCAAGCAGGTTTGTCCCCTGTGCATGGTGGTGTGCCACACGGGCTTTAGCCATAGCAAAACCTTGCTTTACTGCACCAATGGTCATGGCGGGTTGACGATGAATAGGATTGGTTCCAGCGCCCAATCGTTGATTGATGAGCCCTGGCATATCTAATGGCTGCGCAATCCCGCAATCAATGACTTCCATTTCAAAACCACTTTGACGACAAAATGCATTGATTGCCGCCCCCCCCTCTAAAAAGTTAACCACCATCTGAGTGGTCACTTCACTGGGCACAATAGAGACCCCCGATGCCGCAATGCCATGGTCGCCAGCAAAAACCAACAATTTAGGTCGACGAATACAGATAGGATCACCTAAAACTTGTGCCAGTTGCATGGCCAGACTTTCAAGTTCTCCTAAGGCGCCAAGAGGTTTGGTTTTGTTGTCGATTTTATGCTGAATGGTCTCATCTTGCTGATGGTCAACGGGCTTGATTTGAAACATGTTTCTTCCTATTAAACTCAAGGTCATTCGTTATACTTATCATTATTTTTTAGCTTTATTATTGGAACTATTACTGGCGTTTACTGGCTAAGATAAACAGAAAGAAACCACTGCCGATCACCGCGGTAATGATGCCAATGGGTAGCTCTTGATAGCTCAGTAAACTACGTGCAATCACATCGACCCATATCATGAATAAGCCCCCCACTAAGGCTATGGTTAGCAGCGCAAAGCGGCCGGGCATCAACATTCTGACGATATGTGGCACCATTAAGCCAACAAAGCCAATACCACCACAATTGGCCACGAGCACTGCGGTTATCAATGAACACAGCAACAACATGCCAACCCGCAAGCGCCCGACGGCGATGCCCAAGGTGTGAGCGGTTTCATCGCCAGCTTTCATTGCCATCACTTGGCGCTTAAACAACAAAATAATCAAAGTCGCACCCACCACAGTTAACACAGGCAAACCCACATCGGCCCAGGTGGCTTTGGCAAAGCTTCCTAGGCTCCAAAACAGTACAGATGCGGCGGCCTGTGGACCACTGAAATACAATAATAGGCTGGTCATGGCGCCAAACATAAACGAGATGGCGACACCGGATAGCAGCATACGCTCCACCTGAATACTTAACCTGCCACCACAAAATGCCATCACTAATAACACTGATAATACCGCGCCAATAAAGGCGCCCAATGGCAAACTTAGCCAGCTGAGCTGCGCAGCTAGCTCGCTTTGCCCCTGCAGCGTTATCACCACCACGGCGCCTAGGGAGGCACCGGAGGAAATACCAAATAGGTAAGGATCGGCCAAAGGATTTCGGGTCACGGTTTGCAACACAGCACCGGCGACGGCCAAACCCGCCCCGGCAGCAAAAGCCAGCACAATACGCGGCATACGCAGTTCCATAACAATCCGCTCAGTGACACCAAAGTGACCCGTATCTCCGCGCAACTGCGCCAGTATCATTTGATAGACTTGGCTAAAACTAATGTCAGCCGCGCCAAAACTGGCCGCGAGCATCGGCGTTAGCGTGCTGGCTAACATAATGGCCATCACCATGAGGCCGAAATAAAGCTGCTTGGGCAAAGTGCGTTTAACTTGCATCATTACCTCCTGCATGGGTTTCACCGGCTTGATAGCCATAGTAGTAGGTAATTTGCGGACGTTGATGCTGTGGATGCGGGGCAACGGCGCAGCAAACCTCAAATACATCACCAATCAATTGCTCGGTGAGTACCTGTGATGGCATGCCCTGTGCGATGCCTTGCCCCTGATTAAGCAGCAGTAATTGATCGCACATCGCACTGGCAAGGTTGAGATCATGAATACTGATCACCACAGTAATGCCTAACGAATGCAGTAACTCAAGGATCTGAATTTGATAGCGGATATCAAGGTGATTGGTGGGCTCATCCAATATCAACAGTTTAGGCTGCTGCACTATGGCTCTGGCGATCAGTGCCCGTTGCTTCTCGCCACCAGATAAGTGCTCATAAGCTTGCTTAGCTAAATGGGATAAACCCACTTTTTCAAGAGCCTGCGCAACCGCAAAATGGTCGGCTTGGCTAGTCAGCGACAATGCAGACTTGTGGGGTGTCAGCCCTAACATGACCAGCTGCTCGGTGGTCATATCAAAATGCTGTGGGGTATCTTGCAGCACAACAGCCACTTCACGAGCAAACGCCTTAAGAGGGTAATGGCTAATATCTTTGCCAAATAAACAGATTTGCCCTTGGCTGGGGGTGAGGTAGCGGTATAAACAACGAAGCAAACTGGATTTACCCGCGCCATTTGGGCCAATAATGCCTAACATTTTACCTGCAGCAAGCTGCAAGTTGACGCCTTTAAGAATCGTGCGCTCACCCGCATGCCAATGCAGATCAGTTACATTTAGTGCATTATCGCTATGATGTTGACAATCTTGTGTAGGCATCGCTAACTGACTTCCCACTTGGTCACCGTGGAAATGTAGTTGCTGCCAACCGATATCATGAGGTACTTCATTTCAAGCTCCCTCGAGTTACCCGCTCGAGTTTCTTGGCGAAAAGTAAGGCAGGTATCCTGGCTTGCGATAACCTAACGCAGGTTAGCATCGGTTATGGCGTACAGTTGCGGGCACAGCTTGGGCAGGCAGTGAGACTGCTCCCCAATTCCCTATTAAGTTAAGCTTATCTTACCCAGTAACTAGGCCAATAAGACGCTCAACACCTTACTTTCGACTATCGACATCTAGACGGCCAATAGTCTTTAACTGTGGCTATTATGCCGATTTTCAGCCAAGTCGCCAACCTCAGTAGCAAAATGTTGTCTCAGTTCACCCTAGTGACATCGACCTCAATTCACCGACTTAAGCGAAATCGAACGGATTAACCATTAGGCCAATGCAGCCGGTAGTGCATCTGACCATCCTCGCCCTGATATAAGGTGATATTGACCACAGCGCCATAGGGGATATCCAGCTGAGAATAAAAACCACTGGCTCGACTAACGCCTAGCGCTTGTGCCATCAAGTGACGTATCACTCCACCGTGGGTTAATAATAATATGTGTTGACCCCGGCATTGATTGGCTATGTGCTCAAAGCCAGTTTGCACTCGCATTTCAAAAGCTGCCATAGTTTCGCCATTGGGTGCAGGGTTTGCCCATGGATCTTGCCAATAGGCTTCAAGTTGCGGCTGGCAAGATTGATATAGCTCATCTAGTGGCTGGCCGTCCCACTCGCCAAAGTCAATCTCGGCTAACCCGTCGCACTGCTGATACGCAAGCCCATAACGGCTGTTAAGTTGCTTAGCCACAGACATGCAGCGCTGCCGCGGTGAGCTAAAACACGCGTTTAGTTGCTGCGACTGCATCGCAAGTTTGTCTACCAACTTAGCAATATTGTCGAGCATCAAGGCTTGCCCCTGCGCGCTAAGCGCGACATCGGTAGTGCCCCGTAAAATTTGACCGCCTTGGCACTGACCGTGACGCATTAGATATACGCTGGTTATTTTCATCAGATGGATAAGCTTGTTAATGAACACTATGCACCTAGCCTAACGACTTGGCAGGCGCAGATACAAGCATGTTGATCAACTTTTAACTACAAGCGCCAAGGTTAGATTAGCCTAGTTCTATGTAAACGCTCAGATATCAAAGTTTATTGGCGGTGGCTTGGTATGATCTTTAACTAATAACCTCGGAAATAAAATATGATAAACCAAGCCTTCATTTGGCGCGGTTTTGATATCCACCTTCCCTTGCAGTTTTTGACTGACTAAGTTGTAAACTAAATGCGCACCTAAGCCGCTTCCGCCCTCATTGCGCTTAGTGGTATAAAATGGGTCAAAGAGATTTTTTACCCCCTCTTCATCTAAACCGATACCATCATCAGCATAGATCAGTTCAACCGTCTCATCTCGTAACTGTGCTTGAATGGTCATAGTGCCGATTTGCTCAGCTTCAAACCCATGCAAAATACTATTCATGATCAAATTCGTGATCACCTGTGACAATGCACCTGGATAGGTATGGCACATTAAGCTAGGGTCGCAGTCAATCGTTATATGATGGGGTAACTGCTTCAATGTTGGCCGCAGCGATAATATTACTTCTTGCAAATACTCCTTAAGTAAGAATTGCCGTTGCTGCTCACTAGATTGATCGACGGCAACACGCTTAAAGCTTTGAATTAAGTTTGAGGCGCGGGCATTATTTTTTAAAATAATATCCATGGCCTCAATGCATGTATCAATAAACTGAACAAACTCTTGCTCGTCTAGCTCACCAGCTAGGAACAATCTTTTTAGCTCATTGACCTGATCATTCATATGCGAAGCGGCGGTGACACATACCCCGATAGGAGTGTTGATCTCATGCGCTATGCCCGCCACCATTTTACCCAATGATGCCTGCTTTTCATGCTCTACCAGCTGATTTTGGGTGCGCTTAAGCTTATCCATCGCCGCCTGCCACTCCTCGGTACGTTGGGCAACCAGGGCTTCCATTTTGTCAGAGTATTGCTTTGCCAACTGCTCTTTTTCTTTTGCATAGTTAAGCTGCTGTCGCAGTTGAGCTGGGCTAATTTTCAATTGGGTTAATAGCTGTCTGTAATAGCGAGCAAGCACCTGCTTTTCTGACTTCGAATACAAGTTTGATTGTGTCACAACCATATGTGCCACTGATGCCCCGGTTATCCCGCTCAACAACCGTTCTGTGGCTCGCTCTAAATTGGCCAACTCTTGCACGTTAACCGGGTCTTCAACCGACAAGCCCACCTCTAATAGGCACATATCGACTTTGAGTTTGGCTAAATCATCTCTGAGATATTGACCAAAAATATCGGCAATAATGGTCAATTTGGGGGCTAAGTCGATATCCTGTGGTAGCAACTCAAATAAGGCTTCATTGTCTTCGCCTTTGTCGGCCATGACATCGATAAACTCAGCGCTGTAGCGCTGCTCTTCTGCAGGGGTTTGACTAAAAAGACTCACCATGATCAACGTCGAAATATTGGCAATTAACGACCAAAAAGTCCCATGGCTAATATGCTGCATTTGCGAGCCAAACAGATGCTCTGGGCGCAACCAATCTATCCCCCACGGACCTGCGGTCAAAATATCTGCCGATAACCAACCGCTATTCATCAGCGAGGGAAGTAACAAGCAATAACCCCAAACGCTGAATCCTGCGGCCAAACCGGCAATGGCGCCTTTGGTGGTAACCGTTGGCCAGTAAAGGCCACAAATCACTAACGGCATAAACTGTAATATCGCGCAAAATGACAACATCCCCATATTGACCAACATATAGGAGTCGCCCAAAAGTAAATAAAACACCTGACCTGCACCGAGGATCAAAAATACAGCCAGCCAACGACTTTGCAGTAAATAGCGTTTAAATATGGAGTTTGGGAAATAACGTTGCAGGAAAGGCAGTGCAATGTGATTACTGAACATGGTCGATAAGGTCATGCCAGACACCATCAACATCGCCATTGAGGCCGAGAAGCCGCCAATAAATACCAACAGCGTCAGCAAAGGTTGGCCGGAAGCCATTGGTAAAGCCAACATAAACATATCTGGATTCTGCGGGCCAAGTAACAACAAGCCAGCAGCCGCAATGGGGGTAACAAATACCGTCATCAAGAATAGATATAACGGCAGCATCCATTGCGCTTTTATGACGTGCTTAGCATTGGCGTTTTCAACCACCATAACGTGAAACTGGCGAGGAAGGAGTAAAAATGCTGAACCGGCTAACAACAAATAGCTACACCAAGTCATTAATGCAGGTTTTTGCGCCATCGTTTGTGCCATTTCAGGCAACTGCTGTTGCAGTTGAGTTAATATCGCCAAGGGTGAATCAAACAGGTAAAAACTGACAAATAACCCCACCGCTAGCATCGCAATGAGCTTGACACTGCCTTCAATAGCTAAAGCTAACATCATCCCAGGATGGCGCTCAGTTGGATCTAAATGCCGAATGCCAAAAACAATGGTAAACAATGCTACTCCAGCCCAAATGAACCAAGTCAGTGCTTGATATACAGGCTCGCCACTGTCAATTACGGTGTCTATTGCGCCGTTAATTGCTTTTAATTGCAGCGCTAAATAAGGGACTACGCCGACCATAGCCACAACCGATGCCAGCGCCGCAAGCGTGATACTGCGATTAAATCGAGCGGATAGGAAATCGGCAATACTGGTGACATGATAAACTTGCTTAACCAGCAAGATGCGCTGCATCAACGGCCATAGCACCAGCATAACTAAACTGGGCCCTAAATAGATGGTCAACATTAACACGCCAGAGGTGGTCGCAATACCGACACTGCCAAAGAAGGTCCAACTGGTGCAATAGATTGCAATAGATAGCACGTAAACTGACACGCTATTGGTGACTTTCTGCGCGCGTATACTGCCTGATTCTGCCCATTGGGCAATTAAGAATAAAACACCGATATAACCAATAATAACCAGTATCAAGGTAATTGGAGATATCATGTTTTCATACTCCAACTCGTCGCTTCATTGACTGCGCAAACTCATCACAAATAGCAGCGCTATTAATCCAAGCCAAATAATTGAAACGACGATGATGAGCTGACCAATATTAAAATCAATATTGGTGGCCATGGGCCATGTAATGACCATAGAAGCGAGTATCAGTATTAACCACCTAAATGCTGGCAACGTTGTTTTGTTGATCACCACGCATCTCCATTGCTTGACGTTGTATAAGCATAGTACAAACTTAGCGCACTATTATCGGTCGTAAACATCGATAGCGTGGGATAAACAGCGGACTTGAAAACCGATAAACATCGAGCAATAAACTTGCTCTTAGCAGGTCAACTGATTAGTATAGACGTCTATACGTATAAACATCTAAAAGTAACACTGCATGTTGTTGATTAAGCATGCTATAGCTAATACTTAAAACCGCTGGTCTCCTTATTGTATGAAAGCAATATTTTGATCAAATAAACAATGCTATACAATGTGTTACGTCGCTTAGAGCGAATGTGTGTCTGTTGCAGTCTGTTTTAAATAGGTAAAATTTATGGCGATCCGTACCCCGATAACTCAAGTTAGGCAAATCAACGCGCAAATCGAAGCGCAGCTGAAACAACAGATCCTGATCTTAGATGGTGCTATGGGTACCATGATCCAAGACCATAAATTAGAAGAAGAACACTTTCGTGGTGAACGTTTTAAAGATTGGCCGTGCGATGTTAAGGGCAATAACGACCTGTTGGTGTTAACCCAAGCAGACATCATCAAAGAGATTCATAAGCAATATTTGCTCGCTGGTGCCGATATCATCGAAACCAACACGTTTAACGCCACGCGCATCGCGATGGCCGACTATGAAATGGAAGAACTGTCGGCCGAAATCAACCTTGAAGGAGCCCGAGTGGCTCGAGCAGCCGCTGATGAAGTTGCCGCTGAAACGGGCCGCCATTGCTATGTTGCAGGGGTACTTGGCCCCACCAACCGAACCTGTTCTATCAGCCCGGATGTAAACGATCCGGGTTATCGCAATGTCAGCTTTGATGAGCTTGTCGAGGCTTATATCGAGTCAATTGAGGCACTCATTGCCGGCGGCAGCGACATCATCATGGTGGAAACCATTTTTGATACCCTCAATGCCAAAGCGGCATTATTCGCCATAGAAACCGTATTTGATCAACTCGGCCAGCGACTGCCGATTATGATTTCCGGTACGATTACTGATGCCTCAGGTCGTACACTTACCGGACAAACCACCGAAGCCTTTTATAACTCACTGCGCCATGTAAAGCCCCTGTCTATCGGCTTAAACTGCGCCTTAGGCCCGCAAGAGCTGCGCCCCTATGTAGAAGAGCTTTCAAAAATAGCTGAATGCTATGTGTCAGCGCATCCTAATGCCGGCTTACCCAACGAGTTTGGTGGCTATGACGAAACGCCAGAAGAGATGGCCAGCGTTATTGGCGACTGGGCGGCTGAAGGCTTTTTAAACATTATTGGTGGCTGTTGTGGTACCACTCCAGATCATATTCGTGTCATCCGTGAAGCTGTCATTAAACATCAATGCCGCGCCTTACCTGATATCCCTGTTGCCTGTCGCTTGTCTGGCCTTGAGCCTCTGACCATTGATGAAAACTCGCTGTTTCTCAATGTGGGTGAGCGTACCAACGTGACCGGTTCAGCTAAATTCTTGCGCCTTATTAAAACCGGCGAATATGAAGAAGCGCTATCGGTGGCCCGCGACCAGGTGGAAAACGGCGCACAAATCATCGATATCAACATGGATGAAGGCATGCTTGACGGGGTTGAGGTGATGCAAAAGTTCCTCAACTTAATCGCCTCTGAGCCTGATATTTCCCGTGTCCCCATCATGATTGACTCTTCCAAGTGGGAAGTAATTGAAGCGGGCCTTAAATGCATTCAAGGTAAAGGCGTCGTCAACTCTATTTCCCTGAAAGAAGGTGAAGACAAGTTCATTGAGCAGGCTACCTTAGTTAAGCGCTATGGCGCTGCAGCGATTATTATGGCCTTCGATGAAGTTGGCCAAGCAGATACCATGGCGCGTAAAGTGGAGATCTGTACCCGAGCCTACAATGTATTAGTGGATAAAGTGGGCTTCCCCCCTGAAGACATTATTTTTGATCCCAATATTTTTGCCATCGCCACCGGTATCGATGAACATGACAACTATGCGGTAGATTTCATTGAAGCCACCCGTGAAATTAAGCGCACCCTGCCCCATGCAATGATTTCAGGCGGGGTATCGAATGTGTCATTCTCGTTTAGAGGTAACAATCCGGTCCGTGAGGCTATTCATGCCGTATTCCTTTACCATGCGATTCAAGCGGGCATGGATATGGGGATTGTTAATGCGGGACAGCTTGCCATTTATGATGACATCGATGCCGATCTTAAAGAGAAGGTCGAAGCCGTTGTGCAAAACTTGCCTTGTCCTGTGGCCGACTCTAACAACACCGAACAACTGCTCGACATTGCAGAGAAGTACCGCGGCGATGGTAGCACTGCAGGTAAAAAAGAAGACTTAGAGTGGCGCAGCAAGCCTGTTAATGAGCGTTTAGCCCATGCACTGGTTAAAGGTATCACCGACTTTATTGACGAAGATACAGAAGAAGCTCGCTTGGCCGCTAATCGACCACTGGATGTCATTGAAGGGCCGTTAATGGACGGCATGAATATTGTGGGCGATCTATTTGGCTCAGGTAAAATGTTCTTGCCCCAAGTGGTTAAGTCTGCGCGGGTGATGAAAAAAGCCGTTGCCTACCTCAACCCTTATATTGAACTGGAAAAGGTCGAAGGCCAGTCTAACGGCAAAATCTTAATGGTCACCGTGAAAGGTGATGTGCACGATATTGGTAAGAACATTGTCGGCGTAGTGTTGGCCTGTAATGGTTATGAAGTGATAGATCTTGGCGTTATGGTGCCGGTTGAGAAAATCATTGAAGTCGCCAAAGCCGAAAATGTGGATATTATTGGCATGTCTGGACTGATCACCCCAAGCCTTGATGAAATGGTGCATAACGTTAAGTCTTTCCACAAAGCGGGCTTAACCATCCCATCCATTATTGGTGGTGCGACTTGCTCTAAAATTCACACCGCAGTGAAAATTGCGCCGCATTCGCCCGAAGGTGCTATCTATATTGCCGATGCATCACGCGCAGTGCCTATGGTATCTAAGCTGATAAACGATGAAACTCGTCAAGCGACCATAGATGATGCCTACAACGAATACCAAGTAATGCGCGACAAGCGTAATTCCCAAGCCAAGCGCAAGCAGATAATCAGCATTGAAGCAGCCCGTGACAACCGCTGCCAGCATGATTGGGATAACTACAGCCCATTTGTGCCCAATAAGCTCGGTCGTCAAGTGTTCGATGACTACCCATTAGAAGACTTGATTGAGCGCATCGATTGGACCCCCTTTTTCCGCAGTTGGGAGTTACACGGTCACTTCCCTAAAATCTTAGATGATGAAGTGGTGGGTGAAGAAGCGCGCAAGCTCTATGCTGATGCCCAAGCTATGTTGAAAACCATCATTGAAGAGAAGTGGCTCACCGCCAAGGCGGTCATTGGTTTATTCCCAGCTAATACCGTTAATCATGACGACATTGAAATCTATACCGACGAAAATCGTAATGAACTGGAGATGACCACCCATCACCTGCGCATGCAGATTGAACGCGTTGGTAACGATAACTTCTGTTTAGCGGATTTTGTGGCGCCAAAAGATTCAGGTGTGGCCGATTATATGGGCGGTTTTGCGGTGACGGCCGGCCATGGTATTGACGAACATGTCGCCCGTTTTGAAGCCGCTCACGATGACTACAATGCCATCATGCTTAAGTGTTTAGCTGACCGATTAGCCGAAGCGTTTGCTGAACGTATGCATGAGCGAGTACGTAAAGAGTTTTGGGGTTACGCCGCCGATGAGCAACTTGATAACGAAGCGCTTATTCGCGAAAAATACAAAGGTATTCGCCCGGCACCTGGCTACCCAGCTTGCCCGGATCATACCGAGAAAGGCTTACTATGGGATCTGCTCAAACCTGATGAAACCATTGATTTGAATATCACCGAAAGTTTCGCCATGTTCCCGACCGCGGCAGTGTCTGGCTGGTATTTTGCCCACCCACAATCGCGCTACTTTGGGGTGACCAATATTGGCCGCGACCAAGTAGAAGATTACGCTAAACGTAAAGGCATGAGCATTGAAACAACAGAGCGTTGGTTAGCACCGGTATTGGATTACGATCCAGAGTAATCAATTAAATATAAAGCCTGCTATGGAGTTATTAGCAGGCTTTATCTCAAAATAAAATAGGCGACTAAAACTTAATACTCTCTTCAAATTTTTTTACTTCGATATTTTCTTTATCTGTTTTATCTAACATCCATCTTGCCATTATTTTTATTTTTGGATCCAAAAATCTATACCTAGTGCCTTTAGGTGATTTTCTAATCAAAGGGTTATTCCCTGTTGACAGTTCCTTTAGAATAGCTGATATATTAAGTGTTTTATTCTGCGTACTTACTGGAAATGTACTACGAACATTATCTTCAACTTCCTGAGCAGAAAACTCATTACTATTCATTCTTCCAACACAGTAGATAACTTGATTTCTTCTACCGTGCTTAGTAGCTTTTGAATTAATATGCTCTTCCACCCTGGCATTTTCACTGACCAAGGCCTCCTGAACCCAGTTCCTTAAACAGTTTTTATATAAATCATTATTGATTACACCATTGTTCAACTCTTTGGCTTCAATTGAAATCTCTAACCCTAATTCATGAATATATTGAGGTACATTTGTTGAAAACCAAGACATCGCCGACAAAAAGTAGTCTTTGTTAAACCCCGAAACAAGATCTGATTCTAATTCCAGCCCAACTAAATTAAAAAAACCTCTATTCGCAAGTTGTTTAACTTTCTCTGTCTCAAGGATGGATACTTCGGGTATCTCCTGAACTCTATTAATTATAGTTTGGCTAGAGTCAACTTTAGAAAAGTAATCTCGAAGATTATTTGGAGTCCCCACCAGCATAACTCTAACCTTATATCTGGCATATTCATCATCATCTAAGTACATTAATATCGATGAGAGTTCTCTGACGTGATCCTCATTTTTCACAATATGTTCTAAGTTATCAATAACTAATATAGACTCTTTTGAACCTGCTATTTTAAATAACTTTTTTACCAACTCTAGATACGGTTCGCTAGTCATAACCTCATACTTATTGTTATGCTTTAACTCACCTTTTGCTACCGCAACATTACCTGATGCGCTCTTAGACTCTTCGTAAGCAGTTCTTTCAAAAGGCTGAATTCTAGCGCTTAAACTTTTAATCGCATCGCTAACTGAGCCCAATGAACTAATTGTCGCCCCATTTAAAACTTCATAATGCAGCTTCTGCTTTTTAAGCACCTTTTTATACAACCACGTTTTTCCACAACCACTTTCTCCATATATGATTATATGTTTAGGTTTTCTGAGTGCTTTTCTAAGGGCATACTCTAAGTCATCTCGATGAACATACATCCGGTCATTTACATATTTTCCTTTTGGTGTAAAAACTTTTTCGGGTTCTTCATATTTAAACATGATATAAAACACTTCCTTGAAATATTACAAAATGAACACTCTTGGATAGCTAAAAAGCTATTCTATCAATCTCGCCAATCGTACACCTTACCGTTAATCACAACTACTTGAGAAAACCGGCCGTCTTCACCTTGGTAAAGCCACTGCTCTGCACCTCGGCCAGAGCGAAGTTTTTGATCGGGCTCGCCTCGACTTTTTAGCAAAGCTTTCTCGCTCATCCCTATCGCCACTTCATTATTGTTAATCAAGCGCCGCTCTTGCTCGGTAAACTCACTTTTGATGTTTTCAACCACAGCCACTTCTTGTTGGCTTTCAACAGCCTCACATAAATGGTCTTGGAACACCTTCTTACCATCAACTTCGCACTGGTATATTTTGGCAGAAACGCTCGCGTTCATAACAAAACAGCCACCTAAAATGGCAATAAAAATGCGATACTTATTCATGACACTTCCCTGCATTTGAAACAAATTAGTCTAACCTAGCCTTTCCCTAACACATTGATTATGCAGTATAGGCAATCAAGTTTCACGGTTTAATAACATGGGATGGCTTGCTACACGAAACAAAGCCAGTCTGGAGCGGACTGGCTTTTTGATGGGAAATATAGAGATGAGATGGTCTTGCTAGTTAGCGCAGTTCAACTGGCCACTCTTTCTTAACACGCTCTTCAATGAAGGTATCTTTATCAGACTTCATCTTGTCGTAATCAAGACCGGCTTCAATTTGTACTTTCGCTTTGCTGTCATACTTACTCGCATCATACACATAGTCTGGCGCATACTTAGCGAGAAGGGCATCAGCCTCAACAAGGGCGGCATCTAATAAGGTATTAGACTTAACCAATAGGCGCTTGGCTTCGGTGATGTTATGTGCATAGATACCATGCGATGCCGTGGCACTATCCCAGAACCACTGCGCATTACGCACTTTGCCCAGTAAACTATTCATCTCGGTAGCGAGTTCGTTTCCAGCATTAAGTGCAGCTTCATAATTGCCTTTTGCTTCGCCAATGGTCTTGCCTGATTCAATCCCCTCTACGCCGTTGGCAGCCCACACAGCTTGCGCTTTGAAGTGAACTTCAGTTAGGCGAGGATCGGTACCATTAGCATCGAATCGCAGTGCATCAATCTCCGCTTTTCGATTAGCAAACTTAGTTTCAAAATCACTGGCACTATGGCACATAGTACAATCGCTTGGCAGCTTGCTAGCATCAAACTTAACGTTATGATTTGAGTACATTACCCCTTCAGCATTCTCTGCCTGTGGCATGTGGCAAGTGTTACAGCTGAACTCCAAGTGATTTGGCATAACGTGGCTGGTTCGATCCATCAAGTTTTCATACTCAGGATGCTGAGTCTTCAGAGATGGTGCACCAGAAATCGCGTTAGTCCAATCCTTAAAATTAATCTTGTCGTAGTAAGCTAACTGCGCTTCTGCGGCAAAACCTTTGTAGAGCTCATCGCTACCTGTATAGCCCACCACACTGGCATAATCGGTTTCAACACCAGGTACCCAGTGATCCCATGGGTAACGTACTTTCTTGTCATCTGTACCATCAAAGTAGTACTCAACATGGCATTGCGCACACGTTTGGCTTGCTTGACCGTTATGGTTTTGCTCTGCAAACGTATAACCAATTTGCGTCATTGCACGCTCGGTATAAGGACGACTTAGGCGCAAGGTATTCTCGCCTAGCTCATGACAGTCCGCACAGCCAATGGTGTTGCTCATTTCGTGGCCCCAGGTCGACCAACTGTTGTTGGCAAATTTGCCTTCGCCGATAAGATCGTACATACGGGCGACATCTGGAGACTTACACGACCAACAAGAGGCTGCCATTGCCTCCCCGACCACTTTACCATCATGCCCGACAACGGGACTGCCGGTTCTTAGGCTCTGTATCACATCAGTCAAAGCAAAGTGATGGCCACGGGCACGGTTGTAATCTTTAGCAAAACCGTAGCCTGCCCACGCGCTAACCAAGTTTGGGTTAGCCTCTAATAGGTCTGTGGGCTTACCAGATTCTGGATTATTTTCATCGGTACTCGCCCACGTAGCATGTTGCTCAGGGAAACTTTCTTGCCAGCTATCACTGTTGTAAAAATCTACAGGTCCAGTTGTAGGCGGCACAATACAGGTGTTGCTGTCTGGGTCGAGCACTGTGCCTTCACCACATTCGACAGGATCCACGGGATCAACCGGGTCAACAGGATCAACAGGATCAACTGGGGTGACTTCACATACGTTAGTATCCGGGTTTAGCTCAGAGCCTTCACCACAAGTCACGTTGTTGCCATCATCACTGTCATTACAGCCGGCGAGTACCGCAGAGATAGCGATCGCAATCGCGAGTTTTTGAATTTTCATCTCACACTCCTCAAAGTGAATATTATTCACTTTTTATGCTATTTATTATTGTAATCAACTTGTCAAAAAGACATTTCCAGCTATACAAACACCCAAGTTAACCGTAAACATCAAAGCAACATTTGTGTGACAACCATCACTAGCCGAACACTCAAATATCTCTAAAGGGGTATACGCAATACAGGTTACAGATCATATTTTTCACTGAAAATGATATATAAACAGGCCGTTATTTAGCCTAAACTGCTATAGATAAAGCAAAATTAGCCAACAGGTTATTTATTAAGCATTAATATTTCTGGGAGTGAGACTACACCTAAGGTGTAGAGAAATGACTCATATTGGCTCGATTGGCTGGTTCACACTCAACAACATTGCAGCAACATAAGCTTAGGGCTACACACATGATTACCCACGCCCCAATGGTGAATAAAAATTCATAAACATGAGTATTAAGTGTGAATATTTTTAGATGGTAATAACACGACAAATTGGCTGTCGACGCGCCCCAAATCAAACAGAGATTGCAACATGTGACCAACACAGCGGAAGTTAAAAATGGTTAACGCAAGCAGTGATAACCCACCAGCAGCGATAGCACGAGGCTGTAATTTTCTATCTTATATAGCACCGGCACGATAGACAAAAGGCAAACATCACAGATGATGGCCATACTAGGATGTAAGTTTGAACCTTAGGCTTGTTGCTTAAGCTGCTGCTCTGTTAGCGCGGCAATTTGCGCCAATAGACTCGTCAATTGTGCTTCAAGTACCTTACGCTGCTTATCAGCACCTTCAGAGCGATCGCCAACGAGTTCATCGAGTTGCTTTTGCAACTCTTCGACCTGCTGCTTGAGGCTATCAATGAGTTCATCGAGTTTGTCTTTGGGGGCAAGTTCGGCGCTTTCCTTGCTTGCAACTTGCTGATTTGCACGGCGCTGAGCGTGTAGTGTCATACCAGAGTCACTTGCCAGCGCCTGATAAGCTTGAGCAGATATTTGCACCACGTCATTATCAGTGGTTGATAGTGCACTTGTACTCGTTGCTTGGCTAGTTTGCTGATTAGTCGTTCGAGAGGCAATTTTTAGTTGACTGAAATCACCGATGGGCTCGGCAGCACCCACTGCTTTGGTTATCACGTTCACAACACCACTCCTCAAGGCAGCGCTAAAACATAGCACTGCCAATAGTCTCTATAAGAGTGATATCGGCCTAATTAGCAAAACATTAACCCGTTTTATGCTGCTTTACGCTATTTGTCATGCTTATCTAGCAAGTAATATTACTGCGCTAGCTAGGTAGCCCAATAAATACTGTGCTATACCAAAGAGCGAACGTCCCTTTCATGTTATCTTTGCTAGTGATTTGCTAATAGCGCGGACTGTTTTTAAATAAACGTCTCTAAGCCAGCATCAAGCTGCACTCATAGAGAGGGCTAATCACTGCTAGCTTTGAAAAATCCATTGCAATTTATTAGTAATCTACGCGTCTTCTTCATGCATATAGCTCTCGATGAGTGACAGCTGTGCTTGTTCATCTAACCATGTCGTAGTGACATGATAACTGCTCGCATCCACTGCTTTTGCCGGCATATCCACCTGGCAATCTATCTGCATTTTTCGCGATACAATCTCACTAAAGCCACCACTGCACTGCGTTTTAGACATAGCCATACCTTCCTCCCACAACTTAATGGCCGTTTAAGCTTTTAACGATAGGGTTGCAGTTAATTATAGTCCAGCGTGGGTTTTTCAGGTTTCGCCATGACTAATACACCTAGCACCAACGAGATTATTTTAAAAATGTGAACTGTGCATCTGTCACTCAGCTAACACTTGTACGCATAATAGAGCCGCCACTAATAACGAGAAAGCCGGAGTTTGCAATGAAAAATAGACACAATCTTCAAACACGATGTACGGCTTGCAGCGAGACTATGTCAGTGAATGCTAACAACTGTCCGCAATGTGACACTCCCATAGGACTTGAAGCGTTAGCGGGCGTCGATCCCAACATGCGGATTAAAAACCAAAAACTGGCGATATGTTTTGGTTTAATACTCGGCGGGCTAGGTTTACACAAGTTCTATTTAGGGCACTACTTAAAAGGCAGCCTGTACTTGCTCTTTAGCTGGACACTCGTGCCTATTGTTGTCGGCTGGGTAGACAGTATTCGTACCTTTAAAATGAGCCCATTTCGGTTCGCGCAGCGATACAATCACATGGTCCCGAATAGAGGCACAACGAACTAATCGCCTATTCAACCTAGCCTAAAGCTGAGTGCTTTAGGCTATGAAGTCAGCGGTTGCTAGCGGCGATAAGCAAATGGGTCATCGCACTCAATGAGCAAATCAGTTATGTCGCCATATATGTTAGGGTGATTATCCACTCCAGCAGTAACCTTGCCTATATTGACAACACTGATTAATCTAAGCCGTGCACACTTGGCTTCTGTATGCTTAAATTTAACCCAAGCTGGGCTCATATTGAGTGGGTTAAGTAGGTAATAACTCATGGCAACCGGGTCTGCTAGACTGGTCCATCTTGTACAGGTTGGCGACTCAGATTGACTAGGATTAAAGTGATACGGCACTGCACCTATTTGCATAAATGCCCGAGTTTGTGCAACAACATCGGCATCATTCGCCTTATCGGAAAGTGTTAAATAAAAGCTCGATTTCTCAAAACTTTGCACCGGTGAGGTTCCACCAGGAACAGTGAAATTAGGTTCGGTTATGGCAGGTTTAGTCTGCCCCCATAAGTACTGCCAGTACTTCATTATTTCAAGTTGTGTTGCATAATCAGGCTCATTGGTGACAACTCGATACTCGGGGTTTTTATAACAAATCAGCTCACCATTTTTGAACTCAATAATGAGTGAATTACCAAGTCGGTCAGATACCGCCACGTGGACAGTGCCTGGCACTAAACCCTCTGCTGCGCCCCCCTCAGGAACGGCTTCCTCAAGAACACGTAACGAATTACTTTCCGCATAACCAGCGACTTCATCCACACTCGCAAAGCTGTCTAAAATATATTGCGGCCACCGTAATATACTAATATTACCATCAGAGAAATACGGCTCGGGTTTAGCATAGGTCGCGGGAGTGTCATATAGGGCGTTGACCACTAACCCCTTTTCATTCATACCATCTACAGCACCATAGCCTTGATCTTCATCGCCCATCATGGAAACCACACTGCTATACAATGAGTGCCAGCAAAAAACCGCTGATAAAGGTAAGTTTTCTAACTCAGCGCGCTGGTTACTGATTCCTTGCTTATGCAGTCCGGCAGCAAATCGATACAAGCAAACACCAATCGGTCGAAACCAATTCATGTTCCTTCCTGTCACCGGATACCCGCCATTAAGACTATTTAATACTCGTAAACACATAATTATCCTTATTTAATCCAATCCATTATTGCCTTCATGGCTAACAATCCCATAACATATAGTGCAATGGATTAAGATTGAAGCCCAAAACACATTTAAGGAAAAAACGTGGAATCTAGCGTACTTGATAACACTCAGCAGCTAAGGTCGCGCATTTTGATGGGCATCTGTGCTTTATTGGGTTTACTTGGGTTACTGCTTGGATTAGCTAATTTGTTCCTTGTTAGCGTTATCCCGGCAAAACCTATATTGGCGTTTTTTCAGTTTTTGTTTGCCGCTTTGTCGATCTATTTGCTTTGGCTAAGCGCAAATAACAAACAGCGTCCTTGGCATGCCAAGCTATATATCTATACCCTTACTGCACTAGTCATTTACGCAATTTATCAAGCGCAGCTGTCTAGCTTCTTATTTAGCTGGGCACTGACCTTACCCATAGTGTATTTTTTAATGCTAGGGAAAGAATCCGCGCAGTTTCCAACAGTAGTTTTACTTTGCACAGTGTTAAACGACATATTTTTAAAAACTGCAGTATTGATAAGCCCACCTATTGTTAACTTCCTATGCGCCTACTTAATAGTGTGGATAGTGTCATATCTTTATGAAAATAGCCGCGAGCATTCAGAGTATCATCTTCAACAACTTGCACTACGCGACCCGTTGACCCAAAGCTTTAATCGCCTAGCTTTATCACGTGACTATAATAGTATCAGCGATCAAACTGACCTCAGTGTTTATGTATTAGTGCTAGATATCGACTTTTTCAAACAGGTCAATGATAGGTATGGTCATGAAGCGGGAGATACTGTACTGAAGCATTGCGCGCAGACGCTTGAACAGCTTTCTAATCCAGCGATAAGTTATCGTATTGGCGGAGAAGAATTTTGTATTTTGTTGACCGCACCAGCTATGAGTGACGTGATTAAACTTGCCGAAAAAATAAAGCTAAAAATTCCGCAACAACAAGTCGACATTGGCGAACAAAAGATCAGTATTACCGTTAGTATAGGTATCGCCAAACAGCAGACTAAGAGTGGACTCGCTCGTTTGCTCGCCACTGCAGATCAACAACTATATAAAGCCAAAAAAGCAGGACGCAATACCATTATGTATTCCGAAGACTTAGTCGCTTAACCTCCATAAAATAGTTACTTAGCACTTTTTAACCACTTCATTCGCTAAACATCCAAACTGAAGTACGCAAAGCCTGGCTTATCAAACTCCTAATCCATTGTGCCTGACAAAATATAGACAAACGTTTGAATGACTGTTTAAATGGTTGTTTATGTCTTTGCGGTATTTGACGCTAGAAACTTAATTATTTGAACAATAAGCTGTTAATTAATATCTAAAAATCAAAATTAGGGCATTCGAATTTTTTGGGACATCACCGGTTATTTACTGGTGCTAAAACACAACAAAAAAGGGACCATTCGATGCGTTTAAATAAGTTCATGCTTACCATGGGCATTGCTTCATCTGTGTTTTTAACAGCATGTGGCAGTGACGACGGCGGCGCCAATATTCAACGAGACAAACCACAACCTGAGATCACTCCGCCATTGCAGGTTTTCGCGCCTGATGGCTTACTGAAAGCCCAAATACGTCGCACCGCTTATGGGGTTCCACATATTCAAGCAGACAACCTAGAAAGCCTAGGTTTTGGTAGTGGCTATGCTCAAGCCCAAGACAATTTATGTGTACTCGCAGACGGGTTCATTAAGGCCAATTCTGAACGTTCAATGTATTTTGGCCCCCACGCATCTATTGATTTTTCGACAGGCTTACCAACCGCTGAAGATAATGGCAACCTGATTTCTGATTTCGCTTATAAAGCGTTAAAAATCCGTGAAAAAGCGGAAAACCAATATAGCAGCTTTAGCTACAATTCCCGCGCCCTGATGGAAGGTTTTAGTGCCGGATATAACCAATTTTTAGCTGATGTAGAAGCCGGCAATCAAACTGCAGAGCCGTTCTGCGCAGGTCAACCATGGGTCAAACCAATCAATGGTATAGATGTCGCTAACTATCTGTTCTCCATTGCATTACTGCCTGGTGCAGCAAACTTCTTAGATCTCATTTTCTATGCCAACCCCGGTGATGGTCAAGAATACCTACCGCGTATCATTGGCCCAGCGGCGACAACTGCAGCACAAACGGCCTTTATTACTGACATAAATAATAAATTTATAGCCCACCAACAAACGATCACTACCCCAGAAACCAACCCACGCGATTTGGGCTCAAATGGTTGGGGTTTAGGTAAAGATAAAACTGAAAATGGGATGGGAATGGTGCTGGGCAATCCCCACTTTCCCCATACAGGTAACCTACGTTTCTGGCAGTCGCATTTAACTATCCCAGGGCACTTAGATGTAATGGGTGGCTCTTTAGTCGGTATGCCAGGAGCAATAAACATTGGCTTTAACAAAGACTTAGCTTGGACACATACCTTCTCTACTGCTGAACATTTTGTGCTCTATAACTTAGAGTTAGTCAGTGGCGATCGTATGCAATACCTGTTTGACGGCGAAGCGATGCCGATTACTAAAGAAACGGTACAAATTCTAGTGAACGGCGGTTCCGCCGGCATGCTCGTGGCTGAAAAGGATATTTATACCACACCAAAAGGGCCCATTGCTGAAGCCCCAGTCACTCAAGCGCCATTTGGTTGGGATGATGGCCAGGCCTTTATGCTACAAGACGCCAACATGGCAAATAAAGATCCAATCGATCACTGGCTTGCCATGAATCGCGCAACCAACAAAGATGAGTTTCAGCAAGCCTTCAAGAATTATGACGGCGTCATTTTCAATAACACCATGTACGCCGACAAAGCGGGTAACGCTTTCTATATTGATGACTCAACGGTACCCGGTTTAACTGGCGTGGCAATTAGCTTGTTAAAGTCTAATCCCGACATTATTGCCACTCGTGCACAGGCTGGGTTTACAATTTTGCCTGGAAACAGTTCGTTATTTGCCTACGATGCACCGCTTGGCTATGAGTTTGCGCCTAAGTTAGAACGCAGTGACTTTGTGCAAAACTCCAACAACTCTTTTTGGTCAACCAACTTAGCTAGCCCACTTGAGGGCTACTCTGCAATGTATGGTCCAGAGCGAGGCCAGCAATCGCTGCGCACTCGAATGGCGCTCAAGCTTATGCAAGAAGCCGGTGGTGAAGATGGCAAGTTTAACCTTGATGAGCTAGCAGCCGCGGCGCTGTCTAATCAAGTTTATCTGCAACATTTGGTGTTTGAAGACTTAATCAGCCAATGTACCGCGCAAGGTGATACGCCGGTGATGATTAGCGAAACACTGAGCAAGGATATCAGCGCTGCTTGTGATGCATTGCAGCAGTGGAATGGCAGACAAGACAACGACAGTATTGGTGGGCCATTAATCCGTGAATTTGCGCATCTATTTGATCAAACTAGCATGTTGAGTGTGCCTTTTGACGCCAATGACGCAGCAAATACGCCAAACACCTTGGCAACTGACGGCAGTGCACTTGTTGCACTGGCACGCGCAGCAATAAACCTTGAAGCCGCGGGCTTTGCTGTGGACGCAGCACTTGGCACGGTTCAGTTTGTTGAAAAATCGCTACCCGATGGCAGCCCTTCAGGTAACAAACTACCGTGGCCTGGCAGCCACAATGCATCTGGTGGCTTTAATGTGTTCTCAACCAGCCTGTCTGGTGATGACACCTTGATACCGCAACACACCTACCCTAGCGTCACAGATCCGGTTAGCCAAGCACAACTGCCTTCAGGCCTGACGGCGCAAGGCTACCCTATCCGTTATGGCTCAAGTTGGATGATGGCGGTGAGCTTTACCGACCAAGGGCCTGTCGCAAAAGGCATTTTAACTTACTCGCAGTCGAGCAATATCACCTCTCCACAATCGAGTGACCAAAGTCAGCTGTACTCGAGCAGCAAACAGTTCCGCCCACTGTTATTTAACGAAGCGGATATTGCTGCAGCAGTTGAGTCTAGCACCGAACTAAGCTGGCAAAAGCCTGAATAGAATGTAAGTTGGCAATTGCGTGATTCAAGGGTAGCAAGCGCTACCCTTTTTTTTATTGTTAACTCATAGATTAAAATTAGCAAAAACTTAAGTAAACCATTGATAAAATGAGCTTTATCTATCCTAACTTGTCAACTAATATCAAAGTAAGCCTGTGTAACGGGGATGCAGTGATGGCTAGAAACATAACTAATCTGACGCTATGGGGTGCGGTAATAACCCAGCTTTTAATGCCGTGCGCAATGGCGGCCACCATTGAGCTCACCCGTTACGATGGGGGTTATCAAGGAGATTTGAACGATGAAAAAGCGTTGATGTTTGTATTCTCAAGTAATAACCAGCACTTTCAATGCCACGTCACCACCACCGAGAAGTACCTACGTCAAGCCCAACACCGACTAGAGAACATTAACTTAAGCGAGCCCAACTTCTATTTCGACTGTCAGTCAGATGAGCAACATTATATGTTGTCAAACCGCTATCGAACCTACGCTGAGGTCATTATAAAGCAGCCCGATAGCCAGTTTCCGATGTCGATGCATATCGAAGCTAAACTGGTCAATCTTGATGGCGATTTCGCCTACGTGCGAAGTGGTGATATTGCACTCACACGCTAGTTATTTGTTGCTTCCAATCTCAATGTTCAGCTACATAAACTTACATATTTTCTGATACAGCTTTTAACTGAACACCGCTATACTCATGACGCCCCCAGCTTACTGAGGGCTAACAATAATAAAACTAATCACAAATTGAATGTTATCCAAGGAGACCACTCGTGAAGAAAGCCGGGATTATATTACTGTGCCTGCTACTGCCTCTGGCAAATGCATTTGCGGCGCAGAACAAGCCTCTTTCAGTTGATGTGCTGTGGCAACTCAACAGAATTGGTAGCCCAATGATTTCCCCTCATGGTGAATACATTGTTGCGCCAGTTACCCAATATGACGTACCTGAAGATAAAGGTGCGACTCAACTATGGTTATTTGCCAAAGATGGCAGTAGTCAGCGACCACTTACCGCTAAAGGTTTACGTGCTAGCGAACCGGTATTTTCACCAGATGGTAATACCCTTGCTTTTGTCAGCAAACGTGATGACGATGAAGCTGGACAAATATACCTGTTGCCTTTAAACAAAGCGGGCGAAGCACAACGCCTAACCGAAGTGCCAGGCGGAGTTTACGGAGTAAAGTGGGTCGGTGAACACTTATATTTCATCAGCCGTATTTTCCCAGGTAAAAACTGGCAGCAAATGAGTGAGCAACTTAAAGCTGATAAAGACAGTAAATTATCTGCACAACAATGGAATGAGCTGCCTTATTCAAGTTTTGATCACTGGATTGACGAAAACAGACAAGCCCACGTTTTTAGAATCAATGCTAACGGCGGCGAAATAGAACCAGTCACTACCGCATTCAATAAGCAGCTACCTCGCTCTTATCAAAGTGCAGCTAGCTACGATGTGAGCCCTAACGAACAGTACATTGCCTTCAATGCCAATGGCTGGGCAGCGGATAAAAAAACGCGCAATGTCGATCCAAAAATCGATATTTTCTTAGCTAAGATAGGCAGTGATAAAGCGGTTAATCTCACGCCAAAAAATGAAGCTCCCGATGCCAACCCAAGTTTCAGCCCTGATGGAAAAACGCTGGCATTTACCCGTCAACTTATCCATGGCTTCTATGCCGACACGGCAAACCTAAACCTGTATGACATTCAGCGTAAAACACTGCGTGAAATCACCACGGATTGGGATCGTTCGGTTGCGCGCTACGTTTGGACCGCTGACAGTAAAGGTTTTTATGCGGCAATCGACGATGCAGCCACACGCCGTATTTACCACATCAGCGCCAAAAATGGCAAAGTGAAGCCCATTACCGATACCACCAACTATGGCAAGCCTTCAATCGCCAATGACGGTACCCTCGTCGCTGCCAATGATAGCTTTCTCTATCCTGCACGAGTGATTAAAATTGATACCCGCAGTGGTAAAACGACTCGTTTAGATAGCTTTAACGACGATATTCTAGCTGATGTCGATCTGGGCACTTATGAGTCAGTCACCTATAAAGGTTATAATGACCAAGATATTCAGATGTGGGTGCATTATCCACCTGGATTTGATCGCAGCAAAAAGTACCCACTAATGATGCTGATCCATGGCGGACCACATAACGCTATCTCTGACGGGTTTCACTACCGCTGGAATGCACAAACTTTTGCATCTTGGGGATATGTAACCGCATGGCCTAATTTCCATGGTTCAAGTAGCTTTGGACAAGAATTTGCCGACAGCATCAACCCAGACTGGAAAAATAAATCACTCGAAGATGTATTTAAAGCCACCGAGTGGTTTGAGAGCAAAGATTGGATTGATAGTGAGCGTATGGTGGCTGGCGGCGCGAGCTACGGCGGCTATTTAACATCGATTATTTTGGGACAAAAACACCCGTTTAATGCATTACTTATCCATGCAGCGGTTTATAACATGTACTCACAAATGTCAGCCGACTTTGCCGTACATAGTACCCGATTTGGTAACTACTGGGATAACCCAGAAATTTACCAGTCTATCTCACCACACTATGGCGCAGGCAACTTCAACACGCCGACTTTGGTCATTCATGGTCAACTTGATTATCGCGTACCGGTAGGACAAGGGTTTGAGCTATTCCGCACGCTACAAAGCCGTGGGGTCGAATCACGCATGATCTATTATCCTGATGAAAACCATTGGATTATGAAGCCTAATAATTCTATTTATTGGTACAACCAAGTGGAAGATTGGATGACGCGTTTTGCCGAGCCGGGCGGACGTTAACTCTTTATACTAACGATTTTAAAGAGTTGCTCCCTCAGCGAGCAGTTAGTGGTTCAGCGGCTAAGTAACCAATTTAAAGCTAGTGACGCTAGGTTTAGATTGGTTGCCACCGCATATGGACCACTATAACTCGCCTTTAAACACTGCTTTGAACAACCGACTTGTAGGTTGTGTAACCTTTTAAGGAAGTCACCATTCTCTGTGATATTCGCCTTAAATTCGCCTGTCAAAAATCATGCTAAGTAGCCGATCTTCTTTATCAATAAGTATTCAACAAGCGACAAATCACAAGGCCACATGACCTCGCTATTTTTAACATTCCACAAGTTATTGTAATAAAGGAATTTTGTTAGCTGAATCTAGCTATTTGATTTTCCTCTACCTGTATCACCCCTCGGATTAAGTAAACTTGCATATTGCCATCAAAGTTAGCTATGTTAGATACAATTTATTACATAAGGTGAGCAACATGGTAAAACCAATTATTGGTAGTATTGTATGTTTATTAATATTTATTGGGCTGCTACAAGGCACCCATCACATGTATGTAGCTGTAGCGGATAATGAGTTGGGGCTATACGCTGTAGCAGCACTAGTGTGCGTGATGTGGGCTAGCCTTTTTGGTGTGGTACTAAGCTTATTTTTCCCGCAACTAAAAGCGCTATGGTTGTCGATTAAAGATGACTGAGTTGCTGAGAATATTTGTGTAAAAGTTTAAGCACATTTGTCTGATAATTGGTAAATGTGCTAGCACAGCTTTCTAAGTTTGACGTTTGACCCATACTGCATCCCTGCGAGTCAACATGAAACTGGACGATTAAATATAATCGATCAGCGATTAAAAGTTAACTGATTAGTTTAAAAATCAGCCTATCTGCTTATAACAATTTGATTCGCTAATATTACGGCAGAGCATTTCCATTAACCTTTATTTTCATATGGTTATTGTACTTCTAGGAGCTCGCTAGATACTTGTCGAGCTTCTGTTGAATAGCATCGGGCAAAATTGGTTTGGTCACATAATCACTCGCGCCTAACTTTTTGGCAAACTCCTGATCTGACTCTTCAGCTAATGTACTGATGACCACCACAGGTATTTGCGCTTTGATGCTGTCTTGCTGAAGGTGCTTAAGCACTTGGTAGCCGTTAACTTGCGGCATACTGATATCTAAAAAGATTAAATCTGGGGTGGTTGAATCTAAAAGATCGATACCACCTAAACCTGAATTGGCGGTGGTGACTTGATAATCATCGCCCAACATAGCAAGTAACACGCCGGTGCAGACGGGGTCATCATCTATAATCAAGATTTTAGCTCTATCCATTCATCACCTTCAAACCATTAAGATTTTCAAAACTAGACTAACCCGAAGCACGGACAACACAACGCTACCTACACTTTATGACACTAAAAATGTGCTTGAGTTCACGTATCTAAAATATTAGCCAACTCACCATCATGATGCAATGCTAATTGAGGCAATTAGGCTTAATAATCAATGAATTATACCTCACCAACATCTAACAAGCGCCTTTGAAGCAAAAGGGCTTAAAAACAACAGCTTACAGCCAGCCCCACTAAAAATTAGCACCTTTTCGGAGACCTAACCCACCAACCTCCCCCACAAGATAAACAACCAACCAACATTGACTAAATTGCCATCACATTTGTGGGTTTGATCGCAAAAAGTGACCACTTTATCACTGTACAGATAGTCGGCAATAGCCTATATTCTCCACAATTTCAGCAGGCACTGACTCGCTGAAATCAACAATTCAATCAGATTGATTTTTGTAACGGCACTCGTTGTAGTAAAAGGAAAATAATATGGCAAAACCACGTGCTTCTTCGCATATTGGCCACGAACATGGTCGAGGAGAGATTAAAGACAACGCAATTAAAGCGTTAGTAACCAGCAATTTATTTAGGCCAAGAGTTGAAAAGCCTAAAAAGGGCAAAGGTTCATACAACCGCAAACACAACAAAGGGGCATTCGCTAAAGGGCAATGCCCCTTTTGATATTTAAACACTCCTGCAACTTAT
This sequence comes from Shewanella sp. Scap07, assembly GCF_013394145.1. Taxonomy (NCBI): domain Bacteria; kingdom Pseudomonadati; phylum Pseudomonadota; class Gammaproteobacteria; order Alteromonadales; family Shewanellaceae; genus Shewanella; species Shewanella sp. Scap07. The sequence goes on from NZ_CP041329.1 coordinate 4,009,491, forward strand.
CTCAATTGCCATTCCTCGCTCAAGCAGAACCAATAACATCACCGTTTAGATCAAACATAGGATTACAGATTAAGATAAATGACATGGTTAATTACTGTAGCCACAAATTTTTGCTACTTGTGAGTGCCTGACTTTCCGAGGATAAATTAGGATTATTCAGTTCAATTACTCGCCGCTGCTCCAATTTAGCTTTTTGTAATATCCCCGCTGTAGTTGGATGGCTAAAAAATAACTCATCGAAACTGCCGTCATCAATCGCCTTTGCTAAACCAAACTGAATTCGCGAAGCTAACTGATGATTATCAGCATTAACAAAGAAATATATCGGTGCTGAGTATTTAACTAGTAATCCAGTTTCTATCATCACATCGCTGCGCCCGGAAACCTCCTCCCAAGGCTCGTGTAACGCACGAGGAAATGCATCAAATCGGCCTTTAACCAACATATTTAGCAAGTTATCAGACGCGCCTCTTACCACTGAAAGGCCATGGGACTGTAAAATATCAGCATCTGGCCAGTCATTACCTTGCCCAAAAACCAACTGTTTCATATCTTCAAGATCATTGATGTGATCAAACCGCAACTGTTCATCACGGCGAATAATTGCGATCCGATAACCCATCAAACCTTTCATTATGGGAAAGTACACGGGCAATAATTGCTGTTCACGCTCAGGGGAGGTCATGGTCCAAACAATATCAATTAACTTTCTATCGGCGACTAATTTGATTGTGCGACTTTGCGGCATCGACATAAAAACAGGTTTAAGCTCAAAATCACCGTATTCTGGACGGCTTTTTTCCAGTGCTAATGTGAGCACATCAATATAATAGCTTTGTTTGCCATCGACTTTATCTGCGGAGATATTGTAGCGAATAAGACTTGGAGCTTGAGTACCAAATGCGGAAAGCACACAGGTAAATGGCAACAACAAAATCAATATTACGCGCGTTATCATGCCTGCCCTATGTAAAATCCATTTCATGTTTATTCATACTAGCTCAATAATCTAAATAATGTCAGTGAACCGTAGCGCTTAATTTGGGAAGTAAAGAAAGAGCCCCAGTAATCAGTTTTAGCCTAATTATCTGATTGACAATCTTCCGCCTGCCATTCAGTATGAAACCAATGACTAATATAGTGAAATAATGACCAATATGAACTCCCTTGTGTTAACAAGCCCCAATACACTCCAGTGTAACCAACCTCTAGTGCGAAAACTCGCAACTAGTGTTTGTGTGTGGCTGAAAGCACCCGCGGATCATATGGACTAAACTCCCAGCTATTAGCCATCCCTGACCGCAACTTCAAGCATTGCGGTCGCTTTATCGCATTGCCTACCTGTTGTCGTCACCTTGCTAACAATATGGAACATTGAGGTAGACATGTAATGAAAACAAAGCCATCACTTCCCAAGCTCGTCCCTATCGCATTTATTGCTGTGGTACTGATCTGGTCAACAACCCCACTGGGGATAGTCTGGAGCAGCGAGAGTGTTCATCCCACTATGGCGGTATTATTACGCATGGTGCTGGCACTAGTGATTGGATGCTTAGTGATTGCCTGCAGTTCAATACGTTTACCGCTATCTGCAACAGCCTTTAAATTATATGGCTTTTCAGCCATCGGTATTGTCGGTGGCATGCTGCTAAGCTATATGGCTGCCCGTTATATTCCCTCTGGTACCATGTCGCTGCTTTTTGGGCTGTCACCGATTATTTCAGGGCTGTTGGCGCAAAGGATTTTAGGCGAAGCCAAGTTTAGCCGAGTGAAAATTGTTGCACTCATTTTGGCATTTTCAGGATTGGCCATAGTCTGCTCATCTAAATTGGCTTTGGGCAGTGAAGCAGGTATAGGCTTAGTATTAATCCTGTGTGCGGTAACCCTGTTTAGCTTAAGTGGTGTGTTAATTAAGACGGTAAGCTTGAGTATTCATCCCATCGCAAGCACCGTGGGTGCCTTGCTGATATCAACTCCGCTATTCGCCCTTGCTTGGTTGCTATTTGATGGCACTGTGCCTACAGAGACTTGGAGTGAAAAGTCTATTTGGTCAATCGTTTACCTCGGGATATTTGGCTCATTAATTGGCTTTGTAGGTTATTTCTATATATTGCAGCACCTTAATGCTAGCACTGTATCACTAGTAACCTTGATTACACCTGTATTTGCTATGGCGCTAGGGGCTGTACTCAACCAGGAACAGGTCAGTCAAACACTGATCATTGGTGCAGGACTAGTCTTATTGGGCTTAGCCTTTTACCTGTTTGGTGATAAATGGTGGCAGAGTAAACGGCAAAATAGCTGCATTCAGTGATGGCATTGCGGTGACAAAGAGCGATGGGTCACCGCAATGTTTAACATAACAATGCATTAGTTGTACCCCAGTACAAAATCGGTTTCTTGATAGAGTACATGCTGATTGGTGTGCGCAATCCCTAGCTCTTTCTCCGCTTGCTCACCAATAAGTTTAATCACATAGTCCACTCGACAACGGTAAGCATCCGATGTTTCATAGAGATGCTGATTAATCGCAAAATGTAGCTGTTGCTTAGCGAGGTTTAAGTTTGAATAAGCCATGATGGACTCCTTAGGTAATAAATAGAACGACCAAGTGTTGATGGTCAATATTACCTAGAGCATATCCCATGCCACAATCGATGTCAGAATCACCAAGCAATGCGTAAGCAGCTGTTTTTATATATTTTAATGCATCAATTTCGACAATATTATTGCTATATTTGTTCAGTATTGTTCTAAAAATAACTCAGCATATTCCAATCTCAAGCGAACAATTTGCAAAATGCATTGGCAAATTGAAACAAGCTGACAGATATTAACTGTGCGTAGTTTATAAACCGGCTGGCATCCAAACCTAACTTCACTTGATTAGTCTTCGGTTAAAATGATGTGCATCCGACGAATATCTTTGTTCCACAACTGAATGATCTTTCGACTCTTATCTTTGTTCCAATAACAACGCCCAAATACGATGATTGCCGCCCCCGCCAGTTCACTGGCTTCATCGATATTAAAGCGTTGCTTAAACTTAGCTTGGTAAGCATCAATTGGGATGCCTATGTGTTTGTTCTCCGCCGGATTTAACCAATTGAGTTGTTTATCTGCATGGGATAAGGTGCCCCAATACATCCTTGGTGCACCATTGTCTGTGGGCTCGGCATCGGCAAAGTTCACAAACAAATTCTTGGCACGCCAACGATACTTTTCATCGGTATAAACCCACAGTTGCGACTGTTGCAGCTCACTACCACGAAGTAAGCTATGCAATAGTCGTTGCAACCCCTCTTTGGGCTTAGCTAATTCAGATTGCTTTTTAGCATCATCCGCTTGGGAGTTTGTAACCGGTGTGGTTGGCGTTGACTCACCATCAGCAAGTATCGACTGGGGTGATTGACTGGTCAACGCAGGCTTTAATGGCCGGTTTATTTTAGTGCTTGTATGCAGCTGACGTTGCTTCGATGGGGCAAGGTTAAAATCAATCTGCATGGCGTCGTGCTGTAACACGATGTCATTGACAATTTGTGCATCCGCTTCTTCGAGCTTTCTTGAACTTGAAGGTTTAAATTCGAGACAATCCGCCGCGTGATAGCGAGAACCAAAACAAGCTGCTTTGCCATCTTTAGATGCTTTACGATAATAAGCTAGCCCCTGACACTCAGGGCAATAAAGGTGACAGCGTAATCGGGCAATCTCGTCATCATCAAGCTGCTGAAAGGCGAATACTGAATAAACTCGCTCAGGTTCATCAAGCGCAGAACCTGCTGAAGAGGTTGGTCGATATACGGCATCTAACATAATAACTCTGGCCTATGTCTCTTAGTCTTGCTGCTCTGCTTTAGCCTGGCCTGCACTAACCAAACTCGCAACCACAATCGCCATATAAAATACCCCAGCAATAGCTTCCATATACACTGCAACTTGGGCAAACGGGGTAACCGGGCTAATGTCGCCGTAACCTAGTGTCGTTAAAGTGACGAAACTGAAATAGGCCATTTGCGAAAAGTTTTCGCCCCATGCTTGAGGCTCGACACCGGTAAAAGATTGAGGGGAGAACTCCAAAATAAACAGATAAATTAATGACCACATCAAACCGAGCAATAAAAACAGCGCGATTGAACCAATAATTTTATTCCGATCAACATGGCCAACAAATAGAATTTGCCGCGCAACTGAAGTAAACGTCCCCCAAAAGAAGGCGAACATGAACGACAGCATCAGTAAATCCATGACCTTGATATCTAACAAATTGCGAACTAGCGTGGCCGCTAACCAACACACCACCAGTAATACCATAAAGTGATACCAACGCCGATCAAACCGTAAACTCCGTAAACAGACAATAAACGTCACTATAGTGAAACCTTCTACTACGTATTCTAATACGCCTTGTGGCATCACCTGCACTAGTGAAGAACAGACCAGTAAGCTCACTAAAGCAAAGGTCATATAAAAAAAGTTATTACTCTGATTAATCTTTTGTTGCACGTGCACTGCCAACCCCACCCTGTCGTTTCAATTCCCTGCGCTATTGATTCAATAGCAAAATGCCACTTCAAACTATCACCAACATATGAGTAATGACCTTATTGCGCAAGCCAAATTCAAATGACAATATCAATTTCTAATACGGCAAGTTACACAAACAGCCGCATGATCACTGCTATGGCTATCTGTTGCATACTGTGGATTGATCAGGTGTTGGTCGAACGTATGATAGCGAGTCACCTCGGCCAAACTCTGTGGATTCTGACTATTAAATTCTGCAGAAAGTAAGATGTAGTCCAAGACATTGCCGTGATTAAGATGATAATGGGTAGGTGCGCGCGCTACAGCACTGGGGGCATATTGATTGGCTTGGCATAATTCATAAGCATCGCTTAGGCTATATAGGGTAAATTCATGCTCGCTTAGCTGATTTTTCAGTCGGCTGTCTTGACTCACTAGGCCTTTAAGTACACCTGTTTGTAGTGATTCATTAAAGTCTCCCAGTAATACACAAGGGTTTTGAGTCTGCTCTCGCCTAGATGCAATACTATAGCGAAGTAGTACCGCTTCTGCGCCGCGTTGTTGAGCCGCCCCCCATTTAGCCACCGCTTCTAAAGCAAAACGCTCTGGATTACCCATATCAGTTTGCACTTGCTCATCTACATCAAAAATTCCCCGTTGTGATTTAAAATGCACAACGAAAAAATCAACTGAACCTAATAATGGTGTTACAACAGTGACACGCAGAGGGATACGGCTAAAAGCAAAATCACTAGGCAATGACAATAGCTGCAACAACTGATGTTCAACCGCGACGGCATTGATCTCAACAATTGGGAATTTAGATGCTAACGCCACCACAGGGCGACTATAAATAAAATCATCACTAATGCTTGGCTCGTCAACAACAGCAAAATATTGATAACCCGATTGTTGCATCAACGTTTTGAGGGCTTCAATACTAAACACTTCTTGAAAACCAATAACATCAGGTTGCTGCAAGTCAATATACCGCGATATCCATGTCAGTTTTTTCTGCCATTGTTCTGCTGTATAGATATTTTCAAAATCATAATATGCATTGGGTGGCTCAACAAAATTAAATAAGTTAAGCGTCGCAATGTTAAACTGAGTAAGTTCATTCTGAGTCGACAAATTGATGGCCGCAGCTGAAAGGCATTAGCTAATTATATCTGATTTAAACCACAAACCGCACTATTTTAAATTTCGACAAAATCCTCTACACACTGCAATAAAGGAGTTAGGTAGCAAGAAAGTAACAGGTCTGACTCTAAATAAAACAACCTGATAGCACCACTTAACGCTACCAGGCTAAATACTAAACCTTAGTGGCTAAGGGAACCAACAACGGTTAGGTTGCGGTATGCTTGCAATGCAGGCCTGAAAATTGTTAGCACAGTTTTGGCCACCAGTGAACTCGCATCTCTCCATAGCTGTTACACACTGGGCACAAGAAGCGGCATATGCAGAGGCAGCTACCCCTAAGCCCATTCCAACCAATAAAACTTTAGCTAGTTTTTTTATATTCATCACTCTTTCCTTTTAGTTGACTAAGCTGTTAATCAGCGACGGTGATATAAATCAATTATCGCTATACAGCCGATATTTAAAAACCTTTAACTTAGACGAGCTGAGTTGATTAGTACAACCAGCATGGTCCTTGAACTGTTCGCTTACAAGCACGAAAGTCAGTATGGCAAGCAGATGGATAAGCACCACTTTCTAAACAGTTATTAAATGCATTGTTACACTGGGTACACGATGCCGCATAGGCTGATGCCGCAGCACCTAGACCTAAACCTAACAACATAACTTTGAACATATTTTTAATTTTCATTTATATTCTCACTTATTATTTTTACTTTATAGAATTTAAATTGCTTGTTACTCAGCGTTACTATAACGCTGCGAACAATTAAATATCATCCAAAAATGATTACAACCCCCCAAAGGTATATAGTACCCAATCATTCACAGACTCATTAATATAGTAAAAAAGAACTATTGGCTGAATTAACAGGCTGATTTAAAGTGGCTAGATAATAATAGAAATATAAATGGAATTATAATGAGCAACATCAATACCGCAGTAAAACAGCGCCGTAGTGTAGCAATACTAAAGAGCATTACTTCATACGCACTATGCCTTGGTATAGGGCTTGCTTTGGGATATGGCGCCTTGCATGGCTATCAATGGCTGACAACGCCGGCGCCCGTAGTGGTCGGGGATTATTCACAACACTTTGAATACTCTGACAAGCCCGTGATTATGTATGGTACCGACTGGTGCCCGGTTTGCGCTAATACCCGAGACTATTTTGCCGCAAATAACGTTGCTTATACCGAATTTAATCCTGAAAAAGATCAACAAGCTAGCCAAAGATTTAATGATCTTGCCGCCAATGCTTATCCGGTCATTATCATCGGTGACAAACGAATTATCGGCTTGAATATTCCTGAAGTAGAACTGGCATTAAAAGAGCAATCACTACTTTAATGAAGCGGTGATTAGCCCTTAAGCAACACCTTGTTCAACAGCCGTAATGGCGGGCTTAGGCACATGATAGTGCACGGCATTGCGGCCATTTTCTTTGGCCTGATATAAGGCAGCATCAGCCAAAACAATTAGGTCTTCAATATGATTTGCGGTGGTCGGCACCATCGCAGCGACCCCTATACTGGCGGTGACAAATTCGCTTGTGGTCGAGCCAGTATGCGGGATTTGCAACGCTTCGATTGCCTCAATGCAACGCTGAGCAGGAATCGTGTTATCACGGGTATGGGGTAGTAATAAGACAAACTCTTCGCCGCCATAGCGCGCAATGAAATCACTTTTACGATTAAGACTTTGTTCTACCACTTGAGCCACACGCTTTAAGCACTTGTCCCCTTCTAAATGGCCATAGGTATCGTTGAACGATTTAAAATGGTCAACATCGAGCATCATCAGCGTAATGCAACGCTTGGCTTTGATCGCTTCACTCCAAACCGCTTCATAACGCTGTTCAAAATGGCGGCGATTGGCCAGCCCCGTTAAACCGTCTGTTTGAGATAATAGTTCCAATTGACGCTTGGCTTTATAAAGATCTAAAGTGCGCTGTTGCACCTCTTGTTCCACAATATCCGTTCGGCGTCGCATAGCAACATAATAGCCAGCGCCAAACAGAACAAACAAGCCGCCACATAGCCCAAGCACCAGTGGCAACGCACTGCGGTGACTATCTACATATTCACTGCTAGGGCGCGCGATAATTGTCCAGCGTCGCCCAGCAAAAGTCGATAGTTGGCGCTGGTATTCAAAAGACTCGGCACCATGACCACCATGCTCATTGCCTAAGTGCAAAGTCAGTAATGTTTCTACTAGCGGGTCAGTATGATCTTTTAAGGTAAAATGAATCCCCTTCGTCGCAGTTCGTTGCACAGCTCGGTTGAACATCGCATCCACTTTCAGGCTGAGCACCGCAACGCCAAAGGTTTGTGCCCTGCGCTCAATGGCATTATTAGGTTCTCCACGATAGGCACTGATAAACACTTTAATGTCTAACGCACTGCTTTTGCCTATACCACTTGAGCTGGCAACTAGGTTATCGACGTCAATGGCTTGCTCAATGGCACTGCGATAGGTATCGCGACTTAGCAAATCAAAACCAAGGATCTCATCATAATTTGTCAAAGAAGCCACGTAGGTAACTGGCAACTGAGTCAAACTATCAGTGCTGCCCCGCACTGCCCACTGCAGCGAATCGATATCTTGATGCCTTTGCAAATAGGGAGTGGCTATTTTGTCAAACTCTGCACGGGTGACGTCATCTGAGCTTTCAAATAATCCTTTTAATGCATACAACACTTCTATATTGAGCAGCACCTCTCGCTCTAACGCCGCGGTTTTATCATCAACATCTTGCTGAAACTCAGCCGCGATCGCGCGAGTTTCTTTGTCATAAACTCGATCGACCATGACCGCGGTCACGGATAATCCGGCCAACATCCAAAAGATTAATAATACCCAACGCCAACGGCTCACGTCATGCTTCCCTAGCTAAATGTTATTCAAAGTAATTAGCACAAAATATCGACTAACAAGCCAACTTACCACAAATAAATTATGACTCGCCAGTATGTGTCAATTTGTATTACCTATGTTCATCCAAAAACCTGAGTAAAAGGCGATAATATGTTCGCTGTATACTGGTGACGGGTGATTAATACTTGCGTTCAATTACGACTATGTCATAGTAGAAAATATCGCCAGTTACCTAGAGTCTCGTTTATGCTTTTAGCCAAACCAGCCTTCACTGAACCAAGGCTAACTGATGCTTCTCAACAGGAAAAGCTTTGCCATATTAAAGGCGATAACCCGCTAATTTGGCCGCTACTTAGCTTACTACAAGCCAGTAACCAGAGCTGGAAGGTCCATCATTTAGCTGCCGAATTGCAAGCTAAAGGCCTAATGCAAGATTTAGATAATAATCCCGAAAAAGCCCTGTTCAAGCGCAACTTCCTACTAATGAACGCGCTGTTCAATCTGCAATCGATACTGCTGCCCAATAGCTATTTACATGTCAAAGCCATGGAGATCCAAATTTTTAGGATACTCCCGAGTAACCTTGACCAACAACTCAGTACTGATGATGCGCTGCGAGACTACTATTTAGATTGGGGCAACTATGATACCTGCCCTAATGTCATTCAAGAGATGTTAGCGTCTTTCTGGAGTCGTTATGAAGACTACATTGGTGCTAACCCCACCGACATGCACCATTGCCGCGCCTTAAGCGTGTTTGAACTCAATGAAGAGGCAACCGATAAAGACATCAGTAAACAGTGGCGCCGACTCGCTCTTAAGTGGCACCCAGACCGAGAAGGCGGTGATGCGATAAAATTTAAGCAAGTTTGTGAAGCATGGCAAACTTTGCGACGGAACTTATGAGATCCATGCAAAAACTTGTTACAGGTCACATGCTAAACACTGCCATTTCAAGCTACTTCAGTCATACTTAAGCTTTCGCTATTATGCTAAATAGCATAGAGGTTTGCGTTAATGCTAAGTTACATAAACTTAGACAGACCTTTCACATTTGAGGACAGCAGCTTGATTAAATATATCGCATTAGCTTTAACTTTGGCCGTGGCACCATTAAGCGGTTTTGCCGCACAATTTGTTGAAGGTAAGCACTTCACTACCGTCACTAATAAGGCACCCAGTGCCGAGCCTAAACTAACCGAATTTTTCTCTTTCTATTGCCACAACTGTTTCAATATGGAAACTCAGTTCCTTGGCGATATCAAAGCTAATCTCAATAAGTCAGTGACTTTTGATAGTAAACACGTTGACTTCATGAACAGCGACATTGGTACTGAAGTGATGCGTTCTCTTGCAGTCATTCAAGAAGCCGATCTTGGCGATAAAATGACTCACGCTATGTTCGTGGCAATTCAAGGCGAAGAAGGCGCACATGGTCACAGCCATGACCACGACCACAGCGCGCATGAGAAACCAGAAATCAACAACCGCGATGACATTAAAAAAGTCTTTGCAGAACATGGTTTCGACGTAAGCAAATATGACGCGATTGCCGATAGCAAAGCCGTCAACGACAAAATCGACCTATGGCGTGTACAACAACGTGAATTCCGCGTACAAAGCGTACCGGCATTTATCGTTAATGATAAATATGCCGTTAACATGGGCCAAATTCGTACACTGGGTGAATTGATCGACTTGATCAACTACCTTGCAGTAGAGCACAAGTAACTTTAATGACTCCCTAAAAAAAGCGCCAAACTGGCGCTTTTTTTATGTGCTTTGTAGGCTGCAGCTTGTGCCAATAAGTCTCGCCGAGCTAGTCGGTGAGCTTCATCAGTGTCAATCGCCACCTTTGTATCAATGCCGGCCAGCTTTGCGCAACACGCTGCCGAGCATCGGATGAAATGGCAAGACTTTGTGGTCGGCTTTCTCTGGCTTGCAACTGGTTAACAGTTTGCGATATCGCTGCAGCAAACGCCACCGGGGTCATCGCGGTAAAACGTGGCCAAGCCTGAACCAGATTTGCTGCCAGTAAATAATCTACCTGCTCAGGCAACCCATCGGCTAGAGATATCATCACAGGTTTTCCTGCTAGCAGTGACTCCATACACGTTAAACCAAACGGTTCCCATCTGGATGGAATTGCGACTATGTCGACCTGTTGCATGAACTGTCCAATGTCGTCAACTTTACCAATGAACTCAATATTGTCCGAATCTTCGGCCAATGCACGTAGCTGTGCATATTGCGGCCCTTCACCGGCAATTTTTAACCGTACTAGGGCAGGATCAAGCAAAGTGGCTGCTTGCACTAAAATATCAAAGCCTTTTTGTTGATTAAATCTGCCGTAAGCGCCAACAACTAGTGGTTGTTCAAGCGGCTTAGGCGTAACGGCAAGAAGGTTTAATCGCTGACATCCTTGACCCACAAAAATCAGTCTATCAGCGCTTATCAATTGCTGCTCTAGCATCCACAAGCGTTGTGAAACTGAGATACACAACACTCTATCGACACTGCGATACATCAACTTTAGCATCCAATAAAATCGCTTTGGCGTCTTAACATTATGCTCTACGAAGCCACGACTATAGTGATGCTCTTGCAGTGCAATACGTCCAGAAAAGCACAATCTAAGCAATAACGTGAACCCGATACGGCTCCAATTAGCAGCGTAATGTAGGCAGATAATATCAGCTTGATGCTGCTTTATCTCACGCAGCGCTCGCCACCATTGCCGAGGAGAACGAAAACAGACACACAAGCTGGCAAAGTCATACTCTGCATTTAGCTCACTATCCATTAAGCTTGCCAAGGCAACGTTCACCCCGCCCATGGCCAGGTCGTCCACTAAATGGAGTACTTTTGCTTGCTTGTTGCCCATATCGCCTTCCCCTAGCCCAACACATAGTATCTATCAGTAGACAGTTCACATGAGGCCTCAGCCCCATTGACTATATGGCCAATGTAACATAGAAAAAGATTAACGTATTGAGCTAGTAAGAAGGAAAAGTAGCCACAAAGGCTACTTTTTAAAGCAGCTAAACTGAGTTAGTTTCGAATAAAGTCCAGCAGATGTAGCGCGGCAAAAATCACGTGTAATGCTAAGAAACCCATTAACCCTTTGGCGGCCATAATGTGGTAGTTGCGCCACATCAGCGCATCGGTCGTACCTTGCAATACAAACCACATTGCGCCAGTTATTCCCACCGCTACCATAATCAGCATACCAAGGCCTTCCACACAACTGAACAAGCCACGCCCGCCCGCTTGTGGTAGCCTGCCTTTGAAAAGGCCTTTGATGTCTTGAAGTAATTGTGAAAAATCCAGCGTAAGCCAAGGAAAATACTGACGCCACTTATTACCCATGACATTGGTTACTAAGAAGGTAACAGCAATAAAGCACGCCAACAAACCCAGATAAACATGGGATATATCCCAAAAAGAGGCGTTGTTACGCAGTGCTCGCCCCATCATCAAGTAGCCACTTGTTGGCAATAAAAACAAACATAACACAATCAGTAATAGGTGCTGACGCTCCAGATACTGAGAGATAACCCGCTGAATGAGTGAACGGTTTGCAGCCATATTTATCCTTGATTATCGACAAGCCATTGGCGCTATTTACAGTGCCATTAATTGCTGTGCATAGCGATCAACTTTTTGCCAATCAGTATACTCAACATTAGTATTTGCATCGGTAGGGCCCTTAGTGATCCACATGATAAATCGAATAATATTCCGATCCATCGCGTTATAACCTTGGTAATTCAAATTGCCACCGAACACTTCTAACAAATTTGGCCGCCAAGGTGTTTTAGCTAAAAACGCTTGCATATAGGGATTAGTTTCAGCCGTATTTTTTGCCGGCTTTCTCGCCACTAAGCTCACAGAGAAAAAGCTCGTCGCTTTCTGCTCAAGCACAGTTTGTTGTTCAGTGATGAAATCATACAAACCGGGTGTATGCTTACCGTGCCGAATGCTGGCCCCGAGTACCACCTTATCAAACTCATCCAATGCCGGAGCCTGTTCTAAAGTTGCCGTAGTCACTTGGTGACCCTGCTCAATAAGCTTTTCAGCTAAGTAATTGGTTACTTTCAGGGTCTGACCATGCACGCTGGAATAAATAATAAGAAATTTGCTCACTCTCGCCTCTAAAAATAACTACAATTGATAAACTTATCATAATAGATAATTGCCAATATTTACTTGAATCAGATCACAAGCACTTTGGCTTATCTTGGCATTAATTTAATCTCTATCACATAACACTATCAATTAATTAAACAGAGTATTAATGCGTTATATTTTTGCCTAGTGATCGTATTATTTTAGCTACAGCAACATGCGCTAATATCTAACACTATAGACTGGTATTTGCTATCGAGATATCCCTACCTACTAATTGATTTATCGTGTCCATCTACTCAGAAAGTCGCTCGCCAGCGTCGGCTAAACCCAGCAGCAAAACCCTATGATGTCGTCGCTGTTTACTTAATAGATATTGCCTGTGACTAGCAGCAAGTATCGCCCGGCTCATTGCACCTGACACGTCACACCAAGAGGCTGTATTTAGCAGCCGCGATGCAGCATTGATCGCTCAATTTGCCTGGCACGCTCAGTGCTAAGGCAAACAGAGTGCGGCGCTATTTCGCGAACTAACCATGAGAAAACAAAGGGGGGAAGCACAAGTACTTTTACCAAAAAAGCCACCCTAGTACTGAGTGGCGAACCCATTTGGAGGTTGGGTGCACACCCTTAGGCAGATTAAGAGGTGTGCAAAGTAGTTGCGCTAAAATGGCATCCTGCCCAATCACTTCCTTGTTAATTCGACGAAATGACAACTGTCATCCCTTCGATCTATCGCCTGATGAGAGGCTGATTTTCACTTTGAATTTTAACTATTTAGCGCACCCACTACCGTTAAGTGGGTGCAACTTGGTGGACAGGAATCTAATGACAATCTGCACACGTATCATTAGGGTCTTTTTCATCATGCACGATATGACATGTTCCGCAATCAAGCACACCATCATGTTGCTGATGAATTTCCCCCTCGATACTATCTAATCCCCCATGACAATCGATACAAGTTTGGTTTTCATAGGCCATATCTGCAGAAGGCTCTCCGTTCATATGACAAGCTTCACATCCAGCCATTTCTGTATGCGTATCTGCAATTGAATCTGCAAGCGCTGCACCTGAGAAACTGAGTAAAATGGATAGTCCTAAAACTTTTAGCATGGTTAACTCCTAAATAATGATTAAGCTACCGTCATCTGGCCGGTATAAAGAATGAAATTACGCAGCAGTAGTACACCAAATAAGCTGCAGCTTGCTGTGATAGCAACATAAGAGAATTTACGTTTGGCTGATGCTGTCATGAATAAGTTGAATGCCAATGGCATGGCTAAGCCAACCACCACCACTCCGCCCCAGAAGATCCAACCCCAGAAGCCTTCTCCAATTGCATTGAGAGCAGCTGCCTGACTTTGTCCACCGGTAAGTATTAGGCCAACAAAGAATGTAAATAGCAGGGCTAATTCAAGTAAAATTAACGGAATTTCAATGTTGTGAATGAAATGCACTTCTTTACCATCTGGGTTGCCTTTCATTAACACACCACCTAACAAGGTACCTGCGGCGCCTGAAGAAATACCTGAAATCAAGAACAACAGCGGTAGCACTGGGTTATTGAGCATCGGGAAGGTTGTTAGTGCTGATAGCAGGAAGCCTGTGTATGCACCTAAACCTAATGCTAATATCACCAACAAGCCGGTAATCGTCGCCTCCCACTTGGTGAAAGCATTCAGAACTTTATCAACCAATGGCCAGCGGTTATTGCACCATTTAAGGATTGGCTCTTTGAATAAACAGGCCAACCAGGCAAACAAAGCGACTTGATAAATCAGTAGCACGGCGACACCGATAGACATCACCGACGTTGGGTTATAGAAAACCAATATTTTCCAAAAATCGAAAGGCTTGGTTAAATCGATGACCAAAATACCTAGGCCTGCAAACACCGCAAGAGGGGCAATTAAACAAGCCGCCCTTACAAAACTAGACTTGTAGGCGTTTTTGCCTAATTTAAAGTGCTTTAGCAGTACCGCAAAGCAGATTGCCCCAGCAGAAATGCCCGCTAAAAATAGGTAAATAGCAATTGGCCAGTGCCAAACTAAACTGTCAAAGTGGAATGGGCTCATAATTTGATTTCTCCCTCTTGCGAAGCAATACGGAACACTTTAGGGCGAGTACCCAGTTCAGTCTTGCTGCGATAATTCGGTGTCGCTTTAAGTACTTCTACCACTTGTGAGTGTGGGTCTTTAAGGTCACCAAATGTCAGTGCTTTTGTAGGACAAGCTTCAACACAAGCAGGCTGCCGCCCCTCTTTCAAGCGAGTTTCTTTACAGAAATCACATTTGTCAGCAGCTTTAGTGACAGGGTTGATAAAACGAATCTGATATGGGCAAGCGGCAATGCAATACAAACAGCCCACACATTTCCATTCATCGACACTGACAATACCGGTGCTTGGGTCATGGTATGCGGCACCTGTGGGGCAAACATTCACACAAGGTTTGCCTTCACACTGCTGGCAAGACTTGCGGGTAAAACGATAGAATTGATTTGGGTATTCGCCAAACGGACCTTCACGCTCAATCTCTAAACGACTCACGCCATCAGGTACATCATTGGCTTCACGGCAAGCAACTGAACAAGCATCACAGCCTATGCATTTGTTTTCATCATGAATCAGTGCGTACTTACAGTTGGTCTCATTTTTATCTTTATGAGCATTAGACTTAGCGATACCAAGGCCCGATACGCAGGCTACGCCAAAGGCTGATGCACATGCCCCTTTTATAAATTGTCTTCTTTCTTTTTTCATTGTTATATCCTCCTAATTATTTGCTTTCATGACAGCTAACACATGACGCGATGCGTTTGCTTTCACTAATGCCAATAATTGGATCGACTTCTGGGTGAAGTTGGTGACAGCCAGCACAGTTGACTTTGTTCGAGTGAACATTGTGAGTCCAGTCTGCCTCGGACAACTCTTGTTGATCATGGCATGACATGCACGCTGCAGTTTGCTGCTCAACTGTAGCCGGAGAAGACTGGCTGAAGCCGATAAGATCTGACTCACCACGAGGATGTTTACCTTTATCGCCATGACAGTCTTGACAGGTTTGTCCCAAGGCATCGTTTGCATGCAAACCGTACATATTGCCGTTTTTCTTATGGCACATAATGCATTGGCGATTTTGGTTCATTTTTAGTTCTGACGTTTCTGCTTTGACCATCGGCGAGCTGAAACTAAATACCACCAAAATGGAGGTCAGCAAAGGAAGGGCTATTTTAGAGATTTTGGACATAATGAGTCCTCACATTATTCAGTGATACAATTTATTCTTTTGAAGGATTTGAGTACTGAGGTGGACCCTCAGTACTCAATAACACTATGCAGCGAGAGAATTGCGGATGAGGGATTCATCACATTGCTGGTTCTGTGCAAGGTGAATCACTTTAATTCCTACTTCTGCTAGGGAGTGGTCGATAAAGTCATTGTTTTCAGGTGAATTGTGCTGAGGATCAGTAATCACCAATTTAACGGCAGAGTTATCATCAACCACAACATAGTCAAGGTGACAGTGTCTTAAATGCTGGTGTGCATCCTCTGGTTTATCCGTTTTATCAATGTCGACTATGCTGTCCATTGAAGTGCCATATAGAATGTTATATTTCCCCTTGGCAACAGTGTTAACGATGTTGTTTAGATTATTGAAGAATCCAACCGGTTTGTTCGCAATTTTTTCTGGGTTTAATTTAATATTAACTCCCACATTCTCTACATTGCTTGTTTTGAAAAACTTTATACATGTCATAGTAAATGTCACTAAAACAAAAGGTACAACAATAAGCAGTACAAAGTAGACAAAAGCATAGCTTAATATGACTGATGTGTTCATAAACGCCTCCAAACTTTCATTAATTATTAAGTTTATATTTAAAGCACATTCAGTATTTCCCCACTCAGCATTACAAACATTGATTTAAATCAATTAATGAATAAGGCGATAACTTTCATGACCAAATATATCGAATGAGGTTATTTATCTGTCTCTTATACACATCTGACGCTGCCGACGAACTCTAGGGTGTAAAATTAATTTTTGAAATGCAATTTTAAAATATCTAAACCTTTTATTTTCACAGTGAAAGAACAGATATGCGGAAAACAAAAACCAAAATACACAATAAGCAATAACAAATATAAAAACAATTAAAACAATTACTTGTGACTTTTTAAGGTATTTTTAGGTAAGTAGATACAGTAAACTCCATATAAAATATCAGTATTACTAGATTCAACTAACAACTATAAAAATTATGAATAACTTAATAAGTGACACAGCATGCATTTCTAAAAAGTAATTAAAATAAAACAACAAAAACAATTACAAATTATGTATTGTATTAATGTAGCAACTTTGGAGGAATGCAGATGAGAGATATTAGCTTTAGCAACTTGGACTTATTAAGTATCAACATCCTAGTAAACCTCTACGAATACAAATCGGCAACATATGTATCAAACAAGCTGAATGTTCCAGCCCCCAAAATTAGCCGATGCCTTAAACATGCACGTGAAATTTTCGGCAACGAATTATTCATACGAAAAAAATATGGCTTAATTCCAAATGAGTTCGCAGGAAAGGTATACCCTATTGCCAAGCAAATTCTAGAGTGCTCGAATAACTTACAACAACTCAATGGCGAGGTATTAGCAGAGCACGTTCATGACTTCGAAATTGTTGCCCCAGATCTTGTGTCGTTTCCTTTTCCGAAGATGTTGTTGACATCAATTAGGGATGCAGGAAAAGAAGTTAACTTTAATATCTCTCCTTGGAGCAAGTCATCACTTAAACATATTGTGTCAGGTGATATAGATATCGGTCTTTGTTGCTGTAAAACCGTAGCTAACTTAGAGACCATTGATGAGAATTTGGCTATTGTTCCACTAGAAAAGCTCAATAAACTGTTTTTAATCTGCGATGATGATCACCCCATCCTAAAGGAGGATATCACTCTGGAGTCCATTGCAAAGTATCCCTATGTCAATAGCAACATAGGGGATGCTGAACAAAGGCTAAGTACCTTTCAGGAGTATTGCTGCATCAATAACATCCCACTGAATACCGAAATGGACCTTAACGGCGTATCCAGTTTGTTTGAATATTTAAGAAAGACTGATGCAGTTGCCCTATTGCCATACAGCTCTATTTACAATGTGATTAATTCCACTCCGGGCTTACATGCGTGTCAATTGGCAAAGGTTGAGTCAGAAAGGCTTTATATGGAGGTAAAAGCGCCGACACTGTACATGATTTACAATAGAAACAATCATAAAATGAACTTTCACTGGCTGTCCGATAGACTGCAAGATCTAGTACATACCGCACTGCACTAGCGCTTTTAGAATCAATAGCAAAAAGCCATTAGATAACTAATGGCTTTTTGCTATTTAATAAAACGAAGTTCATTTATAGCGGTTTACTTCAAAGGACTGAGTACTATTTATGTTTCTGTATAACTGTTGGCATAGCTTCAAGTTTTCTTTCATAATTTCAGACAGTAATGCAGCGAACTCATTTTTCTGAGTTTCATGAAATTGTAAATAGTGGCTCGGGTGACGCAAGTTCTCTATGTGCTTAAAGTGTTCTTTATAGAATTGAGTCATATCAATCAGCTCAATATCGTCGCGCTGCTTGCTTAGCTCATAAGGAAAAACCGAAGGCGCCCAGCATAAGTCATCAGAGTTAATTACCCTCTCAAACGCAACCAGTAGGCTCGATGTGATCAAGCTAATATCGACTTTCTTGTTGATAGTTTCACCACAGCGGTCAACCAATTCTGTTAGCTCAGAAAGTGGTCCGTTGTTAATGAATACTAGTCTATGTTCAAGAATCGCCTCTAAGGTGATCTCCTGTTGCAAAATCGGATGACCTTTACGTACTGCCAAGAACCAGAACTCTACGTCTCCAAGTTTATTATTGATGATATGCTGGTTTTGCACCGGTCTAGCTGAAATACAAAAGTCTAACTTTCCCTGAACCATCAATTGTTCGACATTTTCGCCCCAGGGATGAATATCAACGGTATGACTCACGCCAAAGGCCTCACTCGCTTGTTCAATCGACTGTAAGATAAAAGTCGACATTTGCTCCGGTGCGCCAATATGCAACAGCCGATGATATTCAGGTTTCGCATGAGCAACAATAGCCATTTGGTCATAGGAAGCCACAATCTTTTTGGCCAAAGGATACAGGCGTTCAGCCATAGCATTAGGTTGCAATCCATACTGCTGTCGAATAAATAACTCATTATGGATCACTTCACGCATCGTGCTGAGTGCACGACTTACCTTAGGCTGAGTACTATTAAGCTTTTCTGCTACAACACTACCATTTTTAAATTCAAATAAGCCGATGAGCACCTTTAAAGTAAAGTAATCTAACCTTGATAGTTGTTTTAACATGAGTTTTTGACCAAATAAATTAAGTTACTTCGATTATGAGAACTTATCACAACAACTGCTGTCTTAACCTAGTTTAACTCACATATTACCCCTAAAGAGGTATTTTTGTGATCAAGATATGATCCAATTTTGATGACTTGCAATAAGCGAGTTACCACATTTGAGAAGGCCAAGTTTTACTTGTTAACCCACTGTAAAGCAGAACAATTAAATACTGCGAAGAGGTGAAAACTTGTGATGTCGCGATATTTTGATTACAACGATCGCAGTTGTTCACGCTTGGGATCAGCGTAAGGTAAGCATTAGGTGCTATAGATAGCGCACACTAAGAAGCTTAGAGCTGGCTATACGCCAGCTCTAAGTAAATCATAATGACATAACAAACGCGATAACCTGAGCTCGCTCAGCGGCGCTAAGCGCCATAAACTTATCGGTACTATCTTGTGACTCGCCGCCATGCCATAAAATAGCTTCTTCAATGGTCGCGGCGCGGCCATCATGCAAGAACCCCGCTTGAGGATTAACGGTTTGGGTCAAGCCTATTCCCCAAAGCGGTCGAGTACGCCACTCTGTACCATCCGCGAGAAAGTCTGGGCGATTGTCCGCTAAGCCTTCTCCCATGTCATGTAGCAACATATCGGTAAATGGGTAAATGGTTTGCCCTTTATGACCTTCAGTCATCGCATTGCCACCAATTGTCCCCTCTGTCTTAGTGACAAATTTAGGCTGGTGACAGCCGCTACAGTTAATCTCAGCAAACAGTCGTGCCCCTTCACGTACATCTGCATCTTGCACATTACGGCGAGCTGGAACAGCTAAGGTTTCGGCATAAAACACCACTGCATCACTGAACGCGGCATCCGCTTCAGGTGCGCCGTTTTCATCTTCACCAGTATCGACAAAACCGGTACGTGTCAGATAACTATCGTGCAAAGCAGTGCCCGCAACACTTTCTTGTGGGAACAATGGATTAGTAATGCCAATATCGCCACGCAGCGCGCCTAGCGACTGTACTCTGACACTGGGTGTATTGGCCTTCCAACCAAACCGTCCCAGCGATACCGGGTTAGGATCACCGGCCTGCGCCTTTACCGCATCAAACACGTAGTTCGCGCGTCCAGAAATGCCATCTTGGTTGCTATCATTTTCATCGACCAGAGCCAAAATATCCGCTTCAGGAATCGCTTCTAGCAAACCTAAGCCAAATACTGGCATGCCATTACGCCAACCCATCAACACATCATCTTGTAACAAGTTGGAGGTTACATTGCTGCTTTGCTTCGTTTCCCCCGGCGCATCGTAAGGGTTTTCAACTTCGAATAAAGGTTTTTTTAAGGTGACAGTGTGGCCATCAGGGTAAGTAACTTGGCTGGTCTCATAAGACAGATAAACATCGGCTTGACCGCCAAACAGATTCGTTTCCCAATCAGGCCGAGCTTTTAACACACCGCGATGAAATAGCTGGCCACCAAAATCTGCTACAGGGATCGGCGCACAGTAATTGTTAGCTGCCGTGCCTTGGGTACAGGGCTGATCTGGCGCAAGGCTTATGCGCAAGAAGATACCAGCCTCAGACCCCAATTTAACGCGTGTTTCGCCACTGGTAACAATCGGTGTAGAGTTACGGCCATCGCGCTGATGACAAGAGTTACAGTCGGCATTATTAAATACTGGACCTAACCCATCTAAATCAGGGTGTTCTACATTGGGCGCTGTGGTGAATGCAGTTTCAAAACCTAAGTCACCGTCTAAATGCAACTCAAGTTCAGCTTCGCTAAGGTTAGGTGCCGGGGTTGAAAAACCATGCCCCGACTCTGACGCATCGAACGTGGTGGTGTCACCGCCTAAAGCAGTCACATCAGTATAATCTGGATAAGTCACTTCGGGCTCAGGAATGACAGGGTCGACCACCTCATCACCTGATCCTCCGCAGCCACTAAGGGTAAATAGAATAGCTAAAGAAATACTTGATAGTTTTATCAAGCTATTATTGATTGATTTCATGCGCTGCACACTCTATATAGCTCTTAAGCATTTACTGATAAACCATTTAAAAATCATGGATATACAATCAAAAAAAGGGAGCCTAAGCTCCCTTAACTTTTGTGGTTAAACATTCCAATCTTGCAATAGTGGTAACACATCAGACTCTAAGGTGGTTTGCAGCGTGGTCAAGGCATCAACCGCTGTTTGCACTCGTTCTCTACCTGCTTCATCGAGAATAGCTTGTCTAAATGGCATGTCACTGGTGCCCGCTATCGCTTGAATTTTAATGATGGCATCATCAATCTCGCTGCCAACACGTGCGGCTAAGGTGGCATCTGCCGCCGCAACAAAATCGACAATTCCCTGTTTATCTGCTTGGCCTGTTAGCTCGCCTTGATAAACATTACGCACGCCAATAATGTTGTCGCTAAAATCAGTCAATGAGTTCCAAGAGTACTGTGACTCTACCTTAGAAGTGTCTGCATCATTAATGGTGGCACCAAATGGGTCAGCAATTTTGCCATTGCCCACCTCATCGACAATGCCAATCATGCCATTGATTAGCTCTTCAATTACTCCAACCTGCGACGCATAAAATGTATTACCATCAGCGCCAGGATTTTTCACTAAGTTGGCATAAGCATCGCCACTTTGACCGTCATGGCTAAGTTGCCAAGCATCATCAAGGGTTTTGGTATAGTCGCGAAAAACTTCAGCCAGCCCCATTAGATAGTCACGCTCTGTTGCCGTTAGATCGGCAATATCTTTCTCATTGTCCGCAACACCATCGCCAAACAATAGGTATTCCATAGTGTGGAAACCTTGCACATCATCATTCCAACCTTTAATGGTGTCAGCATCGAAGCCTGAGTTAGTCGCAAGCACAGTGGTTAAGTCGGTGGTATTGAGTGGCCAGCTATCTAGATGTGGGTCAATACCTAACGAGTCAACTGGGCCAAAAATATGTGATTCACCCTGCTCCCATGGTTGGCGCGCCGCCTTCCATGCTTCTTGAGCAGCAATAAGGTTTGCTTGAGTGGGGGTGGCAACCAGTGTTTGTGTTGCCGCAAGCATCGCTTCACCTTGTGCCGCTAATGCTGCGTAACCGGCAACAATGACATCATCGGTCAAATTAGTGATAAGTTCATCAGCACTGTAAGTGAAGCCCGTTTCAGGGACCACAGGATCGGGTGTGCTACTGTCACTGCCTGAGCCACCGCAAGCTGCAAGTGTGGTAATCAAAGCCAATGCCACAGCTGAATATTTAATGTTTTTCATGTTAAAGCTCCAAAAATTTAATAAGTTTCAATGCCTATTAGGCGGAATATTTACAAAGAGAATTGATAACCGACGCCTAAAGCGAAGAAGTTGGTATCGGGAATGGCGGCAACGGCGACTTGTTGGCGACCGCCCTCAGCCTTGATGACAATTTCAGGGATAGGTGAATAGTTAACCCCGACACTCGTCCAAGTGTTTTCGTAGCGATTGGTCGCCGTACCGGTTTCCACCTCTTTCAGCGGATTTGAATAGTCGATATTGGCAAAAACCGTCAATGGAATAGAGGTGAAATGACTTAAGTCGACACCAGCTTCAACAAAAAAAGCCTCAGACTCTGAGCCCAGCTGAGCAAAGTTGCCAGGCTTTAGTCCTGGGGTGGTTTTATTGGCTTGGGTAATGGCATCGGCATCACTTAAGGTGCCGTATAAGTATTGGCCTCGCAGTATCCAAGGACCTTGAACATATGCACCCGACAACGCCAAAATAGACACGGTACCATCACCAGTTACCTTGTTGCTCTTATGACGATTGCCAGTGGTATTGCCATAATAGTAAGCGACACCGGCTGCAAAACCGGGTTGCTTGAAGCTGCCGTAATCTAACCGCAATGCATAGGCGAGATCGTCAGCGTTGACATGTTCAAAACGTTTTTGATGACCAGAGGCTACCCAGTCATAGGTACGAAAATACTCAGAGTTGAGCCCACTGACGACTTGCGCTTGATAGTGGAAATTTGCCACTTCACCAAAAATACCGACACCGGTTTCATTCCATACCGCAGGCATCATTGCGGTTTCACTACGATGACGCAGCACTGTCAGGTATTGATTAGGCTTGTGAAGGATACTCGTCAATCCGATGGGCAGATGGATATTACCGAACTTGACGCCAAACGCCTCATTAGGTCGATACCTAATTTGGGCTTTCTCAATCATCACTTCACCGCCAGCTTCTACCTCTGACTCGAACTCACCAAACTCATCAAAGCCATCATACTCTAGCGCTGCGCCCGTGCCGCCGTGTTCATATTCAATTTCAACTTCCATATCCCACTGGTCATTAAATTGATAGCCAAACTCGGTAACGATACGCTCTAAATCGAACCTTCCTCGACGCTCTGGTGTGGTGTCTTGGACATTCTCGTAATATTCGTCGCTGGTATAGTTAACTGAACCGTACGACTTGAAGGAGAATTTACTCCATGGGCTTTCACTGACTTTTTCATCAACAATCGCTGCAACCTGCTGTCGCTGCTCAACAGCTTGTTGCTCTTGCTGTTTTGCCTGCTGCTTTTGTTGTGCCGCCAGTTCAGCCAAGTCCTGTTTCAACTTTGCCAGTTCTGCTTCCTGCTTAGCTATCGCTTTTTCCAGCGCTGCTGGATCGGCTGCTTGAACAGCATTTATGGAACACACACTTGCTATACAAATTCCTAACAAGGTCAATCTTGTTTTCATATCATTCTCCGCTGTAGGACAGCTCCCCCTGAAAAATCCCCCACAAAATATATGGAATGAGAACAATTTGCATTAATATTTACAATACAATTTACAATACAATTACATTTGCAACCGCTAATATTGTTTTCCGCTAGTAGAACCAATTTTAATAATTAGCAAATACAATAACTTGGGGGGATAAATTTAGGTCGAGTGAATTGTACAGGTTACATTGCATAGCAATCTTGGCAGATCAGCTAAACAGCGCTCAGTGCACAGTGCACAGCGTTGAGCGAAATCGTGACCATACACCCTCGCTGAATCGAAAATAGCCTTGGGGATAAAGTTGGATTTCGGATAGACTGAGCTCTGGTGCCGACGATGGAATGAACCAATGCAAAGAACGCCGCAAAGCTTATTGTTATGGATGACATTTATTATGTCGTTGGTCTTTTCCGTATGGCAGGTATTGCTCAACAACTTTGTTATTGAACGTGCAGCGTTTACCGGCGCTGAGATAGGTATATTACAAAGCTTGCGCGAAGTACCAGGCTTTCTCGCCTTTACCGCAATTTTCGTATTACTGGTGCTAAAAGAGCAGAGCTTTGCATTAATTTCTTTAGCCGTATTGTCCATTGGTGTCGCGATAAGTGGTTTTTTCCCCTCAGCAATGGGCTTATATCTCACCACTATATTAATGTCTGTGGGCTTCCACTATTTTGAAACCATCAACCAATCATTAACCTTACAATGGGTAGATAAGCAAGACACGGCAGGCTTTTTGGGTAAAGCCATGGCATGGAAAGCGGCTGCGGCATTAACAGGCTATGCCAGTATTTGGTTAATTATGACCTGGCTTAAGTTTGACTATGTGTATATGTATGCCTTTATTGGCTTACTTGGGCTATTTATGGTGGCAGTGCTAACGGTATATTTTCCCAAGTTTCCAGAAGGTGAGCCGCAGCATAAGAAAATCATCTTGCGTAAAAAATATTGGCTGTATTATCTACTGACCTTCTTCTCTGGTGCTAGACGACAAATATTCATGGTGTTTGCGGGCTTCATGATGGTAGAGAAGTTTGGCTATAGCGTTAGCCAGATCACCGCCCTGTTTTTGATTAACTATGTCGTCAACTTGCTCTTTGCCCCCGCATTAGGGCGCTTTATTGGCCGAATCGGCGAACGCCGGGCGTTAACAATCGAATATATCGGCCTAATCATTGTATTTGTAAGCTACGCTTTTGTGACCCACCCCTATATTGCAGCAGGATTGTACGTCATCGATCACTTGCTATTTGCCATGGCGATCGCCATCAAAACCTACTTCCAAAAGATTGCTGATAAACAAGATATTGCCGCAACTATGTCGGTGAGTTTTACCATTAATCATATTGCTGCGGTGGTGATTCCTGCCCTGCTAGGCCTACTATGGCTGTATTCTCCGAAAATGGTGTTTTTTATCGGTGCTGGGCTGGCACTGTGTTCACTCATTTTGGCGCGCAATATCCCTTTAATGCCAACTCAAAACCACCGTGTCTGCTGGCCATTAACCCCAACCAAAGCCCACTCAAATGCTCAATGAAAGTAAATAGCACTGTTCAATAGCTGTGGTTAACACTATTATTTTATCTTATTAGCAAAGCAAAAGACGGAACCAATAGACATCATGGCTGACACTCCCTCAGTGCCCAAAAGCGAGCAAACCTCCGATGTATCGGCACGTAAAAAAGCACTGCTGTTGGGAAGACGGTTAGGTTTAACAAGCGAAGAAGGCTATCGTGCATCTCAAGCCTCTATTGCCGAGCGAGCTGAGCACCGTCAGCGTAAACTTGATAGCCAATACCAGGCCAATTTAGAAGCGGTCTACACCATTGCGTTAGCAAATACGCCATCTGAGGTCACTGGAACCGATTTAGATCCGGATTGGGTTCACCAATTCTTTCAACTGGCAGAGCAAATCCACAATCGTAAAATGCAGGAGCTGTGGGGGCGCATTCTCGCCTATGAAATTACCTCGCCCGGCAACTTTAGCTTAAGAACATTAGCCACGCTAAAGCAGCTCACCCATAAAGAGGCGCAGTTTTTTGAAAAAGCCTTGGCGATGGCAGTAAAAATTAATAACGAATCCCGGCATAAACTGATTATTGGTTATCGCTATGCAGGTGGTATAGGTAAGCTGTTTCGCAAAACCGATGCCATCAGTATCGGCCTGTCTCAATTTGGCTTACCTTACTCAACAATTTTAACGCTAATTGATTCGGGCATACTGCACCGAAGTGAATTTGAGACTGGCTTACTCAACAGCAAAACCCCAATCAGTTTTACTTTGCAAGATATGAAGATGACATTGACGCCTAAGGGCGGCCACCTGTTATTTAGCTATTATCGTCTCACCCCAGTTGGAGAAGAACTAGCCCAATTGGTGCGCCCAGGGGCAGATATCGAATATACAAAAGCAATAAAAGCCTTGTTTGCTAAAGACTTTATTATTGATTGAGACGAATGGCAATTTGCTCATCAATCGCGTTAGTAGCGCCTTTGGGCTGAAACCAGTTTAGTGTGTCAGCCAAGGCTACCACTTCGCCAATTATCATTAACGCTGGCATTTGCAGCTGCGGATCGGCAGCTAACTTATCAAGCTGACCTAATGTTCCAATAAATCTTTGCTGTGCTTGTGTAGTCGCTTTAGAGACTATGGCCACCGGCGTATCTGCTGAACGCCCCGCACCAATCAAACCTTGCTTTATCAAACTGGCATTAAGAATGCCCATGTAGATCACTAAAGTATGATTGGCTTTAGCATAGCTGGGCCAGTCCATCGGACGGCTTTCAAGCTTGCAATGACCAGTTAAAAAGGTCACACCTTGAGAATAATCTCTATGGGTTAATGGAATACCTGCATAGGCAGAGGTGCCGCTAGCGGCAGTGATCCCAGGGACCACTTCAAATTCCACTCCGGCATCAACTAAGGAATCAAGCTCTTCGCCACCACGGCCAAAAATAAATGGATCGCCACCTTTTAAGCGCACCACATTCTTGCGAGTGTATGCTTTGGTGACCAACAATTGATTGATCTCTTCTTGCGCTGCGCTGTGTTTACCCGCACGTTTTCCCACCGCAATTCGCTCCGCATCACTGGGAACCAACGCCATAATATCGTCGCTCACAAGCGCGTCATAAAGTACGACATCAGCCTGCAAAAGCACACGATACGCTTTAATGGTTAGCAGCTCCACATCGCCAGGACCTGCGCCAACTAGCCAGACTTTTCCGGCAGCTTGCTGCCCAGGTAACGCAATGAGTTCCATAATCAATTCCAGACGAAATAACTTCAGGCTAATATAGCGATATTCTTATAATTAAAAAAATAGATAAAAGTTAAAATTTATTCCTTTTTGTTATTAGTGAGGCAATACTCTCGCTACCAAAGTCGTAGCGGGCCTATGGTTTGAATATGTTGGCTGAAATGTCTGTTCGTATGCTGCTATATAAGTGACTGATTTTTATCTGTCATCGTATTGGCAAATTGCTGTAATTTGAAGGATACTCAGATAAGCGAGTAACTATCACGATATCTAGTTAACTCACTGATAAAACACAATGGATAATTAGCTGGCTTTGGATGAGTCGTCACCGACATAAGGACTTTGATGCAATTTGGCGCTAAGACAATCATCAACTTTTTTGGGCTAGCAATGCTGACCAGTGGCTGTGCACTGGGGTTAATTGCACTTAACAGTGATTGGCAAAATACCCATTTAAGCCCCTATCAGGCCAACAAAGATCTACAAGTCTTGCAGCAGCAGATTAGCCAACACTCGGCCATCGCAGCTATTGATCCCTCTCAGTTAAATCAAGTGATTAAAGCCAGTCAGCAGTTTCAGCAAATTTTGCCCTCCCGTGTCAGTGTCACGGAGTTTGTCCCTGAAGTGCAAAAAATATTGGCACAACTCGATGACATAAACGCCCATGTTAAAACTGATCGTTTCAGCAAGCAGCTGCCAATCCATATTCGGTATATTGATAACCAGTTTATCGCGCTGAACGATAAAGGCAGCCTGCAAATCAGCCAGTACCCATACCTTACTCACCTTGATGGTCTGCCGCTGAGTTATTGGTTAAGCGCCGCTGCCCGTTATTTGCCATCGGGACTGAGTCAAGATTACAACGCACTCCTGACCCAACTAAGCTATTTGCCGCAGTTACGCCAAGAGATTGGAGCTCGTCCTAGTGAGACTGTCACGCTGACACTATCAGACGGGCAACAAAGCCACCAGCAAACGATTGCACTTATCGACAGTGATAGGCCGCCGCACCTGCCTTTTAGTGCCAATTGGGTGATAAAACCGCAGCCAAGCAATGTGTTTGAAATTGGTAATTTCAATCAATTTGCTAACGATGCCGCTTTCAAAGCCGTGGTTACGCAAAGTCTGCTTACGCCGCTTACCATTCTCGATCTACGCCGGGGGCACGGCACAAACAGCCTATTAACCCGCGCCCTTGCAGGTTATTACGGTATGCAAAGCTACTCCGGCATCCAGCCTCCGGTGGCCATAGCCCGTTATCGTCTTAACAACCGACTGCGAGCCGATTACCTACAAAGCCGCCAATTTGAGCCTTTCGAGCAATTCTCTTCCTTTGAGCAGCTTCATTTAACTACCGCAAGCCAGGCTGCCCACAGCGACAATGACAGTAGCTTTGGTCAGTGGTTTGCCCGTAAAGCCCCTTTTAGTCAGATTAAGGTCAGCCCATTGCCGACCCATAATAAAGTCGGCAAACTGGCATTAATAATTGGCCCACAATGCCGTGGTGAGTGCCAATGGCTGGTTCATTTTGCCCAAAGTTGGCCTAACGTAACCTTAATTGGTACAGCAACCCGTGGCGATTTTGATTTAAAGCACCGATTTACTTTACCTAAGAGTAATATAGACGTTACGCTAACCAATAGTTTGGTCTATGACATGCACGGCCAGCTACTCACAGGGCGCGCAACTCAACCCGATATTGAATTGACTGTTGATGAAAATATCCATTGGCCTGGCCTATTGGATGTGATCAACAGCCATTCAAGCACTGCAGTGACACAATAACAGGATCGACAGATGAAAAAATTAACCATGATGCTAGTTAGCCTTTGCTACCTATGGCTACCTTTGAGCGCTCACGCAACGGATTTAAAGGTGGGCGACAAAGCCCCTGACTTTCGCTTACAAGCCACAGACGGTCATTTTTATCAATTGCAGGACTATTTAGGGAAACAAACCTTAGTATTGGCTTGGTATCCAATGGCCAATACCCGTGGTTGTACGTTGGAGTGCCGCTCACTGGTTAAAGATGGCCACCTAATTCGGCAGTACAATGCGGTATATATGATGGCTAGTGTTGATGACTTAGAAGATAACCAAGCCTTTGCTGAGCAAGAAAAAGCTGACTTTCCTATGCTCAGCGACCCGAGCAAAACGACCGCTAAAGCTTTCGATGTGCTCAACTTAGTCAGAGTTGCTAGCCGAGTTACTTTCTACATAGGTAAAGATGGCACCATTTTAAAAATTGATGATGACATCAATCCAGAAACTGCAGCGCAAGATATTGCCGCCACGCTCGCTGAGCTTAACATCGACAAGGCAAGCTAACCGATAAGTAAACCAGCCAAGCGGTTATCATCCCCATAGCCAGAGCGGTTGTCTTAGCGACCATTCTGGCTTTGTTTTACCGATGAAATATCAGTCCCAAGCAGTTAATGCGTTCACCATGAACTTTTGCTCAGGTTTAGCTACTATGCATCCAATCCTTCAAACGCTAAATCAAAAGCTTTGGCCATATCTTGAGTTTTTGGTCGACAGGTTTTCTGCTCTGCCCAGCGTTTATCGGTAGCCCGTATTGTCGCAGGATGAATAAACTCAACCGGCTGCGCCACACAAGCTAATATCACTCCTTCAAGAATAAAAGTGCCTGCCCCACCCGCACCTTGCCCAGTGGTAGCGCGGCGATTCACAATTAAAGCATTACTTCCAACACTGCTAAGATATGCCTGCAGCGCACTAATGAACTCAGCAATATCTTGCTGAGTAGGATTTTTAGCAATGACAATCTTATTAACCTGACTTGCGACTAGCTGACACTGCCCTCGTGTGCCAGACAAACTAACCAATCTCGCTTCGTTGGCCTTAAGTAGTACCCCAGTTGTAATCATTATCTCTCCAAATAAAAAAGCCCTACCTCATATTCTTAATATGAATTAGGGCTTTGAAAACCAGTCTTTGTTTACTGACTATTTGACTGCATCACCGAACCCATAACAATACCATGTTCATTGATGTCTAAGTCGAACTTGGCTGACATGTTGTAGTACTGGAAGTCTTGCAGTTCAGGCGGAATAGGCTCGCCACTCATTTCCAGCACTGTCATCAATGGCGCAAGTAAGCGTTGGTAATCTGCGGTGATACTCAACAAACCATTATTGTCGACCGCCTCTTTGCCAACTTGCTCTGCCACCTTAGCGCTCGCCTCGCCGGTATAAATCACCATATGTTGACCCTTAATCGCCAACTTAGCGTCTAAACCATAAGCAGCGGGGACTTGTAGCGCTTGATTGAGTGACACTGGCGTACCGTCGGTAGGCACCTGCAGGTTGGCCAGTTCAGGCACAAAAGGTTTCACCATGTTAAGCAACATCACCGGATCTTCAGCTGACAGCGTCATAATGGCATCTACCTGATCCATGGCAGGCTGATTAATATCATCATTAAGCTGATAGTCAATCAGGCCAAAACTCATGCCTTTAACGCCATTAGCCATACCGGTAAACATGCCCAACATTGCCGGACTTTGTTGATTCATCTGCCACTGCATTTGTTGTAATGGTTCACACTGATATTCTGGGTTTAGGAACTCGTTCCAAATCGTCGTCACAGCGGGCACAAACTCATTGACATTAATCCCCACGCCCATAGAGAAAGTACTGGCCTTAACATCTTGAGTAAAGCTAGGTAAATAACCCTTTAACTGACTCAACGCACCCAGCATGGTCTGGTTATTACTCTCAATGATGGTGCTGAAGTTAAGTTTGGCTTGTTTAGCATCTATCTCGAGCTCGTTGTAGCCCATCACCGTGCGAGGCCAGTTTTTGGCTATGGCACTTAAATCTTGGTGGCACTCATTCGAGCGAAGCTCATACAGAGGATCATCGCCAACAAGCTCAAACAGTTTAGTCATTTGACTGGCTAGTTGATTGCCATCTGTGGTGGTTAATGCAGTGACTAGCTGTTGGTGATCAATATAGCTTACGCCGGTTTTCATAAAACCATGGCGGTCATAAATCGCATCAATAATCCCAGAATCAACCACTGACTGTTGCGGCTTTACCAAACCCAGCGCCATATCTAACAAAGCAGGTTCGGCAAAGCTGGCTTCTAAGGTGACGGTCAACATCTTACCGTCAATGGCTACAACCACATCCAGCTGTTCACTGTCAGTGGCCTCTGTTAAGCGATAGGCTCGATACTCAATCTGTTGGCGTTGCTGCTTCATGTGGGTAACACCACTTTGCTGCTCGGCATTGTCCAGCACAGCCCAAATAGCCTGCGGATCATCAAGTTCAACCTTAATCACTGGCAGAGCGCCCAGTGTATAAAAATAGCTACGGCCGCTCTCTGGTAACCCAAAGGTATCAATAAATGCCTGACCACTCGCACTAGCCGCAGCATAGCTTTGCGTTAAACTCGCTAAAAACTGTGACATTGGCGCGGGATCGTCTGCCAACTCTTGCGCAAACGCTTTAACTGAATGCAGCTGGCTCGAAGCCATAGTGTCGATATAGTCTTTAATGGGGAAAGCTGCGGTTTGCACTGCCAACATCGGAGTGTCAGCGGGGATGTACCCCAATACGCTATCAGATTGCGTTGTTGCTCCGTCTTGCTTTGATATGACATAAGCCCCAGCGGCTAAAGCCACTGCCGCCGCCCCAATTAACACCTTGTTCATGCACTCTTCCCTATGTTGTTTCAATCAAAGCCGCTGCTTGACTCTAAAGCCAATATGGCTACTACGCACCTATATGTTAAGGAACGTTACAACATCAAGCAGTTACCATTAAAT
Source organism: Shewanella sp. Scap07 (assembly GCF_013394145.1). NCBI lineage: Bacteria > Pseudomonadati > Pseudomonadota > Gammaproteobacteria > Alteromonadales > Shewanellaceae > Shewanella > Shewanella sp. Scap07. The sequence goes on from NZ_CP041329.1 coordinate 4,041,379, forward strand.
AATACCAATCAGTATAACTGTGGGCACTATACTACGACACCGACAAAATAAGCGCACGTAAAAAACAAATTCGAGAGCAAAGAGGTGAATTAACAGTCAGAAAGGAAGCGAGTAATCGTCGGGCTCCTGGGTAGCGACACCGCACTACCCAGGAGACAGAGGCTTTTGATTGTACAAGCGCTAGCAAGCCAATCAAATCGCAAGGCATCCACCTTGCTTTAGGTTTAACACTACCAACGCCTCTGTCGACTAACCGTCATCTGGTATGCACCAGCGGAAGGTGACAAATTAGCTAAGCTCAAATTTAAGCTCAATACAGAATGGTAGCTTAAAACCATCTACGGGAACCTAAGACTATAGATCAAAAATAGCCCTTGTGCATAACCCTGTGCAAAAAATTGTAAAACTATTTTCCAGCGCATTTCACCACACCAAAGGCAAAACAACAAGCCACTGAATGTAAACGAATTATCCAGTTAACTTACCGGACGCATAACTGGTACATCAGTACTAGTTACTCCAATAAAAAAGCACTGAGTGAATCAGTGCTTTCGAGGCCGTTTTGTCTGCCTATTTTGCATAGTGCCTGGCGCATTAAATATCAAAATGTAAACCACACTCGCGCTTCATACCATTGAAGCGGGTTTCCTCTTCACTCATACCCACTTCAAGTGGCTTGCTTGAATGAGTATCCCCAACTGAGACATAACCTTTCTCCCACAATGGGTGATAAGGTAAGTCATTATTGGTCAGGTACTCATGCACCTGCTTATTGTTCCATTCGATAATAGGCAGCAGTTTATAGCGCCCACCCGTTATGGCAAGAATAGGTAAACCTTCTCGTGTGCTCGATTGACTATGGCGCAAACCGGCAAACCAAGTCGTGACCTGTAACTCTTCTAGCGCTTGCTGCATGGGCAGCACTTTGTTCATGCGATTGTATTGCTCTAAACCGTCGAGCCCCTGTTCCCACAATCGACCAAAGCGCGACTCTTGCCAAGCACTGCTCATGTTAGAACGATATACTTTCAAGTTAAGCGATAAGCGCTCGGTCAGTTCATCAATAAACTGATAAGTTTCAGGGAATAAATACCCTGTATCGGTCAGAATCACCGGGATATCAGCCTGTGCTGTCGTCATCAAGTGCAGCATGACTGCCCCTTGAATACCAAAACTTGACGAAAGTGCATGGTTGCCAGGCAAATATTTCAGCCCCCATGCAACTCGCTGTTGTGGCGTTAATGCTGACAGGAACTCATTAACTCTTTTAAGCTCAATATCCTGCTCAACTTTAGGCGCAGATAACAGCGCCTTAAGTTCGTCAGCAGTGATCACTGAATCATCCATGAAAATCCTTAGCGGCATCGTTAACCGCCTTCACGACGCCAATGCGCACCGTAAAGTTACCAAATGTCTCGTCAGTTTCACGTTCAGCCACGTAACGAGCAAACAAGCTATCAAGTTCAGACAAAATCTCTGCTTCTTGAATATTTTCTCGATATAACTTGTTCAATCTTGTGCCTTCGAAACTGGCGCCTAAATAAAGGTTATAACGGCCAGGCGCTTTACCCACCAAGCCAATTTCCGCTGCAAATGGTCGAGCACAACCGTTTGGACAACCTGTCATCCTGACCACAATCCCCTGGTCAATAAAGCCATGCTTTTCCTGTAGCGCTTCAACTTTAGAAATAAAGTCTGGGAAATAACGTTCAGCTTCCGCCATGGCAAGTGCACAAGTCGGTAAAGCCACACAAGCAATAGAGTGGCCACGTGTTTCAGAAATGAGCTTACCCATCAAACCATGGCTGCGTGCAATATCTTCAATCTGCTGCTTATCTTGCTCATCAACACTGGCAATAATGATATTTTGATTCGAGGTCATTCTAAAATCACCTTTATGCACCAAGGCAATCTCTCGTAAACCCGTTTGTAATGGCTGTCCTGGCAAATCTTTAATACGGCCACCCTCAATAAATAAAGTGAGGTGCCATTTATTATCAACGCCTTGGATCCAACCGTAGCGATCGCCACGATCACCAATAATCACATCACGTTTAGGCTCAAATTTAACGCCAGCTCGCTGCTCAACTTCCGCTTTAAATGCCTCAAAGCCATGTTTAACAATGGTGTACTTTAAACGTGATTGTTTACGATCTACGCGGTTACCCCAGTCACGTTGTACTTTGAGCACAGCTTCAGCAAACTTAAGCGTGTCTTCGGCCTTGATAAAACCAAAGTCATCAGCAAGACGAGGGAAGGTTTCAACTTCACCATGGGTAGAACCCATGCCGCCGCCTGCAACCAAGTTGAAGCCAACTAGCTCGCCGGCTTCTGCAACAGCCACAAAACCTAAGTCATTGGTGTAAACATCCACATCGTTATCAGGCGGTACAGCTACAGCCATTTTAAACTTACGTGGCAGGTAAGTTTTACCGTAAACAGGCTCTACCTCTGTACCTTCACTAACCGCAACCTTGTCGTCACCCAACCAAATCTCAGCGTAGGCTTTGGTACGCGGTAAATAGTTGTCAGATAGCTTTTTGGCCCAATAATAAGCCTGTTGATGTAACTTTGATTCAACAGGGTTTGGATTACACATCACATTACGGTTTACGTCACCACACGCGGCAATTGAATCTAATGCTTCTTTATCCAAATCTTGAATAAGCGTTTTAAGATTACGTTTTGGAATGCCGTGATACTGAAACGTTTGTCGCGTCGTCAAACGAATACTGTTAGAGCTGGTTAAGTTAGTGGCAATTTTGTCGACACCAAGCCATTGCTGTGGCGAGCAAACACCACCAGCGACACGGGCGCGCAGCATGAAGCTATACAAAGGCTCCAGTTTTTGCTCTTTTCTTTCATTGCGTAAATCACGATCATCTTGTTGATAGAACCCGTGGAACTTGATCAACTGTTGATCGCCTTCGCTAAAAGAGCCTGTCAGAGAAGTATCTAGCCCTTCTTCAATACCGCCACGTAAATAATTACTGTCGGTTTTCAAATACTCATTTACAGATAACTTTTGCTCGCTCATGGCTTATGCCTCACTCTCGCTTGTACCGACTGACATCCATACAAGGCTATTGTTTTATTGGTTTTGTTGTATTTAAACTGCAACGTCAAATGCGTTAATAGACGTCTTTCTGGTAGCGCTTGTCGCTACGTAGGGCTTCTAAAAATGCCTCAGCCTCTTCAGCACTTTTGCCACCATATTGGGCAATCACATCTAGTAGTGCTTGGTGCACATCTTTTGCCATGCGCTCAGCATCACCACAGATATAAATATGCGCGCCCGCCTCTATCCATTGCCACAAGGCCTCTCCACGCTCAGCAATACGGTGCTGTACATAGACCTTATGAGCTTGGTCTCGAGAGAAAGCGGAATCAAGACGACTTAAGGTGCCTTCTTTAAGGTACTGTTGCCATTCAGTTTGGTAGAGGAAATCTTGTTCGAAATGCGGGTTTCCAAAGAACAACCAACTATCGCTGGTAATGCCTTGTGCGCTGCGCTCCTGCAAGAAAGATCTAAATGGTGCCACACCGGTACCCGGGCCAATCATGATCACTGGCGTTTCTGGGTTTTCTGGCAAACGGAAGTGGTTATTAGGCTCCACATACACGTTAACCTCTGCACCTTCTTCACTTTCAGCCAAGAAACGGGATGCGCCGCCGTAACGCGCAACACCATCACGATCATTTTCAACCAAAGCCACAGTCAGGTGGACTTCTGATTCAACATCGCTCTGCGCTGAGGCAATGGAATACAGGCGCGGCGTAATTGGACGTAACAGCTCTATCAACTGGAAAGCAGTAATCGATACTGGGTAGCTTGCCACTAAATCAGCTAACTGATGATTAAGCACAAATTGACGCAATTGTTCACGATCTTCAGCAAGAGCGGTGAGGCTTTCATCGCCGCTTAGTTGCGCCCAACCTTGAACTAAGGCGGGATGGATCTGCGTGATTTCACGCTTGTTGATGAGCGCCTCACGCAAGGTTAAGGTTTCATCTTTAATGGTAACGGTTTCTTCAGCGCCTAAACTTAACTTCGCAAGGATTTCATCAACCAGCACTTCGGCATTGTTAAACCATACCCCAAGTGCATCACCGGGTTGATAACTCAGCTCGGACTCGCCTAAATCGATTTCAACATGACGAACATCGCGATCTGAATCACGACCCGTCAATTTCTGACTAACAAGTAGCTCTGCGGTATAGGGCTTTTGCTTGCTAAAAGCATTGCTTGATGCTGCTGCGCCAATAGACACCACATTGGTATTAGCGCTGCTTGCACTGATAAGGGGCTTAACAGCCTCAAGGACAGTTTGCTGCCACGCTTCTGCATCCGATTCATAGTCAACATCGCATTCCACAATAGGTGCCAACGCTTTCGCACCGAGTGCCGATAATCGTTGGTCGAAGTCTTTACCGGTTTGGCAGAAAAACTCGTAGCTGGTATCGCCAAGAGCCAACACCGAATAATGTAGGTTATCCAGTTTTGGCGCCCGCTTTGATGCAAGGAATTTATGCAGCTCAATCGCATCGTCTGGGGCTTCGCCTTCTCCGTGGGTACTCACGACCGCCAATAACAGAGTTTCCTGCTTTAATTGGCGCACTTTGTAGTCAGCCATAGAAACTAAGTTAACCGCATAACCTTGCGCCTGTGCTTTTTCCGCTAACTGCTGCGCGACACCGCGACCGTTACCCGTTTGGCTACCATACAAAATAGTCAGTGTTTGCTCTGGTGCACTCTCGGTTGCAGCAGCGCTGCCTCCAAGTTCTGCACTAGCAGATAGATAGCCACTCACCCATGCCAATTGAACGGCACTAAGTTCGGCGGTGAGTTGCTTAAGCTTGTCCACTTGTCCTTGTGACAGTGGTGAAGCCAGTGATGATAGCTCTTTTAACAACATGAGGACGGCCCTGTATCAGTTTAATGGAGCTAGCTTAGCGGTAACTGAGAAAAGCAAAAAAGAATAAAATCTAATTTTTAATTCGTTTTTGGAATATGCAAAGGTGAATTATTGAGCTACAAAAGTGAGGGCGAAAGCCAATTTTTATAAGAAATAGTGGTGTCTAGCACAAAACCGCAGTGAAAAAAATGTGGCCTAGTGCAAACTTTTTGCTCTGACCAGTGCAAAAAAGCGAATAATGAAAAATTCGCGCTTGTGTCTCAAGTTAGAGCCGCCACAATAATAACCCTACAAGATATTAATAACGACGTCTGTCCCTAACTAAGAGGTTTCCTCTGTGAAACTAGGTCTACTTAAAGAGAGCCAAGCTGGAGAAAAGCGCGTAGCGCTCATCCCTGCAAATGTGACTCGACTTATCAAAAAAAATCTCCAGGTTCTGGTGGAATCGGGAGCTGGCCTTGCGGCTGGTTTTACCGATGATGAATACCAACAAGCTGGTGCCACTATCATCCCCCGTGAGCAAGTGCTTCGCGATGCGGACATCATCACAGTAGTAAACTGCAAAGGGACTCAATTCGACGAGCTAAAAACGGTCGTCAAACCTCAACAGTTTGTTATTGGCATGATGGACCCACTTGCCCAAGCGAGCAATATTGCCGAGTTCGCCGAAACCGGGGCAACGGCTATCGCCCTAGAATTGGTACCACGTATTACTCGCGCGCAGAGCATGGATATTCTTTCATCCATGGCGACAATTGCGGGTTACAAAGCCGTGTTACTGGCCGCTCACCAAGCGCCTCGCTTATTCCCTATGATGATGACTGCGGCGGGTACCCTAAAACCTGCACGAGCGTTTATTATGGGTGTGGGCGTTGCGGGTCTTCAGGCTTGTGCAACCGCTAAACGTTTAGGCGCTGTGGTTGAAGCCTATGACATCCGCCCGGCTGCTAGAGAGCAAATCATCTCTGTGGGAGCTAAGCCGGTCGAACTCGATTTAGAAGCAGAAAACACCGAAACCAAAGGCGGTTATGCCGCTGAGCAAAGTGACGATTTCCTTAAACGTCAACAGCAAGCCATGGCCAATGTATTGGCTCAGCAAGATATCGTTATCACCACTGCTGCAATCCCAGGTCGCAAAGCACCGATTCTGATCACCAAAGAGATGGTCGACGGGATGAAGCAAGGCACAATCATTGTTGATTTAGCCGCTGAAACTGGCGGTAACTGCGAATTGACTCAACTTGATCAAGTTGTGGTACATAAAGGAGTGACCATTTTAGGCCCTTCAAATGTACCGGGTAGCGCGGCCACCCATGCCAGCCAGATGTACGGTACAAATATTGAAAACCTACTTAAGCTGATGGTTAACGATGACGGTGATTTGGTGCTCGATTTTGAAGATGAGATCGTCCAAGACACCGTTGCGACATATCAAAAGCAAGTGACTAACGCGCGCTTACGAGAATTACTCGAGCTACCTGCGCTCAATGCTGACAACCAAGAGGCTTCATAATGGAACTATTACTTCTGCTGACCCTATTTATGGTCGCTGTATTCTTGGGTGTCGAGCTCATTACTAAAGTGCCACCCACATTGCATACTCCTTTGATGTCAGGCTCCAACGCCATTTCAGGGATTTCACTGGTAGGCGCACTGCTTTCTGCAGGTTCAGGTGCCGGCTTATGGGTCAATATCCTCGGTTTTATCGCAGTGGTGTTAGCCACAATCAATGTAGTGGGTGGTTACATGGTGACCAACCGCATGTTAGCCATGTTTAAAAGGAAATAAAGCAGCATGAGTACGACGATTATTTATCTCGCCTACCTTGTGGCTGCGAGTCTGTTCATCTTAGGCATTAAAGGCCTAACTAAGCCAAGAACTGCGGTTCGCGGTAACCAGCTATCGGCACTGGGCATGTTTATCGCCGTAGTCGTCACCTTGCTAGACCAAAGCATATTAAGTTATGAATGGATCATTGCAGGTGTCCTACTGGGCGGTACCATTGGCGCAGTGATGGCGACTAAGATTCAAGTGACAGCAATGCCACAAATGGTTGCAATGCTTAACGGTTTTGGTGGTGGTGCATCATTATTTATTGCGCTTGCTAACTTCCTAGACCCAGAATCAGCAACCCACACAGTAGCCTTAGTCTCTATCAGTTTAACGGTTCTAATTGGTGCAGTTACTTTATCGGGATCTTTTGTCGCTTTTGCTAAGCTGCAAGAGCTAATCTCTGGCAACCCAATTAAAGTCCCAGGCAATAAAGTCCTCAACGCGATATTACTGCTTAGTGCACTGGGCCTGTCTGTCGCTGTGGTAATGGATCCAAGTAACACTGCGCTTATCTACGCACTAGTTGCTGTCGCCATCGTGCTTGGCCTGTTATTGGTCATCCCAATTGGCGGCGCGGATATGCCCGTTGTGATTGCTTTGCTCAACTCATACTCAGGTATTGCCGCGGCAACAACCGGTTTCATTACCGGTAATACGGTATTGATTGTTTCAGGTTCTCTGGTCGGTGCCTCTGGTATCATTTTGACGCAAATCATGTGTAAAGCCATGAACCGTTCACTGTTCAATGTGTTGTTCGGTGTGATGGCTGAAGGTGGCGAAACGGTTGATGCAGACGAAGTTTATGCCGGTAAAGTGACCTCTTCTTCACCAGAAGAAGTGGCAATGCTACTTGAAACTGCTGAGCGTGTTGTCATTGTGCCTGGTTACGGACTAGCCATGGCTCAAGCCCAGCATGCGGTACGTGAACTGTCATCAGTAATGGAAGCACGCGGCACTGAGGTTCTTTACGCGATTCACCCTGTTGCGGGAAGAATGCCAGGCCACATGAACGTACTGTTGGCTGAAGCTGAAGTGCCTTACGACAAACTGATTGAAATGGACGAAATTAATCCACAGTTTGAGCAAACCGATGTGGCAATTGTTATTGGTGCGAACGACGTAACCAACCCAATGGCTCGGGAAGACAAAGGCAGCCCAATTTATGGTATGCCCATTTTGAACGTTGATAAAGCGCGCACTGTCGTGGTCGTAAAACGTTCATTAAGCCCTGGTTTTGCCGGATTGCCTAACCCACTATTTGCTAAAGACAATGCATTGATGCTCTTTGGTGATGGTAAGAAGGCCATTGTCGATCTCACCCAGAGCCTTAAAGAGGCCGAGTAAGACAATAAAAAGGCTGCGTAAGCAGCCTTTTTTTCACCTTAAAACCAAGGCGGCTCGCCATTAATACACGATCCTGATAACATCTTGTTATCATAGCTGCACGCCATTTCCTTTTGTATTGGACCCAATATCATTATGACGCGAAGTTTGCTGTACCGAATTGCCACGCTGCTTACCTTAACTGTATTCCCCTGCTCAGTATTACTAGCTGAAGAGCCAGCTACTACTAAGAGTGATGATGCAACAGCACTGGAGTCGAGTGAGCAAGATGCGTTGCGCTATGATTCATGGGGGTTAGCCATTGGAGTACGCCGTGGTGATATCCCTTACGCTGTAGAAGACGACCAAGTCTACGATGTACTACCTTTATTAAAGTATCAAGGTAGCTACGGTTATATTGACGGCATGGAAGCAGGCCTACACCTGTGGAAAAATGATGCTCATCAAGTCAATGCCTATACCCGTTTCCGCTTTGTCGATATCCCCAAAGAATTGCAAAACGAATCCCAAGCACAAGCTTTTGACTTCGGCCTACAATACAAATTTAACCATGGCCCTTGGGAAGCTGATGTTGCGTTGCTGTCGGATTCGAATAAGCGCGGCTATATGTATACGCGCACCAAATACCATTGGCATAGCGGCGACTGGGATTTGATTCCCTACGCAGAATTTCAATGGAAGTCTGATAAATTTAACCGTTACTATTACGGGCTAGATCAATACGATACTGAAGGTGGCTTACAATTTAATGCCGGCGTAACCGCGCGCTACCATGTGTCTAGAAACTTATACTTAATCGGTAAGTTTGGGGTTGGTCGCCTTGAAGATAGCGTAGCAGATCTGCCCAGCATAGACAGCCAATATCAATACGAAAGCTTCTTAGGCTTCGGCTTCTTCCCAGAGCCTGGCCAACAACGTTTCGACTACAAAAATCCAAGTGCTAATGAAGATAACGACCAGTTTTTGCGAGTCGCTCATGGGTGGGCAACCCCCTCTAATCTGAATGATATTCTGTCTGGCAATGCCGAAAAAGATCCTTATAACAACCAGATGACGTCGCTGTTTTATGGTACGCGCCTAACTGAAACTTTATTCACTTTACCAATAGAGTTGTATTTTACCCCCGGCGCCGTTTGGCACTACGATTCAGAAGTTCAAGACGATATCGTTGAGGCTGTCGTCGCAATCAAGGCATTTTATACTTTCAAATTCGGCCCTAGATGGCGCCTTGGCGTAGCAGAAGGTTTATCTTACGTCAGTAACCTCACCTATATTGAAGGCTCTGAAATTGCTGAAAAAGGTTACAAACCATCTAAACTACTTAACTATTTAGATTTTTCATTTGAGGTTAATATTGGGGATATTATTAATAGCCAAAGAATGAAGAACCTGTGGTTAGGCTATAGCATTCACCACCGTTCTGGTATTTTCGAAACCAGCTCGGCATTTGGGCGCATTAAAGGGGGCAGCAACTACCAGACCGTATCGCTGCAATGGCATTTTTAAACACTGGTCTGCACCGTAAGCTAGTCTCAAATATCTCACCGCACGCGACTTGATGCGGTGAGATAGTACTAAGCACTACCGCTGAATCTTCAGCTCTGGCTGATTCAACATCCACAGCAATGGGTTACGTGCCATCACCGATTGCTTTAAGCTCAAACCAACCAGCAGTCCCGCGACAAAGCCGCCAATATGGGCCCAGTAGGCCACACCTTGACCCGCCATCATCAAGCCAACAATGTTGAACACCAACCAAATGGCAAAGAAAGCCATCGGACTCAGCTTCTTCTGGAACACGATAAACATAAATGTCAGGCTGGCATGACGAAACCATAGTAGGTACATTCCGAATAACCCGGCTATGGCGCCGCTGGCGCCTACCATGGCGATATTAGATTGAGGATCTGCACCAATTTGCGCAGCCGCTGCAGCAAAACCACACAGCAGATACAAACCAACAAAGCGCAGTTTTCCTAACGCATCCTCTAGATTGTCACCTACCACATAAAGAAAATACATATTGCCCGCAAGGTGCATCAAATCGCCATGCAGGAACATATGGGTTAACAAAGTCCACGGTTGTTGGCCCGCCACAATATGGTCGGCACGCATAGCAAATTCATCAAACACCACTTCGGCAGCCGATAAATTGAACCCATAAGCCATGAAAATGCCGATATTAACCAGCATCAGCAAATAGGTAATCCAAGGGCGCCTTTTGGGCTTGATATTAAACTCAACTGGCATTTGCGATAAAAACTGAAACAACCAGGTTTTAATACTTATTTGCCTATCAAGCTCGCCTAACACCTGCTTTATTTGCGGCGAATGCACCACTTTTTGAGTTTCATCTGCATCGAGCCAGACCCCATGGCACTCACTACAGATATCAATTTCAACTTCAAAGCCTTCCATTAAGTGAAAATGTTGCATCGGCTGCTGGCAATGGCAGCATTGACGTGAAGTCTGACCCAAATGCTGCCCTAACGACCGCTCAAGTCGTACACGGTCATCGCCATTGTCGGCGGTAGACAGCGCACTATTGAGCTCACCCCGCTCAAACCACAATCCACAACAATCCTGACAACGGTCGACCTCTTCGCCATGAAAATCAAATACGTCAAAGTGTTTACTCTGACAACTGGGGCATTGCATGGTCATAAAAATCCTTTTCTAATCAACTTCAATATCATTTTCACGCAGTGAAAGCGCAAGTGCGGTATAGTTTGTTTTTAATGCTGGCAGCGTCGCTTGGCGCATTTCAGCTGTGAGTGCTTTAAGCAATTTTCCACCATAAGCAGCACCGTAAAATCCCCGCTCAATTTTGTCGACAATATCGCCTGATTTCATATAAAAGCGCCTTGTCTGAGACAAGATAGCGGTGGGTGTTTCCAGTGTGTGCGGCGAATAGCGCATGTTGTCCCACACAAAAGTTGCCATTATCGGTCGAAAGTTTTTGCGTTCATGGGCAGCCTTGGTCGCAATAACGTCGACATAGTTTTCTATCTCAGCCACGTTATCAGAGACCTCATCATACAGTGCATGACGTAAATAGTAGTTGTTCTGCTGATTGGTCAGTGAATCGAAAGTAATTGCCTGCGACAGGCCTTCTTGCGCCGCCAAATACACGCCGGCAACGGTGGCAACAATCATGAAAATTTGGCTAATCCAAAAGCTGGTTTTAACTAGCTCTTGATTATCAAGCTGCGGAAAACGTTTATTCACTTGCTGATTCACGCTTTGAGCTTGATTAGCGGGTTGCGGTTTAATATCCATATTCGTGCACGACTCCTTAACAACGGCACTACGCTCCATAATATGCATCTTCTGCGACTGTGATGCACCGTTCATTTACCCGCCAAAGGATACGCTAGAGCACGCTAAGAATGCCAGTGAAAATAGGCCTAATCATCAATGTTTTCAAAACCCTGGCCCAGTAATTTAAATGTATGAACTACAGAACAGTAATTTCATGACTTTGTTAACAAAATAACAACAGCTGACTTGCATAAAAATTCAACATCTGATTAGATAGCAACTGGTCGAATATTATGATGAGCTAATCATTAAGGGAGCTGTGTAGATGCAAGCATCGGCACTGAATCATACTTTTACAGATTTGGGTGATAGAAGAATAACTCAACCCAATATAGATGAGCACTGGCATAGACTCACCACTGCACAACGCTTTGCTTTTTATACATTAGCTAAGTTAGGTTACCAATTATTGTTTGTCCGTCAGGAAAAAACTCACAGTACAGCTGTCGCTAAACAAGATGATCAATTGGTGACCATTGACGATGAAGGCGATATCGATTTTAACCCAACATTAATTCTCCGCCAGCGACGAGACGGCCGACCTAACTAAAACGGCGCAGAACATAATCAATCAAAGTTGTTATATAAACAGGGAGCCTAAGGCTCCCTGTTTGTTTTTAACGCCGGAATGAGCTAAAAGCAACCCGGTATCGAGTCAACCACCATAGATGCCAATGGCCCACTAATCACTTGCCAGCATTTGATGTTCTACAAGCCAGTCACTTGCGAGGTTTTGTCCCATCATCGATGCCAATGTTGGCTGCAAGTACTCTCCCAATGCCGCTCGGCGCCAACTCATGTAATTGGGCAGATAAAAAGTTTTACCGCGCCCAAACGTTCGGCCGACTAAACTGGCAAACTCGGCTAATTCATCTTCACTGTATTGGCGGCACTGGGGATAAAAAGCCTCAAACAGTTGTGAGAACTGCGCGAATTGCCCTAACTCTTGCCACGAGTACCGCTGGAAAAGCTGCAAAATAATAGGCGAAGACCAATGACTAATCGCAGTGGTATCAGTCATGAATGCTAAATTTCTACGATGATACTGTTGCCAAGCGAGCGCTTGATCTTGCTGCTCATGGGCCAGCCTCCAGACCAGGTAAAGATCAGCAAGCCATTCATGCTGATATGCGCTCCATTGCTCACCTTGTGCTAATAACAAGCTCGCCTCTATATGGCCTAATTCATGCCAAAGCGTCAACTTAGGCTGTTGCTGTAATGGCAAAGCATACGATTGATTATTCCAATACGCGGAAACTTGGGTAGGTATGGCGCTCTCAGATAGCAACACCAAGCCACGAATGGCATCATGGGACAAGGGGTAAACTAACGCACCTCGCCCGCCAAGCGCCTCTGTCGCTGACGCCGAAGTCAGTGCAACCTGATGGGTTAACTCATTGGGTAATTGCGCTAAGCACGTTTCAATTTCTGCAACTGAGCACACCAATGCCTGGCCTTGACTCAAAGGCGTCCACAGCCAACTACTGGCCAACAATAACCACGTATTCAATCGCTCTCCATCCTTTCATGCTCAATCAAGGGTCATTCTATCCACTGCTACCCCACGTATATGTGGCACCAATTTACACTAATATTGGTTAATACCAATCAGTATAAACATTTAGTCACTCAGCGAGAGTTGAGCGCTTCTGAGGCAAGGCAACGAGTGAAGAGCATAGTCATTCTACGGTTAAGCTCGTTAACACAGCATCAGAATCGCTAAAACTCGCCATTCTGGCGCGTTTTAGGCTGCCTACTTCTGCGTTGAATAATTTCACAAGGGAACAACCATTTTCAGTCATTCGCCTTGAATTAGTTTGCCCAAAGCGCGCTGAGTAGATCAAATTCTTATACTGATTGGTATAACACAGCCAGCAACGCTTTTGTATGTTGGCTATTTTGCTACAAAATTTCAGAAACACGCCAATACTCGGTAAATTTTGCGTTAGAATAACGCAATAGTCAGAGAAATAATGAGTTAGACGTGATCGACAAAGCCCAATTTACCTCACACTTGTACCACCCCAAATATTGGTTGTTATGGTTCGGTGTAGCTTTAATGCGCTTAACCCAAATTCTGCCGCTAAAGTGGCAAATGAAAATTGGCAGCGGCATTGGTGGTTTAGCGCAAAAGCTGCTCGGTAGCCGCGTCAATACAGCTAAGCGCAACTTGCAACTGTGTTTTCCCGATATGCCACAAGCAGAGCAGCAGCAACTACTGAAACGCAACTTCCAAGAAACTGGCAAGGCTATTTTCGATACGATCAATGCTTGGTGGTGGTCAGATGCGAGAGTTCAACAACACATGACCATTAATGGTCGCCAGCATGTCGAACAAACCCTTGAGTCTGGGCAAGGCGTGATCTTATTTGCGGTTCACTGCCTACCATTGGAGATGGGTGCGCGTATATTTGGCCAGTTTCAACCTGGCGTCGGCGTCTACCGCCCCCATAACAACCCGGTTATGGAGTACCTGCAAGTAAAGGGCAGATTACGCTCTAATAAAGCATTGGTCCCCAAGCGAGATGTGAGACAAATGGTCCGCTGTCTGCGCAATCCAGATGTGATCTGGTACACGGCAGATCAAGACTTTGGCCGCTCTAGCGCAACCTTTATTCCATTTTATGCAGTACCAGATGCTGCAACAATTACCGGTGCGACCACATTAGCTAAGCTCGGTCGCGCTAAAGTGCTGCCTTTTGTTGTAGTAAGAAACGATGATGACAGTGGTTACACCATTGAAATCCAACCACCACTAGATAACTTCCCCGGTGAAGATGAAGTACAAGATGCAATACGCGGCAATAAAATCATTGAATCAATCATAGATCAAAAACGTGAGCAGTATATGTGGCTCCACCGCCGCTTCAAAACTCGCCCAGATAAAGACTCACCGTCTCTTTATCAGTAACCGCGCAATATCAATACGGTGAACCCTGTGGTTCACCGCTTTATATAGACCTTACCAAATTACTCAACTTACAGTTGCTTTGGCTAAATAAGCCTTTATATTAAAGTCTTAGCCTTCTCAAATGGAATGAGTACTCCACGTCTATGCCAATCAAATGCTTATGGCCAACGCTGCGGCAATCAATTGTACTTATCTTACTGCTGATTGGCACAACAACACCGGGATGGTTCTCCGCTGCCTTAGCGGCAGAAACGAGCCTAATGACGATGGCCAAGCCACTGTATGAGGTGGAGCAGCAAATTGAATATCTGCAGCTTGAAAATGGCTTACAACTGCGATTGCTGCCGCAAAATTCTGCCAGTAGCGTGACCATTGCTAGCGAGTTTGCAGTTGGTTCACGGGATGAAAACCCAGGACAAACAGGCTATGCCCACTTATTTGAGCATATGTTGTTTAAGGGCAGTGAAAATGCCCCGGGTGATAGCTACGCGCAAACAATGAGTCAGTTCAGCGGCCGCTTTAATGCCAGTACTTTTTTTGAATTCACTAACTATTATGCCACGGTACCAAGTTACGCCTTAAAGCTCGCCTTATGGTTAGAAGCCGATAGATTTATGGCTCCGCAGTTATCAGATGCAACAGTGACTAATCAGCAGCACACCGTCTTAGAAGAGATGGCGACTACTATCGACAATCAGCCCTACGTGCGACAAGCCATGGAATTTTTGCTCGCACAGGCCAAAGGCTCCCCCTATGGTCATGCCGTGATTGGCAGCGCTGAAGATATACAAGCGGCCACGCCACAGTCACTACTGGAATTTCACCAACGTTATTACCGTCCCGATAATATGCAATTGAGTCTAGTAGGCTCACTACCCGCGCAAACACTAGATTGGGTCAATGGCGCTTTTGCTCACTGGCAACAACCTGAAAAGCCGCTGCCCAAACGCGATACCCACTACACTTTTGAAGCCAAATCAGTGTCAGGAGAGATCATAGACTCAAGAGGCCCATGGCCAGCGCTCCTGCTCGCTTGGCACACCGTTGGCCAACAGCATCAAGATGCAGCTGCAATCACGCTGCTTGAAAATTATTTACTACAAAATCGCAGTAGCTTAGTCCGTCAGCGCGGTTTAAGCCAAAATGAGTTTTTATTGAGTTATTCAATTCCATTGTCGATGCAATATATGGGCGTGAGTAATTTAGTCCTAGTCCCAAGGGCTGCGGTGTCACTAGACTTACTCGCTGACAACGTTGATCGATTGATCGCAGATGTGGCCGCCAATGGCGTTGATGCCGCTGCATTGCGGCAATTGAAACAAAACTGGTTGATTAATGCGCTGCAAAAACTTGATGATCCTGCAACGCTCGCAAAGCAGCTATCAGCCACCGCAGCGCTAGATAAGCTAACGCCGTTAACGGGCCCATGGGAGCGTATTTATGCGGTCACGCCTGAACAATTACAAGCTGCGGCGCAGCAATATTTTCAACAAGGCACTGTTACATTGAAGCTTTTACCACCTTGGTATATACGCTGGGGCAAAACGCTCATGGAGTGGCTGCCAAGTTCGCTAGCAGAAAGCATTGAGGAATGGGCACTATGACAATCACCAATCGAATGCTCATTGCGCTACTGCTGGCGTTTAGCCTAGGTTGCCAACAAACCAACATTGAGTTCACCGAGCATCAGCCCCCTACAGTGGCTGAATTTGCACCGCTTAACGGCGCCCCCACCTTAAGTGTCCCCACCCACCTGAGCAATAACCTCAGTGCCATCATACCAAGTGGGCAGGTAAAGCAGGTCTCCTTACACCAACTGCCTAAGCGGCAATCAACACTGATAGATATTAATCTTGTGTTGCTCAACCCGAATCGACCACTACATGATATCGACGTGCTGCAAACCGCGCTGCAACTTAATGCCATTGCACTGGCGAAGCGTTTGTCATTATCTTGTATAGAAACATTACAAATCAGCGCTAGAATTCATCATATTAGCCTAGCGATGACTTGCCCTGCTGAGGAAGTAAACACAGCGATAGCCTTGCTTATTAAACAATGGCAGCCCAGTAGTTTTGATCAGCTGGATATGGCGTTGGTGCAGCGTCAACTCAAATTAAGCAAACACATCAACGCCTATAGTGGTGCAGAAATTGATCGTACTTGGGCCAAACTTATACTCGGTGCGGACCATCCCTACACACAATCATTGAACAACCCCAAATGGCAAAATGAACTCTCAACGCCACAATTAGCTCAGATCCAGTCGAATCTATTGCAAGGCGCACAATGGCACTTATTGCTCTCTGAGCCAATTGATAACGCGTTAACAACTGATCTTACGCCGTTGCTTGCAAAACTGCCTCGCACCAGTACACCTATTACAAAAAAAGCGCTAACCAACACAGCAATGAGCGCTAGCAACGACAAAATTTATTTAATCGATGCACCTGGTGCGGTGCAAACCCAGGTTAGAGTTGGGTATCGGCTACCTTCCGGCCTTGTCGTAGCGCAGCAATGTCAGCAACTGGCAAGCTGGCTAGGACGCAGCTTTAGCGGTCGTCTTTATTATGACTTACGCGAAACTCGCGGGTTAACTTACGGTGTATACGGCCGTTGTTATCATAACCCGCAAGCGACAACACTGAAGTTTTATGGCAACACCAAGATTCAGCACACAAGTACTTTCATCAAAGGCATAATTGATCATCTCACTTTAGCGCAGTCACAAGCAGTAAAAGCGCCAGAGGTCAGCGCATTGAAAACCTATCTATTGAGCCAATATCAACTCAAAGGCCAAACCCCGCGCAGTGCACAAGCTTATTACATTAATGAGCTAACACTGGGGGCAACCCAAACACAAATACAGCAGCATATACAACAAATTGAGCAGTTAGACTCGGCCCAGCTTAACGACAGCGCCAACGCACTGATGCAAGCGTCACCCATCATCTTGATACGTGGTGATGCAGAGGTAATTCAACCCCATCTACAAACTCAATTTCCACAACGGCAAGTCATGCTGATAGCACCAACTGACTAGCGTATTAGGCTTGCTCATCTAACCATGACAAAGCCTCAGCACGATATTCAAAGAAATGCATGTCGGTTAGTTGTAATCTGGCCGTTAATGCTGCAATGCTCACCTGCCATGTGTCTGTACCCCATATAGCAACATGCCTGAAAAGGTGTCGATATTGCACCGCTAACTTCAGCTTTTTATATAACAGTTTTAAATCACAGTGTTGAAACTGACTCATATCCAACAGCACATCAAAGCAGTCATTTTGTGCCATTAATATGTTGCACATGGGGGCAACATTCGCGCAGTCGTTATCCGTGACCTCCCCCGCTACTTTGCAATGCAGTCGCAATACGCCAGCCTGCTGACGGGCCACACTAATAGTAATGCTTGGATAGGATATAGACATTGCCCCTCCCTCACTTGCTATCGCCATTATTGATACTTTGACTTATACCAATCAGTATAAGAATTTGATCTACTCAGCGCGCTTTGGGCAAACTAATTCAAGGCGAATGATTGAAACAATGGTTGTTCCCTTGTGAAATTATTCAACGCAGAAGTAGGCAGCCAAAAACGCGCCACAATGGCGAGTTTTAGCGATTCTGATGCTGTGTTAACGAGCTTAACCGTAGAATAACTATGCTCTTCACTCGTTGCCTTGCCTCTAAATCGCTAAACTCTCGCTGAGTGACTAAATGTTTATACTGATTGGTATTACACCAACTATAGACGATGCAGGCCGAACCATTCGGCGCTATAACGAAGGAGATTCTAGCAAGCATAAAAAAAGCTAGGTGGTGAACCTAGCTTTAATATGGGGGAGTCGCCTGTAACCTTACGGGCTAACCTTCAATAACGTAAAAATCAACGCGGCGATGTTCAGCACGTTGTTCTTTGGTTAACACCTGCTGCGTTTCAGTGCCATCGAGAGTGCGAAAGCTTGCCTGTAGTTGGCTTGGCGATGCTCCCAACAGCACAAGATGCTCAACTAACCCTTGAGCACGACGTTGAGCTAAAGCTTGGTTATACGCCTGACTACCAGTGTCATCGGTAAAACCCTGCACATTAATGCGTTTTTCTGGATGGTTGGCAAGATAACTCACAATGCATGACATGTTACTGTCGAGGTTTTGCAGCGGGATATCACTATTTTTGGCGTAATACACCGACTTAAAACCTGCTATCTGTTCACCGTTTTGCACCGCATAATCCAAACAGCGGCTCGACATCGTCACTTTAGGCTCTTCAACGGGCTTATTTTCCACCGTTGAAGCACAGGCTGACAAATAAAGACAGCACATCACCGAAATAAATAACCTTAATTCCATAACACCTTCATTTAGTCCGTTAAATTATGCGCACAAAATACCGTTACACTCGGTGTTTTTCAACTTTTAATCTTTATAAATAAAGAAGAACAAAATCATCACCACAATAAACCAAAGTTGTTTTATAACAACCACCTATACACAAACCAAAGATTGACCTAGTTCAAGAACAGCCGTTACACGCTAATAAAAACAATAAAATCATGCTTTATTACGACACTAATCGAGATTTAAATATAAAGTTATACTAACCCTTACAAATAGTAATATATTCGCATTTATACCAATGGGTATAAATGCGATATTAACGACACCAAGAAAAATAACTTTGATAGATATTTACTCGACTTGCCGAGTGGGCAAACATCGCATCTATCTCTGCTGTGGGTGGAAAAATAGATCCCGTACCTGGCCAATACAACTGTCCCTGCTCGCTCTCACACAAAACAATATTGACTGCTGCTTTATCTAAGCTAAGGGACTCATCTATCTCGGTATACATTTCAAACTCGATAAATTCGAACTCAGCTCCACGATAGGTATTTAACACGTCAGCAGAAACCCTATGGTGCCGCAACCACTCTTTGGTTTTTGGGTCCTGATAATCGCGACTCACCACATTGAAATCATGCACTTTTGCAGCGTATGGGGTATTAATCAGCGCCGACACAACGGCATCGGCTGCTGCATGAGGAGCAGCCGTGTCACTCGCGGCCTGACACGCCACCACCACCCAAAGGTTAATCACCAATAATACTAACCTCATGCTTCACTCCCGGCTTGACTCGCCACCGCATTGTAGATGGGTAGGCTTCCCCCAACATCACTGGCATTGATTGGCAACACAAAATCAGTCCACACAGCGCGAGAATACTTGGAAATTTGCACCTTATTAGACTGGTTACCCCCTAACATATAAAGCGATTGACCGTCAGCGCTTTGGCCGACAACAAAGGCAACATGACCACCACCTTGGCGTGATTTAATACCAATCGCCCCATAAACTGGCTCAGTGATTTTTTGGCCGAAATCAATCCATGCTTTGGCTCTAAAGGCATGACTCACTGGCGTATAGCCATTTTGCTGCATAACCCAAGCAACAAACGAACCACACCAAGCATTCTGGCCGCCGGAATCATCTGTTCCCCAAAACTTAGCGGCTTTGAAATACTCAAGTATTCGAGGGTTGGCAACACTGCCCGCCACTTCTGATTGTCCTTGCTCGGCCAGCGCTGTTTTCATCCACGGCGTGCCTTGTATCAGAGCCGCAGCATCGACAACTACAGCCGGCGTACTTGGGATGTTTGAGGCAGATTGTAATTTTTGGTTAAGCGTTCGATGAGTGCGGCCATTGACATCTATTTTTCCGTCAGGCCTTACCATACCAACCACTTTACGTTGAAATTGATTAATGGCGGCTACGGTTTTTGAGTTAGCGGGCATGCGACCAAGGCTGCCATCGACAGCAAGTTTTGCCGTTGGCGCGATCAAATTGAGAAGCTTATTTAACGCCGATTGAATCGTTTTAATGTCAGCAGCTTGGTTGTGTCCATCGATTCCGACCGAGCCTGTCAGTTGAATTGTCATGCGTATCTCTCCTTAATAATTACTGCACTCCTGTGCGGCATCGACTCTATAGTGTAGTCTGCTTTCAGTGACCTACTCGTTTTGTTTCGCGACTCTTTTTACTGGCAATAGATTTGGCTTACTTAAAATAGCGACCATCGATTAGAAAACGCGGTAGCGAGTCACTTTCAACGCTGACCTCATTGCCACAGTCGTGCCACATGCACGCCATGCCAAGCAGTTGCAGCGGTATGAATGAGCACACTGGGACGATATCTTGACCCTTTTCTCGCATCCAATACTGCTCTTGGCACTGCAGGTTTTTAGCCAGCACTTCATTAAAATCAAACCCCGCATTGGTAGTTAACGCAGCAAAGGTTTCAAGGTAGCCCATACCAATATCAAGTGACCAATCATCACCATCGGCTAATAGTGCTTTCATTGTCTGATTAAGTTTAACTGGGAAATCTTTCTCTCTGTGATGATATGACTGAAACACCTCAACTAACGAATAAACCACTTCATCAGTAGTAGTGGCACTTTGACGCATAATCTCAACCGGAAAAGTCCCCAACGTGTTCATACTGTCAGTATCACGAGTTATCACAGCAAGAAAATAAGCATCAAACCACTGCCCCGGATAAATCCTTCCAGATTCCAGTAATCCCAAACCATTCCAACTCACTTCCGGTAAGTCATAAATGTTAAACGTTGAGGTTTTCCTTGGCTCGCGGGCACATTCAAAAAATGCCGCATACATTTTTGAGGCATATTTAAGCCCAGTTGCTGACTCCTTCTCGATGTCGGCTGTTTGTGTCTCCCACGTTAGCCAGCGAGCGAGGTCTAACATTTCCTCGCTAAACAACAGTAAATTATCGCGCCGTAGTACGATACATTCAGCCATTTCTTCACGCGCTTCACGAGGCGTCTCTAACCATTCCTCTAACGGGACATATTTTTCAAACTCGGGCTTATATGCTCTCTCTACCTTCATCATTAACCTGCTAATTTTGTTGCATCGATATCAAATTCGGAAATGTTAACTTCGCCAACGCTTGAGCCAGTATCAGTTTTTGCGATAGACGTTTCTATGTGTAAATACTGAACCTGTTTTTTTCGCCAGGCAGCTTTCTGTATCGCCTTAGCGGCCTTTCTATCCGATGCAGCTTTAGGCTCCCGATTACCTTTCATACTCTTGGTTATCGCTTCGGCATACTGGGTCGTACCCTGTTGGTAATCATACTTACCTATCCGCTTCTTACCTAAAGCACTCTGGCCGCCCTTGTGTACACCGTAGCCCTACTAATGACTCAGCCTAGTTAATTGCTGCGTGATAGTGCCTGTATTGACAAAGAACACCTCTAGCTAACCCCGCGGACGCTTGGCTTATAGAACAGCGCGACAGGAGATAAGCCAACTCGGCTTATCTCCTACTCATATCCCCATTTTTAAAGAACTCACACCACAATCCCTTGGTGCGATAGGGCCATAGTGACCGCAAAGTGCTATCACCTAACCTAAAGCTATTCTAAAAGCTCGTTAGCTAACATCGTTAAAAATAGCGACCATCGATTAAAAAACGCGGTAGCGAGTCACTTTCAACGCTGACCTCATTGCCACAGTCGTGCCACATGCACGCCGTGCCCAGCAGTTGTAACGGGATAAAAGAATCTACTGGTGCATGGTTTGGGCCAGATTCTCTAATCTGATATTGTTCCTGGCACTGTAGGTTCTTAGCCAGCACTTCATTAAAATCAAACCCCGCATTGGTAGTTAACGCAGCAAAGGTTTCAAGGTAGCCCATACCAATATCAAGTGACCAATCATCACCATCGGCTAATAGTGCTTTCATTGCCTGATTAAGTTTAACTGGGAAATCTTTCTCTCTGTGATGATATGACTGAAACACCTCAACTAACGAATAAACCACTTCATCAGTAGTAGTGGCACTTTGGCGCATAATCCCAACTGGGAAAGTCGCCAACGTGTTCATACTGTCAGTATCACGAGTTATCACAGCAAGAAAATAAGCATCAAACCACTGCCCCGGATAAATCCTTCCAGATTCCAGTAATCCCAAACCATTCCAACTCACTTCCGGTAAGTCATAAATGTTAAACGTTGAGGTTTTCTCTGGCTCGCGGGCACACTCAAAAAATGCCGCATACATTTTAGAGGCATACTTCAGCCCAGTTGCCGATTCTTGTTCGATGACGGCAGATTGTGTCTCCCACGTTAGCCAGCGAGCAAGTTCTATCATATCCTCACTAATCATTAATAAATTATCGCGCCGAATAGCGATATCTTCGACTATTTCGTCAAAAGCTTCACGAGGTGCATCTAACCGCCTTTCCAATGATATTTTTTCGAACTTAGGTCTATATGCTCTTTCTACTTTCATTATTAACCTGCTAATTTTGTTACATCAATATCAAATTCGGAGATGTTAACTTCGCCAACGCTTGAGCCCGTATCGGTTTTGACGATGGGGGTTTCAATATGTAAGTACTGAATCTTATTATCATCAAGCGCCGCTTCCCTTATGGCTACTGCAGCTTTTCTATCCGTTGCTGCGTTAGGCTCGCGATTATCTTTCATACTCTTGGTTATCGCAGCCGCGTACTTTGTTGTGCCCTGTTGATAATCTTGATCACCAATCTGCTTCTTACCTAAAGCGCTCTGGCCACCCTTGTGTACACAGTAGCCCTACTAATGGCTCAGCCTAGTTAATTGCTGCGTGAAAGTGCCTGTATTGACAAAGAACACCTCTAGCTAACCCCGCAGCGCTTGGTTTACAGAGTGGTGCAACAGGAGATAAGCCAACTCAGCTTATCTCCGGATAAAATCGTTAAAAATGACGACCATCGATTAGAATTTGGTATTAAGCATATTTGTTGGCAATGACTTTAAGCTCATCTAACAAACCATCTTTTAGCATATAAAGCGGAATGTCCCACTGCTGAGGTGTAATTCCACCTATGTAGTCTTTCCTATTACCATTCCAAATATTTAATCCGGGCACATTCTCTGCGCAGCAATGTATCATGGCATTGATACCAATAGTTTGCTCTTCAAATTCAGCTGTTGTACTGCGCTCAAAGTTTGAAAAGCCACCTTCTGATGGTTTCTTTAAGAAGCCATTTTCAATTCGATCAATAATCCATGGCAAAGCAATCATTGGGTATTCAGATTGCGTCAGCCTTCGCCTTTTTTTCAGCTTTGAAAAGTAATCTGTTGATACGACAAAATAATCACCTTTTTTTATGATTAACTTCTTTTTATCTGGAAACATCTCATAATTTAAGGTCATCAGCACTTTTTCATCACGTTTTAAATCATCGTGAAAAATCAAACCTAATGGTTTATGTATTACAATATTAAAATTAGTCAACGACAAAGCACCTATAATAACGTTCAACCATCAAGAGTAATCATCGTGATACATTTCACGAGATAATTCATCTAAATAACTCTTAACCTTTTGCTCATCAGGACTACAAAACTCTCTTGAAGCAATTATGCTGAATGTGAACTTTTGCCCATTCTTTAGTTTTGCTCTCGGGTCACTCCCTTGCTCAGAGTGACTAATAATAAAGTCTAACTGGCCCAATATTGGAGCGATAGATAGGTTACTCTTATCTATAAACTTACTACCAGTGATTATATCTTTAGCAATTCTAGCTTTCTGTTCCAGCAGAACTAAGTCCATTCTCCCACCCATACACTACTATAATTCAATTTTACAGCAAACAAGCCCTGGCTATAAACATAACTCTCTAATACAAGCCACTTATACATCCGATATGATATCAAGAATGCTATCCTTTAGTATTTCATCATTGATCTGAATGGATTGTGGCATAAAGCTTGCTATGTAAGACTTTCTAGACTTATTTCTAATATTAAAACCAGACTTTCCATAATCACCAGCATTAGAGCTCCTACTAATAAGTATTTCTTCGCCTTCGAATATTTTTGATACTGCATGTTGATTTTTAGCTAAGCCGCCTTCTGAAGGCGTTCGCCAAAAACCATTGACAATTGTATCGTAAATCCAACGGGTTGCGGGTACAGGAAGTTCAATTTGGTTTTCGGTAATACTGTTTGCTTTTATTGTACTGTGGTACATCAATAAATGCTCACTATCTCTATAAATCTCGATCCTCGCGTTGCTACCTTTATAAATCGTTGTAACCCTAGAATATTTAGCCTGCTCTAAACCGTTATTAACAATAGAAAACATTTTCATTTATTTTTCTTACATTAGTTATCTTTTAAAGGGTTCTCGATTATTTCACTTTGTTCAACGAGATCTTTAACTGTTTCAGGAGAGTGTTGTATCCCTCAGGTTTCCAAAGTACCAGCTTTACCAGGATTAGATGTTATTTCTGTTAAACCAATGCCTGTAAATAATTCTCAAGCTCCTATGTCAGGCAAAGTACTCTGCCAAATTATAAAATATTAAACTTGCTTCACATCAAATTCTTTGTCCCAATCGACCCATCAAGCTCGATCTCTTTGTTAAATTATGTCCAACATTTTCTAAATACTAAAGAGTATTCAGGAGTCATAAATTCATCTATAACTTCTGAACTTAACTCACCTGATAACTCACTTTTAAACTTTTTATTCATATTATCAAAAATAGGTATGAATACATCCGAACCATTTCTATCATGATCCCCACCTCGTTCTACAATATAAGAAACATAATCTTCTTCTAGGCTGTAATTGGTACAAAATACATCAGAAATTATTTTTGGATCACTATCTGCATATTTTATTTGTTCAAGAGCGCTCATCCACAGATGGGTACCGACCAGAATCTCTTTTGTGCCCCACCTTTTCTGGCTCAACACGATACCCTATATCTTAGTCTTTGGCAGCCGTAGAAAATCGGACAACAAATCTATCAGAAGGTGGTTCAGATGATGAAGCCATGTCTCTCAACTCTTCATCGCTACATTTGGGAACATATCCACTATTGATTTTAATTCTATCTTTGGCTTGTTCTAGAAGCATCAGAACCTCGCCAATTGACTGTGGTGAGCACCGCTTATCTTTATTTACTAAGCAGTCCTTTTCAGGCGGTTCAGATTCATGGATTAGCTGAGCTTTGGCTTTAGCCAGTAATACTTCTGGAGGTTCATTAAATATTATTCTATCAACTTGAGCTACGTTTAATATCTTGTCATTTAAGTTAGTTGAGAGCCTATATCTTTAGAAGCGCTGACTTCATGCTTATCTATAAACACCTAGGCCTTCTTTACAGCTCAAGCTTATCTGATTGACCCTGTTGACCGTATTGGGCGTATATTGATAAAGCTCCCCGCTAACCCTGCGGACGCTTGGCTTACAGAGTGGTGCGATAGGAGGTAAGCCAACTCAGCTTATCTCCGGATAAAATCGTTAAAAATGACGACCATCGATTAGAATTTGGTATTAAGCATATTTGTTGGCAATGACTTTAAGCTCATCTAACAAACCATCTTTTAGCATATAAAGCGGAATGTCCCACTGCTGAGGTGTAATTCCACCTATGTAGTCTTTCCTATTACCATTCCAAATATTTAATCCGGGCACATTCTCTGCGCAGCAATGTATCATGGCATTGATACCAATAGTTTGCTCTTCAAATTCAGCTGTTGTACTGCGTTCAAAATTGGAAAAGCCACCTTCTGATGGTTTCTTTAAGAAGCCATTTTCAATTCGATCAATAATCCATGGCAAAGCAATCATTGGGTATTCAGATTGCGTCAGCCTTCGCCTTTTTTTCAGCTTTGAAAAGTAATCTGTTGATATAACTAGGTAGTCTCCTGTCTTTATAATGAGTATTTTGTCATCAGGAAACATTTCATAATCTAAAGCAAGCAGCACTTCTTCACCAGATTTCAAACAGTTATGCGCTATCAGCCCTAACGGTTCCATTATCGTTTTATTCAATCTAACTATCCTTTTATTAGCTTTATCGGCAGTCTGATTACATTTTACATCTCAGCTAATCGATGGAGGAGTATTCTCTAGTATCAATGTTTCCACAACCCCATGACCGTTACCTTGATGACGGTATTGAGTCACACCATCACCAATAAACTCATTTAATGTCGTGCCCTGTTGGTAATCTTGGTCACCAATCAGTTTCTTACCTAGCCCACTTTAGGCCGCCCTTGTGTACACAGTAGCCCTACTAATGGCTCAGCCTAGTTAATTGCTGCGTGATAGTGCCTGTATTGACAAAGAACACCTCTAGCTAACCCCGCGGACGCTTGGTTTACAAAACGGTGCAACAGGAGATAAGCCAACTCGGCTTATCTCCTACTCATATCCCTATTGTTAAAGAACTCGCACCACAATCCCTTGGTGCGATAGGGTCATAGTGACCGCAAAGTGCTATCACCCAACCTAAAAACGAGTTGGCTAAAATCGTTAAAAATAGCGACCATCGATTAAAAAACGCGGTAGCGAATCACTTTCAACGCTGACCTCATTGCCACGGTCGTGCCACATGCTGGCCATGCCAAGCAGTTGCAGCGGTATGAATGAGCACACTGGGACGATATCTTGACCCTTTTCTCGCATCCAATACTGCTCTTGGCACTGCAGGTTTTTAGCCAGCACTTCATTAAAATCAAACCCCGCATTGGTAGTTAACGCAGCAAAGGTTTCAAGGTAGCCCATACCAATATCAAGTGACCAATCATCACCATCGGCTAATAGTGCTTTCATTGTCTGATTAAGTTTAACTGGGAAATCTTTCTCTCTGTGATGATATGACTGAAACACCTCAACTAACGAATAAACCACTTCATCAGTAGTAGTGGCACTTTGACGCATAATCTCAACCGGAAAAGTCCCCAACGTGTTCATACTGTCAGTATCACGAGTTATCACAGCAAGAAAATAAGCATCAAACCACTGCCCCGGATAAATCCTTCCAGATTCCAGTAATCCCAAACCATTCCAACTCACTTCCGGTAAGTCATAAATGTTAAACGTTGAGGTTTTCCTTGGCTCGCGGGCACATTCAAAAAATGCCGCATACATTTTTGAGGCATATTTAAGCCCAGTTGCCGACTCTTGTTCGATGTCGGCAGTTTGTGTTTCCCACGTTAGCCAACGAGCGAGTTTTATCATATCCTCACTTATCATCAATAGATTATCGCGCCGAATAGCGATATCTTCGACTATTTCGTCAAAAGCTTCACGAGGTGTCTCTAGCCATTCCTCTAACGGGACATATTTGTCAAACTCGGGCTTATATGCTCTCTCTAGCTTCATCATTAACCTGCTAATTTTGTTGCATCAATTTTAAATTCGGAGATGTTAACTTCGCCAACGCTTGAACCGTTATCGGTTTTCACTATTGGGGTTTCAATATGTAGATACTGAACTTTCTTTTTCTTTTTCGCGGCCTTCTGAATCGATTTCGCCGCGATAACATCTGACTCGGTATCACTTTCTTTCATACTCTTGGTTATCGCTTCGGCATATTGGGTCGTACCCTGTTGGTAATCATAATCGTCAATCTGTTTCTTACTCAGCCCACTCTGGCCGCCCTTGTGTATACAATAGCCCTACTTATGGCTCAGCCTAGTTAATTGCTGCGTGATAGTGCCTGCATTGACAAAGAACACCTCTAGCTAACCCCGCGGGCGCTTGGTTTACAGAGTGGTGCAACAGGAGATAAGCCAGCTCAGCTTAATCTCTGGATAAAATCGCTAAAAATGACGACCATCGACTAGAATTAGGTATTAAGCATATTTATCGGCAATGGCTTTAAGCTCATCCAACAAGCCATCTTTAAGCATATAAAGCGGAATATCCCACTCTTGAGGAGTCATGTTAGCCAAGTAGCTTTTACGATTGCCATTCCAAATGTTTAATCCCGGCACATTCTCCGCGCAACAATGGACCATGGCATTGATACCAATAGTTTGCCCGTCAAACTCAGCTGTTGTACTGCGCTCGAAATTTGAAAATCCACCTTCTGATGGTTTTTTTAAAAAGCCATTTTCAATTCGATCAATAATCCAAGGTAATGCAATTAGTGGAAATTCAGATTGGGTGAACCTTCTTCTGTTATCCTGCTTTGAATAAAAATCGCTAGACAGTACTAGATAATCACCTTTTTTAATTAATACATTGTTCTCACCTGGATACATTTCATAGTTAACAGTTAGTAATACCAGCTCATCATCTTTTAAGTCATATTGGTCGATCAATCCCAAAGGACTATGTATTACAATATTCAAGTTGATCATCCTTTAATAGGTGAAAGTTGAATGGTAGTAATGTTACTCATCTCCGCTATTGGAAGTGGATTATTCTCTAGTGTTAGTGTTTCGACTACTCCATGGGAGTTACCTTTATGTCGACACTGAGTCATGCCGTCACCAGTGAACTCACTGTTAGCACCAAACTCTGTTCTTAGTGCATGTCGCGCAGCAAACCGTCCCTGGTTATCCTGCTTTAACGAATATATAAATAATTCGATATCTTTTTTGAGAATTCATCTAATCCGCTCTTCCAATAGTCTCGGATAAAACTTGCATATTATTTTTGAAAGTCTGAATTAAGTACATCTGAAGTTGCATCGTAATATTTTGGATCTAAGTGCTTTTTAGCCGGTTCCGCCAACTTGTCCCAAGTTGGTACAAAGGTGTTTTCGCCAAAATCACCTAGATTCTCACCTCTATCTACTACATGTAGCACATACTCTTTTTCCGAGGCATACCCTGTTGCCAGCAAATCAGAAATTATTTGTGGGTCACTATCTGCATTTTCTAACATATCAAAGCTGGTTGCCCAAATCGCCACCAGCCCATTGGGCTTTTGAAATGCCAGTTTGGCATTAGGGTTATTGTTAATAGGCTGAAAATTGCCAAGAAAGCGAGACTTTCCTACTGAGCCATCCTGCGCCTTTGATGCCAATGTGTTATCACTATATTTCGCGCTATAACCATTTTTGATTATGTTTTCCCTTGCGTTTTTAGTCTCTCTACACATTCAGCAAGAGATTGAGGCTCTGCCATACTAACAACTTCTGAGCTTAACTCTAACTCCTCAACATCACTCAAAAGGGTGTTAGACGCAGCACTAGTACTTTCAGTGACTTCATCCGCTGTGTTTGGTGACTGCGTAATCTGAGCAACTTCAATCAAATTGGATTCTAATTCAGGTGTTATTTAGTTGTTAGGGCCTGCTTTACTAGTCTCTTTATCTTCAACCTCTATACAACTCAACCCTAGCGGATCGACCCAGTTAACAGTGATGTGAGGGTGCGCATATTGATAAGGATTCCCCAACTAAACCATGCGAACGCTTGGCTTATAGAACAGCGCGACAGGAAACAAGCCAACTCGGCTTATCTCCTGTCAATATCCTTATTGTTAAAGAACTCACACCACAATCCCTTGGTGCGATAGGGTCATAGTGACCACAAAGTGCTATCACCCAACCTAAAAACGAGTTGGCTAAAATCGTTAAAAATAGCGACCATCGATTAAAAAACGCGGTAGCGAATCACTTTCAACGCTGACCTCATTGCCACGGTCGTGCCACATGCACGCCATGCCCAGCAGTTGTAACGGGATAAAAGAATCTATTGGCACATGGTCTGGACCAGATTCTCTAATCTGATATTGCTCCTGGCGCTGTAGGTTCTTAGCCAATACTTCATTAAAGTCAAACCCTGCATTGGTGGTTAATGCAGCAAAGGTTTCAAGGTAGCCCATGGCGATATCGAGTGCCCAATCGTTACCCTGCTTCATCGCCATTGCCATACACTCATTAAGCAATGTCGGGAAATTACTGGTGCGATGGTGATAGGCCTGAAACACTTCGACTAATTTATAGGAAACTGGGCCAGCAGTAGTGGCACTTTGACGCATAGTCTCAACTGGGAAAGTCGCCAATGCCTCCATACTGTCAGTATCACGAGTTATCAAAGCCAAAAAATACGCGTCAAACCATTCTGATGGATTAATATACCCCTGCTCTAATAATCCCAAACCATCCCAGTTCACTTCCGGTAAGTCATAGGTTTTAAACGTTGAGGTTTTCTGTGGCTCGCGGGCACATTCAAAAAATGCCGCATACATTTTTGAGGCATACTTCAGCCCAGTTGCCGACTCTTGTTCGATGTCGGCAGTTTGTATCTCCCAAGTGAGCCAACGAGCGAGTTCTATATTCACTTCTGCAAAACGCAATAAATTATCTTTCCGTTTAACGATATTAATGGGTATTTTTTTTATCCGCCTATGAGGGGACGCTAGCCATTCTTCGAGCGGGACATATTTATCGAACTCGGGCTTATACGCTCTTTCAACCTTCATCATTAACCTGCTAATTTTGTTGCATCAATTTCAAATTCGGAGATGTTAACTGCGCCAACGCTTGAGCCTGTATCGGTTTTAACGATAGGCGTTTCTATGTGTAAATACTGAACCCTGTTACCATCATCCACTGCTTCTTCAATAGCCGCTGCAGCTTTTCTATCCGTTGCTGCTTTAGGCTCGCGATTATCTTTCATACTCTTGGTTATAGCTTCAGCATACTGAGTTGTACCCTGTTGGTAATCATAATCACCAATCTGTTTCTTACCTAAAGCGCTCTGGCGGCCCTTGTGTACACCGTAGCCCTACTAATGACTCAGCCTAGTTAATTGCTGCGTGATAGTGCCTGTATTGACAAAGAACACCTCTAGCTAACCCCGCGGACGCTTGGTTTACAAAACGGTGCAACAGGAAACAAGCCAACTCGGCTTATCTCCTGTCAATATCCTTATTGTTAAAGAACTCACACCACAATCCCTTGGTGCGATAGGGTCATAGTGACCACAAAGTGCTATCACCCAACCTAAAAACGAGTTGGCTAAAATCGTTAAAAATAGCGACCATCGATTAAAAAACGCGGTAGCGAATCACTTTCAACGCTGACCTCATTGCCACGGTCGTGCCACATGCACGCCATGCCAAGCAGTTGTAACGGGATAAAAGAATCTACTGGTGCATGGTTTGGGCCAGATTCTCTAATCTGATATTGTTCCTGGCACTGTAGGTTCTTAGCCAGCACTTCATTAAAATCAAACCCCGCATTGGTAGTTAACGCAGCAAAGGTTTCAAGGTAGCCCATGGCGATATCGAGTGCCCAATCATTGCCTTGCTTAACAGCCAATGCCATGCATTCATTGAGCAATGTCGGGAAGTCACTCGTGCGCTGATGATAAGCTTGAAACACTTCGACTAATTTATAGGATACTGGGCCAGCAGTAGTCACACTTTGGCGCATAATCTCAACCGGGAAAGTCGCTAATGTGTCCATACTCGGCTTATCTCGAGTAATAGCTGCCAAGAAATAAGCATCAAACCACTGCCCCGGATAAATCCTTCCAGATTCCAGTAACCCCAAACCATTCCAACTCACTTCCGGTAAGTCATAAATGTTAAACGTTGAAGTTTTCTCTGGCTCGCGGGCACATTCAAAAAATGCGGCATACATTTTTGAGGCATATTTAAGCCCAGTTGCCGACTCTTGTTCGATGTTAACAGTTTGTGTCTCCCACGTTAGCCAGCGAGCAAGGTCTAACATTTCCTCGCTAAACAACAGTAAATTATCGCGCCGCAGTACGATACATTCAGCCATTTCTTCACTAGCTTCACGAGGCGTCTCTAGGCGTCTATGCAATGATACTTTTTCGAACTTAGGTCTATATGCTCTTTCTACTTTCATCATTAACCTGCTAACTGTGTTGCATCAATTTCAAACTCAGATATTTTTACTTCACTCACTGCTGAGCCTCTATCGGTTTTAATAATGGGGGTTTCAATATGTAGATACTGTACTTTATTACCATCATCTAAAGCTTCCTCAATAGCCTCTGTCGCAATAACATCTGACTCGGTATCACTCTCTTTCATACTCTTGGTTATCGCTTCGGCATACTGGGTCGTACCCTGTTGGTAATCTTGGTCACCAATCTGCTTCTTACCTAAAGCGCTCTGGCCGCCCTTGTGTACACAGTAGCCCTACTAATGGCTCAGCCTAGTTAATTGCTGCGTGATAGTGCCTGTATTGACAAAGAACACCTCTAGCTAACCCCGCGGACGCTTGGTTTACAAAACGGTGCAACAGGAGATAAGCCAACTCGGCTTATCTCCTGTCAATATCCTTATTGTTAAAGAACTCACACCACAATCCCTTGGTGCGATAGGGTCATAGTGACCACAAAGTGCTATCACCTAACCTAAAGCTATTCTAAAAGCTCGTTAGCTAACATCGTTAAAAATAACGGCCGTCGATTAAAAAGCGTGGCAGTGCATCACTTTGCACTGTGACCTCATTGCCACGGTCGTGCCACATGCTGGCCATGCCCAACAGTTGTAGCGGTATGAATGAGCGCACGGGGGCTCTATCTGGACCGGACTCTCTAATCTGATATTGCTCCTGACGCTGTAGGTTCTTAGCCAGCACTTCATTAAAATCAAACCCCGCATTGGTGGTTAACGCTGCAAAGGTTTCAAGGTAGCCCATGGCGATATCGAGTGCCCAATCGTTACCCTGCTTCATCGCCATTGCCATGCATTCATTAAGCAGCGCAGGGAAATTACTGGTGCGATGGTGATAGGCCTGAAACACTTCGACTAATTTGTATGAGACAGGACCCGAGGTAGTGGCACTTTGGCACATAACATCAACAGGAAAACTGGCCAACGAGTCCATACTCGCGGTGTCGCGGGTTATCACAGCTAAAAAATACGCGTCAAACCATTCTGATGGATTAATATACCCCTGCTCTAATAATCCTAAACCATCCCAGCTCACTTCCGGTAAGTCATAGATTTTAAACGTTGAGGTTTTCCTTGGCTCGCGGGCACATTCAAAAAATGCCGCATACATTTTTGAGGCATATTTAAGCCCAGTTGCCGACTCTTGTTCGATGTCGGCAGTTTGTGTTTCCCACGTTAGCCAACGAGCGAGTTTTATCATATCCTCACTTATCATCAATAAATTATCGCGCCGAATAGCGATATCTTCGACTATTTCGTCAAAAGCTTCACGAGGTGTCTCTAGCCATTCCTCTAACGGGACATATTTGTCAAACTCGGGCTTATATGCTCTCTCTAGCTTCATCATTAACCTGCTAATTTTGTTGCATCAATTTTAAATTCGGAGATGTTAACTTCGCCAACGCTTGAACCAGTATCAGTTTTAACGATGGGGGTTTCTATGTGTAAATACTGAACCCTGTTACCATCATCCACTGCTTCTTCAATAGCCGCTGCAGCTTTTCTATCCGTTGCTGCGTTAGGCTCGCGATTGCCTTTCATACTCTCGGTTATCGCTTCGGCATACTGGGTCGTACCCTGTAGGTAATCTTGATCACCAATCTGCTTCTTACCTAAAACGCTCTGGCCGCCCTTGTGTACACAGTAGCCCTACTAATGGCTCAGCCTAGTTAATTGCTGCGTGATAGTGCCTGTATTGACAAAGAACACCTCTAGCTAACCCCGCGGACGCTTGGTTTACAAAACGGTGCAACAGGAGATAAGCCAACTCGGCTTATCTCCTACTCATATCCCTATTGTTAAAGAACTCACACCACAATCCCTTGGTGCGATAGGGCCATAGTGACCGCAAAGTGCTATCACCTAACCTAAAGCTATTCTAAAAGCTCGTTAGCTAACATCGTTAAAAATAGCGACCATCGATTAAAAAACGCGGTAGCGAGTCACTTTCAACGCTGACCTCATTGCCACAGTCGTGCCACATGCACGCCATGCCAAGCAGTTGTAACGGGATAAAAGAATCTACTGGCGCATGGTTTGGGCCAGACTCTCTAATATGATATTGTTCTTGGCGCTGTAGGTTTTTAGCCAATACTTCATTAAAATCAAATCCTACATTGGTAGTTAACGCAGCAAAGGTTTCAAGGTAGCCCATGGCGATATCGAGTGCCCAATCGTTACCCTGCTTCATCGCCATTGCCATACACTCATTAAGCAATGTCGGGAAATTACTGGTGCGATGGTGATAGGCCTGAAACACTTCGACTAATTTATAGGATACTGGGCCAGCAGTAGTGGCACTTTGACGCATAATCTCAACCGGGAAAGTCGCTAATGTGTCCATACTGTCAGTATCACGAGTTATCACAGCCAAAAAATACGCGTCAAACCATTCTGATGGATTAATATACCCCTGCTCTAATAATCCCAAACCATCCCAGTTCACTTCCGGTAAGTCATAGATTTTAAACGTTGAGGTTTTCTGTGGCTCGCGGGCACATTCAAAAAATGCCGCATACATTTTAGAGGCATACTTCAGCCCAGTTGCCGACTCTTGTTCGATGTCGGCAGTTTGTATCTCCCAAGTGAGCCAACGAGCGAGTTCTATATTCACTTCTGCAAAACGCAATAAATTATCTTTCCGTTTAACGATATTAATGGGTATTTTTTTTATCCGCCTATGAGGCGACTCTAACCTTCTTTCTAATGATATGTTGTCAAACTTAGGTTTATATACTCTTTCAACTATCATCATTAACCTGCTAACTGTGTTGCATCAATTTCAAACTCAGATATTTTTACTTCACTCACTGCTGAGCCTCTATCGGTTTTAATAATGGGGGTTTCAATATGTAGATACTGTACTTTATTACCATCATCCAAAGCTTCCTCAATAGCCTCTGTCGCAATAACATCTGACTCGGTATCACTCTCTTTCATACTCTTGGTTATCGCTTCGGCATACTGGGTCGTACCCTGTTGGTAATCTTGGTCACCAATCTGCTTCTTACCTAAAGCGCTCTGGCCGCCCTTGTGTACACAGTAGCCCTACTAATGGCTCAGCCTAGTTAATTGCTGCGTGATAGTGCCTGTATTGACAAAGAACACCTCTAGCTAACCCCGCGGACGCTTGGTTTACAAAACGGTGCAACAGGAGATAAGCCAACTCGGCTTATCTCCTACTCATATCCCTATTGTTAAAGAACTCACACCACAATCCCTTGGTGCGATAGGGTCATAGTGACCGCAAAGTGCTATCACCTAACCTAAAGCTATTCTAAAAGCTCGTTAGCTAACATCGTTAAAAATAGCGACCATCGATTAAAAAACGCGGTAGCGAATCACTTTCAACGCTGACCTCATTGCCACGGTCGTGCCACATGCAGGCCATACCCAGCAGTTGTAACGGGATAAAAGAATCTATTGGCACATGGTCTGGACCAGATTCTCTAATCTGATATTGCTCCTGGCGCTGTAGGTTCTTAGCCAATACTTCATTAAAATCAAACCCCGCATTGGTAGTTAATGCAGCAAAGGTTTCAAGGTAGCCCATGGCGATATCGAGTGCCCAATCGTTACCCTGCTTCATCGCCATTGCCATACATTCATTAAGCAATGTCGGAAAATTACTGGTGCGATGGTGATAGGCCTGAAACACTTCGACTAATTTATAGGATACTGGGCCAGCAGTAGTGGCACTTTGACGCATAATCTCAACCGGGAAAGTCGCTAATGTGTCCATACTCGGCTTATCTCGAGTAATAGCTGCCAAGAAATAAGCATCAAACCACTGCCCCGGATAAATCCTTCCAGATTCCAGTAACCCCAAACCATTCCAACTCACTTCCGGTAAGTCATAAATGTTAAACGTTGAGGTTTTCCTTGGCTCGCGGGCACATTCAAAAAATGCCGCATACATTTTTGAGGCATATTTAAGCCCAGTTGCTGACTCCTTCTCGATGTCGGCTGTTTGTGTCTCCCACGTTAGCCAGCGAGCGAGGTCTAACATTTCCTCGCTAAACAACAGTAAATTATCGCGCCGTAGTACGATACATTCAGCCATTTCTTCACGCGCTTCACGAGGCGTCTCTAACCATTCCTCTAACGGGACATATTTTTCAAACTCGGGCTTATATGCTCTCTCTACCTTCATCATTAACCTGCTAATTTTGTTGCATCGATATCAAATTCGGAAATGTTAACTTCGCCAACGCTTGAGCCAGTATCAGTTTTTGCGATAGACGTTTCTATGTGTAAATACTGAACCTGTTTTTTTCGCCAGGCAGCTTTCTGTATCGCCTTAGCGGCCTTTCTATCCGTTGCTGCGTTAGGCTCGCGATTGCCTTTCATACTCTCGGTTATCGCTTCGGCATACTGAGTTGTACCCTGTTGGTAATCATAATCACCAATCTGTTTCTTACCTAAAGCACTCTGGCCTCCCTTGGCCTCCACAATAATCACATCACCTTGAGGGTTTTGATAGACCATATCAAAGGTACCAGATACTGAACCTGAATTATCTAAGTCATCGGGATGAATCAGTTGATAGTCAGGATACTTGGCTTGCATCGCCATGTCGGCGGCTTTCTCGCCAATTTTAGCGGACGCTTTATTCACATTGGGGATCTGCTTGTTGTAGCCATCGGTACTACGACTGTGTTCATCACGAACCTGCATTGCAGCATCACGTTTATCGCAGTGTTGCTGCAAAGCTTGCTGCTGTTGCTCCGTTAGCTGATAAACCTGCTTACTACCCGCCACTTTTTGCGCTTCAACCAAGATACGGGCTGCATCTTCCTTAATCCTACCTTTTTCCGCCCATGCTTCGTTGACCAACTCACCATCAAACTCGTGCATTCCCGCAAATTCGGCAATGGATAGTTCTATCTCTTTGAACTTATTACCCATCTTGTGGCGAATGGTTAAGCTGCCACTTGCTTCATCCATTGATTGCCCAGTGTAGTAATAATTGAGGTTGTTGATACCGCCTGGCTTACATACCTTGACCTTACCTTTAGGGTCTGTAATGCAGGCGCTATCTATGGCACTTTGCATGATCTTATTTTTGGTTTGTTGATCGATACCCGCACCGACCAAGGTATCAAGCATGGCAGATAAGGTATCGCGGCCTTCTTTACACAGTAACCCTAACGGGTCGATCCAGTTAACCGGATTTGGCGCATATTGATAAGGGTTAATTCCACCAGCAAGGCCAATGGGATCTTGATTGATAAAGCGCTGTTGTTGCGGGCTATAGTATCGATAGCGGTTATAGTGTAACCCTGACTCGGCATCAAAATACTGACCTTGAAAGCGCAGCGGATTATCAAAACTATCTGCTATTGGTTGGCTATCTGCCGCGGCTAAACCAAATGGGTCTGCAAAATGTTGCCACACCCTTTTTCCTTGGCCATTTAACACGGTGCAAGGCGTACCGAGTTGGTCTAAGTGATACCAATATATCTGCTCGCTTTCAACACAGGCTATCGGTGAAAAACTATCAGGCTCATACAGGTACCAGCGATATTGACCCTGAGTATGCTCACCCACCAGCTGATCGCCATCCCACAAATAGTCGGTACGTGACCGCTCAGTTAATTTCGCTGTGCGACGACCCAACGCATCGTATTGATAGCGAGTGAGCTTGCCATTGTGGTTAATCTCTACTAATTGATTTAACCCGTTAAACTGGCGATATTGGCGTACTCCCGCAGCTGTAATGTGGGTTTGGTTGCCACTGTCATCGTAACTAAAGTGGCTATCAAATCGCGACAGCAACCTGTCATGTGACACGCTAATCGGCCTAGCCGCTGAGTTCACTGAGCTTTGGTGATGGCTGTTAGCAGCACTCGCTGATTGCGGGTTGCCAAAGCCATCCCACTGATATGCCGTTGATTCAATAATGTCAGCTTTACCCGCAACGCGGCTTTCGCGCTCTACTGCAACCAATTGATTAATTGAGTTATAGCTAAATCGGTCTGTCTGAGTATCTTCATCCTTAGCACTGGCAGAGGTTTGCCGGCATAGCAATTGCCCTTCGGCATCGTATTGATAACAACGAAATTCAACCTCACCAATTTGTTGATGATGCCAACGCTGCTCATTGAGGCGCGAAAAGCGGTCAAACTGTTGCTTTAAAGTCACATCGTTGCCCATTTTCTGGGCAACTAACAAACCAGCATCATCGTATTGTCTTGTCACAATTAATTTCGACTGGCTGTCTCTGCCGCTATGCGCAAGCGCCATACTTGCAAGCTGGGCATGTTCGTCGTACTCGTATTGAATAATGCTACCGTCAGGCAGGTGCATTGACTCTCTTAACCCCTGAGCGTTGTAGCGGTAACCTATCTTCCACGCCCCTTGAGTGGATTGACTGACCTTGCCATTAAGATGATAGGTCAATGCCAACTGGCTATGGCCGTTGTGCGCTTTTACTACTCGACCAAGCACGTCATAGTGAAAGTTGTTTTGAACACTCAAACTGCTAATAGGCTGGCTGGATTTGTTGCTCAGCACTACACTACTTTGCTGGACAACCCGCCCTAACAAGTCGCGCTTCAATGCGATATGGCGCATGCCGCTATCACTAATAGCGCTCAGCCTATCTGCTGCGTCATAAGTAAAATCTTGCTGGCGGCCATCAAAGCCTATTAGCTGGGTGATCTGCTCTGTTTTACTGTACTGCAACGAGTATTGCGCCCCGTCACTGCGGATAATTTGGGTCAAATTACGTTCGCTGTCATAGCAATATTGCAAACGACTACCATCTTCAAACTGCATTGCGCTAGGCTGAGCCAGCCCTTGATAACACCAACTTTTTCTCGATACCGCTTCATCACCCTCTTGTGCTGAAGCTATTACTGGCCGAGGTTTACTGCAATCATTAGCTTTATCGGCCCCCTTTTGGATTACCATGGTTGGGGTAAGCGCTGAGATCATTCGACCCGCAGTATCATACTCAAACTCAGAGACAATCTGCTCATGCTGGTGCTGTTGCGAATAACTGCGGTAGGCGCTCACTCTGCCTACTGTATCTCGAACGGTTTCGGTAACGATGCCATGACCATCAATACTGGCATTGATGCGGCCCATGCTGTCATAGCTATAGCGGGTTAAGCTAGCACCCTGTTGCTGCGCTAACAGCTCACCATTTGCGCCCCAAAAGTGGCTTTTTTTACGACCATATTCATCAACAAACTCTGTTAACTGTCCGTTATCGTTATAGCGATATTGGCGCTGGCGACCATCAACTAACTGCTCTGATAACAAGCGACCAGTAGCATCAAAACGCCGTAAGTGCTTTCCACCCAGTGGGTCAATTGTAACAATGCGCTGACCTAGCGCATTGTACTGGTATCGCGTCACCGCACCATCAGCTGCCACCAATGCGCTCAGTTGGCCTTGAAGGTTGTATTCATATTGAGTCAGCGCGCCCATAGCGTTAGTTTCCGCTATTTTACGCCCCAAACTATCGTAGCGATAACGGCTAATATGGCCATTGGCATCATGAAACTCTAATAGTTTACCTTGGGGGCTATGCACAAAACGTTCAGTGTTTCCCAAACTATCGGTACTGGTAGTCACACGGCCACTAGGGTGTGATTGGTAGCTAAAATGATACTGGTAGCTACCTTCATCTCCCCATTGCTTTATGCACTGGCTACTTGTCCCCTGTAGTTGCCACTGGAAATGATGGCTAAAGCCCGATGATCTGGTGCGTTTTTTTAGTAAAAAGACCACTGCCATATCCGGCTCTTCACTATCAAGATCACTGATTGAAGTCTCGCCAAACACATATTGATAGCGGTACTGCTCAGTTTCAGCTAAGTGATTTCGCGCGACGGTTAGCGCCCTATTAGCGTCATATCCATAGCGCGCTAAAGGTTTTGGTAACACCTGTTGCTTGCCTTCACCATCAACAAAATACGCTTGTACAGACACCAAACAGTCATAAGCATCGTACTGGAGGATGAGGCCACGATGTGGGGCAATTGAAATCGAGGTTAACCGCTGCTTTGTGTCATACTGCAAAGCAAAATATTGCCCTTGCAAATTACTGATCGTATCAAGCAACCAAGAGCAACCCGTGTCACTGTAACAGCGCTTAAACGTCCAGTGAGTGTCATCCGGTTTGACCAACACTTGTTTATCTTCAGCTTGATAAATCAGCGCTAAACCCGATGACAGTTGATAACTAGTTTGACCTATTTTGACTTGCTCAAAAACATGAACCCGCCCTTCATCATCCGTGAGCTCAAGCCAATGTTTGTCTTGCTGTTTGGGGCCGACTTTAGGCGCGCTCTGCACTTTTTGCTCAAGCTGCACACTAAAATTGTGGCGCCAGCCATATCCTAAGCCAACATTGGTATCAGCACGACTAGAACGATATAACCGGCGCCAGACCAAGGGCATGACACCCTCAATGTTAAAATCAACGAGCGGCAGGATTTCTTCACCTGAGAACATTGAAATAGGATCAGAGCGGCAAACTTGCTCATCAATCGCTACATCAGTTTGAGTGTAATTCGCTTGCTCACCGCTAGCCGGCTGCGGCTGACTTTGCTTGCCTTTAGGGCTTGCTTTTCCTTGGGGTTTATTACTGGTGCTAGCCCCCACAGGTGAGGCCACTTCGGTTGAAGTATGTAGACTAGCTTTAATGGACTCC
This sequence comes from Shewanella sp. Scap07, assembly GCF_013394145.1. Lineage (NCBI taxonomy): Bacteria > Pseudomonadati > Pseudomonadota > Gammaproteobacteria > Alteromonadales > Shewanellaceae > Shewanella > Shewanella sp. Scap07. The sequence continues at coordinate 4,082,074 of NZ_CP041329.1, forward strand.
ACGTATACGTTGAGGAGCCCTTGCTCTATCGCCTTGCTCAATTGCATCGCGATGGATCTTGCGCCTAAGGCGCAGCTCAAGCCTATGGCGGCTAATAACGTTTGCCCATGCATAAGGGCATTGCGGTCTTTCGCCAAGTGGGGAGAGATTTCTCTTACCACACCAGAGTGCCCCGAGATCTCATTGGCTACAGCAAGGGTAAAACCTGATGGTTTGGGCTGTGATCTTGGTAAGATCATGACGTGCCGATGATGGCCCCGAAACAAAAACTGACTTATCGGCTCACTCATGTTAACTATTCCCTGTCCATGAATAGATGGCTAATCCATGATGTAAACTTTCAGATAATTCCAATTGAACCACGGTACCGGCAGTGCGTCCTTGCTGATAACTATGATAAATATGGATAAGGTTATACAACCCCGTCACCCCACCTAACTCTCCGGTGTAATAACCCGTTTGTACAACTTCACTTTGACGGTCGATGTTGTTCGCAAGATGAATATAGCCATCCAACCAGTCTTGCAATAACTTGGGTTCACCGTTACCTGGAGCATATAACTTAGCAACCGAACGACGATTTAAGAAGCTGGCAGCATCGTTAAATAGGCTACCTACGGCTTGTCGTCGCTGCGACAATGTCGCCAGTGCTTGCTGGGTAAACTCCACCGACAAACCACTATTTTGCAAACTGATCAATGCCAGTACTGCGCCTTCAGACGGCTGAACACCTTGACTGCTGTCAGCTGTTATCAACAGATTTGCCGCTGATAATTCAGCGATGTCATTGATCGCGGTATCGACTGCAATGAGTGCTACGCGATTAAGCCCTTGTTGTTGCAAAGCGCTTAGGCTAGCTAAAGCGATGGGAAGAGCCGCTCTGCCATAGGGAAATATTTGACTTTGCCCATGGGCAAAAAGCTGCGGGTAGTCTTGTTGCAGCTGATTCAACCAGCTCTCAATTAACTCAGGGCGTTCATTACTGCTTTCAGGTAACAACCAGAAAACTGGCACATCACAATGAAAGTCGGCATGCTGTTGCGAAAGTTGCTGTAATAATGGCCCAACCAAGCTGCTGATATGCTTAGCACTAGACTCAACAGTTTGTGACGGTTCACTATCAGCAAAAAACGCCGTGACATACCCCTCATCAACCACGCATGGCTGGGTTTCGACATAGGGCAAGTTAACCGCTGCTAACGAATTAGCCTCAATGCCGAGATTGAGTTTCACTTCATCAAGCACAATATTCATATGCGCCACTCAAGCATGTCGAAGTGCGGTGTAAATAGGTTGGGTTTTAGGCGCATACGGTGCAATAACCCTAACTTGCGATGTAGGCGACTGCCTCCCTGAATAATGTTGTCGATATTCGCCATCGTCACAGCTTGACCATCCAACATCTGAGTGTGACTGAAATCAACGGCTTGGTTCTGCCAAGCATCAAGTAACTTGGCAGCGTAATATTGCCAATGCTGGATTTGCGCTTGTTCATCGCTATCAAACTGCACATCCAGCGGCATAAAGTAGTCTAGTTTTTGCCCCAACAATAATCTTATCGCGGTAAAAGCCGCTGCCGCGTTTTCCGCAGACAACATGTACCGCGCTAAATACGGTATAAACTTGCTATAGCCACTTAGTGCCATGACCTCAATCACATAAGGTGTGTGACTCTCAGTTGCTGAAAGCATGTTAACCAGCTTGCTTGCCTCTAGCTCCGGTAGCGAGGTAATAAAGATCTCAAATAGGTGTGTTCCCATATATTGCAGTCGCGTAAATTGCTGCACGATTTGAATAAAGTTGCGCCCTTTATAGGTCAACACATCAAGATACAATAGGCTCAGCTCAGCGAGTCCTGGCAGATGTCGGAATTGCTGCACTAGGGCGTCTGATAAGCCACGCTGATAGTACAAATACAGCAAATGTTGATTAAATAATGCGACTTCATGCCGCGGATCTAGCGGAAACTCAACAACGGCAAATTGCTGGCCAAGATACAAACAAAAATGCGGTGCTAATTGTTGAATGCGAACATCAGTATGTTGATATAAACGCCAGACTAAATCAGGATAATGACTTGAATTCTTTGGCCAGTTAACTAATGCCATCAATTGCAAAATGACCATTACATCAGCAGCCTGATATATGGATTCTGCGTCATCTTTGGTAAAGGATGCTTCCAACAAGGCCATCACCTGCGTAGCAGTCGTTGCGGTGAGCAAATGAGGTTGTGAAGGCGGTGCATCGTTAAGCAGATCAATACAGGTCGCCAATGCCTGAGTATTGTCATTTAGGTTCTTTTGGGTGCTCAGCAATGTCAGGTTTATCGCCCGCCGCTGCGCTAATAACTCATTAAAGTAATTGTTAATATTAATCATCTTGGTTGGACATACATCAGTTACTGTTGATCGCGTATTAGCCGATAAGCACACTAGGATTTCCTGCTACGATCTTACCGCCATGAGCAGTGCTATCGCCCATACGTGCAGCGGGTTTGCCATTAATGGTGACGGAACTCGAACCAGCACTGATTGAATCTGGCGGGCCTACACACACCAATTTGTCTCCTTGACGAGCTGCGGGTAGCGAACTAATCAGTACATTGGGCGAACCAACGACAACGGGGCCCCCTACATGGGGCACAGGGCCAGGGTTTGTCTTAGGACAGACATGCATACTCGTTACTGTTGCTGCTGGCATTCCCATAATCACATCCTTGTTATTTGAAAACTTAGCTATCGCTACTTTCTAGCGGAAACACCAATAACTGCCGCTGCATCATCCCTGTGGCAAGATGCTCAAGCTGCTCATATTCATCTAAACTGTCAGCTAGGCTCTCCCCAGATAAATAGCTAACTAATTGCGATAAAATATGCGCACTGTTCTTCCACTGGTGTCGCTGTGACAAAAATTGCATCCCGTAGGTTGTCGCACACCACAAATCCATTCGCGGTGGGCTTAGCAGCGGGTCATCCGGTCGATCTACTGGTCGACAAATGAGATAACGATGACCAAACTGACAAAAGAAATAACGGCCTTTGCAAGCTGAGCCCCGTAAACCGACACCTGGATAAGTGATTAACTCCATCATCAGTTCAACTTAATCTGGGCAGCTTTTAAGGCAATTGTGGCACCATTAACTTTAACATCGGTGCCTTTCACTTTAATGTTGGTACCCTCAATACTAATTGCGCCGTCACTGCTAAGTTTGATACTGGCAGCCCCCGTTTTCAGCACGATCTCTTTACCGGCCTCAATGCTTAGCACCTTTCCAACCTTTAAGCTGTCATTAGTACCAATATCGGCGCTGCGATCTTTACCTACTGTTAGGGTCTGATTGTTGGCAATATCGCTGAAATTATCGTTACCAATAGTCAGGCGATCATCATTGCCTATGTCTGTCGCGCGATCGTTGCCCACTGTATCTTGCTGATCATGCTTAACATTCAGATGATGATCTTTTTCAGCTTGGATAAATAACAGCTCCTTACCTTTTTCATCATCAAAACGTAACTCATTGAAGTTATCTGCTCCGCCCTTTTTAGTGCTGCGCGTTTTAATACCGCTTTGTGTTTTCTTAGCCGGCAAGGCATAGGGTGGCATGAGTTCCGCGTTGTATACTGCACCACTGATGATTGGCTGGTCCGGGTCACCATTAATAAACTCAACCAGCACTTCCTGTCCCACTCGTGGAAAGAAAAATGCGCCCCATTTGTTACCAGCCCAGTTTTGCGCAACTCGGATCCAGCAAGAACTCTTGCCGTTAAACTCACCTTCGCGATCCCAGTGAAACTGCACTTTCACTCTGCCAAACTTATCTATGTGTTGTTCATCGCCGGCATCTCCGGTCACAATGGCAGTTTGAACGCCACTGATTAACGGCTTACGCAGTAAATTATAAGGACGATAGGCCGTAGCTTTAGGCACACACTCAAAGTCATTGTGATAAACCGCGCTGCTATGAGACTGACTGGCGCCAGATTGGTTAGGTTGTGTGGCGCTGGTACGCATCGCCGTCACGACAAAGCTCTGCCCTTTGTAACGACTGTCTTCATGGTCTTTGAAAGTAAAACATTGCCCAGTGGCAAAGCTGCGACAATCACTTTGCCCAGAGCACTTATGCATGTCTTTTTGTAAGGCTTCTAACTGCGTATTGGCATAAGGTTGCGGACGCTTATTTATTTCTGACTCACCCATATAGTCAAACACTTCCAAAGCCCCTTGCCCTGGAAGTTCCGCTTGTGACTTGCTACCAAGCGGAAATAAGCTGGGTTGTTCAAAATCGTAGCCTTTTTGTGCATAGGCACCACTGACCATAGATAAACCACCTTGCCAATGCACAACGTGCGATTCAGCTAAATGACCGGAATAACAACGCACTTGGTCTTCTGCACACTTTTTGTAGGCGGTCACATCATCAGCCAGCACTAATTGATGAGCTGATGCACTGTGTTCAAAGAAGTAAAAGATGCCTTCCTGCTGCAGCAAGCGCGCAACAAAATCGAGGTCTGACTCTTGGTATTGAACGCAATACTCATATTTGGGATAGGTCTTAGTGGTCTTATCTTGAAATGCGACACTATGTTGGCCAAACAAGTCAGAGATAATGTCTATCACCGACAAGTTTTGATAAATGCGGCAATTAGTGCGTTTTTGCATTAATGCAGCAGTAGGAACAATTACGGCTTGGTAGTCAATATAGTCTTCACTGACATCACTGGCAGCCGTTCGCATACCTGCTGATTCAATATGACTGACCACACCGTTAAAATATCGAACCGCGCCCGAAGAAAAAGCATTTCTTAAGGCAATAGTCACACTCTTACCGACTATGTTTGCAAGCGAGATACTGGTGCCAACGGCATACATTGACACGGTAATAGAAAACAGCTGAGAAATCGCCTCATCAGCTGACAAATGTGTAAGGTATAATGCATCCTTCCCTAGCGGGGTCTGGATACTAATAATGTTGTTTGCCTGTGTCGCCTTTAGCATTCCTTGCCTCAGTAAATCTTTATCAAAGCCTTGGAGCGCATTGCTCCAAGACCTTTAGATCGCAAATGAAATTACATTTGTTGACCTTTAACGCCACTGTAGCCATAACGCAGCGCAGCAGTAACATTGTTCTTATCATCGGTAGGCGTCACAGCCATCATCATTTCCGTGTAACTAATTGTGATAGTTTCAACAGGACGATCGCCTTGAATTGATACGCTATAGCTAGAAATCATCGCATCAGTTAGCTCGATCTGCATGATCTCTTCGATCTTGTCACCTTGTTTAGTGATATGGAAAACCGCTTTTTTACCTTTACCAATCGTTGCTTCTTCAAACAGGTAAGTTGATGCATTGTCTTGTAGCTTAGTAATCGTCACATCACCTAAGCGAGTAGAGCTAGCTTCACGATCTTGCGCTGTACCAGTGAAAGAAGAGAGTTCACGGCTCACATTCCAGTCAACTGATAAGACAGTAATCATGTCTTTATATTCTTCTGCCGTTGTTTCGCCTTTAATTCCTTCATAATCTAAATAGGTATTCGCTTGCATTATTAATGCTCCTTGTGCGTTAAGTTCATCCATTATTGGACAGGCTAATTAAAGTTTGAGTTAACAAACAAATTGAATGCAAATTTAATTTACATTTAAATATACCACTCAATTAAAAAGATACATTTAAATGATAATACGATGATCATTCAGGGCGAAGATTATAGTAAAAAAACACCAAATTCAACGATAACACCGGTAAAAACCCAAACATTTAAAATCATTTAAAATCAGATGCTTAGATAAATTAAAACAACTGTAAATCACAGCGGTAGCACTTAAGTGCTACCGCTAACAGTTTTCAGTAAAACTTTGCAACTAGTAATAGGTAAAGACAATTTAAAACTGACTAAAGACAAATTAACCCAGCTTTAAAATAGATACGCACTTAATAACTATAAAATCAAAAAAACTATACCTTATATGTAAAGCCATCATTATTAACGTCAATTTTAACCGAACTAGATTTTTTATTTGAACTGGTCTTTTCCAACATTTTAATTGACAGATCTGGCAGCAATGTTTGCTGTAAAATATTATGAATATTTCTCGCACCAGAGCCGGCGTCCTGACACATAGACACAATTTTGTCGATCACATGCTCGCTGTAACTAAATTGCGCTTGATAATGGTCGTGCAGGCGAACACCAACCCTGGCCAGCTGCAACTCGGTAATTTGATTTAACATGGCGGAAGTTAACGGCACGTAAGGCACCACATTGATTCGGCCTAAAAATGCCGGTTTGAAATAACTGAGCAAATCGTCATGAAGTGCTTTTTTCAATCCTGCGATAGTTGGCGTAGTATTTTCATCCTCAAATAGCGACATAGTGGTATCTGTGCCAGCATTAGAGGTCATAATGATGATGGTATTTTTGAAGTCGATATCTCGGCCTTCACCATCTTTTATCTGACCTTTATCAAATACTTGGTAGAAAATGTCTTGCACGCCTGGATGAGCTTTCTCCATTTCATCGAGCAAAATGACGCTATAAGGTTTACGACGAACAGCCTCGGTCAACACTCCACCTTCACCATAGCCCACGTAGCCTGGAGGCGATCCCAATAGCAAAGAAACTTTATGCTCTTCTTTAAATTCAGACATGTTGATGACTGTAAGGTTATCTTCGCTGCCATAGACTTGCTCAGCCAATGTTAGCGCCGTTTCGGTCTTGCCTACGCCACTGGGACCTGTGAGTAAGAACACACCTATTGGGCGCTTTTCATCTGCTAGCTGCGCACGCGATGTTTGTACCGTTTTGGCAATGATTTCCAAACCGTGGTCTTGACCCACCACTCGCTTAGCCATGTTATGTTGTAGCGACAAAATGGTATCAATCTCATCCTGTTGCATTTTACCCACTGGAATACCGGTCCAATCAGATATCACCTCAGCAATCAGTTGTGAATCCACTTGCCAGTGGACCATGGGTTGGCTAGTTTCAGCTAACGCTTGCTTGATTTGACTAAGTTCCATCAACAGCGCTGCGCCGTTTTCCACTTCATCAGCTTGTAACAGCTCAATCAGTTCCGCAACGCGCTTAACTTGCTCAAGTTGTTGTTGCCATAACACCTCAAGTGGCTTAAGTTGTTGCTGCGCAGATTTGAGCTCACGTTTTAGCTGACGGATTTTTTTGGTGTGATTTTCACCAGTTTTGACTTCACGTTGCAGCAAGGCGATTTGGGTATCGAGTTGCGTTGCTGATCGCTGTAACGCCTCAATTGGACCCGGCGTTGAAGCTTGACTCATTGCCACTCTAGCGCAGGCTGTATCGAGCAAACTCACGGCCTTATCAGGCAACTGCCTTCCAGTGATATAACGATGGGACAATGCCACAGATGAACATAGGGCCTGATCAGAGATTAAAATACCGTGATGCTGCTCCATCACTGGTAATAGGCCGCGCATCATATACACAGCCTGCTGCTCAGAAGGCTCTTCAATTTTAACAACCTGAAAGCGACGCGTTAATGCGGCATCTTTTTCAAAGTATTTCTTGTATTCAGCCCAAGTAGTCGCGGCAATCGTGCGCAGTTCACCCCGTGCCAATGCAGGCTTGAGTAAGTTAGCAGCATCATTTTGCCCAGCAGCACCGCCACTGCCGATCATGGTATGGGCTTCATCAATAAACAAAATAATCGGCTGTGCCGATTGCTTGACCTCATTTATCAAGCTCTTAAGACGATTTTCAAACTCGCCTTTCATACCCGCTCCGGCCTGTAACAACGCCAAATCTAATACATGAATAGCGACATTTTTTAAGGCATCAGGTACATCTTGTTGGGCGATTTTAAGTGCTAACCCCTCTACAACCGCAGTTTTACCAACGCCGGCTTCGCCGGTCAGTATCGGATTGTTCTGCCGGCGGCGAGTCAAAATATCGATCATCTGCCGAATTTCATTGTCTCGGCCTAATATAGGGTCAACCTTGCCTGATTTTGCTTGGGCGGTAAGATCTTGAGTAAATTGCGCAAGACTCGGGGTTGCAGACTGTACTTGAGCATCGGTTACATCACTCGAGTTAACCGGCTGCTGCTCATCTGACAAGGCATTGAGCTCAGGCCAACTCATTAGCAACTTAGCACTGTCTATATTTAGCAGTTGTTTTGCTGACCGAGACACTAAAGCACTTAATGAGTCGTCCTGCAGTAAAGTAAATATCAAATAGGCCGATCGCATGGCGTTGTCGCCAAACTCGATACTCGTATTGAGCCAAGTTTGACGCAATAAATTGACAATATGAGGTGATAGGCTTGGTGCTGCACTATTGCCTGTTTTGAAGCCCTCTAAGCCTCTTCTTAGTTCATCCGTCAGTTGGTTTTTGTCAACGCTGAAGTGATTACAAATAAGCGTAATATCACCTAGTTCGCTTTCCAACATTGCCAATAACCAATGCTCTATCTCAACGGTAAATTGGCTGCGGCTATGACAAATACTCGCGGCCGACTCTAATGACCGTTTACAACTCGGGCTCAGTTTTTCAACTAACTTACTCAGTGTCATCGCTGACATAATCGCTAATCCTTTAGGTGTGAGTTTAAATCGATAATGTTTGTGTTGTTTGCGATTGGCATGGGCGACTCATCAGGCTGCAGCCCAATCCCAGACCAAGACCTTGGCGTGATAGTTGCGCCACAGGCACCTGATTCATACTGACATTCAACTGCAGTTTAAATTGAGTCGTGTTACCAAGGTATTGACCAATAAGCTGCTGAACCAAGCGAGTTTTGTGCTTACCCGGTAAATACTCAGCAGCGATATCTTTATCTGTAAAGCTAAGGGTAATGGTGACAGCCGAGCTGATATCCCAAACCCGCTGACCAAGACTTGCATCTAAACCCAAGCGGGCATATTGCCCTTCAGGGTTACAGCGCCCACCTAACCGGGTTTGATCTTGAAGCGACAATGTTAGCCATCGACCTTGAAACTGCTGCACATCAACATCGCCCTGGGTAAAGTCCATCAGCATATTGGCCAGTCCCTGAGCAGAAGGGGATGAGCGACTTTGAATACCGGCATAATAGGCCGACAAAGAGTCTGGGCCGCTAAAGTGTTTTAATACCTTTGAGAAAGCATCAGTTTGTTGCTGGCCACCCGCTTGGTAGCTCACGCTAAACCGGTACTTCTCCCATGCCCGGTAGAACAAAGAAATTAAACGGTGATTGAAGAGATCATAAAAATCTTTCATACCGGTATCTTTAAGCTTGAGTCGCGCCAAGACCATTTCACTATAATGCTGCGGTAAGGCTCCGCTGGGACCCGTTAGCCCCATAAATGAAATATTCATATCAATGGCACTGCACTGGGCATTATCAGATTCTCGGAGGTCAACGCCGCTGATTGGTTGACCAGGAAAACCCAGATGCTGATCGACTTTAAATCGAATGAGTTCTTGAGCAGGTAAACTATCACGCCCAACACAGTGATAGCGGGCCTTATCATTGGCGAGCTGACGTTCGACTTGATACACAGCTTGATAAAAGTCTTGTTGAGTTGGCGCATCAATTAACTGGCGTAACATCATAACAGCGGCCTTATACCAGCCCTTGCAGGCCAAGTGTAATATCGCTGATCTTGGCCAGTGAAACGCAAACTTAAACGCGTAAAGCTATTGATCACTGCAAACTGAGCAAAGAAGTGATCAAGCACAGTGCAGAAGAAAAATACCCCAGCACCGGCATAGTGATCTTTGGTAAAAGTGACCTCAATATCGCTACCGGCACAAAAACTGACTCGACCTGCTTGTGCCACCCGAGCTGTAGCGGCACTCACCTCAACCGCAACAATACTTTCTATCAGGGCCTTATTTTCTGGTGACGCTTTAAAGTCATAGAGTTTCAGCGTTTCTTTGAGCTGTTTCGTCGCTTCTGGACCACTAAAACTATCTAAACTTAAATGACTGACAAGTTGCCATCGGGATGCATCCGACAACGCCGGACGGACTGGTAAAGTGGGCGCGTGTAAGCACTTCACTTTCTTAATAATGTCCGCTCTTTCAGCAATGAACATTTTGGGTTCATCAGTACCAAAAGGCAGATGCGCGGCTAAATTGCGATTACTGCACAATGCCTTAGCACTCAATACCCAAGTTTCGTTTTCGCTATTCGCATCAAAGCCTTTAAAATCTTTATCAACCAGAGACAAGAACAGTTCAGTTCCCTGCTCGGCATAACCCCCCGCCCAACTCGCCGCTTCTCGGCGCACGTGCCAGAACAATCTGTCTTGGCCTAAGTAAGCTGGATGCGATTCACCATAAAATGGACTCACCTTGACTTTGTTGTCGGCAGGGTCAAAAGCGGAAACCTCATTTACCGCAATGATTTCAGATACTTCAGCATCTAAATAGCGAGCCTGTAATTTGTACTCGTACTGCGCAGAGTCCACGCTAATGGGTTCTAACTCTTGCTCAAAGAGGTTAACGACAGGCGTACAGCCCAGTAAGAAGTGACCGGCATTAACTTGTTTTTCTAAGTCCTCTGCAGAAGCCTTAAAATAAAAATGCAGCTCAAACTCACTGCCAATGTGCTGCCAGCAATCACTAAGATCAACGATATCAACAAACAGAAATTTCTCGGCGAAGGTGAAATTCTCCACCAGTAGTCGGTAGCCTGAAGAGGTCCGTTGGCTATAAGGAACCACTTGTTGCTGATGGTCAAATCCCACGGCCTGAATATGACGCTTTTCAATATACTTAACCTGGTTGCAGTCCCCCTTAGGTGAAATCGCCATACCGATACAGTGCTCAAATAACATCTGATAGAGATGGTATGTTTGATGCGCTTGGCCATTGAGGAAAAATCGCAATCGATCGATTGAGAGTGTCGACATTGAAACTTCATCAAACTCACCCGTGATGGTCAGTTTTAAGCTAGATTTAGCATGGTCATTCCATATAGGTTCCGGCGCATTAAACGGGGCATTCTCAAACTGGGCATCACTGACATCTATTGGCCAAAGCTGAGTGTCGTAACAGGTTTTAAAGTGACAAGTTTTCATGCCTTCAACTTGCGTATCAACCTGACTGCCGCGAGCTAATAAAACCCCAGTTGTTGACACATTTTCTGTCTCAACTTTAATGACTGACATTGAAGGAATAGGCGCTTGATAGTCCGGATACAGCTGCCCTAACAGGGCTTCGGTCAATTCAGGAAAGCTATCATCGAGTTTCTGTCTAATTTGGGCAGTGAGTAACGAAAATGCCTCAATAAGCCGAGAGACATGGGGATCTTCAACATGCTCATCACTTAACCTCAATCGGCCCGCTAGTTTTGGGTATTGCTCAGCGAACTCAGCGCCCATATGCCGAATAAAAGCCAGTTCTCGATTGTAGTACTTCAGTAACTCTTCGTTCAAAACGCGGCCTCATTGACTGTCATACCTAGGTGTACAGGTTCGACTTCAGAATCAAACGTAATGTACTCGGGTTCGGGATCGGCATATAACAAGGCATTGATCCGCAGGCGTAAAATCCGGTCCAACGGCTGTTCGTTGTCCATGGTTTCTACCAGCACTTCAATAAAGCGCGGCTCAAATCGTTTGATCGTTTCCGCAACTTGCTGGCACAACAATTGACGGCCTTCAAGGCTAGCAACAGCCATACTAGAAAAGTCATTTAAGCCATAATTGAGAAGTGAAGCATCCAGCTCTTGGTAATAGTCTGGCCACTGTTGCCACTGAATTTTGGCATTGAGTAGATTCTCTAGGTCACGACGGACATTGCTGCGTAATTGCTGCAAGTTCAGACCTCGATGGCTATCTTTCACATCGGCCGAATCGGGATCGTCATCAATCAAGCGATCGAGAATTGAAGCCTGAATATGGGGTGTCGCTGACAAAGGTTTGCTGCTCATCAATCTGCCTCTACATCATCAAAATACTAAGCAGCTGCTGACAGTTTGCTGATGGCACTTAAAGGCAGCGCTGCATTGTCAACAAACCACATTTTCATGCCGCGACCCGTCATCACATCGGTGGCGGATTCGTGCCAATCTGTTTCACGGCCCAATTTTTGCGAATCAGTTTCACTGGTTGCATACACCACAGGAATATGGGCCTCGCCACAGGGGCCATTTTTAATCGCAATATCTACTCGTCGCCATACCTGCTCAACTAAGGAAGACACGGGTTTAAAATGGATGTAATCAATCTCAGATAGCTGTGCAATGTAGTAGTGACCGTCTGTACCAAAAATCTCCACAAATCCGCCCAGCGTGTCATCCAGATCCCGCACCTCCTGATTAGGTTGATCATTAATATTGATTGCAATGGCAGGCCGTGCTTGTTCAAGCGCGATGGCCCCTTTACTCACTTGCTCTGGTTGACCTTGGTTCAACTCAACTCGTAGCTTCATAAAAGCCTCACTATGGCCATCCACTTCACTGAACAACTTAGGCACACTTTGGCCAGTTAGGCTGTCTTGGCGAGATTGAGCTGCCCGCAGTAATTGACGTAGGTTTGACGCGCCAATCAAGAAATCAGGGTGTTTTTGCACAATAAGGTTCAACTGTTTATCAGCACGCTCATACTCGCCACTGATACACAGCAGTTCAATAAGTGTACTTTTCAAATCAGGGTTAAGCGGATCATCTCTGAGAAGCTGTTCAATGTATTCAATAGCCTGAGTTAATTTAGCTTCTTGAATCATCTGTTTAACGATTTCCATGTTAATGCTGTCCTTGAGGTTAATTTCGTGGAGTTAATTCGGTCACCAGCTTGATACTCGATACCATTTGATCGAGCTGAAAATGCGGCTGTAGCTGGATGATTGAATAGAAATGACCGGGTTTGCCGCGCATCTCTTTGACTTGAACTTGAGCACTGCGTAGCGGGTATTTGCTGCGTACTTCGTCGGTGGCTGATTCTGACGCAGTCGTATATTGGTGTAGCCACTTTTGCAGCTCAGCCTGACATTGCTCAGCAGAACTGGACGAGCCGATTTTGTCTCGCCCTAACACCTTGATGTAGTGAGCAAAACGAGACACACATAATATGTATTGCAGCATGGCCGATAACTTAGCGTTAATATTGTCCTCTAGGCGCTCATATGACTGAGGCTTTTGAACAGAAGCATTACTATAAAAGACTAAGTGCTCACAGCCGGGAATCGGCGATAATGGAATAAAGCCTTGATCAGAAAGCGACTTCTCAGCACTATCGCTCACCAGTAAATTGACTGACGGTTTAGCACGCTGACGATAGAGATCGGTTTCGTACTGACAGACAGGTAAATCGCACACTAAGCCTTTTTTCTTCTGCCCAGGTTGCATGCCTCTTATTTGGCCAAACCAACCAGAGTCACTAAATGCGCGAATCAGTACCCCAGCAAACGCATATGCTGCACTGCCCCATAAGTGATGCCGCTGCGGATCGTCAATATGTTCCTTGAACTTAAATCCTTCACTGCGGAGCCCATCTATTTTGTAAGGTGGACGCATCAATATTTGCGGCAACGTTAAGCCGATAAATCTGGCATCATCCATTGCCCGCAGTGCGTGCCACTTAATATACTCTAACTGCTCAAAGGTATCGGAATAGTCGGTACTATAGGCTAAGTCTGAAAAGTCATCTGCACCAAAAAATGTGGGTGAAACCGAGGCGATAAACGGGGAAAATGCCGCGGCGGCAGTACGAGAAATCTCTTTAAGAACTTCGATGTCATTGATGCTTTGCCCTGACTGCTGACGATTACCAATCATGTAATCGCCTACAATGGCCCCAAACGGTTCACCGCCGGACATATCAAACTCATTGTTGTAAACCAGTTTGAAAAACTCGCTTTGGTCAAATTCGATGGCTTTGTTGATATCCTTGCATAGCGTGCGCCAACTACAATCCAGCAGTTTTACTTTAACTTTGTCTGCTTTATCACAGCGTTCTTTTTGTTCAACAAGATAAAGCACACCACGCCAGCTCGCTTCCAATTGCTGCAAGCTGGGGTGGTGGATGATAGCGTTGAGTTGCTTTTCTAGTTTACGATCAATTTCATTGACCGCTTTTAGCAGCAGCGGGTAAACATGATGTTTATCTAAGCCCTGTAATGAAGCACCACTATTTTCCAGCCACAACAATAACGATTTAGTGGTATCGGTTTCACGTAAAAACCGTTCCACTAAATGCTTGTTTTTCAGCCGTAAATGTTGGCTGGACACCGAGCTTGCATGCACAGTGTCCTGCAGAAATATTTCATCATCAACAAATGAAATGCTTTCGTGATTCATTACGTTTCTATCCTTGAAAAGCAATCAACGACGGGATCGACTAGCCCACTTTAGGGATTTTAGCCACCAACCGAAGTGATGCCGTTAGCTCTTCCATTTGCAACCAAGGACGCAACCACGCCACCGCGTTATAGCTACCAGGTTGACCCGGAATCTCCTTAACTTCGACTTTGGCATCGGCAAGTGGATACTTGGCACGAATATCTTGTCCGCCGCCTTCTGAAGCATTCACGAATGACAAAATCCAGCGATTGAGCCATGACTCCACGTCTTCCGCTTCCATGAAGCTACCAATCTTGTCTCGGGCCATCACTTTTAAGTAGTGAGCAAAGCGAGACGTCGCCATTAGGTAAGGTAAACGTGATGAAATCGCCGCATTTGCGGTCGCATCATGGCTAGAGAAAATCTGCGGCTTCTGACAGGACTGCGCGCCAAAGAACACTGCATAATCAGTGTGCTTGTAATGGCACAAAGGTAAAAAGCCCAGCTTACTTAACTCCGCTTCGCGGCGGTCAGTAATGCCAATCTCTGTTGGGCACATTAAGTCAGGGTCACCATCATCACTAGTAAAGATATGTGCCGGTAAACCTTCAACTTTGCCTCCACCTTCAGCACCACGAATTGCGGTACAGAAGCCGTATTTACTGAATGCTTGGCCCATATTGGTGGCCATAACATAAGATGAGTTCATCCAGCAATAGTCGTCGTGGTTAGCGGTTTTAGATCGCGTTGCGGTATCATCAAGCTCAAACTCTTCGTAGCAGAACTCTTCAACAGGCTTAGTTGCACTGCCATAAGGTAAGCGGGCTAATACCCGAGGCATTGTTAACGATACAAATCGAGAATCATCACTTTCTCTGAATGAACGCCATTGCGTATATTCAAGCGATTCAAAGACCTTCTCTAAATCCCTAGGCTTACTTAGCTGGGTCCAATCATCGAAACCAAACAGCGAAGAACCCGCGGCCGATATAAATGGACAAAAACCAGCTGCCGCAACATTAGACATTAACGACAAAGCTTCCACATCCTCAGGATGATTACTAAACTCGTAATCACCAACTAAACAGCCATAGGGTTCACCGCCAGGTGTGCCAAACTCAGCTTCATAGATTTTTTTGAACATTTGGCTTTGGTCGAACTCAACCGCCTTGCTAAGATCTTTATGCAGCTCTTTTTTACTTAAGCTCATCATGCGGATCTTCAGAGTTTCATTGGTTTCTGAGTTAGACACGGTATGGTGCAGCCCGCGCCAGCTCCCCTCCAACTTTTGTAAGTCGTCGTGGTGCATAATGGCTGCAAGCTGTTTGGAGATAACACTGTCGATTACATCGATGGCTTCATTAAAGGTAACGGTTAAGTTCTTATTCCACTTAACGGTGCCTTTTAGCGCCTCTTCTGTTAGCGAACGAATGAGCTCTTCTGCTCTGCTTGAGTCCGTTTGTTTTGTCGCACCAATAGCTTGATCGAGTAACGAAACACTCCCCTCTTGGGCTACGGCATCGAGTGTGGCTTCAACTGTTTCCATGCTCATGACTTCGCTCCTTGTATATCCAATTCGTCGGCCAACTTTTCTAAACTCGTGGTATTGTTCAATACATCCTCTAGAATATTTTCTAGATCTTCTGAACGATCGACTTTTGTCATCAAATCACGCAGTTTATTGCGCGTTTCCATCAGTTTTTTAAGCGGTTCAACTTGATTGACAATGGCTGCTGGCTCAAAGTCTTCTAGTGAATTAAAACTCAAGTCTACTTTTAACTGCGAATCATCATCAGCAAGGGTATTAGCCACGGCCAGCGATAGCGTCGGGTTCATACGTTTAATGACATCATCAAAATTATCACGATCGATCTGGATAAAGCGGCGATCTTTTAATGGTTTTAAACTCTCTTTATTGTGACCAGTAAAATCACCCGTAATACCAATTACAAAGGGCAATTCTTTTTTTACTACCGTGCCTTCCGTCTCAACATCATAAGTAATATGTACTCGCGGTTTTCTTACCCGCTTCAATCTATCATGTATACTCATTTTGAACTCCTTTCAATTTTATATTCCGCAAGACATATTTATTCGTCGACCTTAATACCCGACAATTTAAAATAGCCACTTCTTGCATCACCATCTTGAATTAATTCATTCAATAATTCAGGCAAAGTTAAATCACTCCATCGAATAACTTGCTCAATGGCATATGACATCGGCGAGTGAGGTTCTGTTTTTCTAAAAAATTCTGCTACTGTTGAGAGATTATTTATTGCTTCATCTCTTGACTGGAGTTGTTTAATAACACCTTGCTCTGCCGCTGATATATCACTACACCCTATATCATCAGTATCATCTAGCTCAGTCGTCTCTTGCGGCGCATTGTGTTTAACCAAAATAGGTTGGGCAATTGTGGTCACTTGCTGCAAGCAATGACTCAACGCTTTACTGATATAACTGGTAGGTTGCGGCACGCCGTCCATTGCGTCATCCATGGCACGCGACAGCCGCTCAAAAGCCGAGATGGCATCTTGCAGATCTTGATGTAACTGCAGATAAAATGAAGCAGCGGTTTCCTTAATGCTCTGTTCTACTTCTTCTAAAGATACGGCGCCGGCATCGATACGTTTCTGTTGCTTGTCTTTGTCGAGTCTAGCGACCTCTTGAGCTTGATCATATTGCCAGGTAGAGAACGCACCGTATGTGACACCTTGCGATATCAGTATTGATTTAATGGGCTGAATAAGTGAGCCCTCACTATCAATACCATTAAGCCCTATCAATGGAGAGAGTCTTTCAGATAGATCGTCTGGCTCAGGTGTGGGATAGAGTTGTTGCCAGAAATCATTAATGAGTTTTGCGGCTAACTCGAAGCCATTTGCTAGGCCACGAAAACCAGATAAGCGACAATTGGCCTCTATCAACCAAGCGACATATTCCAGATCTTTACAGTCGTTACGTAGCGCCTCTGGCACCTGTTCAACAATTGGACGCCAGTCGGTTGCGACCGACAAGACATTGTCTTCATCTATTAGGGCTTTTCGTTCCTTTGCCCTAGCACTGTTTCTGACATCTTTTAAATGATAATAAGTAGAGGTTGGACTGACATTTTCGCGCGGATCAATGCCCACCACATTCGTGTCAGATATTGGTAAAATATAATCTTCGATATTAAATTCGTCGACACCCAAAATTCATTCCTTGAATAATACCATGGTAGGTAAATACCGCTAACCCATACTTATTAATATATTTGTCGATTTGAAATTACATCCCAAAGGACATTATTTAAAACAACAAAACACTAAAGAACTATAAATAAACAAAATAAAAGCAAATAATAAACCGCAATGTATTAACAGATCAACAAGCATTACAATTTAAATAAAAACCGGAATGGTCGCATCACTATTATCCCGACCAATATCTTTATCAGACGACAAGCCATAATGGCTCTTAACTAAAATACAGGTAACATTATCTCTGGCATTTCTAACAAGTGAGCTATGGATTAATGCCATGCCTGAATCAATAATATTTCCCGGCTGAATGGCATTGGCAATCTCTTGATCGCTTAACTCTTTATTTAAACCATCACTGCACAGTAAGAAAATATCATTATTAACGAGCGAACCCTGTTTAATATCTACACATAAATAGTCATCCACCCCGACAGCTCGAGTGATGACATTTGCCAGAGGGTGTTGTTCAGCTTCCTCTGGTAACAACACCCCTTCATCGACCATGTCATTAACTTGGCTATGATCTTTGGTCACTTGTGTAAGCTGATTTCCTCGGTAGAGATAACCTCGACTGTCTCCGGCCCATAACAAGTGGTATTGATGCTGATGGATCCACAGCACTACCACAGTACTACCGGCTACTTTGCCGGCAAATTGTTGCTGACTCATCTGCCGTAAACGCCGGTTACTTTCCTCCAACGCACTGACCAAAATAGCTTGATTAACCTGCTCTCTAGAACAGTGGCTCAACGCTTGCTGCATTACATCAATGACCAGTTGGCTAGCCACATCGCCAGCGGCGTGCCCCCCCATACCATCAGCCACGACCCAAACCCCTAAATGTGTCAACTCAAGGCAAGCGTCTTCATTAATCTCTCTGACTGTACCTCGATGACTTATTCCATGACTTGTTTGGTGCATTATCCCTCCTCTGTCACTGCAGCTAAGTTCCAATCTCTTTCCACCCATTGGCCATTAATCATCGATACAAACTGACTCACCTGTGGCAGGCCTTCAGCAATAACTACACAAGGTGCGACCCATTGTGAGCCCTCTGTCCACCAGATACTGTAACGGCCCAGTTGTTCGCTATATTGGCGGTGCAACAGGTCATGCATTTCAATGTGCTGGTGACCTTGTAACACCCAAGCCTTCTTAACAGGATCGGTGTGTTGAGTGATAATGCTGTGAGCCGGAGCTGCGGTGGGGAAACTGATTTGACTAGCAATTTCTTTCAGCCACGTTTCAAGATTGCAGTCATCGTCCAGCACTTGCAAAATGGACTGTTGAAATTGCGGAGCCCATTGGTCGGCTTGTTGCCAAGCTGCTAACGGGCTGCCTTTATGGGTAGCTGCCAAAGTAAACGGATAGTGGCGGCTCACTTGATCGACACTGGGGATCAAGGTGCCTAACATGGCTGATTCACAGCAAAGATCTGCAGATAGTGCAAAGTGCCAAACAGGGCTGGTTAGATAACAATCCAACCACTGCTCAGGGATCTGCTCTTTACTGACGGCCACAACCGCTTGTAACCACTCATTCCAACTTTTGATAAAGTCAGCACTAAGGTTATGTTGGACAAAATCGCCTTTGAATGGCACTTTGCCGCAATAACCTATTTGAGTTAAAGGTTGCGAGGACATGAGAAGCGCTCCATATTTGCCATCCAAAAAGGATTATTCACGCTATTGGCCACCAGCTTTAGTTCAGCGTTATAGCCGCTAAGCTCAATTTCCAACACACCATCTTGTTTGGTTTTCGGTCGTTTGGCGCTTAACTCATCTAACAACCTAAAGAACGACCATTCGCCTTCATATTTTACATTGATAGAACGGCCACCATTGGGTGGAGTAAAAGCGATACGAGTCTCGTTGTTTGCGCTGCCTCCAGGCCACACAAATTGCTCCTTTCTCGAAGGCCCATGTCGATATTTGAGCTGCTGATTGTCGACTTCTAACATGAACAAACTGACATTGCTGTCCAGTAACTGTGGTTCGAGGGTAAAGTCAATTTTCGGTAGCTTAGTACCCGGCTCAAAGAAAGCCTCTTTAATGATTTCAGCGCGCTGATACATCACTAAGATGTCATTGCTGATGCCGATATTCTTGGTAAACCGCCATGGCTTCTTACTGGTATCAACATGGCTGGCTAAGTACTGATCCCAAAACTTATCTAACGTACCGCCATAGCCAAAGAATTTACTGAAATCCTTTAAACGTACATCTTCGCTTGCGCCACGATTAAACGGGTAACGGCCCTTGATCGCGCGGTTAAATTCAGCCAAAACCTGAGACTGCCAAATGCCATTAAATCGCTGGTTCTGATTACTGCTCGCCATACGTTTCGCTTGGTAGGCAATATCATCTAACCAATTGTTAACTGGGTAAGGCATATCAAGGATTTGCTCGGTGAGGCTATTACCTAGCTGAGCAAATTGGGTCTCTAGATTTTGATTCATCATCGCAGCGCGGTTACCGCTGGCAAGCATGATCTTGCCAATGTTGCGATTTAACGCCCTTAAGGTGGCTTGAATCTCATCCAGTTGGTCTAGCTCAATCGACAGAATTTCGCTAAAGGCGACTTCGACTTCTTTACCCGGTAAGTCCACTTCAACTTTCACAGGCTCTTTAGGGAGTAAACGGTTGAGCTGGGACTTTTTCGATTGGAAGGCAACATCACTGGCACTCTTCGCCACCTCTAAGGCTGCTTTGGTGTTAGTCGACATTGGCAATTTAGTCAGTTGCACATTCTTTTGCACCGCCGCGATAATGGTTTTTATCGGTTGGTCTGGGCTAGAGAGTGCGCGGGTGACAATTTCAGCTTGTGACAATGTCTGATACTGTTTCACCGAAATATCGGCAATAAAATCTTCCCAGTAATAGATATAATCACGAATATACTTGCGCTCTAACTCCTGGGCTAAACGCTCATTTGCTTGTTCATCTAGATAGTTTAAATCGTCACCGTAGACCCAGCTATCCGCCGTAAGATTTTTAACTATCTTACCTTTTTCAATGCTAAAAATTCCGTGAAAGCCGTTAAAGGTAAATAACCCAGGAATGCCATTGTCAAACGAGCGCCCACTTTGAAACATCAAACCATCAATGCTGTCGTAACTGAGAATATCAATCAGCTTAAAGTCGGGAATGCTGCTTTCAAGATAGTCACTCTTTAGGCGCTGATAAGCGCGTTCAACCAACGGCAGCATAGTCAGTGTGGCGCGAGCCTCAATTACCGCATCTTCATTGATTGCAGCGCCGCGAATGCCCAAGCCTAATAGTGTGGCAAGGTGGGAATTGAGCTGCTGGCGAATGGCAGTATTCACCTTGCCCGGCACATGGCGATCAAAGTAAGCCGAAAACCAGATTTGTACCTCTTCAGCATTGAAGTGCTCAGGCTGATAAAACATCAGATAGGTTTTTAATGTCTCGTACAAGTAGTTAAGGTGAGAAGCGTTGTCTGCCATCTCCTGCGTTAACGCCTGCATTAAATAGGGACGAAAATACCCCTCCAATGCACGATGATAAGCTGCATCTGCTGGCTGCTTGAGTTTATTCCCCTGGAACAAACCTAAGGTTTTCGCCTCATCTAAGCTGTCATTATCGACACCGGCAGCGAGCTGTTGCAGCTGAGTCAAGCCTTTGGTCAAGGTGATCACTTCAGATTGCTCACTAATCCCGCCATTGGTCACATCTTGATAAGTGCTTAACGCGAGTTGAGTTTGATCGATTAACTGGCGATTCCAGTCATAGCTGTCCCACCAAGCGTAGGTCATCACCAAAGTTACCGTAGCGGCTACCGCAATGGTTATTTGGCGCAGCTTATTGTTCTTACGTGCATGCTTGCGATTAGTTGACGCGAGATTCTGCTCTGGAAAAATAACATCTTCTAATAGACGTTTAATAAAATAGCTTCGTATATGCTGCGCGCTGTTTTGCTCAGTAGGCTTGGCAACACCGCTACTTAAGTGCTGTGACAAGTGATCGATCGGTTGGCCTTCTTGCGTGGCACTGGTTAAATAGACTCCGCGCAACAACGGCGACTCTTCATAGGCATTAGGAGAGAATATTTCTTTTAAGAAATCGTCCGCTGCAGACTGCAGCAAGCGCAACTGCTTGGGGAATTCATAGATTCTAGCACGCCGATTAACATCCCTTTCTTGCATCAAACGTTGGTTAATTCTGCCATTAAGGTTAACCAACAAGTCGTGGAACTCTTTGTTAAACTGACCAACGGTATTATCTTCACTTTGATCTGTGGGCAGCTCAAAAGTGATCCCCCAGATCTGTTCGCAATCTTCTTTATCAAAATCACTAAAAAATTCATTAAATCCGGCGATCAAGTCTGATTTTGATAGCAAGACATACACCGGGAACGTCATCCCTAACTGATTTTGTAGCTCTTGCAATCTTTGCTTGATTGCCCGCGCGTGCAGGTTACGTTCGGTTTTAGTCTGGTTGAGCAGCTCCGCCATACTCATGCTAATGATAACGCCGTTAATCGGCCGCTGCGGGCGAAACTTTTTCAGCAGTCCTAAAAATCCCTGCCACGCCCGACTATCCTGATTCGCATGGCTATCTTGAGTGGTATAACGGCCTGCGGTATCAATGAGTACCGCTTTATTGGTAAACCACCAATCACAATGACGGGTTCCGCCAACGCCTTGGATCATATCAATGCCCATTTTTTCTTTGAGCGGATACTCCAGCCCAGAGTGACCAATGGCGGTGGTTTTACCTGAGCCTGGCGGGCCAATCATGATGTACCAAGGCAACTCATAAATACTTTTATTTTTTGAAAGCTTAGTGGTTTTAAGAATGTCCAAAGCCTGCAACATCTTTTTCTGCAACAAGGCAATCTCGTTCTGTACAACCTCATCACCGACAGGCTCAGCTTGATGCTCATCACCGTTAATCAGGCTATCGACCATCTCATCACTTTGCTTTTTACGCTTAGCCTTAAATAAGAAGTGCAATCCACCCCATACAATCACAATGCTGAGCAACACTATGACGCGCACCAATGGCGACGCTAAAGGCTCATAGCCTGCAATGGCCACCATAGGGCCACCGAACCATATCAATAGCGCCAAACAAAGAAACCCAAGTATGGTAATCATCCACTTTGATTTGAGGTAACCAACTAGCTTGCTACCCACTGATTTTAATGACATTTTACAATTCCTTTGTATGACGATTAAAATAGCAAATCGATTTCGATACGACGGTTGAGTGCACGATTATGCTCGTTTACGTTGTCGACTCTTGGTTCTGACTCTCCGCGCCCTTCAGGCCACAGACGGCCACTGAGCGAAGCATTGTTGGCCAGAAAGTTACCTATGGCCGTCGCTCTCGCTAAGGACAGGTGCCAATTTGATGGGTATTTACTGGTGAAAATAGGGTCGTCATCGGTATGCCCAGTAATGAGAATTTTTCCTGAAGTGCTTTCTAATGTGCGCGCTATTTTGGCTAAAATCGCTTCAAAGTCTGAGCGTGGCTGAGTGCTGCCGGACGAAAACAATACGCCCGCACCAATGCGGATCCGGGTACGATCACTAAGCTGCTCAACTTCCAGTAGTTGTTTAGCTATTTCGGTCTGCAATAGTTGCTGTAGTAGCAAAGCCTCATCGCGGCTAATGCTCTGTGTGTCGGCGCGTTGAGTGTCTTGCCAAGGAACCAAAGCAGTAAGAGATTTATAGACGTTCGACGAATAGCTATTGATGCTGTAGCTAAATCCCATGTAGATAAACAGCGTGAGTACCGCAAACAATGCACCAATAACCCACATAGGGAACGGCTGTACGAAAGCCGCATCCTGCACGACTTTGTCACGCCAATGCGGCGATAGCGCTTTATGACGATCGCCCTTAACTGCCTGCAGAGCATGAAAAGCCTTATCCCTTAGCTGTTCAAGTTGCTGCTCCCCTTGCGGCTCTAGACGCATCTTGCCACTAAAACCCAATGTCAGGCATAAGTACATCAGCTCAAGGAGCTGATGCTTGTGTTGTGGTTGCTGTAAGCAGTCTTGTAACAGCGTAAAGAAATACTCCCCGCCCAGCGTTTCTTTGTGGAAAGTCGATAGCAAACTCTCGGATGCCCACAGACTTTCACCGCCCCAAGGGGTGTTTAATACGGTTTCATCAAGATAACAACATAAGCAATAGCGCGCTGATTCAATATCATCGCTGGGTAAATTGGCATTGCGCAGGCTCTGCTCATAATTCTTAATCAGCTCAACACATTGCACTCGTAGTGCGGTCACATCCTCATGGCTATGACTATTGCGCACTTGAATACCAATAGAGATCAGCGTGCCAGCATGATCTACAATCGGGTTTTGCGCCAAACTCAATACCGACTGCATTGAGCGCGCACTCGGTTGCTTTTCTTGCACCTGAGTTTTCTGACTATCGCCGGTTGCAGTAGGCTGGGCTAACTCTGGCGCTGGCCGCATCCCTGGGCGAGGCTTCACTACCGTTTTATCACTCACGTTATATCATCCTTAATATGGTGAAGATCAGCTATTGACTAGCCATAGTGCTATATCTAAATCGGGATAGTGGCCAGACAAATGTAAGGCAATACCGCCACTTGAATGCAGGCTACGCCAAAGAGAATGGGATTTATCAAGCTGAAAGTAATGATAGCCGGCGTGATAAGGCACCTGCCTCGGCGCAACGGGTAGGCTAACAACACCAATACCAGCCAACTGGTTATTGACCAGCTCGCGAATCGTTTCTACAGAGCCCACCTTAATCTGACTCGGCAAGCGTTGTCTGAGCTCTTCATTCGGCACACTGGCTTTAACAGCCAATACAAATTCGGCACTATCTAAGGCACTTTTATCAGCAATGCTAGAGAAATAGATGCCAAATTTGGTTTTCTCTAGTGGCAACTCAATCGCGCTTTGTTCATAAACACTGCTCAGAGCCTGATTTAATACAGTCATTAATGCTGCAAAACCTTGGCTCAAGTTTTCATGTTGATATTCCGGTAATTTGGTTACCCGCTTGTCAGCAGCACTAAAGGTCGCAAGCTCGCCGGCAAAACAAGCTAGCGTGCTAAATACCTGTTCAGGGTGGACTCCCTGCGTCGCGAGGAAGCGCTCTAACATCGGCTGATACTTATTTAACAACTGCAGCATCAAGAAATCCGCTATTGAGCTGGCATTACCTTGGGTTTGACTTAATCTAGCGGCTATTGCGTCAGCACGCTGTACTGTCATGCCGAGCACTTCACTCACCATGCTCTGCAATACACTGCAATGCTCAATACTGAGGTGAGGCGCAATAAATTTTCTGTCGAGGCGAATCATGCCTTCATCTGATACATCGACGATACGAGCGATAGCAATACTGACGTAGCCAGCCCTGTCTTCAGCTTGCAGTTTTAGACGACAATTCAGTTTAGCAACCTGTAGCACTTCCATGGCTTCAGCACCAACACTGGTATCGACAATATTATGGTCATCAAAATGAAATCGGGTGATTGTACGTTGCTCACCGGCAGAAATGTTTTGCCCAGTGGTTTTGCTCACAGGTAACACTAGATAAATCAGTTGATCTGTCGTACCCGCAGCAACCGTTATAACCTCAGGTAGAGGGTGTTGTTGTGGCAGTACGGCCAAGGTGTTATCAGGAAATACACACTCAATACTATTTAATCGGAACTGGCCGATCTTTAGCAGACTATGGTCAATATCAAGGCTATACACCCCCCATGCCATTGGGGTAATTCGATTCAATAAATTGGCATATTGGTGGTGCAAATAGCGTTCTTGTTGTTGCATATGTTGCGGCCGCAGAAACATGCCTTCTGTCCATGCCACAGGGCTAAAATCGCTCATAACTTCCCTATTGTGCTGCTGTGGTTATTGCTCTGTGCTATACACTGCAATTTTTTCAATATTGATATTGACGTTATCGTAGCCAGTCGGGTCAACTTCAACGACAGAGCGCCAGCGAGATGCATCGATATCACGATAAGCAACCACTACACCGATATAACGGGTATTGGTATTGAGCGTCATTGGATATTCAAGTTGCTGTGTGGGCTGCATTTCAAGCTCATCTTTCTTGATGAGATCGGGCCCTAAAATCTGCTCCGCCGACTCGTACAAAGTGAAGAAGTCTTGGGTATCAAAGATCGTGCGTGACGATAGCTCAAACAGCTTCACCACCACAGGAGACGGTCGACCATTGATATCTGGATTAATATCAGCCGAAGCATTGAAAATTACATCTGTTGAAGGCGGCACGATGGCGTTGATGGTGGAACAACCACTAATCAGCGCGCCATAGCCTAAAAACACTGCACCAAGCAGCCAAGATTTCATATTCATAGTCCTAACCTACACTTGTTATAATGACTTAATTTTTTCGTCATATGCCTTAATAAAATCATCAGATAGCGCAGCATGTCCTTGCTGCCTAAAGTCACTTGTCATATCGTCATGCAAGCCCTTGTAGACTTTCCAATACTTCATCTGCTTTTGACCGGGCAACACCGTTTCCACCAGTGATAAATGAGCCATTTGCTGTTCGATCTTTAGCGGATCCAACTGTGATAGCAGGCCTTGCATGGCACCCGATGCCCCGGCAATGAAAGCTTCATCGTGTTTACGCGCATCACTAAATGCGGCTGAAATGGCCTGCTTTGATGACAAAAATGTACTGCTTCGACGCAGAAACAGGTTTTGAAATACATCATCAATGGATGCTGAAAATTTCAATGGATTATTTTCTTGTTGTTGAAAGGTCGTTTGGTTAATGCGGTATTGATTTTTTAACGATGAGCGTTGACGAAGCGTGGCCATCAAACCTTCAAGCATCAACTTCATGCCTTGCCCCATTTCAAACAACAACGCCTCTGAAACCGCTGCTGGTAGCTGCTCTTTCGCCACACCTAAACCATCAAAAAACGCCTTCATCTCTCCTGAATCCATCACCTGCGTTTCAGGCGCACAAGATGGCTGCGCGTTTGGCTGGCTCTGGGGCTTGGCTGACACCTGGCTGAGCTCTGCACGAGTATCGAGTCGACTCGCAGTATGATTCGGTGACGCGCCAAACTCATGCTCCCAAGCCTCTGGGATTGGTGCATTGGGTAATTGAAAGTGATCTTGTAAGTCATGACTCACTTGCGGGGCGAGTCCATTCGCTTGCTTGGTTGTAGCTAAGGGCTCACTAACTGGAAGTCTTGGCGCAGCGTTACCGCCAAGTACATTAGAAACTGCAATGCCGCTAACTTGCGGAGCTTCAGGGGTCACTTGCGAGCGATCGCCGCCTGTCGCGATCGGATCGAGGTTTTGCCCACTCTGCAGCGCCGTTACTTTGACCTCATAATCACCAAAAGTCAGCAAATCACCGTCGACCAGCTTATGCTGGCGACTCTTTCCTAGCGCTTCAACCGCACGATTAACAAATAGGCCATTGGTCGAGACATCATGGAGGTAAAACCCATCATGCTGCTTTTCTATTCGAGCATGCACGCCCGACACCACTTTTTCGGGATCGGGCAGATGCCAGTCATTGCTCTCTGATCGCCCCAAAGAGATCGACTCTTTGAGCGCCTTAATAGACACTTGCTCTGGAGAAAGTCGATGATAACTTACAATTTCTAGACCTAATTCCATATCCTTTTACAGTCCTAATCCTTGGTATACCGAGTACTTGATCTATACGCCATCAAGTCGTTCAAACAATTCATTGCCCCGCGCAATCAAGTCTCTCGCAGTCTTAAAGTACTGCTTCTCCATATAGATATTGGCGAATCTTAAATAGGTCGCCGCTACGCGCTTTTCTAATTTCAATAGGGGTTGGAAATCCTGCGGCAAATTCGTCGCCAAATCGGTCACAACGCCATCAAATGCATGCAGTTCCTTAGGCGTAGCAACCTCGTCAAGTTGTGCAGACAACTCATTAAAGGTTTCAAGGTAATAGACTTCTGCTGCGGCATAGGGGTAGGGTTGGTCCACCCCTTGGGATACGGCTTGGGTATAGCTATTGATCGCTTTCACTGCCACTGTCATACGCTGACCATGATCCAGTAGCGCTTGTGCCTGTTGGTGATGAACAAACAATAATTCACCCACACTGTTTAATTCAGCAATGGTTTTAATATCATGATTAGATAGCGCTTGTTCAAAACGCGACTGATACAAACTAAATGCTGCATCATCGGGCACAAATGAATAACCGGTTTGCACCATCTGCATGTCATTAAGAATCACCGCGATATCATTATCACCCATTTCGGTATAGCGGCCCTGGGCCAACAAAACGTTCAAACGATCTGACAGTGCATCTAATACTGATTGTTGATTTCGATCGACTTCACCCTGCATTTTTGCCAACGTTGCAGAATCAGGGTAAAGCTGACTGCCTGTAGCCAAAATTTTATTTATTTCGGCAAAATTACGATAATGACCTTTGCCAATCCGAGGCACCTGCTCGATCTGGCGCGCCAGTACCGCCATAACCTGCGGCTGTTTTAACGCAAGCAGTCCGTGCTTAGTCAATGGACTGATATCAGTCATTTGCGAGAATTGAGATAGTAATTGCTGCGCGGAAAGTTGCTGATAATCAGTTAACTTCTGTTGTTGTTGAGCCGATACCGCAACAAGCTGATTAAGCGTAGATAATTGATTTTGCTGAGATTGATAGAATACACCGCCCAATATGATAACCGCGATGGCAGCTGCTGTTGCGCTAATTAACGGCAGCTTTGAAGAGGCTAAGCGCCGTGCAATACTGTCAACGCTTGGTGCGCGATCTTGTTTATGTAACGCCAAGCCTTTCTTGAGTACTGGCCATAATAGCCAATTGATATTTTTAGGCTTTTTAAGCTCAATCTTAGACAAATCAACTTGGTTAGCTGCCAACCTTTGATAAGGGTGTTTGCTACTGAGCAATTCATACACAATACAGGAGAAAGCAAACACATCATCTGCTGCACAGCCATCTTGCCCTTCTAGCTGTTCAAGACTGGCATACGCCGGGGTGAATCCACTTAGTGGTGACGTATTTTGGTGATTTTGTACTGCATATTTATCAAAGTTAAGTTGAAGTGCCTTTGCCACTCCAAAATCAAAAACTTTTATTTGACCTTGCCGGGTTAGAATTATATTCGATGGTTTTAAATCAGTATGAACAATGCCCTGTTTGTGGGTGTACTCCAACGCTGAGCTTATTTGGGTAATGATTTTAATGACGCCTGAAAAATTAATCCCCAGTGGCCGAGAACGTTTGATAACTTGATCTAACGACTCGCCATCAAGCCACTCCATCACTAAGAAGTGATGCTCGCCGTCAGAATCAACATCGTAAACGCGGATAATATTGGGATGTGACAGTTGCTGGGTTTTTCGCGCTTCTCTAACCAATACCTGCTTGGCTTCAGGCGTTGAGCTATATTGCGGCAACAGCACCTTAATAGCGACATAAGGTTCTGTTATTCCAGCAGATTCAAAATGCAGATCTTTGGCTTTGTAGATATCGCTCATACCGCCGCTACCAATATGAGACTCAATCAGATAACGGTTTTTAAAACATTGGCCAACCAAATTACCACTGGTTTCTACATCTTGTGAATCAATGCCAGCAATAAGTGTTTTATCATCCTGAGCGGGTGCATTTTCCCTTAACTTATCCATAAGTATAATATTCCCTAACGCTTAACCACTTATAAAAACAAATAGAGCGGTATAATTTAAGGTTGCACATTTTGCATTAGAGAGAATTAAAAAACAACTGTGTAAATTTATTTTTATACAAAACAAAAATCGACAAATATAAAAATCCATATAAAACAAAAACAAATATTATTTGTAAATACAGTATTAATATAAAACTATACTTTTATACTACAAACAGCCGGCAACCACCTCCCTCGCCTCAAGGTATGCAACCACAAGCAACTGAATATAAACAACAAAAACAAAAAAACACATAATTAAAGCATGACGGCAACACCCTATTTAACATGACTCATTTTGTATATAATATCGCGAAAAGCCACCACATATAATACTTAAGTATATAAAAATAAAAATCACCACCAATAGAATACTGAAAGCGCTACCATCCGCAATTAATGCGGAATTTGTCCACTAGACCATTTGATGAAAACCAACGAACAATAAAATTAATCATGATATTAACGAAACAAGTATTGATTTATATAAATGAATCACTAAAATACCGCCCTAAAGGATAATAACAATCAAAATAAATCCTATCTGAAGTAACAATTTGCACATGCTAAGATGTCATAAGGATATGAGATGTATGAAGGTGAATTATTCACACTTAGTCACGAGCCTGCAGATCTACAGCTGTTAAATAGCTGTGCTGGTTTATTAGACTTAGCCCTAAATAGCGATCAAGATGCGACCTTTGCATGGGCGCATTCCGCCAGTAGAAAGAAGATACTGATTCATTTTATCAATGATTTACCCATAGCGATGATGAACTTAGATCGCAGCCTCTTTGATACCGGTAAACATATCGCCATCAGTAAAAACTTATGCCTAAATGATGAGTTAGCGCTGTTAAACCAAGGGTTTTCTGGCGCCTGCGATAGCAAGCAACCGACTTATTTACTTTTAAAAGTCATTAAAGATACCTTAGAAGGTAATTTATCATTTAGTAATAAAGCCTTGTCTCGCTATATATTGAGTCAACAACGCCCCATCGCTTCAACTGAATACCTGTCATTATTTAAACTCACCACTAAAAAAGAGCAAGAAGTCCTATCTCTTGTCTGTATGGGTCTGAGTAATAACGAAGTGGCAGAAAGATTATCGGTATCGATTAATACCATTAAGATGCATTTACAGAATATCTACAAAAAAACAAAGGTCAAAAACCGTAGCCAACTATTACTTGCCTACTCGAGATAGACAAGGTGTTAGACAAAGTAGGATCATCATTGCATGCTGGTGATCCTCAACTTACAATCAGGCCAACCCAGAAAACCTGCAATGGACAATCATGGCCGCCTCTCCTCTTTGCCACTATCAGAACCTGCTAGATAGCAAAGCTTTAATTTTTGATCCCGCACAACAACATGCTGTGCAGCAGTTACAAAGCTTGTTTCAACAATTACAGAGTCAATCGCAGCCGATAACAGGCCTCTATTTATGGGGCGATGTGGGTCGCGGTAAGACTCGGCTAATGGATCTGTTTTTCCACGCCTGCCAAAACAGCGACAAGATTAAGCCACAACGTTTGCACTTTCATCGGTTTATGTCACAAGTGCACCGTCAATTGAATCAATATGGTGACGCAGCCACCTCAATAGAGCAGATAGCGAGCGAACTAGCATTGACATGTGAAGTGCTGTGCTTTGATGAGTTTTTTGTCAATGACATTGGCGATGCCATTATTCTATATCGGCTATTTGAAGCGCTGTTTCAGCAAGGTGTCGTGCTAGTCGCCACCTCGAACGTCGCTGTTAACCAACTTTATGCCAACGGTCTGCAACGCGAACGATTTTTACCTTGTATTGACTTAATTGAAAAGCAAACAAAAAGCCTACATTTACAAGCCCAGCAAGACTATCGCCTTAGAAGCCTTGAACTGCAACCGGCTTACTTTACTGACAAGCAGGCGTTTTCTCGCTTATTCGAACAGCTCAATGATTCCAATCATTCAGTGACCAAACGTGCAATAACGGTGTTAGATAGGCAAATTGATGTCATTCAACGCACGACGAATATCCTGTGGGTCGATTTTACAGCCTTATGCCAAGGCCCGCGTTCTGCACTCGACTATATCGAACTAGCTAATCGATATCAGACTATCCTGCTAAGTCATGTACCTGTGCTGGGCGGCGAGCCAAAAAGCTGGATAAGAGCCAGAGGTACTGAAGATGGCATTGAAGCCACGGCGACGGGCGCACGGCAACTTGCATACGCACTCAATGACGACCCTGCTCGGCGTTTTATTGCTTTAGTTGACGAGTTATATGACAGACAAGTCAATTTATACATACAAGCAGACGTACCACTAGACGCACTGTATCACCAAGGTGCATTAAGTTTTGAGTTTAGACGCACAAACAGCCGCCTAAAAGAGATGCAATCAAGTGCCTATTTAACCCAAGCCCCTAAACCCCACAGCCAAGGCGATTGATTTAATAATGTCCGTGATAGGCTGCCAACAATCAGGTAAACACGCTACACTGATGCCACTCAATATTTAAGGTCAAATCCATGCAAGCCACCATTGATATCAGCTGGTTAGCTGTCAGTTTGTTTTTGCTCATATTGGTGATACCTGCGGCAATCAACACCTACTTTAGGCTGAAGTTAGGCAAAGAGATCGTCACTGCTGTCGCTCGTATGACGATACAGCTTATTTTGGTTGGGCTTTATCTCGGCGTGCTGTTTGAACTCAACAATCCTTGGCTAAATATCGCCTGGTTGTTAGTGATGGTATTGGTTGGAGCAAGTGCCATTTTGTCTGGTGCTAAACTGCCTAAAAGAGCGCTTTTTAGCCCCCTTGCCATTGCCTTAAGCACTGCGACCTTCCCCTTAATGGTGCTGCTTTTAATTGTGCTGCTGCAGCCCTCGCCTTTTTACAGTGCACAGTACTTAATTCCATTGGCTGGGATGTTATTAGGCAACTGCTTAAGCGGCAATATCGTTGCGCTGCAACGCCTATTTAGCGCCTTTAGCGAAAAGAAAGCTGATTATGAGTCAGCGTTGGTATTAGGGGCAACACCCCGTCAAGCAGCGTGGCCTTTTGTCCAGTCTGCCTTGCAGCAATCACAAGCACCTATCCTAGCTTCCATGGCGACAACAGGGTTAGTCACTTTGCCCGGTATGATGACAGGCCAGATATTGGGGGGCACAGATCCTATGATTGCGGTGAAATACCAACTCATTATTATGGTGGCCATTTTTGTGATGCTCAGCGTATCGGTAACCATTGCTCTGCTGCTTACCTTACGAGTTGCGCTGCACAGCACAGGTTATATTGCGATCAAGCAGCTTAGCCATGAATAACCATTAAAAAAGGCACCTTACGGTGCCTTGTTTCTCTGAAACCAGCTGATTGAATCAGGCAAACAGGGCTATGATACTGCCGATGCCTGCCGCCGCTTTAATGTATTTTCCAAAGCCGTAGCTGTCGTCCTCTTCAGACTCCGTGGTTTTATCAACCACAGTATTGTCTTGCGGGTCTTTATTATCTGCTACAGGGGCCTGACAATCAGTTTTATCTGTGACAGTCTCTTCATCGGGGCGCTGTGCAGGTTTTGCTTCTGATTCAGGCTTTATCGAGTTAGCTTGGTCGCTAAGCGCTTGGCCTGCAGGTGATAAGGTCACCTCTACCGAGACTTTGCTAATCGAGGCCGGAACAGCCGACCCATTTTGTTGATTTACTGCTGTGGGAGTAATACCAATCGACACAGAAGGACGTGCTTCGTTGACTATGTGACCAGATACCGCGCTCATGTTAATTTTCCGCTGATAGCCCTAATATCCACACTATAACTGCAACACCAACAAGATGAAATCATCATCTTCTTAAATAGTGATACAAGTTGTATCTCTGATTTAAAACAACCACTTAAACGATAGTCCCAACTGCTGATACGCTGTATTTTCAAGCTGCGTATGTTGCACACGTAAACTTAAACGCTGATAAGGTGTAGATTGAATATCTACACCGATATGGGCATAGGGGGCCGTGCCAACACGCAAGTGCTGGTCTGCACTTAACGTCATGTTGTGCGCCCACTGAAATGCACCGACTCCCCACTGCAACTGCATATCGTCAACTTGATAAGCATAGGCCAGCTTAGCTCCCCAACCTTGATAAAGAGTGCCTTGCAGGGACGAGGCGAGCGCCGGTGTATCGCCAAGTAGCGTATTGCTGCCAATAAGAATGTTATCAAAACTGATAGACCAAT
The DNA here is from genome assembly GCF_013394145.1 of Shewanella sp. Scap07. Classification (NCBI taxonomy): domain Bacteria; kingdom Pseudomonadati; phylum Pseudomonadota; class Gammaproteobacteria; order Alteromonadales; family Shewanellaceae; genus Shewanella; species Shewanella sp. Scap07. The sequence continues at coordinate 4,115,482 of NZ_CP041329.1, forward strand.
CTTGCACAGGCAGCGATTCAAGCTCAGTGGCGGCCTGACATTGGTATACAGCTAATAAGCTCAGCAACAAGATGGTCCACGCAATCGGTAATCTTTGCCAGCTCAAAGCGCGAGGTTTAGCGGATACGGTGCACTTTGCCTTAGTGGTTTGCGGCTTAATCTGTAGCAATTGATGTTTGATTAAGCTACGCACCATCACATCATGGCAATGGTTGCTACGCTTAGCAAAATCAAATCTGGCTGAAATATGTAGGCTTGGCATAAGCGCCTCCAAAGCGAGTAACCTTGGAGGAATTTGTGCATTAACTAGGCCAAAATGATAGCTGCAAATAAAATCAGTCACTTAATTATTGCAGCGCATCGCTCCTTTGCAAATTGCACTGCAACTTACATAGAAATTGACGCTGTAAGTTGCATATTCACCAGACTTACAGTGTCAATTTACTACAACTCACTCAAGTTGCGCTTCAAGTACTAAACGATAAATCGCAATAACTTGCTCTGCATGTGATTGAACCTGTTCACTAGGAACACGAGTTGGCTTTTGCTGTAACGTCAGTCGGTGGCTTTCATCACGTAAGTAACAATAGGCATCGGTTAATTGCTTAGCTTGTTGCAAGCTGAGCAACTCTAACTCAGCCAATGACTCAAAGATGCGAACATTATCAGACCAAGTCGTCAGATAATGATGCTGATGAGCATTGGCAAGCACTAGGTACTGGGCAATAAACTCGATATCAGCGATACCACCAGGGCTTTGCTTTAAATCAAATTCGCCATCAGTCACTTTCAGCAAATGATCACGCATCTTAATTCGCATATCTTTCACCGCAGTGGCTAATTCTTGCTTATCTCTCGTGCCACAAATCACCTGTGATCTTAGCTCGCTAAAGCGCACCGACAAACTCGTATCACCAAACATGAACCTTGCTCTTACCAGTGCTTGGTGTTCCCAAGTCCACGCTTCCTTAGACTGGTAGTCGCCAAAATTCTCAATTTCACTGACTAACAAACCCGATGCACCCGATGGACGTAAACGCATATCCACTTCATAAAGCTCACCTGAAGAGGTACGAGTGGAAAATAGGTGTAAAATACGCTGGGCCACTTTTAAATAGAAATGCCCAATTTCTATTTCTCTATCGCCATTGGTGTGCAGACTTTGCGGATACTTGTCACGGTGATAATCATGCAGGAATACCAGATCAAGATCTGAGCCATAGCCAAGTTCAATACCGCCGGCTTTACCGTAACCAATCACCGCAAACCCCATCTCTGCCCCACTAAGATGCGGCGGTACACCATGCCTGCTACTGACCTGATGCCATGCTTGCAATACCACTTGCTCAATAATCGCTTCTGCCAGCAAGGTTAAGTGGTCGCTGACCTGCATGACCGGCAATACACCAGTCACATCGGCAGCAGCAATCTTAAGCTGCTGCGACAACTTGAACTGTCGCAGCGCTTCCATCTGCTGCTCCATGTCATCTTCTGGCACTCGCAGCAAATATTGGCGCAGCTCACTGCCGTAGTCATCTAACGCCGTAGTGTCGTACAACTGCACTGGATCGATAAGCTCATCCAGTAACATCGGGAACTTAGCAAGTTGCTCGGCAATCCATGGGCTTGCCATACACAAGCTCACCAGTTGTTGTCTTGCACCAGGATTTTCGTACAGCAATTCTAAGTATGTGGTGCGGGTTAAAATTTGATCGAGTACTTTAGAAACTGGTTCAAAGGCACTTGATGGAGAATCAAAACCAACAATCTCATTGAGTAACCAAGGCATGAGCTTGTCTAACGTTTGTCGACCCCGCGGACCAATTGAGCGCTTAACAACCGTTTGCCACCATTGCTTCAACGCAGGCCAAAAAACACTATCTTCTACGCCATGTTCAAGCAACACACTTTGGGCATGATCGTCTTCTTGGGCATTCCATAACTGTTGGGTCCAGATATCATCAATGTCATCTGCATCCTGACCTCCCACCGTATCTTTAAAGTGGGTATGAATCTTATCCATTGCCGCTTCGATATTGGCTCTGAGCTCTGACTCCGATGCCATCCCTAATACACTGCACAGTCGCTGCCAATCCAATGGGTTATTTGGCAAAGTTTGTGTTTGTTGATCGGCTATCGCCTGCAGCAAGTTCTCAACGCGTCTGAGCAACAAATAGCTATTTTTTAACTCATCTACAGAGCGGTACTCAAGCTGCCCCAGCTGATATAAGGTATCAATCGCCGCAAACAATGATTGCTGCCTAAGCGCAGGTTCACGGCCGCCACGGATAAGTTGAAAGCTTTGTACCACAAACTCCACTTCGCGGATCCCACCAGCCCCTAGCTTGATATTATCTGTCAGTTGTCGGCGGCGGACTTCTTGCGAAATCAGCAGCTTCATTTTTCGCAATGACTCGATTGCAGAAAAATCTAAGTAGCGCCGATAAACAAACGGCCGCAGCATGCCGTGTAATTCATCGCTAAAACTGGTCCATGGTCCTAATGCTCTGGCCTTCACCATGGCATAGCGCTCCCAGTCGCGCCCTTGTTCTTGATAGTAGTCTTCTAAACCGCTAAAACTCACCACTAAAGGGCCACTCTCTCCGTATGGCCGCAGCCGCATATCAACCCGGTAAACAAAGCCATCGACTGTCACCTGATGCAACATATTGACTAATCGTTGTCCCATGCGAATAAAGAACTGCTGATTATCAATCGGTCTTCTGCCGCCCTGGGTCTCACCATGCTCAGGAAAAGTAAAAATAAGGTCGATATCAGAAGAAAAATTGAGTTCACGCCCGCCCAGTTTGCCCATTCCCAATATCATCAGTGGCTGCGGATTACCCTGTGCATCACTAGGCGTACCCAGCTGCTGGCTCAAAGAATCATATAGCCAGTCTCGTGCGGCAATAATCAAGGCTTCAGCCAGCGCGGATAAGTCGATAAGGCATTGGGGCAATGGGGCATAATCTTTGAAGTCACGCCATGCAATACGCACCATTTGTTGGTTGCGATATTGGCGCAATAGCGATTTAACTTGCTCTTCATCTTGCTGACTCTCTAACAGCTGACGAAGCTCCTTAGCAAACAGCTGGCAATCAAGCTCATGTAGTTGCCCTTCAAAAAGCGGCATTATCCACTGCGGGCAGCGCGTTAACTGCTCAGCAATAAAGTCACTGAGTCCAAAAACTTGATATAATTCTTGCTGTTGCTCAGAGGTTAGCTCGGAAAATTCAGGCCACCTCGCTATCAGACGTTGGAGGTGTTCATCTGCACGTTCACAGATAAGCGATGAGAGTCCTGACTGGCGAAGATGCTGCATAGTAAAAATATTCCCTAACAGTTTTACCTATCGACATAATATGTCATGAATGATATAGATATGATAGAAATGCAACTAAAGTGTAAATATCTGAGGGCAAGATAGTCACTGCTACAGATTAAAGTGCAAAAAGGGTTGTTGCTTCACACCTATGTGCGGTTACTATACCTTAAGCAGACTATGTATTGTGTATGAAATTTAAGGGCAAATTGTGATTTATTGCCCCAGTTCTGAAACCAATTTGGAGAAATCATGGCAGTAATGCTAATGCGTGTTCTCACCTTGACCTTGTTGCTTACCTTAGTGGGATGCGGCGACGATAGGCCAGAAAAAATCAGCCAATACCAAGGCTTAGCAAAACAGCGAATCGATGACCTCGGCAATATGCTCGACAACGGTCAGGTTCGTAATGCAAATTTGCTGACTCAATATAGTGACATTGTCGCTAAACAAAATAGCGAACTATCGCCGCTATTAAGTGAGCTAGCCAAGGATTCTACCTCTAGTGGCCCCTTGTATCAATCATTGCAACGGCGCTTGAGCGAACTTAGCGTCAGCAGTAACTTCATCGATTTAGATCAGCAGTTAGCTGAGGCCGAGAATTTATATCAAGCCGCAGACCCAAGCCTGTTTAATGACATGCTGTCCGATCCGGTCAATGTGGTTGCCGATATGTCTCAAGGGGCATTAGCGCGGGTAAACTCAATCAGCCGCGAAGCCGCTGTATTAGCCAACGGTGCCGAGGATTTTGGTGCCGGTAGCCAGTTAGTCGGTAACCCGTCATACGGTGAATGGCAAACGGGCTCAAATGGTATGTCATTTTGGGCTTGGTATGGCATGTACTCCATGTTCTCAAATCTAGTTCGTGGCCCAGTTCACTATGACCGTTGGTCAAGCCGTCGTAACTACAGCTATTACAATGACGTTGGCCGTTATCGCTACACCTCACCTAAACAAGCGCGCAGCCAAAACAGTACCTTTGAGCGCACTCAAAAGCAGTTTAGTCGCCAAGGCAAGCGTTTCGACAGCCCTTATGCTAAGTCACGCTCGGGCTCTACAAGTTTATCGCGTCAAAGTGCTAGCGTGCCTAAAGCAAGCACCGCCGGTGCCGCCAAGAGCAGTAAGTTCCGCTCTAACTACGCAAAGAATAGTAATTTAAGAAATTCCAGCAGTCGCACCACTCGCGGCGTTCGTCGAGGAAAATAGGTAGGAAATGACAATGACATTTTTCAATAGTTATGAAGGCCTGAGCTTTGACCTCGCCATAATTTTAGTGATTGATTTAACCATCGCTATCGCCTTGCTAGCCGCAATGCGCTATTTGCAAGGCTGGTCGGTGAAAGTAGACAGCCGCATTGAGCTGGCTGAAAAAGATAACTTTGCTTTTGGTATTAGTACCGCTGGTGCGGTCGCCGCACTCGGTATTGTGTTAACTGGTGCCATTACCGGAGAAGCTGCAGAGTCGTTTCTTATTGAAGCTATCGGCATGAGTGCCTACGGTATTTTTGGCCTAGTACTGATTAAACTTGGCCGCTACCTTCACGATAAAATTGCCCTCAATGAAATCGATAAAAATGCACTGATTATTAAAGGCAACATCTCAGTTGCGTTAGTGGATGCTGCAGCCGCTATCGCCACCGCCATTATTATTCGCTCAGTGCTAATGTGGGCAGAAGACTTAACAGTCGATACCTTCATCGCGATATTTAGCGCCTTTGCGGTATCTCAACTTATGATGGTTGCCTTGACCAGACTGCGTGAAATTCGCTATGCAAAACGCAACCAGCAAGCTTCAATGCAGCAAGCGTTAGCCCAAGGACAAACGGCGTTAGCGATTCGTCATGCCGGTTACATGTTAGCCATGGCACTGAGCTTTAATGCAGCCAGCCATTTCATCGTTTATGTACCACAAGCGTATGTGAGCAATATTCTCGGTTGGTTAGCTTTCTCGGTATTGATGCTTATCTGTCTATCAGTACTGCTCAAAATCGTTAAGAAGCTGGTACTCGCTGCCATTAACTTAGCAGAAGAAGTTGAGCAGCAGCACAATATCGGTGTCGCGACCGTGGAACTGGCCATCAGCGTCGCCATCGCGATGATTTTAACTAGCTTAATGGCATAACACGCCCCACGTAGGACGAGTTAATGTCATCCTCAACTTCACCTGAGTCGGCGCAACCCGACTCAGGTAAAATCAGTCGCTTTGACGATATTTTACTGCTCGGCATCATGGCAGTGCTGGCTGGCTGTGGCCTGATATACGAGTATCTGCTATCCCATTATGCCGGCCGTATTCTTGGTGCACTAGAAGCCGCCATCTACACCATGATTGGCCTAATGATTGTGTCGATGGGTTTAGGCGCCTTTGCAGCCCGCAAGATTCGTTGCGCCTTTAGCGGCTTTGCTATTTTAGAATTAACCGTCGCGCTGTGCGGCGCACTCGCCATTTTACTGACTGCAGCAGTGATAGGCTTTGGCCAACAACTGCCAATATTAGTTGCCGAAATGGTCGGCCTACCGCCAGATCAGCTGCCCAATGGCGGCTTTATCGGCATATTACAAAAGCTCAGCGAGTACCTTCCCTATGTATGGGGAGTCATTCTCGGCTTGATGATAGGCATGGAGATCCCGTTAATTGCCCGCGTTCGCCAGTCATTAAGCGACCAACATTTGTTGCATAATGCGGGCACCATTTATGGTGCAGATTATATTGGTGCCGGTATTGGTGCTGCCATTTGGGTAAGCTTTATGCTTGCCATCGATATCCAATTAGCCGCAGCGCTCACCGCCAGCTTTAATCTTATTGCCGGACTGCTATTCCTGTGGCGATTTTGGCCGAAAATTCGTTTTGCTCCTGTGCTACTTGCTGGCCACTTTGTCGCCGCCGCCATATTATTAATGCTAGCTTGGCATGGCCCTAGCTGGGAACAAAGCTTTAATAACTTGCTCTACAAAGACAACGTGGTATACAGCAAGTCGACCCGCTTTCAGCAGTTGACCTTTACCGAGCGCTTGCGTGGTAATGATCTGCCACCTGTCTATTCACTGTATATCAATGGCCGCTTGCAATTTTCTAGTCAAGATGAGCATATCTATCACGCGTTTTTAGTCCACCCAACTTTGGCAGCTAGCGCTCGCACTGACAAGGTATTGATTATTGGCGGTGGCGACGGTTTAGGCTTGAAGAAAGTACTAGATTGGCAGCCTCAATCGGTCACTTTGATGGATTTGGACCAAGATTTAGTCGAGTTGTTTAAACAGCACGACAATGCAATGCCCAATCGCCTTAGCCAAGCCTTACACAAATTAAATGGCGATGCCCTTAACGATCCTCGGGTAAAGCTGGTGTTTAATGATGCGTTTAACGGCGTGGATGAGCTCATAAAGCAGCAACAAAAGTTTGATGCCATTATTGTTGACCTGCCCGACCCTAGCCATCCAGATCTGAATAAACTCTACTCAGATATGTTCTATTTAAAATTAAAAGAACTACTGAGTAACGACGGCGTAGTGACGGTGCAATCCACCTCACCTTATCATGCGCCCAAGGCCTTTATATCTGTGGGCAAAACCTTGGCATTAGCGGGATTTGATGTGCGGCAATACCAGCATAATGTACCGAGTTTCGGTCAATGGGGTTGGAGTATTGCCACTTTATCGGGCAAAGATCCACAAAGCCGATTAGCCTTATTAGACAAGATGCCAGTGGCCGATGATTGGCTAACCATGGGACTCGTAAAAGGCGCATTTGAGTTTCCGAAACATTTTTATCAACACATTGACGAGATTGAACCCAATCGAATAGGTTCATCTCAGCTATACCAGTACCACCAGCAGGCTTGGTCAGAAAATGAAAAGTTAGTGTTATTCTGATCAAAAATAGCGCTTGACATAATATGTCGAGCTGTTATCTTTAATCGCAGACATAATATGTCAAAGAGGACAAGTATGAACATTCACACTATTGCCAATCACCTAAACGATCTTGGTGACAACAGCCATACCGGCTTTCAGTTCGATTGCTATCCAATTGATGGCGAGGTTGAGGTATTACAGGTTAACGTTGTTGGCCGAGAAGAGATCCCCGTGTTTGTTTCTGTGACTGACAATCAAGTGCTATGCATCTCATACCTGTGGGGCGAAGATGAAGTCAAGCAAGAGCGTCGTGCGGAAATGTTTGAAACCATGTTGGAACTTAATATTCCAATGCCGTTGTCATCATTTGCTAAGGTCGATGACAAATATGTGGTTTACGGTGCACTTTCGGTGCATTCAAGCATGCAAGAGATAGAACAGGAACTCTCGGTGCTTTCAGATAACTGTCTTGAAGTGATTGACGAACTCGTCGACTTTTTGCAGTAACAGTTTCAATATTAAGGAGCCAATACTATGGGTATTCTCAATAAAATTTTGACCGCATTTCGCGGTGGCGCGACCGAAGTTGGACAAAACATCGTCGACGCAAATTCAACTCGCATCTTCGAACAAGAAATTCGTGATGCTGAAAAGCACCTCACTAAAGCCAAACGCGAATTAACCGACGTGATGGCCAAAGAGATGCAAGCAAGCCGTGAAGTTGACCGCATTAAGCGTTCAGTAGCTGAACATGAAGGCTACGCGACCCAAGCACTAGAGCAAGGTAATGAAGCACTAGCCTTAGAAGTTGCCGAAAAAATTGCTCAACTTGATAGTGAACTTGCAGAGCAGCAATCAGCAAATGATAGCTTTAGTGCACATGCGGTACGCCTGAAAGACTTGGTTAAGAAAACCGAGCGTCAATTGGCCGATTATCAACGCCAGCTGAGCATGGTTAAAACCACAGAAAGCGTACAAAAAGCCACCGCAACCATTACTGACTCTTTTGCTAGCAGCAACTCTAAGTTGCTTAACGCGAAAGACTCTTTAGAGCGTATCAAGGCACGTCAGCAGCAGTTTGACGACCGTCTACAAGCGTCTGAAGCACTGGCAGAAGAGAACAGCGATAAGTCGCTACAAGCTAAACTGGCTGAAGCCGGTATTGGTGAGCAAAAATCTAATGCCAATGCGGTACTTGATCGCCTAAAAGCGCGCAAGTAAGCATCCGCTTGCAGTTGTGATTGATAGCGCGATTCAACACCTTTAGGGCAACCTAAAGGTGTTTTCGCATTCAATGCGATATTTTTTGGAGCCTGTTATGGGATTTCTCAAGAGCATTTTCGGTAAAAAAGAGCAGCCAAAGCGTCAACTTAACCATGTATCGCACCTCAAGGTTGGCGATATGATTTCACTCGATGACAGCTTTGCCCTTCCCCCCGCATTACGTGGCCAGCAGCTTCGCGTCGAAGCCGTCAATACTTATGAATATCAGCGTAGCCAACGTAGCGAGTGGGTATTGAAAGGCCACAGCAGCGACAGCATATTTCTAAGTCTTGATGAAGACGATGAAAGCTACCTCAGCTTCTCTATTAAGATTAATCGTGCCGTCGTCGAGCAGCTATTTGACCTAGATGAGTTTAGTGTTATTTTTGAAGAAAATGACAGTGCGCACCTTAATACCCAAACGATAGAGGGCGATACGCTAACCCAATACGGTCAGTGGCTTGGCAAACAATATCATCAGCATCAATTTGCCCAATTTGGTTATTTTCATCGACAAGACTATCGTGGCATGAAGCCGCCTCAAGACAGCCACGGTGCAACCGGCGAGCCTTTTGAGGCCTACTTACTGCTCGATGATGAAGAAAAGTGTGCTGTTGAAGTAGAAGTTTATGAAAGTGGTGACACTGATGTGATGCTGACCTTATATCGTCCCTTGAGCGATATTCGTGATTTTTGGCCTGGTGAGTAAGCTCACCAAGCCATAGAGTAACCAGATAGCAAGGAAGTCCCATGAGCAATAAGAAAGCGTCCATGCCCGAGCAGTGGGCGCAAAACCAAAAAGCTGCGAAGGCAACTCAAGTTGCCTTCGACTTAGATGAGAAGTTTCAATATTCCATTCGCAAAGCGGCATTGGATGCAGGGGTTAGCCCTTCAGACCAAATACGCAGCATTTTAGGCCTTAGTGTCACCAAACGCCCTAAACGGCCACGATTGACGGTATCGCTCAACGCCGATGACTATCGCCTGTTAGCCGAAAAATATGGCCTAGACCCTGACTCTCAATTAGAGATTAAAAAACGCGTGCTGGACGACTTGATTCATTTTGGCGATGATAATAGTTAGCCAAGTTGGCAATAGACGACGTTAGGGAGCTAGGCTAAATCATGGAAAATAAACGCAGTTGGTTATTCCACGTTCAGGAAGCACCTAGCCCATTTGAGCTGGCTATGATGGTGCTTTCGTTGATCTCGGTCATCGTGGTGCTGATGATAAGTTTTGGTTCATTCGACAATGAAACCAATCGCTTACTTATGATTATTGATGCCAGCATTTGCTCGATTTTTATCGTTTATTTCTTTGTCAGGCTCTATCAAGCTGAAGATAAAAAGCACTACATCAAATTTCACTGGATTGATCTTGTTGCCAGTATTCCCGCAATTGAGCCATTACGAATGGCGCGTATTTTCCAGGTACTAAGAATCATCCGCTTGCTACGTATGACTCAATCCCTGATTGGTCCACTGCTCAAGCAGCGCAGACAGGCAACAGTTGCGAGTTTACTACTGGCCACCGTGACCATTTTGACCATGTCATCGATTATGATCCTCATCATCGAAAATGGGGTGCCAGGGGCAAACATTCAAACCGCTGAAGATGCTTTGTGGTGGTCGCTGGTCACCATCTCCACCGTTGGCTATGGTGATTTTTACCCAGTAACCGGTGCAGGACACTTTGTTGGTGGCTTAGTTATCGTCTGCGGCGTGAGCTTTTTCGGGGTAATTTCCGGTTATATGGCATCGTTATTCATCGCACCTGATGAATCAGAAAAGCTAGAAACCCAAAGCAAAGAGATTAAATCTGAGCTAGAACAAGCCTTAGTCAGAATGGAGAAAAATCAGCAGGTATTGCTCAGTGAAATCGCGCGCCTTAATGACAAGGTCGATAGTCTAGAAAAGCGCTAACCCCCTAACATTGAGTTGAGGTGATAGCGCTTATTAACTTAAGCTAGCGCCAATAAGGCTGGTTTTTTAACGCACTGCGACGAGAATACTCCATCGCAAATAGCAAACTTTCTTGTTTGTTTTGCAACCAATCTTGAATCCCCCAGCCATTTAACGCAGCGAGTTTATCTAAGCGGCGATAGGCTGCCAATGTGCGGATCCCCAAAAGCAAATCTTGCCATGGCGCTCGGAACTGATCGCGATCTTTAGCAGCATAGAGTTCGCCGTAGGCCACGCCAACAAACACACTTTCATCCAACGCACGGGCAAAGGCTTGGTAATCTTGGCTGCTTAAGTCACGCTCAGCTGGGACCAGCTGCAAAATTCGCTGCCAAGATGCCTCTTGCATCTCATCGGCAAAACGTTTTAATTCGCCATCATGACTAAAGTGACGCTTACCGTCTTGGTACTCTAGCAATTGTTGCACTAATGCCAGCTGTAATTGCCCATAGGCCTTATGTGCTAACAGTGATTGCAACTGCTGCGGAATGTCCATCGCTTGCAGTTGCTCCTTAACCTGTACAGTAATGGCATCGGCATCATCAAGTTTTGCGACCAAATTACTTTGATGAGCAATAATTTCTGCCAGGCTGAGTCCCTGTTCGACAAATTCAAGGTGTTGTTCTATCACCTCAAACCACGCGGTTAGCGCTTGCTCATCTAAACCAAATTGCTCCAGTGTGCGTCTAAGCAAGCGGATACAAGCACGTAAACGGTAGCTCAGTAGCGGTAACTGCTCAGGAGTCGATTGTGCCTCAAGCAGCATGCTTTCAAGAATTTGCCAGCGTTCAATACCCGTCTCTAGTAAAGAGATAAAGGTTTGCTTTAGGTTAGCTTCCGGCTTGAGGGCAATAAAGGTTAGTGCATCTAAACTCAGCGGGCTGGATTTAGCGCTTAAGCGATAGCCGCGCTGTGCTTTACTGGCTTGCCCCAGCCTTACCGGCACCTGAGCTGCCACTTGTCGACCTAAGGTCAATAGCGCATGGGGCTCGCCTGCTAGTAACTCAAATTCGATTTCACAAATGGCTTCTTGCTGATCGTTGGCTGAAATTTGGCCAATATCTAACGCCACTTCCACGAGGCTGTCATCAACGTACACATGCCATTTGCTGCGATAAAAGTCAGTGCTAAAAAGCGCAACCAACTGACTCTGCAATGCGTTTAAGTCTATGTCTTCTGGCCAGATTTGTTGCGGAAACAGTGCTAAATCTAACTGGTTGCTTTCAATTGCTACGTTGTACTCAGGGCGGGCATGCACGCCACCAATGACTTGGCCCTTGGTTTTGATCGTTTGCTCAAAAACTTGATCACAACCGCGTATCCGCAAGCCCATATCCCAGCGACGCAATTGCAAATCATCGCTATCATAATAACAATTAGATAATAACTGTTTCTGCCCTTTGAGCTCACTATGGGGTAAGCTATCGAGAAACATGGCTAAAGCGTCTTGTTCGGTAGATGGGAAAAAAAGTTTCAGTTCAATCTCGGCTTCCATTCGCCTCATACTCGCTTGGTTGTGCGGCCGGGCAAGGCCTGTAATGAATAATTCATTATAATTTAATTTAAAGTTCACAATGTAATATTACTGTCATAAAACAGCATTAGGATTGCGCTTTAAAGTTAATATATAACTCGATAGAATAAAAACTGCTCGTTTTTATATAAAAACACAGTTTCTTTACGCGGTCGCTTGGGTTAACATGCGCCCGCATTTTCCAACAGTGGAATAACCTAAATAGGTACACGGCAATGCCAGTAAACTCTATTTTGGGCGTGTTTGCAAAATCGCCAATTAAGCCTCTTCAAGAGCATATAGATAAAGTGCACTCTTGTGCATCAATACTCATCCCATTTTTCGAAGCTACGGCAGCGAAAGATTGGGATAAAGCTGTTCAACTACGTAAGCAAATTAGCATTGCGGAACGTGAAGCCGATGAACTCAAACGAGAGATTCGCCTGACCCTTCCTGGTGGTTTGTTTATGCCTGTGGAACGAACTGACTTACTGGAGCTATTAACCCAGCAAGATAAGATCGCCAATAAGGCGAAAGACATCTCAGGCCGAATCATTGGCCGTCAACTGCAGATCCCTGCAGCTATTCAAGACCCATTTATTGCTTACCTAGCCCGCTGTATTGATGCAGTGACTCAAGCTCAGGAAGCCATTAATGAACTCGATGACCTATTAGAAACAGGTTTTCGTGGTCGTGAAGTAGACCTAGTCGCTAAGATGATCGCTGAACTCGACAAGATTGAAGAGGACACCGATGATCTACAAATCAAGATTCGTCGACAGTTATTTAGCATTGAAGGTGAGCTAAACCCTGTTGATGTAATGTTCCTTTACAAGATTATTGAGTGGGTTGGTGATTTAGCAGATCTTGCTGAACGCGTTGGTTCCCGCTTAGAGCTGATGTTAGCTCGCGTCTAAACAACAAAGTAATCAAGGTATCAACATGGTTGATGTATTAGTCACCAACGGCCCCGTGCTTATTGCAATTGCGGCCGCATTTGGTTTTTTAATGGCATGGGGTATTGGCGCCAACGACGTCGCTAATGCAATGGGAACCTCAGTAGGTTCAAATGCTATTACGATTAAACAAGCGATCATCATTGCGATGATTTTCGAGTTCGCCGGTGCATATTTAGCCGGTGGTGAAGTCACCAGCACCATCCGTAAGGGCATTATTGATTCAGCATATTTTGTTGAGTCACCTGAGTTACTTGTCTACGGTATGATTGCAGCATTGCTTGCAGCAGGTATCTGGCTAGTACTAGCGTCTGCGCTAGGTTGGCCGGTATCAACGACTCACTCTATTGTCGGCGCCATCGTTGGTTTCGCAGCGGTAGGTGTGGGAACGGAAGCGGTTGAATGGGGCAAAGTGCTCGGCATTGTTGGCTCATGGGTGGTCACCCCTGCAATATCCGGCTTTATCGCCTTTATGATATTCCAGAGTACCCAAAAGCTCATTTTTAATACCGATTCACCACTTGAAAATGCTAAGCGTTACGTACCATTTTATATGGCGTTTGCGGGCTTTGTAATGTCACTTGTGACCATTACCAAAGGCCTAAAACATGTTGGCCTACATTTCTCTACCTTAGAAGCTTACGCGCTTGCAGCGGGTGTAGCTGTGCTAGTCGGTATTGGTGGTATGGTTGCAATTAAGCGCCTTAACATTCCAACCACTGCCGATCAGCAAACGCAATTCGGCAACGTTGAGAAAGTCTTTGCTATTTTGATGGTTGTCACCGCATGTTGTATGGCATTCGCTCACGGTTCAAACGACGTAGCTAACGCTATTGGCCCGCTAGCCGCTGTAGTATCAGTGGTTGAAAGTGGCGGTACTATTGGCGCTAAAGCAGCACTAGCTTGGTGGATTTTACCACTCGGTGCCGTTGGTATTGTGATGGGTCTAGCTATCTTTGGTAAGCGTGTAATGCAAACCATTGGTAAAAACATTACTCACCTTACACCTAGCCGTGGTTTTGCAGCTGAACTTGCAGCAGCTTCAACGGTTGTGATCGCATCAGGTACGGGTCTACCAATTTCAACGACGCAAACCTTAGTGGGTGCAGTGCTTGGTGTCGGTATGGCACGTGGTATTGCAGCGATTAATATCGGTGTTGTTCGTAATATCGTGGTGTCTTGGGTTATTACCCTACCAGCAGGTGCGGGTCTGTCTATCATGTTCTTCTTCATGATTAAGGGCATCTTCAGCTAATGCTGATGCGCATATAGAAAAGGAAGCCATTTGGCTTCCTTTTTTTATGGGCAACTGCCAAGGATATCGCCGGCTAAGATAACAAAAGCAGCACACAGACTTCACAGTTTTGCCCGCGATAAATTAATCATCATTGCGAATCGCCCCATCACGGCTTTACATCCACATCTAATACTTGCAAAAGCCCCTCCAAATCCCTAGCATGTGGCTATATTTCGTTGATGAGAATTCATAAGTGTTAAGACTCATAGCTTTAGTAGTAATGATGCTACTGTCACCTAGTTTGTTGGCTGAAGGCCAAACACGATACATTTCAGATAAAGTCTACCTTTACTTGCATGGTGGCCCAGGTACCCAATACCGTATTTTAGGCAGCGTAGAAGCTGGGCAACCGGTTACCTATTTAGGCGAAGAGCAAGACGATTACGCCAAAATTATCGATCATAAAGGTCGTGAAGGTTGGGTTAACGCCGATCTTATTAGCAGCAGCAAGAGTTTTCGCGTGCAACTGCCTGAAGTACAAGCTGAGCTAGAAACCGTTCAAGCTCAATTGGCAGAGCTAACGCAATCAAGCAGCGGCGACGCTCAGCAAATTAGTCAACTAAGAAGCCAACTAGCCCAAAGCAATACGGCGCTGGAACAAGCCAGCAATGAGCGCGACACCGCAACGCGCCAATTGGCTAACCTTAAAAATGACGAACGGTTTGAATTCTTAAAGCAAGGCGGCATGATTGCCGGCGCTGGCTTACTCGTGGGTTTGATACTCGCTTACATCCCTCGCCCACGTCGTCGTCAGAAAAATCGTTGGTAAACAACCTCATATTTATTCGAAAAAGCCAGCATTTAATACGCTGGCTTTTTTGTTTCTAAATTAGCAAACCCCCATCTAGTCTAGCTTTGATCACTATCTGGACGGATGAGATCAAACAAAAGTCACATAACGATTCACAACAGTGTCCCTCGTCACATTTTGGATGTATAATCGGCGCGCGCAAGGTGCACGATTGTATACAAAAACAAAACCGACACGGTTAACAAGCACCTGACATTCATTTTGTTCAAGCAAAAACTGTCCCTTTAAAAGGTCCAGGTGGAAGTGATTACTATGTTTAAAGCAAGTGAAGTTCTGACTGGTCATTACGACTCAGCAAGCCTTGATGAGCTCTTTCAAGCCATCACCAACAACTATATTGTCGATGAAGAACAATATTTATCTGAGCTTATTAAACTCGTACCTTCGAGTGATGAAGAGATCAACCTAGTAACCGCTAGAGCTCACGAGTTAGTGGGTAAAGTGCGTCAATATGACAAGAAAGGATTGATGGTAGGTATTGATGCATTTTTGCAGCAATACAGCTTAGAAACTCAAGAAGGCATTATTTTAATGTGTCTTGCCGAAGCACTGCTACGTATCCCAGATTCAGCTACCGCAGATGCACTCATTGAAGACAAACTCTCTGGGGCTAAGTGGGATGAACATATCAGTCAAAGTGACTCGACCTTAGTCAATGCATCCACCTGGGGCCTAATGCTAACCGGCAAAGTGGTCACACTTGATAAGAATATCAACGGTAAGCCGAGTAGCTTACTTAACCGCCTAGTCAACCGCGTAGGCGAACCGATTATTCGCCAAGCCATGCTTGCTGCCATGAAAATCATGGGCAAACAGTTCGTGTTAGGACGCACAGTTAAAGAAGCCTTAAAGAACAGCGTCGATAAGCGCAAAATCGGCTATACCCACAGTTACGACATGCTAGGTGAGGCCGCACTTACCAAAAAAGATGCTCAGCAGTATTTTGATGATTACTCGAGTGCTATTGCGGCATTGGGCGCTCAAGAATACGACGAATCGGAAGCACCTCGCCCTACTATCTCGATTAAATTATCGGCATTGCATCCGCGCTATGAAGTCGCCAATGAAGATCGTACCCTCACCGAGCTATATGACACCCTCATTAAGTTGATTGGCCAAGCACGCAGCTTAAACGTGGGCGTATCCATTGATGCTGAAGAGATGGATCGTCTTGAACTATCATTGAAGCTGTTTCAACGCTTATACCAATCAGACACCGCTAAAGGCTGGGGTTTACTTGGCATCGTAGTGCAAGCTTACTCTAAACGCGCCCTGCCTGTTTTATGCTGGCTGACCCGCCTAGCTAAAGATCAAGGCGATGAAATCCCACTGCGTCTAGTAAAAGGGGCTTATTGGGACAGTGAGCTCAAATGGGCACAAGAAAACGGTGAAGGTGGTTACCCACTCTACACCCGTAAGGCAGGCACAGACGTATCTTACTTAGCCTGCGCCCGTTACTTACTATCAGACGCTACCCGCGGTGCTATCTACCCACAGTTTGCCAGCCATAACGCGCAAACAGTGGCAAGCATCACTAACATGGCCGGCGATCGCAACTATGAATTCCAGCGTTTGCATGGCATGGGTGAAGAGTTATACGACACCATATTGGCAGAAAGTGGCGTAACCAACGTGCGCATATACGCACCCGTCGGCGCCCATAAAGACTTGCTGCCTTACCTGGTACGCCGCCTATTAGAAAACGGTGCGAATACCTCGTTTGTACACAAGCTTGTTGACCCTAAAACGCCTATCGATTCACTTGTGGTTCACCCGCTAACGACGTTAAGAAAGTACAAAACTCTCGCTAATAATAAAATTGTCCAGCCGGCCGATATCTTCGGTGCAGAGCGTAAGAATTCGAAGGGACTCAATATGAACATTATCTCTGAATCTAAGCCATTTTTTGCCGCACTAGAAAAATATAAAAATACTCAATGGCAAGCTGGCCCTATCGTCAATGGTGAGACCTTAGACGGTGAAACCCATGAAGTGGTAAGCCCCTTTGATACCACCCAAGTTGTGGGTAAAATTGCCTTTGCCAACAACCAAGCGGTTGAACATGCACTGACCAGTGCCGATGCCGCCTTCGCTAGTTGGTGTCGCACGCCGGTAGAAACCCGCGCCAATGCCTTACAAAAATTAGCGGACTTACTTGAAGAAAATCGCGAAGAGCTCATTGCACTGTGTACACGTGAAGCAGGTAAGAGCATCCAAGATGGTATCGATGAAGTTCGCGAAGCTGTCGATTTCTGCCGTTTCTACGCCATAGAAGCGAAGAAAATGATGGCGCAGCCTGAGCTACTACCTGGTCCAACGGGTGAGCTCAATGAGCTATTCTTACAAGGCCGTGGTGTGTTTGTTTGTATCAGCCCATGGAACTTCCCACTAGCGATTTTCCTCGGTCAAGTTACTGCAGCCCTAGCGGCAGGTAATACGGTTGTGGCTAAGCCTGCGGAACAAACCTCCATTGTGGGCTACCGTGCAGTACAGCTTGCCCATGAAGCAGGCATTCCAAAAGAGGTACTTCAGTTCCTACCCGGCACTGGTGCCACAGTTGGCGCAGCTATTACAGCCGACGAAAGAATTGGCGGCGTATGCTTTACCGGCTCAACGGGTACCGCTAAGCGCATCAACCTGACACTTGCCCAACGTGAAGGGGCAATTATTCCATTAATTGCTGAAACCGGTGGTCAAAATGCGATGGTGGTAGATTCAACCTCGCAACCAGAGCAAGTGGTACAAGATGTGGTTGATTCATCCTTTACCAGCGCTGGTCAACGATGCTCTGCACTGCGGGTGTTGTTCCTACAAGAAGATATTGCAGACCGCGTGTTAGATGTGATGAAAGGCGCCATGGATGAGCTGACAATTGGCGACCCAAGCTCAGTGAAAACCGATGTAGGCCCTGTAATTGATGCGACAGCGAAAGCTAACCTTGATGGTCACATCGACCATATCAAACAAGTCGGCAAGTTACTTAAGCAAGTTGAGCTGCCTGCTGGTACTGAAAATGGCCATTTTGTCACGCCAACAGCTGTTGAGATTGATTCAATTAAGGTCTTGGACAAAGAGCACTTTGGTCCTATTTTACACGTGATCCGCTACAAAGCCGCAGAGCTTGAGCAAGTCATTAATGAAATCAACAGCACAGGTTTTGGTTTAACATTAGGCATTCACAGCCGTAATGAAGGCCACGCCCTTAGCGTTGCCGACAAGGTCAATGTGGGTAATGTCTATATCAACCGTAACCAAATTGGTGCGGTAGTTGGCGTACAGCCATTTGGCGGCCAAGGCCTATCTGGTACTGGTCCAAAAGCTGGCGGCCCACACTACCTAACCCGCTTTGTTACTGAGAAAACGCGCACCAACAACATTACAGCGATCGGCGGCAATGCAACATTGCTATCGCTTGGTGATAGCGAAGACTAACTAACAGCACAATAAAAAAGCCCACGATACCGTGGGCTTTTTTGTGCCTGCAGATCGGCGATATTTGCCAAAACTGCCAAGCTCACCTTTACTAAGTGGTACTCACTCATACTGGTAACAAACTTTTTAAAAGGAGATTTTATGGCTGAATCAACACTCAATCTTGAACAGGTCGCCGAGCTACTCGGCAAAAGCCCAGCGACGATTAAACGCTTTGCCCGTGAGAGCTTACTCACTAATATCGGTGATGAAGATGCGCCGCTATTTAATGAAGCCGAAGTGCAGCGTTACTTAGCGTTTCAAAACAAATTAGGCTAGTTCAGCAAGGCGCATAAACCAGTGAGCGCTACACTGGTTATCACCGCCGATTTCATCGATTAGTTTCCTACCCTATTAAATGGCCACAATTGCTAAATAAACGCTAGTAAATCGTAAATAATTGCCCTCGAATAACGCTAACTTGTAAGCAAAAATAAGTCAGCAAGTTACACGGGCTAAAAATGTACAAATCTAGTTCATAAAAACATCAGTTGCTGATGCTTGTGACTGCCGCTTTCGGTATAGTCACGCGCTCGTTCTTGGCTGCTGAACTTAGCGTTAAATTCAGCTTGCTTACACTTCAATTCTGTCTACGACAATTCATCCATGACTCTTACGATTAAACATAAAATCCAAATCTCTATCTTAGCTATTTGTGCTATCACTAGCTTGATCCAAGCGTGGATTTCGATTTCACAGCTGCAACAAGAAACAGAAGCTGCCATTCAAGCCAATGTCACTGAAACCAGCCGCGCCACCAGCTTTTATATTAGTGACTGGCTTAATCAACGCAAAGTCGTGCTGCAAGCCAATGAAACATCAATCGCTCAAGGCCAAGAAACCATTGCTGAGTTAAAGCAAACGCTCAATGCCGCTGGATTTATGTCTATCTTTGTCGGCCGACAAGATGGCAGCCTAACTTATGTTAATCAGCAGGGGCATCAGCAGGTCAATGTCGACCCTCGTAGCCGACCTTGGTATCGCCAGGCGCAGCAGCAAGGTGCGATGATCACTACTGAGCCCTATATGGATGTAGAAACCGGCAGTAGCGTCATTACCTTAGCCAAAGCATTCAATCAATCCAGCCAAGGTGTGGTAGGTGCAGATCTGCAAATCGATCAAATTGCCGCAAATGTGGCGCAACTGCAGATAGATAATCAAGGCAGCGCTTTTCTGATTGATGGCAACAACAAGGTTCTCGCTCACGAGAATCGACAGCTGTTGAATCAGGCTGCCACTGACTTAGACAGACAGCTTAGCCCACAATACATTAGCCAACAGCGCCAGACTCAACATTTAGACACCGTGCTTTGGCGCAACACTGGCAAAGAGATGCTGCTACAGTTTACGCCGATTGAAGGTACCAACTGGACCCTGGGCATAGTACAAGATAAACAACTGGCCTTTGCCTCGGTCAACGAGCAGATTTGGGATATCCTGATTTCAAGCCTAATCATGGTGGTGATTGTCAACTTATTAGCCGGTGTTGCCATCAATCACATGTTCAGACCGCTTGGCGAGCTGACCCATGCCGTAGAAGCATTAGCCAATGGCAAGGGCGATTTAACCCACAGATTTAAGGTCAAGCGCGCTGATGAGATTGGCCAATTGTCACTGCACATGAACCAGTTCTTACAAACCTTGCAGAAAATGGTGCAAGCGATTAACCAAGATACCCTGCACCTTAATGACAGAATTGATCACACTGCAACAACAGCCTGCCAAGCCAACGGTGGCGTTGCTAAGCAGCACGATGAATTGACGCAAATTGCCACTGCAACAAGGCAGATGTCAGCCACCGCAAATGAAGTGGCGGGTCACGCAGAGTCAACCGCGAATGCGGCAAAGCAGTCGGCGCAATATTGCGTTGAAGGTGGACAAGTGATTGGCCAAAGTGCTCACTCAATTGAGCAACTGTCACATCAACTCAATGATACTGCCGAAATTATCATTAACTTAGAAAAGCATACCGCAGAGATTGAACAGATACTGGCGACCATACAATCGGTTGCCGAGCAAACCAACTTGCTGGCACTTAATGCTGCAATTGAAGCGGCCCGTGCCGGCGAGCAAGGCCGTGGGTTTGCCGTGGTTGCTGATGAAGTTCGCGTGCTAAGTCACCGCACCCAAGACTCTACTGAAGAGATCCGCGCCACCATCGCCACCTTGCAGCAAACCAGTCAACAAGCGGTTAGCGCTGTGATGTCGAGTACTGCCACCGCTGACAGCAGTGTCCAGTTAGCGCAGCAAGCGCAGCAAAGCTTAGAGCAGATCACCTTGTCCATTACTGAAATCAACGATATGGCAACCCATATTGCCAGTGCAGCGGAGCAACAACGTGCTGCATCGGGCGACATTAGCCGTAACACCCAAGAGATCAATCAAGTCTCCAACGAGATCGCCCTGCAAACCCAAGATGTCAGTGATAACGCCGCGGCGATGCTCGCCACCTCTGCCGAACTTACCCGTCACGTTTCACGCTTTAAAATCAACTAGCACGACAATATTGCAAACAAAAAGGGCGCCAACAAGGCGCCCTTTTTATTACTAGCCTAACCTGTGATGCAGTCCAGCGTAATAAGCGTTGCTCACCAGCAATTGCTGATGAGCGCCTTGGTCAACAATACGCCCCTGCTCCATTAAGCACACTCTGTCCATCTGCTCTAATGCCGTTAGGCGATGGCATATCATCAACACCGTTTTATGTTTGGCAAATTCAAATATAGTCGCCAAGATTTCGCGCTCGGTGCGCTTATCTAAGCCTTCAGTGGGCTCATCAAGCAACAGAATTGGCGTATCCCTTAACAGTGCTCTAGCCACACCAATTCGGCGTGCTTCACCGCCTGATAGCTGACGGCCGCCCTCACCAATCCAGTTATCCAGCGGCCTGTCGCCCTGTGTTAGGTTGCCCAGTCCCACTTGTGCTAATACCGCTATTAGCTTGGCATCGTTGGCTTCTCTGGCCGCAATACGCTGTTTACGTTTCATGTCATCACGCACACCCGTATCAAATTGCGCGAGGGTAAGGTTATCCCTTAGGGTGCCAGCAAAAAGGTAGATCCGCTGACTAATTACAGTGGTTGATGCCCGTAATGCCGCCTCGCTATATTCGCTAATCGGTCGCCCATCAAGACAAATGTCACCGCGCTGAGCCTGCCATTCACGGGTCAGCAATGACAATAGGCTCGATTTACCGCAGCCGGTTTGCCCCAATAACGCCACCTTTTCTCCAGCAGCAATTGTCATGGATAAATCGTTTAACACCGCTTTGCCCGCTTGATAGCCAAAGTTAATACTACTCACTTGAATATCACCACGGGTGACTTCATGGGTCGCACTGGCGTTAAACTGCACCTGACTTTGTTTATCAACCACAGCAGTTACCCGCTCGGCCGCTTGTACACAGGCCGATAAGTGCTGAAACGCGGTAGTGATTGGCATTAGCATCTCAATGGTGGCTAAGGTCATGAACACCACCATCGCGAGCATCGGCCCTGGCGGGGTGTGTTGGCCAACACCAAATGAGGCTAAATACAGCATCATCACGACCGCTGCGCCATGGCACAGCACTAATAACGCTTGGCTTAATGCTGTGACCTGATTCATCCGTGACTGACTACTAAAAATAGCCAGTTCCGCCGCATCTAGCTGAGACCTAAAGCGCGGCAATGCCCCAAACAGCGTCAGCTCTGCATTGCCTTCGATATACTGCAGCAGTTGCACTCGATATTGACGCTTACTTTCCACCATTGCGCGCCCTGGTTGGCGGCCAAGATAGTAAAAAATCACCGGCAACACTAACCAAATCAGCAATAACACACTGCATAACGCCACCGCTAAATCAGCATCTATCCAACCTAAAAATAGGTACAAAGCACCTATCATTAGCAACGATGCTGCCATCGGCGTGAGCAGTCGCAGGTAGAGATGATCTAAAGTATCAATGTCCGCCACTAAGCGGTTGAGCAGGTCGCCATGCCTAAGCCCTTGCATGTCAGCAGGAGTCAAAGGCAGCAAGCGTTTCCAAGTCCAACTACGCAGTTCGGTAAGCAGCTTAAATGTCGCTTCATGGGTTGCTAGGCGTTCTCCATAGCGGCTAGCGGTTCGCGCGATAGACAGAAAACGCACCCCACCAGCGGGGGTAAAATAGTTAAATGCTTGCGCGGTCGCGACCGTTAGTCCGGCTACTGCGGTTGCCGATAGAAACCAACCGGACAATGACAATAACCCAATCCCCGCCATTAACGTGGTAATACTTAACAGCAAGCCAACAGCCATCATTAGCCACTGACGCTTAAACAATTTTAGAAACGGCAAAAGTACCCGCATTAGCTGCTCTCCCCGCGCTGTTCACCAAGCAAGGTACGAAACAGGCCGTCTTGCTCACTTAGTTGCTGGAAACTGCCCTGCTGCACCAGCTGTCCTGCATCCAATACCCAAATAACGTCGACCTTAGCGAGTTCATCGATTTTATGGGTCACCATAATGCTCCCCGCGGTCGTCATAACCTGCTCTAGCGCACTCATCACCGCCTGCTCGCTTTGACTATCAAGACTCGCAGTCGGCTCATCCAGTATATAAAACTGCGCTTGCTGACCTAAGGCTCGGGCTAAACATAAGCGCTGCGCTTGACCAACAGAGACCCCCGCACTTTGTTCACCAATCTGACTGTTTATCCCGTCAGGCAGGCTATTAACGAACTGAGCAACTTGCGCTTGTGCCAAGAGTGCTTCAATACGCTCAGCTGGCATATCTGGATCGCCTAAGCTGACATTGTCAGCGATGGAGCCATGAAACAATTGCGGATTTTGCCCGAGCCAAGCGACGCGCTGACGCCAATTGGTCAGTTGACGTTGATTCAACTCAACACCATTAACTTGCAAGCTACCGCTATAGGGTAAGAACCCAAGCAGCGCGTTTAGTAAACTTGATTTACCCGCACCGCTGGGCCCCACCAGCGCAACATGCTCGCCGGCATTAAGGGTAAAATCCACCGGGCCAAGCAGCACAGTGCCATCCATGCTCATTACCTGTAATTGCTTGGCGCTAATGGTGATGGGCTCCGCCGCAGTTAACAATGGCGCATGGGATTGTGATGCTTGCTCACTTGATTGCGGGGTTTGATATTCGAGTAAGTTTTTCAGCGCCTCGGCCGCACCAATGGCCTGTGCTTTAGCATGATAATGGGTGCCCATATCCCTTAATGGTTGATAAAACTCAGGTGCAAGAATCAATACAAACAGGCCGGTAAATAGTGTCAACCCGACGCCATAGTGGCCGAAATTGAGGTGGTCGAGATAGCTAAAGCCAAAGTAAACGGCTAAAACGGCAATCGACACCGCGGCAAAGAACTCCAGTACTGCAGAGCTTAAAAAAGCCATTCGCAACACCGACATGGTGCGACTACGAAACTCTTCTGAGGCTGACTCAATCGCACTCACTTCTGCTTGACCGCGATTAAATAGCTTGATGGTGCTGAGCCCTTTTAAGCGATCCATAAAGTGACCACTGAGCTGCGCCAGCGCGCTGAAGTTTTTACGATTGGCATCGGCAGCGCCCATACCCACTAAAATCATAAACATGGGAATTAACGGTGCTGTCGCCAACAATACCAGGCCTGCAGCCCAGTTTATTGGGAAAACCACCGCAAGTATGGTGATGGGGACAAATCCCGCAATTAGCATTTGTGGCAGGTACTTGCCATAAAAGTCGTGCAGATCTTCAACTTGCTCTAATACAATACTGGCCCAGCTACCTGCTGGCTTACCTTTGATATAAGCGGGGCCTAGTTCGCTAAGCTTATCGAGCACGGCACGGCGCACATCTTGACGCAAACGCTGACCAGCAACAAAGCTCACCCGCTCTCGACAATAGGCAAGTAAGGCTCTGACAACAATAAGTGCTAATAAAGCGTAGAAATGGTCGGTAAAGTCGCTGACTACTTGGTTTTCAATCACTAAGCCGTGCAGCATCGTGGCCAAAAGGTAAGCTTGTGCCACAAGAGAGAAGCCCGTTAACACACCCAACATCACCGTGAGATTAAGGTAGACACCACAGGCACCTTTACGCTGTTTAAGCCAACGTGTCAGGATTTTTTCCAACGACTTATCCATGAAGCTCCAAAGCTGATATAGCAATCGCTGAAGTATCGCAGGCCTAGCAGTGAGAATAAACTGCAGCTGATGTAAATGTTAGGAGACTCACAAAAATTGAGCTAGATCAATTTTCATAGGGGCGCGGCAACAAAAAAGGCCACATATATGGTGGCCTTTAATCATATTACACTAACAATCTAGTCACTATTCGTCGAAGTCATCGCCGGCAACATCGCGAGCGTCACGCCATGCTTGTGCTTCACGTTCTTTTTTAACGATAGCTTCGGTGCGCTCGCCACGTGCTTTCGCTTTGCGATCATTGCGCTCAATCAAGCCTTCAAGAAAGCTCTGCAGCGTTTGCTCAGCCCAAGCTTGTGCTTCTGCTTCGCTAGCAAAACCCGCTTGCTGTTTTGATACCACGGTTTTACGCGCTGTCATGCGGCGAGTAATTTGTCCGGTCCAGCTGCCTTCAACTTCTAGCACGCGTAGATCGTATTTTTTGCTTTTTAACATGGGGTGATCCTATCAGGTAAACGACATAGATCATTCAAAAGCGCGTTTGAGAACGGAGTTGATATCGATGTCTTGCTCAACACAGAAAATAGTCACTATTTTCTAAAGAGCGCGTATTGTAGTCAGCTATTTGAAAAACTCAATCATTGAAAGCCCAAAAGCGTAAAATTGTGCAAAAAAAAATCAGCCTGACTATCTAAATTGAGCCATTCAACTCCACCCGCAGCCGTCAAGCCAGAGCAGATCAATGTATGCCAGCCCCCAATATAGTTGAAACTTGACTATAGTGTTTGATAGGCATAATCAAGGCTAGCCCATCATAAACTGGCTGAAAAAC
Source organism: Shewanella sp. Scap07 (assembly GCF_013394145.1). Classification (NCBI taxonomy): domain Bacteria; kingdom Pseudomonadati; phylum Pseudomonadota; class Gammaproteobacteria; order Alteromonadales; family Shewanellaceae; genus Shewanella; species Shewanella sp. Scap07. Next base: position 4,140,876 of record NZ_CP041329.1, read on the forward strand.
CTGAGTATTCAATAACAATGATTAGCTTTACCGACTGTTGGCGACATATTAGCGCCACTGACTTAACAGATTGCTATTATTAAATAGCGCTTTTAAGGCAGATACTGTAAGCTTCACGCCCCCCAGCCACGCTGGCTGGCTCCATCAGACGCCCTTTGGGGTGAAGAGACCTATCTATGAGTTTTGACTCTCTGGGCTTATCTGCCCCGATTTTAAGCGCCGTTGCCAACAAGGGCTACCACACCCCATCGCCAATTCAAGCACAAGCGATACCCGCAGTGCTAGCAGGCAAAGATGTCATGGCCGCCGCTCAAACCGGAACAGGTAAAACAGCGGGCTTTACTTTGCCTTTGCTGGAAAACTTGATGCAAGGCACTAAAGCGCCGCGTAAGCAGGTTCGTGCATTAGTATTAACCCCAACCAGAGAACTCGCTGCACAAGTGGCTGAGAGTGTCACCACTTATGGCAGCGCATTACCGTTAAAGTCTGCCGTGGTGTTTGGTGGTGTGGGCATTGTGCCGCAAATTCAGCAATTGGCGCGTGGCGTCGATATTTTGGTTGCCACGCCAGGGCGTTTACTGGACTTATATCAACAAGGCGCAGTGAGCTTTAAACAACTGGAAGTCTTGGTATTAGATGAAGCTGATCGCATGCTAGATATGGGTTTTATCCATGACATCAAAAAAATCTTGGCGCTATTGCCCGCAAAGCGACAAAACTTGATGTTTTCAGCGACCTTCTCCGATGACATTCGCGCATTAGCCAAAGGCTTGGTTAATAACCCAGTTGAGATTTCGGTCACGCCGCGTAACACCACAGCCAACACAGTTAAACAGTGGATCTGCCCCGTTGATAAAACCCGCAAATCAGCGGTATTGGTTCAGCTGATCAACGACAATAATTGGCAACAAGTTTTGGTCTTTAGTCGCACTAAACATGGTGCTAACCGCTTAGCTAAGAGCTTAGATGCCAAAGGCATCACTGCCGCCGCCATTCACGGTAACAAGAGTCAAGGTGCTCGAACTAAAGCCTTGGCCAACTTTAAAACCGGTGAAGTGCGTGTGTTAGTGGCAACCGACATTGCCGCTCGCGGGCTTGATATTGACCAACTACCGCAAGTGGTCAACTTCGATCTGCCAAATGTCCCTGAAGATTATGTTCACCGTATTGGCCGTACTGGCCGTGCAGGTGCCAGCGGACAAGCGGTTTCACTGGTGAGCCATGAAGAAAACAAGCTACTGCGTGATATTGAGCGCTTGATCAAACAAAACTTGCCAAGAGAAGTCATTGCCGGTTTCGAGCCGACCCATGCATTAGCAGATACCGATCTCAGCCCAGCAAAACACGCTAAGCCACGCAATAACAAGCAACGCAGTGGCAACCATAATGGCCGTGCCAATAAGCCTAGACGTCAATCTAGCGAGCAGCGCAGCGGTAAACCAGGTGAGAATAAGCCTAACCGCAGCAAAGATACCTCGGGCAACAACTCAAAGCCGAGTAATCAATCAAGACGCAGAAAGCCGGCCAATCGTAAACCTGCAGCTCTTTAGCAGTCCAACAGTCAATCAGTATAAGCCGAGCAGTTCGGCTTATACCCTGATGCCCGGTCAATAAATAACATGCCAGCTCTATGGTTCTTGGCTGGTATCACTACGTTCAACCTCTTCGTCCGCTATTTTTGTCGCCGGTGCAGTCGGGCTATTGATTCTCCACACAGCGCTCGTTCCATTTAAAGGTCCATCGACATAGTTAGCTCTCACTAACGAGCTCATACTTGCACCATTATTTGTGGCTAAATATGACACGATATGCTGTTCCAAACTCCGTTTATATCCCCTTGACATCGACTGTCACAAACAAATTCAACGGTTATCCTTTACTTCTTTGCACACCTATTGAACTAATATATAAGCATCAAAAAAACAATAAAATGAAAACAGAATAAAATAGCTAAAATTAAACCCACTACCAAAAAAAATAACCACGCAGCCTTATTAAAAATAAAATAGTACACAATAATTACGCACCGTTATAAAAGGTATAGGGTTATACCTAAAACCCAATAATATAATATACTTTACACTTTAAAATCTGAATGTTAGCCTAGTTATACAAGTAATAGAGTTCGTTCATGGAAGAATATGAAAAAACTATCAAATCATGCTTTAGTTGTATTACTAACTGGCTACTTATCTATTCACTGTCAAGCCTCAGCTAATGATGAAATTATCAATGTAGAAAGAAGTGTTTCCGGCAACTTTAATTCATCCTTTCCAAACCCAGATAATATTCAACCTGACATTAGTGACTTTAAGGTCATCAATACCGTGCTAATGAGTAATGAACAAGGAGAGCGCTGGGCAGTTGTGACATTACAGAACACGGCCCGCGGCCAAAGAACACTCAATCAAAATCAATTGATGGCTTTAATATCAAGCGGGGAACGTATAGTCCCCGAACGATTCAAAGAGCTGTTCTCATCAAATGAAACACTCTCAATCACATTGCATTTTGGCCAGCAAAAATTCCCGATATTAGAAATCTTTTCCAGAACCATGTAAGCCAATTTTCTATGACAACCAATAATATAATACTTACCGGCGGCTGCCTGTGCGGCGCGCTACGCTATCAAACCACAGCACAGCCCTTTGACAGTGACCACTGCCATTGCACTGTATGTCAAAAGAGCACTGGCGCAGCGGTGGGAAGTTGGATGGACTTTAAACGAGTACAGGTAACCTGGATACAAGGTCAGGTCACCGAATATGCCTCATCAGACACCATAAGACGTGGCTTCTGCCATCTTTGCGGGAGTACGTTAAGTTATCGAAGTACTGACTACCCCGACTACTACACCTTATCTATCACCTCACTTGACGATGCCAACCAAGTGCAGCCCAAATACCATATTCATACGGCAAGCGCGGTTAGTTGGCTAGTAATCGATGATGAGTTGCCACGCTATGCTAATGCTCGCAGCAGCGATTAACACCATGCCCCTCACCGTAAGGTAAACCATGCTGGCGGCACAAATAAAAATGGGCTGAGTCAATTGACTCAGCCCATTGCAATATAGGGTCAATAACTTTGCTAAAGCTATTTAAGCTCCCAAGCGCGGTAATTGCGTCCCTTGAGCTTACCTTTAGTGATTTTATTAAGTGCGCGTCTTACAACCTGACGTTTAACCGCCACATAAGAGCGAAAATCAGTAATTTTGATTTTGCCGACTTCACTGCCTTCAATGCCGTTATCGCCGGTTAAGCAACCAAGAATATCCCCAGGGCGGACTTTATTTTTCTTACCACCGTCAATTTGAATCGTGACCATGGCAGGTTGGGCTGGCATCTTGTCCAATAGCGATTCGCTGGGTAATCCCTCAGCAATAATATCGCGCCCTAATAGGTCTTCAATTAGGCCAATCTTGTAACCATCTTCATGATTAAAGAAGGTAAATGCAGCCCCTTTACTGCCTGCACGTCCCGTTCGCCCAACACGGTGAATATGCACTTCTGTGTCATACGCAACGTGATAATTGACTACCATATCCAAAGCATCAATATCGAGCCCACGCGCCGCCACATCGGTGGCCACCATGACACTGGCACTTTTATTGGCAAACTTAAGCAGCATTTGGTCACGATCGCGCTGTTCTAAATCGCCATGCAAGGCAACCACACTAAACCCAGCGTTACTGAGCTTAGCGGCAACATCTTTGGTTTCTCGCTTGGTATTACAAAACACCACCGCACTTTCTGGATTGCGGTCTAGCAACAGCAGCTGCAATGCGCGCATGCGGTCATTGTTATTGCCACACTCGTAAAAATGTTGCTCGATACTGCTGCTGTCATGGGTTGCAGTTACCTTAACCATCACCGGATTCACCAAGAACTGTTCGCTAATGGTTTTGATTTGATCTGGGAATGTGGCGCTAAATAGCAAAGTTTGGCGCTCGCGAGGCACCGCCAACATAATCGCGTCTAACTCGCGCTGAAAGCCCATCTCTAACATGCGGTCGGCTTCATCTAAAATCAGCGTGTCGACATTTTCTAGATCTAAACGGCCACGATCTAGATGATCAATGATACGCCCTGGGGTGCCAACAATAATGTGAGCGCCATGTTCCAACGAGCCAATTTGCGGCCCCATAGGCACACCGCCACACAAGGTCAATATTTTAATATTGTGAATACCGCGCGCTAAGGTACGCAGCTCTTTGGCGACTTGATCAGCCAGTTCACGGGTTGGACACAGCACCATAGTTTGAATGCGAAACCGTTTCACATTGAGCTTATTGAGCAAGCCCAAACCAAAAGCCGCGGTTTTACCCGAGCCGGTTTTACCTTGACCAATAACATCTTCACCATTGAGGATGGCAGGTAAACTCTGCGCCTGAATCGGCGTCATCTGCGCATAGCCCATAGTCGCTAAATTATCTGTTAACTCTCGCTTTAGCGGTAAACTCGTGAAGTCTAAATTGACTTGCTGGTCGTTAGTGGGAGTCTGGCTCACGGTGTGTTCCTAATCAGGCCTATCTGTGGCTCAGTTAAAGCAAATAGAAGGCAAAGGCAAAAAATGAAGCGGCAAAGTAATCACTTTACCCGTTGATGGCGCGATTATAGCAATCTTTGCACTAAAGTGCTTTGACTTGTTAGTGCATCGGCTAACACTCGGGTATTATGCTGCAAAGCACCTGTGTAGTAGCCAACCTTTACGCAAAATTGAGCCCTGATATGACCAAAGCTAATATTACCCGCACCCAGCTAATCGAACAGATCAGCCGCTGGGGCGAAAACCACATCAATGCCGAGCAGCTTCAAGACTGGATGGTGACCCATTACGATCCCGATGAAGTGGATGTCGGCCGCGGCGAGCCTGAATGGGTGGTAGAGGCGATGAACATTGTGATGAATGAATATGAAATTGCCAAAATAGATAAGTTTCGCCAAGAAAACTATCAACTTGCTATCAATTTCATTCAAGCCGATGAATCACAATTCAACCAAACCCGTCACCTGTTCTTACAACAGGGCTTTCGAGATTAGCTGAACCGCTTTGCCATTTTATCGATGAGTAATGGCTAACTTGGGCCGGGGCGCAGCATTTAAGGCTTAAATACGCCGATGAGATCGCCACTGGCTTGAGAGGTCGCCTGCTCGTCGCCCTGTTGTTCACGGTAGTCACACTCGACACACTCAACCGTTTCTATGCCGTGCTCTTTAAACAGCACAATGGTTTCTTTAGCTTGGCACTTTGGACACTTAGCCCCGGCAACAAAACGTTTTTTGATTTTTTTAGCCGTCACAGCAATACAACCTCGAGGTTCGCCTCGTTCTTAGGCGGGAAAATAAACCCAATAAGTTTACCATGGCTCGCCGCCGCAATGGCAATATTTATTGGAGACAGTGGGTGATCTCTATTGAGATTTGTCGGCTTATTAGTAGCACCTGAGCGATGAACTAGGCTATCATTCACCTCCACTCGCTATCAGTTAAGTATTCAAGTCGTAGTCATGATCACCATTACACAAGCTCAACTCATCCGTGGTTCAAAAACGCTCCTCGATGATACATCGCTCACCATTTACCCTGGCCACAAAGTCGGCCTTGTGGGTGCCAATGGCACGGGCAAATCGTCGTTGCTGGCATTAATCCTGGATAAACTGAGTTTAGATAAAGGTGAAATCAGTGTTCCCAGTGGCTGGCAAGTCGCCACCGTAGCCCAGGAAACCCCTGCGCTTGACGTCTCTGCCTTAGAGTATGTCATTGACGGCGATGAAGAATACAGGCAGTTAGAGGCCAAGCTACATCAAGCTCAAGCGGATGATGATGGTAATGCCATCGCGAGATTACACGGCCTAATTGATGCCATTGGTGGCTATGCCATTCACTCTAGGGCTGCCAGTCTATTGGCCGGCCTAGGATTTAGCGAAGCCGAGCAACACAATCCCGTTAGAAGCTTCTCCGGTGGTTGGCGCATGCGCCTCAACTTGGCCCAAGCACTGTTGTGCCGCTCAGATCTATTGCTGCTTGATGAGCCCACCAACCACTTAGATTTAGATACCATGTATTGGCTTGAAGGTTGGATTAAGGCCTACCAAGGCACCTTAGTGCTCATCAGTCATGACCGTGACTTTATTGACGGCATTGTTGATGAAATTGTCCATGTTGAGCACCACAAACTTAATTATTACAAAGGCAACTACAGCTCATTTGAGCGGATCCGCGCCGAGCGTATGGCCCAGCAGCAAGTGGCCTTTGAACGTCAACAAAAAGAGCGCGCCCATATGCAGTCTTTTGTTGATCGCTTTCGCTATAAAGCCAGTAAGGCAAAGCAAGCCCAAAGCCGCCTCAAAGCCCTAGAGCGTATGACCGAGCTGCTGCCTTCTAAAGCTGACAGCCCATTTCATATGGCATTTCGCGCCCCAGATGCGCTGCCTAATCCGTTAGTGAAAATGGAACAGGTGAGTGTGGGCTATGGTGACAAAGCGATTTTAGACCATGTACACCTGAATTTAGTCCCCGGTGCCCGTATTGGCTTACTCGGCCGCAACGGTGCGGGTAAATCCACCTTAATTAAGCTGTTGTCTGAAGAACTGCAGCCCATGAGCGGCATTTACGAAACCAACCCAGGGCTTAACATCGGTTATTTTGCCCAGCACCAACTAGAGTTTCTGCATTTAGATGAGACGCCGCTGCAGCACCTTGCGCGCTTAGCACCCAAGCACAGAGAACAAGAATTGCGAGACTTCTTAGGTGGCTATGGTTTTAATGGTGACATGGCATTATCACCGGTACGCCCGTTCTCTGGCGGCGAAAAAGCCCGTCTGGTATTGGCGCTGCTGGTGTGGCAACGCCCTAACTTATTGCTACTCGATGAACCCACCAACCACTTAGATTTAGAGATGCGCCATGCACTTACCATGGCACTGCAATCTTTTGAAGGTGCAATGATTATTGTCTCGCACGATAGGCATTTGCTACGCCTTAGCTGCAGCGACTATTACCTGGTTGATCAAGGACGAGTGGCGAGCTTTAATGGCGATCTTGATGATTATCATCAATGGTTACTTGATGCCGCTAAAGCGGCTAATCGAGTTGAGCAAGATGACAGCGCCAAACCCGCGCAAGATAAAAAGGCCTTAAAGCGCCAAGAGGCACAATTACGTCAAAAACTCTCGCCTTTAAAGAAAGTTCAGGCTAAGTTAGAAAAGGCACAGCAACAAGCCAGTGACCGTTTAGCCGAGTTAGAACAGATGCTTGCAGATACTAGCTTGTACGATGCTGACAATAAAGCCCAGCTCACCCAAGTGCTAAATGAGCGAACTAAACTCACTCAAGCACTAGAAGAAAGTGAAATGGAATGGTTAGAAGTACAGGAATCAATTGAAGAAGTTGAGCAAGCTGTTAAGGCGGAGGCGGCTCAATAAAAAGGAACTTTACATGACTTATCTCAACCCATTTAATAGCAGCTTATGGCGTGACTGTGATGAATATTATGCGCAGTTACAGCCTGTTGTCTTGCAGCTGCAGGACGAACATCATGTTAATGTCAATCTGCTGCTATTAGCCATTTGGTTGGATAATCATCGTTACCCTCTCAGCTTCGATAGCTGGCAACGTCTTGATGTCGAAATTGATAGCTGGGAGCAAAAAATGCTTAAGCCCTACCGCAAGCTTCGTAAACTCAGTAAAGCCAACCTCGCCCCCGATGAATATCAACAAATGCTCGATGTTGAGTTAATGCTAGAGCGCAAAGCCCAAGCCTTGATTTTACATAAGCTCAAACAGCTGGCTGACGATGGCAGCCAAAGTAACCTCGAAACCTATTTGAGCTTATTTGAGCTGTCTGCAGATACGCAACCACAGTTGCTTGCTATGACTCATCAAGCAGCTTAGTTGTTAGCCTTCGAATGAAGGCTGATGACATTCTGTATTGGTTCCACTTGCTAGACGATAGTGACTATTCATCATTGCGGGACATTTTCAGGCCGGAACCTAACGCCTGTCCGGCGAGGAATGTGTGATTGTACTTATGACACGGTGAATAGTCGTGCTAACGACTGTGCCTATGAACGAGAGGCATGGATGCCGAACTGGCCTTTAAATAGGGATATTGTTTGAATACATCCATGTAGGCTTCACGGCGGAGTCTGATGTGAATGGATTCACAAATGCCGCGATGACACAGGCTAATAGTTGGCTTTCGCCTCCCAGCGAGGGAATGTGCGATTGTGCTTATGACACGCCATAAATACATCCATGTAGGCTTCACGGCGACGTCCTGTCGCCAAGAGTCAACGCACATTCACACTGGGATATTTATCTCTTCGAATTAGCATTTTAGGTATTAAAAATGATTGCGAGGGGTAAATAAGTTCTGTAAATTCAGAAATATAAAAGTGTGCAACCACTCTCATTTGTAAGAGTTAACGAGATAACAGGCAAGCAAAGCGTGCATGCGCGTTTCTACCGAAAGTGTATTGAATACAATTTTGCAGATTTTTCGTTATTGAGTTGTTTTGAATGGATTTTTAGTTGAAATTTGAGTGCATGCTTTCTCAACGAAGCTTGGCAAAACGCGCAAGCCGTATATACAAATGTTATATGCTTCGGACGCAGGCATGTTTAAGTGTCGAATTACAAAAGAGATATAGATGTTAGAAAGAATACATAGAATAAGAGGTATAGGGCTTTTACATGATGCCGATGCAAGAGCTCATGGACTACAGAAAGCCAGTTTTATCTATGCAGATAATGGACGTGGTAAATCAACACTAGCTTCATTATTTCGTTCTTGTTCTACGAATAAGCCTGAATTACTTGTAAACCGCCGTACGATTGATGGTAATAATGACCAAGAAGCAATACTTCAATTTTCTAATGGACAACGTTCTAACTTTCAAAATGGTAGTTGGGATGTCGAGCGTCCAGAACTTTTAGTATTTGATGCCGATTTCGTAGAGCAAAATGTTTATGCAGGCGGACAAGTTACTGCCGACCAAAGAAAAAACTTATTACAATTTGCACTTGGCGAAAGTGCTGTTGTGGCGCAACAAGAATATGATCTTGCAGATAATCATGCGAGAACAGCAGCCAGCTCTTTACGAGAAACAAGCAATCAATTAGAAGTGTTACACAGAGGTTTGACGCAAACTCAATTTCAAAGAATAGCCGAAGTTGTAGATGCAGATGACCAAATATCCATTCTTAATGGCAAAATCGTTGAAGCTCAAAACATCGGGCTAATTCAAGCTAAGGTATTGCCTCAGCAATTAGTATTGCCGACACTTAATGTGGATGATGTTTTCAATATTTTTGGTATGTCCCTTGAAAATATTGACCTAGCTGCAGAACAGCAAGTTAAAGAACATTTAAATATTCACAACAAAAATCGTTTAGAGAAATGGATAAGTGATGGGCACGCATATGGTGATGAAGGTAATTGCTTGTATTGCAACCAACCTCTTCATGGGGTCGAATTAATACAGGCATATCGAAGTTATTTTAATCAAGATTATAATCAGCTTAAATCAGATGTTTCTCGGCTGGCAGGCCTTATTAACGCAAGCTGCTCTAATGAGATAATTGACAGATTAAAGGCACGGTTTGAAACTGCCAGTGCAGTCATTGATGGTTGGCAGGAACATGTAGAGGTAATACCTCCAACATTCGATGAAAGTTCAGCAAGAGATGCTCTTTCTAATATTGAAAATCTGCTAAACGCTTTGAGAGAGAGAAAAGAAGTCAATTTGCTTGATTCTGTTGGCTCTGAAGAGGATAGAAGCGAAGTTGCTAGAAACTGGCAGGAAGTTTTAGATGTTGTTGTTGCATGTAACGAATCAATTTCAAATGCTACAGCTGTTATAACAGACTACAAAAACAATTTGGCAGCTCTAAGTATTGATAATTTGCAAAACCAAATCCGTGATTTGGAATGGGCTAAAACACGTTACAGGCAAGATGTTATAGATTTATTTGCACAGCTCGCGTTGGATAAAGATCAAGACGCAGCCGCAAAAGCTGAAAAGCAAACTAAGAAAGATTCCTTGAATCAAATCATGCAGGCAACACTAGAAAGCTATAAAGATCGTATTAATGAGCTTTTACGCGGTTTTGGTGCTCAATTTCTGATTCCTAATATTGATTTCAATTACCGGGGTGGTTTGAGAAGTGATTATGTGCTGCAAATGCGCGGTGCCAATATTGCTTTAAATGGCGGCGTGCCAGATTTTAAGACTTCCTTGAGCGAAGGTGATAAACGCACATTAGCTTTTGCTTTCTTCATAGCTTCTGCAGAGTCTGATCCTGATTTAGCCAACAAGGTTGTCGTAATAGATGATCCAATGTGTAGCTTAGATCTTAATAGAAAACAGCAAACACGTACTGTTTTGAAGAGATTACATGATAGCTGCGAGCAAATAATTGTTCTTGCACATGACGTTCATTTTCTTCGCAACCTTCGTGATGATGTGTTGCGTACCGGAAGCCCAAACGACATTAAATGTTTAAAGTTAAAATCAGTTATTAATCGCTATAGTGACTTCGATGTAATTAATCTTGATCAAGAATGTGAAAGTGCATATTTCAAATGCCACCGCATGCTTGATGAATATATAGTTGGCAATGTTCAGAGTAGTATGGAAATAGCTAGATCAATTAGGCCTATGCTTGAGGGGTATCTACATAGACGTTTTCCTAATCTGATAAATGGCGGTCTTTTGTTTGGTCAAGTTATTGACTTGATAAGTAATGCACAACCACCAAGCCCCTTAATTAATGCTCAAAACATTACTAACGAACTAAATGAGATAAATCGTTACGCAGGACAATTTCATCACGATACTAATCCTGCGGCAGACCAAGTTCAAATTACAGATGGTGAGCTTTTAAGCTTTGTAGAAAGATCGCTAGCTGTGATTTATGCTGGATAAACATATTAGTAATCAGCACATAACAAGGCCATAAAGTCGGATTCGTAACAGTTGGCTCGGTTCCGCTTCGCTACACATTTTAGCCAACTGTTACTCACCGCTTATGGCGGGGTTATAAGCCAATGGAGAGTTAAGCGTGGATTTGCAAGATGTAACTAGAAACCAACACTTTGTTCCTCAAGTTGAGCAAAGGTTAAATGCAATTAATCCATCTGCTAAAGTAGTGAATCAGAAGATATATTCATTTAGCGTAGTTGACCGTGAAAATTACGGAATTGAATTAGATTCACCCAATGGGTTTAAAATAAATAAAACGCTAAGTCTAACTGATATATTCAGTTTTGATGTTTTGGAGACGGAAGCTGAAAGGTATAATTTCGAAAAATTATTTCACCAGTACGAATCGGATATTAAACTTAATACCGAAAGTTTGATATCAAAGCTTCCAAATACTAGCTCAGATATAAAGCCTGAAGTACTTAACCTATTTATTTCCAAATTATTAAATTTTATTCGAAATCCTTATTCAATAAAAAAGGTATTGAATACATTTCCCTCTCTTAAAAATGTTCACCCAACGAATCCTATCCATTATCAAAATTTTCAAAGAGTACTTAAGGGTAGAAAGCCACAGCAGCAACATTTATGTGAGCACTTGGGTGTAACAGAAGAAGAGTATGCTGACTGGCTGTCTATTATATTCTTACTATTAACGCCACTAGAGGATGGTCAGCCTAATTTTTTTGAGCAAGTCGTAAAGGGGCTTTATGAGAACCCTGATACTTTTATCATGATTATTGTATATACATTTGATGAGAAAACATGTCTCTTATCTGATAGGGGGTATAGCATTCCACTACCCGAAGATCAGCACACAGCATGGGACTTCAATTTAAATTCTCATGGGTTTATCAGATACATCTTTGGAGATTTGAACTCATTGGCTCCCTCTAATGCACCGAAAAGCCTTATAGAAGCATACAAATCACGCCCAAAATCAATTAGTGTTCATCACAAAATCAATGAGTTAGAATCATTAGAACAATATAATAAGCATGTTGTTTATCAATGCCATGAGAATGTATTCAATTCTAGCGTTGAGTGCTATGGCTTATAACAAGCAGCTGCAATCTGACTCCGCAAACTGTCACGCTTTTTGTGGATATTTGGGTCAGGGTCAACTTTATTTAAATACCATATTTTCCCCATCCCACGACTCGACTTTAGACTCCTTGATCTAACGCATTTCTGTCCAAAAACCATTTCACAAAGAGCAAGCTCAATTCGAAGAAATAATTGACCCAGTGTAGATGCGGCTGAGGGTATCGAAAACATGGATGTTTTCGTTAAGCGGCCATGGAAGGCGCAAAGCGTCCCGAAAAAGCATCTGCACACCCCCGCTGGAGGCGAAGACACGCTCCCCTATCAAGCGATGAATAACCCTTTATGTCAGAACTTCATGCTTCATTACCCACCAGCAGCTATCACTTTGGCTGCAACTTTTGCGCTAAATGAGTAGCATTGCGGGCCGTGATCCCGTAAATCGATAATTGCGGATTGGCACCTAAGCTGGTTGGGAAAATAGAGCCATCCATCACCGATAAATTATCATAGTAGTGGGACTCACCATAACTATTCACCATCGCCATTTTCGGGTCCTCGCCCATTGGACAGCCGCCCATAACATGGGCTGAGGCCACAATGGTTTTAAGTGGGGCTAAATCTAACTCATTGATCACCTTTTTAGCTTGTTGCCATGATGACAAATAAGGCGCACCTTCAGTGATAGGTAATACTTGCTGAGCCCCAGCAGCAAACTGCAGCTCCGCCATGCTGGCATAGGCCCGCCTTGCCGCACGCCAAAACGCATCGCTCAATGGGTAGTCCAAACTAAAGCCATGATCGGTAAGCTGAACCTGGCCACCTTGACTATCTGGATGGTAACCATCACGCACCAAGGCGATGGTGACTTGCAGTTGATTAAATTTAGCCATCAATTCTGCATGGCTTTTACCATAGCCTAAGGTCTTTGAGGCAATTAATATTGGGTGAATTGGTGGCACTTCAAGTTTATAGCCTAGCTCGCCATCGGCATCGTCTTGCCACACAAATTGATCGCTATAAATCGACTGCGGTGCGCCAGCATGGCCATTGATGGGATCATTGAAAATCGCCCCGCTCAATAGTGTTGGATGTAAAAATGTTCGCTTGCCTAGTAATTGGTGTGGATCCGCCACTTGTGAGCGCATAAGCAGTGCAGGAGTATGAATTGCGCCTGCTGATAATAAGTAATGTTTGGCTTTCACGTTAACCGCAACGCCACTGGGGGTAAGGGATTCGGTTAATGCTTGGGCTTGCAGGCCGGTAATTTTATCGCCTTGATGCTCAAGCTTGGCCACCTTGACGCGGCTCAATAGCGTCGCGCCGCCATTGAGCGCTGAAGGTATGGTTGTCACTAACATCGACTGTTTAGCATTAACAGGACAACCCATACCGCAATAGCCGGTATTCCAGCAACCTGACACGTTGCGCTTAATAACGGTATATTCCCAGCCTAGGGCTTCACACCCTTGCTTAAGCGCCATGTTATTGCGGTTTGGCTCATAGTCCCACTTGGCGATATTGAGCCGCTGCTCCATCTTTTCAAACCAAGGGTCGAGCTCATCGCGCGACAACCCCGCGATACTTTTATCGCTGGCCCAATACTGCAATGCGTTACGCGGCGTTCGAATAGAGGTTGTCCAATTGACTGTAGTTGACCCGCCAACAGCGCGGCCTTGAAAGATACCGATCGCCTTGTCTTTGGTTTTCATGCTCGCCGCTTGCTGGTACAAATTAGGGTATGCGCGGCGCTCTTCCATATTAAAACTATTGGACGATTTAAGCGGGCCTGCTTCAATGATCATCACTGATAATCCGGCTTGAGTGAGGATCTCAGCCGCGACACCGCCACCCGCGCCACTGCCGACAATGACCACATCCACTTGATAGTGCTGAGGCTCAGTTAAGGTGCTGCCATCTACATGTTGCCAGCCAGACGCTAAGCCAGTTTCAATGGGATCTTCAATACTCAAATGCTATCTCCAACAACAGGTGACTTAGGCAGTAAATGGCCTAACATCAGGATGATTTGCTCACTAGGACTCAAAATATTTCGGCTTATCATAGTGCAGATGATGCCAATGCTCGGGGCAGCTGTAATAGCTCGCCATAATTAAATCTCGTAGTCCGCCATAAGCGGTCACCATCATGTCGAGATAGTGTCCACGCCAGCTCTCTAACAGTGCTGCGAGCTCTTGAGGATTGCGCATCATCAATGGGGTCATATTGCCAGTGAGTAATAGCAAACCTAAACGCTGCTCCAACAATTCAAGCAGTTGCATTAGCTCTTCACGTTGATCTTGTGGCAACACGCTAATGGTTTGTTCTATGGCATCTAAAGTGCGGGTTTGCGCCGCTAATCGGTGTGACTCAACCGTTGGAAAAGCGCCATCTAATATCACTGGCAATAATACTGAAAATAGCAATCTATGGGGGTTATCTAACGCCGGATTAATATTAACCGCGGGCGGCGAATAAACATTAACCCCAAGGGCTAATGCGCCGGTTCCCACCAAGGCCGTGGTCAAGAATGTACGTCGCTTCATAAACCTAACTCCAACTACTTTGCAAGAACTTGCTCGCAGCAAGCCCAAACCGCCCAGTGAGAATAATACCCGTTTGATAGTAACACTGTGATAGCATTAAACGTTACTTAGCTACTGACTGCTTCTGCACCACAAGCCAGCGCGCTATAAACCTGATATTAATAACAATAACTATTAATTAAACACATGTTTTAATTTTCAGCAATAGTCTAAGATATGAACACAGAAACATTCAGCCCGCCTTGGTGGGCCAAAAGCCCCCACATACAAACGATTCTTCCGGTACTGACTAAGGTGGCCAGACCAGCGTTAAAGCGCCAACGTATCGAACTCGATGACGGTGACTTTATCGACTTAGATTGGTTGCGCGTGCCCGACCCCGGCCAAGCTTTGGTTGTGCTACTGCACGGCCTAGAAGGCAGTGCCGACTCGCATTATATTCGTCGCATGCTACGTCATTGCCAGCAGCACAACCTTGCTGCTGTGGTCCATCACCACCGTAATTGCTCAGGTGAAAACAATCGCCTTGCACGTAGCTACCACAGTGGTGATACCGGTGATATTGCCCAAGTACTACGCCATTTAAAAAATCATTATCCGCAAAGCTCATTACTTGCGGTTGGGTACAGTTTAGGCGGCAATGTCCTCACCAAATACTTGGGAGAGCAGCAGCAACACAGCTTGATTGAACGTGCCGTTGTGGTCTCTGCCCCATTGCAGCTTGCCGCATGCGCTGAGCGGCTTAAAAGTGGTTTTTCACGGGTTTATCAAAGCCATCTGATTAGACAGCTACAACAGAAAGTTCGCGATAAACTCGCAGATAAACAGCTAGCAGGTGAAATGCCTGTCGCACCGTCGCAGGTAGAACATCTTAAGACCTTCCATCTATTTGATGATCAAGTCACTGCGCCATTACATGGCTTTGATGGCGTAGAGGACTATTACAACAAGGCCAGTGGTTTACCCTATTTGCAGCACATTAAAAAGCCGACTCTGGTGCTACACGCCGCGGACGATCCATTTATGAATGAGGCCGTGATCCCCTCTGCCCCGCAGCTATCACAAGCGGTCAATTATGAGTTACACTCGCGCGGCGGTCATGTTGGCTTTATTAATGGCGGCACGCCTTTATCACCACAATATTATTTAGAGCCAAGAATCATACAATTCTTAAGCTCACAATGAGGATGATTACATCATGTTAGTGCCTTTCGATGCGCTGCAGCAGCTGCCTAAAACTACGCTCGACAATATGGTCAAAGAGTATCTACTCACCCAGTTAGAAGATGGCAGTTTTGCAAGCTTAGATGAAACCGCGCTACAACAAGCCATTGCCCAGTGTATGCTCGCGCTAAAGCGTGGAGAGTTGGTGGTTGAGTACAGTGAAGAGCAGGAATCGATAGCGATTCGGCCACAGGCAGATACCATCAATAATTAAACTATATCGGCCACTTCCATTGACCTTATGTAGTCGTGTGCCGTATAACTATCTATTCATTGATACGCAATTTAAGGTGTCTTTAAACGCGAAACGCGCGACCTAGGTAATGACATGTCAGCTAAACATCCAATCATCGCGGTGACCGGTTCTTCAGGAGCAGGTACCACCACAACTACAACAGCTTTTAGTCATATATTCAGACAACTAGGCATTAATGCCGCTGTAGTTGAAGGGGATAGCTTTCACCATTACACCCGCCCAGAAATGGAGTTGATGATCCGCAAGGCACAAAGCGAAAATGGCAACATTAGCTATTTTGGTCCTGAAGCAAATGACTTTGAGCGCTTAGCCAAATGTTTTGCCGATTACAGTGCCACGGGTCAAGGTGAGACACGCGCATACCTACATACCTTCGATGAAGCGGTACCTTTTAACCAGATGCCGGGCACTTTCACTCAATGGCAGCCTTTACCTGATAATACCGACATGTTGTATTACGAAGGCTTACACGGTGGTGTGGTGACCGATGATCACGATGTGGCGCAGCATGTGGATTTACTGATTGGTATGGTGCCTATCGTCAACCTAGAGTGGATCCAAAAGATCATTCGCGACACCTCCGACAGAGGCCATAGTCGAGAGAAAGTCATGGGGTCGATTGTGCGCAGTATGGATGACTACATCAATCATATGACGCCGCAGTTTTCACGTACCCATATTAACTTTCAACGTGTCCCTACCGTAGATACCTCCAACCCCTTTAGCGCCAAAACCATCCCAAGCTTAGATGAGAGTTTTGTGGTGATTCGGTTCCGCGGTATCAACAACGTTGATTTTCCCTACTACCTGAAGATGATTGATGGCGCGTTTATGTCGCGCATTAATACCCTAGTGGTACCAGGCGGTAAAATGTCATTGGCAATGGAGCTAATTCTTACGCCGCTAATCCGTGATCTAATGGAGAAGCGTCAGCAGCTATTATCACTCGACAATGAGTAATCGCTCTCAGCAACACTAAGTTAACCTTAAGTTTCATTTAAGTATGATCGCGTAGACTTCATCTTATCGGGATTTCAGGCGAAAGACTGATAAGTTAGCTTACTCTTGGGAGTGAATTCCCCCATCTTGATCTGTTTGTTTCCTTGAGTTTGCTAGCTGCCCGATGCCTTATTCTCTACCTAGTTTTACCTCTTTGTTGTCAGCAAAACTCACCCCATCTCGCTTGTATTTAGCTATACCTCTCAAGCTGAAAATCACTACAATTTTACAACCATTTATTTACAATACTATCGCTTTAAAAGCCCAGTATTGACCGTAACCCATGCCGTTTCCGGCTGGCTTAACCAAATCAATAAACGCTGCCAAACGCCAGGCGTAGGAAATAAAAAAGGAGCCGTAGCTCCTTTAGTTTTGCATGTTAAGTCAATTACTGACCTAAGGGGATAATTTCGCGATAAGGTTGCTTAGACTGATAAGTTTGCAGACGCTGCTCAAACTCATCTGAGCGATTGATCTCCGCAGTCTGCTTTAATGCATCAATGGCTTTTTGTTGGGTTTGAATCGCTAACTGAAAATCACCTAGCTCTGCATAGGCTGCAGCGAGGTTGTCTAAGTTAGTCGGATCTTGCTCGTTAGATTCAACTAAGCTTTGGGCAATCTCAACCGCTTTTGTGCCATTGCGATATTCAGCTTCTGGGCACGTTGCAAGAATCCAGGCAACATTGCCGCGCGACACATCATCACCTACGGCATTAAAACGCTCAACCGCTTTGCCGCAATTACGCTCAACACCTTCACCGCCTGCTGCATAGATAAAGCCTAAGCGAAATTCCGCCCACTTATTACCTTGCTCACTAAGCGATAGGTACCAGCGCTCTGCCGTGGCTAAATCACGACTTACAATGTTACCTTCAAAAGTTAAGTCCGCTAATGTTTGCTGGGCTTTATCATGGCCTTGCTCTGCAGCACGTTGCATCCACTGCATTCCCAAAGGCTTATCTTCTGTCACAAATCGACCTGATAAATACATCAAGCCCAATAAAAATTCTGCTTCGGCATCGCCATGATTAGCACGCAGCTCAATATGAGCTAACTTACTGGCTTTAATTTCACTCGCGGGTTGCGGTAAAGAAAATGCTTGGACATGACTTGAAACGGCTACACCACAAATGATGCTTAAGCTCATGATTAAAGAACGACAATTCACAATACTTATCTCCCAGCCCTTTGGTTTACTTTTTTGCTATTCGACACACGCTTTTGCTTATTCATTCAATTTTTGTAAGCGGGTGTAAATCGTGTTAGTAACTACACGACTCCCAGCACCGTAGCAAGAATGCCATAGCAAAGTCGAGAAAAATACGCATTAGATTGTAAAGAACTGAAAATTTAGCCGCCATAAGCTAGGCTCACTAAAGCGTCGAATGTGATTTGACCTGCATAGTTTCCTCAATAATTATGCATTTAGACGGTATTGGTTGACATATATTGCTAATGTATCAAAATATCCAACCATCGATTTAAGCTGTTTACGCCTTTGTCGTTCACAGGAATCAGACTTCTATCAAGTTTTTTAAGGCCTGATTGACGTAAACTGCTTATTTAGCATATTCTTGTATTTTAATTAATCTGTCGAGGAACACAGGCATGGCTCTGATTGGTAAGCCGAAACCGGATCCAACCTTGGAATGGTTTTTATCACACTGTCACATTCACAAGTATCCAGCCAAAAGCACATTGATCCACGCTGGTGAAGACTCTGACACCCTATATTACATAGTCAAAGGTTCTGTGGCTGTGCTAATTAAAGATGAAGAAGGCAAGGAGATGATCCTGTCTTACCTTAACCAAGGTGACTTCATTGGTGAACTTGGTCTGTTTGAAGAACAAGCTGAACGTACTGCATGGGTACGTGCTAAACAGGCATGTGAGATTGCAGAAATTTCTTACAAGAAATTTAAGCAGCTCATTCAAGTTAACCCAGAAATCTTAATGAAGCTTTCTTCGCAAATGGCTTACCGCTTACAAAGCACTAGCCAGAAGGTAGGTGACTTAGCTTTCCTAGACGTTGCAGGCCGTATTGCACAAACATTACTGCACCTAGCTAAGCAACCTGATGCGATGACTCATCCAGACGGCATGCAAATTAAGATCACTCGTCAAGAGATTGGTCAAATTGTAGGTTGTTCTCGTGAAACCGTTGGCCGTATCTTAAAGATGCTTGAAGAGCAAAACCTGATTCAAGCACACGGTAAAACTATCGTAGTGTACGGTACACGATAAGTTAACATTAAGTTAGGTTTAATAGATCTTCGATAAAGTGGTCTGAGTTAATCTCAGGCCACTTTTTTATTGGAGAACGCTAGTGCTAAACACCGCTTTTCGTAGCTTGATTGCGCTTATGTTCTGCGTATCCAGTACGACGTTTGCCACTTCGTTAATCGAACTCGAACATAATCAAGCCAAAGATCTCGTCTCCGCAGGCAAAATCTTACCCCTTGATATCACCCTATTTCAGGTGCAAAACTTTTGCGCCGGTAAGCTACTTGATGCCAACCTATTTCAGTATCAAGGTCATTGGGTCTACGAGCTAAAAATAAAGTCGACTCGTGGCAGCCGTGCCGCCATTATTGTTGATGCTTCAACCGGAACACTCCAGCCCAATAGTAAACTCCCCAGCAGCTGTCGCCCCAGCGAGTAGTGATATACCAAAACTTGAACGTAGAATGACTATGCTCTTCATTCCTTGCCTTACCTCAAAGCGGCTAAACTCTCGCTGAGCGATCAAATCTTTATACTGACTGGTATTATACTATCTCGATAGATAAAACATGTTATCTAGATAGCGCTTTAGCAACACACCTCTGCCCTATTTGCGGTTAAACAGGTATAATGCCTAGTAATTGCCCTACCAGTTGACATCGGCACTGACTCATAACATGCTGAGTGAGATTAACGTCAATATGTTAGGCCGACCACAATTAGATAACGCATTGAAGCAAAGGTGAAAAGGTAATATGAAATTACTGCTCGTTGAAGATAATACCCTGCTAGTCGAAGAGTTAGAAAAGCAATTAAAGCAAGCGGGATACGTCACTGACGTGACCGATAAAGCGACCGAAGCGGACTATTTAATCAAAGAGACCAATTATGACTGCGTCATCTTAGACATTGGTTTGCCTGACGGTAATGGCTTGGAGTTATTAGAAACTTGGCGTAACCAAGGCATTAATACACCAGTGATTATGCTTACCGCGCGCAGTCAGTGGCACGAGAAAGTGGAAGGCTTTAACGCTGGCGCCGATGATTACCTAGGCAAGCCATTCCATACCCAAGAACTGTTAGTCCGTATCCATGCGCTTATCCACCGCGCACACGGCAAAGCCAATACACCTAGCAAAGAGCTGAGCTTCGAAGGCGTGACCTTAGATGAAAATCAGCAAAGCGTGCAGGTAAATGACACCATTTTCGAACTCACTGCAATGGAGTTCCGCCTGCTTAAAATCTTCTTGATGTCACCTAAAAAGCTGTTATCCAAAGCACAACTGACCGACAAGCTTTATCAATTCGACGACGAGAAAGAAAGTAACGTCGTTGAAGTTTATGTGACTCATCTACGTAAGAAACTAGGCAAAACCGCCATTGAGACCCGTCGTGGTCAAGGCTATATTTTTCACGGCCTTAATAAGTAACCATGATTTCAATTCGCAGCAAGCTAAGCCTGTGGCTAACAGGCTTAGTGATTATTGCGACACTAGCCGGATTGGTATTATTTGAAACCATGCTACGGCAAGCGTTTCATGACTCAATCATTGATCGTTTAGAAGAAGACCTTGAGCAAGTGTTGATGGCCGTTGAGTATGAGAACGGTGAGATCTACATCGACCAGGGCGAAATCTCCAGTTTTTATAATCCTGTTTATTCTGGACGCTACTTTCAGCTCAATATTGTGGGCAAAGAGCTGCGCTCGCGCTCACTGTGGGATCAACGCCTCGATGTAAAAGTACTCGCTGCTGGTGAAACCCGCGTGTGGCAAACCAAAGGCCCGCAAAATCACGATATCCAACTGCTGTCTTTGGGACTGAGTACTGAAACCTTGTCCCTGCCCGCTACCATTACCGTTGCCCAAGACTTAAGTATCGGCCGCAAAGTCTTTAGCCAAATCTACGGCACTAAGCTGGGAATCAATTTAGCGCTTTTGTTAGCCATGATCACCGGCATCATTTTAGTCTTAAGACAGTCGTTTAAACCGGTCAACGAAATGCAGTTGGTACTCAATAAGCTGCGTGAGGGGGAAATTAGCTCCCTAGAGGTGGATAAAATCCCACAAGAGCTGCAACCTCTGGCCACCACCTATAATGACTTACTGGTCTATTCAAGCAAGCAGATAGAGCGTAGCCGCAATAACTTGGGCAACCTGAGCCATGGTCTCAAAACACCTTTAGCGGTCATGCAGCAGCAAGTAGAAGCCCTTGGGCTTAGAGATCCTGATGCAGCCATTGCCATGCAAAAGCAATTAGATCATATCCACAAGATGATTGAGCGTAAATTGGCCGCGGCGCGGATCACCGGTGATATGCTACCTGCTGCGCAAATGCAGGTACCCAAAGATTTGCTCGATTTATGCCAAACGTTAGCCAAAGTTCACCATCACAAAGACATTGATTGCCAGGTTGATATTCCAAGCGCGATTAGCCGTTTGCCAATTCACCGTGAAGACGGCATGGAGCTAATTGGCAACCTACTGGATAATGCTCATAAGTGGGCAGCAAGCCAGGTTCGCGTCTGTGCCGACACGCAGCAAGGCATACGCCTATGCATAGAAGATGATGGCCCAGGGGTGGAGAGCCATGAACTGGCTCTACTGACTAACCGCGGTAAGCGACTCGACGAAGACACCATGGGCCATGGTCTCGGTCTATCCATTGTCAAAGACATTGCAGAGCAGTATCAAATTGACTTGGCCTTTGAACACAGCACCGAATTAGGTGGCTTAAAGGTGACCTTGGAGTTCAAAGCATAAAAAAAGCCAGCGATAAGCTGGCTTTTTTTATAACGGGCACCCCATGCTAGCTTGCATTGGTGCTTTCAAAAATCTTATCTGCAGATGCTGCAACAAAGCCGGTGTAAAGCTCACCATCAGCTTTAGGGTAACGCAAAGCAAACTCATAAAAACAGCTTGGGATCTCTTTGCTGACATCGCTAAAGGTAACTTCAATCTTGTCTGCCATGGTGGATGATTGCTCAAGCAATACCTCTTGGGATCCTTTTACCTCACCACCAGCACTGTTAAGCACGAAATCACCCGCTTTAAGGGTATCGTTAACTTCATAGATGGTGTTGTAACCCGGTAGGTGGTTGATTGAAACCGTAAAGTGGTTTGCACGATAGCCAAATGCCGCCACCCAAGCCGCATATTCGCTCTCTGCAAGTAAGCTTTGGTAGGTGGCAAAATCAAGTTGCCAGTGACGGCCAGAATAAAGGAAGTCATCAGCGGTGGTCGCTGCGCTATCAACTTGCTCAATCAAACTTTGCACAACTTGCTGTAGTTGTGGACTAAATTCTTCAACCAATAGTTCCGAAATGAAGACTTTTGGCTGCGTGGTATCGGGATGTTCAAAATGCTTTGCTTTGAGCTTTTTGGCTTCAAAATTATAGTCGCCACATGCAACGTAGCCTAAAGACTCAAAGTGGGCAGCAAGGACATCTAAGTTCACTTTAGCCAGATTAAAAGTTCGTAGGGCAATATGGTCGTTAATGATCTGTTCACCGCGTGAAAGCAACTGATGTACTTTCCCTGCTGAAGGCGTCATTTCGACGTAATCATTCCATAGTGATTCAAATAGCTTGTTAATATCTGTGTGCATCATTTGTTCCTTAACGGCATCGTGTGCCAGTACTCTGGCAGGTATTATTATTTATCACGATATAAGTACAGCTATAGCTAGTCAGCATCCTGTACAAAAAGGGGAAGCTGCTGACGCGGCTCCCCCCAACTTCAAAGATTAAATACTTAGGCCTGGGCTTAAGTTAGCAGGCAGTGCAACCGCATCAGCTTCAACTGATGCTACCGGATAAGCACAATAGTCAGCGGCGTAGTAAGCGCTGGCTCGGTGATTACCAGAAGCGCCAATACCGCCAAATGGTGCAGCACCAGAAGCACCGGTGATCTGCTTATTCCAGTTAACAATACCGGCTCGAATACGCGCTAAGAAGTAGTCATAGTCTTCACGGCTGTCAGCTAAAATCCCAGCTGATAACCCGTAACGCGTGTTGTTAGCCAACTTAATCGCTTCATCAAAATCCGTATATCGAACCACCTGCAATAGTGGACCAAAATACTCTTCATCTGGCAACTCTATCACTTGCGTCACATCAATCAGACCAGGAGAAACCAGGCCAGTATCAGCGTCAAGGTGTTGCAACTCAACCAACACGTCACCACCTAGATTGACTAAGTTACGCTGTGCTTCAACCATGCCTTTGGCAGCCGTACTTGAAATCATTGACCCCATAAATGGCTGTGGCTGTGCATCCCATGGCGCGACTTTTATCTGCTTGATGGCTGCAACAAGCTGGGCAATAAGCGCATCACCGTCAGCGCCTTTCTCAACATAGAGGCGACGAGCACAAGTACAACGTTGTCCCGCTGAAATGTATGCAGACTGAATAATATCGTGCACGGCAGCTTTGGTATCGCTTACGCCCTTGATGATTAGTGGGTTATTGCCGCCCATCTCAAGTGCCAAAATTTTACCTGGGTCACCTGCATACTGCTGATGTAGAATATGCCCGGTACGTGAGCTACCGGTAAAGAATAAACCATCAATTTGAGGGTGTGATGCCAGTGCTTTACCTGTTTCAACTTCACCTTGGACTAAGTTGATGATACCGGCTGGTAAGCCCGCTTTTTCCCACAACTTCACCATTAAGTCCGCCGTTTTAGGCGTAAGCTCTGATGGCTTAAATACCACAGTATTACCGGCGATTAATGCCGGTACTATGTGACCGTTAGGCAAGTGCCCTGGGAAGTTATAAGGGCCAAACACCGCAACTACACCATGAGGCTTATGGCGCAATACTGCGCGACCTGCTGGTGTGTCGTTCTCACTGGTGCCAGTGCGCTTATTGTACGCCGCAATCGACAAACCAATCTTACCAATCATCGCGCCAGCTTCAGTAGCCGTTTCCCATTGTGGCTTACCGGTTTCTTGAGCAATCACCTCGGCAATTTCTGCTTTATTGGCTTCAAGTTCACTACGATATGCTTCAATAATGGCAATACGGGCATCGAGCCCTAACATGAACCAGTCAAACTGGGCATCACGTGCGGCATTAACTGCGGTATCAACTTGCGCTGGCGTGGCAGTTTTACCCTGCCAAATAACTTGTTGATTTGCTGGGTTTGTTGAGGTCACATCGTGACCTAGGCCGGCAACCCACTGGCCATTAATAAATTGCGTCATGATTTTTCCTACAAAGCTAATACACGAATTTGTTCGCCTTGTTGCACCATTAATCCCTGGGCAAGTTCGGCTGAAATCGTCACATTGTCACTGTCTTCGCTGATATCCAGCGTTGCGGATGTGGCACGATAATTCGCTAATTGAGTGTTTGAGATAATGAATTTACTGCCTTGACCATTGCTGTCGCCAATATTGACCGTGAGCAATCGGCTTTCTCGCACTGAGCGGATATCTTGTAGCTGACACTCCACCGTTGGCCCGCCGTCAAAAATATCGACGTAACCACGACAACGGAAACCTTCAGCTTGCAGTAAATTTAACGCGGGACGTGTATTGGCATGAACTTCACCAATCACCTTCTGTGCCTCTTCAGGCAGCAGACACACATATACCGCATTTTTTGGCATCATTTCAGCCATAAAGGCTTTTTGACCTAAGCCCGACAAATAGTCGGCTTGGACGAAATCAATACCGAGGAAGTGCTGTTGCAGCCAACCATAGAACGGGGAGTTCCCGTCTTGGTCGCTTTCACCACGCATTTCTGCAATCACGGTTTGACCGAAGCGCTCAGCATGCTGTGCCAAGAATAAAAAACGGCTACGCGATAGCATGCGACCATTATTATTCTTACGATATGATGCACGTAAAAACAGCGTACAAAGCTCAGCCGCCCCCGTATAGTCATGGCATAAGGTCAAGGTTTCAACTTCGTTACGCACGTCTATCTGTTCTGAATGATAGACCTCGGTACCGAGTCGATAATGATAAAAAGCATCTTCCATGCCTACTGCGGCTTCTAAACCACATGTACCGACGACTTCACCCGTGTCTGTATCTTCGAGCACCATCAAGTAGCCTTCATCAAACGGCTTGTCGACCTGTTTGTTGAATGACGCTTCTACGCGTTCAATTTTGCTTCTTAACAGCGCTTCATTTACCGGTAGCGATGTAAACCCATGGCCCGACTCTTCTGCAATTTGATACAGTGCTTCAAAGTCAGATGAGCGAATGGGACGTATAATTAACATCTTAGACTCTCCT
Source organism: Shewanella sp. Scap07 (assembly GCF_013394145.1). NCBI lineage: Bacteria > Pseudomonadati > Pseudomonadota > Gammaproteobacteria > Alteromonadales > Shewanellaceae > Shewanella > Shewanella sp. Scap07. The sequence goes on from NZ_CP041329.1 coordinate 4,166,400, forward strand.
CAGCGTAAACAGCCTACAAGCTAAGCACAGCTTAACCTGTAGAAACCGCTTACAAACAATGACATAAAAAAGCGCAGACTGATGCTGCGCTTTAATATCATTTAGCCCGCTACAACTTTTGCTACAGCACGCTCAAATCGAGCTAGTCCTTCAGCAATATCGGCTTCTGGGATCACCAATGATGGGGTGAATCGAATCACGTTTGCACCCGCAACCAAAGTCATGAGACCTTCGCCGACAGCTGCCACAAGAAAGTCCTTAGCACGGCCTTGGTAAGCGTCATTCATTACGCCACCAATGAGTAGGCCTTGACCACGAACTTCACTAAATACATTGTGCTTTTCATTGATAGCATTCAGGCCATCACGCAGTAATTGCTCGCGCTTTTTCACACCTTCAAGTACTTCTGGCGTATTGACCACGTCAAGCACAGCATTACCAATAGCACAGGCTAGCGGGTTGCCGCCGTAGGTAGAACCATGAGTACCAATCTTAAGATGAGTAGCAATTTCGTTAGTCGTCAGCATAGCAGCAATTGGGAATCCACCACCCAGTGCTTTAGCGGTAGTAAGGATATCCGGTACCACTTCAGTACGCATGTAAGCATATAGCTCACCTAGACGGCCAACACCTGTTTGCACTTCATCAAAAATGACCAATGCATTGTGCTTGTCTGCAAGCGCACGAACGGCACGTAAGAATTCAGGATCTGCATCAATAATGCCACCTTCACCTTGCAATGGCTCAAGCATAATCGCGCAAGTTTTGTCTGAAATAGTCGCTTCAAGTGCACTAATGTCATTAAACGGAATATGAGTAATGCTTTGTGGTTTAGGGCCAAAACCATCAGAGTATGCCGCTTGACCACCCACACTTACGGTGAAGAAAGTACGACCGTGAAATGCTTTATCAAACGCTACAATTTGATCTTTTTCTGCACCAAATTTGTCTAGAGCGTAACGACGAGCAAGCTTAAGTGCTGCTTCGTTAGCTTCTGCACCCGAATTGGCGAAGTAAACTTTGTCAGCAAACGTTGCATCAACTAGCTTGGTCGCTAGTGCTAATGCAGGCTCATTGGTCATCACATTAGAAAGGTGCCAAAGCTTATTACCTTGTTCAGCTAACGCAGCCGTTAGCGCTGGATGACAATGACCGAGACAGTTAACGGCAATACCACCGGCAAAATCGATAAACTCTTTACCTTCCTGATCCCAAACGCGGCTACCTTCACCACGAACAGGAATGACAGCCGAAGGCGCATAATTAGGCACCATGACTTCATCAAATTGGGCTCTAGTTAGGTTGTTGTTCACGCTCATACCTTTCATCCTTTCATTATTAACAATGGCGCTAAACGCCAGTATTCCCGCCTTGTACCAAGAAGTTTGCCTGTGATAACGACGGTTGTTTATATCGGTTAAGTGACATTAATAACTAAAATGTGATCAAAATACCAGTTTCTTGCACTCAAGTCCGATCGAGTTCGCATGTTAACTGCATAAAGATTTGCACTTAGGTGTTATACAAGCGTTTATATCGGGGGTTTACAGAATAAATAGTCATAAAAAAAGTTATTTGAACCTTTTTTTATTAAAAATGCATAGAATATGCATAGGTAGTAGGAAAAATTACTGACAAAGCCAGGACAAAACTGTAAACAGAGTAAAATTCAACCACAGACTAAGCACCTCGCCTTCGAGGTGCTACATCAATGGCTAATAAAGGTCGAGCTTACGATAATTCTGCCCTTTGAGGCGAATCACTTCTTGTTCATTAAGTTCGTAGTAATCGAACATAAGCCGCTTTTCCTTTGGCTCCAACTGACGCATCTCTTCTAGCATCAGTACCTTAGCAAAACAGCTCGCTTTGGCCACCAACTTCGCCGCAGCCGAAAGCTCGGCAAAACTGAGGTTATTATCTAGCTCTGCTTGCACCTGAGTCAGTGGACTAGCAGCAAAGTCTAATAGCTCTAATAGCTGCCAATTGAGTTTATTTCCGTGGGACAACACCAAATGATATATATCATTAGCGGGAAACTCAGTGGCGAGCACCGCATCGTGCAGCTCTTTATCGCGGCTAGCACTGGCTTCTCTTAGCCAGGTACCCCAGGTAGTCTCATACACTTTCGCGCCGTTATTTAACACAACTGAGGTGCCTAACATGCTCAGCAAAGCGCTGGTATAGATAAACGCTTCGTCAGCCTCATGAAGCTTAGCCAATGCTTTGGCCGCGACGCCAGTTATCATGGCATAACGCCATAATTTACGTGTCGTCCATAACAGGTGAGCGTGACCTGAGGGTAACCAATTACGTAGACAATAGTATGGAATGAGCGTGCGTAGGTTATCAATACCGATAAAATTCAGCACCAACTTAAGATCAGTTACTTTCACTTCTGAGCGGTGCGAGCGCTTGAGACGAAACGCTGGGCTATTAACTAGGTTAGTGAGATCACGCTCGAGCCAGGGCAAGTCGGCTATTAAGGGGCGAATGCGGTTAATATTGAGTGTTTCGTGGCTGATCAACTCAAACAGCGTGAGTTGCGCTGCGCTGATCCCTGACCCTGCTAACAAACTCTCAGGTGTGGCGAGTTGATTATCCAAGGCAGTTGTCACTGTATGCACTAGCTGACCTGATACCGCTTCAAAGACTTTACGCGCCTCAATCTGTTTTGCCAGCCGTGCTAAAACGGCCTCTCGTTCAATATCAAGCTTGTTGGCATCGCCTTCAAGCTCTTTATCAATCTCATCAAACATTGACGATGATTTTTGCTTGCCGACAATCAATTGGGTTAACAATTTGTGTTCTAACTCTATTACCTTACCTGGCCTAACACCGCCAGCGACAGATATCGCCACTAATTAGTTTCCTTTTATATTGTTCTTTAGCTTTAATTTAGCACATAACCCTGCCAATTTAACGCCATCAACCTGATTTAACAATCATAACCTTATGCTGGCGACTCACAGGTTACCTTGAACTACTCTGCAGCCAGTTTAGCGATAAAAAAAAGGACCCTTATCGGGTCCTTGTTAGTTATTTGAGTTCTTGTTCGAACAGCTTATAGATACGTCGATACTCGTCTAACCAACTTGAAGGCTGCTTGAAACCATGGGGCTCTACTGGGTAGATTGCCGTTTCAAACATTGGCTTTTCCAGTTCAATCAAACGCTGTACTAGTCGCACGCTGTCTTGGAAGAATACGTTATCATCCAGCACGCCACTCATGATTAGCAGAGGCTTTTGCAGTCCCTCAGCATGCTCAATTGGCGAGCTACGCTCGTATGCGATAGCATCAACGTCGGGCGTGTTAAGAATATTAGATGTATAAGGTGCATTGTAGTGTGCCCAGTCGGTTACTGGACGCAGCGCAGCACCGGCCTGGAACAATTCAGGCTCATTGAATAGCGCCATAAAGGTCAGGAAGCCACCATATGAGCCACCATAAGTGCCCACTTTTTGCGCGTCAACATTGGCATTGGCCGCCATCCAGTTAACACCATCTTTCAAGTCTTGTACTTCTGGCGTGCCCATTTGACGATAGATATCCGTACGCCAATCACGTCCATAGCCTTTTGAACCGCGATAATCCATGTCCATTACGACATAACCCTGCTGAGTTAGCAGATTATGGAACATGAACTCTCTAAAGTAGCCAGAGAAGCCGTAATGCGCATTTTGCAAGTAACCCGCGCCGTGGTTAAAGATCACTGCAGGATACTGGCTAGCGTTCTCTTTAGCGTATCCTTGTGGCAAGTACACACGGGCGTATATGTCCTTAGCACCATGGCTAGATGGCACAGCGACCACCTCTGGCGCTTGCCAAGGGTATTGCTTAAAGGCATCACTGGTGTAATCCGTTAACTGCTGACGCTCACCACCAATGGGTTTAACAAACAACTCTGCTGGTTGAGTGCGAGTTGATGCCTTCAATAACAGCTGTTCGCCATCTGGGCTGAGCTGATAATCTAGCTGTCCTTGCCACTGGGTCAACTGCTCAGACTTACCCGATTGAATATTGACACGATAAACGTTATCGATACCAGGGTGTTGTTTGTTAGCCTTGTAATATATGTAGGTTTGCTTAGGACCTAGGGTAATATCACTCACCACATAATCGCCTTGAGTGAGCGCACGAGCCTTACCTGTTGTCGGTTTTACATATAGCTGAGAATAACCGCTCTCTTCAGATAGGTAGTAAAGGCTATTGCCTTCATTTAACCAACCATATTGATTAAAGGTATAATTAACCCATGCTTCGTCATGCAGACGGTGTTGAGTTTGCAAGCTACCTTTTTCTAGGTTAACCGTGGCTATCCAACGATCTTTGTTGTCGATGGCTTCAAGCATCACAGCTAATTGGCCGTCATCATGCCACTGAATTGCGCTTTGTTGCCAACCCCAGTCTTGCATCAACTGGATCTTACGTGGCTGCTTCTCAGCGCTATAACTTTCGCCTTTGGCTTCGGCATTCTCTTGTTTGACTGCTGCTAATACGTCTTCATCAAATCCGCTTAGCCCTTCAATAGTAATATCGCGTTTCTGTTTGCTTTGCAGGTCTAGCAATACCAATCTTTGCCCAGGATTGTTATCTTCGGCCACACGTGCGCGAGCTGGTACAGCATCAACATAACCTTCATTGCCTAAATAGTTGGGCATAATGTCATGTTCACTGCGCCAGCTATAGCTCTTATCAATTAGCGCCAACAGCACATAACGACCATCTGGTGACAGACTCAAGGCGCTGACACGCTCCTTATCGCCTAAATACCAGCTTTTAGCGGTCATGGTTGGGTCAATGTCAGCTAACTGTTGCTGATAAGCTTGCTTCTCTTTTGCATTGCTGTGCTGCAACGCAACATAATCAATCAAACGATGTTGCTGCTTAGCGATGTAACTCTCGGGATCTTTAACTTTGCTTGGTGCCTTGGCCATTTGAATATCAGCAAGCTGTTCGACTAGCCCTGAATTTGAGTGAATCTTAAAAATTGACTCACCTTGCCAATAAGCTAAATCACCAGAAGTTAAAAACTGTACTCCACTCACTGCGCTATTGAGTTTGGTAAGTTGAGTGATAGCCCCAGTGTCCATAGCTTTGACAAAAACATTGCCCTGATAGACGTAGGCTTTTTTAGATTTATCACTGTTAAATACGCCATGCTTTTGGTCAGCAAGATGTAATTGATTCAGATCTAACTTAGTTGCTGGTCCCGTAATGGGTTGCTGGTAATAATCTAGCAGTGGTGAGCTGTGAGCCTGACGAGCAAAATAGATAGACTGCCCATCATCACTCCAATATTCACCTTTGGCGAATATTCCCATCCAATCAGGGTTGGCCATAATCTGCTTCATGGTTAAAGGCTGTTCAGCCTTAGGTGGGGCAACTAAGGTTACCGCCGCAGAAGCCGCAACTGTGGCCGGCGTGTTAGAAGTTGGTGTGGCTGTACATCCCGATAAAATAGCAATCGTGACTGCGCTAAGTGCTGCTGTTTTGAGTAAACCTGCCATTGGGTTCCCTTTTTGTTGTTATAGCGGAAGATATTGCTGTAAACGGCAATCATCGTCCAAGGCTGCTTTTTTGCCCTTTTTATATCACAAAATGGATCAAAACTAGTGAGGAATGTTGAGATAAGTTGTAACAGATTAAAATATCTGTATGGCAGTTTAAACTCTAGCGCGATTGATTAACAAAGTTAGCCAGCAAATCTAACCCCTGCTGGGTCAAAATTGACTCTGGATGAAACTGCACTCCGAATAAAGGCATACTCTGGTGGCGGATAGCCATGATCTCACGGCCAACAATAGGATCGTCATACCAAGCGTCTAATTCAAACTGCTGCGGTACAGACTCTATGACCAGCGAATGATAACGGGTAACAGTGAGCGGATTCGCGAGTGACTTAAACAAACCGCGATTTTGATGCACAATTTCACTGGTTTTACCGTGCATAACCCGATGGGCATTAACTACCTTAGCACCAAACACTTGCGCAATGGCTTGATGGCCTAAACAAACGCCTAATATAGGTATGTGGCCAGCAAAATGCTCAATCGCTTGCAATGAGATGCCTGCCTCATTTGGGCTACAGGGCCCAGGGGAAATGACCATTTGGCTTGGGGCTAAATCGCGTATTTCTGTTAGGCTAATCTCATCATTACGTCTGACAACGACTTCGCAATCTAGCTGCTGAAAGTACTGCACTAGATTAAAGGTAAACGAATCATAATTGTCGATCATTAAGATCATGGTAAACCTAACTTATAAGCGAAAAAGCGGTGGATCTGGCGCCGCATGCTACCACAGCTTCATTGCTCGGTCACTAGTGAAACTGCCTCATACACTCAGCATAGACAGCGAGCTAATAAAAAGGCCGGTCATAAAGACCGGCCTCAATAATACGATTCAGTGGTATCTACTTAACTAAGGTTAAGTGGCCACGTTTTACCGGTTTTTCTTCACTTGCCTGAGTAGGCTCACTGTCTTGTTTATCGACCGCTTCATCAACAACACTTAACGATGAGGTATCACTAGATGCAATTTCATCTTGATAAGCTTCTTCAGCGTCGAATACAGTGCCAGCGCCATTTTCACGAGCATAAATAGCCACAATGGCCGCCATTGGCAATACCACTTGCTGTGGTACACCACCAAATCTTGCATTGAACTCAATAAAGTCATGACCGATCTGCAAATTACCCACAGCAGTCGATGCTATATTCAGTACAATTTGACCATCTTTGACATACTGCTGCGGCACCTGCGTACCTGGAACGTATGCATCTACCACTACATGAGGGGTAAGGTCATTGTCCATTAGCCAGTCATAGTAGGCTTGAAGCAAGTATGGGCGATTAGGCGTCATCGCTTTCATTTAGATACCCATGCGCATTTCGCGCTCGGCCTCAGTCAATGATGCTTTGAATGACTCACGGTCAAACAAACGCGTCATGTAAGCTTTAACTTCTTTCGCTGTGCGAGAGTCTAACTCAATACCCAGTACTGGTAGGCGCCACAATAGTGGACCTAAATAACAGTCTGCTAGGCCAAATTCTTCAGCCATGAAATAAGGCATTTCGTTAAATACCGGTGCGATCGCCGTTAGGCTTTCTTGCAATTCTTTGCGCGCAGCATCAGCACGATCACCACTACGGATACGGTCTACCAAAGTGTACCAGTCGTTTTCAATGCGGTGCATCATCAAACGCGTTTGACCACGAGATACTGGATAAACAGGCATCAGTGGTGGATGCGGGAAACGCTCGTCCAAATATTCCATAATGATACGAGAGTTATAAAGTACAAGCTCACGATCAACTAGCGTTGGTACTGTGTTGTATGGATTCAGATCAATCAGATCTTCAGGCATTTCACTAGGATCAACCTGTAGGACATCAACAGTGACCCCTTTTTCAGCCAAGACGATACGTACTTGATGGCTATACAGGTCATCTGCACCTGAGTATAAGGTCATGATTGAGCGTTTGTTGGCAGCAACAGCCATTGATACCCTCCGAGATATTCAATCAAAAAAACAAAAACGCAAACGAGGGGCAATGCCCCCCGTTTACACTATGCGGATAATACATTCTAACCTTTATTGTAGGTTAGTGTACATCTCTCCAGTACTCTTTCTTTAAGAGGTAGGCCACAATAAAGAAAATAAACAAGAAGCCCATTACCCACCAACCTAAGCTTTCACGCTCAAGTTTAACTGGATCACCCGAATAAACGAGGTAACCGGTGATATCACGAACAACTTGGTCATACTCTTCAGCGCTAAGGCTACCTGCAGTCCCAGGCTTAACACCTGTGACTTTAGTCATACCATCGTGCGACTCAACTACAGGCTCTGGTAGGCCTTGAAGTTCTTCCATCACGTGTGGCATACCCACCGAAGGGAAAACAGTATTGTTTACGCCAAATGGACGACTATCATCACGATAGAAGCTCTTTAGGTAAGTATAAATCCAGTCTTCACCACGAACACGAGCAACCAAAGTTAAATCTGGTGGCGCAGCGCCAAACCACTTAGCCGCATCGGCATCTGGAATTGCGTTCTCCATTAAGTCACCAACTTTAGCTGTCTCATCAAACATGTAGTTGTTACGCATGTCTTCAATAGAGATATCTAAGTCTTCGGCAACACGATTATAACGTTGGTACTGTTGGCTATGACAACCGGCGCAGTACTGCTGAAACTTATCTAAGCCACGTTGTAATGACTCAGTATCACGTAAGTCAATATTAGCGCTTTCTAGCGGCACGTTTGAACCACCTGCAGCGAACGCAAGAGATGGGACTAACGTAACTAATGCAATCAGTAATTTTTTCATTAGTGGGTCAACCTCTCTGGTACAGGCTTAGTCTTCTCGTTCTTACTGTATACCCACAGCGCAACGAAGAAACCAAAGTAAGTCAGAGTAAAGATACGAGCAGCGATTGTCAGAGCTGGCGTTGCTGGAACAGCACCTAAGTAGCCCAAAACAACGAACGACACAGCAAACTGGCTAATGTTCAGCTTGTGAATCATGCTACGGTAACGAATCGACTTAACTTTACAACGATCTAACCAAGGCAATACAAACAGTACCGCAATCGCAAGACCCATACCGACAACACCAAGAAGCTTGTCTGGAATCGCACGTAAAATCGCGTAGAACGGTGTGAAGTACCATACTGGCGCAATGTGCTCAGGCGTCTTCATTGGGTTAGCCGCTTCAAAGTTTGGCTTCTCTAGGAAGTAACCACCACCTTCAGGCATGAAGAACAGCACGTAACAGAACACAATCAAGAAGCCTGCAACGCCCATAATATCCTTCACCGTGTAATATGGGTGGAAAGGAATACCATCTTTAGGCCAGCCGTTCTCATCTTTGTTTTGCTTAATTTCGATACCGTCTGGGTTGTTTGAACCTACTTCATGAAGTGCGATTAAGTGTAGGAAAACCAACACAACCAGCACTAACGGTAACGCAATGACGTGCAGTGCGAAGAATCGGTTCAAGGTCGCCCCTGAAACAACAAAGTCACCACGAATCCAAAGCGTTAGATCATCACCAATAACCGGGATTGCACCGAATAGGGAGATAATTACCTGCGCGCCCCAGTATGACATCTGTCCCCATGGCAATAGGTAGCCCATAAAGGCTTCAGCCATTAATACTAGGAAGATCAACATACCGAATAGCCACAGTAGTTCTCTTGGCTTTTGGTAAGAACCGTAGATAAGACCACGGAACATGTGCAAATAGATCACCACGAAGAATGCGGAGGCACCGGTCGAGTGCATATAGCGCAGCAACCAACCGTACTCAACATCACGCATGATGTATTCGATAGAGGCAAATGCGCCCTCTGCAGTTGGTACATAGTTCATGGTTAGCCAGATACCAGTTAATAACTGGTTAACTAACACTAGCATGGCTAGTGAGCCAAAAAAGTACCAAAAGTTAAAGTTTGTTGGGGTTGCATACTTGCCCACATGACGGTTATAAGTCGCCGTCATTGGGATGCGAGCATCAATCCAATCAATTATATTCTTAACCATTACGCTGCCCCCTGATCGACACCGATAATCACGTTGCCATCATCAATATATTGATGCGGTGGTACCACGAGATTTAATGGTGCTGGAACGCCTTGGAATACACGACCAGCCATATCAAACTTAGAACCATGACATGGGCAGAAGAAACCAGAAGCGACACCTTCAACTTGCTCACCGAACGTATCCGGTAGGTAAGTAGGTGAACAACCTAAGTGAGTACATAAGCCAACTGCAATGAAATACTCAGGCTTAATTGAACGAACGGCATTCTGAGCATAGTCAGGTTGCTGTTCTTCGTTCGAGGCTGGATCACGAAGCTGGTTATCAAGTTTAGCTAGACCATTAATGATCTCGTCGGTGCGACGGACAACCCATACAGGCTTTCCACGCCACTCAACGCGGATCAGTTGACCCGGCTCTAATTTACTAATATTTACTTCAACCGGGGCACCTGCAGCTTTCGCTTTGGCACTCGGATTCCATGACTTTATAAAAGGAACCGCTACAGCGACGGCACCAGCACCACCTACAACGGCGGTGGCTGCGGTCAGGAATCTGCGACGTCCGGTATCGACTGGCGCATTGCTCATCCACTTATCTCCAGAGAGTGTTGGAATTTTTGTTTTAAAAATTTTTGAAAATCGGGTTACACCCCAAAGCTCAAAAATCAAATTTGAGGCGGGGCTCATTATAGCCAAAAATTAGAACCAGATCATAGTAAAACAGAGAACAAAGTTAACTATGTTAGAAAAATTGCCGTTTTGCGGTGAAAATAAACGCTAATCTGGGCTGCTTTAACCAGATATCAACAATAATAAAAACTAAAACGGTTATAGTAATTGATGCTAAATTAGCAGCTTAGACGTGATAAATAAAAAAAGCCCGAACTAGTCGGGCTTTTTTAATGCTAACAGGATTTATTTAGCTTGCGAGGTCTTCATATACTTGAAGAAGTCACTATCAGGTTCAAGCACCATTACGTTGCCTTCACCTTGGAAGCTGTTCTTGTAAGCATCTAGGCTACGTAAGAAGCCAAAGAACTCAGGATCTTTGTTGTATGCGTCTGCATAAATTTTTGCAGAAATCGCATCACCTTCACCTCGAACTTCCAATGCTTTACGTTGCGCTTCAGCTATCTGAATGGTGACACCAGCGTCTGTCTTAGCACGAATAATCTCAGCCTGTTCCTTACCTTGAGCACGATGCTCTTTAGCAACGGCAGTACGCTCGGCGCGCATACGTTGATAAATACTCGAACTGACGTTCGCAGGTAAGTTAATTTGCTTGACTCGAACGTCAACCACTTCAATACCCAAATCTTCTGAGCTTTCCATGGCATTATTCAATGCATCTTGCTGCAACTCATCACGGCTACCAGAAACAATTTCAGTAATCGTGCGACGACCAAACTCTGTACGTAGGTCGTTGTTGATTTTACGTTGCAGCAATGACTCAGCTTGAGCTTTATTACCACCGTTGGTCGATAGATAGTATTTCTCGTGATCGGCAATACGCCACTTCACATATGAGTCAACCATCAAATCTTTCTTCTCAGAGGTTACAAAACGATCCGCAGCGCCGTCCATGGTTTGAATACGTGAATCTAAGAACTTAATCTTGTCGATTCCCGGTATTTTAAAGTGCAAACCAGGTGCATAAATGCGAGTTTCGCCACCATCTTTAAGGATCTTACCAAAACGAGACACAATTGCGCGCTCGCCTTCGTTAACCACGATAAGAGAAGACAAACCTACGGCAATCAGAATAGCCACGATAATTATGGTTAATCTACCCATGATTAATTTCTCCCCTGACGTACACGTTCAGAACGTGAAGAACGACCATCAAGTGGTAAACCATGGTTCACCATGCTATTGCTACCAGTGCTTGCGACAGGCTCTGTCATCACTGGTTGCGCTGATGTTTTACCACTGTTTTGCTGCATTAGCTTATCAAGCGGTAGATACATCATGTTGCCATTATTCTTTGCATCAATAAGAACCTTATTGGTGCCAGACATCACTTCTTGCATTGCATCGATGTATAAACGGCTACGTGTTACTTCAGGTGCAGCTTGATACTCAGGTAGTAGCTGCTCAAAACGAGCGACCTTACCGCGAGCTTCTAGGATTTCACGCTCTTTATAAGCGTTAGCCTGTTGCTCCATACGCTGAACTTGACCACGTGCTTTAGGCTCGATTTCACGCGAATATGCTTCAGCTTCACGAATAAAGCGTTGTTCATCTTCTTGTGCAGCAATAGCGTCATCGAAGGCGTCTTTTACTTCTTCTGGCGGACGTGCCGGCAAGAAGTTAACGTCAACAATGTTAATACCCAGTTTATATGGCTCGATAATACGCTCGACTTCTTCCCACGTATCGCGACGAATTTGGTCACGGCCAGTAGTCAAAATGTCATCCATACGGTTATGGCCCACGACATATCTCAAGGCACTGTCTGTTGCTTCACGCAAACTTTCGTTAGCGTCGACAGCACTAAATAAGAATAGATAGGGATCAACCACACGATATTGAACATCGAGTTCAACTAAAACCACATTCTCATCCGATGTTAAAATCGTACCTGACGCTGGAATAGAGCGAACAGTACTGACGTTAACAGGAAAAACTTCGTCGATGAATGTCGCTTTCCATTGCAAGCCTGGTTCAACTTCACCGATATATTGGCCAAAACGCAATGCAACGCCTTTTTCAGCCTCTTTTACGGTGTAGAAACCTGATAGTCCCCAAACAGCGATTGCTATTACGAGCACTATACCGATACCGAACGAGCTTACACTCGGTCCAGAACCGTTTCCTTTCCCCCCAAACTTTTTGGAAAGATTTTTAAAAACTTCATCTAAATCTGGTGGTCCCTTGTCGTTACCACTTTTATTTCCCCAAGGGTCTTTTCCCTTGTTACCGGGCTCGTTCCAAGCCATTTAGCACTCCATAGGTGTATGAATTAAACGAGATTACTAAAAAACTACTCTACTGCGGCTGATTCCACAACAAAGGTCTCTAACTCCCCTTGGCTCTGCTTAACAAGACGATGCCAATCGGCCTCAATCATGCGTACAGACAAAATACAGTTCCCCAGATCGTCATACTCTTTCTGCTGTATTACATCAAGTCGATAAAACTGACCAAGATAATGTCCGGCTGTTGCCGGGACTTGAAGATCAACCTCAACAATCGACTGACCAACAAGTTGGTTAATCGCTGTCTTTAGCTCTTCCAAGCCTTTGCTTTGTTGAGCCGAAACCCAAACCCGCGTTGGTAAGCCTTCAGAATCGAAATCAATCTTAGGACTTACCTCTTCCAACAAATCGATTTTATTACAAACAACCAATTGTGGAATTTCTTCTGCACCGATCTCTTTGAGCACGTGTTGTACTTGCTCAAAGTTATCTCCCATATTCTCATCTGCCGCATCAACAATGTGCAGTAATAAATCTGCTTCTCTTGTTTCTTGCAGTGTCGCTTTAAAAGCGGCGACTAAGTCATGGGGTAGATGGCGAATAAACCCGACCGTATCAGCTAAAATGACTGAGCCATCTTGAATCTCAAGCTTTCTTAGCGTTGGATCCAAGGTCGCAAACAGCTGATCTGCCGCATACACATCCGATACCGTCAGTGCATTAAATAGTGTCGATTTACCCGCATTGGTATATCCGACTAACGACACGGTAGCTAAATCACTGCGCTTACGTGCACGACGACTTTGCTCGCGTTGCTTATCTACTTTTGCCAGCCGCTTATTAATGGTCTTAATTCGACCACGTAATAAACGCCTATCCGTTTCTAACTGAGTTTCACCTGGACCACGTAAACCAATGCCGCCTTTTTGGCGCTCAAGGTGAGTCCAGCCTCGAATCAAGCGCGTCGACATGTGGCGCAATTGCGCTAGCTCCACCTGCAACTTACCTTCGTAAGTACGCGCTCTTTGGGCAAAAATATCTAAAATCAGTGTCGTTCGGTCTAACACACGACATTGGCATAACTGCTCAAGATTACGTTCCTGGGCAGGGCTCAATGCATGGTTGAAAATCACTACATTAGCCTCAGTCGCTGAGACCATTGCAGCTAATTCTTCGGCCTTCCCCGAACCGACAAAATATTTACGATCCGGTGAACGACGGCTTCCCGTGATCACGCCTACAGCTTCGGCACCTGCCGACTCCACTAATAATTGCAGCTCGGTAATATCTTCCCGACTGTCTTCATCAGAAAAGTCGATATGGACAAGTACTGCACTCTCTCCCGCCTCATAGCGATCAAACAAAAAGCAAACTCCTTAAAATTACTGTTGTTCGTTGTCGTCACTTGGGGTGTTAAAACCACCGGCCTGGTTAGGCGTACCGTGATGACCGCCAACCTTAAATGGGCGTGCTGGCACAACAGTAGAAATGGCATGCTTGTATACCATTTGACTCACTGTGTTTTTCAACAAAATAACAAACTGGTCAAATGACTCAACTTGTCCTTGAAGCTTAATACCGTTAACCAAATAAATTGATACTGGAACGTGCTCACGTCGTAGCGCATTCAAAAATGGGTCTTGTAAAGATTGCCCCTTTGCCATTTTATAATTTCCTTTTTATTAATAAATCAGTAAAAACCGATACAACATAAAATTTTGTTTGGTTTTAGTATTATATAGAGTGACATATTTAGCTAGCAGCATGCGCCATTAAGCGAGATATATTGCTCTCATCGCCACTTTCTAGCCAATTTAGCTCTGGCCACCCTCTCAACCATGTTAATTGACGCTTAGCCAATTGCCTAGTAGCAACAACCGCTTTTTCGACCATTGTATTATAGTCGTAGTCCCCATCGAGATATTGCCACACTTGACGATAACCCACACAACGCATTGAAGGCAGATCTAAATGTAAATCGCCGCGAGCACGTAACTGCTCAACTTCTTCAATGAATCCTTGATTTAACATCAATTTGAATCTTTGTTCTATAGAAAGATGTAACTGTTTCCGATCTTTTGGCGAAATCCCAAACTGGGACACAGTATAAGGCAGGGCTTCTGACTTAGTTTGTGTTAATTCAGTCAAGGACTTACCGGTTATACGATACACTTCAATTGCCCGTGATAACCGTTGTGGATCATTTGGATGAATGCGCTTAGCCGCCACTTCATCCACTGTCGCCAATTCATCATGCAATGCTTGCCAACCTTTTGCATCAGCCTCGAGTGCGATTTGTGCCCGAATAGCTTCATCTGCTGCTGGTAATGGCGATAATCCTTCCAATAAGGCCTTAAAATACATCATGGTGCCGCCAACAAGTAATGGCGTCTTACCTTTTGCCAATATCGCTTCAATTTCAACTAGCGCATCTTGGCGGAAATCCGCGGCTGAATAGCTTTCACTGGGATCGCGAATATCAATCAAGCGATGTGGCGCTCGCGCAAGTTCTTGCGCATCGGGTTTAGCACTGCCGATGTCCATTTGGCGATAGATTAAGGCTGAATCTACAGAGATAATTTCACAGTGATGTTGCTCAACCAATTCAATGGCAAGTGCCGTCTTACCTGAGGCGGTTGGCCCCATTAACGTTACAATCTGTGGTAAACGTTTATCTGTCACTAATTTTGCTCTGCTATCCAGTTTTGCCAAGGCAATGCCTTAGCTTGAGTAAATATTGAATCTTGTTCTGCTTGGCTCAATGTCGACAGTGCCAGCCAAACATCGGCCGCTGAGCTAAACTGCTCTTGGCTTTGGGTGACGAGCCAATTGATCATCGCTTCATCACTCGGTTCCTCAAAGCGTATCCATTGGATCAACTCTGGAATAATCTTAGCCAATTGGCTCTTTCTTAAATATGGGGGCACTTTCTTAATTATCAACTGCCCTAAACGAATTGTTACTTCAATACCGAGTTTACGAATCAACTGCTCACGCTCGGTAAGCGTTGCCTGCCAGTCTTCATCAGCTGCTACCGATACCGGCATCAACAGCGGTTGCCCAACTAGGCCACCTGCGAGTTTATGTTGTAGCTCTAGCGTTTTTACCGTATCGGCTACATCATTAATACTCAGTAACTGCAATGACTGATCGGCACAAATCACCCAATACTGCCCATCGAGTACCGCTGGCATATCTGTCGGCTGCGGTTGTTCACTCGAGTCGACCTTTGGCGTTGTTAATAGTTGTGCATAGGCATCAACCGCCGCTTGGCTAGGTAACTCAACGTCGGCTCTAGCCGATGCTCTCCCGCCTGCTGCACCGCGAGAATAGTCGCTGCGCCCATAATCGTGGCGGCTTGATTCACTTGGCGCTTGATAAGGAGTAGGCGCACGCTCTTGAATACTTGCGCTTATCTCTGGCGCTAACGGCTTAACCACTTCATTAGCACTGTGACTCGTTTCAGCTTGCTTGGTAAGGCCAATGTCATGGGCACTGGCTATCACTTGGGCTTGGTTATCTTGTTCCGCCTCTAAGGGTAACGAAACAAGCTGAATTAAAGCTGACTGCAACGCTTGTAAGATGAAATCGTGTACATAGCGACTCTCATGAAAACGCACTTCGTGCTTAGCAGGATGCACATTGACATCCACTTGATGCGGGTCGATATCTAACATCAATACAAAGCCAATTTGCTCATGAGTCATAAACTCGGCAAACGCTTGGCGTACTGCGTGATTGACTAAGCGGTCTCGTACTAAACGACCATTTACGTAAAAATATTGGGTATCGTTGGCACTGGCTTCAAAACGAGGCGATTGAATATAACCACTTAATCGGAGCCCGTTATGACTACAATCCACTTTTAATGCTTGCTCGGCAAAACGTTTGCCACTGACTTGGGCCAAGCGCTGTAAATACTGATCTTCTGTTTTAGCTGCGCGGTAATTGCGTACCTGCTTACCATTGTGCTTTAAAGTAAAGTGAATTTCGCTGCGCGCCAAAGCAATCCGCTTAAGCCACTCATCAATATGGGTAAACTCTGTCTTGTCACTCTTTAGGAAGCGGCGCCGAGCTGGGGTATTGAAAAACAAGTCAACCACCGACAACGTGGTCCCCACTGGATGGGCGGCAGGCAAAATCTTGACCGCCATCTCTGAGCCTTCAGCATAGGCCTGCCAAGCTTCTGTTTGCTCCGCGGTTTTGGAGGTAAGCGTCAGCCTCGATACTGAACTGATACTGGCTAATGCCTCACCGCGAAAACCAAAGCTTAAAATGGCATCGAGATCATCTAATGTACTCAGTTTAGACGTCGCGTGACGCGACAGGGCCAAGGACAACTGCTCTTTGGCAATCCCTGAACCATTGTCTTGAATTTTTATTAACTTGCTGCCGCCCTTGTCGATCTCTATATCAACACGAGTCGCACCGGCATCTAAACTGTTTTCTACCAGCTCTTTAATCACCGACGCCGGTCTTTCAACAACTTCACCTGCAGCAATCTGGTTAGCGAGTTGAGGCGGCAATATCTGAATCAATTTTTCGCTCATCATGCCCTTGGTATAACTAGTTTTTGACCCACTCTTAGCATGTCGGATTTTAGATTGTTGGCTTTTTTAATGCTGGCGACCGTCACTTGGTAACGGTGAGCAATAACCGACAACGATTCGCCAGAGCGCACTTTGTGGCTGCGAGAGCTTTTACTTGCCATCAAGGTGTCACTGGGCGGATTATTCTCAAAATAGCGCAACACACCACGATGAACCGCATTGGCAATATTGTTTTGATGCTCTCGCTGAGTCAGTAAACGCTCTTCTTTATGATTGGAAATAAAGCCCGTTTCAACCAAAATCGAGGGAATATCTGGCGACTTAAGCACACCAAAGCTTGCAGATTCTGGCTTGTGCTTATGTAACTTAGTGACTTTACCAAGGTTGGCCAACACATCATCGGCGATGTTATGACTAATCGCCATTGATCTATCCATCGACATATCCAGCAAAGTCATTGCTAGGTATTGCTCATTGTCGGTGTTTTGAATGATTTCTCCAGCACCGCCCAATAACTCTGAATGTTTCTCTTTATGCTCTAACCAGCGACCAATTTCACTATTGGCCCGCCCCATTGATAGCACCCACACTGAAGCGCCACGCGGTTGTGGTGAAGTAAAAGCATCCGCGTGAATAGAAATCAGTAAATCAGCCTTACTGTTGCGGGCAATCTCAGAGCGGCGGTTAATATTGACAAAGTAATCACCGGTGCGGGTCATCACCGCCTTCATACCTGGTGTACTGTTGATTTTAGCTTCAACTTTTTTAGCAATTTGTAGCACTACCCGTTTTTCATAGGTGCCTTTGGGCCCGATAGAGCCTGGGTCGTCGCCACCGTGGCCCGCATCGATGGCGATAACAACATCCCGCAGCGCATTGGTTGGTTTCTTGTTTACCGTAGCTGCCGAACTTGCTTTGGTGCCACCAGCATCTAAATCAACCACCAGACGGTTGCCGTAAGGAGCGGTGGGCGGTAACGCAAATAAGTTAGCTTTAACGGGTTTGGTGAGATCGATAACCAGACGTAACGTGCCTTTTGCTGGCGGCTTACTGGTCCGCACCTGCTTGACCAGTTTACTGTTATTGCTGATTTTTTTGAGATCTAGCTTGGTCGATGCGCCTTTTAAATCCACGACTAAGCGATAAGGGCTCGTCAGGGTAAAGTAACTGTAATCAGCCGCTTTTGAGAGGTCGAACACCACCCGAGTTGATTCTGGCGCAGCCCAAATACGCACACCATCTAATTGATTAGCGGCAGCAACCCCTGCGGACAGGCACAGTAAAAATATGAAACTAACAAATTGTATTTTTAGCGCTTTATTTGTCATTTTTTATTATAGGCTTTGTAAAATCCGCTCACCTTTTTCAGACTCTGCGGTCAGTGTAACTTTACGGTTTTCCCCTTGGTACACCAATTCAAGTTTAACATCGGCTGCGGGCAATAACCCCTCACCTCTATCGGGCCACTCGACGAGACATAGGCTCGTGGGAGAAAAATAATCCCTAATTCCCATAAACTCTAGCTCTTCAGGATCACTTAAACGATACAAGTCAAAGTGGTAGACCTCCATACCGTCAAGTTCATAAGGCTCAACAAGTGTGTAAGTCGGGCTTTTCACTGCCCCTTTATGGCCCAAACTCTGGATAATACCGCGACTAAGGGTAGTCTTGCCCGCCCCCAACTCACCATATAAATACAAGGTAGTTGGCGCATCAAGTACTTTGGCTAAACGCAACCCAAAGGCAACAGTTGCAGTTTCATTTTCTAATTCAAATGCTAATGACGACATAATTTCCACAATAACAAAACAAACGGCACGCCGACGATAATACGCTACTTTACCGTAATCAGTCGCTTATCTAAACAAACATTAGCCTAATTTAATTTTAAACACTACAACTCATCCACTAAGCGACGTATATGGACGAATAAATCACTAGCCAGCATGCCTCTCATTCCATCTACGGCCGCGCACTCTGCTGCTCGCCCGTGAATCACCACCGCAGCTGTCGCAGCAGCCATAGGTGACATTTTTTGCGCCATAAGCGCAGCAACAATACCGCCTAATACATCACCGCTGCCACCGCTGGCTAACCCCGCGTTCCCTACTGGGGCAACATGGCAAACCTCACCATCATAAATTAGCGTGCCAGGCCCCTTTAGCACTACCACGCCACCATACTTGGCCTGAATGGCCTCAACAGCAGCAAAACGGTCCTGTTCAACCACTTCAGTCGCCACACCGAGTAATCGCCCCGCTTCGGCCGCATGGGGGGTAAGCACCCAATTGTCATGTCGTCTAGGTTCTGCGCTTAAAAGATTGAGAGCATCGGCGTCAACCACACAAGGCTTGTCACATAAGCCTACAGCTTTGAATAGGTTATAACCCCAATCCTGTTGAGCTAGACCTGGACCAATTAGCAACACATCTGCCCAGCCTAAGCGCAGATAAACTTCCATATCGACTAGTTCACAACCCCAGAACATGAGCTCAGGCCGACCAGCACTTATCACTAAATGGTGACTGGGGTGTGACACTACGGTCACTAAGCCGGCTCCTGAGCGCAAACAAGCCTCAGCCGCTAAGCGAGGTGCACCAGACATGCCCTGGTCGCCACCGATAACAGTGACTTTTCCGCACATGCCTTTATGGGAGTCATGGGGCCGATAAGGCAGCCCCACGGGCACTTCCTCCGCCGTGACATTAATGACTTTGGAAGGGGCTAATTGGCTCGACAAGCCGATATCAGCAAACACCAGTTCACCCACATGCTCACGGGCCTTGCCGGTAATTAACCCCTGCTTCAACGCTCCAAAAGTAATCGTCATATCGGCCTTGATGGCACAACCACCAAAACCAGTGTTACCGTTAATACCAGAGGGAATATCTAAGCTAAGCGTCCACGCTTGACAGCCATTAATGCGTTCAATCACCGCTGCCATGCTGCCGGATATGTCGCCGCTAAAGCCGGTACCGAGCAAACCATCAACAATACAGTCAGCCTCTAGCAACACTTGCTCAATGTCAGTACTGACCCGGCCACCCACAGCAATGAAATCGGCTTTACTTTGTGCTAACCCCTGACTGACATTGTCACGCTCCAAGCAAAATAAACTCACCGTTTTTCCCGCTTCGAGTAATAAAGTGCCAATGGTGAACGCATCTGCGCCGTTATTGCCATAACCCGCAATGATGGCGATTTTACCATCGACTTTATGCTGTTGCTGCAGCAGGGACAAACTCGCCGCGGCAGCGCGTTCAATCAAATCATGCTCGGTGATCCCAGTTTCAATAAGTTGCAACTCGGCTTGCTTGACTTGCTCACAGGAAAAAAGCGTCGCGGGTAATTCTTGTTGTTGATAAAGCATTAAGCCGGTCTCCATTGATAAAGGGACTTGGCAAAGTAATCACATTGCCCACATTTATTAAGGTATATACATAGTAGAATATGAGCCTTAATTTGAGATTAGATTCCCGTTAATCAGCACTAATTTACAAAAACTTGATCTCACGCAGGCATTGCGATGTAAATCGACGTTAGTTCATGAAAAAAAGACCAAAAAAAAGCACCGTTACGGTGCTTTTTCAGGTCGGCAAGTTTATAGGTCGTCCATGCGAATACTGCTATGCACTAACCTTTGCTGTTGAATTTTCTCCACTCGCACTAAATCATCAAGGGCACCTTTAACATCGCTAGACACCGAAGAATTGGCCGTTTTCTCTAACAGCCCAATAAGACGATTCTCTAAATCGAGGTGCAAGTTGAGCACATCTTCTTCACTCATATTCGCGGTTAAACTGGTTTGCTTACAAAGTGCGATAAAGTCTTCAAAAACAATATCGTTATACCAAGTATCAAGTAGTTTTGCAGGAGCATCTTCGATATAGCTTTCTAGCTTCTCTGCCACGGTAAGTTGCTGCTGTCTAAAATACTCAAGAAGCATCTTCACCCGTGTAGAGTCAGCATCGGTATGCAAGCGCTTATACAAGCTACCCATCTCATGGCGACATTTTGCGACATAAGACAATTGCTCCCCAAGCTGTTGAAAACGAATCATAATGTACTCCTTTCATGCTTACTTAGCGTAAATTTTCAATGATTAAAGATATTATGCAGTCATTGCCCACAACATAATTTGAACAATGTCATAGTTTAGTCAGTTGCCCTTCTTACATTAGCAGAAGATAAAGAAACTATTTTGTGAATCACGAAACATCGACAAATGGGATACAGATCGACTTTTGCGCTCGCCCGCAAGCGTTAGCAATGCGTTAGAAAGAGTATGTTGTTTAAGAGAGGCTCGAACCGATGACCTATACCTCGGCACAAAGAATGGTATCAGCTCTTTTAATAAGCGCAACTGAGCGAATGTCGTATAAATTTTTAAATTGGAGAGTAAACGGGGAAGGTTGGCGCGAGTTCTTTTCAGGTAAGAGTGGGTTCGAACCGATGATCGATACCTTGTCACAAAAAACGGTATTAGCTCTTTCAATAAGCGCAACTGAGCGAATGTCGTATAAATTTTTAAATTGGAGAGTAAACGGAGGAAGATTGGCGCGAGTTCTTTTCAGGTAAGAGTGAGTTCGAACCGATGATCGATACCTTGGCACAAAGAACGGTATCAGCTCTTTCAATAAGCGCAACTGAGCGAATGTCTTTAAATCAGAGGATTAAACGGGGAAGATTGGAGCGACATATCGGGTTCGAACCGATGACCTATACCTTGGCAAGGTATCGCTCTACCAACTGAGCTAATGTCGCGTAAATCTTTAAATTGGAGCGACATATCGGGTTCGAACCGATGACCTATACCTTGGCAAGGTATCGCTCTACCAACTGAGCTAATGTCGCATAAATCTTTAAATTGGAGCGACATATCGGGTTCGAACCGATGACCTATACCTTGGCAAGGTATCGCTCTACCAACTGAGCTAATGTCGCTTAAATCTTTTAATCTACAGCATTTGGTGATGCTATAAATTGATATTTGGAGCGACATATCGGGTTCGAACCGATGACCTATACCTTGGCAAGGTATCGCTCTACCAACTGAGCTAATGTCGCTTGTCTACTCATCACTAACGCAGTCGCTAGCAAAAAGTTGAGGCCGCATTATAGGAGAATTTCATCTCTTCGCAACCCCTTCTTGAAAATATTCTACTGTTTGGTCAAATTTTAAATACTTTGTCACGATAAAACTGCAATTCTGCGATAGATTCCTGAATATCAATCAACGCTTGATGGGTACCGCGCTTGGTAAAACCTTTCATCACTTCTGGATCCCAACGCTTAACTAACTCTTTTATCGAACTGACATCAATATTGCGATAATGAAAATAATCTTCTAGTGCTGGCATGTGGCGATTCATAAAACGACGATCTTGGCCAATACTGTTGCCGCACATTGGTGATACGCCTTTAGGAACGTATTGAGATAAAAAGGCGATCGTCTGTTCAATCGCATCAGCTTCACTATAAGTGCTAGCTTTAACACGTTCTATCAAACCTGACTCACCATGATGCTTAATGTTCCAATCATCCATAACCGACAATGCTTCATCGGTTTGATGAATCGCAATAACCGGCCCTTCGGCAAGAATATTGAGCTGTGAGTCGGTGACTATGGTCGCGATTTCAATGACACGATCAACCGTTGGATCTAACCCTGTCATCTCCAAATCAACCCAAATTAGATTGTTTTCATCCGCAACCATAAAGATACCTTATTGTTCCTGTATGCCTAAATTCAGGCTTTTTTGTTCTAGACCGTGTATCATACTGCTTTTTTAACAGACACAAAATAACCTTCTACTTTTGATGACAATACTGTGAGCAAAAAGAAACCATTAAGTCATGGTCAGCGCCGCCGAATGCGCGCCAATCATGAAAAGCGATTACAACGACGCGCCGACGATAACCAAGCGCCTGAACTACAGGATAGTTCACTCGGCCCAGAACAGCTCGGCACAGTGATCTCCCGTTTCGGTCAACACGCTGACGTAGAAACAGAAAGTGGTGAGCTGGTACGCTGTAATATTCGACGCAATATTCAAAGTTTAGTCACCGGTGACAAAGTTATCGCACGTCTTGCACTAGAGCAAACCAGCACAATTGCTGGGGTGATTGAAGCCGTGCACCCACGGCACTCTTTGCTTTCTCGGCCTGATTTATACGACGGCATCAAGATTATTGCTGCCAATATCGATCAAATATTGATTGTCTCCTCGGTAGTGCCTAGTTTTACCACACAAATCATTGACCGCTATTTAGTTGCGGCAGAAGATACCGGCATTAGCCCAGTTATTGTGCTCAATAAAGTGGACTTAATTAGCGATGAAGAGGCGGCCAGCATAGACGCAGCATTAGCGCGTTATCAAGATATTGGCTATAGCGTTTATCGAGTCAGTAGCAAAACCGGTGAAGGCGTCGAGGAGATCCAGGGGCTACTCAATGACAAAGTCAGTGTTTTCGTTGGCCAATCTGGTGTGGGTAAATCCTCGCTCATTAACGCACTGATGCCAGATGCTGAATTGCTCACCGGTGATATTTCAGAAAACTCAGGCTTAGGTCAACATACCACCACCACAGCGAAATTATTACACTTCCCTCACGGTGGTGACTTGATTGACTCACCCGGTGTACGAGAATTTGCCCTCTGGCATCTTCCTGCTGAACGTGTGGGTTGGTGTTTTATAGAATTTAGGGACTTTTTAGGTACCTGCAAATTCAGAGACTGTAAACACAAAAACGATCCAGGCTGTGCCATCACCCAAGCATTTGAAGCCGGCGAGATAAGCGAAGACCGTTATAATAATTATCATCGTATAATTGATAGTCTTGATGAACAACGCCATGCCCGTCATTTCCGTAGCGAAGATGACTGATCTATATAGAAAAACGCGCTTAGTTAACGCAATGCATTTTAAAGGAAAAGAGAGTGGACAAAGTTAAAATAGCCCTACAATATATTTTGCCAAAACACCTTGTTTCGCGACTTGTAGGAAAGCTGGCCGCAGCCGAACTAGGCCGCATCACCACCAGCGTGATCACCTGGTTTATTAAGCAGTATAAAATCGATATGAGCGAAGCGGCCCGCAGTGAGCCGTCAGCGTATTCGAGCTTCAATGAGTTCTTCACTCGAGAGCTTAAGCCTGGCATCCGCCCTATCTATGACAACGATGAATACATTGTTCACCCTGTCGATGGTGCAGTGAGTCAACTCGGTCCCATCAAAGACGGACAGATCTTTCAAGCTAAAGGTCATGAATATTCATCACTTGCACTTCTAGGTGATCAGGCCGAAGATGCTAAGCGTTTTGAAGACGGTGATTTTGCCACTATCTATCTAGCGCCAAAAGATTATCATCGTATTCATATGCCAATTAAAGGCACGTTATCAAAAATGACCTATGTGCCAGGTGAGCTGTTTTCGGTCAATCCGCTAACCGCGGAAAATGTGCCGGGACTCTTTGCCAGAAACGAGCGTGTGGTTGCCATATTTGAAACTGAAATTGGCCCAATGGCCATGGTATTGGTTGGGGCTACGATTGTCGCGAGCATTGAAACAATCTGGGCAGGTACAGTCACGCCGCCTACTGGCAAAAAAGTATTCACTTGGGATTATCCCACAGAAGGTCCTAATGCATTGACCTTAGATAAAGGCGCAGAAATGGGGCGCTTCAAGCTAGGTAGTACGGTTGTCATGTTATTTGGTAAAGATGCCTTAGATGAATTTGCCGATGGTGTAGAACCCAAAGCCGTCACCAGAATGGGGCAAGCATTCGCTAAAATAGAGGATTAGTCACTCAATTGAATAAGCCGTCGAATCAACATTCAGGTTTAATTGAATTACATATCGCGGTGCTACTGTTCGGTGGCACTGCATTATTCTCTAAACTGATTGCTTTATCAGCCCTCGATATTACCCTCATTCGCTGCTTTATTGCCGCGATAGTGCTGGCCTTAATCGTTAAACTTAACCGCCAACCTCTCAAACTAAAGCACTGGCGTGAATACGCGGTAGCAATCGCCCTAGGCATAGTGGTGAGCTTACATTGGGTAACCTATTTTGCCTCAATGCAGATGTCATCGGTGGCGATCGGCATGATTGCCTTTTTCTCCTATCCGGTTATGACGGTATTAATTGAACCTATTATCAACCGCACTCGTATCGAAAAGGTTGATATCATCAGCGGCCTTGCTGTGCTCATTGGGGTGACATTATTAATTCCCGAAGCCAGTTTAGGTAACGAGGTGACCTTAGGCATTGCCATTGGCGTGTTGTCTGCGTTGCTATTTACCGCGCGCAACCTGATGCATAAACGCTACTTTTCTCAATATAGCGGTGCAAAAGCCATGTGCTACCAAACTGCAGTCGCGGTCGTTTTTCTTGCCCCTTGGCAACAAGTTGAACTTGCCAGTATTAGCAATACCACTTGGGCTATGCTTGTTCTGCTGGGCATAGTTTTCACCGCTGCGCCCCATGCCCTATTTGCCGCAGCACTAAGACAACTAAGTGCTAAAACCGTTGGGCTAGTATCTTGCTTACAGCCCTTCTACGGTACCGTTTTAGCGCTATTAGTGTTGCATGAAGGGGTTGATGTCAAAACAGCCTTAGGTGGCTTGCTTGTAGTCGCAACAGCAATCTTTGAAACCCAGCGCGCGCATAAGCATCAGCGCCCTCGATAATAGCGGCGGCGTAACACAAACCATCGTTATAGTGACAGCGCTAGAGTAAGACATTTAACACAATCTGCGCAGCTTGTTGTACAAACTCATCGACTTAGCATTTCTTTATCGGTCCGATAGTATAAACTTGTAAGCAATCGCCTTTGTTGCCATGCAAATCATCAATTATGTTGCGCCTTTTATTTGTTTTACTGTGTTTATATAGCTCAACTCTATTAGCTAACTCACCGTTACAGCTAGACAAACGTTTGGGTAATAATTCCCAAAACGAGCCTAGTGTATTGTCGCTAGATCAACAGATAGCCCAGCTGCAATCACAGCTCAAAGAACAGCAATTGCTCGCACGAAGTTATCAAGCCAGTATCGATAACTTCCAAGAGCAAAAGCAAAGTTTAAAGTTGCAGCTGCAAGAGGCTAAAAAACCGCAACAATACAACCGCCAGCAAGAGATGAGTCAGCAAGCATCGCTGGCTTATTTGCGCCTATCTGAACTTAAAGAGATTGACAGCAATTTAACGGTAGATATTACAGCTCACCTACAACGCCATGAACGGCTGCCAGGTGC
Organism: Shewanella sp. Scap07; assembly: GCF_013394145.1. Taxonomy (NCBI): domain Bacteria; kingdom Pseudomonadati; phylum Pseudomonadota; class Gammaproteobacteria; order Alteromonadales; family Shewanellaceae; genus Shewanella; species Shewanella sp. Scap07. Next base: position 4,192,674 of record NZ_CP041329.1, read on the forward strand.
AATTCGTGATGCAAGAGAACAACTAGCGCAACATAAAAAAGCCAGTATTGATAGCAACAGCGACACGCAATTGCAGACGGCGCAGCGTCAATGGCTCAGTCAAACTGTCGAAACGCTGGAGCTGGAGCTTGCCAGTAATCAAAAACGCACCGACCTTAGTCGGTTGCAGCAAATAGTGGTGCGCGAACAACTTGCACAACAAGAGCGACTGATAGAAGCAATCAACTATCAAATCAGTCTGCAGCGCCAGCAACAAACCAATGCCGCCATTGCTGCAAGCCAAGTGGCGGATGACTATTTGATTGACCCCAGCATTGCTGAAATCAACTCACAGAACCAGCAGTATGCAAAGCAATTACAACAACTAACACTTGATACCAATGCCGCGGTAAAGCTACAAGAGCAAGCCGAAGCGCAGTATCAACTGCAAGCTAAACAGTTAACCAATATTCAACAGCAAATTGGCTTAATTAAGCTAAATTCGGCCTTTGGTGAGCGGTTTTTACGGATACTACAGTCATTACCTAAGCCTCCCAGTTTAGACAAGCTCAATAATAAAATCGCCAATGCACGCTTGGCGCGGTATCAAATAGAGCAAGATCAAACACTACACGTTCAGCAAAACCAGTTTAATGTCTCTGACAGCGATGTAGCAGACAAGCTACTGAATGCGCAGCACAAGCTGCAACAACAATTGCTGGATAATTATGATCTGTACGTCAGTGAACTGGCAGACTTACGCATTGTTTATGAGCAATTGAATCAACAGTACGTACAATTAAAAAATACCCTCAATGAGCACCTTTTTTGGATAGCAAACGCCAATAGCATCGATAAAGCTTGGTTTACCGACCTGATTCAAAGCAGTCGTTGGTTTATTCAGCAAGCGCCATGGACACAGCTTAGCGATTCAATTGATGAGCAAAGCCAACTTTGGTCATGGTGGGTGATCATTTTTGTACTCTGCTTGGTATTTCAAGATATTCTCTCACCCAAATTTAGCGGCAGCTTGAGCCGCAATATCGCCCATGTTGGTAACGTAACCCAAGATAGATTTAGCTACACACTCAGTACCTTGCTTGTCACCATAGGCTATAGCATCATTAAGCCAATACCGGTGGTGCTTGCTGGTATTATCTTTTACCTGTCCTCGCACAATTTTGTATCCGCCATGGGTATGGCCATTCTTGCTATCGGCTTAATGTTCCTACTCTATCGTTTCACCTATTTACTTGCCGATGATAACGGTTTGCTCATTGGCCACTTTAAAGCGCACGCCACCACCATTAAAGCCGGCCAACAGAAGCTACGCTCTCTGACCTTTATTGCCATTCCGGTCATTGGCGTACTCGGCTTTACCGAAGTACTTGAGACCTCGCTAATCCGTAACAGTTTAGGTCGAGGCGCGTTTATTGTTTTGGCAATCATGTTGGTGATTTTTTATAAGGACCTGCTTAATGTCTCCAAGCATGACTCGCACTATCACCAAAACGATAAGAATAAACGACTACTGCAAAAACTGTTATGGGCCATCTTATTAGTGACACCTATGGTCTGCGCTGTGTTAGCTTTTAGAGGTTATTACTACACCGCTTTTCAAGTGTTACTGCAGCTACAGCTGTCGTTAATTCTATGGCTAAGCTTTATGTTGCTGTACCAACTGATTAAACGTTGGATGCTCATCGAACGCAGGCGCATTGCATTTGATCGGGCTAAAGCCAAACGGGCAGAAATCATCGCCCAACGTGAAAAAGATGAAGACACAGTCAACCCAAATAGCGAACAAATGGAATATGAAGAGCCTGTGGTGGACCTAGAAACGATTTCTAGTCAGTCACTTGGGTTAATGCGATCTATTCTGCTATTGGCCTTCTTAGCCAGCTTGGTGGGCTTATGGACACAAACCCATACAGCACTGTTTTCTTTTTTAGATGGCATTACCCTGTGGACGAGCAACAGCATTGTTGACGGCATTTCAGAGACCGTGCCCATCACGTTAAAATCGCTATTGTTGGGGCTAATTATTGTGGGCTTCTCATTAATGGTCGCCACCAATCTGCCCGGCCTGCTTGAATTAACCATTCTGCAGCGATTAGATTTAACCCAAGGAACCGGTTTTGCAATCACCACGGTGAGCCGTTACTTAGTAGTGTTTATTGGTACCTTAACGGGCTTTTCAACCTTAGGGGTTGAGTGGTCGAAATTGCAATGGCTCATTGCGGCACTCTCTGTTGGCTTAGGTTTTGGCTTGCAAGAGATCTTTGCCAACTTTATCTCAGGCTTGATCATTTTATTTGAAAAGCCGGTGCGGATAGGCGATACCGTCACCATTAGGGATCTCACCGGCACGGTTAGTAAAATTCAAATCCGTGCAACCACCATTATCGACTGGGACCGTAAAGAAATTATTGTGCCCAATAAGGCATTTATTACCGAACAGCTGATCAACTGGTCGCTGTCGGATCCGATAACTCGGGTTATCGTTTACGTTTCTGTTGCCAGAGATTCCGATCCCGCCAGAGTAGAAGCCGCCTTATACCAAGCAGTAAAAGAGTGTGATGAAGCCTTAGACACCCCCGAGCCAGAGGTCTGGTTTGCAGGGTTTGGTAAACATACTCAAGATTATGAGGTAAGAGCCTACGCCAAAGATATGAATGCTCGTTGGCCGCTACGCCATATTTTACATAAGAAAATTAGTAAGAAGCTGCAAGAGAATCACTTAGAGTTGGCTTACCCGCAGCTTGAAGTACACGTTAAAAATAACCAAACCAAAGATGCTCAAAGTATTCTACGTGGTTAATCAGCTAAGTTGGCTAACTGAATTTTAAGAGGCTAAAAAGTGCTTGTATTTGCTCATCGTGGCGCCAGCGGTTATGCACCAGACAACACCCTAAGTGCAATGCAAAAAGCGATTGCCTTAGGCTGCAAGGCCATTGAACTTGACGTTCAAAATGTGGCGGGCGAGTTAATGTTATTTCATAACCGCTGGCTCGATGGTGAAACAAATGCCAATGGCCTAATCGAGTCACTCGACCGACAGAGCATTGCTCAGGTAATGATTCAAGGCCAACCATTGGCCAACTTATGGCAAGTGCTGCAATTGTGTCAGCACCACGAAATATTAATCAATATTGAGCTTAAAGGGATGAACAGCCTAGCGCCATTTTTGGCTCTCTATCCCAAAATGCTCACAGAGCTTAACTACCCGATAGAGCGGTTACTGATTTCATCGTTTAACCATAAATTCTTGCAGTCGGTGAAGCAGCGCTACCCTAGTGCACTTATCGCACCGTTGCTAGAAGGCTTACCCATCGACAATGCAGCCATTGGCAGCCAGCTCGATGCCTACTCGATTCACCTTGATATCAACTTTATTGATGCTGAGTTTGTCCGTGACGCTCATCAGCGTGGCTTGAAAGTCTATGTTTATACGGTTGATAAACCCCATGACATCGCCGCAATGCATGCATTAGGCGTCGATGGTATTTTTAGTAATTACCCTGATCAAGCACAGCAATACATCACATCGCTTAGTTAACCACCTCAGTCTGTCAGTTGAGCGTTTAATGGCTAAGATCTATTTAATTGGCTGACGCGCTTGAATTAGCTGCTTTTCATGATTGATTATTTTTTTGTGCCCAAACACCAATGAATGTAAAAATAGCGACTAAAATCAGTAGTAAGTAAACAGAAGAGAGCTGGCTAAGTAAGCTCGCTAGCCAAGGTGTAGCGGCCACGATTAGTAGGCCAAAACCAAAGGCATTAATTAAAATAAACACCAATGTACGTAAAATAAAATTTCTACCTACAAGCTTTCGGCGTAAAATACGATTAATATCGCCACCAAAAACAACTAAAAAGCACGCGATGATGGCAGTGGAAATTTCGGTTAACCAAGGATACAGCTTGGTACCAAGTTGATGTAAAAATGAAATAAAATGCTCCATAGGCGGGTCCATGTATCTAGGTCTAGGGAAAGAATATAGGGGGAGACAACATGGGACACAAGCTACTATTGCTTACGAGTGACAATCAACGTTACCGTGACTTGCTCAATTCGTGTCATTTGCCCAACCTCACCTTGTTAGGCGATGAGCCAGCAAGTATCTATCAAGCTGATATATGGTTAGCAGAACCGCCGCTCGCCGCGCCATTAATTGGCCATGCGAAAAACATTAAATGGATGCAATCTACTCATGCGGGCGTGGACTCTTTGGTCAAACCAAGGCAGCGCAAAGATTATCAACTCACCAACGTTAGAGGCATTTTCGGCCCCTTAATGAGTGAATACCTTTTTGGTTATTTACTGGCCCACCAGCGACACCATCACAAGTACAAAACCCAGCAAGCGGAGAAAATATGGCTACCAGCCAATTTTAAATCACTACAAGGACAGCGATTATTGCTCTTGGGGACTGGTAATATTGCCAAGCATATCGCACAAACTGCCAAACACTTCGGCATGCTTGTCACCGGAATAAATCGGGGAGCGAAGCCAACGAAAGGCTTTGATGAAGTTGATACTTTAGCAAACCTATCACTGCATTTACCCCAAGCCGATGCGGTAGCATCCATTTTGCCAAGTACGCCGCAAACTCGTGACGCATTGAATGCTCAAACACTGAGCTTAATGAAACCTGAGGTTATTTTATTCAACCTAGGCCGCGGTGATGTACTCGACCTTGACGCCTTGTATCAGCAGTTCAATGCTAATCCCTTACAACAGGCCGTTTTGGATGTCTTCAATCAAGAGCCGCTGCCACAGGAGCATCCCATCTGGAATTTAGACAATGTGGTGATTACTCCGCATATCGCAGCCCCGAGTTTTCCAGAACAGGTCGTAGAGATTTTTGCTAATAACTATCATAAGTTGATAAAAGGTGAGTCACTCAGTCACGAAGTTAACTTTGAGCGCGGTTATTAGCAAGCAGCCCCGACTACAATCACACCCTTTAATGGCAAGCTTCAAGCTTGCCATTTTTGATCATAATAACGCTCAATGGCTTGTGCGGTGACTTATATCGCGTTTGTTTTGCCAACTTGAAACCGATCACAACTTTTAATAACACAGCTAATGACTCAAGATTAAGATCTATAACCGAGAGTTATTAGCATTGAGAATCGTTTTCATTTATACTTACAGCATCGAAATCAAGAGAGTGTTTAAGATGTACGTTTGTCTTTGCCATGCTGTAACAGATACCCAAATTAAAGAAGCCGTTAGTCAAGGTGATATGTCCCTTGCTGATGTAAAAAAGCGTCTTGGTGTGGGCAGTCAATGTGGTAAATGTACTAAGATGGCGACCCAAGTCATCGCTGCACAACTTGATGTTGAACCTAATTACTATGAAGTCGCCTAGCGCAAACAGTATTCTACGCTGAGTTAATATTGCACTTGTGACTCATATAAAAAAAGCTGCCTAGGCAGCTTTTTTTGTGGGTCAAAAATGCCTATATACTCGGCTCGCCTTCACCCAGCTCAACACTATCAACTCGCTGTAACCCGCGTGGTAACTTAGCACCACGACGACCTCGTTCACCGCGATAATGCTCTAAATCACTAGGCTTAAGGGTTAACTTACGTTTACCCGCCCACAATGTCACTGCGGTACCTTCTGGCACGACGTGTAGATGGATCAATAGTTCTTCACGACTTTTGGCTCTGTCGCTTGGAATACCAATAATCTTATTACCTTTACCCTTGGCCAATTGCGGCAAAGCGTCCATAGAGAACAGTAGCATCCGCCCTTCATTGGTGATCGCTAAGATAGACTCATTACGAGACTTATCAACACGCTGCGGAGATAAAACCTTAGCATTAGCTGGTAAACTTAATAATGCTTTACCCGCCTTATTGCGCGACACCATATCTTTATAGGCACCGACAAAACCATAGCCAGCATCTGATGCAAGTAGGAAGTATTGCTGCTCATCACCTATCACCACATGAGAGATAGTCTCTCCCGGTGACAAATTAAATCGGGTAGTGATGGGCTCACCTTGGCTGCGCGCAGACGGTAATGTATGTGTATCGGTGGCAAAAGCACGGCCAGTAGTACCAATAAAGACGCTGGCATTATTACTTCTACCCGCTGCCGCACAAAGGAAGCTATCGCCCGCTTTATAGGACAGGGCACTAGGATCAATATCGTGGCCCTTCGCACAACGTACCCAGCCTTTTTCAGATAAAACCACCGTAACGGCTTCAGCTGGAACCAATTCTTGTTCTGTCAGCGCCTTAGCTTCGCTACGCTCAATCAAAGGTGAACGGCGATCATCCCCATAGGTTTCGCCATCTTGCTTGAGTTCTTTCTTGATTAACGTCTTCATGCGTCGCTCAGAGCTTAATAGCAGCTGTAACTTATCGCGCTCTTCTTCAAGCTCGCTCTGCTCTGCTTTAATCTTAAACTCTTCTAGCTTGGCAAGGTGACGCAACTTAAGGTCTAAAATCGCATTTGCTTGTAACTCGGTTAAAGAGAAACGAGCCATCAACTCAGCTTTAGGATCTTCTTCGTTACGAATGATCTCAATCACTTCATCGATGTTTAAGAACGCAATCATCAATGCATCAAGAATATGCAAACGCGCGAGCACTTTATCTAAGCGGAACTCGAGCCTTCTGCGTACGGTTGTCATACGGAAGGTTAGCCACTCAGTGAGTAACTGCTTCAAACCTTTGACCTGTGGGCGGCCATTAAGACCGAGCACATTGAGATTAACTCTGAAGTTCTTCTCTAAATCTGTGGTAGCAAATAAGTGGGTCATCAGCTGATCAATATCAACTCGGTTTGAACGCGGTACAACAACAATACGAACCGGGCTTTCATGATCAGACTCATCACGCAAATCCGCCACCATAGGGAGCTTCTTAGCCTGCATCTGTGTGGCTATTTGCTCAAGAATTTTACCACCGCTAGCTTGATGCGGTAATGCGGTGATCACCACTTCACCGTTATCGTTATGGTAAACCGCACGCATTTTGATTGAGCCACGACCGGTATCATAAATCTTGGCAATATCTTTAGCCGGAGTAATAATTTCGGCGGCGGTTGGATAGTCGGGTCCTGGAACAAACTCCATCAGCCGAGCTAAATCAGCTTTAGGGTTATCCAATAACTCGACACAAGCACTGACCAATTCACGAGCGTTGTGGGGTGGAACATCGGTGGCCATCCCCACCGCAATACCGGTAATACCATTGAGTAAGATATGTGGCAGTCTTGCAGGTAACACCAATGGCTCTTTCATAGTGCCATCAAAGTTAACTCCCCAATCGACGGTACCTTGGCCTAGCTCGGTAAGCAGAACTTCTGAAAATTTAGATAATCGCGCCTCGGTATAACGCATCGCAGCGAATGATTTAGGGTCATCGGGTGCACCCCAGTTACCTTGACCATCAACAAGTGGGTACCGGTAAGAGAACGGCTGAGCCATCAATACCATGGCTTCATAACACGCACTATCACCATGGGGATGATACTTACCCAATACATCACCAACAGTACGCGCAGATTTCTTATGTTTAGATTGTGCCGATAAGCCTAACTCACTCATCGCATAGACAATACGGCGCTGAACAGGTTTCAAACCATCACCAATATGCGGCAAGGCTCGGTCCATAATGACGTACATTGAGTAATTTAAGTATGCATTCTCAGTAAAGCGTCGCAGGGGCATTTGCTCAACCCCATCTAAGCTTAGATCTATCGCATCACTCATTGATTAATATCCTGTTAGTTAGCCGTATCAGGCTCGGTGTTTTGATTATTTTTATAATAAAGGCGATAAATATTGCCTTTTAGGTCATCGGAAATATACATCGCCCCATCCGGTGCGGTGACCAAGGAGTGCGGTCTTGCTACCGGAAACTCTCCATCAAGAAAACTGACCACGGTACTGCGCTTAACCACTTCGTTATCTTCAATTGTTAACATCACAATTTGATAGCCAATCTTACTGGAGCGATTCCAAGAACCGTTTTCAGCAACAAACATCTGCTGATGATATTTCTGTGGAAATTGTTCACCACGATAAAAGTGCATACCCATTGGCGCGACATGGGCGGGTAATTCATATTTTGGTAAGGTTATCTTGAGATTTTCAGGGCGCTCATAAGCCGGCTCTTCTACCGTAGAGGCATGCAAATACGGAAAGCCAAAATGAGCCCCGGTTTGCTCTACTCGATTGATTTCATCCGGTGGAATTCGATCCCCCATCCAATCTCGACCTAAATCGGCAAACCACAAGGCATTGTCTGCTGGTGCCCAATCAAAACCAATTGCTCGTCTAATTCCAGTCGCAACCTGTTCGGTTTCACCGGTCTCAATATCAATAGCAATAATACTGGCAAACGGCGCCTGTGCTTCGCACACATTACACGGCGCGCCTATTGATACGTATAAACGACCATCGGGGCCGAAATGCATGGCTCTGCGGCTATTGTTTGTTTGCTCAGGTAAGCGGTCATACACCTCTTTGCCTCGGCCGGGTCGACGCAAGCGGTTTTCAATATCAACATAACGCAATATGCGATCTTCTACCGCGACATAGAGATCGCCATCTCGAAAGGCTATGGCCTCAGGATTGTCTAGGTTTTTGGCAATCACATAGCGCTTATCAACTCGGCCATCGGCATTATTATCCACTAATGCAGTGACAGTGCCTTTTTTATAAGAACCAACAAATAAAGTGCCCTTGTCACCAACAGCCAACTGCTTGGCGTCTCCAACCTCTGAGGCATATAGAGTCAGGCCAAATCCTTTGGTCACGGTAATCATCATCGGCTGACCTTTGGCCCAAACAGCTGAGGGTAAGCTCAACACTATGCCAAGGATCAGTAACCAACCGCTTCTACAATATGTGGTAATCAATTTATACATCATTTAATACAGCTCAAATGCAGTCATACTACAGTTGTGCTAAGTCACCCTTCTCTTCTAACCAGACTTTCCTGTCACTTGAACGCTTCTTCGCTAACAACATATCCATTAGCGCCAACGTATCTTCGGCGTCGTCCACGGTAAGTTGTACCAATCGACGAGTGTTGGGATCCATCGTGGTTTCACGCAGCTGCAACGGGTTCATCTCACCCAAGCCTTTAAAGCGCGTAACCTGAATCTTACCTTTCTTTTTCTCTGCTGCAATGCGGTCTAAAATCCCCTGCTTTTCAGGCTCATCTAGCGCATAAAACACTTCTTTTCCAATATCGATTCTAAACAGTGGCGGCATCGCAATATAAATATGGCCACTTTCGACCAGCACCTTATAATGCTTCATAAATAGCGCACACAATAAAGTAGCAATGTGTAGTCCATCAGAATCGGCATCCGCTAATATACAGATTTTGCCATATCTTAGCTCTGAAATATCTTCACTATCTGGATCACAGCCAATGGCAACGGAAATATCATGAACTTCTTGTGAAGCTAATACTTGTGATGCATCGACCTCCCAAGTATTCAAAATCTTGCCTCGTAGCGGCATGATGGCCTGAAACTCACGATCGCGAGCTTGTTTAGCACTACCACCTGCTGAGTCACCCTCCACTAAAAATAACTCACCGCGCATCGGGTCTTGACCGCTACAGTCGGTTAACTTACCCGGTAGAGCTGGGCCAGAAGTCACCTTCTTTCTAGCAACTTTTTTCGCTGCTCGTAGGCGTTTCTGCGCATTATTAATGCACATGTCCGCCAACAACTCAGCTTGATCGGTATGAGTATTTAGCCATAAGCTGAAGGCGTCACGCACAATCCCCGATACAAAGGCGGCACTTTGTCGACTAGATAGCTTTTCTTTGGTTTGTCCGGCAAACTGCGGGTCTTGCATTTTAATTGATAAGATAAAGCTACTACGATCCCAAATATCTTCAGGGGTCAGTTTAATCCCACGAGGGATCAAATTGCGAAACTCACAAAACTCACGCATAGATTCAAGCAAACCTTGGCGGAAGCCATTCACATGGGTACCACCCAATGGCGTGGGAATTAAATTCACATAGCTTTCATTGAGATAGTCACCACCTTCGGGTAACCAAGTGATCGCCCAATCTACCGCTTCTTCATTACCTTTCAAGCTGCCAATAAACGGCTCTTGTGGCAGCATAACCGCACCGTTAACCGATGCTTTGAGATAATCAGTTAGGCCACTTTCATAAAACCACTCTTGTACTTCACCGGTTTGTTTATTATTAAACTTAATTTTTAATCCGGGACACAGTACGGCTTTGGCGCGCAGTAAATAAACCAACTTAGGGATAGAAAAGTTAGCGGAGTCGAAATAACTTGGCGTTGGCCAAAAGTGCACTCGGGTCCCGGTATTACGTCGACCGCAGGTCCCCGTTACAGTCAGATCTTCTACCTTATCGCCGTCAGCAAAAGCCATTTCATAGACTTCACCATCACGCCTAACACTAATTTCTACTCGGCTAGATAAGGCGTTAACAACTGAAATCCCAACGCCGTGCAAACCACCTGAGAACTGATAATTTTGATTAGAAAATTTGCCGCCGGCATGTAACTTGGTCAAGATAAGCTCGACCCCCGGAATCCCCTCTTCAGGGTGAATATCCACCGGCATACCACGACCATCATCGGTCACTTCCAATGAATTATCTTTGTGTAGCACAACTTCGATTTTTGTGGCGTGACCCGCCAGCGCTTCATCAACACTGTTATCGATAACCTCTTGACCCAAATGGTTTGGACGACTGGTATCGGTATACATGCCAGGTCGACGTTTAACAGGGTCAAGTCCATTTAGAACTTCAATTGCATCAGAGGTATATTGGTTTGTCATAGCACACACAATTTATAGTTATTCAGGCCATGTTGCGGCCCTACATGTCTATTTGTCAAGAAACAAGAAATCACAAATTTCCGCCATTTTATCAGAATATCCGATAAAACTGTGGTCTCCGCCAGATTCAAGGATTAATTTACAACAATGGTATTTATGTACGGCCTGGCGATAGTCCAACACTTCATCGCCACTTTGTAGTAATACAAAAAAGCGGTCAGGATGGAGGATAACTTCAGTATTAAATTCGGCGACTTGCTGTTTATGTATCGGTAATACTTGATAATGCTCATCGGTGTAAGGATTATATTGCGGGCCGATAAATTCATCAAACAGCTCAAAAGGTTTTACTGCGGGATTAACTAACACCGCACGTCCACCATATTTTTCAGCCAAATAACTGGCAAAGTAACCGCCCAATGACGAACCAATAAACCGTAGCGGCTGCCCGTTTTGCAATGCTTTTTCTACCAGCTCGATGAGTAACATCATCGCAGAGTGTGGGCAAGATGGAAGCTGTGGCTGTTCGAAATGAACATCAGGAAAATGAGTTTGAATATACTGCGCGCTAATCACGCCCTTATCTGACAATGGCGAACTGTTAAAGCCATGGATGTAAAGCAGCATATGTCCTCAGAGATAATCATGATGGTGCTAAGCTTAGTCTGCTGGCACCGCTGTTATTATAAACCTCATATAGATGCTAACACTGGCAAGCTATTTAACCAAATTATCCCGCCTACAAGCTTAGTAACCGCTGGCCTCGTTGTCTGGCGAGAACTTGTTGCCAGGCACACGATAGACATTAGTTAATATGTCGCCATTGTCTTTAAGCTCTAACAGTCGATAGCCAGGTTGCTGTGCATCTAAAGCAAAATAGGATGATTTAGGTTTAAACTGGATACACGTCGACGGTGTAGCCATCAGTTTAATTGCGCCATATGTCCCGTGATGAATCTCATCCAATTGTTGATGCACATGGCCCCAAAGTAGTCCTTTGACTTGCGGAAACTGACTGACAAAAGCTAAAAATTCATCGCCATTATCCATACAATGTTGATCTAACCATTTACAGTTAACCAGTATCGGATTGTGATGCATCACAAGCAAAGTATGCTTGTCACTTTCAGCGTTCACTGCATCAGCGATTAAGCTCATTTCCGCGGCCGACATGTTACCACCCGGCTTACCGCGCACGGTGGAATCCAACATGATGATTTGCCAGTTGCCAGCGATAATACGCTTATTACCAAACACTGACTCGCCCTGCATGTTCAAATGCATGATTCTCGGGTCATCGTGATTACCCGGTAAATAATGACATGGCACGTTCAGCGGTTCGACGGCATTGACAAAATTATGGTAGGACTCAGCGGAATAGTCTTGGCTGATATCTCCCGTCGCCAGCATGAGATGAGCAGGGTAATCAACGGCTTTGATAGTATTTAGTACGGCATCGAGACTATGGGCCGTATTGACGCCTAATAGCTGTGCTTCAGGATCAGCAAACAGATGCGGATCCGTGACCTGCACGATTCTCACACTGCCGCATTCAGCGATAGGATAAGAGATTGCCTCTTTCAAAACATCAAAACCTTAACTGTTAGATTGATAAACAACACGAGGGTGGTTGTCTATCTTTAATAACTCTTCAAGAAAAGCGTTAACCTGGTACTTTTCATCTCGGTGATACATGCGTACATTTGGATAATCATATACCGGACGCAATCGATAAATCTGTCGACTAGTTAACACTTCTGCTAATTTAGCATCGTGATAAATGCGAACAGTTACCTTAGGAGTCTCAATAAATTCATTGTCAGCCACGCTCCTTGAAAGTTCGATCAACTGAGTATATTGAGTATTTTCCAATAATCGAACGTCAAGCTGACCAAAGTCGCCGGCTACGCACCAAGCATCCCCAGGCATTACCTCCGCAGGCAACCAAGCTAAGATATTAAAATAATTACGGCCACACAAAGCAAGAAATCGATTAACATCAACACGATACTTGTCTTTTTTGGCATTGATAGCTTTCAAATTTACTCACTTTTTCACTAGCGACTGATAATTGAGTTGTAACCATTGTAAACCAATTACGGTCGATGCATTGTTGATCAAACCATTTTTAACCATGTCAAAAGCCGCTTCACGACTCACCACATGCACTTGAATATCTTCATGCTCTTCGGCTAGACCATGGGTGCCGGATGCTTGGCTCGCATCAACTTCGGCATAATATAAGGAGAACTTCTCACTGGTGCCACCTGGGCTAGCAAAAAATTCACTGATCAACTGAAAATGACTGCCCGTCAATCCCGACTCTTCCATCAATTCACGCTGCGCAACCTCTTTAGCAGTCTGTCCTTTGTCAATCATGCCTGCCACAAGTTCAAACAACCAAGGCGTCTGGTTGGCATCAAAAACCGGAATACGTATCTGTTCAATCAGCACGACTTGGTCGGTATAGGGATCATAAGCTAGCACGACTACAGCATGACCACGTTCAAAGACTTCACGATGCACAACATCGCTCCAGCCACCATCGAAAAGACGATGCCGAAAACGATACTCTTCCATGGTAAAAAAACCTTGATAAAGACGCTTGCGCTCAAGCATTTCAACATCTTGGCTGCTAAACTTATTTTGCATAGCTTGGCTCCTAAACTCAATTTGGCTGCTACTTTACACTGAAACTGGTTGAATACCGCAGATTCAGCTAAGTTATTTGAAAAAAAGCAGACATAAAGTCAAAAACTGTTACACTTCGGAGTTGACTTAAAATTGGTTAATTTCTTAATATCTTAACTCAATAAGTTTAGATGTATCGGGAAGCGTCGGGAAGCGCAAACCGCTTGGCCTACAAAAGGAAGCAAGGCGAAGCATCACTTAACTCAATTAAGTATATTGCTCCTCCAATAGGAGGATTTATGTCTAAGAAGGACAGCTAATGAAATTTAAGATCCGCTCTTTATGTGCAGCCATTACTTTTGCTGCCTCGACAACTGCCGTTCAAGCCGACGATCTACTGCAGATATATCAACAAGCATTGACGAGCGATCCTGTTGCTTTGCAAGCACAAGCTCAACGAGATGCGCTATATGAACAGATAGAAGAAGGCCGTGCTCCACTATTGCCAACATTAAGTGCTAATGTCGGCTATGGTAAAACTTGGAGTAATGTAGATGAGAGTATATATGGCAGTGGCCTTAATGCCGGCGTAACATTAAGCCAAGTTATCTACGATCACAGCGCTTGGGTCGGACTTAGTTTAGCCGAGCTAGCCGCATCGCAAGCAGATGCTGCATACGCATCGACCCTGCAAACTCTTATTATTCGCGTCACAAGTGCTTACTTTGATGTGTTATCAGCAAAAGATAACTACGAGTTTAAAGGTGCAGAGAAACGTGCCATTGAGCGTCAATTAGAGCAAACCAAGCAACGTTTTGCCGTAGGTCTAACCGCGATTACCGACGTTCACGAAGCTCAAGCTCAATTCGATTTAGCCCGCGCTGACGAAATCTTAGCTGAAAATCAGCTAATCAATAGCTATGAAGCACTACGTGAGATCACCGGAATTGGCCACGAATCCATTGATATTCTTGATACCGACCGCTTTGGTGCCGTCATGCCTTCACCCGCTAAGCCAGAAGAGTGGCTGAAAATGGCTGAAAGCAGCAGTGTAGACTTACTCACTACACGTATTGGCCGTGATATTGCCCAAGAAACCATTAGCTTGTATAAAGCGGGCCATATGCCGTCACTTAAACTAAATGCTGGTTATACTACCAATTTAGATCAAAGCAACAGTGCTAACGACGCTACAGACTTTGATAATGCCAATGTCGCGCTACAGTTAAGTATCCCGATTTTTGAAGGTTTCAAAGTTTCATCGCAGGTGAATCAGGCGCAGTACCAATACGTAGAAGCCAGCGAGAAGATGGAGCAGACTTACCGCCAAGTGGTAAAAGATGTTCGCAATAACTTCAATAACGTTGGTGCTTCTATCAGCTCAATCCGAGCTTACGAGCAATCGGTTATCTCATCTGAGAGTGCGTTAAAAGCGACACAAGCAGGTTTTGAAGTCGGTACCCGTACTATCGTTGATGTGCTTAACCGTACCCGTGACTTGTATGATTCGAAACGTCAGCTGTCGAACGCAAGATATGGTTATATCAACTCTATCTTAGCGCTGAAACAAGCTGCCGGAACACTTAGCGAAGATGACGTTATTGCTATCAATAATGGCTTAAAAGCGCCAGAAGCGGTGCAATAAATCCATTAAGCTAAACGAAAAAAACCGCCGGTATCGGCGGTTTTTTTGTGTCTAACTTAGTGAACTGACGATTTAGAAAGTGAGTTCAACACCGGCAAAGTAACCTTTGAATTGGTTGTTCGCGGTCACGCCATCAAAGTCACTGACGTCAAACTTAAAGTCACGGTAACCAACACGCACTTTAGTATCAAAACCAGTGCCGTCAAACTGCCAGCCTAGGCCGAGTGAGTAGTCGTAAACACTGCTCTCATCAACACCAATCATCACATCAGCAAAGCCATATAAGCCCAAACCAGGAATGCCGACTTGCGCATCAGCGTAAGCCATAACAATGCCAGTGCTTAGATCTTTCTCGGCATAACGTACACCGATACCGTTTTGATCTAGTTGATTAACTCGGTATGAACCATGCATTTTTTTATAAGCCGCACCTAAATCTAGTGCCACCATATCATTGTCTAGTAGCTCGTAATAAAGCACAAAGTCGGTATTACTTAAATCGGTATTGGTAGAAATATCACCACCGAACTCTTGGCCATCAAAGTTCATCACCGATTCACCAAGTGACGCTCTTCCACTTGCATCAAGGCGGTTCTCACGTAACTTAAAGTTAGGCAGAATCGGGATACCATGTTCAACGGCGACCCACACACTGCCTTGTGAGTCGGAGCTGTAGTTAAAATCTTGCTGCGGCTGTCCATTTTCAGCAAACGTACCACTAGTATCTGCTTTCCAGTAATCACCACCGACCTTAAATCCAATCAGTGATGCAGCCTGAGCAGATGTAGCGACCATACTGCCTAATAAAGCACATGCTAATATCGTTTTTTTCATTACTTAACCTTGAGTTAATAAGTTAGTTAAATCAATCACCGCGGCATTCGCACGCGATATATAGTTTGCCATCACTAACGAGTGGTTAGCGACAATACCAAACCCGGAACCGTTAAGGATCATCGGGCTCCACACAGGTTGTTGCGTTTCTTCCAATTCTCGAATGATCTGTTGCAGGCTCACCGTCGCATTTTTCTTCTTGAGCACATCAGCAAAATCGACCTCAATAGCTTTCATGAAATTAAGCAGTGCCCACGTCGCGCCACGAGTTTCATAAAACACATCATCAATTTTCCACCAGTTCGTCTTAATCTGTTGGCTCGCATGATTAGGAGTCGACTGACTAGCGACACTGTCACCGGCCAAGTCGGTATTGAGTCTATCTTGACCCACACTGGCCGATAAGCGCTGTGACATACTACCCAGACGCTTTTGTACCTCTTTAAGCCACTCATTGAGATTATCTGCGCGGGCATAAAACTGTGCATCTGGGTTATTACTATCTAACATGCGGGCGCGATAAAGACTTAATAGCTTAATCGCATCTTTGTATTCACTTTCTGCGCTAGGGATTAACCAGCTGGTATGTTCAATATTGAGCTTAGAATGGGCAGCAAGTAAGTCTGCATCAGCGGTGGACTGCGACTGTGAACGGCTAAACTCTTTGCGCATTATCAAGGCTAAATCTCGCACTTGTTCTATCGCACCAAATTCAAATGCCGGCATGTTATCCATCATTACTGAGGGTGGCATCACATCATTAGAAAGCCAACCACCACTTTTATTCAGTAGGGTATCGACTGTCATAATAAGTGACGTAGTAGTAGCATAGCCCACCACTTTTTCACCCGTTGGCGTTTGGAACTGCTGAGTATCAAGCACGTCAGGTTCAACGCTCCACCAAACACTCACTAAGTATCCAATGAGCAACAGTACTGCTGCTATTCCAGCGCCTTTTTTCCATGTCATTTGCATCGCTGTGACTCCTTAATGGTGGTGGTGGTGGTGATGGTGACCGCCTTCCTTTGCCATATCTTGTTTACTGACCTTCAAAGAGATAGGTAGCTGGCTTCCGTCATTAAAATGTAGAACAAGTTCAACATTTTGCCCCACAGGGAGTTGATGTTTTAATCCCATCAACATGACATGTTCACCAGATTCATCCAGTCGAAGTTCACCATGCATAGGCACAGAAAAACTATTTACTTGGCGCATTTTAACTACGCCATTTTCTTCAATCACGGTGTGTAATTGTGCTTCTTTAGCGAAATCAACGTCGACGCTGACCAGCTCAAGATTAGGACCATGATTTTGCAAAACAAAATAAGCAGCGGTATTGGGCACGCTGGCTGGCATGGCTCTGACAAAGCCATCAACTAACACTACATTGGCCGACGCAGTAAATGAGAGGCACGATAACAACAAAAACTTAAACATGTGTTTGAAATTAAGTTCCAATGTCTTAAACTCCTTTTTAGACCCATTTGCCACAACGGAATTTTTGCCAATGAGTACGATTCAAATTAAGGACGAACAAGGGGTAAGGATCATTACGATCAATCGCCCTGAAAAACGTAACGCGCTAGACTTAGAAATGTATACCGCCCTGAGAGAATACCTCATCCAAGGTGATGCAGACAACGCAATTAACGCCTTTCTTATCAAAGGGCAGGATGATTGCTTTACCGCAGGTAATGATGTGGCCGATTTTCTAAAAAATAGCGACTTAGGGCCAGAACATCCCGCTTTTAAGTTCTTATTTAGCCTACTGGATCTCAAAAAACCATTGATTGCTGCGGTATCGGGAGCTGCTGTCGGCATTGGCACGACTTTATTGCTACATTGTGATTTGGTTTATGCCGATACCACGGCTAAATTTCAACTGCCCTTCACTAATTTGGCTTTAGTACCTGAGGCGGGGGCAAGTTTATTACTGCCCCATTTAGTCGGTCATCAAAAAGCCGCTGAATTACTGTTACTTGGGGAGAGTTTCAATGCGCAGACAGCAAAGTCACTGCATATAATTAATGACTGTGTAGACCCCAAACAGTTATTCGATACCGCCTTTGCCCAGGCTGTCAAAATAGCCGCTAAACCGCCGCTATCGATACAAGCCACTAAAGCGCTTATGCGTCCAGATAAAGCATTGTTACACGCTAAGATGACAGCGGAGTTAACTGAGTTTGCTACGCGCTTGCAAAGTGATGAGGCCAAGGCACAATTTAAAGCCTTTTTAAGCCGTTAGAAAAATGTCTTCTGGGCAGAGCTAGTCTACTTGGCTAGCTTTTCCTACTCCCCAAGCCGCCAGTACTAGTAATGCAACCGGCCATATTAAGCTAAAGCCTGCAAACATCATTACCAAGGCCGCACAGACACATAATGCGGAAATAAGTGCCACTAGACTGAATGCTAGCGTAACCCAGATCAGTACCACCAATAACACACCGGATGTCATGGCAATACTCCAAATACTTAAATCGTGTAAATAGAGCGACTCTATTCCAAGGTATAGCGTTGGGAGCGACCAATATTCAACGCTTGCAATCAACAAAGCTATCGTCAATAACAGCAGCGCTGCGCCCAAAAAAGTGTTACCGAACTTGTTGATTAATGTCCTTTTCACCTGACTATCCATGCTTAGCTATTGACCACTTAAAACTTGCTTGGCGCTTGCCACTTAGGCATCACTAAGGCCAATACAAAATACACTAACAAGACGAATGCTGGGTTCATAAAGGTCGCTACGGCCCATACCACTCGAGTCCACTTACATGACCAGTCAAACTTGTCGGCCATCGCTGCCGCCACACCACAAACCAATCGTTTTGGCTCAGCTAATCGTGCAACAACATCTTCAATATTCATTTTATACTCCAAAATTTAGGCTGTTTAATATTACGACTCGACTATCCTGAACCACCTTAATGTCATCAATATACCGGCGCTAAAGATAAAACCTATCACGGGTAACAACAGTAAGGTGGCCAAATCTGTCATCATACTCATACTTACTCCTTGATCATTGCGCTGGTGATAACC
Source organism: Shewanella sp. Scap07 (assembly GCF_013394145.1). NCBI lineage: Bacteria > Pseudomonadati > Pseudomonadota > Gammaproteobacteria > Alteromonadales > Shewanellaceae > Shewanella > Shewanella sp. Scap07. The sequence continues at coordinate 4,211,617 of NZ_CP041329.1, forward strand.
TCTTCTTGGTTATCTTGTGTCGCTGCAACGTCAACGTCTTGAGTTTCAAACAGAGTTTCTGATAATTGTGCTTGAATCGATAGGCTCAATTCGCGCTGTGCAACATTCATCACTTCTTGCATTTGGCTAGCTAGATTACTTTCAAGACCAGCTGTGATTTCAGAAACTAAACTTTCATTGGCTTGCGCACTGAAACTGCTAGCTAACAATCCTGTTAATGTTAACGATACTAGTGCGACTTTCTTTACTGTTGAGTTAATCATGGTGTTTTCCTTTTCCATTAGTGATTGATTACAGATTAACTAATACAAGTGGTGTGCCAACTTTTAAAAAACAATATAAACTACTGATAAATATGAATTTATGCTCGATTTCACATCAAGGGTTAGATTGCACCGATTAGCGCGCTAATCATCCAGTGGTTAAAATCACTACTGCCTAGTAATTTTCACTACTTCGACATCCTGTCGCTAAAAAGCGAGGCCAAAATCGCCCATAAAAAAGCCCCTTCGCTTACACAAAGGGGCTATTAATTTGCTTTAAGTTATTAAATATAAATAACTATCCCATCGCTTCTCTCGCTTTATGCACTACATCAATGCCAGGTTCAGTACCATGACCGTTTTCACTTAAATAACGGCGCCAAGCCCGCGAGCCCGGCTGTCCTTGATACAATCCGGTCATATGGCGAGTGATATGATTCAATTTGCCTCCTGAGGCTAAATGTTTCTCTATATAAGGAATCATGTTCTGCAAAACATCATCTCGACTCAGTACAGGTGTCGTTAACCCACATAGCTGACTGTCTACTTCTGCCAGTAAATACGGGTTTTGATACGCTTCTCTTCCTACCATAACCCCGTCAAGGTGCTGTAGATGCGTCTGACATTCAGCCAGTGTTTTTACCCCACCATTGATAGATATGTTTAACTGTGGAAAATCTTGCTTTAGCTGATACACACGTGGATAGTCTAGCGGTGGTATTTCTCGATTCTCTTTGGGACTTAAGCCATTTAGCCACGCTTTACGCGCGTGAATAATAAACACCTCACAACCCGCTTGCTCAACCGTGTCGACAAACTCAGTGAGAAACTCATAGCTGTCTTGCTCATCAATACCAATTCGAGTTTTGACTGTCACAGGGATATCAACCACATCACGCATAGCCGCAACACATTCAGCCACAAGTGCCGGTTCAGCCATCAAGCAGGCACCGAAACGGCCGTTTTGCACGCGATCCGACGGGCAGCCAACATTGAGATTAACTTCATCATAGCCACGTTCTGCTGCCAATTTGGCACAAGTCGCTAGATCAGCCGGGTTAGAGCCACCTAGTTGCAGCGCTAACGGATGCTCTTCTTCGTTATACGCTAAGTAGTCGCCTTTACCGTGAATAATTGCACCTGTGGTGACCATTTCCGTATAAAGCAGCAGTTGCGATGACATCAAACGCGCAAAATAACGGTAATGCTTGTCCGTCCAATCGAGCATAGGCGCGATAGAGAAGGTACGGTTGATAACGGGACGAGACGATGACGACATAAAACCAAGTTCCAAATAAGTTGAACATACACCCCAAGAGATGTGGCCGCGCATTTTACACTGCAAGCGATAAAATGAACACTGCTTGTCCATGACAATTGCATCAAGTACGCCATTACGTTATTACTGTAGGCCTACAAGCCTAACTAGAGCAAATCATGTGTGGACGCCTCAATATCATAGCAGACCCGCTAATTCACATCGTCAGTGATGCACTCGGCTTGACGTTCAATACACAAACCAGTCTAGACTTACGCCCAAGTGAAGGTATTGCTGCAATAGCAGCAAAAGCGCAGCAACTTACTCAAGTCAATGCTCATTGGGGCATTCAACCACAATGGTCGAAAAAACTAATCATCAATGCCCAAGTGGAAACTGCAGCGACGAAAAGAACTTTTGCGCAAGCCTATCATCACCAACGGGTGGTGATTCCTTGTAGTGGCTGGTATGAATGGTCAAGCGCGCCAACTGGCACTAAACAAAAATATCTATTTTCCCACAAGCAAGCCAAACCTTTGTTTATGGCAGGACTGCAACTTATTGACGATGACGGCCAGCCAAAATTCGTCACATTAACCACCAGTCCAAACCCTTGGTGCGCTGACTACCATCATCGGATGCCGCTATTGATTCCTTCATACCATTGCCAGCAATGGTTACGGGCAGAAAGCCAAATAGACAACGTTGATTTCACCGCAACAATGCAAGACTGGTTAACGGTAAAGGCAGCGTAAGACGATGAAAAATAATAAGATGGTGGCAATTATTTGTCATATTTAGTGTTTATACTTTAAAAAATCATGCTAAGGTAAATTCCAACACAACAGCTATCCGCTAAAAATTCGCCTAAGCTTACAGTCTGGTCAATGACGACAGATGTAGACTAAACAATTATGGATGGGGCTCACTAACCAATGAATGTAAATTTTATCAACCCTTTTTTAGACTCGCTTCTTAATGTCCTCAGTACCATGGCTAACATGACATTGGTGCCAGGCAAGCCCAACTTAAAGACTGGCAATATTGCCAAAGGCGATGTCTCTGGCCTAATTGGTATGGTTGGGCCGCAAACCAAGGGCTCGATGTCGATTACGTTTGAACAAGATCTGATCTTTGAAATCATGCAAAACATGCTTGGCGAGCGCCCAGTAAAAATTGACAGTGAAGTGACTGACTTAGTCGGCGAGCTAACTAATATGGTCACCGGTGGCGCCAAGAACCTATTAGGTGAAAAGGGATATGACTTTGATATGGCCACCCCAGTTGTCGTGGCAGGTATCGGTCACCGGATTGCTCATAAATCTGAAGGCAAAAAGATTATCATGCCGTTTACCCATGAAAAAGGGACCGCATACATCGAGATTTGCTTTGAGTAACAACTAAAAGTATCTACAACAAGAGAGGCGATGCCTCTCTTGTGTTAAAAAGGCTGATTAACCATTACCCAAAATTGATTGCCCTCTTCTCCTACCGCTAACTCGGTGCGTACCACCACACTTTCTACTTCAAAACGAATGCCCGCACCCAATGTCCACTTGAGATCTTTATGCAGCTCATCCATAGCAAACTCATCTGCCACTTGTCCCGCTTCCGCAAACAACGCCCACTGCCACCAGGGAATATCATAAAGGTTAAATACCGGCAATGTTTGCAAAGGTTGCCATTTAGGCAACATACGGTATTCACCCCGATACAACACAGCACTGCGACCAAAAAAGCGATTGCCATTATAGCCACGTAAGTAATTGAATCCGCCTAATGTGATCCCTGAAAAACTCGGTGGGCGATGATAACCATCGTCACTTTTTGAGTCCCATGTTGGTGTATCAGCAATATAGAAATCTAGCGCAATAATGTGATTATTAAACCATTCACTTTCACCTAAGCCCAAAAATGCACTTTGCTCGAACTCCCAAGTGGTCCAGCTTTGCCGATCATCACTGCCAAAATCACGGCTAAAGGTCAGGCTAGTACGCCCACCGCGGGTACTGTTTTTGCCGTTATCTCGGTTATCCCAATCTAACTTGAGCTGCAAACCACGTGATTCAGAAGGCAGATGCTCATAACCTTGTAGCTCCTGGGTTTCAGTAAATGGCGTCAGTTCAATACTGGTTACGCCTGAGTTAAGCGGGTTCCACTCTACTTCACCTTGGTTAGGCATCAGACTAGCAATCGCACCACCAGCGCCTCTGCCCCAAGGCAGTACGTACTTCATACGCAGCTTGGTATAACTCTCTTCACCTTGAGTGACCACGCGCTCTGCTTGCTGATAGCTTGGCCCATTAGCAACGGCAGCAGCACCATCAGCAATGTAGTAAATCCCTTGCTTATAGCTACCGCGGTAATACTCAGCGGAAAACAGCCAATTATCCAATGTAGGCAATTGATAGTTATTGGCACCTAAAAAGGTTACCCAGGAGTCATTTTTACTGTAAAGGCCAATACCTAATAATGATGCTTGAACCTGGCCGGCATGCTTAAGGACACCGGCGCCACCTACCGTGGTACTTAACGTTTCTGTAGAAAATATGAAAGGAACTGCGACAAACTCGCTTTGGTAATCACTCGGGTCCAACGTGGGCTCTTGGATGTCGGCAGCAGGACCATCAATGACCTTTTCGCTCGCCCGCACGTCGAGTGTGAGCAAGAGCAGACTGATACAGCAAAATAAAACTAATGGGTTAATCTTCAACACTACATTTTCCTACCGGCTTTCACTCCCTTGTTTTGGGCCGGTACTACAGCAAATTTTCGTTGCTATGTTAGTCCAAACACACGGCAACACGTGGGGTTAACTTCGTCACTAGCTCATAGGCTATGGTCCCAATATGCTCGGCGACCTCTTCTACTGGTAAGTCGAGCCCCCATAACTGGGCCTCATCGCCAACTCGATCGCTGGCATTAATTCCCAAATCGACAGTCAACATATCCATTGACACTCGGCCAACAATCGGCACAAGTCGACCATTGACCCATACCGGCGTGCCCTCCGGTGCATTACGGGGATAACCATCGCCATAACCGATAGCAACAACACCCAGTAAGGTATCTTCTTGTGCGTGCCAATAACTGCCATAACCGACAGGCTCACCCGCTTTATGTTCGCGCACAGCAATCAAGCGACTCATCAGTTGCATCGCCGGGCGTAGGCCATGGTTCACACCTAAATCACCCACTACGGGAGACACGCCACACAGCGCAATGCCGGGACGGACCCAATCTGCTTGAGTTTGCGGCCAATACAGTGTCGCAGCTGAATTGGCGAGGGTTCTGTCACCGGCTAAGCCAGCGGTTAACTGTTCAAATTCAGCTAGCTGAGCTGACGTCATGTTATTGTCAGGCTCATCAGCACAGGCAAAATGCGTCATCAGGTGCACAGGTTTCGCCACATTAGGGCATGCCAGCAGCCTTTGATACATCAGCTGAAATTGCGCGACGCCAAAACCAAGACGATGCATCCCCGTATCGATTTTCATCCACACAGTAACAGGCTTAGCTAAGGATTCATTTTCCAACATCAGAAGTTGTGATTCATGATGTACCACAGTATCGATATCGTGTTCGACGAGTTGATGTAGGTCACTTTGGCGGAATATCCCTTCAAGCAACAGCAGTTTGGCACTGACACCACCCGCACGCATCGCGAGTGCTTCTTCTAGTCGTGCTAAACCAAAGCCATCTGCACTAACTAGGGTGTTAGCGACATTTAGAAGGCCATGGCCATAGCCATTCGCTTTAACCACAGCCATGACTCGGCTATTGGGGGCAAGTTGGCGTAAGCGTTGCAAATTATGCTGCAACGCGTTGCTACTTATTTCTGCTCTTGGAAAGGGTTTCAAACAATAACCTTACTGACTCAGATACACGTTATAGTGTACCTCAACCAAAACATTTAGCTTAACCATCGAAAGGTAGAGGCTAACGTATTACGCCTTACAATAGGCTGATATGAAGCAAAATTAATCTCAGTTCAAGGGCTTACAACTACTCTTCATCAAATTGTGGACCGGCATAATTATCAAACCGAGAGAATTGACCATGGAAAGCTAACCTGACCCTACCAATGGGGCCGTTACGTTGCTTACCGATAATGATCTCTGCACTGCCTTTGTATTCAGAATCGTCGTTATACACTTCGTCACGATAAATAAACATGATCAAGTCAGCATCCTGCTCAATAGAGCCCGATTCACGCAGATCTGAGTTTACCGGCCGTTTGTCGGCTCGTTGCTCCAAAGAACGGTTTAGCTGTGACAGCGCAATAACTGGGATCTCTAGCTCTTTAGCCAAGGCTTTCAACGAGCGTGAAATCTCGGCAATTTCCAAAGTACGGTTATCTGACAATGCGGGCACTTGCATCAATTGCAAGTAGTCAATCATGATCATCGATAGACCGCCATATTCACGGGCAATTCGACGTGCACGGCTACGCACTTCCGTTGGGGTTAATCCAGAGCCATCATCAATGTACATCTTGCCCTGTTCCAGCATGATTCCCATAGTTGATGACACGCGCGCCCAATCATCGTCATCCAACTGACCGGTACGAATTTTAGTTTGATCCACTCGCCCAAGTGACGCCAGCATACGCATCATGATCTGTTCCGACGGCATCTCCAAACTGAAAATCAATACCGGCTTATCTTCATGCATTGCCGCTTGTTCACACAAGTTCATCGCAAAAGTGGTTTTACCCATAGATGGACGTGCCGCGACAATGACCAAATCACCAGATTGAAACCCGGCAGTCATCTTGTCTAAATCGACATAGCCGCTAGAAACCCCGGTAACACCGTTGTGAGGGTTATTGTATAGCTCTTCAATCTTGTCGACTGTTTTTTCCAGGATGGTTTTAATCCCTTCAGGGCCTTCGTTAGCATTGGTGCGCTGCTCAGCGATCTTAAATACTTTGCTCTCGGCCAAATCCAGCAACTCGCCGGAGTCGCGACCTTCTGGGTTAAAACCAGCATCAGCGATCTCATTCGCCACTTTGATCATTTCACGCACCACGGCACGTTCGCGGACAATTTCGGCGTAGGAAAGAATGTTACCGGCACTCGGGGTATTTTTAGCAATCTCACCGAGATAAGCAAAACCACCAGCATCTTCGAGTTGGTCTTCAACTTCCAACTGCTCTGATACTGTGATTAAGTCAATGGGTTGACCCGCTGCAACCAATGCTTCCATAGCGGTAAATATCATCCCGTGAGAGCGGGAATAGAAGTCTTCTTTGACGACTTTTTCAGCCACTTTATCCCAGGCGTCAGAATCGAGCATTAAGCCACCCAGTACTGATTGTTCAGCCTCAATAGAGTGCGGCGGCATCTTTAATGCGTCTACCTGCAAGTCTCTTGGTTTTTTCTTAGGTTGAAAACCACGCTGCTGTGACATTTATTCTCCAAAACCCCTACGAATAGGCAAAATATGATATATATCTGTTGCAATAATAACAGGCGTTTAGCTCGCCTAAAGCTTTTGAACCCACTACAAGGAACCACTATGCGCAATGCACTGTTTTCAGCATTGATGCTTTCATCAGGCCTACTACTGTCATCCTCTTCCGCCTTTGGCGACGAAGGACAATGGCAACCTTATCAGATGCCGGCAATTGCTTCTCAATTGGCGGACAGAGGAATTGAAATTCCAGCTAAACAGTTAGCTGACTTAAGCCAATACCCAATGAATGCCGTAGTCGGATTGGGCTATTGTACCGCCAGTTTTGTCTCGCCCCAAGGTTTAGTTGTCACCAACCATCATTGTGCCTACCGAGCCATTCAATTTAACAGCAAAAAACAGCACAATTACCTAGCCGATGGTTTCCTTGCTCGCAGTCAAGACTTAGAGCCCTCTGCCGGGCCCAATGAGCGCTTATACATCACCGAAGCCGTTACTGATGTTTCAGCACAAGTAAAAAAGAATATAGGTGAAGAGCCACTACAACGCTTTGAGAATATTCAGTCTAACCGTAAAGCGTTAATCAAGGCGTGCGAAAGTGATGATAACTACCGCTGCTCGGTGCGAAGCTTCCATAACGGATTGGAATACTACCTGATTAAGCAGTTAATTATTCGCGATGTACGTTTAGTCTATGCGCCACCTGAAAGCGCAGGGGCCTTCGGTGGAGACATCGACAACTACGAATACCCGCGCCATGCCGCTGATTTTACCTTCTTGCGCGCTTATGTGGGTAAAGATGGTAAACCCGCTGCATTTGCCAAAGACAATGTACCTTATCAACCCAAAAGCTATTTAAAAATTAACCTCGACGGTGTTAAAGCTGGCGACGGTGTATTTGTTGCAGGCTACCCAGGGTCAACAAGCCGCTACCGGCTGACCAGCGAACTTGCTTTTGCTAGCGATTGGTTATATCCAACCGCTGCCAGTCGCTATCAGCAGCGTATCGACACAATCGAAGCCCTTGGCGCCAATGATAAAGAGGTCAAAATCAAATATGCTGGCACGCTAGCAGGCATGGCCAATCGTATGAAGAAGTACAATGGTTTATTAGATGGCTTTAAAGCCACTGACATTGTTGGCATCAAACAAAGCCGGGAAGATGATTTTCGCCGCTGGTTAACCAAAAATAGCGACTATCAAAGCTATCAAGCCAAATTTGACCAGCTCGAATCTTTACTGCTCGAGCAACGGAAATTACGTCAAAGCCGATACTATTTTGACAATGCCCAAAGCAGCGCGTTGTTAAGCACAGCGAACAAACTTTACCGTCTTGCAAAGGAGCGACAAAAATTCGATGCAGAGCGTGAAGAGGGCTACCAAGAGCGGGACATGAAGATGTTCACTGCCCGGCTTAAGCGTTTAGATACCAGCTTTGACGTTCACGTCGACAAAACTTTATGGACGCAAGATCTTAGCGCTTACCTTAACCAAACCAATCGTGTTGCAGCACTCGATAACACACTCAATGAAGGCAATAGTAATCTAGATGCCAAAATTGAGGCGATGTACACATTAACTACCCTAACCGATAAGCAACAACGTCTCGCGTGGATGAATGCCGATCCCGCAGCATTTGAAGCCAGTGCCGATCCCTTTATACGACTTGCAGTCGTGTTGTATGACGACAATATGCAAACTGAGCAACAGGCCAAAACCTTAGCCGGTCAGCTATCTAAAGCACGTCCAGATTACATGCAAGCCATGATTGCTTACTATCAAGCCAACAATTGGCCTGTTTACCCTGATGCCAACGGTACCTTACGGATCAGTTACGGTATGGTAGACGGTTATCAATCTGCAGACGCGCTTTATAAGCAGCCATTCACCAACCTAGAAGGTTTAGCAGCTAAACATACAGGGATAGCACCATTTAACGCGCCGCAAAAGCTACTTGATGCGATTAAGCAGCAACGCTATGGCCGTCATAAGGTAGACAGTGTTTACCAAGATCCCGCATCTTGGTTGTGCCGCCTATTTTCGTGTGCCGCAACGCCTGAGCAATTCAACTCGGTACCGGTTAACTTTTTATCTAGTGTAGATACGACTGGCGGTAATTCAGGCTCACCGGTATTTAATGGCCGTGGAGAGTTAGTGGGTCTGAACTTTGATTCGACCTATGAAGCCATTACTAAAGACTGGTTCTTTAACCCAACTATCACTCGGGCTATTCACGTCGATATTCGTTATGTACTGTGGATGATGGAAGAGGTAGATGGTGCAAACAATCTGATTGACGAACTGACCCTAGTCAGCAACTAGTTTAGCCATAATGTGACTAGTCAATGCCACGACTAGTCACTTAGCCTCAATGCCAATGGCCTGATACACAGACATAAAAAAACCGCACTCGTTACCGAGTGCGGTTTTCTAACACTTTTGCTTAAAGCAAATGATTAGTCTTCTGCAACAACAGAGATCTTAACCACAGCTTTAACTTCAGTGTGAACTTGAACTTCAACTTCGTATTCACCAGTAGTACGTAGTGCACCTAGTGGAAGACGAACTTCGCTCTTAGCAAGTTCAACACCAGCAGCTGTAACAGCATCAGCAACGTCACGGTTACCAATTGAACCGAACAGTTTGCCTTCGTCACCAGCTTTAGAAGCGATAACGATAGCTTCAAGTGCGTTGATTTTTTCAGCGCGCTCGTTTGCAGCAGCTAGATCAGCAGCTAACTTAGCTTCTAGTTCAGCACGACGTGCTTCAAAAACTTCAGTGTTAGCAGCGTTAGCAACAACAGCTTTACCTTGTGGTAAAAGGTAGTTACGAGCGTAACCAGCTTTTACTGAAACTTGGTCGCCCAAGCTACCTAGGTTAGCGATTTTATCAAGTAAAATAACGTTCATTATTAATTTCCTCTAAATTGATGCGCTATTACTGATGTAAATCAGTGTAAGGCAGTAGAGAAAGATAACGAGCACGCTTGATAGCGCGAGCTAGTTGACGTTGATATTTAGCGTTTGTACCAGTGATACGGCTAGGAACAATTTTACCACTTTCAGTGATGTAGTTCTTTAGAGTAGCGATATCTTTGTAATCGATCTCTGTAACGCCTTCTGCAGTGAAACGGCAGAACTTGCGACGACGGAAATAACGTGCCATGTGACAGTCTCCTAAGTTTTCAATTCGACATTTTCAGCGTGTAATACTAAGCGGTTTTGACCATTACGCCCTTGTTGTAAGGCGATGAATCCCTGAACCTCAATATCCACACCGGTTTTCAGTTGTTCTGAAACGCTTTCAAAGCGTTCGCCACTGAATATCACTTGCATTTGACAGTATACGTTTCTGAGCATTTCTGCTTCGTAACACTGTGATTTGTGTTCCAGCATAATCACACTATGGGCGATACCTGCTGGGCTTTTAAAACTTCTAGAACGTTTAATGGTTCCAGATAACACCAAGTGATTGGTGGCCACAGAAAAACTTACTCAGCTGTTTTTTCAGCAGCTTCAGCAGGCGCTTCGGCAGCTGGACGCTCACCTTCGCTTGAACGACGTGAATCACGCTCGTCTTTCGCTTTAGCCATTGGAGAAGCTTCAGTGATGGCACCTTTAGTGCGCATAACCATGCTACGTAGAACAGCGTCGTTGAAACGGAAAGCTGTTTCTAGCTCTTCAACCGATTCTGCAGTAGCTTCTACGTTCAAAAGAACATAGTGAGCTTTATGCAATTCGATGATTGGGTAAGCCAGTTGACGACGGCCCCAGTCTTCTAAACGATGGATTTGACCGCCAGCTTGGGTAAGAATACCCGTGTAACGCTCGATCATACCTGGCACTTGTTCACTCTGATCAGGGTGAACTAAAAATACGATTTCATAATGACGCATTTTTTGCTCCTTACGGTTATCTAGCCTCGTTGTTGGCTCAGTCAGACCAAATGGAGGCAAGGAACTAATTAAAGTGACTGAATTAAGCCGCGGAATATTACAGGTATCACAACCAAAATTCAAGCAATGTGAAACCGATTTAAACAATTAACCCAAAAGAGGCGCGTCAGCGGCAATACAATCACTTTAGCCATCCCTCACCTAGAAGGTAAAACACTGGCTAATACACTGAAAAATATATGTAAAAATGCCCGCCAATAGTGCAGTCTAATTTAATCGAACTTACATTAGGCTGAGACTTTACTCCCACAGGCGTTAATCGGTATGATGTCAGCTGTTTTTTGTGTGAATCAAACTAATAAAAAGTACCAAGAACTCAAACCATGTTAAGACCCTTAGTTGTTGCCGCCTCTTTATCAGCCAGCCATGCGGCATGGGCATTAGTGCCACCTGATTATCAAGAACCACCCAGCGACTTCTCTGCCGAAATAGAGGCAGGTCTGCAAGTTAACACCGGTAACACAGAGTCGAGCAGTTTCAACGGTCGGACTAAGTTGGTTTACGATACCGAGAGATTCAAGCAAGAAGGTACCTTTAAGGCCTATTTTGCCTCAGATTCAGAAAAAACTACCTCAGAGAAATACGATGTCCAAATCCAGTCAAACTATAAGTTAGAGAGCGGCTATGTATTTGGCCGCGGTGATTTTACTGACGATCGCTTCGGTAGTTATACTCGTATTTTCACCATATCGGCCGGTTATGGTTTTGATGCCATTAGTACTAGCGCCACCAGCCTAAGCTTAGAGGTTGGCCCCGGTTATCGATATAACTTGCCCCAGTCCACAGAAACCATGCCCGATCCCGATGCTGATCGCGAAGTGATTTTACGTACTGCCGCTAAGTTTGAACAAAAAATTCAGGAATACACCAGCTTCACAGCAGATTTGACCGCTGAAGTCGGTGAAGATAACAACACGTTAACGCTAGATTTAGCCTATAAAAATACCCTGTTTCAGGACTGGGCTTTTAAGATTGGTATGAACGTTAAATACACTGACGTTGTACCTGAAGGGACTAAGCAAACGGATACCATCACCACCTTCAATTTGCTGTATACCTTTCAATAATTAACTCAACAGTAAATCAATGATGCCTAGGTTACGCTAAGCCTTGCAGATATTGTTGCCGCCTAGACTGCGGCAATTTCTCAATCGCATAACGCAGCATCGTCCGCGGCATAGTGCGATAGTGCTTGGCTAAAAACGCCTCTTCTGCAGCCAGATCTCTTTTGCCTGCTTCACGTAACATCCAGCCCACAGCCTTGTGAATTAAATCCTCATTATCATGCTGCAGTATTTCCGCCACGTTAAAACATGGCCCTAACTGCTGCTGACGAATAAAGTACAAACACGCAATCATTGCTATCCGTCGCTCCCATAGACTGGTTGATCTTGCCAGCTGATACAGCGGGGCAAGATCTTTATCAAATAAATACGCACCAACAATCAAGTGAGCCGAGCAATCAACTAGGTCCCAGTTATTAATATACTGAGTATGAGCCAAATAAATTTGATAAATCTGTTGTTGCCCTTGGGCATCAGCAACTTGATAACGGGCCACTAATGCCAGCAGGGCAAAAATTCGCACCTCATGATACTCACTCGTTAACAGTAACTGCAGCTCATCAAGCGCTATACCGGACTGCTGCTTTACCTGTTGTCTTAGCACAGGCATGCGAATACCTAAAAAACGATCACCATGGCCATACTCACCCACTGCGGTTTTAAAATAGCGCTGTGAATGGGCCGCGATAGTTTCATCACCTAAGGCGATTAGCATGGATTCAATCTGGGTGGCTTGCATCATTTTGCTATCCCTTCGCTTGGGTTAATCAATCGCTATACTCCGGCTAACAACTAGGGTTAGCCGGGGCATTAATCGTCATTCACAGCGTTAGCACTAGCTTACCAACGTGTTGCTTTTGCTCAAAACTAGCCTGAGCCTCTGCAATTTGAGCTAACGGAAAGCATTGCGCCACAAGGGGTTTAACTTCATCGGCCTCTATACGGTGCACTAAGTTTTGAAACACCTGAGGCGCCAACACAGTACAACCGAAGAAACTTAAATCTTTCAAATAAAGACTGCGAATATCCAGCTCCACTAGTGCACCACCAATCGCACCAGCCACTGCATAGCGGCCACCTGGCTGAAGTAACTCTAGGAATTGAGGCCACTGCGGCCCCGCCACTAAATCAATTACTACTGTGACACTGTTTTTGCCAAGCTGCTCGACTAAATCACTTGCGCGATCAATCACTTTATCAACCCCTAAATCCAACACTTGTTGCTGTTTGCTGGCACTGGTGATGGCAAAGACGCTAGCCCCGCGGGCTTTAGCCAGCTGAATTGCAGCCGACCCTACACCGCCGGAGGCACCGGCAATTAATACGGTATCATTAGCATTAACCGCAGCGCGCTCTAGCATGTTCTCCGCTGTTGAATATGAACAAGGAAAAGAGGCCAACTGCGCATCCGACAATGCGCTATTAACGCGATAGGCATGCTGACTATCCACCATCGTATATTCAGCAAAACCACCATCACATTCAGAACCAAAGTACCAAGGTGCAGCAAGTTGCTGCCCTGCAGCACGCGTAAGGCAAGGTTCAATCAATACTCTTTCGCCCACTCTGGCCGAATCAACATCGGCACCTACCGCAACAATCACTCCACAAACATCTGCACCTTGAATCCGTGGAAATGCCAAGCTTTTACCCGACCAAGTGGCATCAGCACTATCGTCGCCCTGCTTGGAATACCATGCTGTACGCGTATTGATATCGGTGTTATTCACTGCTGCGGCGGCCACCTTTATCAATACATCACTCGCGCCAGGTTGCGGCACAGGAATATCTTGCCTCACCACTAACATTTCAGGGCCGCCATGGCCTTCTAGTTGCACACCTTGCATGGTTGTAGGTAAATGACTCATTGGCTTTGCTCTCTTAATAATAACGCTAACATTGATTGTGCGGCCGATATGGCATTGTCACCTTGAAAAGGCCAAGCACTGGACACACCTTCATGTAACAGAAACAATGCCTCAGCTAAATCCGCACGTTGACTTTGCTCCGCTAACAATAGTTTCACCGCCAACTTATGACTGTTTACCACGTTGATGATGAGCTGATTATCTGGATAGGCAGCCAACGCATTGAGCGATAGACAACCATGGGGAGCAAACTGCCGCATCCACTCACCGAGTTTATCGAACAACTGCGCCACCGACTCAACTTCATTGTCGCCTGGTGCTAGCCACGCTAAGTAACGTTGATGCCGATATTCAAGTGCAGCCACAATCATCGCTTCTTTTGAGGGATAATGTTTATACAAAGTTCGTAAGCTGACGTTACACGCCGCTTTAAGCTGTGCAACACTGGGATCGGCAAAGCCGTAGCGGCTAAATGCTTGCTCAAGACTCGCTGCAATTTGCTGTTTCAATGGGTGCCCCTAAGTAGAATAACCATTCTACCCCAAAGAGTAGAATGGATATTCTACCTTGTCAAATTCAACAATAAAACTTGGGCGAACAATCACAAACTGCCGTGACAGATAAATACAACAAAGGGCCGCCATTTCTGGCAGCCCTTTGCATTATATTGATGTGACGGTTTATTCGTAATCTGTCGCGTAAGTCTCTTCATAAGTGTGTGAATATAGCTCAAACAAGTTGCCAAATGGGTCTTCTAAATAGACCATTTTCGCCTGTTTGCTATCATCCTCAGGGTGATAACGCATAATATCCATACGTACCTTACCGCCATACTGCTCTGTGCGCGCAATCGCTCCTTCAAAGTCATCTGTTTGCAAGCAAAAGTGGAAGATACCTAAGCGAGAGAAATCAACTTCATGACGCTCCTGACGTTGTTTCATCTCAAACAGCTCCACTCCAATGCCATCAGTGGTGAGTAGGTGAGCAATATTGAAACCTTGGAAACCTTCACCAAATACTGCAATACACATACGACCGATTGCTGTTTCACGCTCTTCTGTCACTTTAGTGTTGTTCATGACGATTTTCAGACCCAGCGCCTTAGTGTAAAACTCAACTGCCTGGTCCATATCGCCTACCATGATACCTACGTGATTCATCTTCATAATCTGCTCCAATTGTTAATCGCTAATCTGTTTCGTGTTTCGATGAGCAAAGTATATGATCAGCGAATAATTAAATAAAATTATCTATATTTATATTTTTGATAAATAAAATTTATAATAATATGGGTTATAAACAGACAGCTTTTAGTGCGGTTGAGCCATGCTTATATACAAGTGCAGCGAGACGACATATTCACTAAAGCAAGCGGTAGGTTGGTTAAGGTAGACAATGTCCTGATGTGACTCACCAAGTGATGAGCCAACAAAAATGCCGACGCAGGTCTCCCCACATCGGCATTCACATCACTATGTGAGGCTAACCTCACATAGTGATAACCCAATTTTCAGTCATTTAGCCCAAACGTTGACGCACCGCCTCAAACAAACAAATTCCCGTAGCAACTGACACGTTCAAACTCGATACACTGCCTGACATTGGAATAGACGCTAAAGAATCACAGCCTTCGCGCGTCAATCGACGTAAGCCTTTATCTTCCGCGCCCATTGCAATTGCCAGTGGCCCTTTTAGATCGGCTTTATACAAGTCATGTTCCGCTTCACCAGCAGCACCAACTATCCAGATGCCCTTGTCTTGTATCGACTTCATAGTGCGCGCTAAGTTGGTCACTTGGTAGAGCGGCACCACTTCGGCGGCACCACAAGCCACTTTGCTCACTGTTGGGGTTAACCCCACCGAGTTATCACGTGGCACAATCACCCCATGGACACCCGCAGCATCAGCGTTACGTAGGCAAGCACCGAGATTATGTGGGTCGGTGACACCATCTAGTATCAATAAAAAGGGTTGCTCAGTTTTATCGAGCATTGCCAGAAGGTCATTGTCATTAAGCTGCTTAGCAGCCTTCACACGGGCAATAATACCTTGATGCTGACCACTACTCGCTTTGTCATCAAGGACTTTACGAGACGCTTTTTGAACTGACACACCGTACTCAGCAGCCATTGCAAGTAACGGGGTTAGGCGTTGATCATCTCGGCCTTGTAGCACCCACATTTCAATCACTCGCTCTGGACTGTTCTTTAATACCGCTTCAACAGCATGAATGCCAAAAGTGATGTCTTGTTTTTTCATTAACTGATTTCTCTTATCTAACTCTGATTATTTTTTAGCGCTGCGTTTTTTAACAGTTTTACGCTTTTTCGTTGCCGGTTTGGCTTTGGTTGCGCCGCGAGTCTTACTGGCGGCAGGTTTACCACTGCCACCGCGTTTAGGCTTAGGCTTACTTTTGCCACGCTTACTACCAGCGTCCGCCTCTTTATTACCTGACTTACCCAGTTTAGCGCCTTCTAAATTAACTCGTTCTCTCGCACTTAATGGTTTATTACTGCGACGACGAGGTTTACGGCCATCGTCACCAACCATCATTAAATCAATCTGACGATCGTCTAAATTAACCCCGGCAACTTTTACCGTCACTTGGTCGCCCAGCTGATAGATCTGACCGGAGGCTTCGCCCACCAAACGTTGACGCATATTGTCATATTGGTAGTAGTCACTGCCTAGACTTGAGATATGTACCAGTCCATCAATAAACAGATCGTTAAGGCGGACAAACATCCCAAAGTGCGTCACAGAGGCAATCACCGCTTCAAACGTATCGCCAACGTGATCTTGCATAAATTCACATTTAAGCCAGTCGCTAACATCGCGAGTCGCTTCATCGGCACGGCGTTCGGTGGTTGAACACTCTTCCCCTAACAAGTCTAACTCCTCGATAGGGTAATGATAGCCGCCATCAGGTGTCCACTTATCGGTTGTCTCACCCCGCTCTTTAGCGAGCAAATAGCGAATCACTCGATGTAAGATCAAATCTGGGTAACGGCGGATCGGCGACGTAAAGTGCGAATACTGCTCTAACGCCAGTCCAAAGTGGCCTTCATTGTCAGGGGTATAAGTTGCTTGGCGCATTGAACGCAGCAACATCACTTGAATCAGCTCAGCATCAGGCCTATCGACCACTTGCTCCATTAACGCCTGGTAATCAGCAGGCTCAGGTGTCAACCCGCCCGCTAACGTTAATCCTCGCTCTTTAAGAAAGTCTTTAAAGTTAGTTAACTTTTGCTCCGACGGTGCCTCATGCACTCGGTACAACACTTCACCTTTATGCTTCTGGACAAACTTGGCCGACGCCACATTGGCTAAAATCATGCACTCTTCAATGATCTTATGCGCTTGGTTGCGGGTACGTGGTTCAATACGATCAATTTTGCGATCGGCGTTAAAGATAAACTGGGTCTCGGTAGTCTCAAAGGCTATCGCACCACGCTCGGCACGGGTCTCGTCCAACGTCAGGTACAACGACTGAAGAGTCTGTAAATGCGGGAATACTTCAGTGAGTTCATCACTGACTTCACCACCTTCGAGCATGGCCGCCACTTGGGTGTATGTCAGTCTCGCGTGAGAGTGCATCACCGCTGGATAAAACTTATAGCCTGATAACTTACCTTTAGCTGAGATAGTCATCTCAGCAACCATACATAAACGATCAACGTGTGGGTTCAAAGAACACAAGCCGTTAGACAGTTTTTCCGGCAACATGGGGATGACTTGCGACGGGAAGTACACCGAGTTACCACGCGCTCGCGCTTCTTTATCGAGCGCCGATTCGGTACGCACATAATGGCTTACATCAGCAATGGCCACCCATAAACGCCAGCCACCACTTTTTTTAGTTTCAGCGTAAACGGCATCATCGAAATCCCGCGCATCTTCCCCATCAATGGTGACCAACGGTAAGTGGCGTAAATCCACTCGACCTTGGGTGTCGGCCTCACTGACTTCATCAGGGATTTTACGCAGTTTCTTCTCAATTAAGCTTGACCAAGTATGGGGCAGGTCGTAATTGCGCAGCGCAATTTCTATCTCCATCCCTGGCGCTAACTGCTTTCCTAATACTTCGGTGACTTTACCAGCCGCTTTAACATAACGCCCGGCGCGGCGAGTCACTTCAACCACGACGACATCGCCTTGGCGTGCACCGGCTTTATCATCACTGGGGATTAATATTTCTTGGGTAATACGTTTGTCATCAGCGATAACAAAGCACATCCCCGAGTCCACGTAAAAACGTCCAACCAAGGCTGCGGTTCGCGCTTGGACTAATCTAACAATACGCGCTTCGCGGCGACCTTTACGGTCTACACCTGCTTTTTGTGCCAGCACTTTATCGCCATGGAAATACAGCTGCATATCGCGATTATTGATAAACAGGTCATCGCCGCCCTCATCTAGTTTGAGGAAGCCAAAACCATCTTTATGCCCTAATACTGTGCCGCTTAATAGGTCCATACGTTCAGGTAAGCCGTAAGCTTTACCTCGTGTGAACACTAACTCGCCATCACGTTCCATAGCGCGTAGTCGCCGCCTTAGGGCTTCTAACTGCTCTTCAGATTCAATCTTGAGCGCCTGGGCAATTTTTTCTCTATTAAGAGGAGACTTTTCTGAGCGCAAGTATTCTAAAATATACTCACGACTGGGAATGGGGTTATCGTACTTTTGTTGTTCACGCTGTAAATGCGGATCTTTTATCATTCACTATCCATTTTTGGGCCTTATCATTAAGGCCGTTATCTAGGTCTAAGATGCTCCTGTTTTGCCCTAGACACTGCACTAGCGGGCATTTTTTGTTCAAGCACCTTCAATAAATCCAAGGCTTCCTGCTTGGTAGCCTCATCACTAAACACATCATTATATAACCAGTGATAACCCATTTCGTAATCTCGGGGGCTACCATAACCTTCGCCAAACAAGCGTACTAGCATCATCCTAGCAGGCAAATCACCATTTGCAGCTGCTGGCAGTGTATATTGTACTGCACGTTGTTTATCTTGGATGACAAACTGGCCATCATGATAATACTCGGCAATCCGCACCATGGCTTCGGCGCTACCTTGTTCAGCAGCGTCACGTAATAAGGAAATACCACGCGGTGGATTGGCCTTTACACAAATGCCGTAGTTGAGCATTTCTGCCCAAAGATATTGATATAAAGGTTGTTTGAGCACTTCAGCTCGCGCTTCAATATCTTGTACTAACTGGCAATCATCGCCTTTTACACGGCTTAGATATGCCTTCGAGCGGATCAATTCGACCAATTGCTCTTGGCTATAAATATCCACTGCTTGGCTAGCAGCCGATGCCGGACTCATCCATACAATGAGTATGCTAATTAACATTAAACGAAACATATCAAGCTCTCTACTGAATTCGGTCAATCAGCGACCGGCAACATCGTTTGCTATAAAAGCAGTATAACTGATCTTATCGGCAGCTTGATTGAGATCTTAACTCAGATGCCCATCTATTGTTTATTTTTGTCGCAATAAAAAGGCCGCTTAAGCGGCCTTTTCGATTAACTAAACGGATTCACGAGAATCATGGTCTCATTTCGATCTGGACCCGTTGAGATAATATCGACTGGCGTATCAAGCAACTCTTCAATGCGCTTAATGTAATTGATTGCTGCTTGTGGCAGTTGCTCAATTGATGTTGCACCAAAGGTTGTTTCGCTCCAACCAGGCATAGTTTCAAGTACCGGAGTGACTTGCTCATAGCCTTCAGCTGCTAGCGGTGTCACTGTTGCTACAGTGCCATCTGGGTATTGGTAACCCACACAGATTTTCACTTCTTCTAAGCCATCTAATACATCAAGCTTAGTTAAGCAGAAACCGCTAATGCTGTTGATTTGTACTGCGCGCTTCATCGCTACAACATCTAACCAACCTGGACGACGCTTACGACCAGTAGTGGCACCAAACTCGTGTCCCTTGGTACCTAAATGGTCACCAATTTCACATGCAAGTTCAGTTGGGAATGGGCCTGCACCAACACGGGTGGTGTATGCCTTCATGATCCCTAACACATAGTCTAAGTGACGTGGACCAAATCCAGAACCTGTCGCTACACCACCTGCAGTAGTGTTAGACGAGGTTACAAATGGATAAGTACCATGGTCAATGTCTAGCAATGTGCCTTGAGCACCTTCAAACAGAATAGGCTCACCAGCTTTACGTGCCTGATCTAATAGCTCAGTCACATCGGTGCACATACTCTTCAGGTAATCTGCAATCGCTAACGCATCGCTGAGCGTCTGCTCATAGTCTACCGCTTCGCAATCATAATATTCAGTTAGCATGAAGTTATGGTAAGCCATCACTTCTTTTAACTTCTCAGCGAAAAGCTCTGCATTGAATAGATCGCCAACGCGAAGACCGCGACGAGAGATTTTGTCTTCATAGGCTGGACCAATACCACGACCCGTTGTACCAATCGCTTTATTGCCGCGCGCTTTTTCACGAGCAACATCGAGTGCACAATGGAATGGTAAGATCAGCGGACACGCTTCAGAGATAAGTAAACGATCCTCTACAGGAACGCCACGATCTTTAAGCATGTTGATCTCTTTCATCAGAGCGTCTGGCGCAAGCACCACACCATTACCGATAATGCATTTCACATTATCACGTAGGATCCCTGATGGAATTAAGTGAAGAACGGTTTTATCGCCATCGATAACCAGTGTATGACCAGCATTGTGGCCACCTTGGTATCGAACGACATATTTGGCCTGTTCGGTAAGTAGATCGACTATCTTACCCTTTCCTTCGTCACCCCATTGGGTGCCGAGAACTACGACGTTTTTGCCCATTATTTGCTGCAAGGTAGTGGTTAAAACGGGATTCTAGCAGATCTTGGGGGGTTATAGGCAAGTAATTTATGAAAAAATAATCAATATGACCACACCCGCAGTGACCAGGCCGCCGCCTAACCTTTGCAGAAGCCCCTGATTTTGATTCGAAATTTCTTTCAAATATGCCCGCCAACGATTAGGAAATAATAGTGGACCAATTCCCTCAATTATTAGCACTAAACCTAGGGCAAGCATGATTAACTCAAAGGACATAATTGTGCGTTCCAGTTGATGAACAATAACCGACACGGTTATCTGAATCGAGCCTTAAAAATATCACACTGTTACAGCTCAACAGAAATGCTTTTTACTCTGAGCAAGCCTTAGCAGCACAGCCACCAAACATCGATAGTTTAATAGCAATGAAGTTACGCCAAACTGCAGCCATAAAAAAACCCAGCCGAAGCTGGGTTTTTGAATTCCGAAGCGAAATATTAACGCTTTGAGAATTGTGGCTTACGACGTGCTTTACGTAGACCCACTTTCTTACGCTCAACTTTACGAGCATCACGGGTTACGAAACCAGCAGCGCGTAGAGATGGACGTAGAGCTTCATCAAGTTCCATCAGTGCACGAGTAATACCGTGACGGATTGCACCTGCTTGGCCAGTGATACCACCGCCTTTAACAGTTACATAGATGTCTAGCTTTTCTGTCATTTCAACTAGCTCTAGAGGTTGACGAACAACCATACGAGCAGTCTCACGACCAAAATATTCGTCAAGTGGACGTTGGTTCACGACGATGTTACCACTACCTACTTTAGCGAATACGCGAGCAGTAGATGTTTTGCGACGGCCAGTGCCGTAATACTGAGTTGCAGCCATTTGCTTAATCCTGTTTAGATATCAAGAACTTGAGGTTGTTGTGCAGCGTGGTTATGTTCTGTACCAGCGTAAACTTTAAGTTTACGGAACATGGCACGTCCTAAAGGACCTTTAGGTAACATACCCTTAACTGCTTTCTCGATGATCATTTCAGGCTTATGATCTTGCAGCTTTTCAAAGGTGATTTGCTTAATGCCACCAATGAAACCAGAGTGCGAGTAGTACACTTTGCCTTTCGCTTTATTACCAGTAACAGTTACTTTGTCAGCATTGATAACGATGATGTAATCACCAGTGTCAACGTGAGGAGTGTACTCAGGCTTGTGCTTACCACGTAGGCGAGCAGCAATCTCAGTAGCGATACGACCTAAAGTTTTACCTTCAGCGTCAACAACATACCAGTCGCGAGTAACGGTTTCTGGTGTAGCAGTAAAAGTAGTCTTCATTTACAAAAACCCAATGTTAAAATTCTGTCTCACATGCCGTCATTCAAAATGAATTAACAACACAAAAAGTGCCATTCTACGCCCCTTCGAGCAAAGAATAAGGCTTTACAACTTCCGTCTATTTGACGGAGTAACGAGGGCAGGTCGCGAATTATAGACAAAGCTGAGTTAAAAATCATCTAATTTTTTATCTAATTTATTGGATTAAACTAGATTGCCGAAAGATTTGCCCCCAAAGCGCGGAAAAGTATAAAAACACTTTACCGCGAGATAGGCATTTAAGGCAGGTGTTCTAAGGCAAGATACTCGTGGGACTGCATTTCAGTTAATCGAGAACGACAACGTCTAAATTCGAAAGTTAACAAACCTTCGGTATAGATTTCTGCTAGGTCAACGGATGCTGAGATGATTAATTTCACGTTTCGCTCGTAAAACTCATCCACCATAGCCAAAAATCGCCTTGCGATATCATCACCCGTTAGTTGCTCACCCATCTGCTCAACATTGCTCAGCAGTACCGTGTGGTATTCACAGGCCAACTCCATATAGTCACGCTGACTACGTGGGCCGTCACAGAGCGCTCGAAAATCGATTAGCAACACCCCTTGTGCCTGTTTACGAATTGCAATGTCGCGGCCATCAACTGCTATAGGGGCGGTGACCACTTCAGATTCCGGCGCTAGCTTATCGAAATAATCGAGCAGGTTCTCATCCGCTTTAGCATCTAAAGGGAAGTGGTATATTTCGGCTTGCTCTAATGTGCGTAATCGGTAATCAATGCCAGAATCGACGTTGAGCACTTCACAGTGCTGGTTTATTAATGCGATTGCCGGCAAAAACCGCGCTCGTTGTAACCCGTTACGATACAGCTCATCGGGAATGATATTAGACGTCGCAACCAAGGCAACACCGTGACCAAATAAAGCTTCAAATAAAGTACCTAATAACATGGCATCGGTAATGTCTGATACGAAGAATTCGTCGAAACAGATAACCTGGTATTGCTCTGCCATACGTTTAGCCACAATAAGTAGTGGATCTCGCTGTCCCTTAAGATCATCTAAATCCGCATGCAGTTGATGCATAAAACGATGAAAGTGCGCACGCAATTTACGTTCTGTTGGCAAAGCATCAAAGAAAGTGTCCATTAAATAGGTTTTGCCGCGCCCTACCCCGCCCCATAAATAGAGCCCCTGTACCGCTTTAGATTTGCTACCTAAAAATGGCAACCATTTACCAATACCAGTAGTGGGAGCTTGACTAGCGATGAGTTCGTCATACACTCGCTGTAAACTTTGCACTGCACGCTCTTGGGCGTCGTCATGGGAAAATGAATCTTTTAGCAAGTCTTGCTGGTAATGTTGCCAAGGGGTGAGCTGCGACACGGTTAACTATCTCTTTTTATCCTTAAAACGACCTAAATAGTATCATGGCTTGCACACGCAATGTATTATTGTCTGTCGCTTTATCTCATGGTGTTATTTAAGAGGATTTGAATATGGAATGGGCACTAGTAGTCGCTGCCTTTATTTTAGGCTTAGCCTTAGGCTATGTCGCAAGAACCGTATTTGCTCGCAAAGGCGAAGCGCAGGCCAATAGCAAACAGCTCGAACAAACGCGTCTAGAACTTAGTCAGCATAAGCAAGAAGTGCATGATCATTTCGATGAACAACATGCGCAGCTGATTGCGCTGACAGAGCAATTAAACAAGTTTAATCAACAGTGGAATGACTCAGCCTCCACCCTTTGTCCCAACAGCAGTAACAAAAAACTGCCGACACTTAGTCAAACACCAGCCGCGAGTGCCGCGCCAAAAGACAGTGAATTGACAAAACTTGTTACGAATAATGCAGCAAACAATTAACCTTTGTTAATAAAGATGAACTTTACTATTTATTCAGTAGTCCACTCGGGTAAGACACAATTTAAATGGCTTGAATTGAGGTAATAATGCCTTATATCTACATTTATCTGTAAGTCCATTACCCGAACTTTGGAGTCATGAATAAATGAAAACAAAATTATCATTACTTTCAGCTGCGGTATTAAGCGCTTCACTTACCTTAATGCCTGCAGTTTCTCATGCCGCAATCCCCTTAGCGGTCGATGGTCAACAATTACCGAGCTTGGCTCCGATGCTTGAAAAGACCACTCCGGCCGTTGTAGCGGTGGCGGTGTCAGGCACCCATGTATCTAAGCAGCGCGTACCTGACGCGTTTCGCTATTTCTTTGGCCCTAACGCTCCGCAAGAACAAGTACAAGAGCGCCCTTTTAGAGGTTTAGGCTCAGGGGTGATCATCGATGCTGATGAAGGCTACATTGTCACCAATAACCACGTAATTGAAGGTGCCGATGAGATTAAGATTGGCTTACATGACGGCCGTGAAGTAGAAGCGAAACTGATTGGCGCTGACGCCGAATCAGACATTGCGCTATTGCAAATCAAAGCTAAGAACTTAGTCGCCGTTAAACGCGCAGACTCGGACGAGCTGCGCGTTGGTGACTTTGCTGTAGCAATTGGTAATCCATTTGGTTTAGGCCAAACCGTCACCTCAGGGATTGTCAGTGCCATGGGCCGCAGTGGGTTAGGCATTGAGATGCTAGAGAACTTTATCCAAACTGATGCGGCAATTAATAGCGGTAATTCAGGCGGCGCATTAGTGAATCTCAATGGCGATTTAATCGGTATCAACACCGCTATCGTGGCGCCCAATGGTGGCAACGTCGGTATTGGTTTTGCCATTCCTGCCAACATGGTTAACAACCTAGTGGAGCAGATCATCGAACATGGTGAGGTACGCCGCGGCGTATTGGGTGTCACAGGTCAAGATCTCACCGCAGAGCTTGCTGAAGGGTTTGGCATCGACACTCAACATGGTGGCTTTGTCAATGAAGTGATGCCTGACAGCGCTGCTGATGATGCCGGTATTAAATCTGGCGATATCATCGTTAGCGTCAATGGCCGTTCAATTAAGAGTTTCCAAGAGTTGCGTGCAAAAATTGCCACTATGGGGGCTGGCGCTAAGGTTGAACTGAGCCTCATCCGTGATGGTGATAAAGAAACAGTCTCTGCCACATTAGGCGAAGCAAGCCAAAGCTCAGAAAGTGCCGCTGGTGCTGCAGATATCCATCCGATGCTAGCCGGCGCTACGCTGGAAAACAACAGTAAAGGGGTCGAAATTAGCGAGGTTGCCCAAGGCTCCCCAGCTGCGGCAAGTGGCTTACAAAGTGGTGATATTATCGTGGGTGTCAACCGCACCAAAATAGACGATCTAAAGTCATTACGCGCAGAGCTCAAAGAACAGCAAGGTGCTGTCGCACTGAAACTGCGCCGTGGAAATAGTAATTTATATCTAGTGCTACGTTAACGCCATTACCACAAAGGTAATTCAGGTTGCTGACCAGTAAGGCTATTGGTCAGCAACCTGATTAAACTGCGCTTCGACTTTGACTCAAACAGTCCCGCCAGCCAACGCATTTATCAATGCAAAATAAGCAAGCTGGCAACATTATGGTTAACCCAATAGTCCCTCTGGTGTAATCATGATAACCTTATAACAATTTTTCGCGATATTCTGCTGACATGAACTTCAAAGGCGCTCTACTATATATTGGCAAAGCCATAATCTTTGGCTTAATAATGGCGACAGTATTTCTTGTGGCGACGCCGTTGTTAACTGGCAATAATGGCAGCACATCATTGTTTGAACGCCAATCAAACCAAGGCAATGAACTGTCATTCGCTCAAGCTGTGCGCCGCGCAGCACCTGCCGTAGTCAACATTTACAGTCTTAGCGTTAATCAATCTAGGCCATTAAACTCTGGTGCATTACAAGGCCTTGGTTCAGGCGTGATCATGAGCAAAGAGGGTTATATCCTCACCAACTACCATGTGATCAAACGTGCAGACGAAATTGTCGTTGCTCTGCAAGATGGCCGCAAATTCACTTCTGAAGTGGTCGGCTCCGACTCAATTACTGATTTAGCCGTATTGAAAATTGAAGGAGATAGCCTGCCAATAGTGCCCATCAACTTGGCAGTACCAGCAAGAGTGGGTGATGTGGTCCTGGCTATTGGTAACCCCTATAACCTAGGCCAAACCATTACCCAAGGAATTATTAGTGCTACCGGTCGTAATGGACTAAGTTCTGGATTCTTAGATTTCTTACAAACCGATGCAGCGATTAACGCAGGTAACTCAGGCGGCGCGCTGATTGACACCACGGGTCAGCTTATCGGCATCAACACGGCAGCGTTTCAGGTTGGCGGTGAAGGCGGCGGACACGGTATTAGTTTTGCTATTCCTATTAAACTGGCCCATAGCATTATGGGAAAACTGATCAAAGATGGTCGAGTTATTCGTGGTGCCCTTGGCATTGGCGGTGAACCTGTGGGCCCGGTGATGGCTCAAATCCTCAATTTACCTGATTTAACTGGGGTAATAGTCACCCAGATAGACCCTAACGGCCCAGCTGATAAAGCCCAATTACGCCCTAGGGATGTAATTACTAAATATGAAGGTGAGGCAGTGCCTGGCGTAGAGATGTTAATGGATAGAATTGCTGAAACTGCACCTGGAACACAGGTCACCATTACGGTTATTCGCGGCGGAACCTACTACGATGTACCGGTAACCATTGGTGAAAACCGCGGCGAGCAATAATAGCTAGAGTAACGGCGGCCAGCCAATCGAGAAGCTAGCTTCAATGTTTAGCTTGGCCGCTAGCACCACCGAATAAGCCCAACCAAAATGCCAGCTCAAGTAACACGCCTATCAAAATAAAGAGTGCTGCTCCTAGGCTGATATAGCACCCCAGTGCAGCAAAAAGCAGCGACAATAATATTAGTACTCGCTGCAGTGATATTCCTCCCTGTGCTTGCTTTGTCTATTTGACTTAGTCTATTTAAAGGTAGCAAACAGGCACTAGCCCTTCACCTCTACCAGATTAAACTTGGCTTCACTTTATCAATCATCGACATGGACTCCGTGTGCAAGACTAAGAAAGTGGCTAAGACCATTAACGAGCGATTGATTTAACGATTGCCGCAGTGCATAAGCGGCTAGGGTTACAAGCTACAGCCGTAAAAAAAGCCATGTTGAATGATGAAACAACATGGCTTTGGCGGGAGTGTTTAGGAGTGAAGGCTAGCGCCTACTTATGAATCACTGGCATAGCAGCTGCTCGCTCAGCATAGTCGGCATGGCAAGTTCCACACGAGAACTCAGCGGTAGACCATGGCATTTGGAATTTACCATCAGCGGTGAACTGTTTAGCATCCGCCGACAAGTCGATAGTAAATAGGTGAGATTTCACATCACCAAATACCACATCAGCGCCACCCATTTGCGGTCCAGTGGTTACCGCACTCTTGGCCAGTTTTGGCATATGACAATCAGTACATGCCGCAACCATACCGTGAACTGGAGCGGTGAATTCGGGGTCATGACAAGTTGTACAATCTTTGACTGCACCCGTATGCAAACCATCGCTACTATCCATGTTTTTGGTGGACTTGTGAGAGTCATGGCAAGTGGTACAAGCCATATCCTGTTTCGGACCTATCTCATCACCTGCTTTATAGTCACCATGATCTTCAGGCACAACACCTAACATCTCATCACCGGTTTGATGGTGCTTAGATAAACCACCACTGGAAATGATACGACCACCCACTTGGCTACCGTCTGGGAACGCAACATTGTAGGGGCTGATATAGCTCGGGTAGTCTTTCTCACCATCACGGGTATGACATTCCGCACAGGTAACCGCTTTACCATAGGCCATATCATCGGCTAGGAATTCCGCGGTGGTGCGCGCTGAGGCTATTTTGACAATATTAGATGCTGACGGTGCGCTAGCATGCTCACTACCAGCACCATGACAGGCCTCACACTGAACTCCACCGGCAGCAAATGTGCCTCCCATACCGGGCAAATCGTCTTGGCGCTCAAGGTTACGTTCATCACCCTCTTCTGTGGTAGTGCGCTTCCAACCTGTTGTATGACAATTGCCACACTTGTATTGGTAATCAAAATCTCCCGCCTTGTAATCTCCCATCACATCAGGATCATCCAAGTGGTTGTCTGGCACATTCAATGTACCGTCACTGTTGCGAATGTTGTACTGCACATTATTGCCCGTCACGATGTAGCCATCGGCATCGAGCCAGCGCATTTTCCAATGGTAGCCACCCACCACATAGGTCACATCATCATAACTCGTTGGTGCTCCCAAGGTGTTGTTGGTGGTGCCATCGCCATCAGGTCCAGCAAACTGTAATAGATCTATCGCCCCAGTGATGGTGGTTTCTGGAGTATAAGGGAAGCTTGGTTGCTCACCATTGTTGATTTTTTGAATCTTGAAATTGTGGCCAGTTTTTAGGAATGAATCTTTATCGCTATGGCAGCCCAAACAGGTCTGAGTGCCAACATAGGCGAGTTCATTGCTTAACACCACAACAGTGATCAACGCGCTGGCTTCGCCGCCGTTCCCATCTGAAATAGTGTAAGTCATTGTGCTAGTGCCTATCGTTTCAGGTTCAAAACGAACCTGATTATCTTCAATACTGGCACTGCCGCTACCTGAGGTCATTTCCACAGCCGTGAGGGTTAATGTATCACCGTCGGCATCGGTATCATTGGCTAAAGCATCAATCAGAATTGAGCTGCCCAGTTTAACCTCGGCATCGGTTGGATTAGCAACAGGTGGCGTGTTTTCTGGTGGCGTTGGTGGTGTGGTCGTGTCGTCATTATCACTGCCACACGCGACAAGCATGGTTACCATACTGGCGAGAAGTAATTTTTTACATGGAATTTGTGCGTTCATAAGTTCATCCTCAAATGGGCTATCTCAATCACCAACATTTGCAGGGAGAGTGATTGATATGTCTCTTTGGACATGAACTTAGTATTTACACTATGCCTCTAAAGGGATAGATAACCAGAATTCACAAGCTTAACCCCGTTGTGAACTTTAGTTATCATAAATAAATAAACTATTGAAATAATTAAACTTAAAAACTAATTCAAGTTATGATTTTGTAGAACAAATTGACCTGTATTTGTCAAAATATAGATCTTGTTCTCATTTTGCATGACCAAGCCTGCTTTCTTAAGTTGGCGTAAGTGAAAATTAAACTTAGTGTGATCGTCAACCCCAACCAAACGACACAGATCCATAAACTTAAGCTGCTTATGGGCTGCCAGTTGTTTTAAGGTTTCACGGCGTAGACCATTAGCCAGTGCCGAGTAGACACTGTCAGGGTCAATGTCTGAGCTAGCCTGCAATAATTGCTTTTCTTGAATACTGCGCTTTAGGGTGACAATAAGCTCACTGCTGTTAAAAGGCTTAGTGATCACACTGTCAGCCCCCTTTTTCATCGCATCAACGGCCGTATCCACGGTCGCATAAGCGGTGACAATAATCACCGCCATAAACGGATTAAGTTGACGTAAATTAGAAATCGCTTCAACGCCGGTCATCCCCGACATCACCAGATCCAACAGGGCAATATCAAACTGCTGATGCCCACATGCCTCAATAGCCGCCTCAGCGCTGTCAACATCGACCACTTGATAACCTTCTAGCTCAAGTATATCGACCATGTTTTGTCGCAAGTAACGATCGTCTTCAGCAATCAATACATGAGTCATAGTGCTTACCTTCTAATATAAAGTTTATCAAGATGCGAGTACCGACCCCTTGAGCACTGAACAGGCTCATGGTGCCGTTATGCGCTGCGGCAATCTGCTCGCAAATCGCTAAGCCAAGTCCGGTGCCTTCGCCGATGGCTTTTGTCGAGTAGAACAGTTCGGTGGCCCGCTGCATGGTAGCCTCATCCATCCCATGGCCACAGTCTTTTACTTCCAGCCATATGTGGTTGTCACCTGCTCCAACGTTTAATTCGATCAGCCCCTGATAGTCACTGGCGTCCATGGCATTATTGAGTAAGTTAATCACCATCTCTTCCAACTTAACCCTTTGGCCCATCATGCTTAATAGAGGATCACAATTGGCCACGATGCGATAGCGGCTAATTTTATGGCTAAGTAACTGTTGCGCACTGGCGACCACATCAGATAAGTACACTTGGTTATGGTTAGCACTGTCATTACGCGCATAGGCAAGCAGTTCTTTACTGATTGTTGAAGCTCGCTCAATTCCCATACGGGTCCGGTCGATATACTCTTGCAACGTCGCCTGCTGCGGCGGCAGTTTTCGTTGTAACAGGTCTAATGCTAAAGTTGATGAAGCTAGGGGGTTATTGATTTCATGGGCCACTCCCATGGCTAAATGACCTATGGCTTTGTATTTATCAGCCTCTATTGCCCGCTTGAGTTTGGCTTCGGTTGCCATTTCTTTTTCAATATCAAAAATCTTTAAAGCCTTGATTAGGGTTACAAGCACAAACGCCGCAGCCAATGTGCGCAAAACCGGTACACAAGCATGAATTTCTGTCGGCACTAGCCCAGCGAGAATGCCATAAACAAACAAGCCCAACCCGGTTGCGGCGAAATAGCGGCCATACTGATGATTTTCTTGACTAAGTTGGCGACCGTATAAAGCGATTCCAATACCAGCTAGAGTGGCACTGCCAAAACCAAGCAAGTAGCGGGTGTAAGTGGCAGCCTCACTAAAGGTATCCGCGCCTAAATAGCCCCCCATTGCAAATGCCAGTAGGCAAACGCTATAACACAGTACTATCAATAAAGTGGCTACTTTGCCTAACTTACCAACGAGTTTTCCTTGAATAACAAACAGCAGCCAAGCAAAAATCAATAGTCCAGCAAAAGACAATGACAGTTTGATTAAGCGTAACCAATCTACAACGAATTGATATTGACGACCGATCTCATCACCGAACAAGATGACATAAAGCTCTGACCATTCGTGAAATGCATGGGAGAAACCAAACAAGGCCAATGCCCAAAGTGTTGGCGATATCGCCAGCTGGCTGTACTTAAAATTGCGAAATACCACCACGCAGCCAATCGCAAAAAAAACGAGACCGTAAAAGAGGTAGATATTAAAAGTGATAAATGTCGCCATGCTGCAAAAGTATCAGCTTTGCAACAAGCAGGCGTTGATCAAAACAACAAAAGATCATTTTGCTTCACAGCAACACTTTAAAAGCTTGATATTCATCAAAACAAAAAAGCCGTGCAATTAATGCACGGCTTTTACGCTATCAATTGTGACATCACTTAATGCGCGTCACTTGGCCGCCTAGTCCTTTGAACTTTTGCTCAATGTGTTCATAGCCACGATCAAGGTGATAGATGCGGTCAACAATAGTATTGCCATCGGCAACTAACCCGGCAATCACAAGACTGGCCGAAGCACGTAGATCCGTTGCCATTACTTGCGCACCATTAAGACGCTCAATACCCTGAATAATACAAGTATTGCCTTCTAGCTCCATGTGAGCGCCCATACGGTTCAGCTCTGGTACATGCATGAAACGGTTTTCAAATATGGTTTCAGTAATGGTCGCGGTGCCTTCAGCAAGTACGTTTAGCACACAAAATTGCGCCTGCATATCGGTCGGAAAACCAGGATAAGGCACAGTTTTGATGTTAACTGCACGCGGACGTTGGCCTTGCATATCCAGCTCAATCCAATCTTCACCAGTGGTAATTTTTGCACCAGTATCTTCAAGCTTGGCTAGCACTGCTTCTAAGGTTTTAGGATCCGCATTAAGACAGCGAATTTTGCCTCGAGTCACGGCTGCTGCAACTAAGAAACTGCCGGTTTCAATTCGATCGGGCATCACCCGATAATGACAACCATTAAGTGATTCAACACCTTGAATACGAATCGTGTCTGTACCAGCCCCTTCAATCTTAGCCCCCATCGCGATGAGGCAGTTTGCCAAATCAATCACTTCTGGTTCACGGGCTGCATTTTCAATGACAGTCTCACCGTCTGCGAGACTTGCAGCCATCAAGAGGTTTTCAGTGGCACCGACGCTGATCATATCCATAAAGATATGTGCGCCTTTTAAGCGTCCATCTACGCGAGCTTTAATGTAGCCCTCATCAACTTCGATGTGCGCCCCCATCTGCTCTAGTCCTTGCAAATGCAAGTTAACTGGACGAGCGCCGATGGCGCAACCGCCCGGAAGCGATACGTCAGCGGTACCATATCGAGCGAGCAATGGTCCTAATATCAATATTGACGCTCGCATAGTTTTAACGAGGTCATAGGGTGCACAAAACTCGTTTAGCGTTGCTGTTGAGATAGTAATGTCACCCTCATCACAGCGCGCTACCTGTGCACCAAGGCAACGTAGCAGCTCACAGCTAGTGTTTACATCTCGAAGGTTAGGTACGTTAGACAGCACAAAATCTGTTTGTGCTAACACCCCCGCCATCAGAATGGGTAAGGCGGCATTTTTGGCACCAGAAATGACCACTTCGCCCGCTAGCGGCTCACTCGCTTGTATTGTTAATTTATCCAAAATCTCTCTCCAACCTTACATGTTGAAGATTTTTTCACGCTGCCACTGTTCAGGCGTAAACGCCTTAATCGTGATAGCGTGTAACTCACCACTAGTGACATGATCCATAATTGGGCCATAAATCGTCTGCTGCTGTTTTACTCGGTTCATTCCATCGAAGCACTCACCAACAGCAACAATTTTATAGTGTGTCCCATCTTGGGTCACAGTCACTTGCTCTAACGCTAACGCATCGGTCAGTAGTTTTTCTATCTCTTTACATTCCATGGGGGAAACCTTTATTGAGCTTCTTCAGGGAAGAAGGCTTGTAAGTCATATAAATCTATTAATTTTTTAGTTTGCAGCGGCAACATTTTAAATGTCAGCTGGGCATATTGGTGTTTGACAACCAGTTGTGTCAACATCGCGACACCAGCGCTATCGATATAATCTAAACCGCTACAATCAATACATTGTGTGTCAGCACTAATAAGCTGCTCGCGTGATGGCCATAAGGTTATCACGTCACTGTGTGCCAGTCGCCCCGTCAGGTAACAATAACCATCATCATTACGGAATTGTGCCATCGGTTAATTACCTTCGGCTTCCAAAACAACATGGTCATCGGTACGCGCACGCAAGTCGGCAATCACATTATCAATACCATTTTGGCGAATGAGATTACTGATTTCCTTACTTTTCGACGACAACAAACTGACACCTTCAGCGACTAAATCGAATGCCTTCCAAGTATCATCTTTAAGTCGACGAACGCGGAACTGCACTTTAATGGGTGGTCGATTCGGCTCAACTATTTGTACATGAACATCAATCATTTTCTCGCCATCAAACGCGCGAGCAGGTTCAAACTTGACCTGCTGATTAGTGTATTCAGTAAATGCCTGAGCATAAGTCGCCACCAAATAAGCTTTAAACGCATTCACAAACTGCTTGCGTTGCTCCGGTGTTGTCGATCGTAAGTGCGACCCCATAACCTTGTAGGACGCATACTTATAATCGATGTATGGCATCAACTCTTCAGATACTATCAACTTAAGATGGTCAGGATCGGCCTGAATTGTGTCAAAATCCTGATGAAAACGAGCAAAAGTCTTATTGGCCACTTGCTCAACCATAGCGTAGGGGTTTGAGCGTTCTATCTCAGTGTCAGCTAGGGCGTTAACACTGACAATAGCTAACCAAGTAAACATCAACATTTTCATTATACTACTCATATTCCCATCCTTTAAAATTAGTCATCCTTTGACTTTACGCTATACAAAAACTGTCCGATCAAATCTTCTAGCACTAATGCGGAGTGAGTGTCATCAATTCTGTCACCATCAACCAGCATGGCTATATCTTCATCATAAAAACCTGGGGTGAGTCCTAGGAACTGCTCACCGAGCAACCCAGAAGTTAAAATAGAGAGACTGCTCGTTTCAGGAAATTGGTTGTATTGAGTGTCGATGGTCATTTCAACCACAGGTAACAAGCTTTGCTCATCAAGGGTAATGGCTTTTACCCGCCCCACTACGACACCGCCAACTTTGACAGGCGATCGTACTTTCAAACCGCCAATATTACTGAACTTGGCATACAAGGTATATTGGCTTTGCCCAGTTTTAACATCAACGTTGGCCACATTAAAAACCAACACCAAAAAGGCCGCTAAGCCAGACAGTAAAAACAAGCCCACTAAAATTTCAATCTTGCGTGTTACCATGTTCAACCTACCACTCTACTTGGTTATAGATACCATTAAATTGGCTATCTCGCTTCTTCCCTAAACAATAATTAATTAACTACCAAACATCATCGCTGTCAGTAGAAAATCCAGTGCTAGCACCGCCAAACTTGATTGCACCACAGTTTGCGTTGTTGCTTTACTAATTCCCTCAGGATTCGGAATCACCTGATAGCCGCGATATAGCGCAATCCAAGTAACAACCACAGCAAACACGGTACTTTTAATTAAACAGTTAACTATATCTTGTCGCCATTCCACCGAGGACTGCAAAATTGACCAAAAACTGCCACTATCAATGCCTTTCCACTCCACCCCTACAAGGTGGCCACCGTATATACCCACAGCAGTAAACATCAGTGCCAGCAACGGCAAGCTGATTACGCCAGCCCAAAAGCGTGGTGCAATAATCTGCCTCAGGGGATCGACAGCCATCATCTCCAAGCTAGATAGCTGTTCAGTACTCTTCATCAAACCGATTTCTGCGGTCAATGCCGAGCCAGCGCGACCAGCAAACAACAGTGCCGTGACTACCGGCCCAAGTTCGCGCAGTAAACTCAGAGCAACCATAGGACCTAAACTATCTTCGGTACCAAAACCCACTAGAATATTATAGCCCTGAAGCGCTAGCACCATGCCGATAAACAACCCAGACACCAGAATTATCACCATCGACTGGACGCCAACAACGTACAGTTGCCGGATCAATAGTGGAGTGCCTTTTGCTACATTGGGAACCCGTGCAATGGCTCCCCACAACATCAATCCAGCACGGCCAAAACCGGCTACTAGCGCGATGGCAATACGACCAAGGTTGGCAATATGATCAATCAAGCTCACCTAACATCTCCTTACGGTAATCTTGAGCGGGAAAGTGAAATGGAACAGGTCCATCTGGTGCACCACTAATAAATTGTTGCAGCTGCGGATTATCGGCAAGCCTGAGCGCTTGAGGGGTACCATGGGCAACCACCCGCTTATCAGCCAGCACATAGACATAATCGGCAATGCTTAACACTTCTTGTACATCGTGAGATACCACCACCGAGGTCAGATTCAACGCGTCGCTGAGTTCACGAATCAACTTAACCAGCACGCCCATAGAGATGGGGTCTTGTCCTGCAAAAGGCTCATCATACAGCACTAACTCTGGCTCAAGCGCGATAGCCCTTGCTAAAGCGGCTCGGCGCTGCATGCCGCCAGATAGCTCATTGGGCATCATTTGCGCCGCACCACGCAACCCGACGGCTTCGAGTTTCATCAGCACAATAGTGCGAATGATCTGTTCGGGTAGGCCTGAATGTTCTCGAAGGGCAAATGCCACATTGTCAAACACATTCATATCAGTAAACAATGCACCACTTTGAAATAGCATGCTCATGCGTTTACGCAGTTTAAATAAGTCACTGCGGCTACATTGATGCACATCAACCCCATCAAAATGTATCTGCCCAGCATCAGGGGTTAGCTGACCACCAATTAATTTAAGCAGCGTGGTTTTACCTATACCACTAGGCCCCATAATCGCGGTGACTTGGCCTTTGGGGATAGATAAACTGACGTCATCATAAATCACATGATTACCGCGACTAAATGCCAGGTTTTGTACTGTTATCAGCGCCTGTGATGAAGTTGTCATAGTCAGATCCATTGCCGTGAACTGGTTGATGGTTGCTAAAGAGGAAAGAGGCGAATTGTACGGAATTGATGCATTGTGCACAACTGAATCCAGACTATCTTACGCCAATACTTTCATTTTCTCTCATTTCCAGCGAAAATGCGCCTCATATTTGTCAAATAGAATGGACTTAAATGTTATTTAATATTTTCATGCTTATTGCGGGGCTTGGAGCCTTAGTTTGGAGCGCAGACAAGTTTGTCTACGGTGCCGCAGCATTTGCACGCAATCTCGGCCTGCCTCCTATGCTCATTGGTCTAACAATTGTCGCAATGGGCAGCTCAGCCCCAGAGATGTTTGTTGCCGCCACAGCATCAATGGAAGGCATGACAGATACGGCTATTGGTAATGTACTTGGCTCAAATGTAGCCAACATTACATTGATCTTAGGTATCACTGCGCTACTTGGCGCAATCTCGGTTAGCTCACAAACCCTCAAGCGTGAAATACCAATGATGTTAGTGGCCACCGCGATTGCAGGATATTTCCTCCATGATGGTCAATTGACCCGCACCGAAGGCGTACTCCTACTGGTGCTGTTTTTCATGTTAATGGGCTATTTGATTTGGCATGCGGTAACGAATAAACAAAAAGATGCCCTCGCTGATGAAGCTGACAATGAAATCCCCAAAGATGTGCCGACGTTAAGAGCCATATTTTGGGTCGCGGTGGGTATGGTATTATTACCGCTATCAGCTGATTGGATGGTACAAGGCGCCGTTGGAATTGCAAAAGCCTATCAACTTTCAGACTTAGTTATTGGACTGACAATTATTGCAGTAGGCACCAGCTTACCTGAGCTTGCTGCCTGTGTTGCCGGTGTTTTGAAGAAAGAAGATGATCTTGCAATCGGTAATATTGTTGGATCAAACCTGTTTAATATTCTTGCTGTGTTAGCATTACCCGGACTTATTGCGCCGGGTGCAGTCGATGCGGCAGCGAGTTCACGTGACTTTTATATGGTCATGGCCACCAGTACTGCATTAGCAGTGTTGATCTTGCTCACAGGTAAGCAACGTCAATTAAAGCGCTGGCACGGTGGTGTATTACTATTAACTTTTATTGCGTATCAAGCGGTTATTTTTCTATCCTAGTAAAAGTGCATTCTTTCACTAACCGTATACGGCATTAACTAAAGAGAATTTTATGGTAGAGGCAAATCAACTCCGACAATGGGGTCGCAACGTTATCGATATAGAGCGAAGTGCACTCGATAATTTATACCAATATGTCGACTCCGAAGAGTTTGCCAGTGCATGTCAATTAATTATGGCATGTACCGGTAAAGTGATTGTTATGGGCATGGGCAAATCTGGCCATATCGGTAATAAAATATCCGCCACGTTAGCCAGTACCGGCACCCCCGCATTTTTCGTCCACCCAGGGGAAGCAAGCCATGGCGATCTTGGCGTGTTGAGTGAAAATGACGTCATTTTAGCCATATCAAACTCTGGTGAAGCCGGCGAGATCCTTACCCTAATGCCGGTTATCAAACGCATGGGATTGCCTGTTATTGCGGTAACTGGCAAACCTAACTCAACAATGGCTAAACATGCTGTAGTCCATTTATGCATTGAAGTACCTGAAGAAGCCTGTCCATTAGGACTCGCGCCCACTTCAAGTACCACGGCAACCTTGGTGATGGGCGATGCCTTAGCGGTGGCACTCTTGCAAGCGCGCGGTTTCACTAAAGACGATTTTGCCCTATCACACCCAGGTGGAAGCCTAGGCCGGAAGCTATTGCTAAAAGTAAGCGATGTGATGCACCAAGGCAATGAGCTGCCTTGCGTTCAGCAGCATATTTCAGTCACTGATGCCTTATATGAAATCACCAAAAAAGGCTTAGGTATGACCGCGGTAGTTGATAAGCTGGGCCTACTGGTCGGCATATTTACCGATGGTGATCTACGCCGAGTGATTGACGCCCAAGTCAACCTACGTGATACCTCAATTGAAGATGTGATGAGCAAAGGCTGTGTCACTGTTAGCGACAACATCCTCGCTGCCGAAGCATTAAAAGTGATGGATGAAAAAGATATCAACGGCCTAATCGTCATCAATCAAGAGCAACAACCTATCGGTGCATTGAATATGCTCGATATGGTTAAAGCAGGAGTAATTTAACATGTCTCATCAAGGATTTTACGGCCCTATTAGCGAGCATGTTTGGCAAAAAGCGCAGCACATCAAGCTGCTTATTTGTGACGTTGATGGGGTATTTTCTGATGGCCTAGTTTACATGAGTAATTCAGGTGATGAGATTAAGAGTTTTCATACCCGCGATGGTTACGGCGTACGTTCATTACTAAGTAGTGATATTCCTGTCGCGATTATTACCGGTCGTAAATCAAAAATTGTCGAAGATAGAATGACGGCGCTGGGTATTACCCACATATACCAGGGTATAGACAACAAAATGGTACCCTACCAAGAATTATTAACACTCTATAAGGTCACACCTGAGCAAGTGGCTTATATCGGTGATGATATGGTGGATTTACCCGTCATGCAGCAAGTGGGTCTGTCAGTGTGTGTTGCCGATGGCCACCCTTATGTGAAAGCACGCGCCGATATGGTCACCCATATTCGTGGCGGGCATGGTGCACTGCGAGAACTTACCGATTTGTTGCTGTTAAGCCAAGATAAGTTCGATACCGCCCACGGTATGAGTATATGAACAGAGTCACCATTGCTATTATCGTGTTTTTTGGCACTGCGCTAATCCTCTATTGGCAAGTGCAATCTAAGCGCAGCAATAATGTGCAACTTCAAGATGGTAGTGAACATCCTGATTATGTGATCAACGATCTCAAAAGCATTGAGTTCAATGAGCAAGGTGAAATTAATAGCCGGGTATCAGCTCGTCATATGGAACACTTTGAAGAAGCCAATATGACTTACTTTACGGAGCCGGTCTACCTACTCTACCCGGATGAAGGCAAAGCCCAATGGCGACTGCGTTCATCAACTGGCACATTAGATAAAAACAGCGGTCATGTTACATTAGAAAAAGATGTTATCATTGACGCCATCAGCCCTGAAGAGCCGATACAAACAATTGAAACAACATACCTAGAACTCGATTTAAACACCATGATTATGACGTCAGATAGGACAATCAATATCACGGGAAACGACTTCATCATCACGGGTGAAGGCTTGTTTGGCGATCTGAACAAGCAAACCGTAAAACTGACGAGTCAGGTAAAAGGTACTTATGAAACTAAATAAACTTATTGCTGCTGCTTGTTTGTCAGTCCTTAGCTTGCAGATTGGTGCGGTTGAAAACGATTTGCTGCAAGAAGTCAAAATTGCCGCTGCGAGCCAAGAAGCAGATATTAAAAATAATCAAATAATCTTCAATGGCCCAGTTGAGGTTACCCAAGGCTCAATCAAGATTAATGCAGATGAGCTACGCGCGTTTACCAAAGATGAAAGTAATGGCAAAATTTTGGTTGCTACCGGTACCCCGGCAACGTATTCACAAATAATGGAAGATGGTCGTCCAGCAAAAGCCAGCGCCAGTGAAATTCGCTATGAACTTGCCACCCGCACCTTAACCCTAATTGGCAATGCCACACTTGAGCAAGATGGTAGCCAAGTGACCGGTAACCAAATACGTTACAACATTGAACAACAACAGTTAATTGCAGAGAGTACCGGCAATGACCGTGTCATTACGATTATCCAACCCGAAAACTACCAAGAGCTTGATGAACCTGAAAGCAAACCTCAGGAGCAACAATGACCGATAAAACGCTCAAAGCGGTCAATTTAGCCAAAAGCTACAAAAGCCGCGCTGTGGTTCAAGATGTGAGTTTAACCGTTAAAACTGGGCAGATCGTCGGCTTACTGGGCCCAAATGGTGCGGGTAAAACGACCACTTTCTACATGGTTGTTGGCTTAGTTCAGAGTGATAAAGGTCGTATCTTTATTGATGAAGACGATTTAACTTTAGATCCTATGCACCTGCGTGCGCGCAAAGGTATTGGTTACCTGCCACAAGAAGCCAGTATTTTCCGCAAGTTATCGGTTAGAGATAACATCATGGCCGTGCTGCAAACCCGTAAAGAGCTCAATACCGCACAGCGAGAAGAACAGTTAGAACATTTATTGGAAGAGTTCCACATTACTCACATTCGCGATAGCCAAGGTATGGCACTATCGGGCGGTGAAAGACGTCGAGTTGAGATTGCTCGGGCACTTGCGGCAAACCCGAAGTTTATCTTATTAGATGAACCGTTTGCGGGAGTCGATCCTATCTCGGTTATCGACATCAAAAAGATCATTGAGCAACTGAAAAACCGCGGCCTTGGTGTGTTAATTACTGACCACAATGTACGCGAAACACTCGATGTTTGTGAGCGAGCCTATATTGTGAGTCATGGCAATCTTATCGCTGAAGGCACACCCGCTGAAATCTTGGACAATCAACAAGTCCGTGCGGTGTACTTAGGTGAACAATTCAAGCTATAGTTAAACCATAGTGAGGGTGATGACTGTTGACAGTGTCATCACCTGATTAAATTTTGGGGATTAGAGAAACCCCATAAAAAACAAGCAAGCTTTCTCATTTTATAATTACAAAGAAGGGAATAGCAGTAAGATGAAAGCGTCACTCCAGCTCAAAATGGGTCAACAGCTCACCATGACTCCTCAGCTGCAACAGGCCATCCGCCTCCTGCAGCTGTCGTCATTGGAATTGCAGCAAGAGATCCAACAAGCATTAGAGTCCAACCCGCTATTAGAATTGGACGAAGAGCAAACCGACGCCAGCGATAGCAGCCAAGATGATAAAAATAGCGACACTGACGACTACAGCGCAACCACTGACAGCGCCAGCAATCAAGATAGCTCATCAGTAGAAACATCCGAGGCCCTCACCCAAGAATCAATGCCAGATGAACTGCCCGTTGATACCACGTGGGATGAGGTATATACCGCAGCCCCCAATGCCAGTTCTGGCGCAATGCGTGATGATGATATGCCCTTCCAAGGTGAAACCAGCGAAGGCTTGTATGAACATTTAGAGTGGCAAAAAAACCTCACGCCTTTTTCAGACAATGACAATGCCATCGCCACGGCTATTATTGACGCCATTGACGAGCGCGGCTATTTAACTCAAACCTGCGAAGATATTCTCGATGCCATGGGCGATCCGGAAATAGAACTCGATGAAGTTGAAGCGGTACTTAAACGCATTCAACACTTCGACCCTATTGGCGTGGCCGCCCGAGATTTAAGCGAGTGCTTGTCAATTCAGTTGGCACAGTTTAGCGAGAGTACCCCGCATATTGGCAATGCCAAGCTACTCATCAAAGAGCATTTAGATTTAATTGCTGGGCGAGACTTCCGCTTGCTGATGCGTAAAACTAAGCTCAAAGAAGATGATTTACGTGAAGCCATTGCATTGATCCAATCACTGAACCCTAGACCCGGGTTAACCGTTGCGCCTAACCGTGATGAGTATGTGATTCCGGATGTTACGGTCACTAAACAAAAAGGCCGCTGGGTGGTTGAACTCAACCCTGATTACATGCCAAAAATCAATGTCAATCAGCACTACGCATCTATGGCTCGTAGCACTAAAAACCAAGCCGATAGTCAATTTATTCGAGGTCACCTCCAAGAAGCGAAATGGTTCTTAAAAAGCCTTGAGAGTCGCAATGATACCTTGCTAAAGGTGGCTAACTGCATCGTTGATTTCCAACAAGGATTCTTCGAGTTTGGTGAAGAGGCCATGAAGCCAATGGTCCTCAACGATATTGCTGAAGCGGTAGAAATGCATGAATCGACCATATCACGAGTTACCACACAGAAGTATATGCACACCCCACGTGGCATTTTTGAACTAAAATACTTCTTTTCGAGTCATGTTGGCACAGATGATGGCGGCGAGTGCTCTTCGACAGCTATTCGCGCATTCATCAAGAAATTAGTGGCAGCAGAGAACCAGAAGAAACCACTAAGCGATAGCAAGATGGCACAGCTATTGGCTGAACAAGGAATAAAAGTGGCTAGACGGACCATTGCCAAGTATCGTGAGGCAATGCTTATACCACCGTCAAACCAACGTAAGAGTTTATGATCCGTTAATTGAACACTGGAGGACCTATATGCAAATTAATTTGACTGGACACCATGTAGAGATCACTGATTCATTGAGAACTTATGTTCAAGAAAAGTTCTCAAAGCTTGAACGCCATTTCGATCAGATCAATAATGTGCACGTTGTGTTGAATGTAGAAAAAATGCAACAGAAAGCTGAAGCCAAAGTTCACCTTTCCGGCGGTGAAGTGTTTGCCACTTCCCATAATGCAGATATGTATGCCGCCATTGACTCCCTGATAGATAAGCTCGATCGTCAGGTAATTAAACATAAAGAGAAGCTGACAAAACATTAACGATGGAACTAAGTACCATCCTGCGGCCGGAGTGCACGACCTGTGCCACACCGGGCAGTAAGAAAAAGGTACTGGAATTAATCAGCGATTTAGCTGCTGTCCAGTACCCTACCCTTTCCTCACAAGAGATTTTTGAAAGCCTATTGGCTAGAGAGAAGATGGGTAGCACAGGTATAGGTAACGGTATCGCCATTCCTCACGGTCGTCTGAGTAATATCGAATATCCTGTCGCAGTATTGGTCAAGTGTGCTGAGCCGATTGCGTTTGACTCAATCGACAATCAGCCAGTTGATATCTTATTTGCTTTACTGGTGCCCAGTGATCAGTGTGAACAACATTTAAGTACTTTATCCTGCATGGCTGAAAAACTTAATGATAAATTCATACTCAAACAGCTCAGAAAGTCCCATGATGAAGCAGAACTTTATCAGGTGATAACTCAATGAAACTCGTGATGGTATCCGGACGTTCCGGCTCAGGTAAATCAGTAGTACTTAGGGTACTTGAAGACTTAGGTTACTATTGTGTCGACAATTTACCTTTGCCACTGATGGACTCGCTGCTGGAGCAGCTGAAAGGCCGCAATGAACTGGTTGCCATCAGTGTTGATGTACGTAATATGCCAGAGCAAGATATCGAGCTGGAAAAGCAGCTTGCTAATTTGCCAGCAGACACCGAACTACTGAGCTTCTTTCTCGATGCCAGTGATGAAGTGTTGCTAAAACGCTACAGCGAAACTCGTCGCCTACACCCACTCTCCCATTCACAAGCATCACTAAAAGAAGCTATTGAGCTCGAAGGTAAATTACTCAGCCCTGTAGCCGACTTGGTCGATCATTATATCGATACCTCTAATCGCAATATTTATGATCTAAGTGATAGGGTGAGAGAGATCCTGCTTGGCACTGTCGACAAAGAGTTAGTTATCAACTTTGAATCATTTGGCTTCAAACATGGGATGCCGAGTGAAGCCGACTTTATGTTCGATGTGCGCTTTTTGCCAAACCCCCATTGGGAGCCGAACTTACGCCCGCTAACAGGGCTAGATGAACCGGTGCAGCAGTTTCTTGCACAGCAGCCGATGGTGAATAAGTTTATTTGGCAAATCGAGAATTTATTAGCAACTTGGCTACCGCACCTAGAGCGTAACAACCGCAGTTATTTAACTATTGCCATTGGCTGCACAGGCGGGCAACATCGTTCTGTGTATGTAACAGAGCAATTAGCTAAGTTATTTAATGACTCTAAGCACAATGTTAATGCTAGGCACCGTGAGCTCAACAATGGCAAAGCTTGAACGACAGCTCACCATCTGTAATCAACTGGGGCTGCACGCTCGCGCTGCAACAAAACTTGCGGTTTTGGCCTCCACATTTGATGCTGAAGTGACTTTAATCCAAGGTGAAAAACAAGCCTCTGCCGCCAGTGTATTAGGCTTGCTGATGCTAGAAAGTGGCAAAGGTAAATCCATTACCTTACTCAGTGAAGGTAAAGATGCCCAAGCCGCATTAGATGCGATTAGCGCCCTAATCGATGCTAAGTTTGACGAAGCGAATTAAACAATCACCGCATAATCTACAAATTACTCACTTAACTTTAATTTATCTCTACAGTGTCACAGTCTTGAGTTAACATAGCCTGTCGGCACAATTTTTGCGAGTAGGATCAAACACTCCTATAGTTAATGCTATTAACATCGTCGCCTCAAATCATTTAACACGTTTTCACAGCTAACTTGGACTATTCGAGGGGGGATCAATGCCAATAGAAGTACTAGACAATGAGACAAATGATCAGCGCCTCAACCAAGTCACTCAGGCATTGGGCAGCGGCATGTTCGTGCATGTACGCAATATGCTGCATGATATGGCCGCCTCAGACATTGCCTTTATTTTAGAGTCATCACCCCCTAAAACACGCCAAGTGTTATTCCAGCTAATTGACCAAGAGCATACCGGTGAAATCCTCGACGAGTTAGGCGAAGAACTCAAAGATACCCTCATTACTCAAATGGCGCCCGAGCGTGTTGCAAAAGCAGCACA
This sequence comes from Shewanella sp. Scap07, assembly GCF_013394145.1. Lineage (NCBI taxonomy): Bacteria > Pseudomonadati > Pseudomonadota > Gammaproteobacteria > Alteromonadales > Shewanellaceae > Shewanella > Shewanella sp. Scap07. Next base: position 4,255,901 of record NZ_CP041329.1, read on the forward strand.
GAACATGGACACCGATGATCTCGCCTACATCTTACGTAGCTTGCCCGACAGTGTTTTCAATCAAGTGTTGCAGTCAATGAGCTCGCAAGATAGAGCCCGAGTTGAACAAGCACTGTCTTACCCTGATGATACCGCTGGCAGCTTGATGAACACTGATACCGTGACCTTACGTCCCGATGTCAATATCGACGTGATTCTCCGATATTTACGTATTCGTGGAGAGCTGCCCGAAGCAACAGATACGCTTTATGTGGTCGACAAGCAAGACAGTTTATTAGGCGGCATAAAAATTTCGGCGCTACTGACCTGCGACCCCAATGCTTCTGTGCGAGATATTATGGAAGCCGATTTAGAAGGTATTCCCGTTGGTATGTCCGACAGTGAGACGGCGCAGTTGTTCGAGCGTCACGATTGGCTGTCGGCACCGGTTATTGACGATGATAATCGCTTACTCGGCCGTATTACCATTGATGATGTGGTTGACGTTATCCGTGAAGATGCCGAGCACTCAATGATGGGGATGGCGGGTATGGATGACGACATGGACACCTTTGGTCCAGTGGTTAAAAGTACTTTCCGACGCTCACTTTGGCTCACAATTAACTTATTTGCAGCGCTGCTAGCGGCATCTGTCAGTAATATGTTTGAAGGCACGTTAGAGCAATTTGCTACCATTGCGATTTTAATGACCATTGTCCCCAGTATGGGAGGCGTGGCCGGTAACCAAACCTTAGCATTGGTGATTCGCGGTATCGCCTTGGGGCAAATTGGTCAGAGTAACTCCCGCTGGCTCATCGGTAAAGAGCTGGCTATTGGCTTCCTCAATGGCATTTTATGGTCAGTATTAGTATTTCTAGCAGTATGGGCTTGGAAAGGTGATATCGCCCTTGGTGGGCTGATTGGCGGCGCAATGCTAATCAATATGACAGTCGCAGGCTTTGCCGGCGCGAGCATTCCATTGTTACTTAAAAAGCTCAATATTGACCCTGCATTAGCCGGAGGAATGGTGCTTACTACCGTGACGGATGTCATTGGCTTATTCGCATTCTTAGGGCTAGCAACAGTGTTCCTATTAAACTAATTTTACACATTAATTTGGCCAATACATTGAAAACAGCAGCTATACTAATGAGATAAACCAGCAAAGGACGCGCTTTTTTGAGTAGCCAACGCTCGACATCACTCGCCATAGTTATCACGGTTATATTGATCCTCGGCTTCGAGGGCTTTCAGTATTGGAGTGCTAGCGCAAACGATTGTTATGTCCAAGTGCTCAAATTGCAGCAACAACACTTGATGCTTAGGCGCCATGAAAAAGATTATTTATTGCGTCAGCAAATAGAATACAAAGAAACCTGGGAAAAGCGCTTAGCCCAAGTTAAACAGCAAACCGATCATTTTGGCCATTGCTTGACCCGTAATACCGCTTCACAAATGGCAGGCCTTAAAGGCTCTCTGAGTCAATACGAGACAGATTTTCATCGACTGATAACTGAGCTTAAATCGGCCAATCAGCAAGATTTGCAGATCCTTAATCGACTGATGAATGAGCAAGAGCAACTGGAGCTATTAGGACGTGAGTATAATGTCAATGTCTACGCACAAACCTTAGCGATCAGGCAGCATCTATTCACCTATATTACCTCCGAAAACCCGATTTCCTTGCAACTGCTAAGTAATAAAGTCCAGACCCTATCGCAGTGGTCTAGCGACAACCAAGAGTTGGCACATTTAATTAGCCTCTATAGTGACACCATCAAAGAACTGCAAATACTGCTACAAAGTCGCCAATACACTCACGAGCGCGGTACAATGGGCTCGATGCGCAAACATATCCATGCTTTTGAGGACAAGCTCAACCACTATGAGCTCACTATGCAACCGACACAAACCGTGCTGCTGCGCATCGCTTTTTACCTATGCCTACTCATCGGTCTCACTATCATGCGCATCAGGCAAGTTTAACACTCTCGTAATGTGCTCTTCGCCGTTTAAACAGGCCCAGGTTTCAGTGCTATCTATTCGGCTGATTTAAGTAAAATCATCTGTTTATTCTGCGCGAGTTTCAAAACCATATTTGGCCAAGATAGCTTGCCCCTGTGATGACAGAATAAACATCGCCAGACCTGCAGCCTCTTTGTGGTAATCGTTTACTAATGTCAGCCCATAAGTCGCCCCAACCGCTAACTCACTCGGCACCTTAATAATCTTAAGGCTTGGCACCTCTTTTTGCGCTAACACTGCATTGGTACAATAGGTCAAAAATAGATCCGCTTGCTGCTCGCCCATCACCCAGCCATAAGGGTTGCGACCTTTAGGTGGCTTGGCACTATTTTCACCGCCAGTCAATTGCAGAGCTTTAGATTGTAATGCCGCCTCTGCCCCTTGCTGTACAGATTCAGCACGATTAAACAGCTGCCATGCATAATCCCCAGCAGGGTCCGCTTTCGGCGTCGAAGTGCCGAGACGGATTTTCTGGTTCAGCATAACGGCAAGTAAATTATTTGAATCGACTTCCACAGATTGCTGCGCCAAAGCACACAGATTATTGCCGGCAAACTCAACAACTGGGCCCGCTTGGTTGGCCGCGTGCAGGGTATTAGGGTGTTTCATATTGGCAGACGCATAGAGGTCAACCTGCTCACCTTGTTCAATACGTTTACGCAGCAAACCCGATGGCGCAAATTGCGCATTAATATCGACATCGACTTGTTGCTGATATTGACCAATGACTTCACTCATCGCCGTTTTTAAGCTACCCGCGGCGCGAAACTCAAGCTCTGCCGCATGCGCCATCGCTGGGCAAGCAAGTAATCCTACTATCATCCAAGATTTCATTATTGTTTCCAAAGTCAATTAGCAATGGCCATATTTAGCCGTAATTCACCAAGGCTCACAAGAGTTGCAACGAGGGTTTTCTTTCACTATGGGAGGCAGGTAACGAGGAAAAAAATCAACCGAGACAAACTGTCCCACTTTGTTGGATTTAGATGTAAAAAGATAGCGGCATACAACCAGCAATAAGGCCATCATGCAACGACCCTATTGCTAGTTAGATAGATTTCTAATACTGACTAACTTTGCGGTAATGGACTAAGCACAATTTCTACACGGCGATTTTGCGCTCTACCTTCTTTAGTATCATTGGATGCAATAGGACGGGATTCACCCATTCCGTGGGATGCAATACGATGACTTGCAACTTGCTGCGCCATAAGAAAATTGGCTACTTCAGAGGCTCGAACTTGTGATAAGCGTAAGTTGTATGATTCAGCCCCGCTGCTGTCAGTAAAGCCCATCACATTGAGCTGAGTTTCGTCATACTCTTTCGCTACTAATGCAACACTAGTCAGCACACGTTTAGCGCCAGCATTGAGATCCGTTTGGTCAACGGCAAAAGTAACCTCATTTGGCATGTTCAAAATAATATTGTCGCCACTGCGAGTAACACTCACGCCCGTAGACTGTAACTGTTGACGAAGCTCCGCTTCTTGCACATCCATATAGTAACCAATGCCGCCACCCAAGGCGGCACCTGATGCTGCACCAATTAATGCCCCTTTGCCGCGATCACTTTTACTTGATGAGGCCACACCGATTGCCGCGCCAGCAATCGCGCCTATCATGGCACCATTTGTCGCACGGGCATTTTGAGATTCGTTAGTATAAGGATTGGTTGTCTGACAACCGGTCATTACCGCGCCAGCCAGCAATATAGAAATAGCCTGCTTAGATTTAATCATGTTAACTCCAAGTCACATAAAGGCTCACCACCTTCACGCAACCAATAACTTGATGACAAAGAAAAGCGTCATTGTCGCACACCACAGTTACCACATTAAAGGCCTAGTCAGTAACAGTTTGCTGCTGATTATCACGATAGGCATAGTAATTGGCCCCCAACCAATTGATGACTGTTCCAGCCATGACACCTAATGCCAGCGCCGCCATTTGGTAAGCGGCCTGCTGGGGCAAGTAAGTACTAACAACTGAAAATGCTGTCAAATTAACAGCAATTGCCAGTAGCGCCACGACGAAAACCGCCGGCGCTTGCCGACGTTTTTGCGATTGATGTCGATGAGCGAAAGTCCATCGACGGTTAAGCCCCCATGTGATGCACAAGGCTGTTATAAAGCCCAGCGATCGCGCCCACATAATCGGCATTTCAAGCTGAAATGCCGCTAGCCAAAACAAGCCTAAATCAACTAAGAATGCACTGCCGCCCACTAATAAGAACTTGATCAGTGGTGAGGTAATTAGGCGCGTTAACGGTGCTAAGGCTGACATTGAAGTAACTGCTTCTCTTTCGTCTCACGCACAGCTGTGCAATAACTTAGATTAAGCTCACTGATTTGCGCTTGTTTAACCACCAGCCAATAGCGGACAGCAGCCATGGCGGATAGCTCATCTTCGGTCATCGTTTTGCTTTTGCCTTCGCTGTAAAAGCGCGATGAAAACGGTCTTTTACCTAAATAGTATACGCTCTCACCTTTAGGTACAGGCGTTAACAACCACTTATCACTTTTCAATTTTGTCGGGCCACTATTGAGCAGCACCACAGTCGCGACAATCAATAGCGGGATCGCTATGGCGATTGCTGTTTGCCCTGGCAAGTTAGTTTTCGGCCAAGCGCTAGCAAGCAGTAAAGCCAATGCGGGAATGCCCGGTAATACATAAGCAGGCAGCACGTTACCCGCCAATGTGAACAACACCATAGGCGCGACCATCCAACAAATGAGAAACTGGTGTAACGAAGTTAACCCTGAATCGCTATTGAATATGCGCCACAAGGCCAGTGGAATAAAGGCGCTCCAAGGCAGTGCTGCAACAGCGAAAAACAGCCAGATAGTTCCTCTGGGTTCATCATGGGCTGAGCCGTAAAGATCGCCCGTCCAACCACTATCAACAAAGCGCAACCAATGTTCACCAACAAGGAAATACTGCAAAAAACCTGGAGTGGCTTGTTCAGCTAATAAGTACCAAGGGGCCGCAATCGCTAACATTAATGCTAGCCCAGAAAGAAGCGGTATCTTCTGCCAAAGCCTTGACCATGGTTGAATTAGCCCTTGCGACCAAATTAGCCATAGTCCGACTCCAATGGTCATGATCACTATGACAACCGGACCTTTTGCTAGTAAACCAATGGCTAACCCCACAAAGCCCCAATACCCCCAGCGCACTTCCCCTTGCCAGCATAGGTAGAATCCAACCATCGCAAGCGTTAAGCCAAAAGTCAGTGCCATGTCTGTCATTACCGCTCCAGCACTGACATAAAACACCACACAAGTACTTAGGATAATGCAGGTCTTTATCGCATCGATCTTTAAGCGCTTGGCAAAGTAGCCGCTTAGCGCCAAAGTCGCCACTGCCGCCAACCAATGCGGCACACGGACGGCAAACTCATTATCACCAAACACCGTTAAACCCAGCGCACTCATCCAGGTGTGCAGCGGCGGTTTGCCCCAAAATGGTACATTGTAGTCAAACAACGGAGTCAACCAATTGCCAGTCTCTACCATTAATCGCGCCATTTCACCGTAGCGAGCCTCTGTCGTATCCATTAAAGGATAAAAGCTCAAGCTCACCAGGCGCACAATTAAGATTGTCACCAACAGCGCCAGCGACCCCCAAGCTAAACGTGACATAGCCTTCATAATTTAGCCTTCAAATAACGAATATTGTCCGAATCTATCGCCCCACTTACTGACGATGCAGTACGTCGGCTTTGGTAGCTTTGGCGATACTTAACATCCCCAATCAGGTAAACAGGTCGCTGTTTTACTTCCATAAATACCCTTCCCAAATACTCACCTATCATGCCTAGCGCCAGCAGTTGAATCCCTGCGACCCCAAGTTGCACCACCATTAACGACGGGTAACCCGCCACTACTTCCCCCCAAATGACTGTTTTTGCAAATACCCAGCTGCCGTAACAAAACGCTGCAAGCGCAGTGGCAAGGCCTAGCCAAGTCGCTATTCGAAGCGGTTTGATACTAAATGAAGTAATGCCATCCATCGCTAAACCGAGTAACTTGCCATAGCCCCACTTACTGGTGCCGGTAAAGCGCGGATCACGGTCAAAGCTGAGCGTCACTTGGTTGAAACCAGGCCAACTCAGTAGGCCTTTCATAAAACGGTTTCTTTCAGGTAGCGCATTTATAGCATCAACAACCTGGCGACTGAGCAATCTAAAGTCACCCACATTCTCAGGAATATCCGTCTGCGACATGCCATTAATGACACGATAAAAGGCCGCAGCAGAAAAACGTTTAAACCAAGACTCACCTAAGCGGGAGCGACGTCGCATATTGACCACATCCGCTCCGCCACGCCAAGCTGCGATCATCTCTGGGATCAACTCAGGTGGATCCTGTAAATCAGCATCAAGTAATATCACCGCCAGGCCGCGGGCTTGTTCGAGCCCTGCTGTCGTCGCAGCTTCTTTGCCAAAGTTGCGACTCAAGCGAATGCATTGGTAAGCAAAACTTGCTGTCGGTAAGGCTTGTAGCGCCTCCCATGTACCGTCGGTGCTGCCATCATCAATGAAAACCAATTCACTGCTGATGTTTAAACCCGTGACCACGGTATCTAGTCGACTTATCAGCTCTGACAGACCCGCACGTTCATTGAAAACAGGTATGATGATCGACAAGCCGACTTCAACAGCAGATGGATTATCATTTTGATAGGTTTTCATCGCTATACTCTTAATGGTAAAAATAATGCAGCTATCCTATACAAGTGACTGTGAACAAAAGCTCATTGACATTTTTTTCACGTTTTAGTGGCATAATATCGACAATTAATAACCGAGGCGGTCTCATGCAAAACGCACAAATATTGGTGGTAGAAGATAACCCTGATGTCGCCGGTATTCTGGCTGACTTTTTGGAGGCAAAAGGCGCCGAAGTTGACTTTGCCAGTAACGGAGAGTTGGGGCTTGAACTGGCAATCAATGGCCACTTTGATGCCATTATTCTTGATCTCATGCTACCCAAAATGGATGGATTGACTGTAGCTAAACAGCTACGCCAACATGGCTGTCATACGCCGGTATTAATGCTCACCGCCTTAGATGAAAAACAAGACTTGCTTAAAGGCTTTGCCGCTGGCGCCGATGACTATTTAGCTAAACCATTTGATTTTGATGAGTTGCAAGCGCGTCTCATCGCACTGATTAATCGACATAAAGGCCAAGTCGCCCAGAACATCATTAACTATGGTCCACTCCAAGTTAATACTGCTGAATACTCAGTTACCCGCAGCGGTAAGAAACTAGTATTAACCCCGACCTGTTATCAAATTTTGTTGTTGCTGATTAATCGTGCCCCGCAAGTGTTAAAGCGAGAGGAAATTGTCCATGAACTTTGGGGCGACTCACCACCTAGCAATGATATTTTGCGCAGTCACATGTACCAGTTACGAAATCAAATAGACAAACCTTTTGAGCAACCAATGATCATGACAGTGCCCAAAATTGGCTTCAAACTGGAATTAAGTGGCCACTAATGTCAACAAGTAGTGCAGAAAGCCTCACCCGCAAGTTCACCATCTACTTTACCTCGATTGCATTGATGGTCGGGGTGATTATTTACGGCCTGTCTTTAAGTATGCTTTACTGGTTGGAAGATGAAGTGAACACTCGTCTTCTCTATGCCGCAAGTGTGACAGCAGTCAGTGACTTCAATGCGGGTGCCCCCTCGCCGCTAACGATGACAAATAGCATCACAGCTTATAACGATCTCAGTCAGCTGCCGGAGCAGTACCAAGGATTAGCCGATTTACCTTCAGGCTTTCTAAATGAAATGACCAATGCAAGTGAACAAGGTGATATTTTTGTGTACCGCACCGACTACGTTGCGATGCAAAGTCACCATCCATTGTTGTTAGTCATGAATGCCGAAACCGCAGAGTTAACAGAGAATGAGTGGCGACGTATTAGCTTGTTCGTATTTGGCATCACTTCGACGCTGTTTTTGTTGTTCGGCTACGCATTGATTAAATTAACCAAGCGCATGATACAACCCATCAGCCAGCTCAGCGACCAGCTACATAACGGCCAACCTCAGCAGCGCTTTCAAGTACCAGACGGAGCTGTCCAAGAGTTCCACCATTTAACTGCAAGCCTCAATAGCTACCAGGCTCAAATAGCCCAGTTGATAGAACAAGAACATACTTTCTCTCGGTATGCGAGTCATGAACTGCGCACGCCATTGACCATTATCCATGGTGCAAGTCATCTACTGCAACATGATCAATCACCTGACTTTCAGCAGCGGCAACAGCAACGCATTATTAAAGCGGCCGCAGACATGCAAAATACGGTAGATGCCCTACTCAGCCTAGTGAAGCAAGAAAGTCGACAATCCGAGCCGCAACCCCAAAGAAAGCTCACCCAAGCGGAAATGGAAACACTCATCTCAACGGTCAGTGAATTAGCGAGTAAAAAGGCGGTATCAATCGAACTAAATATGCAATCTCAACCACAAATCACTCCACCTGAAGCCGTGTTAAGAATGCTAATATCCAACTTGATTAACAACGCAATCAACGCCAGTGATGGTGGAAAAATCATCGTTACCGTCAGCGACGATTATATTGATGTGGTCGACCAAGGACGCGGCTTAACAGAGAGCGAAATCCATCAACAAGGCCATGGGTTAGGCTTGTTAATCGTCAACGCCTTATGTCAACGTTACGGGTGGGAGTTTGACTTAGCTGATGCTAAAACAGGTGGTTGTATTGCTCGTCTACGCTTTAACACCAATGCCATCAGCTAATGTCAGGTCGACTTTTCTTGTTTTATGGCATGCTTAAAGCTTATTGAGATAACACTGCTGATTTAATAGCGTTAGCGGAACTTAGGTTTGACGCGAGACATGCTTTCAAAAAACTTACAGTTGCGCTTTTTTTCATTGTAGTCACGCACCACTTTCCATTCTTCAAAAAGTGCAATCACAAAGGCAACGAGGGTGACAAGTAATACCAAGGCGCCAATAGATGTAATCACTTGCGCAGCAAGAGTAGCACTTGCTTCACTATTTGGACTTGTTAAACCAATCATATATCCCCCAAAACATTTCAATACTGGTCATATTCAATAAATGGCTCCAGCTGACTATCTAAAATAGCACTGGATCAATACGCCACTTATATACAACGACAAATCTGAATGAGATCTTAATGGTGATAAATTAATCGAATATTAATGGGGTCGTGTCGCGGAGAAAAAGTAGTTGTGGAATAAATAAAATAATATTTATAAACAAACACTTGAATATTAAAATGTGCGAAACAAGCTAAATGGTATCAATTTGAAATAATATTAAAAAAAGAGAGGTTGCGCAGGGTTGTAAATTAGCTGATCGCCACACAAAACAGAATGGACACAATAATTGCAGCCACATTAACAAAAATTTCACCATTTAAATCTGCCCTTAAACAGCAGCGAAGATACAAAGCCAAAGTGTTATAGCACCTATGGATAAACACATTAAATAGTATGGGTGTCGCGCATCATTTTTAGTATCACAGGTGATGAGAGCACCTCTTCACGTTCAAGTAAAAATGACACATAGCCATAGCGTTTGCCGAGATACTTTGCCCCCTGTAGATGGCCTGCTACTTGAGGCCCTTGGGCTATTTTTTTACTGTTTAAGAACTCCGCTAACTTAATCCCAAAGTCACTATGAGCTTTATAACCCAAAGCCAAATTCAAAGGGTTCTCTAACAAGGTAAATATCTGCCACATTAAATAGTCTTCAGCGACAAATCGGCCCCCAACATACGAGCTTAATAAAAACAAACAACCCGCTTGCTGTTTGGTAACGAGGTGCGCCACCTCTAACTGACTTTCCTTTAAGTCGCCACTAAGCAACGCCATCAAAGTAACTTGAGAGACCCGCACATAGATAGCATGGCCTAATAACATATCATCATGTTGATAAAACAATACTTCCGTTGACGGGTGTGCCACTAGCTGAGCTAACCAAGCTTCTGACCAATCAGCGCCTTGTCCGGTTAAATTTTGGTGGTAATGGCAAATCCACCTCAGGCGCTGTGACAGGTTATCCACCTGTTTACCTGCCTTCTCAAATAACTGCTCTTCATGGGGAATGTAAGGGTGGGCACCCATCACATGATTGACATTCATCTGCTTATCTAACATTTGTTGAAAGGCTGTCAAAGACGGTAGCTGTTTAAGATTAAACTCTGGGTTCGTGAGCAAGAGATGTGGTTCATCGCCAAAAAAAGCCATCAGCGCAACTTGTCGACGAATATTAGGGCTCACCTTACCTCGCTCCCAACGACTCACCGTCAGCACATCTATTTCATTGAACAAAGGGCTAAATTGCTGCAATGCCTGCACCAATCCATCTTGTGACAACCCAAGCTGAGTACGTTTCTGAAACAAATACTCATCTATTCCGGTATAGCTTGAGTTAGCCATCAATCCCCCCAATTAATCGATATAAACTGAATGTTAGCTGTACAAGATAACAAGTTAACTATAGGCATAGTATAGATATTTTTTGACTCGCTTGCCCTTAAGTAGCAACTGAGACTTTGGTTAAATAGACGCCAATGAACAGTTTCACACTATTAAGGTAATGCTATGACTGCGATCAAAACTTCATTATTTACATCAATACTTATTTTCGGCTTGAGCGGTTGTGCCTCCACCGGTGATAGTGAAACGAGCGAGCACAGGGGCCTTAAAACAGGAGCCGCTGGCGGCGCACTTGTCGGGCTGGCACTGGGTGCTGCAGCCGGTGATGCTGGATTGGCCGCTAAAGGCGCTATGGTAGGAGCTGCAACTGGCGCTGCAGCAGGTGCGGCAGCAGATTACCACAATGACAGAGAAGACTATCGCAACGAAAATGCGAGTAAAAACATCAACATTAATGGCCTACCTGCTCAAAATCAAACAGCTTCCGCTGCGCAAACATGGCAAGCACTGGATAATTTCAGTGGCCAGTGGCGCGTGAACATTTGGGCAATGGACGGCAATGGCGAGCGCATTGAAGCAACAGGCAAGGCCTCTGGCTCCTTAGCCAAAACCACCGCAGCACAATTGCAAGTAGATGACCTACTAGTTAATGGCAAAGCCCACAACGTAAATGGTCAAGTTCAGCTGAGCTATACGCCAGAATCGGGTTACAAGCTAATGACTTCGTTCGACAATAACCCTGATATGCATTTTGCTGGCGAATTTAATCAAGCGACTGCTCGATACCAATACTACCCGGTCAAAGTCGCGGGTAGCACCCTAAATGGGCAAGCGAGAGAGAATATGCGTATTGAGCTTAGGTTCGCGGGCAGTGATATTATTTTGGTTGATACTTACACACAAGTAAAAGGTGAGGATGTACAAATCCAGTCCTACCGGTTCACCCGCCAAAGCTAAGATGAATTGACTGTAACCACAGGAAAAAGGTAGCAGGCTACTTTTTTCCTGTGCCACAATTTACAACTAGTTAGATAACATCACTTTAAACTGACTTTGCAGCTCAACGTCATCTTGGCGGCCATACTTAATCATTAAATCATGCTTGCCGTCACCATTAAGGTCGGCACTCGATAACATTTCGCCATCTTGCGGCAGCACAATATTGATTTTATCACTGCGAGAAGAGAACAATTTACTGGAGTTTTCACCCACATAAAAACGCAGCTCATCATCACCATCAGATAACAACAGATCTTTAAGGCCATCACCATTAAGATCCAGCAGCTTGACCACCGGCGTGCCACTTTGACCGGAAGTTAAACTGAAACTAAGCTCAACTTCCTTGCTGGTGTTGGCTTTGTCCGCATAAGCATTGCTGGCGTTCATTTTAAATAGGTGTACATCTTGGTCGATACTGCCAGATACCAATGCGCCAATAATTTGCGACAAGCCGATATCGAAACCAGCCACCATCACCTCTTTAACTTCGTCATCATCTATGTCCACCAATTCAAAGCCCGTTAGGGTACCATCAGCTTTTATCACACTACTTGGCTGCTTGGGGAAACTCAATAAACCGGCCTTATTCTCACCGAGGTAGATCTCATAATCGTTAACCCGATCAAGCACCCCTGAGCTTTTGGTATAACGGATCACTAAATCAGCCATACCATCGGCATTAATATCTTGAAGCTGCTCAACTTTACGATAAATCAAATCACTTTGATCTAGTGACTCGCCGTAGGCATCACGTTTGTTCCACCAATCTATAGCACTAATAGCTAAGCTAACGGGTACATATTGCGCTATGGTGCGAAATTGGCCTCCGGCAAGTTGAGGATAATATTCAAACTCCCCCTCACCAACTTTAACAATATCATCTAAACCATCGAGGTTTAAATCGACAAAATACACCTTAGCTGCACGGTAACGCGCACCGTCACTATAATGGTCCACCTGTGGACTAATAGGCAATTCGATTGCGTCATAGCCATCAGTTGTTGCCATATAAAGCGTAGATTGCTGTAAGCCAGCAATAAAAAAATCATCCTGGCCATCTTGGTTTAAATCGCGAACAAAATCACTGCGGGTGATAAACTCTACGCGCTTCTTAAGTGTAATGGGCGCAATGTCATGTAAGGACTCAAAGGTCACTTTACCTTCGGCCAAAACCATTTTATGTACCGCATCGCTTGAAAGAAAATACAAGTCTTGTTGCGACCGCTCACTGGTATCTTCTGTGGTATCGAAACCATAAAAACCATAGGGTACTTCGATACTAAAAGTTTGTTGGTAGCCCTCTGTCGCATCCATTTCAAACACCGATAACCATCTTTGTTGTTTGTCATCAACACCAAATAGAACCAATTCTTTACCTGGGGCTTGAGTGAGATTTAGCGGTAAAATCGGATGAGTCAATTTGAAATCGACATCAATGGTGTATGAATCAAGCGCTACAGCGGCATTGTTGCTGGCTGCCTGTGCTGAAAATATTGCACTACTGGCGAGTAATAGTCCCGACAAATAGCGCCACTTTGCCTTTATAAGCGGCATAACAACTCCCTGTGATAGATTAAGCTAAAGCTTTAGCCTCTAATCTATCGACTTTAAAAAGAATTGAAAGTTCAGTTAATCGCTTGTTACAAACTAACTTGCATCAATGGAGAGGTTGCCTTTCCACGCGCGGGTCATTTCACGTCGTCCTAAGGCTCCAGGGTAGGGCTTCACTCTAAAGCCCGCTGCTTTGAGATTTCGTTTAAATTGACCATTGGCACAATACGACACCAGCATAGCCTCATCGGTCAGCATGGGCCAAATATGTTGAAAGTTATCAACAGTCCACAACTCAGGCTGCTTACTAGGCGCAAAACCGTCGTAATACACTAGATTAAACTGCGCGTGGCTGCTCACATAATCAGCCAACTTGCCATGAACTTTATGCAGAACAAATCCTGGGATAATCTCAACATCGCAATCCCAAGGAGCTTGATGCATACGCAGATACAGCGACTGCAATTCTTCTCCCCACTGCTGGACATAATTCAGCTGTGCAATCACTTCTAACGGGACGGGATAAGCTTCAATACTGGTATAGCGGATTGGCTTACTGATTAAATCACCTTCTTTAAGCGCGGCTTGTAAAGTTAACGCGGCATTCATGCCAGTGCCAAAGCCCAGCTCTAAAATACAGACCTGTTCAACCAGTGACGCTAGTGCACAGTAACCGGCATCAATATATACATGCTGAGACTCGCTCATTGCCCCGTTATGGGCATGATAGCTATCATCAAACTGGCGACTCATTAAGGTATGACTGCCGTCCTTAGTCATTAACACATCGATTACTGCTGCGCTTGTTTGATTCAGCTTACTCATTTACGACTCTCTATCACTCACAGGTATAACAACTACTGGGGTTAATTGGTTTGAGCTAACTGCTGCTCTATCGCATTGCCCACTGCCGAACTCAACACCATACTCAAGTGCAACGGGATCCAAAACAATTGATTGCTAGCTGCAGGCCATACTGAACTGCGACTTGGAATAATAGTGAAATCTAAAGGGGTACGATAGGAAAATAACTTTATCCCATCCAAATTGACATCATCATCGCGAAGCTGCTGTAAAAACTCACTGTTAGGACGTAGCTGTTTCATCGTTATCGACGGATATGGCAAATAAGCGAGATAGCTCCCATGATGAGGGGCGGCAATACTAAACAGATGACTCACATCGCCCTTTTGGGCGACATGTTGAGCATAGTAACGACAAATTATGCCCCCCATACTAAAGCCCACCAACACTACCGTTTGATTAGCATAGGTCTCTTTAATATGGCGCTCTAATTGGTGAGCGGCATGAACAATACCCAAACGGCCATCAAAAGGCGACAGCGTTGGCGTTGAACATTGATGACCCGCATCTTGGAGCATTCGCTGTAACCTGCGCATCACAACGCCAGTATTAAAAATGCCATGTACTAAAACGATATTCATCGATAAAAGCTCCATTTAGCCAGTAAATCATCTTGATATTGGCCAGTTATCGGCAAAACTTTGGTATCATGCCAGCCATTGAAAGGGGATGCCTATTTGGTAACCCTATTTGCCCCATATAATGAGCACCCAGTTTATGTCGATCTCGTCTTTATTAACAGATGCCCTGCAGCAACGGCAGGATTTTCTTGCCAAAGCTAAGCTTGCAAACACTGACTGCTATCGTGTCTTTCACGGCACTGTTGAAGGCGCAAATGGGGTTAACGTCGATCGTTATGGCGGCGCTTGGTTGATTCAAACATTTCATCAAACCTTAACCACACAGCAGCAATGCGAGATCAGCGAGCAGTTAAAGCAACAAGCTGATCTGCCAGTGATCTATAATGATCGTTCGCAGAAAAACTCCCGTGTCATTAATCCGCTCAGCGCCGAATTGGAACAGCTCGCCAGCACCCCAATGGTGATGCACGAAAATGATATTAAATTCACCAGTAAACTACGCCACGAAGGGCAAGATCCGCTACTGTTTCTCGATATGCGCGTGGGGCGAGAGTATGTAAAAGCTCACAGCTCCAACAAAACGGTACTGAATCTGTTTTCATATACTTGTGGGATCGGCACGGCTGCAGCCGTCGGCGGGGCAACACGGGTGGTCAATATCGATTTTTCGTCGTTCGCACTTGCTGCCGGACAACGTAACGCCGAACTCAACCACGTTGAAGATGTATGTGAATTTATACAAAGTGACGCTTTTCCTGCAATGCGTCAATTGGCAGGCTTGAAAGTCGGTGGTCGCCGCAACCAAAAGCTGCCGCGCTACCCTAAACTCGACGCCACTCAATTTGATTTGGTATTTCTCGACCCGCCACGTTATGCCAAAAGTCCATTTGGCACCGTCGATCTTATCAATGACTACCAGAGCTTGTTTAAACCTGCAATGCTCGCAACCCGCAGCGGCGGTAGCATTGTTTGCTGCAACAACGTTGCTAAAGTGGATCGTGAGCAGTGGTTTACTAGTTTACTGCGCTGTGTAGAAAAACAAGGTAGGCAGGTGACTCAGCATCAATGGCTCGATTGTCATGAAGATTTCCCGTCTTTTGACGGTAACCACCCATTAAAAATTGTCGCGTTAACGCTTTCCTAATCAGCTATTTCGCTACGATAGCAAATCTTGACAGCAGGCCAGTTCGGGCTAGAACTGGCCATAAAACGCAATCATAATCAGAGACTTCTGTTACCGATTTCGCCACTTTAGCTATCACTTCAACACTCAACCTCGACCTGATAACAAAATATTTACATCCAGACAATTGACTTTACCTCTATTCTAGTAAAACATGCCCTGATTGGCCCAAGATTTAGGTGGCCGCAAAATTGACACTGAAATGGATTTTGAACACGGCATTCTTAACTGCCTTGGTTTAACATTTAGCTTCAGGTCGTTCCAACATGATTAAGCATCGCCCTGCAGCTTACAATAATAATAACAGTGAGATACATAGGCTATGTTACCTTCTTCAAAGACCGTCAATGTAAGTCCAAAACAATTACTTATATCGACTAATGCCAACCATCATGCCCTAGCAATGTTACTGGTCTTATTTGTGATCCACGTATTGACCTTACGTAGTGCTACCAACGTAGAAACTTTCCATGTACTTAATCAACTTGGAAGCCATATCCCCGACTGGTTACTGCTGGGTATTACCGACATTGGTGAAGGTCTTACCGCTGGCGCATTAATGCTAATCTGCTTAATCTATCGGCCACACTGGCTATTTAAAGTATTAGCCGCTTCAGCGCTATGTATGATTAGTGTTTATTGTTTTAAGACATATTTTGATGCCCCAAGGCCTCCCGCACTGGTGGAGGTTAGCCATATTGTTGGCCGCGCCGAATATGAGCGTTCCTTTCCATCAGGACATACCACCACAGCGTTCGCTTTTGCTGGTGTAGTGTGGCTAATGGCTAAGAGCTGGGGAGCAAAAGTGACCGTATTAACTTTAGCATTTATGGTGGCACTTTCGCGTATCGCAGTTGGTGCACATTGGCCTGAAGATGTGGCTTTTGGTGCGATACTAGGTTGGCTATGTGCCTACATTGGCTGCACTAAGGTACCGCTAGCAACACTGAGTATTAAGCGCCTGTATCAGATCATTTTCGTTATCGCCATAGGCGTGAGCGCGGAAGAGATATTAGAGATAGGTCAGCAGCCCATCAGTTTCATGCTGTTTAATCGCTATATATTAATCACAGTATTGTTATCTTTAGCCGTATACAGCTACAAGAAAATTGTTTTAAAAAAATAGCACTGCTGAACATGGCGACATCTTGCTGCTGCAGTCAAAGATATCGCCATTTTTTTGTTGGCTTGCCGCTAATGACTAAATCCCAAACTTGTTATTGATACCTCTTGTTGACTGCGATTTTAATGCACCTGCCTCGCCTGTATTTGTTGAAACGAATCACAGACAAAACTAGTTTTATACACCACACACCCACCCATCGACTGTTAGTCGTCAAAAAAACAATCCAAACAAGCATAAATCAAACTATTACAGCCTATAAGCTATGTATAACTGTAACTCCACTTCTCTTTTCTGTGCTTGTTTCATACTCCATTATGCAGCGCTATTGAAAGTTAGCCATGATCATTCCCCCTTACTAGGACTACTAACATCAGCTTTAACAGCCTAAAAAGCATGATCTAAGTAACATTTCAGTATAAAAAGTCATCAAATCTATTTGGCAGTCATAAATTTAACTTTACTTAATCAACCGACAGCTCTACATTCGCCGCAAATAGCCCTAGGCAATAATAGCGCTTAGGACGCCAAGAACTATTAAATAGCCTAAAACAAACAATTAAGTAGCACTAAATTGGCCACATTAACCCCAGAAAAAGTAGAAAAACACCTAGAAGAAAACACCATCATTACTCCCGTTGTCGGTTTGGCTTTCTTCGCCATTGCATCAGGCTTTTTAATGAGCTTGATCCCGCTATCGTTACCCTACTTTGGCCTTGAACCAACATTAACCCCTTGGTTAGCGAGTGTGTTCTATTTTGGCTTGCTTTTGGGCGCGACTGGCACACAGGGAATCATTAAAAAATGCGGTCATCGTCGCGCCTTCATTTTGTTTCTCGGTATTGTCGCTAGCACTGTCATTTTGATGTTAGTGCTGCCACATCAGATCACCTGGCTACTGGCTCGGTTTATTGCCGGTATGGCTGTAGCTGGGGTATTTGTTGTCGTTGAGTCATGGTTATTGATGGCAAACTGTGCCAAACAGCGCGCAAAAAGGTTAGGGCTTTATATGGCAGCACTTTATGGTGGCAGTGCTGTGGGTCAGCTCGCTATCTCAGCGCTAGGGACCAACGGGCTATTGCCTTTTGTGTCGGTATTGGCCTTATTATGCGCTGCTATTTTAGTGCCGGTATTTATCCGCAAGGGTCAGCCAAGTAGTCATGATCAGCAGGCCATAAGCCGTAAAGAAGTGCGCCATATTAGCCGCCCCGCTATCATAGGCTGTATTGTGTCAGGTTTACTATTGGGGCCAATATACGGCTTAATGCCATCGTATTTGACCCTTGTAAGCCCTTATGCAGAGCATACAGGCTTGTTGATGGCGTGTATTATTGTAGGTGGAATGGCCATTCAGCCAATCGCCAGTGCTATGTCGACCCGCATGAGCAAAAGCCTATTAATGGCGTTGTTTTGTTTGCTCGGCTGCGGCGCTGTTTTAGGTGTGCTTGAGGCAACCAACTTAACGATGATGGCGGCAAGTTTATTGGTGTTAGGGGCAAGTAGTTTTGCACTTTACCCTATCGCCATTACCTTGGCTTGTGATGGTCTGCCAGTTGCGAAAATGGTTTCAGCGACCGAAATGATGCTGCTGTGCTACAGCGTTGGCTCGGTTTTAGGCCCACTATTAGCCACTACTTTTACCGAGGCAGATAACAGGCTCATCGTTTACTTAGGAGTGTGCTTGATCACTACCTGCCTGTATATGTTATTTAAGAGTGCAGAAACCTTACATTCAGGGCATAAGCCCATTGCAGGTTAAGTCTTAGGTAAATATCGCTTGGCCCTCTGAACAGGCCAAGCGATATGCTGAGTTATTCAGAGCTTGCCGATTTTTGTCGCTGGCTATACCAATTCGCTAGTGGCTGTGCGCTGAGTCCATGAGCGACGATGCTCATTAGTACGGTCACCGCCACCACAGCATACACAGTCTCTAGCCCCTCCATAGACCCCATCTCATGCACAACTATCAGCACGTATAAAATGGATGCAATTCCACGTGGGCCAAACCAAGCAATAAATGCCATGGTTGATAGATCGAGCTTAGCCCCCAATA
This sequence comes from Shewanella sp. Scap07, assembly GCF_013394145.1. NCBI lineage: Bacteria > Pseudomonadati > Pseudomonadota > Gammaproteobacteria > Alteromonadales > Shewanellaceae > Shewanella > Shewanella sp. Scap07. The sequence goes on from NZ_CP041329.1 coordinate 4,274,705, forward strand.
GCGATACCATCACCGGTAACATCCTCAATACCGTTAAGCTCAACAAAGCATATAGCAACACATCCACAGTGACGTACGCTAACGTCATAGGCGCAAAAGCCAAACCAAAAATAAAGAAGCTTACCAACACCAGTAGTTCACCTTCACTTTCGGCAAAATCTTCGATGTGTTCGCGAGCTGCTTCACTCGTGTTACCGGCATACAATCCAGCAAAAAATGCGGCGATAAAGCCATTTCCAGATAAGGTTTCTGCTAAATAGAACCCCAATATGGCCAAGGCGATTGGAATCAAGTTTTGATAGCTAGATTCTGCTAATTTGGCGGCATTCGCCTTATTAAGTAGCTTAGCGCCAATGAAACCAACCAGCCCACCGACCAAAGCGCCAAACACAATCTGCTGGCCGACATAGCTAATCCATTGATGATCCTGCGCCTCACTTAGGCCACTCATAATCAGTGCGACAACGGTCAATAAGATCGGAAAGATAATGCCGTCATTTAAGCCACTTTCAACGTTAATGCTGGAGCGAATATGCTTCGGCACCTTAGGATCTGATACCACCGCTTTACCTAAAGCAGCATCTGTCGGCGTTAATAACAATGCCAATAACAGTAACGAGGTGTGCGGTAATTCGGGAAAGAAATAGCCCGCAACAAATGTGCCTAGCACCACCGTTATTGGCAGACCAATAAATAGCAATCTTGCAGGGATGTGCCACGAGCGTCTCAGCAATGATAAGTCCAGCAAAGCGGCATCGGAAAATAACACCAACACCAGTGCCAGCTCTGCAACAATCGTCACAAATTCGGCATCTACTTCTACTTGGGTAATCCCCAAACCCAGTGGTGATAGTAGCAGCCCAAGCCCAGTGAAAACCATGGGACCGGAGATGTTAAGTCGTGATAATCCTTTAGAAATGTAGCCGTAAAACAGCACAATAAGTGCAATTACTAGTATGACAATATGCTCGTCCATGCCACCCATCCTGTTGGTCATTGTTCAATACGCATCGTTGCGTAACGACTCTAACCTAACAAAAAAAGCCGCGTCATGCTGCAAGCAAATCACAGTATCATGGCTTATTAAGCCAGCGAATGATTATCTCGCGGACATTTACTCTGGATTATCCTAGCAATTGGCACAGCAAAAACACCAACCACATAGTAAACAGCAGCATGCTTGATAAACTAAATGCGATGGTTCGTCGCAGCAGATTACGACCATGGAGATGCTCAAAGGTATGCCAATAGCGGCCAAGAACAAATAGCCAACTTGCTATTTGCCACAGAGGTGAATCGAGCTGTAGCAACCAAATTAACTGTAGTAGCAATAGCAACAGCAAAGGCTGCTGGAATTGGTTGTTGTAGCTATGTAGGGCGTGCGGGTCTTTCGAGCTGATTTTTGCAGCAGTTTGTGGGTTATTTATACAAGGCAGAGGCTTTGATATGTAGTTGACCTACTTGATAAGCCGATAACGACGTAGAAAGAAGCCACAAACACTGCCCGGAGGGTTCGGCTACAAGCGTTTTACTCTTTGTTGAGCGGTATTTTGCTTAGCATGCTAGGCGGCAAACCGCTCGTCGCGATTAAAACGCTTGTATCTCGGACAAAATTTAACCGCGAAAGACCCGCACGCCCTACTCACTGCAAGGTGTTAGGCAGACTACTGGCATCGGCATATTTTATCGTGGCAGCGGCAACTTGCTGTTTAACCACAGCTCTGACGCGCATGACCGCATTAACTAGCCACAATGCCGCCATCGGCATAATGGTGGCTAACATGACCCATAGTGGCCAACTGACTTGTTTACTGGCCGTCATCAATCCAAATTCGCTTATCATCATAGATATCGCTCAATCCATAGCAGCAAAAAGTCTACTGTAATAAAGCGAATACATTGGGATAAGCGGCATAAGTGACAAAATAAAGGTCAATGGTGCCAAGTAGTTGAAACTGTCTACCTTTGATGCAGCTAACCTTGTTAAGCCACTTGTCGCTGCGGACGCTGGCCACTGAGCATTACCGAACTGATAAGCTCGGTGGCACGGCTTGCTTCATCCCACCGCAGCAATTGCAGCTCGCCACTGCAGCTCTCGGCAAACACCGTGCAATTTTCTACCCAATCGCCATCGTTGGCATATATCACTCCTTGATGCAGTGACAACTCGGGCTGATGAATATGCCCACATACCACGCCATCAACACCGCGCTCAACGCCAAAGCGTACCACCGCTTGTCGGTATAAACCTATGGCATGCTGCGCCTTACCGACACGTTGTTTAATATAACTAGCTAGTGACCAATAGGGATAACCCAGTCGCTGCCGGATCAGATGCAATTGTCGATTAAGTAGCAGCAATACGTCATACAGCTTATCGCCCAGTTTAGTTAATGAAGCTCCCACAGAGACTTGCGAGTCAAACTGATCCCCGTGCACTATCAGTAACCTTTGCCCAAGCTTGGTGGTGTGAACATATTCACGCTCGACACTAAAATCCCATAGATGAAAGCCATGATACTGTTTAACAAGCTCATCATGATTACCTGGAACATAAACCACTTTTGTGCCAGCTTTTGCCAAACTGAGTAATTTCTGCAGCACTCGATTATGACTGTCGGGCCAAAAGACTTGTTTTTTCAGGGCCCATACATCGATGATGTCACCCACAAGATAAAGCTGCTTAATATCACTGCTATTGAGAAAATCCAGTAACAGCTCAGCCTTACAATCTTTACTGCCTAGGTGTAGATCAGAAATCCAGATAGCGTTGTAGGCTGTTTTCGGCCGTAAATGGCTAGGAGGTGATGGCTTCACAGCTGTAGAAGCTGACGTAGCAACGGAATTTGCCGACTCGAATAGGGATGAGATTAACGTGTTAAGCGCAAGCATAGCTTCACCAAGTAGGTTGACTTGCATGCTAACTTAAGGGCAAAGATTAACCAAAATGTGACATTAAAATGGCGATGTCATGACACTGCCTGCACTAGCTTGGCGGATCAATAAATTCCCAGGTATCGGCACCATCAAAGTGGCGTTTGGGTATCGCCTCGCAATCTAGACGGTTTGCCATACGAAAATTGATGCCAAATTTAGTATCCGGTACTTTGTTATTGGTTAGGTAGTGAGTAGCACAACCGCAGGTATCACAATGATAGAAATCAATACACCTATCTCCCCATTGATAAGTGCTAACGGTCTGTTTAACCGTAACGGTAACCTCTTCAGGTTGATAATAGCCCCATAGCGCGGCAAATCGAAAGCAGATAGAACAATTGCAGGCAGTAAGCGATGACGGTGGCTGTGTGACTTTTATGTGCACATTACCGCAGTGACAACTTAAATCCATAAAATCAATCCCAGTTAAGCTAATTTAGCCATCAACTTAACTGGCAAAGATTATCAATTCAAGCAGTGTGATTAGTTATAACCTAATATGTAGCAACTCGGCTCTTCGTCTTTAAGATCCGTTTCGTCACCTTGTAAAAAATCATATCGTGGCGTGGTTGGCTGCGATGAAATTGAATTAAACGACTCAACTTCGTTGTGGTTGTACCCGTGATTCATTTTAGTTTCCATAATATTTCCCGACTTAATAAATGGGCTTTGAGGAATAAATCGATTCCCGGATACTTATTCAGTATTTAACTAGCCCTAAAACAATAACTTATCCTGTATTACAATTTTATTAAAAGATCGAATACTGCCAGTGTCAATCAATTATATTGGTCAAACGAATGAACCAAGAGTGAAAATAAGCCACATAGAGATACACGCAACACGTTGATTTAATAAGCATTTAAAATTGTATACAAAATAAACCAAACTGGGTAAATATTTAATAAAAATTAATCTTAGCGATCATTGCGATCGTTTGAATATCGAAAAATGTTTAGTTTAACGGCCATTTTAATGCGCTTTTAACCCTAGATGACAATAAACGATCGTTTGAATAATACAGATATTGCGACATAAAAAACGCCTTTTAAATGACCAGTTATTCACTAATTGTGAAATAAAAAGCATAAAAAAGGCAGCTTATGCTGCCTTTTGTCACTTCATAATACCCTACTCGTATCCATGTCGACTAACCGCAGGCCAATGCTTATTAACCTGCTCTTCGATAAACTGCTGCTTCTCTTCAGTTAATTTATCTAAGGCAATATTGGCCGCTTTTTGCGCACTGGCTTTGGTAGAAATGTCAGGATAGTTGACTTGCTTCACTTCTAGCATGCTCAAGATCTGTTCGAGTGCATTGCGGGCATACTTTGCCTGAACCAAAGCTTTATCGAGCAGAGCATTACCTTCATCTGGGTTGTGAGCATATAAACCATGGGATGCCATCGCAAAATCCCAACGCCACTGGGCATGACGAATCGCCATAATCGCGTCATTCATGATTGACCAGCTTGCCCCCGCCTCCCAAGCGGCGCCGGCTTCGTAGTGCGCTTTAACCAACAAGCCTTCTACTTCACGCGCTTTACGCTCAATCTGCGCTTTGCCTTCATCTAGGCGTTGTAGCAGTTTCTGTTCATTGCTGTGGCAACTTTGACAAACTTGCTCAAAGTGATCGAGTGCTTTACTCACCTTATGATCGGTATAGACCTGACCATTTTCATCTTGCGCTTGAGGCATATGACAATCGATACAACCCACACCCTCTTTGGCATGAGTGCTGCGACTCCAATGTTCAAACTCTGGGTGGCGAGCCTTCAAAATCGGCGTTCTAGAGATAGGATGCATCCACTCGTAGAAGCGGCGAGTGTCGTAGTATTTTTCAATTTTGTCCGCGGTACTGCCAAATATCCATGGAATGTTAACCTTGTTACTCAGCTCTGGCTGAAAATAATAGGTCACATGACACTGACCACACACCTGTGACCCCTGCATGGTTTTGTTTTGTTTATCAAAAGGCAAATGGACTTTTTTCATTGCATCTTTTGCATGGGGGCGCGGCAAAGCCAACTCAGCTTTGCCTTGCACATGACAATCGGTGCAATAGACGACACTTTTCATTTCGGTGCCAACGTCGACAAAATTCTGAGCGGCAAACTGCTCAACACCCATTTCATTCATCAACCTAGGTGCGTCCGGAGACTTACAAGTCCAGCAACTGGCAGACAAACCTTTTTCACCCGCAGCAGGCATCGCTCCGGTTCTTAGTGTATGGGTAACATCGGCAACGGCAAACTGGTGCCCGCGAGGACTATAGTACTCTTTGGCAAACGAAGAGCCAGCCCACAATATGATTGCCGCGGGGTAGCTGGCAAGCATATCACTGCGCTGTGATTGCTCTGACGTTGCAGCCCAACTGGCATATTGATTGGGAAAAGCCTTTTTCATTGCTTCGGCATCGCTGGCCGGGGCACTCGCTGCGATCGGTAACGATATTGCCGATATCAACAGCGCGCTTAGCATCACCCAAAGTTTATTCATTTTCTTCATCTCTTTGTTTACTCTCATACTCAACATATAACTTACCCCGGACGTCCATCAACGCGCGGCCGGGTTAAAATAGGGGCGTAGAACCACACAAATAATCCAAATGCAAAGGCCCATAGGCTACCAGCTACCCAAAACCAAAGCTGCATTTGTGTCGGCCATACAAGGGGCATAATCGCTCTAAAAAATGCCGCTAGGGGTAACGCTAGAAACGCGAGTGTCATGCTGGGGCCTTGGTAGATATTGCGACTTGTGTGGCCAAGCGACACCCGCGATATCATCGATAAACACATGCCCGCCAACGAGGCGATAGCAAATAAGTGCAATAAATGACGGTAAGCGTTCACATCATTAATATTAGCCGCCAAAGCAAATAAGGTAATAGGCAAACAAACATATGCCACATGCAACGACCACAGCATCGGCTCTTTCAATGTCTTGTGTGGGAACCAACGCGACCAGCGGATCAAATGTAAACTACCCGCAATCAACAGTAACCCTTGCTCTATCGCAGGCGTAAATAACGTTAATATGGCCTGAGCAACCAATAGCACCATCGCAGCAATAAGTGGCCACTCCAATGCATTGATTGGATTAGGCTTGCTCTGCTTAACACGCATCGCGGTAAAAAACGGCACCACTCGGCCGCCTACTATGGTGATCAACAAACCTAACCACCACAGCATCGCTTGCCATATCTGCTGGCTCAAACTGAAATCACGTTGCACTAATGCATAGTAGCTCAACAAGTTGATAAGCAGCGCCACCAGCAACATAATGGGAAAACCAATATTGCGCCATTGCCTGACTCTATAAACGCAGCGCCAGAGGGTGAGCGCGGTGATCCCCAAAAACAAACTATCAAACAACGCCGGCAACCAGACAGGAATATCAACCGGTATTAGCAGCAAGACTCTCGCCAGTAACCAACAAGCAAAAGTCAGTGCCAGTGGTAAACCTTTCAAGCTAGGCTGATTGGTCCATGTTTGTACTGAGGTCAGCAAAAAACCACACACAATTGCCAGGGCAAAACCAAATAACATCTCATGGGGGTGCCACCATAGCGGCACAACATTGGCCCAAAACTCCTGCCTAAAAAAGCTCAGTTGAGGCACAAACCAAGTCAGCAACCACAATGGAATAAACAGTGCGGCAATGCTCGCGCCACCCAAAAAAAATGGCCTAAAACCTAAACGCCATATTGCGGGTGTTTTCTCCACTTGCTTGGGATCATCAATATTTAACATGAGGCACGTTTCCTTGGCTCAATAAACCCACTAAATGATTCATTTAAAATGCAGCTTAACTAGTTTATCTAGCTAACTCGGTAGCAACAATCAATATCCTAGCGAATGCTAAAAAGTGTGAGCCATAAGCCATGATTTAGCTATGTTATTGATTAAAAATACCTCTTTAGAGTTAGCGATAGGATCAGGACCACCAAGGCCTCGCTACACCACAATAGCTTCACTGTAGTGCAACAACAGCCAAATCAGGTTATCTAGGCTTAATTAACAGGCAAACGATAGGCCAAAACAGAGACAAAACCCGCAAATATGATTGTGCTATCGGTTAAGCGCTCAAGTTTACTTTCATGAAAATAGAGTTACTGCGCCTGCTGCCGCAACTCGTATTGCGCCTTAGCTAAACGATTGTATTGCTCTAACACACTTAATTCTTTGCTATTTTTTGTTAGCGCAATCAGATCTATTTTCAACTGCCCCTGATGATCATATTGACTAGCAAAGGTGCCCATGTTGATCATATCCACTTGCCAGTTAGTCAGCTGACCGATGAGGTAGTTGCCATATTGAAATGCCTCATACTCATTAAGCAAAGTGAGAAAATCACTAAACCCAAGGCCAGACAGTGTTTTTTGCGCCGTAAAGGCCGCTAAATAACCTTGGCTAAGCACATCCGTCTCGCCAGAAATAGCACGTTGAAATTGATACCCATGCCGGGTCTCATGCAGTAAGAATGCAAGTGCCGCGTAAGGAGGCTGCTGAGCCAGCTTTTCAGGGTTGAGGTAAACAACCGCATCTTCGGGCTGTTGCAAATCAAAGTCAAAATAGACCATTTTACCGGGGTAGCTATGGCTATCGATAATCAATGTAGGAGCCGGTGTATTAAAGCTTTGTACCTCAAGTTCAAATATCAATTTAAGCCATGGCAGCTGCTGCTCAATACTTAAGTTGGACCAGTTAGCAAGTGCTGCCGTGAGTGGCTTATCTGCGGCGATGGCCGCCAATAACTTATCAGCATCTTGTATGGTTTGTTGGTAGGCGATAGGTAAAAAATCAGCGGTAACTGATTGCAAAGCAAAAGCATTAGGGGCCTGCTGCTGTATTTCAGCATTGGCGTAAAAGGTATTGGCCTTGGCGGGTAATATTATTAACCCTATCCAGGCAAAGAGTATCTGACGCAATTTCATAAAAGCACAACTGTCTATGTAAGTTGTGCCACAGCCTATCATAAATGGCTCAATGAGATTGCTTGCGGTTAAGGGTTAGGGATTGTTGGCCGAAGCCAAACTTTGACTCAATTGCTGGCGTAAATTGTTAAGTGCCGCCACCGAAAATCCTTGGTCATAGAAGTAGCTAATCTGTCCCTGAGCGTTTAACAATATCACTCTGGCATTGTTTGGGGCTTGATTGCCGGTAAATGCTTGTACCGACTCACCGTCTTGATAGATGGTGACCACGCCTTTCCACAAGGGTTTGGGGATCCCAGCTCGCATGCCATTATCAATAGTGGTTTGAAACATTCTCGGCAATAACCCTGCAATTGTAGGCAGCTCATACGCAGCGACTTGAGTCTGGGTCATATCTAAGCCGATCAACCAGCGATCGATGTCAAACTGAGAGTCTTGTTTGTACCCCACAAGCAATAAGGTCTGTTGCCCGAGTACATCTTCTGGAAAACGCATCGCCTGTTGCTCCAACGTTTGCCCACTGACACTCGGGAAATCTTGACCAGTGATTTGTTGGTTGGGATACACCGTGGTGCACCCACTGCACAGTACTAATAAAACCATGGCTAGCAATAATCGCATGTTACAATCTCAGTTGTTAATTAGTCTATTGCATTACGTCAGGCCACGTTAAATAGTTCACACTGTTTGCACACTTAAGCAGATCGGGTCACTAACCGCAACAACTGGCCGCTTGGCAGGCTTGCTGCGCGGGGATATCAGTGCCCTTAGCCAAGAAAGTTTCTGTTAGATAAAAATCCGTGAACTTGGCCTCAAAATCGTCAGCCACAGTACGATTAACATCCACCACAGCCAGCAGTGCCGCTTGCCAAGCTTGTACCTTGGGCAGGCCACATAAGAAGTCGTACTGAGTGTGCGCTTTTATAATTGCAGCACGGTGCAGAAGCGGCAACCACGCGATATCAACATTGCTCAAGCGATCTGATTTAAACAAGGGACTCTCACCTGTTAACTGTGCTTCCACTTTGGCGAAAGCTTGACGCAACTTTTCAGCGCGCTGGATAAACGTTTGCTCATCTTTACTACTCATCACACCGCATTGCGCTAAATAGTGTTTACTGCCTAAATAGCTCCATGCCCTATCTAACGCTCGCTGAGTATGACTGACTCCCTGTTCAAGTGGACCATACTCATCCTCGATGTATTCAACAATCGCGTCAGACTCAAATAACGCTACGCCAGCTTCAGTGAGCAATACTGGCACTTGGCCATTAGGTGAGATATCTAAGAACCACTGTGGTTTATCTTTGAGACTAATATACTCAATTTCATAGGGGATCTGCTTTGCATTCAACTGAGCCGTGACTCGTTGCACGAAAGGACATATGGTAAAGCTAACTAATTTAATCATGACAACACTCTCATTAATTTTGGGTCTGTTTCAACTGCTGATAAAGACGAGGTCACACCGAAAAAGATGCAAACTGGTTGTCAAAAGCGCTCGCTTGTTGGCACCTGAAGGCATTTCGATGTGCTCAACGGATTACTGAATTAACAAGCTAGACAAGGAAAGGGCTAATGGAAAAAGCTGCGAGATACTATTACGAACCCCAGCAAGGGCATGGATTGGCGCATGATCCACTAAGTGCAATTATTGGCCCGCGGCCTATTGGTTGGATAGCCTCACGGGATCAACAAGGCAAACGCAACTTAGCCCCTTATAGCTTTTTCAATTGCTTTAACTACCATCCGCCTATCATAGGTTTCGCCAGTATTGGTTGGAAAGACAGCGTGGCAAATATCGCTAACAGCAAAGTCTTCGTCTGGAACATGGCCACCAAACCGCTAGCAGAACAGATGAATCTCACTTCTGCTGCGCTGGCGCCGCAACAAGACGAATTTGAATTTGCAGGCCTTACGGCGGAGCCGGCAAAAAAAGTAAACGCCGATCGGGTCGTCCAAAGCCCGGTCAATTTTGAATGCGAACTCAGTCAGCTCATTCAGCTACAAAAAGCCGATGGTGAGCAATTGGATACTTGGTTAGTGCTTGGTGAGGTGGTGGCCGTACATATTGAGCCATCTTTGCTCGACGCCCAAGGTAACTTTATGACCAGTAAAGCCCAACCGATACTGCGCGCCGGCGGCCCATCGGCCTATTATGGTATTTCAGAGCAGCAACGATTTGAACTCAAGCGGCCCATAATGCCCTAGCCTATAATGATTTCATTAACGTGAAAGCCGCCAGCAATGACACGCTAAGCTAGCACGCAATGGAGAGTGTGATAAAATCCGGCCACTATTTTTCTAACAGACTAACTAAGGCGATGCAATGAACCCAATTATTGCGATGTTAAAAGAGCACAATATCAGTGACGCGCAAATCAATGAGCTATTCCAAACTCTTACCGCTAACCCAATGGCGGCCATGGCGACGATTGCTCAGTTAGGTATTCCACCAGAGAAATTACAGCAATTAATGGGGTTAGTGATGCAAAACCCCAATTTGATTAAAGAAGCGGTCAATGAGCTCGGCCTAGATATGGAAAAAGTTGAAGCAGCTAAAGCACAGTTACAAAAATAGCTGACATAATATATAGGGCTATCAACTGGATAGCCCTTTATTTATCAGCTGATAACGATTATCCCAATGGAATAATACCTTCAACTTTAAATACTAATGAACAAGCGCCCACTTTAGTCCAATCAACTTGCTCGGGAGTAAAGCTTGTTCCCGCCCCTAATCCAGGCACTTCTGTAACCCAATCAAATCCTTTTAATGACGTCTTAGTATAATCTAGGGTACCTAAGATTCTTGCCCCTTGATTACGCTCATGCTTAACAGACAGCATTGGATCATACTCATAATATGACAGTCTAGCGTCTCCGTTCATCACAGCATTGTAGCAAGTGTTATTCTTACCAATACTCATTGAAACAGTATACTCGTCTCCCTCTTTCTTCATGCCATAACCAAAAATTGCAACATTAGGCGTTTCAACTAACTCATTGGTTTCGTCATCGATAAACTTATTCACCGTAGCAATCACTTTAGCGCCCATTTGATTGCTAAAGGCGTTGAGGCTATATGATTTACCATCTGTCGGGAACATCTCTTTAATGTGCTCTCTACCTTCTAACTGACAAGCGGCCGCAAGCGTATCAACACCCGGCTCTTCGTCCGTGGATGCAGCCCATTCATAGTTATGAATTGACCCATTAAGGCGAGACGCTAAATAGTCTGCATTAAGATACGAGGCTGGCGAATAGTAGAAAGAACCGGAAGCGCCTGTTTTACCATCCACTAAGCTGTCTGGTTTATCAGGCTGAGGGAATGTAGGATCTGTTGGGTTACCTGGATCCACTGGCGGAACGTCAACATGAGGATTGTCATGGCATTGTGCACAACTCGCACCATAATCAGTATGAGGTACCTTAATAGGCTCTTCGTAGGTGTGACAAGACATACAATCTGTCTCATCGGCAGCTTTCGCCATAAATTGAGTCGTAACGTTTTCTTCTGAAACCGGCGCATTGGGATCAATGTAGTCGAAACTCACTCCAGCTTCGGCGCATTGCTCACTGAAATTACTAATATAGCTTTCTGCTTTTGCCTGTAAACCACTGTTATCAGCAGTTAAGGATTCATTTTCTGCCGTTAATGTATCATTAGCGGAGTTTAGTGCTGCATTGCTCGCTTCTAATTCTGCAATTTGAGACTCTAAGCCTGAAGTGTCAGTGTTATCGTCATCATTACAGCCTGTTAAAGCTAATACTGCTAAACAGATCACGCTAAGTTTATATTTGTTATTCATAATCAGTCCCCCAGATAAAATCATCTACCTGAATATTGTTTTATTATTTATATCTAAATAACTAATGCATTATTGATTAATATACTTTTCAAATGTATTAGAGTAATGAGTTACTAGCTTTCCGTGTTCCTCCTTTATAATCATTAAGGGAATATGGTTATTGTTTGCAATCTGTAGTGAATCTATAACTGGCAGCACCATAAATGCTGTCGCTAACCCATCTGCAGTCATACACAAATCTGCTAGTACGGTAACGGACACAATATTATTATTGACGGGTTTACCTGTATTTGGATCTAAGATGTGCGAGAAATGCTGCCCATTACTTTCGAAATAACGTCTATAGTCACCTGAAGTAGCAACAGCTCGATTACCCGGTGTAATAACGGCCATTTGCCCATGACTAAATGCATAGGGTTTATCGATACCAACTTGCCAAGGCCTACCTGGATACTTTTCACCTTTTAGCTTCAACTCCCCGCCGATATCAACCAGATAGTGCGTAATGCCATGCTGTTCCAATAGATTGGCTATAACATCAACACCATGGCCTTTTGCAATTGATGACAAGTCGATATTCAGCTGGCTTATATCACGCTGAAGAACAGTATTATTGAGATTGAAATTAGCGGTACCTGTGCGTTCAAGCGCTGCGTCAATCTCAGTCTGGCTGGGGGCTTGGGTTATCTGCCCCGAAACGCCAAAACCCCATAGTTGAATGAGTGGTGCGAGGGTCACATCTAAAGCACCGTGAGTTAATTGATGTAATCGTTTTGCTTCCGCAACGACATAGGCCAGCTCTGCTGATATGGGGAGCTCTGGCTTATCACTTTGATTAATAAGGCTCAGCTCTGACTGCTTATCCCAAGTCGACATCGCGGCGTTAATTTCCGCTAACTTTAAGTCAATTTCAGTTGATAATTGATGCATTCTATCAGCAGAAATCGCCGCTTCTCGCCATGTCACTTTATAGCTATTCCCCATAGTAAACCCTTTTAAGGATTTAACATCATCAGCATATGACAGGGGCGATATTAAATATAAAAGTAATGCTAACTTAGCAATATAAGAATTCATCAATAACAACTAATCATTTTTCTTAAATACAAACTAGTTTTTTAAAAAAATGATAAATGTGATTACACTCAAAATTACAAATAGAGATACATCTTGATACATATTTTGTTCTGGATAAATATGAAAGTTAAAACAAAAGGGGTAATACAGATGGATGAATTAAAAGGAATTTTAAGGTTATTTTAATTTTCACATCGACAATTCAGAGTAACGAGTTATTCTTAAATCTAAATTAGAAGTATTGTAATTACAGCGATTATTATGTGTACAATTGAAATCACAAAACACAATTAAAAAGCCTACAGCCTCTCGCTATTTAAATATTTGTGAGATAAAAAATGAACCCAAAGGATAAGCTTACTACCTGGAATCAGGAACCACTAATAGGTAAATATTAAGTGCCTATCAGGGCTCAATACAGTTGCTAAATCAAGCATCTTAAAAAATTTTTTGGTAGGCTCATTTGGTTGGCTACTGCTCCATTAACATTAACTCCGTTGCTATTAAGCTCCATTGGCTATCGCACTGTTAACCCTAGCAGGGCTAATTTTAGCTTTGTTGACAACCATAGCCATAAACAATAGCCATGCCAACCAAGGTCACGGTATTTCTCAGCAAAAGAAAACGACTATTTCTCAAAACCCCGTAACCACCCTTTTAGCAATTGATTAATCTGCCCGAACTCTTGCGCTGAAAGCTGTTTCACCAGCTGCTGCTGTAAAGCCACATGGGCCTCAACTGCCTTATCGATCAAAGCCAACCCTTCGGTGGTCAACGCCACAGAAACACTGCGCCGATCCGCTTTACTGTGAACACGCTCTATCAACTGCTTAGCTTCAAGCTTATCGAGTCGATTGGTCATGGCACCAGATGTCAACATCATTGCACCAAGTAGATCTGAGGGGGTTAGCCTGTAGGGAGCACCCGCACGCCTTAAGGTCGCGAGCACATCAAATTCTCCCATGTTAAGACCAAACTGTTTCTGGCATGTACTCAGTTGCGATTCAATATGCTTAGTGAGTCTTAACAATCGCCCAAGCACGGCCATTGGCGCAGTATCAAGATGCGGCTTTTGCTCCGCCCATTGCCCAATAAGTCTATCTACACCATCCATTTATATAACCCTATAAGCGTTACAAGTATCTTGATGCAAAGATACTTTATAAAAAGATACTTTACAAATCCAACTTTCAGGTCCAAGATCACTATTTATCTTTACGTGAAGATAGTTTCATTTTATGAGGTACTCAAAATGAATATTCTATTGGCAATGATCCCCGCCTTCTTTTGGGGATCAACCTATGCGATGACCCAATATACCTTGCCAGATTGGCCGCCACTGTTACTGGGTGCACTGCGCGCGTTGCCTGCAGGTTTAATACTATTAGCGATTAAACCTACCATGCCACAGCGCCACGAGTGGCTAAGTTTAGCCAAGCTTGGCACCATTAATATCTCTGCATTCTTTAGCCTAATTTTTATTATGGCATTGACATTACCTTCGGCGATTTCAGGTGTGGGAATGGTATCTGTTCCTGTGTTTGCCATGTTATTTCATTGGCTTATCAGTAAACAGCGCCCAACCTTACTGCAAGTGGGCTCAGGCGCAATGCTAATTATGCTAGCTTGGCTGTTATTCGACCCCAATGCGATCGACCTTAACCCCCTAGGGTTGGGCGCGATGTTAGCAGCAATCGGCTGTATCATTGTCGGCAGCACCATAACTAAAAGTCTCGGGAGTCGTCTGCATTGGTGGACTGTGCTGACATGGCAATTGATTATTGGCGGGAGCATACTAGCAGTATTAGCACTGCTTCATGGATTGATAAGCCCTCAACCTTACATCAACGCACTGCAACAGTTATCAATTCAAAATGTTGCCGGGCTAGCTTGGATTATTGGGCTTAATACGGTACTTGGCTATATCCTTTATGTATGGCTGTTACAGCGTATGTCGGTGGTAGATTTCACCTTCGGTGGTATTGCGAATCCCGTTGCAGGTATCGTTTTTGGATTGTTATTGCTGGGCGAGTCATTCAGCGCACATCAATATCTACTAATGGCAAGCATGATAACCGCGTCAATATTGCCTTCACTCATACAAAAACTATTATCAAACAAACGTGCTAAGCGCGAAAAAGCCCAGTGTCTTTAGGCTTGGCTATTGACATGAGGCTTGGTGGTTAACATATTTACGAGCTCAGACCCAGCAAAGCCGGGTCTGACTTGGACTACAAACGTGCCGACTTACTTGAAACTAGCCTCTCAAATTTGTCAGAGTTAAGTAGTATCAGAGCCTGCTCAATCTGCTCATCTTTACCCGCCTTAACAGCCTCAACCGTTGTTGTTACCTCGACATCAGCAACAATACCCAGGCGCTGAGTTTGTTGCTCATTAGGTGTTAAAATACCAATGCCAGAAAACTGCGACTGATAGCCACCGGGAATGGAAAATTGCGAAACATCACCGTCTGAGCCTGCAGTTTGGCTTCCCATTACCAAGGCATTTGGCGCCTGTCTGAGCACCATTAGTGAAAACTCAGATTGACTCACCGACTCCTCGTTGGCTAATAGCACGATACGGCCGCGATAGGGATTGGGGTTATCAATACCCACTTCAACATCTTGCAACATAAAGTCACCCGGTGTGTTGATATTGGTATATTGCGCTTTAGCAATGACTTTCGGCTTGGCAAACAGATGCTCCGCCAGAGTCCACACTGACCCTAGGGGGTAGCCACGCAGGTCAATAATGAGCTGTGGGAGTTGTTGATATTGCTGCATCAACGGAGCAACGTCTTCGGGCTTAAGCGTCGTCATATTGATATAGCCCACTTTGCCATCAATAACATGGTGCTCGGCAAGAGCAATTGGCTGCAATACCTGTAAATAAACCTCAGCGATTGGCACTGTTGCCACTGTCACTGCTTTCTTGCTGGCTAACGTCAATGTTAGCTGTGGTTTATCTGTTTGTAGCAAGCGACTTTGCAACGCGTAATAACGGCTGACATCGTTGCTCGCCGCTAATAATGGCCATAATTCTTGCTCTACGGCTTTCACTGATTTGCCATCGATATGGGTAATCACATCCCCCACTTGCAATTCATTGGTGTTAGGCTGCAAATTTGCACTCACTACCCACTGGCCCTCAAGATACTGCAGTTTGACCGGCGCAAGTTGCTCACCAAACAAGTCAACCAACTGATTACCTCTATCCCCCATCAAGTAGGCATGGCCATCATCAAGTTGGCTTAACAACTCAGACAGTGCCTGCTCGTACTGTTTTTTATCCTTGGCGGCAACAAATTGACCAATGAATTTCTGCGGTACCTGTTGCCATGGACTAGTAGTGAGTGATTTATAGGGGGCAAAATAGTTGACTAAGTTCCAAACTCGAAACAAAGCGAGCAGACGATAACCGGTATCTTGGTGAGCTTGCCCATAGCTAAGCTCATTGTTTACGGCTACGCCCATGGAGCTATTAAACCCAAAATAGTAGTGACTTTCAAAACGACGATTGGCGACTATGTGTTGTAGCTGCTGGCTTAATTTAGTTCCAAAACGCGCACTATCATTTATCCAACTTAGGTCAATCCGTAGCGCAACATTAGTGTCGCGTTTTACGCAGCTTGGTTGACAAGCTTCGACCTTTGTCATCTTCGCTAACCAATCGCTCATATGCTGATTGGCTTGGTCTGCATTGGTGGCCGATAAGACAGCAGGCATCACGCGGAACAGCTCAGCGTCCATATTGTATTCGCCTGCAGCGACCGCATTATGATAATACTTAACAAGCCCCCAGACTTGAGCAAGTTTGCTGAGGTTATCGATTTGCAGCTGACTAACATTGTCAAAGTTGATTTGCGAACTTGAATGAAACTCGGTATCTGTATCTGCTGCCAGCAGTGTAGGCTTATAAGGTTTCGCGAGTGCAATATCTTGACCGTCAACGGTAACCGACAAATCATCAAACCACGCTTGTCCGGCGCCAACTACAAAACCACCAATTCTGATGCTACTGGTATTTTCATTTAATGCGGTTGAGATCTGATATTGTTGCCAATCAGTGCTGCCTGTGAGGCCTTTTAGAAATTCAAATCCGATGGCATTTCCACGAAAATCAAACTGCTGAATCATCAGCCCAGCTAACTGGCTAATATCTTGAGTACGAATGTACCCGCTCAGATTTAAGGTTTCACCAACAAAGCTGGTCTCTATGGATTGGATAAAATTACGCTTTTCTCCATCACTTTTAAGCAGTAATGCTTGCTTACCTTGGTGTGCTTTGGGGCTTAAATGAGCTGCTGTCAATGGCTGACCTTGCTCGTCTCGCCATCTAACTACCCGAGTGTCGGTTTCTGAGAGGCTCACGAGTTCAAAATCAAGTTGCTCGAATTCAATCTGCTCATCGATATCAGCTACTGTACTAAAGCTGAGCGTAAGCAAACCGCAAGCAATGAGTCGTCCTGTCACGTTCATCACACATCCTTGTCATATTAAAAGCATTCGACTGACAAGTTAGCCTCATTAATTTTTGATGTCAAATCAAACACTTGAATCACATTCATTCACTATAACAAACCACCAACCACTAATTATCCAGTGAAAAAACCTCTTAGTTCTAAATATCCCATCAAACACACTGCTAGTGTAAACTGGCTTCAGCTTTTTCAGCTGATATCGTCTGTGAAGTAACAGGGAGCGCTGGTTGAGGTTTAATAGTTTGACTAGTTGATCGACTTTCATTGGCAGTATTCGCGCCACTTTGCGCCATCATAACAGTATCTTCTAGTGGTAAAATCGATGCCACATTGTCATGGGACACCATCTGTACCGGCACGCCTTCGCCTTGATATAACCACAAATAACGAGCCGTGCTGCTGATAATGCCAACTCGATCTAAAATCAGTTTTGTTGGTTTCAGCACTGGTGTTGCACCTATTGTGTCGTGTGGAATGGCACTGTCGATTGGTTGGCGTGGCAACTCAGTAATAGGGTAAATTAGGGTTACCCGATAAGGCACATACTGCCCTTGGCTAAATTTTCGATAGTCGACTTTCGCCACTAGCTCTACCATACTAAAAATCAACATCATGGTGACAATCAGTAGTAGCAAAGCAGGATCGATTTTAATTTTTCTTAAGGTGTCATTATTACCATGACGATACTTAGGAAAGCGCTCCATTAACCATGGATCAATGTAAAAAGTGAAAACAGCTAAGGCTAAAACTACAACAAAGGTGACAATGAAAGCCTGCGGGTGATGAACCGCAGACAGAATAAAGTCACTTAAATCTAAATGCAGCAATACATTCAGGCCAAAGTTAGCCAGCAAATTGTAGGTGTATGTCAGACCTATAATGGTCGAAAATAGATAAAATAGTGAAACGATGAGGCCGGGGTTTGCGACAATATAAGCTTTAAAACTATTAAGACGAGCATAAATAGCATCATAATAGTCCGCATGCTGCTGCGTTTGTTCAACTTTCATTTCAATATCCATTTGAGAAGCATAATCCTTTTAATCTTAATTAATTACATTTCCAACCCCATGCTCGTCTCAACATACCTGATAACGACTTCAAAATCATCAAGGTAAAACGCTATTGATCACTGAGTACCTTTGCATCATTCATCATCAGTTGCCGTACAGCCCGCAGCTAAAAGCTTGGTCAAACAACAAAATCTGCTACAGTGGGTATATAGACACATTTATACAAGGATAAATTGATGCGCGCTCCACTAACAACTTCACTGACGATTGCAACGGCGCTATTAATCAGTGCTTGTACCAACGACACCCAAGAGCAGCAGTCATCTGCAGTAAGCGCTCAACAGCCGGCACAAGTTGACGCCAAGAGTGCAAAACCACACTCTACTGCAGCACAAGAAGTGGTCATTCAACCTGTGGAGCTATCGAAAGGAGTCATTATGAACCAAGGTACAGTTCGCTATCTCAACCTTGAAGGTGGTTTCTGGGGAATTATCACCGATGATGGCCGTAAAATATTGCCTGAAAACCTCCCAAGTGAGCACCGTAAAGATGGCTTAAGGTTGAGTTTTAGCAGTAAAGAAGTCAAAGGCATGATGACCATTCAGCAATGGGGAACGCTATCGACCTTAGATAACATCAAAGTGATTGGTCAGGTAGAAAGCCAAGGCAACGATCCGCGAATTTAATTCGTAAAGTGTAGAGGCGACACCAGTTAGCCAGTGGCTTAACTGGTGTTACCATAATCAGTAACTTATCAACTTTTCCCCTGTCGACTTAATCCTCCCCCCCCCACCTATAGCTAAATCGAATAGCTATTGATTTAAAGCATCGCAACATCTCCAGCACAATATGCGCTATCAGAATGACTATCGCTGGACAACATAATGCAATCCCATCCACCATTATCCGCTCATCTCTTTAAAATTTTGGCGGCTTGTACACTACTCATATCTTCACAAGCAAGTGCAACTTGGGTAGGGATTGTTGGCCATGAACAAGCCAGAACCGTGCAGCCAACCTCCAAGTCTGATGTACGCCAATTGGAAACGATATTGCAGGGCAATCAGCTTGAATTTGCAGGGCTAACATGGGACAACACCACCGCTGCCAAATGGCGAAACGGTAATATTTCAGTCGCTCGTAATTGGGCATTTGGCTATTTCAATCAACACCACGGCCTGTCAATTGATGTGGTAAAAGGCGACTGGTCGGGAAAAGGTCCAGTTATTGGCGCTCTTGGATACGCCTATAAACAGCGCTGGCAAGACTTGTCGTTGCGAATCAACCCGGCTGTTGCGGCTATTAGCAATAAATTAGCCGATGGCAGCACCCTAAATAGCCATGGCGCACAGCTGAATATTAAGCTCGACTACCGTGTTCATCCGCGCCTCAGTTTTGGTTTTCATCCCCAATATGCTTATTGGCAAAATGACACTTTAGGCTCCACGTTAAAACTCGACTTCAATGCCACGTTTGACATCACCGATAACAAGCGCCATAAGTTGATGTTGGTCCACGAGCAGTTTCTGGTAAACAACCGGGCAACGGATATGAAAACCCGTTATGTTGGCGAAAATTCTCCCATTGCAGGTTATGTCACTGGCACTGAAGCGACCTTCAAAATTCGTTATGCTTACGTGTTCTAGGTATTAGAAGTTAAATTGGATGGAACAAGCCGGCTAAGTCAGTTTACTTATTGGCGAATGGGTTGTGGCTAAAAAGTAATGCCTAAAGATGAATGCATAAACTTGATAGACAACAATGACATTACTGCCAACCTCAGTTTTAATACCCAGTAGTGATGATGTTTTTTACAACCACAATGGATAGTTTATGCAGATTGAACAGGGAAAGTTAGTTCGCTGGCACGATGATAAAGGCTTTGGGTTTATTAAGCCGCAACACAGTGATAGTCAGGATGTGTTTATTCATATATCGGCACTTAAACACATGGCGCGCAAGCCCGTTATCGGTGATGTGATTAGTTATCAAATTACCCAACAAGCCGATGGAAAAAGCCGTGCATGCAATGCCAATATTGTTGGTGTCGCACGACGTCAAACTAAGCCTGGGCGGCGACGACATACTCCGCAAAGATCGCCTATTTTACGTTGGCTGCCGATGCTATTAATCCTTGCACTGATAGTCATTGGGATGGATCGTCCACTCAATAAGCCTGAACCTGAACCGCAAATTCCCGTTAGTCAACAATTTCACAATTCAGCAGATACCAGCTCAAACCTGCCTGCTTTTCGCTGTGAAACAGGCAAACAACACTGCAGTCAAATGCGATCATGTGAAGAAGCCATGTTTTACATTAAACATTGCCCAAATACCAAAATGGACGGTGATAAAGATGGTATTCCCTGCGAGCGCCAATGGTGTAATTAGCACGCTTACTTAGTTGGCAACGATCACCCGATTTTTGCCACTTTGTTTCGCATCATAAAGGGCTTTGTCAGCATGATTGATTAACGCTTCAATTGAGTTTGCTTGTATCTCTTGCTGCTGAAACTTTGCTTTATGTGTGCCGGCAACCCCTAAACTGGCAGTCAGCGACAGTGCAATATTCAAATCGCTAAAGTGTGTCACTTCGATCGCGCGGCGCACTTTCTCGGCTTGTTCAACAGCGACTGACTGACTGCTATTGGGCAAAAACACAATAAATTCTTCACCGCCCCAACGCGCACAGACATCTTGCTTTCTACAAGCCAGCTTAATGGCCGCAGCCACCTTTTTTAGCACCTCATCGCCAACTTGATGGCCATAAACATCATTGATGTTCTTAAACAAATCGATATCAATGAGTACAACTGAGACATCTGCTTTGGTATTGATAATACGTTCGACAATCGGACTGGTCAGCTCTTGAAAACCTCGACGATTATTCAGCTGAGTCAGCGGATCGGTGCAGGCGTATTTTTGCGCCATAATCTTATCGACTTGCGCCACTCTAAATTGGCTGCCGAGAATTGAAGCGAGTAATATCGCCTCAAAAGTCATACCAACTTCAATGGCCTTAAAGGTGTAGTCGTTATAAGGCACCAAGATACCGGCAACGGCTAAAGTCGACACCGCTATACAGATAGCCGCGGTTACCGACGACAAAATAAATATCAGCGCAAATGGCTTTTTGGCTTGCAGAGCTTTCACGCCCATAGCAATAAATAACACCACAAAACAGGTGTTAAGTAAGAAGGCCAATACCATAGAGAAAAACAGATGATTAAAGGCAAAACCGGCGAGCATTCCTAGCGGAATATATAACGTGGTACGCAACACAATTTTATCTAAAACGGGGGCATAGTCTTTCGTTTGCAGCAAGGTACGCGCAAAATGCAGCCCAGCAACGCTATAGGTAATCATCAAGAAAATATCTAACCAGTCTTGAAAATAAGCGCCAAAATCATAGGTGATAATCGTATGCAACTGGCCTGTATAAGACAGGCTATTGATGACAAAACCGAGCAAATACAGTCCGTAAAGCCCGTATTCACGCCGACGAACGAAAAAGTATAACACCAAATTATAGAGTGCTAACGCGACCATAATGCCGTACAACGCACCATACTGATAGCCGCTATTAATGTCGCGCGCAATGGCATGGTTCACAGAGTTAAATTGCACTGGTAGCGCCATAGGGCCTTTAGTTTCAACCCGCATGATCACTTGAGTTAACCCCGGAGGATAAGCATATTCAAAGGCATAATAACGGTAAGCCATCGGCCGCTTGTCAAACGCGTAGGCATCACCACCTGTAATACGCTTTTTTACGATGCCATCTTGAATCAACCAAGTATCAATATAATCAATCCACGGTGTTTCCACTGACAGACGATAGGCTTTGGCAAATTGGGCGGTGTTACTGACGGTAAACGTCATCCACACAGGATCGACACTGATCCCCAATGAAATTGAGTTACTACTACCTGTTGTCAACGGGCCTGCTGCAAACCTTTGTTGTGCTTCGCTCAGTACCAAAACCCCATCCCGCTCTCTAAAATACTGGGTATGAGTACCAACGCTGCCTTGCGCAAAAGCGGGGATATTGATGGTATCTGCGCGAGTAAGCGGGCTAACTAATAGGCAGCAGCCCATCAGAAAGCACAGCAAAGCCATGACGCAATCCTGCAACCTTATGTTGTATATCATTTTATTTTTATATTTTGCCAAACATCAAATCAACAGACAAAAGTAACGCTATTGATGCTTTTTTGTTAGAACTTTGATACTAACACTAATTGGCAAAAAATCGCTATGACATCCAGGTTAAATCGCCCCCAGCGAGCACCCTCTTTACTCTTACACAGCGATTACGGCACTAGGCAATCATCACAAAACGACTTAACAAGAATGGCTCACCATTGACCTTGCCCGATATCAATACTCGCAGTGCACCACGTTGCGCCGACACTAGCTGCGCTGTCACCTGATACTGCTCGCTCGTCTCATCCCAACGGGCACCATCGCCAATAATGTTAACCTTTGGATTGGGTTTGATTTCAATCTGCAGGTCGGCAAGCTCTAACTGACTTTGCACACTAAAACTAAAGCTGACAGGCACCGTATCCTGACTACGCTCAACTACTGTGGGGATCTGTACTTTTAGGCCTGTTGGCAACTTAGCTTCATGGTGATGATGGTGTGCGTGGTCACCGTGTTGCTCACAGCTGTAAGCATGAAAACTCAGGAGTAAAACTAACCCTATCAATATACGCATACGCTCTCCGAATCGTGAACTAAGAGCAGTGCTAGCACTGCCCTTAGTTTGTTAGGTTAAGTTAGTTAACGCTGACATACACAGGGTTAGAGTAGAACCACACATCGCGGTAAATAAGCTTATTAGCTCTATCTTGGATCTGATGGTCAGTCTCGCCTTCATCTTTACTCATCGACTGCCACTTTTGCGGTTCACCGTCGACCGTTAAGCCCGCTTCGTTATAATCGAGTGCGGTACCCCGTAAGCGGAAGTACTGATTAGCTTCGGCAGTAAAGGTATAAGACATTGCGTAGAAGCCCTCATCATCAAGCTGCCAATCCGCAGCAGTGAAGCTTTTAATTACGCTGGCATCACTGTTTTCAGTGCTGTCATATTGCGCCGAGCTTGGCGATACCATGCCAGTAACTGAACCGGCAATAAGGTCGATATGATGTACGCCAGGATTTACTGCACTGCCAAATATACCGTCGCCGACAACTATCTCTTGGTTGGTAAACTCAGGGCTTTGGAAGCGGATGTTAACGGTAACTTCATCACCTTGAGCCACACTAAAGTCCTGCTGTCCCATATAGGCAGTGTTGTCATTGGCGCTAATGTTAAAATCTAACTGATTGATCAATTCACCCGTTACACCAAACATCTCACCAGAGCGCAGAGCTGCTAGCACGGCCAGTTCATCATCACCTTGGGTTACATAGGCATAGTTTTTAGAGTATTCACCGGGGAAATAACCACTGGTATATTGGCCACCATCACTGATTTTAAAGTGGTAATCAGAGTTGGAAACATTCCAGATTTGACGTCCTTCACTGAGCAGTGCATCCCACCAGCCACCCACATGAGCTAACATAGGGTCGGCACCACCATAAAGGCCGGCACTACTGCTGGCATAATCACCACGGTCATAAGGGTGGAATTGTCCGCCCACCATCCCTTCCATTAAAAAGAAGATATCAGGAGCTGTACTGTTGAGATCGCGCACATCGGCCAAGGTATAGGTATTGGCATAGCGTCGAGGGTGATTGAGCATGCCGTAGCTAGTATTTGGGTAGTTATCTTGTAGCCAAGTTAACGCTTTAGCCGCATCGGCCTCAGTGTTATAACGCTCAATCCCCTGTGCTTGCCAACGGGCCACATCTTTAGGATCAAAATGCGCTAGGGTGTTTTCATTGCTGAACTTGTATTCGAATAGTTTAACCGCTTCTAAGATGTCAGCTTGTTCATCAGCAGTACCAATGATGCCGATATTGTAGTGCTCAAAGCCAGGGAAATCCCACTCAAACGTTGTGGTGATGATTTTGTCTTGATAATAGCGATTTTGTAGCGAACGAATTTCAGGTAGCTCATACTGCTCAAGTCGATTGGCGTAAAGGACTTCGCCAATGTCATTGTCTTGGTGATCGTTACCACGTACACGCATATGGTTTGAGAAGAACACGTAGTCAATATCGAACTCATCAAACGCATGGTAGAGAATATTCACCATGGTGTCGCGGGCATCGTTTGATACCGCACTATGTACGTGCAAGTCACCAGTCAACCATTGACCTTCACGTGGCTCAACCACCACCGTATCATCTGAATCTGACGAACAACCAGCCAAAATAGCCATTGATACGCACAAAGCGCTAAGTTTAAGTTTCACTTGAGATTTTCCCGTTGCAGCTAAAAGTGGCGCAAGGTTAGAACGCTAATATGAAAGATTTGCGTACAACGGCTTACAGTTTGATGACAGCAAACTTATTTAACTCATTGTTAAATAACAATTAAAAATCGCACCCATCACCCCCAACACAAAACAACAGCCAGCAACATAAATGCCACCAAACTTACTAGCTGTATCAGCAATGACTCATGCCATAATTGGCAAGGAGACTGCCATCATCTCATCACTACATACTTAGCACCGCTCACCTCGTTTAGATTGATCTTAAATATTGGCTTTTTACGATTTATGAGCTTAAGAAAGCAGCAACGTTTACCCGAAACATCACTGTACTCGTGCTCATAGTCAGTCTCATGCCCGAGCTAAATATCTAAAAGAACTAGTATATTGCCCCTATATACACAGCAACTTAAAACCCCTAGGTTCTTTATCAGCAATCGCCGATATAACACAATTAAGCAGGCGTGCGCTTTTACCCTTAATAACCTTATAAGATAACTCAAGGAATAGTTAACCCATGACAACAATAAAGAAAACAGCCATCACCTTATTGGCAGCAGCAGGCGTTTTAACGGTCGCAACTTCAGCACTAGCGGGAAAGCAAAACGGTTGGATTTTAGAATATACCTATATGTCAGGCGGTAACGTTGTAGGTGAGCAAGTTGTTAACCAGTGTACTGGCTCGGTATATACCACTGGCCAAGTCACCTCAAATAAAGTGCTGCGTGCAAGTGAACCTTGCAGTTACGACATGTCAGACAATCGTTAGTCGCCAGTATAAGAGACAATTAAATAGTAACGACTGATATTGTCGTCAAATAAAAAAGCCCTGCTAACTTATTGTTATCAGGGCTTTGATCTATTTAACGGTAGAGAGTAATGGACTAAATGATTTTACTGTCTAACCCACTGAATCAGCTCGTTAGCACTTCTTACTGCGAATTTACGCTCAACCAGGTTGCCCTGTGGGTCAAATAGCAACAACTCCGCCGAACCAGCGCGATGTTTCGCCATTAGCTCCTGCCCTTCTGGTGTGCCAATACGTGCCAACAAGAAGTGCACATTATCGCCCAAATGGGCTCTAGCCTCGTTCATCTGTTCGGTCTGACTGTTACTAATAGTCAACGCCGGATCATACACAAACACCAGTGCCGGTTTACCCGTACCTATCTGCTCATGGGTTGCCTTAAAACCTTTTGGCATCACATTCATTAAAATGGTTAAAAACAACACAATTGAAGCGATAACAGCTAATGTAACCCAAGGCTTACGACGAGTTGAAGTTGAATCAGGTGTCCCCATGGTGACAAATCCCTCTTAGTAACAGTTAAACAGCACGAATATGTATCGCATTGTAATCGTAAAGTCTGAGGATTAGCTTAAAAATTATTAAGCGCATTGGTTCAAGCAGTAGGTATCGATCTTGATAGGCTAACGGCAGATAGAAAAAAGCCGACTTGATCAAATCAAGTCGGCTTTATAACACTCGGCTTACTTATCAGTTAGTGCACTGTGGTCGCTTATTTAGCTTCACAGTTGAATTCACCACTGTAATCAAAGTTGAAGTGGTACTCAGTGAATCCTTGAGTGCCTTCTTTGGTGGTTTCTTCGCCTTCAGTAGACAGGCCAGTGATTTGATTAGTTGCACAGCGGAAGCCTTCTTCAAGGGTTGCCGATGCAAAAGCCACGCTAGCGGTATTTGGCGCTTCTAGCTCAAACACTTTAGCATTCGGGAAACTCAATGTGGTTCCTTCCTGTTCAGCTAGGCGGTCAGCCAAATAAAACTGCACTAATTCACGGTTGTTAAATGCAAACTCTTCTTTAACCATAACCGCATTATCGACACCAGGCATACCCGAATTTGAAGCGCGGTAGTTGTTGGTAATGACATAGATTTCAGCATCGTCAGCAATCTCAACACCGTTATAAGTCAGCTCAACTAACTGCTCATTGTCTGTTTCGGTATAACGGAAGCCATCAATGTCGGTAAATCTAGAGTCATTTTCAACATTGACCTTGTACTTCAGTAGACCTTCACCGTTATCGCTAAACCCACCGAAGAAAGCATCGAAGTTATAACCAGGGAACTCTTCAACTAAGAAAGTTTCACCTGCTGAAAGCGGCAGACTGCGATAGGCATTTGAATTGACCCACTCAATCCAACGCTTCATATCAGTACCGGTCATCTTCAATACTGCTGGGGTGTTGTTATCAAATACATAGATATCAGCAACCGATGCGTTAGTTAGCTCACCTTCTTGAATGTTGGTGTAGTCTTGACCACCGTTACGACCCGATTTAAATGGCGCCGATACTGACAAGAAAATAGCATCGTCTGATGCGTCAGCAAACTCACCTTCAGCTTTCCATTTATTAAGTTGGTGCAACTGCGCTTCATTCACCACTTGGATTGATAAATCTGGCACCACTTGTGGGAAAAAGCTGTTCATGTTGACGTCGATATCAGCAATAGAATCAGCCATATATTCAACCGTACCGACGTGCTCGGTCTCAACTAAATCTTCAACTGCAGCATCAGAACCTTCAACCAATGAACGTAATTCTGCGGTTGATTGAGTGTGGTCAACGGTCCAAGTTTTACCGCCATCACTAGAGTTAAGTTTTAAATCGATAACCCCGAGTTTGGCGCCCCAGTAGCCAGGCATCACCGCAGGAATACCATTGATAAGCCCTTTTTCGGCATCAACATTAGGAATATCGCCATACTCACCGGTCGAGTTAGGGAAATCACGGTGGTCATGACCAAACATAATGGCATCGATACCGTCAACATAACCTAGATGGAGTGAGGCATTTTCTGCAAACTCATCATCATTGTTGTTTAGGCCAGAATGTGGAATAGCCACAACGACATCGGCACCTTCTGCTTTCATAATAGGTACATAATGCTCAGCTGTTTTCTTAATATCCGACACAACCACATTACACACTAAGTGCGCAGCATCCCAGCCCATGATATCGGGTGGTGTAAATCCAATCACACCTACTTTTACAGTGTGAGCTTTGCCGTCATCACCGATAAACTCTCTCTCTAGAATCACATATGGGTCATACATATGCTCAGCGGTGTCGTAGAAATCTTCTGTGATACGCACTTCACACTCTTCGACCGCATCGCTCACTTTTTCCAAAGAGTCGTCGGCTTTCCAAACATTGGCGCCAACATAAGGAAATTCAGAACCTTTCAAGGCTTCATCTAGATACTCAAGCCCATAATTGAACTCATGGTTACCTAAGTTGGCAGCATCATATTCAAGGTAGTTCATGGCTTTATATACAGGGTGAGTATCGCCTCTTAAGTGCTCAGCACCTAGCGCAGCCATATAGTCTCCCATTGGACTGCCTTGAATCAGGTCGCCATTATCAAACAGCATACTGTTGGCTACTTCTTTACGCGTTTGTGCAATAACTAAAGAGGTACGTGCTAGCCCCCAATCAGGTAGATTAACTTCATTGTGCTCAGCACTTTCGAAGTAATTGTAAGGCATTACATTGGTGTGAATATCAGTCGTTTCCATTAAACGAAGATCAATACTAATTGAATCATTTTTGTCGTCTGATGAGTTACTGCACCCAGCCAGTGCCGCCGCAATGCTCGATACCAGCAGCAGCTTTTTAGCATTAAATTTCATTCTTACTCCAAATGGATAGTGTTATTGCAATCACTTGCATCAATACCGCTCACTAAAGGCTCACCCTGAAAGCAGTAAAGTATTTAATTAAGTTTCATCACCTAAGAGGCGACGCCAAATTAATTAAAAGCAATCAATAAGTAAAGGCAGCAAGAAGACAAAAAAACACAATTAACAAATGCAAATAAATAAAACTTACGTAATTGAATTAATAGACAGTGAAACAAAACAACTTAACCGACTTATAAATGAGCAATTAAAAACCATAAAAATATGACGAGAATATGAAAGGCGAAGATATTTAACAGGAAAGATAAATTGAATTGAGTAAAAGCTAACTGAACATTAATCTAAGAACATGCGAGTAGAAAGGACAAAAAACCATTAAAGCTATTGCTCTAAATTTTACAAAAAGAACAAGGGTGACCAACACCTGCAAAAACAATTAAAAATCAAAGCGGTAACACAGAACAAACACTAAAACGCAAAACCATAAAAAACACCTAAAACAGCATAATAAACTTAATCACAATCAAAATACTGCATTATTAATCTGCATTAGACAGCAAAAACCTCTCATGTCACTCACTTTCAACTTTGATGAAAAACCACGCGCGATACAAGGCCAGTCAAGCCTAAAAACTATATTCAACTTTACTTAACCGCTAAGTTTTGGCAACTTTCAGCAAACATCGAGCGCTATGCAAAAGAACAGAAACAAAACAGAACATCAAAATAAAAAACACAGAAAAATAGCAGCCAGACAAAGCCTATCTACAGTATTCAGAAGGCATCAATGGCTAAAACCCATAGTATTACATTAATACTAAGTTATCATTAATAATTAAAGACAATTAATCTTATAGAGCATATTAAATATATTAAGCAGGGGTTCATAAGGACAAATCAATTAAGCTGTGCTTTAGCACACCAATTAATAGCGGGATGTTGGCTATACCCCTGCCAATATCGATTAGTCTGCCGTATTGAGCTAGTCTAGGCTGAGCTGTTCCACGGTAAACGAATTCACTTCATCGGCACTCAAATAGCGCCACTCACCAACCGGTATATCTAAAGTCACCGCACCAATTGATTCTCGATGCAGCCCATTGACCCGATTGCCTATGGCGGCAAACATCCGCTTTACTTGATGGTAGCGTCCTTCTTGTATGGTCAGATGCACTTCATTAATGCCACCAGCACCACAAGAAACGGCCTCCAGTTTGGCCGGTAAAGTCAGCTTAGCTTCCCCTGGTAAAGCAATCCCTTTGGCAAAACGTTCAACAAGTTGCTCAAATTGCGATGGGGCTATCGCATCACGCAATGTCACTCGGTAACGTTTGCTGCAAAGATATTTAGGGTTGATGATATTAAATGACCAGCGCCCATCGTCGGTGATCAGCATTAACCCAGTCGTATCAGCATCTAAACGACCGGTAATGTGTAGGTCACACACTTTATCAAACCCCGCCTGAATAAGAATATTCATCACTGATGGGTAGTCACCATCCACATTTGAGCTCAAAGTGTGCAATGGTTTGTGCAGCATCATGTAACGAGATGGCCTTAGCGATAATGGGCTGCCAGCTAACAAGATGCTATTGTCTTCATGGACTTGAGTTGCAGGCTCCAAAATTACTACGCCATTAACAGTAACTTGTGCACTACCAATTTCAGCTATGGCTTGATCGCGAGTTAAGTCCGTACTCTTACAGATGAATTTATCTAGGCGCATGACGTTCCAGAGCGATTACAGTGCGCCTATTATCGCAATTGAACTCGCCAAAGCAACTTAACCTTCTCATCAGTTCAGCGGCCATATTTATGAATAACGACATAGACCAAGGCTAAATATAGCCCGATTAAGCTTAACCATTTAACCCCATAATACACCCATTCCACTACATCTAGTGCCGCTGCAGTCTCTACCATCGCTTGCTGCCACCTCATTTAAGCTCACCAATTCACATCAGCAAAAAAAAACCATCATAATTAATGACTGAAATACTATAGGAAGCGACTAAGCAAGCCGATGAATTAGAGATATTCAAATTTGCTTTAGGCTACTGACACCAATCCAACTGGCGCTGTAGCTCTAAACAACCTTTATAGACGCTACGTGAACGGCGACGTGCTTAAGTGTTGCGATAGCTCAGGAAGATTTATGGTAACAAAGCCGGCAACTTATGCCGGCAGTTCATAATGTAATAGGTAACTTATTGGTTGCTCGCTAACCTGTTAGCTTGCCCAACAAAAGCGGGGAGAATTCGCTCAGCAATAAGCTGTTGTGTAGTGTTTTCTCTATCATGGGCGGTCACTACGACCATCAAATCTAGCTCCTTAATCAACAAGATATACATGCCGCCACCACCTTGAGCAGAGGTAGTCGCATAACTTTTACCGTTATAAGTTAAATCGGTCCCCCACCAATAGTAGCCATAGCCCTGATTAGATACCGCATCACCGCCACCAAAAATCTCAGCGTCAGGGTAAATCAGCCTGTCGGTTGCTTGGGTAATAAAGTCGACGGGCACCAACTGCTCGCCATTCCATTTGCCGTTATTCATCGCCAGCTTGCCAAACTTGAGCATCGCCCTCGATGTCATGCTGGCAGAGCCCGGTAGCCCGGTGACTTTATGGGTTTTCCAGCCATAATTACTGATCTCCAGCTTATCGAGCAGCTCTTGCTTAATGAACGCTTGTGCTGAACCTGGCACCACGGCCTCTATCACTTGCATCACCAACATAGGATCATTTTGGTACTTGAATGCTTGCGACTCAGCCGTTATTGGCGCACTCGCTTCAAGGTAGGCTTGTACTAACCCTTGCCCTTTTAATGCGGGTGAGCTTTGCTCGAACCCTTGTGCATCCTCTTCGCTAATCCGAATGCCTGAGCGCATCATCATTGCTTTGCGCAGAGTAATTTTCTCCGCTCCTTTGGTGAAACGACTCGGGTCTAACTCGTTGAGAAAGCTAACTAACGGCTTATCCAGATCGGCCATAGTAAGGTGGCCCAATTGAATCGCTCGGCCAAGTACGGTACTCACGTAAACTTTACTGGCTGACGATTGTGGGTGAGGTAAATCAATACGGCCCCGAGAGAAATAGGACTCGAAAAGCAACTTGTCTTTATGGGCAATCAATAGACTATCAAACTCGCCATGTTGTCCCGCGGCGATCTCTTTTGCCAATGCAACAATCAACT
Source organism: Shewanella sp. Scap07 (assembly GCF_013394145.1). NCBI lineage: Bacteria > Pseudomonadati > Pseudomonadota > Gammaproteobacteria > Alteromonadales > Shewanellaceae > Shewanella > Shewanella sp. Scap07. Next base: position 4,306,204 of record NZ_CP041329.1, read on the forward strand.
TATCATTACCAGCATCAACGCCTAGCTGACCCACATCAATGCCATCGTCATGTGCAGAAGGCGATGTATCAATATAAGCACTTTTTAATTCACTGATATCAGTGAATCTAAGCTCGCTATTGGGCACCCGCCAGTGTTTTATCTTCGCTTCCGCTGCGGTGGCCTTGGGCGCGCTGTTTTCAATGGTTCCGGCATTTGCTATCGGTAAACTAACAATCGCGCCAAGCGTCGTGGTAAAAAGTAGTCTCTTTAATTGTGTATTTAAACCCATTGTTATTCTCCATGCTGTTGCGAGAGATCCTCGCTGCAATAACTCCTCGTAGTCGAGTTCAAGGTTATCTCGCTTGGGGTAAAACACATGAAGTCATGCTGATTTTTTGCTGATTTCTCACTGAATCTTTAGCGAGTCATTAATTAGCAATTGGTAACTCGGCTTTTTTAGGTTTTAATAGAGATAGTTATCGACAGGGGGTGGGTGAGAAGTTAATGGAAGAGCAATATTGGGTTGGCGATTTTTTTATTGATTTAACCCGCAACCAACTCACCCAAAAACAACAAAGCCAAACGCTGCCACCAAAGGCCCTTGCGGTGCTGACCTGTTTAGCAAAAAGTAAAGGCAAAGTCGTCAGTCAAGATGAGCTGCTGGCAAATGTCTGGCCCAATACGGTGGTATCGCCAAACACATTGCAGCGCTGTATCGCTCAACTAAGAAAAGCCCTCGGCGATGATGGCAAAGTGCAGCACTATATCAAAACTCATGCTAAACAAGGCTATAGTCTTGAAGCTGATGTACAGTGGCAAGCGTCACCAGAGCACAGCGCCGGGCAAGCACTAGCGCAAACCGATAGCCACACCAAGCTGACAGACGCGGTAACGAAAACAGAAGCTAAAACAGCTGCTCACTCTGACATTCACACTGATACCGATACAAGCAATAGTACTGATACGGACACCCATGCATCGGTTGCCGACAAAGCACAACTGGCCAACGTAAAACAGCGCCAATACCTAGGCATCGCCGCCATTGTCGTATTACTGTTTGTTGTTGCTGTTATGGGCTACCAACAAAGTGACTCAGCCGGGCAAAAGCCACTGGTTATCAAAGCAATTAAACCACTGACCTCAACAGATAATAGGGAGCTGGCCAGTATCTACTCGCCCGATGGCCAATACGTCATCTTCCAACGCTTTCCAGAAGTACTTTGCACCAGCAATCTTTGGGCTAAAAACCTCAACACACAACAAGAGTTCCAATTGAGTGATCAATTAGGTGCTTATGGCAACCTTGCTTTCTCGGCCGATGGCAACACCTTGGCCTATGTTCAGCAAAACAGCTGCGGACAACCGGTGACACAAAAATCATGCTTTAAATTACAAAGTATCGACTTCCAACAAGCGCTCAAATCACCGCAAACAGCCAATATCGTCATGGAGTGTAATAACTCAGAGATCCGCTCAGTAAAGTGGCTTAACAACGATGACATCACCTTAATGCAGAAGCATGAGCAGCGGTGGCAACTGATCCGCTACTCGATAACTCAGAACAGCAGCGAGACGATTTTCTCCCTAGCCGACGGTAACATTTTTGCCTATGACTACTCACCGAGCCAAAATCTTATCGCACTCACCAGTATTCACAGTGATGGCGAACGCTACATCGAAACCCTCACTCCCCAAGGGAAATTACTTGGCAGCTACCCAATTACCTACCCCGATGGCATCCCTAAATATCGCCCTATTTATGCCAACTTTTCCTCAGTAGACAATCAGTTGATTTTCAGTACAGGTAAACAGCTTTACACCCTGTCCTACCAAGGCGAGATTCAACCTGTCAGCCTGCCATTGGTTGATGCGATTGGCTCGCCAGTATTTCATCCCGATGGTACCCGCATGCTAGCGATTAAAGGTCACTATGACAGCGACATTATTGCCATGCCGCTATCGCAGTTTGGCGCCAATTCTGCTGAAAAATACCAGCCTACAAGCCTTAACTATCAAGTCATTGCTCGGTCAACATTTGGCGAAAATCAACCCAAATTTCGCCCGTCTGTAACTGATAACTCGCCCGCTGCCTCAGACGCCGCAATAGCGTTTAGCTCTAAACGTTCTGGCAATTCGCAGCTTTGGTTAACGGATAATGCCACCACAAGGCTGAGTGATTTCACTCCAGGCAGTTATATTTATAATTTCGCTTGGGCAGAAGATGGCAATAGTCTACTGGTTAATGTGTCTTCCGAACTAAAGCAGATCTATCTCGATGGGCACAGCGAGGATGTGAACCTTAGCTATCCGGTCACTAAGCTATTTCATTGGCATAGCAATCAACACGCTGTTTTGGCCATGGTGATGATTAACGGAGTAGAGAAGTTTGCCGAAATCAATCTTACCAGCGCCGATATACGCATCCTTAACCACAAACGAGTGACTTGGGCACGTTACAGTGACAATGGTCAGTTAATCTATATGGATCATATGGATAGAATTTGGCAGCCCAAAGGAATCGAAGATCAGCTGATCACGCCGTTAATCGGCCAAGGCAGCGACAAACGCTTCGTTATCAATAACAACATCATTTACGGCATCAATGATGATTTTCAGCTCTGGTCCTATGGGATTGAAAGCCAGCAATTTACGCTTATGGCTCAACTTCCCGACACGGTTGATGATATTACCGATGCCAATCAACATACCCTGTTAATGACCATGCGCGTTGCCGCCAGAAAAGATGTGGTTGAGCTAACGTTGCAATAAGCAGTGCTAACGATAAGCAGTGTTAGCGATAAGTTGATTTGCCTGCCCCTACCGAATAACTAACAACTAGCATCACTACCAACGCCGTTATCAGCGATAGCGGCGCCTTTAAGCTCAGCCTATCGTGACCATTCTCAAGCCTCTATATGCCCACTTGAAATCTAACTCATGAGCATTGTTCATCTATTGATGAAGTAATATCAATTTTTTTCATGAAACGATCCAAGTATAAATCATTCTAGGCATTCACTTTGGGCATTAACGCAGTGAGCTTTTGATTTAACCACTAGGTAAATCGAAAACACCGCAGCAGGTGATTGGAATGATCACTCGCCTTGAAAGCGTCAATCATCACTTAAGGTTTATCTAACGGAATTGGATACGAGATCACTATGCAAAACGAATTCACATTTACCATCAAAAACATCAGTTTCGATGAGAACTATCATCCATCTGACAACACACGAGCAACCACCAATTTTGCAAACTTGGCCAGAGGTAACAGCCGTCAGCAAAACTTGCGCAATGCATTAAAAATGATTGATAACAGCTTTAATGCATTAGCCCATTGGGATAACCCGAATGGCGATCGTTACTCGGTTGAGCTAGAAATTATCTCTGTGGATATGGATATCCAAGCCGGTGGTCAATCATTCCCATCAATTGAAATACTCAAAACCAATATTGTCGACCATAAAACTGATAAGCGTATCGAAGGCATAGTGGGCAATAATTTCTCTTCTTACGTGCGAGATTACGATTTTAGTGTGCGCTTACTGGGTCACAACAAAGGCCAAGCCAAATTCACTATTCCTGAAGATTTTGGCGATCTGCACGGCAAGCTATTTAAGTATTTTGTTAATTCAGATACTTATAAGCAGCACTTCAAAAAGCTACCCGTTATCTGCCTCAGTGTGTCAGATAACAAGACCTATCACCGTACTGAAAACCAGCACCCAGTTTTGGGCACCGAATACCTGCCAAACGAATCTTCACTCACTGAGCAGTATTTTAAGAAAATGGGCTTACAGGTACGTTATTTTATGCCGCCTAACAGTGTGGCGCCGTTAGCTTTTTACTTCTTTGGCGATTTACTTTGTGATTACACCAACCTAGAGCTGATCGGTACCATCAGTACTATGGAGACCTTCCAAAAAATCTATCGACCCGAGATCTACAATGCCAATGCGGCGGCAGGTAAATGTTATCAGCCAAACTTGAAAAACCTCGATCATTCGCTGACACAAATTGTCTATGACCGCGAAGAGCGCAGCAAACTAGCGGTTGAGCAAGGTAAATTTGCCGAAGAGCATTTTATTAAACCTTACCAAACTGTGCTTGATCAATGGGCAGCCAATTACGCCTAACCAAACATTAAGTTTAGCGAAAACATATTAAGTATAGGTAGCACAGCAAATGACAACCCCAGCACAAAAGAGATTATTACCCACATCGACCGCCGGTAGCTTGCCTAAGCCCTCTTGGCTGGCACAGCCAGAAACCCTATGGTCGCCTTGGAAATTACAAGATGATGAGCTGATTGCAGGTAAACAAGATGCCCTACGTATTGCACTGCAAGAACAACAGCAAACCGGCATTGATATCGTCAGCGATGGCGAGCAAACACGCCAACATTTTGTCACCACCTTTATTGAGCACCTTAGCGGTGTTGATTTTGAAAAACGTAAAACTGTTCGCATCCGCAATCGCTACGATGCCAGCGTCCCCACGGTGGTGGGGCCCGTTAGCCGTCAAAAGCCGGTATTTGTCGACGATGTGAAATTCCTGCGCCAGCAAACCAATCAACCCATTAAGTGGGCACTGCCCGGGCCCATGACCATGATAGACACCCTCTATGATGATCATTACCAGAGTCGAGAAAAACTGGCTTGGGAGTTTGCCAAAATTCTTAATCAAGAAGCCAAAGAATTAGAAGCGGCTGGCGTGGATATTATCCAGTTTGATGAGCCCGCATTTAACGTGTTTTTTGACGACGTAAATGATTGGGGCATCGCCTGCTTAGAGCGGGCCATTGAGGGGCTCAAATGTGAGACCGCAGTACATATTTGTTACGGCTATGGCATTAAAGCCAATACCGATTGGAAAAAAACCTTAGGCTCAGAGTGGCGGCAATACGAAGAGGTCTTTCCTAAACTGCAGCAATCTAACATCGATATTATTTCGCTAGAGTGCCATAACTCTCAGGTGCCAATTGAATTGCTTGAGCTGATCCGCGGTAAAAAAGTGATGGTAGGCGCCATTGATGTGGCTAGCGAAACAATCGAGACCCCTGAAGAAGTGGCACAAACCCTCAGGCAGGCATTGCAGTTTGTTGATGCCGACAAGCTCTACCCTTGCACCAACTGCGGCATGGCACCACTGCCGCGTCACATTGCCAGAGGTAAATTAAACGCCTTGAGTGCGGGCGCGCAAATCGTCAGAAAGGAGCTGTGCAGCTAAGGCTGATAGCCCTAAGGTGACTGATATTGATAAGTCAGTCACCTTCAACCTTCACCTTAGCCTTAACGCGACAATGTCATTATCCGCGGCAACCTTTTTATGTATTACGCCGTCGCAGACCTAACACTATCTAAAAGAAAACTTGCCCCAACATACGCAGCCCAGTCACTAATAGCACCAGCGCAAATACCTTTTTGAGCATAGCCGCATCCAGTCTTGCCGCCAAAGCCGCACCCACAGGGGCGAACAGCACCGTTAACGGCACAATACAGACAAAGCCAAGCAAATTCACCAGCCCAAATGTCCCCGCTGGCGCGTCCAATGGTGTGCTCCCCAGCATCAACATAGTTAATGCACCGGGCAATGAGATAATTAAACCGATTGCCGCAGCAGTGCCAACCGCTTTATGGGCAGGATAGTTGTACAAGGTCAACAAAGGCACCGAAATCGTGCCACCACCAATGCCGACCATGGCACTAAAAAAGCCTATTGATGTGCCCATCACGCTTTGTCCCGTACGCCCAGGTAACTGGTTAAACAGCGCTGACTTACCCGTTCTAAACAACATGTTTAATGCCGATAAGCTAGCGATCACGCCAAATAGTGTGGTGAGTATATTGCCGTTAATGCGGGTCACTAACCAGCTACCGACCAATACCCCCACCAGAATAAATACCCACCAACGCTTTAATAGCTCAACATCCACATTACCTTTTTGTTTATGGGCACGGATCGAGCTGATTGATGTCGGTACTATAGTGGCCAATGAAGTGGCCGTCGCCACCAGCATGGCTGATTGCGCTGAAACGCCAAACCCCTGAAACAAGAAAAACAACACGGGCACAATGACAATGCCGCCTCCCACTCCCAGTAAGCCCGCTAAAATGCCAGCCAGTACGCCCGAGCTTGCCAATACCATAATGGTGAGCAAGTTATTGATTACAAATTCGATGATGTTCATTGATGGTGACTTCTATGTGTAAAATATTAAGGCCGTCTCGACCCGGCGAAGGTTACAACTAGCGCATGTTGACCCATAAAACGCAACAGCGGCTTCTAAGCTATTGATGCTGGCATAAATCCAGTCTGTAATGGATTATCTAATCAGCTAATTTATATAACTTTTTAACCCTACAGATTCCCAAATGGTATTGTAATGAATCTTATTCCATGAATAAAAATGATATAATTTCATTATTCAATGAACGTCATTCATCAGTAACAAACACGACGGGAGTTAACGGGTGTTAGAAAGGATTCATTTAGAAATACTCACAGCCATTAAAGAACATGGAACGCTAACTAAAGCCGCTGATTCATTGCATTTATCTCAATCTGCACTCAGTCACAGCATTAAAAAGTTAGAGGGCCAATTTGATACGCCGATATGGAAAAAAGAGGGTCGAACTCTGCGTTTGACCACAGCAGGTGAGCGTATTCAAACGCTAGCTAATCGGGTATTACCGCAGTTTTTGCACACCGAACTGCTACTCAATCAGATAGCCCAAGGTGAACTAGGTTCGCTGCGCATTGGCATGGAGTGCCATCCCTGCTATCAGTGGCTGCTTAGGGTTATCGCCCCTTATCTCGACCAGTGGGCCGACATTGATATCGACGTAAAGCAAGAGTTTCAGTTTGGCGCTTTAGGCGCGTTGCTGAGCTATGAGATTGACGTTCTCATTACCCCAGATCCGCTGTTTAAACCTAAAATCGACTACATCCCAGTGTTTGACTATGAGCACCGACTGGTGGTTTCAACCTCGCACAAACTAGCCGAACAAGGGTTTGTGCTACCCGAGCAGCTCAGTGAAGAAGTGCTATTTAGTTATCCGGTTGAGCCGATGAGGCTGGATATTTTCAGCCAATTTCTTAACCCTGCAAAATGCGCCGTCAAGAAACACAAAATTATTGAAACCACCGAAATCATGCTGCAGATGGTCGCCGCAGGCCGTGGAGTCTGTGCCCTGCCCGGTTGGCTTGTGGATGAGTACGCTAAAACCATGCCGATTAAGAGCATTAGATTTGGACAACAAGGGATTAATAAACAAATATTTATTGGTATTCGCCGCGGCGAGCAGCAAATTGACTATTTGAACGATTTCATCGAACAAGCGAAGAAAACCAAATAATCAATTTAGCTCGCTATTCACTGGCATCGCACTTAAATACACACTTAACAAACACAACTGCATTTGTGACATTGATCCCACCCGTATAAGCGCTATACAATGCTGCAAATTTTGTGTTGCAAACGTTTTAAGGTGGTAATCGCTTTGTTTAAACAACGCTTTCAAGATGTCAGTCTTAAGGGAGATATATTTGGTGGTGTCACCACTGCCATTATTTCATTGCCACTGGCCCTCGCCTTTGGTGTGGCATCCGGAGCCGGTGCAGAAGCGGGTTTATGGGGCGCTATTTTAGTTGGTTTTTTTGCCGCATTATTTGGCGGTTCTTCAACACTAATTTCAGAACCCACCGGTCCGATGACGGTGATCATGACCGCCATCTTAACCACCATGGTGGCCAAATACCCAGAATCTGGGGTCGCGATTTCCTTCACCATTGTGATGATGGCTGGAGCGTTCCAGTTTTTGCTGGGTATGCTCAAACTCGGTAAATACGTTACGCTAATGCCCTATAGCGTTGTATCTGGCTTTATGTCAGGTATCGGGATTATCTTAATTATTTTGCAACTCTCGCCCTTGTTGGGTCACGCTGCACCCGCAGGTGGGGTAATGGGCACCCTAGGTGCCATACCCGACACTTTAGCCAATATCGATTTTAAAGAGCTGTTTTTAGGCATACTAACCTTAGTCACGCTATTTTTGTTCCCACAAAAATACCGCAAATACGTGCCCGCACAGCTCGTCGCGCTTATTGCCGTTACCTTGTTATCGGTCATCGTGTTCGATACTGATAGCATCCGTCGCATTGGCGAGATCCCGGCTGGTTTGCCTTCATTGGTTATCCCGCATATCAATGCCGAAATCTTTACCACCATGATTATTGATGCCTTGGTACTGGGCACATTAGGTTGTATTGATACCTTACTCACCGCGGTAATTGGTGACTCGTTAACCCGAAAAGAGCACGACTCCGACAAGGAGCTGCGTGGCCAAGGCCTAGCAAATATGATCTCTGGCTTGTTCGGCGCACTACCTGGTGCAGGTGCCACCATGGGCACAGTGACCAACATTCAAGTCGGTGCACGCTCACCCGTATCAGGCATGACCCGCGCCCTAGTATTAGCGCTAGTGGTATTGGTCGCAGGCGGCTTAACCGAACCTATTCCTATGGCGGTACTTGCCGGTATTGCAGTATATGTTGGTTTTAACATTTTAGATTGGAGTTTTATTCAACGCGCCCACAAAGTCAGTGTATCTGGCATGGCCATTATGTACGGCGTCATGCTGCTCACGGTATTTGTTGATCTGATTGTTGCCGTTGGTTTAGGGGTATTTATCTCTAACATCATTATTATTGAGCGCCTTAGCCGCGAGCAAGCTCGCCAAGTAAAAGCCATTAGTGATGCTGACCAAAATACGGTACCGCTGACCCAAAGCGAAAGTGACCTGCTGGATCAAGCCAAAGGTAAAGTGCTGTTTTTCTACTTATCAGGGCCAATGATCTTCAGCGTATCAAAAGCAATCTCACGCCAGCATAATAGTATTAACGATTACGAAGCGATGATTTTGGATTTAACCGACGTGCCTATGATTGATGTCACCGTGGGCTTAGCGTTAGAAAATGCCATTAAAGATGCGCAAGATGCACACTGTGAAGTATTTTTACTCTGCCCTAATCAGCAAACTAAAGAGCAGCTGAAAAAGTTTCATGTGATTGACTCACTGCCACAAGAAAACACCTTCTTGTTCCGCTTTGAGGCACTGCAAGCCGCGCTTTCCCATGTTGGATTGAATAAGCAGCCAAACACAGATCTTAAATTGCCGGGCCAATAACTGACAGCATTAGCTGAGATGCTAAAAGCTAATTCAAACATCAACAAAAAAGCCTCGATATAGCGACGTATCGAGGCTGTTACCTAGCAAACTATAAAATGGCCGACACTTAGGCTAGGTGGCGTCGGGCAAGGTCACGCACATAGCTACCATTGACCCCAAATGGGTTATCTCATATCGCCAACCCTTATAAATTTTCATTATAAAAACAATAAATATTGATAATTTTTTATTTACACACACTCGCTATAAACTTCGCTCCATCAAATGATGAAAGCTTGAGTTGGAGAGTGTCATGAGCAAGATTGAACAAAATATCGATTTAAACGTAGAGCGTAGAAATGTACTTAAGACTGTTGGTATGGGCGTTGCGGCCGCGGTGGCGGCATCGACTGCGCCGGCAGTAATGGGCGCCACTCGCGCACCAGCAGATAACGCCAATAATGTGGATGTTGAGCGATTCAACACCAACACCCCTTACCCACGTACTTTCTCACATATTGGTATTTCGGTACCTGATTTAGAAAAAGCCGTGAAGTTCTATACAGAAGTGCTTGGTTGGTATGTGATTATGGAGCCGACTGAGGTCATTGAAGATGACAGCCCAATTGGCGTGATGTGCACTGATGTATTTGGCCCGGGTTGGGAACGGTTTAAAATCGCCCACTTATCAACGGGTGACCGTATTGGGATTGAGTTATTTCAATTTAAAAATCAACAAAATCCGAAAGATAACTTTGAGTACTGGAAAACCGGAATATTCCACTTCTGCGTTCAAGACCCAAATGTTGAAGAGCTAGCAGAGAAAATTGTTGCTGCAGGTGGTAAAAAGCGTATGAAAGCACCGCGTTATTACTTCCCTGGTGAGAAGCCATTCCGTATGATCTATATGGAAGACCCATTTGGCAACATCCTTGAAATTTATAGCCACAGCTATGAACTCCAATATGCCAGCGGCGCTTATAGCTAAAGCGCTATAAGCAACTAGGGGCCAAATCTGGCCCCTAAAATGTTGACTCGTTCAGGCTGCCATTATCTGCGGTTGTTAGGGATATCCCTTGCACCAGCAAGCCTACCAAAAAATTGGCTAAGCCCAATCCCCTGCCTAATACGTTCTGCCCAAAAACCGCCAATAATAAAACCCACTACTCCCCAAGCTGCAATGCTAAGCGAATTTAGCTGACCAGATTGCAAACTCAACATCGCCCCAATAAAGATACCTAACAGCGTAGGTGATGCGGCAACCGCTAGCCACTGTAATGCATGTACAAATAGACTCACTACTCTCATCGGCTCTCCTTAACCTGAAAAACGTCGCCATTTATAAATTATCGCTAAAACAGCCATACGACATATTATGTCAAACAGCTACTTATATCGAACTAAACCTTAGCTATATGACGCACACCTGCCTTAGCAATAGCCATTAAGAAACCCGAAACTGCGAGCTGTCTCGGGTTTGATATAGAAAATTAGTTGGGGACTTCAAAAGCGGTTTCGCTACGCACTACAGCGACTTATCCAATAAAGCGGCAAAAATTAAAGTTCTACTATACTGAGTATTACGACCAGATTTTTCCTACCACTAAGTATTAGCTCGGCTTACCTCCATACAGTTAACCAAAAGTCACTGTAGCCATAGCCAAATTTAATATAAAAACTAGGTATACCAGTATGTTACAAAAACTAAAACTCAATATGCAGCTGTATGTTTCTTTTGGCCTAATTCTAACATTACTTCTCATCTCATCGTTGATCGCCTACCAAGGCTTATCCAGCACTTACAGTGGATTTGTTGATTATCGTGGCCTAGCACGAGATACCAATTTGGCGGGCCGTGTGCAAGCTAACATGTTAATGATGCGGCTATCTGTCTTAAGTTTTTTAAATACTCGCTCCAATACCGCAGTTGAACAATTTAATGAGCGTAAAGACAAGATGGAGACTTTTCTCGCTGAAGCGAAAGTAGAAATTCAAGCCCCGCAGCGAGCAGCCTTAATCAATGAAGTAAATACCGAAGTCGGCGATTATATAGCGGGGTTCAAACAGGTTGTGTCGCTATTTGCTAAGCGCAACCAAATTGTATCAACAGAGTTAGATCCCTCAGGGTTAGCCATGCGCGAAGCAACGACAGCGATCATCAATGGCGCCTACAATGACGGTGACCCTGATACGGCTTATTATGCCGCGCAAGTTCAAGAGCACTTGTTACTGGGCAGACTTTATGTCACCAAGTACTTAGTGACCAATGCCGAATCTGATGCGCAGCGAGCAAAAGAAGAACTCGGCGAGAAGATATCAATAGCGCTAGCGGATCTCGATAGCCATATTACCAATGCAAATCAACAATCATTGCTAACACAGGTTAAAAGTAACCTTACGCAATACCTCGCCGCTTTCAACAATGTGCAAAGCACTATTACTGAGCGTAATACTCTAATAAAAAACAACTTAAATACCCGTGGGCCATCGGTTGCGGGCAAAATTGAACAGGTCAAACTTTCAGTAAAAGATGACCAAGACTTGCTAGGTCCACAAGTACAAACCCATGCCAACAGCGCCAAAACCTCTGTGGCAATCATCTCGCTCATATCCTTGCTATTAGGCATCATCATCTCAGTCTTTATGGCTAAAATAATTCGCAAACCTATCGGCGGTGAGCCCGCAGAGATAGCAAAGATATCCAACCGGATTGCAGAAGGGGATTTGAGTACAGAGTTAACAATCAGCGAAGAAGACAGCGGTATCTATCGCTCTGTGGCTGAAATGTCTCAAAAACTGAGCCAACTGATCCGTTCAATCAAAGAAACCAGTACCAACCTAATAGATTCGGCAAATAACAGCTCAGAAATCGCCTTACAAAATACCGCTTCTATTATGGAACAAAAAGAGATGACCGATATGGTGGTCGTTGCTATAGAGGAGATGTCGATAAGTATTCAAGAAGTAGTGCGTTACGCCGCCGATTCTGCCGAAAAATCTGAAATCGGCCTTGAAGAAGCAAACAAAGGTCGCAGTGCGGTAGAGTCTACAGTCGAGTCAGTCAACGAGTTGGCCGATGAGTTAAGTAACTCAATGTTAGTCATCAAAGAGCTAGAGCAACACAGTGAAAAGATAGGTTCAGTCATTGAAGTTATTCAAGGAATCTCAGAGCAAACCAACCTACTGGCATTAAATGCCGCCATTGAAGCTGCCAGAGCTGGTGAGCAAGGACGCGGATTTGCGGTAGTTGCAGACGAAGTAAGAACACTGGCGCAGCGAACACAAGATTCCACCACTGAGATTCAATCTATCATCAACAACCTGCAACAAGGCACAGCCAAAACGGTCTCTGTGATGGAAAGAAGCACCCTCAAAGCCAATGCCACCGTTGAGCAATCAACTGAAACGGACTCGGTGCTTGCCAACATTCATGGCGTCATCAATGAGATATCATCAATGAACATGCAGGTCGCTTCAGCACTAGAGGAGCAAGCGAGTGTGGCATCTGAAATTACCGCCAATATGTCATCGATTCAGGAGAGATTAGAAACCACCACCGCAGCCACTCAGCAAGCTCAAGAAGCCAGCGCGCAAGTCAATGATATGGCTGAGCAGCTCAATACCATGGCCGCAAGCTTCAAGGTTTAATCGCGAATTTCAAGGGGAATGGACTCCCCAAAATCTAACTTTCCATGCTCACTTTTTACAGGGCTATCACGGCCTCATGCCCTTTAACGACCATTGATATAATCTTCCCGAGCTTGTTTGGTTTCAGAAATAAAGGTTTCAAGCTCTTCCAGTGATGGCTCCGTGCCTTGTTGGTTAAAAGGCTCAAAAAAATTAGCAATATCACTCTGCATCAGTGAACCGGATTGCAAACACAGCGAATCATTCTTTAACCATACATCTGGAGCCCTAAACGACGCCCCTGTGTACCAATAACAATGGTTATAGCCTGCTTGTTTTAGTTTATGCTCAACATAAAAATTCGCGATAAAAATGCCTAGAAAGAACAGCGGCAACATCAAAGCTGCCCCTTTGATAAAGTACTCTGTAGCAAGTTTAGGGCAGAAATTAATTAACCTTTGAATCGATGCCAGTAAGAAAAAGCTGAAAGGGAAAAAAAGAAAAATCAACGGGATTCTTCCGCTGTTCTCCTTAATATAAACAGCCTCGCCAATACTTGAGGCTATTTTAATTTCACTAACAAAAACGTTAGCTATAGCAATGCAAATGAAAGCCACTAAAAACGGAAGCCCAATACACAAAGCAATTTCTTTAGGTAGTAGCTCTGAAAGTTTTTTATCAGCTTGTTTCCATTCAACAATTTTCATCTAATGATGCTACTGCCGCTTGCCATTTATATCGTCTTCCCTTACCTGTTTAGTGTCAACAATGAAGGTTTGTAACTCGGTTAGCGTTGGCACAGTGCCTGACTGGTTGTGCTGCTTAAAAAAGTTATCAATATCACTGCGTATTAATGAGCCTGACTGCAAACATAAGCTCTCATCTTTAAGCCATACATCAGGAGCACGAAATGAAGGGCCGGTGTACCAGTTACAATAGCTATAACCTTTGAGTTCTAAATTTGACTGAACAGCCAAATTAACAGGAATTACACCGACAACAAAGATCACAGCAGCAATGATTAAACTCTTTGTCATTTTTTTTATGGATAAGTCTGACTCATAACCAACTAAACGTTGGAAAAAAGCCAGTGAGAAATACCCCCAACCAAACACAAAGAGAACTGAAAATAGCCGTCCGCTATTTTCTTTAATATAAATAAAGTCGCCTACCTCAAAAAAAAGTAAGTAAAACTCTTCAAGGAAGAAGTAGAACGATAGGTAAGAAAAAGCTATACCCATTAAAAAGCAAAGTACAATTGTCGCAACCTCTTTAATTGAAAAGTCTTTAATACTTTTCTCTGCTCGATTCCACTTTCTAAATATAGAGGTCATCTTATTTCTACCTGTAATCTGGGTATCCCTACACCAATGTAGCTACTCAGCAAGCCCAAGAAGCCAGCGCTCAAGTCAATGATATGGCTGAGCAGCTCAATACCATGGCCGCAAGCTTCAAGGTTTAATCGCGAATTTCAAGGGGAATGGACTCCCCAAAGTCTAACTTGCCATGCTCACTTTTTACTGGCCTATCACGCAATCCTTGCCCTTTAGCGACCATTGATATGATCTTCCCAAGCTTGTTTGGTTTCAGTAATAAAGGTTTCAAGCTCTTCCAGTGAAGGCTCTGTACCTTGTTGGTTAAAAGGCTCAAAAAAATTAGCAATATCACTCTGCATCAGTGAACCGGATTGCAAACACAGCGAATCATTCTTTAACCATACATCTGGAGCCCTAAACGACGCCCCCGTGTACCAATAACAATGGCTATAGCCTGTTTGTTTTAGTTTATGCTCAACATAAAAATTCGTGATAAAAATGCCTAGAAAGAACAGCGGCAACATCAAAGCTGCCCCTTTGATAAAGTACTCTGTAGCAAGTTTAGGGCAGAAATTAATTAACCTTTGAATCGATGCCAGTAAGAAAAAACTGAAAGGGAAAAAAAGAAAAATCAACGGGATTCTTCCGCTGTTCTCCTTAATATAAACAACCTCACCAATACTCTTAAATACACCTAGCTCATTTAGAAAAACGTAGACAATAGCAACGCAAAAAGATGCAGGTAACAAAGGAGCCAAAACACATACAGCTAGTTCTTTCAGCTTAAGCTCTGAGAGTTTTTTATCAGCATGCTTCCATTCAACAATTTTCATCTGATGATGCTACCACCGCTTGCCATTTATATAGTCTTCCCTTGCCTGTTTAGCGTCAACAATGAAGGTTTGTAACTCGGTTAGCGTTGGCGCAGTGCCTGACTGATTGTGCTGCTCAAAAAAGTTATCAATATCACTGCGTATTAATGAGCCTGACTGCAAACATAAACTCTCATCTTTAAGCCATACATCAGGAGCACGAAAAGAAGGGCCGGTGTACCAGTAGCAATAGCTGTAACCTTTGGTTTTGAGAGTTGACTCGATGTAAAATGTAACCACAAAATACAACGAAAAAAACAGTAGTATTCCTAATAAACCACTTCTACCGATTTCCTTTATCGTTTTAATATTACTATAACCAAATAGCTTTTGAATTGCTGCTAATGCCAATAGGGCAGGAATAGGAATTAGCGCAATGATAGGTGCCAAAAAGCCACTTTCTTTAATATAGATATCCCGCTCGCTAAACAATACAAAATTAGTCAACCCAAAATAGGCACCATAGAGCACTGCCAGTGACATACATAAAAACAATCCTAACCCAATGACCGTATAGAACTGCTCCTCACCAGAAATCTCTCTAAAGCTTAACTCTGACTTTTGCCAATTCCTAAACACCACTTTATATACTCTCTTCTAGACTTAAGCATCTGCTTCGCAAGCTAGACTCCATAATAAAACCGAAATGGTTAACCATTATAGGCTTGGCAAAGGTAAGTAAACCTGCGATACCTAAGCTAAAAAAGCACATTGCTTGATGCCCAATATAAAAACTAGTCAACTGAATCAAGTCTCTCTAAGCGAGCGCTACAACCCCCATGTTCTGTCTACAGCATCGAGCAGATTAAATGGCGACTTTAATTCGTCTATTGACTGTAACTGTGACAAATACTCTTCAGGTAGCTCACTCACCTCTTTTTCGATAAATAAATTCATATCTGCCACCAACAACGGGCGAATGCGGTCAATCTCATCTCGCAACCGACTATTAGTGCCTAATTCAGAATGACTTTCTATCGACACCAATGTTCTTAACACTTCACTGTACTCATAAAGCGCGCAGCGCTGCAGCGACTTATGACTGACCGCAGCTAAAACCAACGCAGCCTCTGATGGAAGTGTCTTTAATTGCTGTACGGTATCTTCCGCCAAAGCAGTACTACGAGCTAAGTCATCACACTGCGTCATTTTATTCGAGAATTGACTATATCGCTGCTGTAATAGCTCATATCCAAAATCTAAGATAGTTGAGTTGCTACCTGCAACCACGTTTGAGGCTACCAACAGAAAAGTTGAAAATATTAAGAGTTTCATTACTGACCTACCTTACATCCGTTATAAATGGCCCCCCAAAACGCTCGCTGTTTTGGGCTATTACCACTACGTAAATACTGTAAGAACGCAATCTTACTAATTTGGTTGTTAGCATGGGATTCTATTGCCGAACAAGTTAAATTTATAGCTTATTTATAAGGTGAAATATTACCTCATGCATAAATGAACTGTGCCGTATGGTATTCGCTATAATCTACAAACCACTGTGCTAAAAGCCCCGTTAGAACGAAAAGTCCAGCCAGTAATCCGCCAATTCATAATATATAATCCATATAGCCACTGCTCCATTTACCATGCGTCAAAGACCCTTAATAGCATCCTCACCCACTTGTTTGGTCTCAGTAATAAAACGTTCAAGTTCAGCTAGAGTGGGTTCAGTACCTTGTTGATTGTAGCCTTCAAAAAAATCTTCAATATCACTGCGTATTAATGAGCCTGACTGCAAACATAAGTTCTCATTTTTAAGCCATACATCAGGAGCACGAAATGAAGGGCCGGTGTACCAGTAGCAATAGCTGTAACCATTAAGTTTCAAGGTAGACACAATAAATTGATTAGCAACAAAAACAAGGCAGAAATAAAAAGTCAGCCCCCACAGCCCCAATCTAATACATTGGACAACACACTTTTGATTATCAACACCTAACAATTTTTGAATCGAAGCAACAGCAAACCAGAAAAAAACTGGTACCAATGCGATTCCAGCGACTAAAACGGCGCTTTTTTTGATGTAAGTGAATGAAGAAAAAGAACTCAAATAAAAGTTAACTTCAAAAAAGAATCCATAGGTAAATGCAAAGCTAACGGCTAGGCATGCTATAGCTACGATAAGAACAATAAGTGAATCCGACAAACTTAATCGTTCTACTTGCTTGTCCAGCGAAGGCGTACATTTGTCTATATCCATACTAATGTCCAAACTTTATGAAGGGAACACCAAACAACCTAGACAAAAACTCATAAGGATCTTTATAAAGCTCCTCTTTAAGCGTACGAGTATCATTGTTGAGTTTTAACGTGCCTTGCTGAAGTTTTTCTTCAAGTTGCCTAAGGTCTTCAACCAACGCATTTTCTATTCCTTTGCTTGAATAAAAATAATTCAAAAACCCAAATAACACACCAACCCAAACGTAAACAATCAAAGGGGCTATTGAACTTGCGGCAACTGCAGTTCCACCAACTAAAACCACTCCTTTCATAACCAAACTACTGGTTAATACTGCACTAATGGCAACAGTTGCATCCACAGCTATACCAGCAACAAAATGATGCCAAGTAGTATCATCGTTAAGCAGCTGCTCAGTAAAATGAAACGCAACGGAAATCATAATGCTAACGACAAAACCGCCTTTCATGGCTTTATTGGCGCTAAGTTTGCCGACACCAATGGTAAACAGTTTGGGATTGCTGGCGAGATAACGTGTGCCGCTCAGGTGAGCCTTTAAGCCTGGATAACTGTTAATAATCACCGCAGGAGCATTGCCATATACTTCGACTTTAAACTTACCAAACACATTGCCCTGTCGCTGCATTTCTACGGCCAATAACGTCAGTACCTTCAGGTCACCCAACACTGGAAACCAGACACCCGCAGTTTTAAGGGATTCTTTATGCTGGGCCCTGCCATCTGGGTGGGAGTCATGCGCCAGTAGTAACCTATCAATTGAGTCGACGGCCTCAGCCCGTGTCATCCCCTGCTTCATTTTCACTGAGATGATGTAATCGACAAACTCCGCTGAGCTCATTTGAATTAGAGTGTGATTATTGCCTGATAACAGGCTTTTGATCTGATGCTGACGTTGCCGCTCGGCAATCGCGGGCATAGGCTGACATAATAAAATCCTTTTATATATTCATTCCATTGAAGTAAGCAGTTTATTTTACCGATCCAAACGCATTTGTATATTATCTATAAGAGTAGTTTTCAACCATGAATAACTCTCTTGGTTGATTGGCAGGTATCAACTTATGTTGAATAACCTTAATTGCTACATTGCTTTAGCTGAGCAGTATTTAACCATTATGATTACTAAGACTTTTATCAAACTGCTAACTTGGAAAAATAGCCCAACTAGCAGCGAATGGATGCGACTGATAGATGATTCTCAAGACTAAATTCCGCAAAAATCAGCAGGCACAAACTGCGCTCACACCGCAAGCCGCAAGCCGCAAGCCGCAAGCCGCAAGCCGCAAGCCAAAATACAAAAACGAAAGGAAACCTACACACTGAATTGTTTGGAGTGTGGGTGTGGGCAATAGCTAACGTAAGGACAGAAAAGAAAGTTAACTCTGCCCCCATTTTTTATCAGCAAAAGCTGATTAACGACGCAGCACCGCTATCCAGCGCCCAAGGTTGAGCAAGCTTGCAAGCGAACCCGCTACGTAGGTTAACGCAGCTGCCTTAAGGATCTTTTCTGCGTGTTTAAGGTCGCCGTCGTGCAGGTAATGACCCTCTTTAAGCATAGGCAACGCCTTGCCATAACTTGCATCGAACTCTACTGGCAATGTCACCAGGTGCACTAGGGTGCTAAGCCCCATCGACAGCACACCGATCAAAATGATCAACACGCCAGCCTGTGGTATGCGTGTCAGCATTAGCACTACTGGCGCCGCGACCATCATAATTCCAGCTATACGCTCACCTGCCATTGCAGCTCTAGCAAGCTTCTGCCGCGCGATAAATAAAGACTCACCGCGAGAGTCCTGTAACGCATGCCCAACTTCATGGGCGGCTACCGTCACTGCCGTTAGCGAGTAACCTGAAAAGTTATCCGGCGAGAGGCGAACAGCCTTAGCGGCAGGGTCATAATGATCACCGCCGTTAGTCTCTTCAACCTTAACGTCTTTCAGCTCACAACGATCCAGAAGGTGACGCGCAAGCTCACTACCGCTACCTTGACCACGATAACGATCCGTAGGCTGGTGATACTTGCTCATAACGTGGTTAACCCACCAACTAGGCAGGAATACACAGCAAGCAATAACGAGAATTAGAATTATCCAAAGCATGAAACCAGTATGCCATAAACGGGGAGTTAGCTCGCATACAATAATTATAGGGCCTGAGAATCTAGCGTTTTAAAGGACCCCCAAGTACTTCTTCAGCAACTGTCTTAAAATTGTTTCTAGTTATAGTTTGTTTAAATCCACTTTCTCCACTTAATTCAAAAATAAATGGGGTCAGAGTAAACTTACAAAGTTATATTCCGGCTAAAGGCATTGCCGAAATGACGTTGTATTTTGTCCCGTTGATTGTCAGAAAACAAAAAGCCCCGATACCGTTAAGTATCGGGGCTTTTACTATTTAACAGGTTCTAAGCTTTTTAGCTAAGACCAGCATCTGTACATAGCGCAGGAAAAATTCCTTTAGAGCAAGGCGCTGCGAGCGACGTGTAGTACGCCTACACGAGCGAGCAGCAACACCGCTATAAAGAATTTTAACCAGCTAAGATTACATCATACCGCCCATACCGCCCATTCCACCCATACCACCCATGCCACCCATATCAGGTGCGCCTGCAGCAGCTTCTTGTGGAATCTCGCCAACCATTGCTTCGGTAGTGATCATTAGACCAGCTACTGATGCGGCAAACTGTAGTGCGCTACGGGTCACTTTAGTTGGGTCTAGGATACCCATCTCTAGCATGTCACCGTAGGTGTCGTTACCGGCGTTGTAACCGTAGTTACCAGAACCGTTCTTGACGTTGTTAGCCACAACTGACGCTTCTTCACCGGCGTTAGTTGAGATTTGACGTAGTGGCGCTTCCATGGCACGTAGTGCGATAACTACACCGTGCTTTTGGTCTTCGTTGATCACTTCAACGTCGCTGATTTTGCTAGCTACGCGAACCAGTGCAACACCACCACCGGCAACCACACCTTCTTCTACCGCTGCGCGAGTTGCGTGTAGTGCATCTTCTACGCGCGCTTTTTTCTCTTTCATTTCAACTTCAGTCGCTGCACCTACTTTGATCACTGCAACACCGCCGGCCAATTTTGCCATACGCTCTTGTAGTTTCTCTTTATCGTAGTCAGAGGTTGACTCTTCAGCTTGAATCTTGATTTGTGCAACGCGTGCTTCAATCTGTGCTTGCTCGCCAGTACCGTCGATGATGGTAGTGTCATCTTTAGTGATAACAACGCGCTTAGCCGTACCTAGGTCTTCTAACGTGGCTTTTTCAAGCTCTAGACCAATCTCTTCAGCAATCACAGTACCGCCAGTTAGGATAGCGATATCTTGCAGCATTGCTTTACGACGGTCACCAAAACCAGGTGCTTTAACAGCAGCAACTTTAACGATGCCGCGCATGTTGTTCACAACAAGTGTTGCAAGTGCTTCACCTTCAACATCTTCAGCGATGATAAGTAGTGGCTTACCGGTTTTTGCTAGACCTTCAAGGATAGGTAGCAATTCACGGATGTTAGACACTTTCTTGTCAACAAGTAGGATGAATGGGCTTTCTAGCTCAACGCTGCCAGTTTCTGGCTTGTTGATGAAGTATGGAGATAGGTAACCGCGGTCAAACTGCATACCTTCAACCACGTCTAATTCGTTTTCTAGCGCTTGGCCTTCTTCAACAGTGATAACGCCTTCTTTACCAACGCGCTCCATTGCAGTGGCAATGATTTCACCGATTGACTCGTCAGAGTTAGCAGAGATAGTACCGACCTGAGCAATCGCTTTAGTGTCGCTACACTCTTGAGATAGGGTTTTAAGCTCGGCAACAGCAGCGATAACCGCTTTGTCGATACCACGCTTAAGATCCATTGGGTTCATGCCAGCGGCGACGGCTTTTAGGCCTTCATTTACGATAGCTTGAGCAAGTACGGTTGCAGTAGTGGTACCGTCACCGGCTGCGTCATTGGCTTTAGAAGCAACTTCTTTCACCATTTGCGCGCCCATGTTTTCGAACTTATCTTCAAGTTCGATCTCTTTGGCTACTGAA
This sequence comes from Shewanella sp. Scap07, assembly GCF_013394145.1. Taxonomy (NCBI): domain Bacteria; kingdom Pseudomonadati; phylum Pseudomonadota; class Gammaproteobacteria; order Alteromonadales; family Shewanellaceae; genus Shewanella; species Shewanella sp. Scap07. The sequence goes on from NZ_CP041329.1 coordinate 4,327,413, forward strand.
ACACCATCTTTAGTGATAAGTGGTGCGCCGAAGCTTTTATCTAAAACAACGTTACGACCTTTAGGGCCAAGCGTTACTTTAACTGCGTTAGCCAATACGTTTACACCAGCAAGCATTTTTACGCGTGCGTCGTTACCAAATAGGACTTCTTTAGCTGACATGTTCTTTTATCCTTTAAAAATTAAAATGAGAAAATGAATTGCAGTGGATAATTATTCCACGACAGCCATCAAATCTGACTCAGACAAGATCAGTACTTCTTCGCCGTCAATCTTCTCTTTCTTTACGCCGTAACCTTCGTTAAAAATAACGGTATCACCCACTTTAACGTCCAGTGGTTGTACGCTGCCATTTTCAAGAATTCGGCCATTGCCTACAGCAAGTACTTCACCGCGAGTTGACTGCTCTGCCGCACTACCTGTTAGTACGATGCCACCGGCAGATTTTGACTCAACTTCTGAACGCTTAACGATGACGCGGTCATGTAATGGACGAATATTCATCTATGGATTCTCCTAATGATTTTTTGGTCCAACAAACGTTGGCGGGTTTATCAATGAATGCGGCCAGCTTTTTCAGCCAATAATCGCCGCAAGATGTTCGATATATGGGGGTCATACCATGCAGATCCAAGGGCTTTACAAAAAAAATCTCAAAAATTTTAGCTGGGCTTTAAAAATATGTCGGGAATCCTGATAGAATTGCCGTCCCGCAGTAGACTAGGCAACACATTCCCATGAAAGACAGACACGGGCTGCTTACCCAGCCAATTGGTCGTGTACTGCTAAATATGAGCCTACCCAACCTGATTGGTATTTTGACCATTCTCGGGTTCAGTCTCGTTGACACTTTTTTTATCAGTCAGCTAGGTACAGAAGCCTTAGCTGCAATCAGTTTTACCTTTCCGGTTACCTTAATTATTTCTAGCGTGGCAATTGGCATTGGCGCCGGCGTATCAACCAATTTAGGCCGCTTAATTGGTGGCGGCAACGCCCCCAAAGCCAAAGTATTTTTACACGATGCTTTGCTACTGACCTTTTTACTCATTGCCCTACTGGCCATCTTGGGCAGCTTGTTTATCAACCCACTGTTTAGCTTGCTGGGCGCCAATGCAGGCAGCTTGCCGCTGATCAGCGACTACATGTTGATTTGGTATTTAGGCGCGCCCATATTAGTGCTGTTGATGGTGGGAAATCAGGGATTACGAGCCACTGGTGACACCCGCTCGCCGGCTAAAATTATGGCCTTGGCGGCGATCATCAATGTGATCCTCGATCCGTTACTGATTTTTGGTATCGGCCCGTTTCCACGCTTAGAGATCCAAGGCGCTGCCATTGCCAGCGTGATCTCTTGGTTAGTGGCGCTGTCGTTGTCGAGTTATTTGCTCATTTTCAAACGCCATTTGGTGGAATTTGCCGGTATTTGTCGTAAGCGGTTAATTTGCAATTGGAAACAACTGGCACATATTGCCCAGCCTGCGGCATTAATGAACCTACTTAACCCGTTAGCGAATGCCATGATAATGGCGATGCTGGCGCGCATTGACCATAGCGCAGTGGCCGCGTTTGGTGCCGGAATTCGCTTAGAGTCGGTCCTACTAATACCGGTGATGGCGTTGTCATCAAGCTTAGTGCCTTTTGTGGCGCAAAACCTAGGTGCAGGCCAAACCCAGCGGGCTCACCAAGCGCTGATGCTTTCGCTCAAGTTTGTATTTGTATTCCAAAGCTTACTGTATTTACCACTATTTTTTGCGGCGCAGCCCATTGCAGAGTTGTTTAGCAATGATGCCCAAGTAATTGATTGGCTAAGCTTTTACATTTGGGTGCTACCGGTGGCTTATGGCCCGCTTGGGATCATCATTTTAGTCGCCACCAGCCTCAACGCTTACCACCGCCCTATGGCATCACTGACATTAAACGTATGCCGACTGTTTTTGGTCATGTTGCCACTGGCCGCACTGGGCTCAAAACTTGGCGGCGTAGAAGGCTTACTGCTCGCTTTACCCATCAGCAATGCACTGATGGGCTTGGCGTGCTATCTGCTCGCCATGCGAATTTCTGAACCCGAAAAGAGCTCAATTGTGGCTCAACTGCGGGAATAAAATCGACTCATAATAGCCACAGGAGCGGCGATGTTAGTTAGGCAACACACCTATGTTGACCATGATTTTAGCAGCGAAGATCTACAAGGAGCACGCTTCGAGCATTGCCACTTTTATCGTTGCCGCTTTAGTCGTTGCGACTTAACTGACGCACAATTTAGCCACTGCCGCTTTAGCGAGACTGGTGACAATAGTGGCTGCCAATTCGACTATGCCCAGCTAGAAAACGTCCGTTTCGAACACTGCCATTTGGCGATGAGCCGCTTTGTGGGTGCCCAGTGCAATGACATCCATTTAAGTCATTGTAATTTACAAGGTGCGGACTTTGATCGCTGCAGCTTTGGCAATCAATTGGGTATCGACACCTATGTTTGTAGCGCCCGTATCGAACACTGCAACTTGCGTTATGCCAACTTTGAAGATGTCCGCTTGAATCAATGCCATCTCAGTCACAACAATTGGCAGGGGGCTAATTTGGTGGCGGCGGATATGAGCGGTGCCGATCTCAGTAGTGGGCAATTTAGTGCCGAGCAATGGGGCAGTTTTACCCTGCGTTATGCTAATCTCGCCGATGTCGACTTAACCGGCCTTGACCCACGTAAAGTCGACTTAGAAGGCGTGATGATTCAAGCTTGGCAACAACCACAACTGCTGGCCAGCTTTGGTATTGTGGTTAGCTAAACTTATGATCAGCCAAGTTTGCAATCAGCCAAATAACCTACCAAAGCCTAAAGGGGTTACCCTAATCACTGGCTACCGCGCTGCCCGTTGGCTGCGGCGCTTTTAACAGCGTATCTAGGCTGACCAATTGATAACCCAGCGCTTGATAGTGTTCAATAATCACCGGTAGTGCTTGCACCGTGGCACTGCGATTGCCGCCATCATCATGCATCAAGGCAATCATTTCTGGATGCGCTTGGCTTATCACCGTCTGACTGATGTGCTTCGCGGTGATGGCTTGTTCATCCCAGTCGCGGGTATCTACCGACCACAGCACCGTTCGCATCCCCTTTTGCGCCAGCATTAACACCTGCTCATCGCTGATTTCACCAAAGGGTGGCCGGTAAAATGCTGGCTGCTCGCCAGTGACTTTTGCTAAGGCTTGGTTGGTGGGGGCGATTTGTTGCTGCCACAATTGTTTAGCGCTCAATGTGGCACCATGGGGATGCGACCAGCTATGATTGGCCACCGTATGCCCGGCTTGCAGTGCACGGGTGACAATAGCTTGGTTAGCAGCAATTTTATTACCCATCCAAAAGAAGCTGGCTTTGGCTTGATGTCGGTCCAAAATATCTAAAATAGCGCGGGTGTACTGTGACGGCCCATCGTCAAAGGTAAGTGCAATTTGTCGCTGCTGACCCCAGCCTTCAACAAAATACACATCCACAAATTGATTGGCTTGACGGGTCAGCTCACTCTGATTGACGGCCACACCCGTAACAGAGTCACGTAGATAGACGCGTTGCTTGTGGGCATGCAATGCTGGGGAGGTAGCATCGGTTGACTGAGTGTCAGCCAGCGTATGTCCTGCGGGTGCAAGCAACGCTAATAATAGCAGTGTACTCTTAGCCAATTGGCTTATCTTTGTCGCTGTAACTGCAACTAAATGTGTTGCAATTACATGTCCTTGACTCAGTAGTTTCATCAATATCCCTTTGTTTTTATTACGGCTAAACACTCGCCAGCCAGCTTAACAAATTGACAGTATCGACACGGGATTTATTGGTGGAGATTTTAAAAAAGTGTTTTTGATCTCCAGGCTTTAATGGAGCCACCAAGATACGCATCTTCCTGGCACAGCTGGGTTTTCTCACACTCTTCAATGGCGTTCATCACATGGTCAATAAAGCGCTGGCTGGCCATGCTGATAAAGCGCCGAGATGGATAAACTAAAAAGCATTTACCTTCATAGGGTTCGACGTCAGGGAACAGCATTTCTATTTGACCATCATCCACAAAAGGTTGGGCAAAAGGCAGTGGCATCATGGCAATACCGCGCCCAGCAATGGTGGCTTCAAGGCAAGTTTCAAGAATATTAACGCACAGGTTGCCCTTAACACTGATAATGCGATCTTTGCCAAAAGGCACTTCATTAAAAATTTGGCCATTGGGGTAACGAAATAAAATACTGTTGTGTTCTGGCAAGTCGTCGGGACTTTGCGGTCTGCCTGCCCGTGCAAGATACGCTGGGCTGGCATAGAAATGCACGGTTTCGCTAAATAGGTGCCGCGCCACCATCTCATTTTCGTTAAACGAGTCTTCGAGCATAAATGCCAAATCGATATTGTTGCGGATCATATCTTTTGGCTCACCACTGACAATAATCTCCACCGTGAGCTCGGGATGCAGATCCATAAATTCAAAAATGGCCTGGGTGATCATCAGCAGTTCTGGGATTGGGAAAATTAAAATGCGTAAATGGCCAGACACCTCTGTTTGCTCACCAGTCAATTCAGACATGGTGCGCTCTAGTTCCGCCAGCATCACTGTGGTTTTGTCATAGAAGTGGCTACCTGATGCGGTTAATGTCATCGCTCGACTTTGTCGATGAAATAGCTTTACCCCCAGCTCTTCTTCCAGGGCATGCAACCGGCGGCTAAGCGTTGACTTAGGCAAATTAAGGATATCAGCAGCCTCAACTAAACTGCCGGTTTCAACGATACGGTGAAACAGTGCGACATCTTCGGTTTTCATAACAATCCACTACCTATTTCGAACAAATCCTCAACCTTCATTATACACATTGCACACGATACGCCGATGAGATCAAGGGATTATAGTTTCATTATTTGGAATTCATGATTCCACATAATTCCATTTTATACAACTCTGGTTACTGTTATTGTAGCGCCTAATTAATACACACTGTTACACCTAACACGGGATTCAACTTATGAAGCACTTGCCCACTACCCTATCACTTATCGTTCTTGCCTCAGTATTAGCGGGTTGTAGCGCCGAATCTATTGAAACTCCAGCGCCGACAGTGCGGCCAGTTAAACTGGTTGAAATAGCCGATGCCCATGCGGGTGCTATCAGACAGTTTCCCGCTAAAGTCGCCGCGACAAAGCAAGCGGATCTGGCTTTTAGGTTATCGGGTCATTTAGTGGAATTTGCCTACCTTGAAGGCCAACATGTTAAAAAAGGCACGGTATTGGCCAGATTGGACAGCCGTGATGCCAGCAACACTTTGCTTAACCGTGAGGCTGATTATGAACTAGCCGCCGCCGACTTTGAGCGTAAAGGAGAGTTATTGCGCCGTGAGCTAATATCTCAAGCTGAATACGATACCGCGCAAGCACAATTAAAATCGTCACAAGCTAACCTTGCTAGCGCGCAAGATCAGCTTAGCTATACCGAACTCAAGGCACCGTTTGATGGCACGATTGCTAAAATATCCATTGATAACTATCAGATGGTACAAGCTAATCAGACTATTTTGGTCCTGCAAAAAGACCGCAACATTGACGTAGTGATTCAAGTGCCTGAGTCACTGGCGAGCACGATTACCCGCTTTAACCCTAACGCGAGTAGTCAACCTACCGTGCGCTTTGCTACCAAGCCTGAGTTATCATTCCCGGTAAAGCTTAAAGAGCATGCCACCCAGGTCACCCCAGGGACGCAAAGCTACGAAGTGGTATTTACCCTGCCACAACCGACTGACATTAACATCTTACCGGGAATGAGCGCTGAGCTTAGCTTAGATGTCTCTAACCGCAATGCGAATGGCATGACCTCGGTATTACCGGCCAGTGCGATTATTAAACGCGACACTGACGGCGAAAACATTGTTTGGACCTACAACGCAGATAGCGGCAAGGTTCACGCTCAAATAGTGACCTTAGGTAAGGTGACTACCCAAGGCATTGAAATCACTCAAGGTGTAAAAGCTGGCGATCAAGTCGTGGTGGCTGGCGTGCAATACCTTGCAGAAGAGCAGAAAGTTAAGCCACTTCGTTGGCAGCGAGGGGTCTAGGACTCAACCCCACTTTTTAACTCCCCGTGACTCACACTTTATCTGCTGCTGTTGCTAGTACAATCGCAGCCAGATAAGGCGTGGGTGCTGCCAGCCAAGTTGGCGTTTTGACTAAGAGATTTTTTCAATGAATTTTGCAGAATATTCTATCACTCACAAAGTGATCAGCTGGATGTTTGCCCTGCTTTTACTGGTAGGCGGTTCAGTGTCATTTTTCAATTTAGGACAACTGGAGTTTCCTGAATTTACCATCAAACAGGCGTTGGTCGTTACCGCCTACCCTGGGGCATCGCCAGAGCAAGTTGAAGAAGAGGTCACCCTGCCCTTAGAGGATGCCTTACAACAACTTGAGGGCATTAAACATATCACGTCCGTTAACAGTGCGGGTTTGTCGCAAATTGAAATCGAGATGGATGACACCTTTGACGGTGAGCAGTTACCGCAGGTATGGGATGAGGTGCGCCGTAAAGTCAGCGACAAAACCATCGAGCTGCCACCCGGGGTATTAACCCCCAAAGTGATTGATGACTTTGGTGATGTGTACGGTATTTTGCTTAATGTCAGTGGCGATGGTTATAGCGACCGTGAGCTGCAAAACTACGCCGACTTTTTACGCCGCGAATTAGTGTTAGTTGATGGTATTAAAAAGGTCACCATTGCTGGCAAAGTGATGGATCAAGTCGTGGTGGAAATGTCTCAGCAAAAGCTCAACGCGCTAGGGCTCGACCAAGACTATATCTATAGCCTGATCCAGAGCCAAAACGTGGTATCTAATGCCGGCAGCATTCTCGTGGGTGACAATCGTATTCGCATTCACCCAACGGGTGAGTTCAACAAAGTTGAGCAGATGGAGCGCTTGCTTATTAGCCCACCGGGCAGTGCTAAATTAATCTACCTAGGTGATATTGCTACCATCTACAAAGACGTTGAAGAAACCCCAGAGAGTATTTACCACGCAGATGGTAAGTCAGCGCTGTCTATTGGGATTGCATTTGCCAGCGGCGTAAATGTGGTTAACGTGGGTGCGGCGGTAAATGCCCGCATGGATGAGCTACATAGCGAGCTGCCAATCGGCATGTCATTAGACACCGTTTATGATCAAAGCCAAATGGTTGATGATACGGTCAGTGGCTTTTTGGTTAACTTGGCCGAATCTATCGCGATCGTCATTGGCGTGCTGTTGATTTTCATGGGCGTGCGCTCAGGCTTGTTAATGGGACTGGTGTTACTGCTGACCATTCTTGGCACTTTTATCGTGATGAATGTGCTCAACATCGAGCTGCAAATTATCTCACTTGGGGCACTGATCATTGCATTGGGGATGCTAGTCGATAACGCCATTGTGGTCACCGAAGGTATTTTGATTGGCATTAAACGGGGTAAAACCCGCTTAGAAACCGCTAAAAGCGTGGTGTCACAAACCCAATGGCCACTCCTTGGCGCCACCATTATCGCCATTATCGCTTTTGCGCCCATTGGCTTATCTGGCGACTCCACGGGTGAGTTCTGTGTGTCACTGTTTCAGGTGTTGCTGATTTCACTGTTTATCAGTTGGATCACCGCAATGACGCTCACGCCGTTTTTCTGCAACCTGATGTTTAAAGATGGCGAAGTGACTGCGGATGAAGATGAGAAAGATCCTTATCAAGGTTGGCTATTTACCCTTTATCGCCACACGTTAAACTTGGCAATGCGTTTTCGTTCGGTCACGCTGCTACTGATCATCGCGGCGCTAGTCACTGCCATCATTGGTTTTGGTCAAGTGAAGAATGTGTTCTTCCCAGCCTCAAATACGCCAATGTTCTTCGTGGATGTATGGATGCCAGAAGGGTCTGACATTAAAGCAACCGAAAAACTGCTATCACGAATTGAAGCAGACATAATGCAGCAGCAAGTGGACCATGATATTGGCCTGACTAACTTAACCACAGTCGTCGGCCAAGGTGCACAGCGATTTGTGTTGTCTTATGTCCCAGAAAAGGGCTACAGCGCCTACGGTCAGTTACTGATTGAGATGCGAGATTTAGCCACCCTTAATCAATATATGCGTAAGCTGGAAGTGGAGCTTAGCCGTCGCTATCCAGAAGCTGAATACCGCTTCAAATATATGGAGAACGGCCCTAGCCCCGCAGCTAAAATTGAAGCACGCTTTTATGGCGAAGATCCACAGGTGCTGCGTCAACTTGCCGCCCAAGCGACCGCAGTGCTCAATGATGAACCGACCGCAGTGAGTGTGCGTCACAACTGGCGCAATCAGGTCAATCTAATAAGACCGCAGCTAGCATTGGCCCAGGCCAGAGAAACCGGCATCAGTAAGACCGATCTGGATAACTCATTGTTAGTTAACTTTAGCGGTAAACAAATTGGCACTTATCGTGAAAACAGCCATCTGTTGCCGATTATTGCCCGTGCACCTGCCAGTGAACGACTTGACGCTGAGAGTATTTGGAAGCTGCAAGTGTGGAGTTCAGATAACAATACCTTTGTGCCTGTGACACAAGTAGTCACTGACTTTACTACCGAGTGGGAAGATCCACTGATTATGCGCCGCGATCGTAAACGCGTGATTTCAGTGTTGGCCGATCCGGTCAATGGCACCAACGAGACCGCTGATTCGGTGTTTAGAAAAGTCAGAGCCGATATTGAGGCGATAGCACTGCCAGCAGGTTATGAGCTGGAATGGGGTGGCGAATACCAAACATCCCTTGAAGCACAAGAATCTGTGTTTAGCTCGATTCCTATGGGTTACCTGGCGATGTTTATCATCACGGTACTGCTATTTAACTCAGTCAGACAACCTTTGGTCATTTGGTTTACGGTTCCGCTGGCGGTCATTGGTGTTGTTGCAGGCCTACTGTTATTTGATGCACCGTTTAGCTTTATGGCCATGCTCGGCATGCTTAGCTTAACCGGAATGATCATTAAAAATGGCATTGTATTGGTGGATCAAATTAACCTTGAACTCAGTGAAGGGAAAGCGCCTTATCAGGCTGTGGTTGACTCGTCAGTGAGCCGTGTTAGGCCGGTATTGATGGCAGCCATCACCACTATGCTGGGCATGATCCCCCTACTGTCGGATGCCTTCTTTGGTTCAATGGCCATTACTATCATATTTGGTTTAGGTTTCGCGTCAGTACTGACACTGATTGTGCTACCTGTGACCTACACCTTAGCCTTTAGGATCCCTTATTCTAAGGCGTAACCCGTTGCTTCCCGGCAAGCCCAGTCCCAATGTTCTCATTGGGTTGGGCAGCTTAAGCTACCAGTGATCACATCAGTGCTTAAACACACTATGAAACACTTCAGTGAACATATGTTCACTGAAGTGATATAATTTACTTTCAGCTTATCGTAAAATAAGCCGGATCGATGGTATTTTGTTTTGTCTAGTGGGAAGGAACCTATGCACCGCGCTGCTAAAGCTGCACTTTTATCCGCTTTTATCTGCCCAGGCTCAGGGCACTTCTATTTAAGGCGTTACAACAGAGGAACGCTGATCTCTTGCTGCGCCTTGTTAGGCTTAGGCTTTTTGTTAGTGCAGGCCGTACACCAAGCAAGAAACATTATCAGCGAATTTACCAAAGGTAATATCAAGCTAGATCTCAGTGAAATATATGCTCTAGTGTCGCAATCGAGCAACGTCACCAACGATATGTGGGTTAATGTCGCCACCGTTATGTTTGCGGGCGCGTGGCTATACGGCATTGTAGATGCCTACCGCATCGGCCGTAAAGATGAGCAATCACTATCATCGGTGTAGCCCCGAAAAACCAGCTTGTTGTTACCACGATCAAAAAAGCATGCCTAGGCATGCTTTTTTAGATTTGTTGGCAATGATACTGAATTAACTTTGTTTTTTATGTGCTGCTGTTTTAGAAAAGTCATGTTCAATGGTGGTGATTGTGTTCACCATAGGCGCGGCATCGTTTTGCTCAAACTGATACTGCTGATTTGCCGCTGTCGTTTTAGAAAAGTCATGACGGGTTGAAGCTTGCTTAACAAAATTCTGCTTCGCTGCCGCATTTTGACTAAATTGGTAGCTTGATTTCGCCGCTGAGGTTTTAGAAAAATCAGGAATATCCGCCAATGTAGGGCTAGAGATCACGGCGAGTGTTACTGCTAGGGTCGCGCTGGTTAACAACTTCATATACAACTCCAATCTTATTGACCACAAGTAATTAACAACCACTTTAAAGTAATTGACAAGCGCTGTGAAGATTTTCTGCACAAATCATGCAAATTGATACATCTGTTGCTAATATACCGCGAACCACCAAAGCCAAAAATACTGCGTAAAGTAATAAAAAAGACACCACAGCAATCACTTAAACTGGTCAGCGCACATAGTTTAGATAAAAACACCAACTGAATAGCTTTTAGACAGAAATGCAAGCAGACGTGTCAAAGGGCTATTTGTTGTTAACAACTGCACCATTATTGCTCAAATTGGTACAAAAAAGGCCCCAAAATGGAGCCTTTAACATCACGACACTAAACCGCTAAATAGGTGAACCCGGTGGTAAGGTCAGCGGTTTATCAATCATTTTCACTTTGCTGTCAGCTAAGGCTTTGGTTAACCGTTTCTCCAACCAAGCAAAATGGGCAGCCTCATAAGCACTGCTACGTTTCACTTTACGCGATAGCTGTTTTAACGCGTATTTGAGTCTGTCATAGAGCTGTGCTTTTACCTCGCTACTCGTGTCTGCATGATGATAGCTAGCCAATAACTGCTCTAACACCACAGCGTTCACTCGCATCCATACGCCCAACTCGCGGCCTGTGGGAATATCTTCATACAAGGTGGCGCCTAGCACTTGGTTAACGAGCTTAGGCACTGACAGCTGTTCTTTATCGTTCAGATAACCTTGATTAACACGATTAAGACGGCTCGGCGCCAGCATCTGAGTTAATGTATGGCGACTTAATACTTCCGCCATGCCAATGGGGTCGTTAACCACTCCGACGCCAGAGTCAAAACTTTCCCGCGTAGCGTAGTAGTTACCCGATTTAGGCACTAAGCTTTCGCTGAGACCTTGGGGCAACACCAATTGCGCTGGGCTTAAGGTGGCAATCAGCGCATCGGCAGCCCCTTGTTGTAACTCTGGTGCCAAATAATGCCACTCTTTACCGTCTTCACCTTCTGCATATTGATAATCGACACCACCAATAAACTTGGCAGCGGCGGCGATCTGATAGCGGGTCAGCAGATAAATCGGTACGAAGCTGTCTCTGAGTTCACCATAGGGTTGGCCTTGCAGTAACACGCTATCGGAGAAGTTGCTAATAGCTTGCTGGCGTACTTCACCTAAACGTTGCAGTTCGGCAACGGGATCGCTGCCATTATCCCACAAGCTGGCATAGGCATGGCTAGCCCCCAAGGCACGTGAATCAGCTTCTCCGATATAACGTAACCCTTGGCGCTGAGCACTTTGACGTAGCTCAGCCAAATGCGCTTGTTGTGCATCGCTATCGGCCATTTCGCTATAGCCGTAAGCCACGGTATAAAGATCCCAAGCACCTAGCCCTTCATCATAGGGCTGACTGATATCAATTTGCTCGCCATTGAGGCTCACTTTAGGGTGAGGATAATCCATCACTGATGCATTGTTGTTACTGGATGCGGCAAAGTTATGATCTAGGCCTAAGGTATGGCCAATTTCATGGGCGGAGAGTTGACGTATACGTGCTAGGGCTAGCGCGCTCGCGGCTTGCTCTGCCGCTTCACGGTCTTGCCAACCAGCGGTTAGCCCTCGGGCAATAAGATGATCTTGGCGCACTCGTTGGCTACCTAAAGTCACATGACCTTTAATGATCTCACCGGTACGAGGATCGGTAATCGCGCTGCCATATGACCAGCCGCGTGTTGCCCTGTGTACCCATTGAATCATGTTATAACGAATATCTTGCGGATCGGCATCTTCTGGTAACAGCTCGACCTTAAAACCATCAATAAAGCCTGCCTCGGTGAAAGCTTGCTCCCACCAGCGCGCACCATCGAGCAGTGCTGTTCTTATCGGCTCAGGCACCCCCGGATCTAAATAATAGGTGATCGGTTTGACGACTTCGCTTGGGGCATCGCCTGGGGTAACTTTTTGCAAACGATGTCGTAGCAGATGACGCTGCACTATGTCTTGGTTGACCAAGGTGGCATAGTCAAGGTAGCTGTCGGACAGATAGCCGCTCATGGGGTGATAAGCACGCGGGGTAAAGTTATCATCGGGCAACTCAATGAAGGAGTAGCGCATACGGATAGACATAAACTGGCCATCTGGCGTCACTTGCTTAACATATTTACCTGATTTGTCTGCATTAAATGTGAGCAGTACATCTACATCACTGTTTTTCTCAAACGACTTCACTCCTTCAGGCAGGATCAATGAGCGCTCAGTGTCTAAACGATATTGCCCTTGATCACGTGCCGCCAGCATTTGGGTTACGCCGTGCAGATCATTAATGACTAAATCATTGATAGCCACGAGTGCACGTTTACCTTCTACCAGTTTTCCACGCCACAACACCGACTCGGCAAAAGCTTCTTTCACCGCCCGTTGTTCAGCCAGATTGTCTGTGGTCGCACGATACTGGGTATTGAGCTGCTTAAGCACTAAGTAAGGACCATGGCGTTCAAACTGTACCAGACGGGTATAACCCAATTGACCACGGTCTAAGCCGATATCATTGGATCCTACGCCGTGTGGCAAGCTGGTCAGCATAAGGAAAGGTTGATTGAGCTTGTTTGCTTCGAGATATAACTGACCGTCAGCTTTAGCATAAAAGAGGTTGATAAACCCGGTAGCCGCTTGGCTTTGCTTGATAATCTTGCTGCTTGAGGTTGCCGCAAAGGCATCGACACAGGGCGCCGTGGCCAGCACAACGGCTAGCGCAACAGTTGAGAGCTTCATTTATTCTCCTTGTAAGGGCACGGCAATTTGCGAGTAGCTTTTTCTGTTGTGGTTGTCACTACATGGGACGGCAAATTGCTTGATCAAAATGGCTTTAACACAATCAGTTTCAGGTAGAGTTGTTGCGCTAAATTTAACCACTAGCTTAAACAGCTAATGGCCAAGCCTCAAGTGTAAATGTTTCATCTTTGCTTGAGGCGGCCATACATTAGGCTGGGGCTAGCTTTTTTGGTTGATCCAATGGGTTAAGGTGTCGAACAACTCATTGAGAACGATCGGTTTGGTGATGTGAGCGTTCATGCCTGCTGCCAAGCTTTTCTCGCGGTCACCCGACATCGCGTGGGCGGTCATGGCAATGATCGGTAGCTCTGTGGCGCTGTATTGCTTACGCAGCTCTTGCGTGGCGGTTAAACCATCCATAACCGGCATTTGAATATCCATCAATACCGCATCATATTTTCGCTTAGCAATCATATCGATAGCAATTTGACCATTGTCAGCCACATCGACTTCATAACCGGCACTCTTAAGCAGTTCAGTGGCAACCTGTTGGTTGATAAAGTTATCTTCCACCAGCAAGATATCACCGCTTTGCTCGGTTTCACTCTCTTTTGGCAGCTCTTTGACCGGATTCAATGCCGGTTTATCAATGAACGCAGAGATGATTTCATCAAACAGTGCCGATGCTTTAAATGGTTTTTGCAACATGGCAAAGATGTTGGCCTTGTCGGCATCTTCTTTGAGTGGCTCAGAAGCATACGCGGTCATCATGATGATCACCGGACGCTTATCTAAACGACCATCGGCAACCATCGCATCAAGCTCGCGAATCACTTCAATACCGTCCATTTCTGGCATCATCCAGTCTAGCAACAGCAAATCGACCGGCTTTTTACTTAGCTTAAACAGGGCTTCTGCACCCGTGGCTGCAGTATCAACATCAAAATGGAAGTCACGCATAACCGTTGAATAAATCTGCAGCGCTGTCGGGTTATCATCGACCACTAAGGTGGTGAGGTTATCGAGCACTTCCGGCACCACTAAAGGTTTAATCTCTGCTTCTTCTGCAATCTCAAAGCTGATGGTAAAGCTAAAGGTACTGCCGACGCCAATCTCACTTTGCACCTGCATGGTGCCGCCCATCATGGACACTAAGTGCTTACTAATCGACAAGCCTAACCCTGTACCGCCGTACTTACGTGTGGTTGAACCATCGGCCTGGGCAAAGGCATCAAACAGGTTCATTTGCTGTTCTTTACTGATACCAATACCGGTATCACGCACCCAGAACTTCAAGGTAATGCGGTGATCGCGCTCACCGACATCTTCACAACCCAGTTCAATCTCACCGGTTTGGGTGAACTTGACCGCATTAGACAGCATGTTAATCAGGACTTGCCCTAAACGCAGTGGATCGCCTTCTAGGATCAAACCCGCGGTAACCGGAGCATACAATAACAGTTCAACGCCTTTCTCTTGCGCCTTCAGCGCGTTGAGATCGAGCGCATGATCAAGCACTTTGTCCAGCGGGAATGACACCCGCTCTAGCTCAAGCTTACCGGCTTCAATTTTAGAGAAGTCGAGAATATCGTTAATGATCCGCAGCAGTGACTGCGCCGAGAAACCGGCTTTATCAAGGTAGTCTTGCTGTTGTTGGGTCAGCGATGTGCGCTGAGCCAGCTGCAACATCCCAATGATGGCGTTCATTGGGGTGCGAATTTCATGACTCATGTTAGCCAAGAATTCACTTTTATATAAGTTAGCCGATTCAGCATCTTGCTTAGCTTCTAACAGCGCCACCTCGTTACTCTTATGGCGGGTAATATCTTTATGGGTACCAACCATACGCTTAGGTTGTTTTTCCGCGGTAAACTCAACCACACGACCACGGGAAAGCAACCAATGGTATTGGCCGGTTTTGCCGCGCATTCTAAATTCAATATCGTAAGCGCCAATGGGGTCGGCAAGATACGCTTCACGGTACTCTTCAACACGAATCCGATCATCTGGGTGAATCAGATCGTCCAAGGTGGAGACCAAAGCGGGGAACTCATTGCTCTTATAGCCCAACATTGAGTAATAAGCTGGATTACAGATGATCTGCTCTGAATCCAAGTACCAATCCCACAGACCATCTTCTACCGCATCCATCGCTAAATGGTAGCGCTCTTCTGAAAGACGCAGCTGCTCAGCCGACTCATATTCTCGGGTGACATCACGCCATACGGCAATCAAACCCAACAACTCACCACGACGGTTGTAGAATGGCAGCTTGAGAATATCGAGCAACACCGGCTTACCGGCCAGCTCGACTTTTTCTTGATAGCGCAGCGGCGTACGCTCTAACAATACCCGTTCATCTTCCGCACGAATTCGTGCCGATTGCTCATCACTGGTCAGCTTGATTGAGTCTTGGCCAATCATCTCGCTTTCGCTGTAACCCAGCATACGTTCAGCCGACTTGTTGCAACCTAAGTACTTACCTTCTTTGTCCTTAAACACAATCGCTTCGGGAATAGAGTCAAGTAACGATCGCAGCAAAGCGTATTCTCGCTCACGGCGTTCCGTGGTCTCTTTTAGCCGCTCGGTACGGCGGGCAACCAGCTTATCCAAGCGCCTATTTTGCTCTGCAAGGTGTCGGGTATATTGCTGGTTCTCTTCAAAAATCCGACTCACCAACTGGAACCACGGCTCCCAACCTGGAGTGATCTTCTCCGGTGGTTTACGCGGCGTTTGTGAGCAACTTTCTAGGTGCGTCAGCAACCTCGATGCCGGGCTTACAAAAGAGCGGCGAGTTTGCCAATGCACAATGGTCACCAATACCGATAAGGCAATCACCACTAAGATAAAGGTCAGCTCCAACTTGTCCCAAGACTCACTAAAAAGATCGCTCTCTTTTTGCAGATACAATAAGCGCCACGGGGCATTTTGTAGCGCCACTGAGTGAATGTAGTAACCGTTGCGAATAATGCCTTCATGGGCTGAATACAGCTCAGATTCAGGCACTGAGTGCAGCTCCGATGGGATCTTTTGGCTGATGTGATATACCCGATTAATGTCATCGGTATCTGTGCCGCTGTGCGACAGAATATTGTTGCGCTGATCAAGCAAAATAACCGTGCCGGGCATTTTAAAGTACAAGCGCATCTGCTTGGCCAGCGAGGCTAACGTCATATCCAAATTGATAGAGCCGATAAACTCATCTTCAAGATAAATAGGCACACCAAGCGTGGTTAATAGACCTTTGTCAGTTGGCTCCACATATGCTGGGCTCCAAAAAACTGTGCGCTGTGGATTCATTGCTGGGGTAGCCAGTTGGAACTGGTTTTTATTCAGTAATTCTTCTCTAAATCGCTGCTCATCTGAGGGCCAAGGGTAATAGGACATGATGCGGCGCTTAGAGATATAGTAGATCGATGAGGCTTTCGGTGCGGCTTCGGTCGCGACCGGAAACGATAGCGACAACTCAAATAGCATCTCTAATTCTTGATAAAACTTATCACTGCGACCATTAAGCGATCCTGAGCCTGTGATGCGTCCCATATTGGTAAACGGCTCACCACTTTGGGCATAACTCGGTTCTAGGGTAAAAAACTGGCCGCTTTCATTAAACTTTTCATATTGCGGTAACCGCTCACTACGAACCAGCTCCCCAAGACGAAGATGATCTACCGCCACATTACGTAGACTTTTTACCGCTCGAATGCTGGATTCTAATAACAGATCGATCTGCAATACATGGCGCTCGACCAACTCCTCACGCTGCTCCATCATGGTGGTCTTTTGGCGTTCAAAGAAAAACCATGCGGTTAGCAATGCCATAATGATCACACCTATATAGGTGTAGAACACGGCGCGATTGTAGTTTTTCTGTATCGGCGACTTCAGTTGAAGATCCGGCTCAGTTGATTTCATCAATTACCCTTGAGAACAGCTATGAATACACGGCTGGTCCATGCCATGTCTTAATCAATTCCTCATATAGTATCAGGAACATAGATCAATGGAATACTCTATATTACCCCACAACAACAATTATCAATCTACGACAAAGGCCGCAAAAACAAGCACACCAAGCCAAAATTGCAGCTTAGCAAAATCAACTTAGCGAAGCGGAACTGACAATCTGTAATATCAAAGACACGTAAACTGTGGGATTAGTTCAATATCTGCCTGACAGATATTAGTATAAAAAACTGAAAAACCGGAAATAAAAGGCCACGAATAACGTGGCCTTGTTGCAAATCGCGATCAAACAAATGCGAGTTAGCTGGTTTCTACTTTAAAGCGCCCCACAGCCAGTTCAATTTCATTGGCAAGCTGGTGCACTTGAGTTGAAGCATCACTGGTGTCAGTAGCGATTTCTTTAGTTCGATAAATTTGCTCATTGAGGCTGTGTAGATTCTTATTAATGTCATCGGTGACAGCTGTCTGCTCTTCAGTCGCGGCAGCAGTTTGAGTTGTCATATCACTCACCGTTGAGATGCTGGCTAAAATGCGCTCCAAAGACTGCTCCGTTTCTCTAATCAAGTTAACGGTACTAGAGACTTTATTAAAACCATCTTCAATCTGATTGACCACATCACCCACGCCCGCTTGCAATGCCTCAATCATAACTTGAATGCTATCTGTACTCTCTTGGGTTTTCTGCGCTAATGATCTGACTTCATCAGCCACTACCGCAAAACCGCGGCCCTGTTCGCCGGCTCGTGCAGCTTCTATGGCAGCGTTGAGCGCCAACAAATTAGTTTGCTCGGCCACGCCACGAATCACATCTAACACCCCGGATATATTGTTTGAATCCTCCGAGAGCTTTTTACTCCCCTGTGCGGCGTTTTCTATGCTGCCATACAAATGATCTATCTCTAATACCGATTCCTTGATTTTTTCACTGCCTTGCTGCGCTTTCACCATAGCACTTTTGGTTTCATCCGCAGTGGTTGAGGCGATATCGGCCAACTCTTTGGTGGACATGCTCATTTGATGCACTGCACTCACTATCATATCCGATGCACTGCTTTGCTTGTCGGCGACTGCCAATCCACTGTTGGCAGATAACATCAGCTGTTCTCGACTCGAAGATAATTGAACAACCTCTTGGCGAACCTGTGAGATAAGCCCGTGCAAACTTTCGATAAATTCATTAAACGCTTGGCCTAACTCACCAATCTCATCCCGTTGCTTGATGGCAATTTTTTGGGTCAGATCGCCGCCACCTGAGGTGATCTCGTTTATACCATTTTTTATTTCCTGCAGCCGCTGCAACAACAGTTTCTGACTGTACACTGCCGTTATTATTGACAGCAGCAACACGGATATGGTCACAATTAGTGCCACCGTTTTATAACCTGCATTCGAATCACGGATCTGTTTTTTTAACAGCTCAGCTTTGGTAAAAGCACTTTCACCGGCCAAATCATAAAGATCTCGAAGCTCTGCAAAGCTCTCTACCGACGCGCCTTGGGCCAATGACCTTGCCTCTTGTAATCGGTCGCTCGCCGCTAAGGAAATAACTTGCTGTACATTACGTTCCCAAACATCATAGGCCCGCTCAAACCCTTGTAGCGAAGCTAGTACATCTGGATAGGCGGCCATTAAGTCACGATACTGATTAAAGCGTTGTTTCGCCTGCTGAGCATTTTCTTCAATTGTAGCCACTAAGTCCCCTGCATTAGCGGCACTATTGACCAATTCAACTTCTGCAACGCGCGCTTGGTATAGATCCCGGTCAGCATTGAGTACTGCACTGATTGCCGGAATAAAGCTGTCGGGAAAAACTTCGGCACTTTGCTCCAACTTATTGGTCAGAAGCTGATTGGCAAACATCACCGTAATCAGAGCCAGCAAGGCAATAAACAATGGAATGGAGTATTTTATTTTGATACTTAAACTGTCAAACATTACTTGGTCCCTCACAACTCATTACACCGGTATAGCGATACTTCAATAATGACTTGATGTTTGATTATTGATTACGAAACGGGCTAAAACCACCAGATACAGCAAATAAAAAACGACTGACTGGTGAACTAAATTCAGTATATCATTGAAAATAATCAACAATAACAAGCAGATGACAATTGATACAAAAAGACCACAATTAATGTGGTCTTTTGCGAGATGCTTCAAATAACGGCGGGATAAAGCTATAAGTTTTCCTCGGCAAACTCTGCCAAGCGTGAGCGCACAACCCCGTTTAGGTAAACGTTGGCACTGCCTTCAAAGTCTTTAAATCGCTCGACAATATAGGTCAATCCCGAGGTCACTGGCGTCAAGTAATTAGAATCGATTTGCGCCAAGTTACCGCCGCATATCAGCTTAGTGCCCTCGCCCATGCGGGTGATCATGGTTTTGATTTGCGATGCGGTCAGGTTTTGACACTCATCTAGAATCACCACCGAATTTTGAATCGAGCGGCCGCGCATAAAGTTAATCGACTTAAACTGAATATTGGCCTTATCCATGATGTAATTCATACTGCCACTCGGGTTAACATCATTTTTATGCAGAACCTCAAGGGTATCGGTGATCGCCGCTAACCAAGGCGCCATTTTCTCCTCTTCGGTGCCCGGTAAGAAACCAATCGACTCTGCAATCTCGGGGGTGTTTCGAGTGACAATCACTTTGTCATACAGGCCTCTCTCCACCACCATTTCCAACGCCGCAGCCATCGCTAACAGGGTTTTACCACAGCCTGCTGGGCCGGTTAAAATGACCAAATCAATATCTGGATCCAGTAAGGCTTGCAGCGCCATGCCTTGGTAGATATTTTTTGGCCTAATTCCCCACGCATCGAGGTTAAGCAATCTATCTTTGCCTAAATCGAGAATTTTGACATCTTCGGTCGGCGGTGCCATCACTCGACCACAAAAATTAGATTCTTCGTCAATTAAATACTGATTGGTATAAAAGTGCTCTTCTCCCACCTCGTCAGTGGGCACCGTATGAATGGTTTGTCTGCCATGACTTTCGGTCGATACATGCTCTTTACGTGCCCAAAAGTCGCCTTCAAATTGATGAAAACCTTTGGTTAAAAAACGAATATCGTCAATTAACTGATCGGTTCGGTAGTCCTCTACATGTTGGATACCTGCCCCTTTGGCTTTGAGGCGCATGTTGATATCTTTAGTGACGAGTACGACTTTGCGAGGTTGGTGCTGAAGCTGCAAATGTAAGGCTGTGTTGATGATGCAGTTATCGTTATTGTCACCGGGTAGCGATGCTTGCGTATTATCGATTTGGTGATCGGGGAAAATAGAAAGTGTGCCGTTGGCATCACTGTGGTCTTCACGGCGTGGCAGCGGTACGCCCTGAACAATTTGTTCTGGTGTGGTCTTGCCCCCTAAAATATCTTCTAATGCACGGATGGCGACCCGGGCATCTCGGCTTACATCTCGTTTTCTATCTTTAATTACATCCAGTTCTTCTAGAACCGTCATTGGCACGACTACATCATGTTCCTTAAAAGAATAAATCGCTAAAGGTTCATGCAGTAGCACGTTGGTATCCAGTACAAACAACTTTCTGTCGTCTTGTTCCATGGCGCCTCCAAATTGTGCAATATTTTTAAATTAACGAAATAAAACGAACTCCTATTTTGAAAAGTGGAAATGACTTATGCCTAATCTCATACTGCCAGCATATTTCCAACTCATCAATGCTCCAATTAAGTTTTTCACTCGTAGGCAAATCATAAATAGCCTGCCTAGATGACAAACAGATGACTACGGCCCTGATGGGCTTATGCCCGCTCAAATAACCAACAAGTTGCACAATATCTGTCACCCAAGGTAGTGCCAAAACCTGCCAGCGACAAAGCAGCAAGCCAATAAATATCAATTGCTGAATTTGTAATCTATCGTGTTGGCCATTACGCTAATATTAGCGGGTTCAATTTTCAAAATGCTCGCGATTGGTATAACATACGCGCCCCCTTGTGATTCACCCAGTAAATGAGAAATATTAATGCCCTTTTCTTTAGGTCAACGTTGGATAAGTGACACCGAATCAGAGCTTGGTTTAGGTACGGTAGTTGGAATTGAAGGCCGTATGGTCACACTTATGTTTCCTGCCACGGATGAGAACCGCATGTTCTCACGTAACGATGCCCCATTAACCCGTGTTATCTACAATCCGGGAGACAGTATTGAGAGCCACGAAGGTTGGAGCTTAACTGTCAGTGAAGTTGAAGAAAAAGATCAATTAATCATTTACCACGGTAGCCACAATGACACCGGCGAGGCTGTGAGTCTGCGAGAGACCTTGCTTAACCACAACATCCGTTTTAATAAGCCGCAAGACCGTCTGTTTGCTGGGCAGATCGATCGTCTTGACCGTTTCGGTGTGCGTTACCAATGCCAGTTACTGCGCCATAAATTGGCAACATCAGACTTACTTGGCTTACAGGGCCCACGAGTTGGACTGATCCCACACCAACAATGGATTGCCCATGAAGTTGGACAGCGATTTGCTCCGCGGGTGTTACTGGCCGATGAAGTTGGTCTAGGTAAAACCATTGAAGCCGGTTTAATTATTCATCAGCAGCTACTCACCGGCCGTGCTGAACGCATCTTAGTGATTGTGCCAGACACTTTGCGTCATCAATGGCTAGTAGAAATGCTTCGCCGCTTCAATTTACGTTTTTCCGTGTTTGATGAAGATCGCTGCGTTGAAGCCTATGCCGATAACGACAACCCATTTTACACCGAACAACTGGTCATCTGCTCACTTGAGCTGCTGCGTAAGAAAAAGCGCCTCGATCAAGCACTCGATGCAGACTGGGACTTAATGGTGGTTGATGAAGCCCACCATTTAGAGTGGACCGAAGAGGCACCAAGTCGTGCCTATCGTGTTGTTGAAGCCTTAAGTGAAGTGGTACCTGGAGTATTACTGCTTACCGCAACACCGGATCAATTGGGCCATCAAAGCCACTTTGCGCGCTTACGCTTGCTCGATCCTGATCGCTTCTACGACTACCAAGCGTTTTTAAATGAAGAGCAAAGCTACAAAGAAGTAGCCAGTGCGGCCGATGCGCTCAGCAGCGGTAAGCAACTCAGTGACGAAGCCGTCAACAGCCTCACAGAACTACTGAGTGAAAAAGACATCACACCAACGCTGCGCCTGATTGAAGATGACAGCTTAGATATCGACCTGCGCAACAGCGCCCGTGATGAGTTGCTACAAGAATTGCTCGACCGCCACGGTACCGGCCGCGTGTTGTTCCGTAATAGCCGTGCGTCAGTAAAAGGCTTCCCGGTTCGCCATTTCCATCCACACCCTCAGGCTATGCCGCAGCAATATGTGACTGCGGCGAAAGTCGGCGCAATGATGAATGGCCACTTAGATACCCAAGGCAAAGTTAAGCAGGCCCTTAGCCCTGAGAAAATTTACCAAGAATTTGAAAGTTCTAGCGCCAGTTGGTGGAAGTTCGATCCGCGAGTTGATTGGTTGATTGATTTCCTTAAAAACCATCGCAGCAAGAAAGTGCTGATTATCGCTAGCCAAGCAGAAACAGCATTGAGCTTAGAAGAAGCCCTGCGTACCCGTGAAGGGATTCAAACCACGGTATTCCACGAAGGCATGTCGATTATTGAGCGAGATAAAGCCGGCGCCTACTTTGCACAAGAATCTGGTGGTGCTCAAGCCCTTATCTGTAGTGAAATTGGCTCTGAAGGTCGTAACTTCCAGTTTGCCAGTCACTTGGTATTGTTCGATCTACCACTGAACCCTGATTTGCTTGAGCAGCGTATTGGTCGCTTAGACCGAATTGGGCAAAACAACGACGTTGAAATTCATTTGCCTTACCTCGCGGGTACTGCGCAAGAGTCATTGATGCAGTGGTATCACCAAGGCCTTAACGCCTTTGAGCAAACCTGCCCCAGTGGCCACATCTTATTTAGTGAGTTTGCTGAAGAGCTATTAAGTCAACTCGTAGCGCCAGATAGCGACAATATGACTTTGCTACTCAACCATACTCAGACGCGCTACAAAGAGCTAAAGCTCGCCATGGAACAAGGCCGCGATAAACTGCTAGAGATTAATTCTCACGGTGGTGAGCGCGCCAATAAACTGGTTAATGAGTTAGCAGCTAAAGATGAAGATACTCACTTAATTGGCTCAGTGATCCGGCTATGGGATATTATTGGTGTAGAGCAAGAAGATAGCGGTGAAAATGCCATCGTTCTGCACCCTAGCGAACATATGATGTTCCCAACCTACCCAGGGTTGCCAGAAGATGGCATCACGGTGACTTTCGATCGTAATGTGGCGCTATCTCGAGACGATATCGCTTTGATCACCCAAGAGCATCCGCTAGTACAAACCGGCCTGGATTTAATTACTTCTTCTGAAACCGGCACCACGAGTGTGGCAGTGCTGAAAAACAAAGCGCTACCCGCAGGCACCATATTTCTAGAGTTGATCTACATGGCCGATGCCTCTGCACCTAAATCGAGCCAGCTGTATCGTTACTTGCCGCCTACACCAGTACGTATCTTGCTGGACAAAAACGGCAATAACCTATCGGACAATGTCAGCTATGACAGTTTTGATAAGCAGCTTAGTGCGGTCAATCGTCATATTGCCAGCAAACTAGTCAATGCTTCACAAGCCTTATTGCATCCACTGCTCAGCACCGCGGCCGAGTTTGCAGATAAAGAGCTAACCCTACTTGCAGAAGGGGCACGAGCTAAAATGACCGAGCAGTTAACCGGTGAATTGGAGCGACTGGAAGCATTAAAAGCTGTGAACCCCAATATTCGTGATGAAGAGTTGAGCCATTTAACCGAGCAGATGGCTGAGCTAAACGGCTATATTGATAACTGCCAACTGCAACTTGATGCCATTCGACTTGTACTGGTTAGCCACGCTTAACCTTAGCTAGCTTGATAACCAATTAAGCCTCAGTTTCTACTGGGGCTTTTTATTTTTTGCGCTACAACTAAACGGCGTTGATTGCTATTATACTTGCTCTATATTCATTCAGTATTGTCGACTATGCCACATCTCTTGACCGCTACGCTTGTGCTGCTCAGTTTGCTGTTCAGCCACTCATTAAACGCTGAATCTTCACGGTATGATTATCTTGATGCCAAAGAAGTGGTGAGCCTAGGCAATGATGACAGCGGCCAAGCATTGGTGAGGTCGTGGCGTGGTAAGCATCAATTTGGCGCGGCAATTCTAGTGGCTGATTTTGGCGCCCATGCTGATGAAGCTGGTGTGGTGCAGTATATACGTCGCCACATTAATCCTCAGGGGTGGGCCAGCATTGCTATCACACCACCTGCGGCAATTTCGCCGGCAAACTATGCCACTGAGGCAAGTGAAGTCGCCAAAGCTGGCGAAAAGCAGCTCAGTGAACAAAATAATAAACCACTAAAAAAATATTCTGACGAGCAATGGCAAAAACTCACCGACACCCAAGTTAACCAACTAACAGCCACGTTAGATCAGCTCGACAGTGTCGGGGCAGCTTATCCGGGCAAGCGCATGCTGATCACCTTAGATCGCAGCGCAGGAGTGGTAATTAGCTTGCTCAGCGAGAGCAAGTTGCCTAAGCCAGATATCTTAGTAGTGATAAATCCTTACCGATTTCGCGATCAGGAAAACCAGCTCATCCCTGAGCAACTCGCTCAGCTCGAGATCCCTATTTTAGACATTCAATCTAACGACGGCCACAGCGCCTCACAAGCCACTGCCACCCAGCGCAAAGCATTAGCGCCGATGGCAGCACCACTGCGCTATGAGCAGCAATATTTGTCGTTAAATATTAATCAAAGTGCCAGTTGGCCAGATGTGATGAGGTTGATAGCAGGCTTTGGTCGTCGTATCGACAAAGCCTACCCATAAGCTTCAATGTTGTTGGCTTTGTGCGTTAGCTCGGCTTATCTTTACTGAGCATCAGTGCTAATGCTACCAGCACCACAATGATGCCCATATAAAGTAACTCTAGCATCGACTCTGGCTTCATTTCAGTAAAGTAGGAGAACACTTTGATGATTAACATCATCAAAATCACTTTGCCTAATTTGCTCTTAAGTGAATCAATGCTGCTAATTTGCAATATTTTACCGCCGGTCTCACTTTCTTCTGCGGCATTGAGCTTACTGATAAACAGCTCATACAAACCAAAGGCAAATATCAGTAACACAGAACCTAATAGGAAAGTATCGAGGATCTCTACCACCACCATCACTAACTCATTGCGCACATCATGACTGCCTGACATGAGATAGTGCCATAGCAGCTCAACCATGTGCACCACATCTTTAACGCCCATGATAAACACCACAAACGCGCCAGCAATACAGGCAAATACCCCTAACATTACGGATAAACGGCTACCCCATAAAAACCGTTCAAACAAATTTTGCATTATCTAAAGTCCTTGATATTCAACATTAAGCTGCATAATAGCAATCCCTTGTGACAACGTCATTTTTGACTTTAGCTTAAGCGCTAAACCAACAAAGCCAAAATTTTAGCCACATCGCTTGGCCGCACTCTGAGACTTACCACCAAGACTGGCGCTGCTTATAGGGTTTATCGGGATGTTTACCCTGCCGCTGAGCGGCCACCACGCGATTTTTGCCTGCAAGTAAACCAATCTGAAACCGTGACTCACGGCTTAATAAACGGCGGATACTGTTAGTCCAATTGCGATTAATACTGTGCTTAATCGCCGCATTGGCATCAGGTGAAGTACGCATTAACTCTGTCGCCAGTTGCTTGGCCGCTTCAATGGGTGCCGCTTCTACTCGAGTCACTAAGCCTAATGCCTTGGCCTCATTGCCAGAGTATATTGCAGCTGTCATCGTCATCAGCATGGCCTGATCTTTACCAACCAGCTCGCGCAAACCAACTAGCCCCGCCATATCAGGCACTAAGCCCCACTTAGCTTCCATAACCGATAGTTGGCTATCAGGGCTGGCAATACGGTAGTCACATCCCAGCGCAATCTGCATCCCGCCGCCGTAACAGATGCCGTCAATCGCACAAATCACCGGCACCGGTAAACGGCGCCAACCAATGGATACTCGTTGCGCTAGATTGGCGTTGCCAGGCAACCATTTAAATAGCAATTTAACTGCCTGCATCGCCGATGACATTACGCTTTTTACATCCAGACCGGAGCAAAAGTTGTCACCATGGCCAAATAACACCACCGCCTGCACATCGCGCCGCTGACTGATCTGCTTGATCGTTTGATCTATGCTAGTAAACATTTCAAAGCTCAGCGCGTTGTATTTGTCAGTACGATTAAGCCCCACCATGGCTAGGCCCTGATGGATATCTAAGGTTACGAGTGTTTGCGTCATTGTTTTCCCTTTAACTGGTCTGTCCACTCTTTGAGGTTAACATATTTGGCTTCATTGGCTAAAAGTTATAACATTGCGTAATAAATTTGACTGACGTCAAAATATCGTCTCTAGGATTTGTGCAGAGGTTTCAATCTGATAGTCAGGCGATTAACATTATGTTCACGCTATATCGATACACTTTACGATATAAAAATCGACAACATATAGCACAAAAAAGGGAGCCTCAATGCGCCATTGACGGGCATTAGGTCGTAAAGTTAAACAAATAAAATATTTGCCCATCACAGCAAATCGACATACGAAATGTTGATTTAAGTGTTATCTTCAATATATGGGTAAATTAGGATGTTGATAAGAAAATGTCGATCCCAGTGCTAATTTGTGATGATTCTGCGCTAGCAAGAAAGCAGATGGCCAGAACCCTGCCTAAAGAGTGGGACGTGGATATTACCTTTGCCAATAACGGTGCAGAAGGGATTGATGCGATCCGCGCTGGTAAAGGTGAAGTGGTGTTTCTCGACCTTAATATGCCGGTAATGGACGGCTACGAAGTACTTGAAACGATTCAAAAAGAAGATCTGCCTGCACTGGTAATCGTGGTGTCTGGCGATATTCAAATCAAAGCCCATGAGCGCGTCAAAGCAATGGGCGCACTCGATTTCATCCAAAAACCAGTCAGTGCCGATGCCATTAGCAATATCCTCCAAGAGTACGGCATATTAACCATCGCATTAGGCGAAGACAGCAACGAAAGCCCAATGATCGAAGTCGATCTTCGTGACGCTTGCCAAGAGGTTGCCAATGTTGCCATGGGACGGGCTGCCGACTTACTCGCAAAACTACTTGATGTCTTTGTGCTCTTGCCCATCCCTAACGTTAACGTATTGGAAGTCAGTGAGCTAACAATGACGTTAAAAGCCACTGAAGAGAGCGGCACGGTATCAGCGCTATGTCAGGGCTTTATCGGCGCTGGTGTTGCTGGCGAAGCCTTACTGCTATTTCATGATTCATCATTTCAAGATATGGCTAAACTCATGGGCCTCGCTAACCCGGAAGATACCAATACTGAAACTGAAGTGATGATAGATACTGGCAATGTGCTGATTGGCGCGTTTCTCAGTGGTATTTCTGAACAGTTGCATATGAAATTTAGTCAAAGCCACCCAGTAGTGATTGGCAGACATTGCACTGTGAACGATCTCATTCATGATAATTCGGAAAAATGGGCGCGTACCTTAGCCATGGAGATCAACTACCGAATCGAAGACCATGATGTGCAATGCGACCTGTTGCTACTATTTACTGAAGACTCATTACCTACGCTGAACTTTAAGCTAGGTTACTTGTTAGATTAGGCTGGATATCCGCATGGCTCATGATCAAAGCGCAATGAACGAACTGCACTGGCTCATCGATATGGTGCAAACCATTGAGGTTGGCTTAGTGGTGTTAGATCGTAATTATAATATCCAGTTGTGGAATGGTTTTATGGAAAACCACAGCGGTGTTTCACCTAATTCAATTAAGGGTAAAAACCTGTTTGAACAGTTCGACTACCTGCCAGATGAATGGCTTAAACAGAAAATGGAATCGGTTTTTCTATTAAAAAACCGGGCCTTTATTAGTTGGGAGCAACGACCCTACGTATTTAAGTTTGGTAACTATCGACCCATTACTGGTCGAGCCGACTTTATGTACCAAAATGTCACTCTTTTGCCGCTGTCATCGCTCACTGGGCAGATCACTCACATCAGTATGATTGTCTACGATGTCACCGACGTTGCCATCAATAAACTGCAATTAAAATCAGCCAACGAGCGCTTAGAACACCTCAGCCAAACCGATGGCCTAACTCAATTGCATAACCGCCGTTATTGGCAGCTATGCATGCAGCGAGAATTTGAACGCCATAGCCGTTACGGAGATGATACCAGCTTGGTGATGTTTGATATTGACCATTTTAAACGTATCAACGACACCTTTGGTCATATCGCGGGGGATAAAGTAATTCAACATATCAGCCATATCCTCAAACAGTCGCTGCGTGAGACCGATTGTGCTGGACGTTATGGCGGTGAGGAGTTCTCGGTGGTACTGGCCAACACTTCAGCTAAAGATGCACTGACCTTTGCTAACCGCTTAAGAGAGAAAATTGCCGAGTCGGAAATGCGCTATGAAAGCGCCGTTATAAAAATCACCGTCAGTATGGGGATTTGCGATCTCAGCACTAGCTTAAATAACAGTGGTGAATGGCTATCTCGGGCTGACCAAGCTTTATATGATGCCAAAGAAGCTGGCCGTAACTGCTGCATGATATACCAACAAAAATAGCCATAAAAAAAGCCCCTTACGGGGCTTTTTTAACGATTAATGAAACTGATTTTGCTCGTCATCATCGTCTTCATCTTCACGATACTCTTCACCATTTTCATCGATGAAATAAGTTCCCCAGCCATCGTAATCGACCTTTAATTTAGCCGCTAGATTGATGAGCTCCTCGCAGGCCTTATCAAGTAAAGCCACTTCAAGGTTGTGATAAGCAATCGCATCAAAGCAATAAATCACTTTACCATCTTCAAGTTCCAGCTCTTCGGCGTCATTGACTTCGAAACCCAGTTTAAACAACTCAACAGCCGCTTTCTCAAGGGCATCGAATTTCGCTGAAGAAAAGTGATGTTCAATGGTGTACTCCGCTTCAGGGTTTGACCCATCAGCCAATACCGCTTCAACAATCTCTTTATTTTCTTGCTGTTGCTGTTGCAACAGATGCGCTACGGACATACTTGCTCCACAAAAAGGTGTAAATTAAACCGCCGGTTTGGCCATCAAAGCTTGGGCCTCTTGGTTTAATTGTGCCAATTTATCGGCCATTAAACCATGAATACGTGTCGACAGCTCTTTAACCTGTGACTTAGCTAAGCCTTTAGTTTCAATCGGCTCCATCATTTCAATGATGACCACACCGTTATTCCAACGGTTAAGGCGAATGTGTTCTTGGTTAGATGCCAAAACTGGCACCATCGCCACACCCGCTTCTATGGCCGTATGAAAAGCACCGGACTTAAAGGGCAATAAACCTTTGCCACGAGAACGTGTTCCCTCTGGAAATATCCAGATAGACAAACATTTATCTTTAATTTTCCGCGCAGTATTCGCCATTGTCTCAAATGCACGACTACGGTTCTTACGGTCAATTAAGATATTGCCTGATAACCAATACATCTGCCCAAAAAACGGTATCCAAGCTAAGCTCTTCTTACCTAAACTCACCGTACCTTTAGGTACTGCAGCGGTATGGGTAAACATATCAAAGTTATTTTGATGATTTGCCAGAAAAATACACGGTTCTTTGGTTTCTTGCTTAGGGCGTCTAACAATGACTTTAATCCCTAAAACTGGCGCGGCCCATGAAAATATTTTGGCGAACATATGTACGTTATTACGGTGGCGTGGTCTGATTAAACAGAACAAGCAACCAAACACAAATGCCAGTACTAGCATAATAGCTAAGATCAGAGATCTGAGAATTAATAGCACAACATACTCCTGTGAAATCGGTGGCCGTATTATAGCAGCAAGCCAAAACGACTTACACCTGTAGCCTGAGTTAATCGCTAACACTTTGACTTTAAGCGTAAAGCCTAACTATGAAATGCGGATGACATCATAGCCAACGCCAGCAACTTCACCAGTTAATTTGTGTTAATTAACCCTATTATCGCTAATTTGGTGCATTTTTCGCTGCTAAATCTAACTGATCAGACCTTTTCAGCAAAAACCGAAACGACACCGCACTCACTGCAAGCGTAGCCACAATCGCCGCACCACTAGGTAGATCCCATATCGCAGAAGCCAGCAAACCGGCAATATAACCAATCAACCCCACCCCATAAGCAATGGCCAACTTGCCACGACCAACGTATTTGTTGACCGCTAAGGCAGGCAAAATTAAGGTACTAAAGACTAAATACACCCCAACAAGCTCGACTGACAAAGTGATGACAATGGCAAACAGCAGATAGAACCCCATACCATCTAGGATTGATGGACGCAGCACAACCAAGGACAACACCGCAATCGACACTATGGCAGGAATGACTAATTGTGACCAACTAACCCACAAGATTTGCCCTGACATCAATTGCTTGAGCATCTCTGCGCCGTGGGGATCATTAGCCAGCAATAACATCGCTGCCACCGCCGCCAACACATAAAAGCAGCCTATCACCGCCTCAAGTTCATCGCGCATACGTTGTGACAGCCACGCAATCACGGCAGCACCGGCCAGTGCGAACAAAGCTGGCATCCAAAAATTAACGTATGGCAGATGCTCTAAATCATGATTCGTGTGGGCAAAAATCGCCCCTAAAGCAGCAACCTGCGCAATAGCGAGGTCGATAAAGATAATGCCGCGTTTGAGTACTTGGCGGCCTAGAACTACATGGGTAGATATAACTAAAATACCTGCAGCAAGTGCAGGTAATAGAATAGAGAGCAGATCCCAATCAAACATAATGTTATCCCAAAACGGGCTTAGGCAAGCCAGGCTCACCTAAGCCGCTAGGTTTATTTTGACATTGTCGTCAACATCATTGTAATGACACTATCATAAAACGAGAATAGATCTTGGCTTTGCTTATTACCACCAACAGACATAGGTAGCTGCAACACGGGAATGTTTGCTCGCTCACCCAGCCATTGTGCGCCACGATCATCTTGGTAAGAAGTGATAATCACTGCAGCAATATCACCTTGATTGGCCCGTGATAATAACTGGCTCAAATGACTGGTGCTCGGTGGTAAACCGGGCTTAGGTTCCAAGTCGCCAACCTGCTCCATACCTAGCCAGTTAAATAGGTAACGGTAACTAGTGTGATACGCAATCACCTTTTTACCTTTTAACTTAGCAGCTTGCGCTTCCCACTGCGGGATTTTGGCTTGCCAACGCTGGGCAAAATCAGCATAAGCTTGGCGGTACTGCTGGGCATTATCCGCGTCAACTTGCGCCATTTTCTCACTCAGCGCTTCGCCTACCTTGAGCAAACGATAAGGATCTAAGTGCAAATGCGGATTACCTTTGGCATGAACATCGCCCATTGAGCGATCCACTTCTTTGAGCTGATCTAACGTTTCTACATGCTCAGCGGCAAAAAACAATCCTTGTTCGGTCGAGCGCACCTTAGCGTTAGATGACTTCATTTGCAGCATAGGCAGCCAACCAATCTCTAAATCGGCTCCGGCGCACACGGCGATATCCGCCTGGCGCATTTTGGCGATCAAACTGGGTCTGGCTTGCACTTGATGGGGGTCTTGCATTGCCGTTGTGGCCGAATACACCTTGGCATCTGGCGCAATCTCTTGCGCTAATGCGGCATATTCTGGTTCACAGGCAAAAACGTTCAATCCCGCGTGGGCCATTGAGCTTACACTCAATGCCGCCGCCGGAATGACCGCTAGTAACCATTTAGTATTGATGCGCACCGTGAGCCCCCAATGTCATGACATATTGAAGTGTGATGATATTGTCATCTTCGAAACCTTCAAAGTTAGTCCCTTGCTGGTTAGTGTATTGTAGACGCACTGTCGAAAAGTGACTGTGATGCCACGCCAAACTCACCTCGGTTTCTTTCAATTTTTGGCCGTGGAAATGATCTTCATGTAGTTCTTGGGTATCAACTTCGCCATAACGAAGACCAGCAGACCAGTTAGGGCTGAACTGATACACACCACTTAGGTACCAACCAGTTAGGTCATCTGGGCCGTGATCATCGTGACCGGCTTCATGTTCATCATGGTCATGATCGTGCTCATCTAATGGAGCAAAGTCAGTGACCTTGAAGTACTCACCACTTAATGTGAAGTGTTGATATTTGTAGTTGCCGTCAGGTGCCCACTTGTAGACAAAATCAGCAATATAGGTGTTCTCACCGGTATAGCGGGCAGCATGGCTATGGTCGTGACCATGGTCATCATCGCCATGCTCTTCATGCTCATCTTCTTCATGTGCAGTTAGACGGCCATTTTCATTACGTAGATAACTAAGGCCAACCTGCCATGAGCTACTCACACCAATATCACCGCCAAACTTAGTGTAGGCAGAATACACACCGACATTTTCAAACTCACGCTCGCCATGTTCATCTTCAGCGCGCATGTCATCACCCTTAAAGGCTTCGACACCCATAGTCCAATATAGGTCTGTTGGCGCAACATAGTCTAGACGTACACCATCATCAAAATAGTGACCGCCAAGGAAAGCGCGGTAAGCAGCAGGTCTGTCTGAGAAAGAATCTGTGTGGACATGTTGGTTGTTTAAGTAACCAACATCAGATAAGAAGCGACCGGCACGAACTGAAAATCCGCCAGGCATCGCCAAAGTTTGGATAAAAGCTTCTTCTAAACCTAACTCTGTATCACCGTCATGCATTTCAACGATGGCAGTGACTTTACCGTAAAACATATCATCGATATTGGCACTCATCGCAAACTCAGTATGACCAAGACCAAATCCTTCAACGCGCTCAGCCATTGGGCGTTCACCCGACTGATAGTAGCCATCTAATACCGCACTAATGTTTGGATTAGTCAGTGACGAATCCTGTGCAGAAGCTGACATAGATACCATAGCGCACGCTACCGCAACCGAAGATAAACGGGTAGTAAGGGTTTTCATATTTTCTCCAAATAACTCTAAGTCCCTTTCAGCTCGCAGCCAAAAGGTTAATTTATTAAATTTATTGTTAAATTAAGGAACGACTATATTTGGGGAGGCGCGCGGCTGTGGAAGTAGTGGCTTTGAGGGTTATCAACCTCTTGCACCACTTCCACCAAAGGAATATGGACCTGCTTAGCAATTTCGAAACTGTGCTCTGAGCAAGGTAAAACAGTATTGAGCTGCAGCTTCTGAATACAAAGCGTACAGTCATTGAGCGCACCATGTTCAAGATGCTCAACACTGTGTGCGGATGTCGCAACAGACAAGCAAAACAATAGGGCGCTAAGCCAAATTGCTACTCCTCGTGTTATTTTCCGCCGCATTGAAAACATCAAAGTGTGCTCTAAATCAAAATTGGCACCAAGTTTAGGGATCACAACCTTGAAGTCAAGTGACTCTTTTGTTCAAAACTGAGTTTAACTGCTAAAAAAATGTAACGGTTTAAGTCATAATTGCGATTGAAATAGTGCAAAACCATGAGCTTGGTCACTAACAGCCTGATACAATTAAGACTGGCTTAAGTTCGGCGCAGTAATATGGATTGATAAAATCGACTTAGCTAAAGTAAACTAACGCGAGACAGTTTACTCATCACTTTAACAAGACAGGAAACCTGACAATGAAGGAATTTTTTCGCGAGAACTTCAAAATGATCTTCTGGACAACAGTGTTCTTTATCGCTGTTGGTGGTGGTATCTACTATGTAGAAGCAGCACTAGAAGCTCAAGTTCAAGTGATCGACTAATCACTTAACTTGTTAGCACTTGGAGTGACGTTGGCCCAAATGATTACCAACGTCCTCCCGGTGAAAACACACCAAGCAAAGCCCGTACTGACAACTCCTTAGCAAAATATCCCTGCAAACCACTTCTGCTAAACAAGCCAGCATTATCGCCAAGTAATGGATTGGTATTCACAACCATAACAGCCATTATCGACTTAGTTTAGCTTGGGCCCAATGAGTTTACCGGCCAAATATCCTGCAAAGTACATTCCGACGACAAAGACAAAAATGGCCACCAATAACAGTAACGTTTTTTGCGGCACACTGCGCTGCGCCCACCAAGTCTGTAACCCGCTCAACATATCCCTATCCTTATTGTTGGTAATCGCTAATCATTAGCGATATTTTTGTCTGTGCTCTTCATCCTGGGTGTCATCCTGTTCCGGGGCTTCAATCACCTTAAGGTGGTCCATCATGTGACTGACCAATAGCATCATGGTCGACAAAATCGCCACCGGGGTGGTGACCGTTCGCCACTCTGCATAAAAGTAACCAATCAGCAATGCAATTGCCCCAATGTAAAAACCGGCAATCTTGATATAAGACAACGCGACACTTTTTCCCAACCAGGCAAAACAGTGCGGACACTGCACTTCGGCACTCAACCCTTTTCCACGTTGGGCGTTAACGGTATCGACACGAAATGACTGACTACAATGGGTACACAACACAATACTGGCTCCGAATAATGGGGGCGCTAGTTTACCAGAAACTCACTATTTTCGCTGAACTCAATTTACATTCAGTAAAACAAAGGACTATCATAGATAACTACAAACGTAACAGGATATTACCTATGAATCGCGTCCTTGCTATCGTGTTGCTCACCTTAGCGACACTTATTGCCTATCCGGCGGCCGCCGAAACCACCTACGCTGAGATCAACCAACTTCAAAACAACATCATTAAAGATGCAGAGACCCTTAAGAAGTCGAGCGGTGAATTTAAAGGCTTTACCGAATACCGCATTAAAGAGCATGTAAGAAAGTTAGAGGCCAAGCTACAAGAGTTAATGGAGCGCCCTAACCCTGATGCGAAAAAAATGGTGCCACTTTTAGAAAGCCACTTAAACTTTTTAGATCAAGTATTACTGTACTTTCATAATGACATGGTCACTAAAGTGGCTGAGCTTGGTAAAGGCAATGATACCGATATCATGCTGGCATTGGCTAAGCGAGAGCGTGAGCGAGATGAGATCTATTTATCCACCCACCATACATTACAATGGTTGGCGACTTTAGGTGTAGATGTCAGTAGCAAGCAAGCCACTTTTGTTAAAGAACTCAAAGAGCGCGCAGATAGCTTAAATAGCTTTGTGCAATATACTCAAGATCAGCTTAAATCTGCCGTCGAAGAAGCGGCGGCTGCGGGCAAAGATGTCAGCGCTGAGCAAACAGCTCGTGTTACAAGACTCAATGAGCGGTTAGGGCTAAGCAACACCACCTTAAGCTCATTAATTGAATTACTTGACAGTTTAGGCCAAGACACCACCGAACTGAAACAAACCTTATTCAGTGTCTCCGGTGATATTACCCAAGATGTACTTAACTTTGATGTTGCCACCAGCTTACTCGAAGATTGGGCCACTGCCGCGCAAAACCAAATTGTTGAAAATGGCCCAAGTGCCATGTTCAAACTGTTTATTTTTGTGTTGATTATTTTTATCGCCAGCCTAGTAGGCAAAGGCGTGCAGCGTATAGTGAGCAAAACGGTCAGCAATTCTAAACTGCGCTTTAGTCACCTGTTGCAGGATTTCTTTATCTCACTATCTGGCAAAGCAGTAATGACGCTGGGGGTATTAATTGCCCTATCGCAGCTCGGCTTTGAACTCGGGCCACTACTCGCAGGTTTTGGTGTCGCCGGTGTGATTATTGGTTTCGCTTTACAAGACACGCTATCTAACTTCGCCTCAGGCATGATGATTTTGATTTATCGTCCCTACGATGTCGGCGACTTGATTAATGCCGGTGGCGTCACCGGTAAAGTTAGCCATATGAGCCTAGTGTCAACGACGATCAAAACCTTAGATAACCAACGCTTAATCATCCCTAATAATAAGATTTGGGGTGACACCATCAACAATATCACTGTGGAACATCAACGCCGTGTCGATATGACCTTTGGTATTGGTTACAGTGACGATATTGAAAAAGCGGAAAGGGTACTCAACAGTATTGTTGAAAAACATCCTAAAGTGCTACAAGACCCAGAGCCTATGGTGAAATTACACCTACTTGGTGAGTCATCGGTTGATTTTGTGGTGCGTCCATGGGCCAAACCCGAAGACTACTGGGATGTATATTGGGATATCACTCGTGAAGTGAAAATGCGCTTCGATGCGGAAAATATCTCAATTCCGTTCCCACAACGCGACGTGCATATCTACCAAACCAAAGATTAATCAACTAACAATAACGGGGCCTCTGGCCCTGTTATTGTATCGATTACCCTGCAAAATTCGGAGCCACTGTGTCAGATACCCCTTTAGAATTGTCTCGCTTTATTGCCGGCTTTTGGCGCTTGTGTGACTGGCAATACACCACCCAGCAAACCCTAAGCTTAATCGAACACTATCTAGAGCGTGGTGTGACGAGCATGGATCATGCGGATATTTATGGTCAGCAACAATGCGAGGTTCAGTTTGGTCAAGCATTGGCGCTAAAACCGCACCTGCGCGACAAGATGCAACTGATCAGTAAGTGCGGTATCAAACCGGCTTTTGACCATACTCCTGAACGTTATGTCAATCACTACGATACCAGCGCAGCACATATCATTAGCAGCGCCGAGCATTCTTTGCAGGCCCTGCAAACTGATCACCTTGATCTGCTGCTTATCCACCGCCCAGATCCTTTGATGAATGCCGATGAAGTCGCGCAGGCATTTACCCAGTTACAGCAACAGGGCAAAGTCCTCAATTTTGGTGTATCTAACTTTACGCCAGCGCAATTTGAATTACTGCAGTCTCGCTTTAACAGCAAATTGGTCACCAACCAAGTAGAGTTATCGCCACTGAATATGATCACATTAGAAGACGGCACCTTAGATCAGGCGCAGCGACTTGATTGCCCGCCAATGGCTTGGTCCTGTTTAGGCGGTGGCGAACTACTTTCTGGGCAATCTGCTCAAGCTAAACGATTACAAAGTTGCTTAAGCCACATTGCTGAGCAACATGGGACCGATGACATTAGCCAAATTGTCTATGCCTGGGTATTGGCGCTGCCCTGCAAGCCTCACCCTATTATCGGCTCAGGTAAACAGCAGCGGATTGATATGGCAGTAGCCAGCGAACATATCCAGCTAGACCGCCAACAGTGGTTCAGTATTTGGGAGGCAGCCAAGGGCCACAGCGTGCCTTAGTCGGCCTACCTCAGTGCAATAATAAAAAACCGAAGCATTGGCTTCGGTTTTTTTATCTAAAGACGACTTTATCTCAAGACGGCTTATAAGTAACTTATCGCACCGCTTAAGTGTGGTCGGCGGCCGCGGCTATCTCGCAGCTCGAAGCGCACGCTGTCATTGTCATCTTCCTGCACACACTCAAAGCCAAACTTAACATCAGCAGGTAGCAACAAGGGTAATTTAAAGGCCACATCCACAGTACAAGGTCTGTCAGCAATTTGTGGCGCTAATGCCGCCACAACGCGCGCTTTTGACCACATACCATGGGCCAAGACACGATCAAACCCAAAACGCTTAGACACCACAGGATGCAGATGAATCAGGTTGTAGTCACCAGACGCTTTAGCGTAGCGGCGGCCTAAATCATCGTTTAGTTGCCACTCACTTGGATTCTCCCATGCCATTGGGCTAGCTTTAGGTGGACGCACTCGACGCCCACCGCTTTCAATACGATATAAGTAAGTCGACAAGGATTCCCACACTAGCTCATCGCCCACGTAAGCTTTAGAGACTAAGGTAAACTCGAGTCCAGCGTCTGTTTGTTGGCTGCTGGTAAGCGCACAATCAAGATTGAACGATTCATCAACCGACAAACTGCGATATTGGGTAATGCTGTTTTTAAGGTGAATCATCCCCAGCAGCGGGAACGTAATGGCTTTGTGGGTAAAGATCACCGCATGCAGACGAAAAGCCATCACATATAAATAGGTCAATGGTAGTTTTTGGCCATCAAACTCAAAACCGCACACTTGCGCATACTGCGCAACTTTGTCAGCGCTTAAACCGACATTGGGGCAATTGACTTCGATATGAGGTAAAGCCTGTTGATCCCAACCAGGTTTACGACCTAAAAAGATCTTACGATAAAGCGAAAACAGTGACGGCATCGCCTTTAAATCTACCGATATTTTACTTTCCACGCGTATTGGACCTTTTAAAAAAACACCACTGAAAATTTTAAGAGCGCGAGTATACCCAAAAATTCCATTGAAAGCTAAATTCAACGCTTGCATAGCAAGGCACTGCCAACCACAAGGCACTCACTCTATCGCGGCCAGTATCAGCGGCAGATTGACTCAACGCGCTGTTGGTTAATATCTTCAAGGCCGACACCTGAAAACATGCTTGCTGCCTGCTTGAGCTATTCATGCCAAAAGTAAGCAGCCCAAACGCACCCAAATGATCCGCTTTAGTGGCTCAGTTTCAACAGTAACCCGCTTAAACGTAGCAAAACCGGTTGCCTATCTCAGTATCACTAAATTTTTGCCGAGCGACCTCATCTTTATACTGATTAGCATGAGTTGTATGGCAAAATAACCCCGTAAGAATTAATAGCCCTGCGGGTGGAGTACACAGTTGCAAGACAAAAATTTCGACGCGTTGGCACACAAGTTTGCCAATAACATCTATGGCTCAGCAAAAGGTCAAGTACGGGAAACCGTTGTATGGCGCGATCTTAAATGGGCACTGCAACAGCTAGGCAACGGTAAACAACCATTACGCATTTTAGACGCTGGCGGCGGATTTGGCCCATTTAGCCAGAAACTCGCTAAACTGGGTCATCATGTCGTGCTATGTGATATTTCACAAAAAATGCTCGATATAGCCAAAGAGCAAATCGAGCAGCATCAACAACAGAGCGGCCAGCAGCTTGATATTCGTTTAGTTCACGGTCCAATTCAGGCTTTGTCTGCCGGCGAGCATGGCAAATTTGATTTGATTCTTTGCCATGCCGTCACCGAATGGCTAGCTGATGCGCAAACGACCCTTAGCCAACTGCCAAGCATGCTTAAAGACGATGGACTCCTGTCTTTGATGTTTTATAACAAAGAAGCCATGCGTTTCTTTAACCTCGTATCTGGTAACTTTGATTACGTTAACGCTGGGCTAAAAGTGAAGAAAAAGGTGGGCTTAACCCCTACGCATCCGGTTTACATCGATGAGGTGCGTGATTGGGTAACTAACTGGAATATGAGCATCATTTATCAATCCGGTGTGCGAGTAATATGTGATTACCTTAAAAGTCATCAGCCCGAGAACGCGACTTTTGAGCAACTACTGGCAATGGAGCTGACCTATTCAACTCAACCTACTTACATTCCACTGGGACGTTACGTGCACTTTATCTGCCAACCCAACTAATCTATTACCCAATAGTCATGGGCTAGAACTGGTAACGGACCCCCGCTATTGCTTCTAGCTCAACACTGACGTTATCGATTAAGTAAACACTGGGCTGGGCTTCAATAAAAAACCGGAACTGTTCGACGGCGGTGTGGGCCCCAAATACCGCCCTAACAGCAAGCTTGGTATCTTTATCACCACTGAGGTTGTCGAGCTTACCGCCGAAGCCATAATAAAAATGCTGGGTATTAGCAAAATTGAACAGTTTGTCTGCCGTTAATGACACATCATCAAGTCCGACACCAATTTTTATATCATCAAACTTAACGTTAATACCCGAATCAGAGCCTAGCATGATGCCAACTTGCGGGGCTGACATGGCTGCACCGCTTAACGTGGTTAACGCAGCAGCGACTAACAGGTGATTTAGGGCAATACGCGGCATGGCTTGAGTCTCTATTTGCTAAAAACTAGCCAGCCTAATTAACTCTGTTGTTTTTGTAAAAGTGTCCTAATCGTAATCGGCTAATTTGGCGTCAAATTCGGAATCAAGCAACGTTATTCATGCTTATTTTCAGCACCATCACAACAGTTAAAGGCATAACAAAGCAACTTAACAACAGCTGTATCAGCAGCGTCACTAAAAGCAGTTAGCCTACCAAAAGGCGCCCACTTGAAGTCTTAGCGTTAGCGAATTATTGACAACTTTGCTGCCAACAATTACGCACCTTACCACCGTGGCTGCGCATCTCATCGACAATGCTCTGTTTACCGACAACATGTCCGGCACCCACCACAATAAATAGTGGCTCAGCAACCGTGGCATCTTGCATTAAACGGCGAATGCTTGCAGCCATATCAACATTGCGCTGCCAAAGGATTTGTTCAATCATCTGAGTGTCGCCATCTTCGACCATCTGCTCGGTCATCAATTCACTTAAAGCCTGTTCATCGCCGTTACGCCACGCCTCAACTAAAGCCAGCATCTCTTTATCAGAGCTTTCAATGGCATCGGCGACCATCTGCCATTGTTGCTTGCGATTGAAACCAGACAGTAGCTTAAATTGAAACTCACTGGATTCAAGCTCAAATAGGGGACGCTGACGATTTTGCTTCACAAAACGGCCATCAACGCCATATTCAGCACTGAACCCCAGCTGTTCAAAACGCACCATGCCAATTTGCACTGACTGCAACCACGGCGAGAAACTGGCAATAGACTGGCACAGCGGTTGCTGACTTTGGCAGTATGTGGCCTTTAATGACTGAGTGTGAGGATCAATACCTGAAGGATCGAGCCCGTACTGACGAATCATCGCCATTACATCAATATTGTCGGTATCCACTTCCACCACTAAGCCTGACGCGTTAGCAAACTTCTGTTCGATAATGTCCGCCATAGGGTAAAAGTCAGGCTGTCCGACATGGATTGAGCCAAGTAGATAGGCAGTCTTACCTTGGTAGTTAATTTGATAAAATGGCGGCGTATCGGCAGCGACAGCGGATGACCAAACCCAAATTGCCATTATGGATGCACCAATAGTTTGCACTAATCTGTTAGCGTGACTTGTTGCCATCTGCTTCGCCCCTTATAATTCGGCTAAATTTTTAACCCAGAGGCTGTTATGCCACATACTCGTGTTATAGAGCAACTTAAACAGAACTTACAAACAGCTTATCGCCAAGCCATTGATGCTGATGCCAAACTCGATGAACTTAAAAAAGCGGGACATGGCAAGTTTGCTAGCATATTTGGCAAACAACAAGGTTTTAGCACCGAGAGCAATCGCTTTGGTCCTTACGTGCAGGAGCTTGCACAGCAATTAACCGAAATATCAGCAGATAACGCTAATATCAATGAGCAAATAGAGCAGTTTGTGCCAAAGCTGGCTGTGCTACTGCAAACCTTGCAAGCGTTTAAAAACCAAGCAAAATAGTCAATTTGTGACAGCAAACAAATATTGTCATATTGCTGTCATTGTCTGGTAATAACATTTCGTCCGATATTAAAAAAGGCGGACGAAATGACAGCGATAGATCTTGGCAAGGAGCTAGATAGAATAATTGGTCAGCAAAAGATCAATGCACTATTTCAGCCCATTTTTAACATCAACACCCACTCAGTTCATGGTTTTGAGGCTTTAAGCCGCGGCCCCGAGCATAGCCCTTTGCACTCACCTGTGCCGTTATTTAAAACCGCTGCTTATGAAGGGCGACTATCAGAGCTAGAAGAGGTGTGCCGACGGATCTCCATCAACAGTTTTGATCAACATGCGCTACCGGGAAAACTGTTCATCAATATCTCTCCCAAAGCATTGCTGGAGCCCAATCATGCTAAAGGGCTGACATTAGGCTTAGTACAAGAGCTAGGGTTCAACCCCAATCAAGTTGTCATTGAGCTTTCAGAGCAATATCCAGCAGACGATATCGATCTACTCAAAGAATGTTTGAATCATTACCGCAGCCAAGGCTTTATGACCGCCATTGACGATCTAGGTACCGGGTATTCAGGGCTAAGATTATGGTCAGAGCTGGCTCCAGATTATGTCAAAATCGATCGCCATTTTATAAAAGATATTGACCAATCGCCGGTGAAACAGGAGTTTGTTCGCTCCATTATTGATCTCTGCCAAAGTCTCACTTGTAAGGTGATAGCTGAAGGCATTGAAACCAATAGTGAAATGGCGCTGCTACAGCAGCTCGGTATCATCTATTGCCAAGGGTATTTACTAGGCCGACCGGAAGCACAGCCTAATAAGGTGTTTCAGCCCCTGTGCCTTCCCGACTTACCTAAGCAACAAACCCGCTATGCTGAATCGGCAGAAAGTTTATGTACCAACGCCATCACGGTATTACCTGGCACTAAACTCAAACATGTCAGCGACATGTTTATCGCGCAATCTTCGTTGCAAGCCATTGCGGTAGTGGAGAATGATTACCCGCAAGGATTGGTCGATAGGGCCCACCTTATGGAGCTGTTTAGCACCCCTTACGGTCGCGCTTTACATGAAAATACCAGTGTGGCCGAGGTCATGAATGGCAAAATTCTGAAGGTGGAAGCCAGTGACCCAATTTCGACAGTCAGCCAATCCCTTACTGCCGAAGATAATCACGGTAACGTTGCGCAACAGTTTATCGTGATGCGTCAGGGAAAATTCATGGGCATTGGCCACACCAAGGATCTATTGCAGCAGCTCACCGAACATCGAATTAAGATTGCCCGTCACGCCAATCCGCTCTCTGGATTACCGGGCAATATCCCCATCCAAGAAGAGTTGCAACGACTGCGAAATCACCAGCGGGACTTTTATTTAGCTTATTTTGATATCAGTTACTTTAAACCCTATAACGACATTTATGGATTTTGTCGCGGTGATGAAGTGATTCAAGCGGTGGCACAATTACTGAATAAGCAACAAAGTAGCGACAATTTTATCGGCCATATCGGCGGTGATGACTTTGTGATCATCAGCACCAGCAATGACATCTTGCAGCAATCGATGCAAATTTTAAAAGCCTTTGAACAAAGCAAGCAGCTGTTTTACAGTCAAATGCATTGGCAACAACAAAAAATGGTCGCCGAAGATCGCAAAGGCCATATGTGTGAACACGAACTCATTGGCTTATGCGTCGGCATTCTCCCGCCAATTGTGACATCTCGCTGCAGTGAGCAACAGCTATCGACTTATAGCGCCGCAGCTAAAAA
This sequence comes from Shewanella sp. Scap07, assembly GCF_013394145.1. NCBI lineage: Bacteria > Pseudomonadati > Pseudomonadota > Gammaproteobacteria > Alteromonadales > Shewanellaceae > Shewanella > Shewanella sp. Scap07. The sequence continues at coordinate 4,370,442 of NZ_CP041329.1, forward strand.
GCAGGCCAAAGCCGCCGCCAACTCTTTCAGTTTGTTTGAAGTCATCGACGAGCCCAGTGCAGCCTAAATAAAAAAAGGCGAATCGGATAACCGATTCGCCTTAATCAAATAATGTTTAACTTACTGCAATTTAGGCTCAATGCTCTTTTTAAGCCAATCTTCCATTAAGCGATATTCATACCTTAATGGCTTGTCATCCATGCGGCCGACCTTATGCATAAACCCTAAATCGGTCAGCTTTTCATCGCCCGCCATAATCACTTTGTCACCTTCTAGCACCTGATAACTAAAATTCATGCGCGGTGGGTAAATATCTTTAATCACCCTAATATCGTTCATAGTGGCGCCAAATGTTGGCCGCACATCACCTGCTAAATCGACATCTGTAACTACTAGTTCCAGTTTTTGATTCGGCTGGAATCGCTTCTCAACCTGCTTGCTGAGCTCTTTGGTTAAATTATCAAAAGTACGTTGCTCGTAACGAGATTGGATGTCACTTGCCGCTTTCACATCGCGATAGCTACTCGGATCTTGCCAAGTAATCTTAACCTGACCCACTTCAGTGACAGGATCTGGCTTTGCTTCTTCCGCTACAGCCACATTAACAGAGGCAAGAGCGCCCACAAATAGTAGATGTTTTAACTTCATATCCGCCTCCTCAGGCTGCATGTTGTGATTTCAAGCCATACTCTACAAAAGCTAACCTGAATATTAGCTTAATGCAAAGCACGCTAATACTAAGCGACTGTCATTTGACTTTTTTATGACCAAACAGCAGCTATCAATGTGGGCTCACACGCCGACACGCAAGATGTATCAATTAGTAACCCACAGCGTTAAACTCTTGCCGTAACTATATAGACAGGCGAAATCATGAAAAAATTCACTCCTTTTTTATTTATTGTCAGCATTATCGCTATTGTCGCGTTCGCAATAAGCCAAATAAATCAGTCGGAGCAGCACCATTACAGCGAGACTTGGTCTGCATTTGTCTATACCCACGGCTATAACTCCGGCCGCTACCAGAAAACCGATGACTTCAGTGATTATCAACAATGTAAGACGTTTGCTCAGCAACAATCTGCCGACCAGGGCGATGTGGTGTGGCAGTGTGGATTAAACTGCCGTTTTGATAGCAGCCGGCAGGGCTTTCAATGTGAGACAATGAAAAATCACTAATTCAGCTTAGATTCAAGTTCAGACTGCTAAAATACGCCTCTTTTGGCACTGGCAGCAACATGGCTACCAGTGTAATCGTATCACCGTTTATTTAGGAGTCATTAATGGCCCGTTCAATTAAGGCTTACCTGCCTCTATCCGCTGTCGCTTGTGTTCTAGTGCTTAGCCAAAGTGCCTTTGCTGCAAATTCAGATCAAGAAGCATCATTGGCCCACATCGAAGGAGTCAATGAAATACTCGCTGACAACACCCTGGCATTTCCCAGCGCTGAAGAACAGCTACAGCAAATTCAAGCGGAACTCGCCAATGAGGATCAAGGCAGTGAAAGCATCTATTGTGATGATACCCAAGTTCAAGATGAGTTTATCACCTGTCTAGAGCGTGACGAATAAATCAATAACCGCTGTAAATGGCGCTTAGAAAAATGCTTAGTTTTTGTTCAGCAAGAGTTCAGCATCATTGTCGTAACATTCGTATCAAGCAAACGAGGTCACTAAAAAATGACCTCAACAACTAACCACTTTTAGCAGATACTTTGTGACCTTGAAATGACATCTCCACCATGGAGAACACCATTGCCGACGTTAGGTCAACGACATAAATTGGAGTGAACAACATGAGCAATTCAATCTCACTAAAGCAAGTTAACTTTTCTGGCAAAATGGCCCTATTTGCAGCAATCATTTTCGGACTAGCAGCCACGTCACAAGTGAAAGCGGAAGAGTTTACCGCAGCAGAACAGGCAGCTATAGATCACCACCACGCTATTCTTGAACAACAGCAAGCCGTTGTAGAAGACGCGATTATGGATGAGCAACAAGCCGAATTTGAGCAACAAATCGAGCAGCAAGAAACCGCATTTATGCACGAGACTTGCGCTGACTATGGTCGTGACTATGATGAAGAAACAGAAGTCTGTTACGAATAAGCACACAGCTGTGCGATAACAGTTAATGAGAAAGCGGGCTTAGCCCGCTTTTTCTATTTGTTTTTTTAAAAAGGGAATCGAGCACTTAACTGCGGATAAACCGCTTTGAGATGCTTTTTCTTGTTGTTGAACTTTTTGCCTTGAGGGCTTGCCTGTCCAGATGGCACAAAAGGCAACTCCTTACCTGTTCGGTCTTCATAAATTTGCCCAGCAATTAGATCATATTCATCGACAAACGGATAAGCGTAGCCATCTTTTTCAGGCCACTGCTCAAGCTGACCTAGCACATCTGGATTGGCAATAGCTTGTTCAAACCACGTTTTTCCTAACGAGATGACAAAACAGCGAAATTCCGCAAATGCATACTCTGAATCGCATCCGGTGACCACATAGGCAGCTCCCCATAGCGACCATAGGTAACTGCGGCGCATCTGTATCGCAAAGTGCTTATCAAATGCAGCGAGCTGCTCATCGGACAAAGCCATCAACTTATCATGGAGTTGCTCTGCGAGACTCTGCTGATCTTGCTCTGGGCTCTGGCGAGTGACTAACTGCCAAAATTCTGCTTCATTCATACCGTACTCTATCTACAACATCAAAGCGCATTGTAACCGTGTTAAACCCATTGACCAATATCTCCCGCCTGGATAATTGCTTTGGAAAGCTAAATAAATGGACTATAGACGATGATTTTTCTAAACTCGCATCCCAATATTATCGCCAATTGCTGAGCCATACGATGACCAGACCACCGCTACCTTTGCTTTTATTGATGTTAATGTATTTGCTACTGGCTATCGTTGCGCTGTGGCGAGCAATCGATACCCAGTCGATGGATCTGTTCAGTCTAGGGGTTATTCCGGTACTTATTGGCATGGTACTCAAAGCCAAATGGGCAACGGTTGTATTAAAAGTTTATATTGCAATTCAAGCGCTTGGTTTTAGTGCGCTGGCCACTACCGCCATTTTGGCCTATCAGATCAGTCCTGAAGATGTAAAAGTTGTGGTTGATGGCCAGTCGATTCCTATCCCACTTATCGCGGCGATTGCTATTTTACTGCTTGCTTTTCAGCTGTTTATCGCTTTTTCAAAATCAACAAAGAGTTACCTAACATCCGAACAATCAATCGGGTAGTATAGGTTATCACTATTTAACAACCCCACTATTTAAGCGGGGCAATAATAACAAAAACATTTAGAGATCAGGGATTATGAACACTTTGCTCCCCAGTGAGCTGTCGATACTGCTTGTCGAGCCATCGGATACCCAAAGAAAGATTATTGCTAACCATTTGCAAAATGAAGGCATTAGCCAAATCCAAACGGCCAGCAGCATCAGCGAAGCAAGCGACATCATTCACCGCCACCAACCAGACTTGATTGCCAGTGCCATGCATTTTGCTGATGGTACTGCTATCGATCTCCTCAAGACCATCAAACAAAACGAAGCCTTACAAGACATTCAGTTTATGTTGGTGTCGAGCGAGTGTCGCCGCGAACAGTTAGAGGTGTATCGTCAATCTGGCGTAGTGGCAATCCTGCCTAAACCTTTCACCGCAGAGCATTTAGGTAAGGCACTCAATGCCACCATTGACCTTCTCAGCCAAGATGAACTCGACCTAGCCCATTTCGATGTACATAACTTACGGGTACTGGTAGTCGATGACAGCAAAATGGCCCGTAATATTATTCGCCGTACCATTACCAATCTGGGCCTAAAGCTGATCACCGAAGCCACCGACGGCGCTGAAGCCATTGAGTTATTACAAGAGCATATGTATGACTTAGTCATTACCGACTACAACATGCCCAATGCCGATGGTCTAGCCTTAACAGACTTCATCCGTAAACACAGCCAGCAATCGCATATCCCTATTTTAATGGTGTCATCTGAGGCTAATGATGCCCATTTAAGTAATGTATCCCAAGCTGGGGTTAACGCACTTTGTGACAAGCCATTTGAGCCACATATTGTAAAACAACTGTTATACACCCTACTTGATGATGAATAATCCACCAATTTGGCAATAATTAGCATTTTATTCAGCGTAAAGCTCTTTCCAATTGTTTCGCCTTATGGCATGTTAGGTCTCAGCGTTACTGAAATTGCTAAGAAAATCTACGGAAAGAAGAGAATATTCAAATGAATAAAACTGAACTTGTTGCAAAAATGGCTGAAAATGCTGAACTAACAAAAGCAGAAGCTGCACGTGCACTTAAGTCTTTCGAAGAGACTGTTGCACAGGCAATGAAAGACGGTGATAAGATTTCTATCGTTGGCTTTGGCTCTTTTGAAACAACTGAACGTGCAGCTCGTACTGGCCGTAATCCACAGACGGGTAAAGAGATTCAAATTCCAGCAGCAACTGTACCTAAGTTTAAAGCTGGTAAAGCACTAAAAGACAGCGTTAACTAAATCGTTACGCTTGTTATGATAAAAACCTCCTTACTGGAGGTTTTTTTGTGCCCCCATTTTATCGGCGCCGATATTGAATGAGCTCATAAGCAAACAACCACTATCGCCTTGAAATAGCCCACCAAATATCCCCTTAAAAAGATCGACTTGCTATACGCGTCAATTTTGAACACTCCCTGCACCAAAATAGAGCGGCATTGCTCTTTTTTACACCAATTTGGACATGTATTTAGCCGGTGATTTATTAAGCTATTGATTAATAATGGCTTAATTTTTGGCACGTTCATCGCATTTATTTGTATCAGTACTTCCTAAAAAAATACTTATAGCGGAAGTGATAATTCAAATCACGATGAAGGAATGAATATGAAACAAGCAGTGTCAACATTGACCTTAGTGGCAAGCGCTATGCTAATGAGTTTGCCCGCCAGTGCAGCAGTCAGCGGAAATATTGGTGCAACCTCGAACTACCTATGGCGCGGTGTCAGCCAAACGGATGATTCAGTGGCTGTACAAGGTGGTATTGACTACGAGCACGACAGTGGATTTTACTTAGGCGGCTGGGCATCAAACGTTGATTTTGGCGACAGCACAACCTTCGAGCTGGATTTATACGGTGGTTATGCCGGTAGCATCGGCGAGGACTTCGGTTACGATGTGTATTACTTATACTATGCCTACCCCGATAGCGACGGCAGTATTGATTTAGGTGAAGTCACTTTAGCCCTCAGTTACAAATGGCTTAGTGTGAGCTACTCACATCTGGTCAATGCTGGTGATGATGTGGCCACTGAGCCCCTAAGCAACACAGACATGGGTTACCTCACTGTCGGTGTCTCTATTCCACTTTCTGATACATTATCGCTTAATGGCCACTATGGTTACTCTCAAGGTGATGTGGTATCTGCTTGGTATGACACTGAAAACTATTCTGATTACTCAGTTTCTATCGCTAAAGACACCGATTATGGCACCATCTCGTTTTTAGTCAGCGATACTGATCTCAAGGGTGACGATCCTAAACTTGTGCTTGGCTATAGCTATAGTTTTGATCTGTGATCTTGCTCTAATTGAGTTATTGCTCATGTAGCAATAACTCTGCTTTCCCTCTCCCTGTTTACCCCATAAATTTCATAGATATAAGCCAGAACAATCTCCCTTCCAAACTGGACAAACCAGTGTTTTTTACAGATCTAAATAATGTTATCTCGATCGCATTTTTATTTTCAATGACTTGGTATCTTTCACATCAGCGCTTACTAATGTTAAAGCTAATCTACTGAAGTGTATTACTTTATTAGTATATCTCTAGCGCTTTTCGGAATTAACAATTGCAGTTTACGGCGAACGCATCGACGGAAACTCTACGTACTTAACGGCACAACGCATAGAGTGCCAACAAGTACTCACTTGCGAGGAGTTCATCATGACTCAGATTTTAGATGTAGTGCCAAATGATGTTGAAATTGAAGCGATGACCGCACCTAAAAATGCCCAAGCTTTGGACGATCTTAAACATCGACGTGAAGTAAAAAAACGCCTTGAGGAGCTGCTAGAAGAAGCAGAACTTAAACGAGCCATGGGTGGTGACTTTTACTAGCCCAAAGAAAAAGCGCCCAAGGGCGCTTTTTTATCTCTGATTAAGCCTATCGCAATCAGATTATGATTTAGCTTTTAGCTCCGCGTCTTCTTGTCTTTTCTTCAAGAAGTATTCGCGAGTTAAACCAAACACCACAGGGCTAAGCAACGCAAGAGCTATCAGGTTAGGAATAGCCATCATTGCATTAAGTGTATCGGCAAGTAGCCAGATAAAGTCCAGTGAACTCACAGCGCCCAGTGGCACCACTAAAATCCAAATCACTCTGAATGGCTTAACCGCTTTAACGCCCAGTAAATACTGGACACATTTCTCACTATAAACACTCCAGCCCAAAATAGTGGTGAAGGCAAAGACGGCCAAAGCGATCGCGACAACATAGTTACCAATTGGCAGCGCATGTGAGAAAGCAAAAGAAGTTAATGCAGCACCATTCTCACCTGATGTCCAAGCGCCTGAAACAATAATCGCAAGACCAGTAATGGTACAAACAATCAAAGTATCAATGAAAGTACCTAGCATCGCCACTAAGCCTTGTGCCACAGGGTTGTTGGTTTGTGCCGATGCGTGGGCAATCGGTGCGCTACCTAGACCCGCTTCGTTGGAGAAAATCCCGCGGGCAACACCAAAGCGAATGGCCGCCCAAACTGCAGCACCAGCAAAGCCACCTTGGGCTGCAACCGGATTGAAGGCACTGTGCACAATCAGTGCAATTGCATCAGGGATTTCTGCTGCGTGAACCACCAACACCGCCAAGCCCGCAGCAATGTAGAACACTGTCATTAATGGCACAAGCTTACCAGCAACATCAGCAATACGTTTAATACCGCCCATGAGCACTGCACCAACAAGCACCATGAGAACTAAACCGGTGACCCAATCGGGCACACCAAAGTTACTTTGTAGTGCATCAGCCACAGAGTTAGACTGCACGGTATTACCAATACCAAAGCCTGCGAACGAACCAAATAAAGCAAACGCAGTGCCTAGCCATGCCCACTTGCTGCCTAAACCATTTTTGATGTAATACATCGGGCCACCGATGTGATTACCGTTATCATCGACTTCACGGTACTTAACCGCCAATACGGCTTCGGCAAACTTGGTTGCCATACCGACCAAGGCGGTACACCACATCCAAAATAATGCCCCTGGGCCACCGATAAAGATTGCCGTGGCTACACCGGCAATATTACCAGTACCAATGGTGGCAGATAATGACGTCATTAAGGCGTTAAAGGGGCTAATCTCACCTTTGATTTGTTTATCTTTGTCTGGAATGCGTCCAGACCAAAGTAGCTTAAAACCTGTTCCCAGTTTTAGGATCGGCATCAATCGGAGTCCGATTGATAAAAATAGACCGACACCTAAGATCATAACTAACATGGGTGTGCCCCAGACAAACCCGTTGATCATACTGATAATTTCAGTAATACCTTCCATTCAAACCTCGTTTTTCTTATCGCTATATGTTTGTGATCTACGCCACTATTCATTGATTGCTAAGCCAGAGTACAACGAATAGCGCCGGATTGGAAAGGGGCAAACAAGGCTGTCATACCAATCAGTATAAACATTTAGTCACTCAGCGAGAGTTTAGCGCTTCTGAGGCAAGGCAACGAGTGAAGAGCATAGTTGTTCTACGGTTAAACTCGTTAACACGGCATCAGAACCGCTAAAACTCGCCATTCTGGCGCGTTTTAGGCTGCCTACTTCTGCGTTGAATAATCTCACAAGGGAGCAACCATTGTTTCAGTTATTCGCCTTGAACTAGTTTGCCAAAAGCGCGCTGAGTTGATCAAATTCTTATACTGATTGGTATCAGGCCTCATTTTGCTCATCATGACTCATTAGGTGCTGCTAGCATTGCCCTATTGCAATGCCTTGATAAGGGGAGAAAAGCTAAGTTGCCAGCTAAACTAACTGGCCTGCTGCGCCTGCTTAGGTAGGTAAACACTGATAGCCACTGTGACTAATAAAAACCCAGCGGCAATCCATAGACAAGCCACTAACCCGGCGACTTGATATACCCAACCAGACAAAATGGTACCGATGAGTCGTCCCATCGCATTGGCCATATAATAAAAGCCAACGTCTAATGAGACACCGTCATCACTGGCATAACTGACAATCAGATAGCTATGCAATGAGGAATTAATCGCAAATACGACGCCAAAGAGGATCAATCCAGCAATAAGCCACCATTGTGGATTTGGAAGTACTGTCATCGCGATTGCAATGACAATTGGGATGATGGCCAACATGCTCACCCAAAACAGGGCTGCGCGGCCACCAGGAGCTTGACCGGCCCCAGCAAATTGGCTACCCGTGATTTTAGGCGCGAAGCTTTGTACTACACCATAGGCAATCACCCAAGATGCGAGAAAACCACCAACCCAATAATGATCCCAGTCAAACTGGCTAGCTAAATAAACCGGCAGCGCGACAACAAACCAAACATCCCGTGCAGCAAACAAACACATTCTTGCTGCCGATAAAATATTGATGTTACGGCTCTTTGAAAAAATCTGATGAAACTTAGGCTTAGTCGATGCCTTACCTAGGTCTTGCTTGAGTTTCACTAAACTCAAGCCCCACACTAGGCTTAGACCCACTGCCATCAATAATATCGCACCATGGAAACCAAACAGTGCCAGTAACGCGCCGCCTAAAAAGAAGCCGACCCCTTTTAGGGTATTTTTCGACCCAGTTAATAGCGCGATATACTTGTACAGCGTGCCTTCAGCACCTTTGGCGACCAGTGCCTTAATACTGCTTTTGGCACTCATCTTATTTAGATCTTTGGCGATACCAGACAGCGCTTGTGCAGCCATAACCCAAGCGATAGTGAGTAACTCATTGGGCACTAATAACATGGCTAAGGCACCGATTTGCAAGCCCAAACCAATATTCATGGTGCGATTAAGTCCAAACCGCGCCCCTAAGTAGCCGCCAAATAGATTGGTAACAACACCAAAAAACTCATAGAAAAGGAACAACATGGCGATCGCCAACGGACTGTAACCTAACTGATGAAAGTGCAATACCACTAACATCCTTAGCGCACCATCGGTGAGTGTAAATGCCCAATAGTTTGCAGTGACCAACATATACTGACGTATTTGCTCTGGTAGCGCCCGTAGACTGGCTAACATGTTGAACCCTTATCTCTTATGATTGAAAGCCTATTACGCTTTGTCTTGCTGACCCACTAAACGCGCCAGTTCCACGGTGCGGTTAGCGTAGCCCCACTCATTGTCATACCAAACATAAAGTTTAAGTTGTGAGCCATTGACCACCATAGTTGATAGGGCGTCAACAATAGCTGAGCGAGGATCGGTTTTATAGTCAACCGAAACCAGCGGACGCTCTTCATAGCCTAGAATCCCCGCTAAGTCAGTTGCTGAGGCTTGCTTAAGCATGGCGTTCACTTCAGCTTCAGTGACGTCGCGTTGTAGTTCAAACACACAGTCAGTAATGGAAGCATTGGCGAGTGGCACTCGTACTGCATGACCATTCAACTTGCCCTTTAACTCTGGAAAGATGTGGGTGATCGCAGTGGCTGAGCCGGTTGTGGTTGGGATCAGTGACTGGCCACATGCCCGAGCACGACGCAAGTCTTTGTGCGGTGCATCTAAAATAGTTTGGGTGTTGGTGATGTCATGAATCGTGGTCATTGAGCCGTGCTTAATACCAATTTGCTCATGAATGACTTTAACAACTGGCGCTAAACAGTTTGTCGTACATGACGCTGCAGTCACAATAGGATGTATCGCTTTATCATACAGGTCCTGGTTGACTCCCATAACAACGTTCAGTACCCCTTCCTCTTTCACTGGAGCGGTAACAACTACACGTTTTACACCTTGATCAAGATAGGCTTGTAGCTTGGCCTTGGTTTTCATCTTGCCCGATGCTTCAATAACCACATCACACGCTGACCAATCTGTATCTTCAATTCGGCTATTAGCGGTAGTTTTAATGTGGTGCTCGCCAATGATTATTCCTTGGTCATCTGCAGTAGCCTCATGCTGCCACGTACCATGGACTGAATCGAAGCACAATAAATGCGCCAAGGTAGCCGCATCGCCAGCAGGGTCATTAATCTGTACAAATTCTACATCTGGCCATTGCCATGCTGCTCGTAGTGCTAAACGCCCCATTCGGCCAAAACCATTGATACCGATTTTAATAGTCATGCTTTCACCTTCATTAAGATTTGTTAAAACGTGTTTGTATCGTAAAGTAAATTTATTACTGAATTTGTTGCTGGTACTTTTCACGGCGACGATTAACAAACGCCACCAATGACAACATCACAGGTACTTCAACCAATACCCCGACAACCGTTGCTAAGGCTGCCCCAGAATGCAAACCAAACAATGATATCGCTACCGCCACAGCCAACTCAAAAAAGTTCGACGTAGAAATCATGCAAGCCGGCGCGGCAATATCATGACTTAAGCGCAATTTTCTCGCAGCATAATAGGCAATGAAGAAAATGCCATAGGTTTGAATTAACAAGGGTATGGCAATCAGTAAGATATTTTGCGGCTGAGCCAATATGGTTTGCGCTTGAAAGCCAAACAACAACAATACGGTAGCAATCAAACCAACCATAGACCAAGGTTTAAGCTTGGCGATAAACTGGCTAATGCGTTGCTCATCATGTTGTTTATTAAGCTGCTTGCGGGTCAACACCCCAGCGACTAAAGGTAAAACCACGTAGAGTAAAACAGAGAAAAGTAAGGTTTCCCATGGCACCTGAATATCGCTTACCCCTAACAGCAGGGCACAAATAGGGGCAAAGGCCACAATCATAATGAGATCATTCACCGACACTTGTACCAAGGTGTAGTTGGCGTTGCCTTTAGTCAGTTGGCTCCAAACAAATACCATTGCTGTACAAGGCGCAACCCCGAGTAAGATCATGCCAGCGATATATTCGGTGGCAGTTTGTGGGTCAACCCAATCTGCAAATAAACCGCGGAAAAATAACCAACCTAACAGTGCCATGGTAAATGGTTTAATCAACCAGTTAATCACCACGGTTAATATTAGCCCTTTGGGACTTTTGCCCACATCTTTAACGGCAGAAAAATCTATCTGTACCATCATCGGGTAAATCATTACCCAAATAAGGACCGCAATGACAAAGTTCACTTGCGCATACTGCAACTGCGCAATGTAAGCAAAAGGCTCAGGCGCAAAATTACCAAGTATGACGCCAGCAACAATCGCAAGGCCGACCCATAGCGTTAAATAACGTTCAAATAATCCCATCTCTTATTCCCCAATAAGCTATTTAAATCATTCGCTACAACAAGCTTGTGCTCGTTGTGGCCTTTCTCCCATGGCTTGCAATCTTGCCAAAGGAGCTTTAATAAGTGATTGATTTGCTGAAAATGTTTGTTCTAACAACTGTTTTACCCAAGTCGGCATATCGGGGTTCAGGTGATAAAAAACCCACTGGCCTTGGCGTCGGTCAACCAAAATCTGTGCCTTTTTCAACTGAGCTAAATGACGTGAGATTTTCGGTTGCACTTGCTCGAGCGCTGTCATTAACTCACAAACGCAAAGCTCATTTTCCGCTCTAATTAGCAATAGGCTTTTAAGCCGAGTCTCATCAGCAAGGGCTTTAAAGAATGTTGTGGGCATCATTTCTCACTTAGTCGCATCGTATGCAAGCTTCAACATAACATACGAAAAATCATATATACGTTATTACGTATATGCAAGTTATTTTAAGCAAGAGATAAAAAATTTACGATATTGACCAGTAGATACCGAGACAATCCATATGATTTTAAATTAGCAATCTACTATTTACACTATACTTAGCAAGTACTTAGCGGCATAGTTGCTCAGGGACCTTTATCAATCATTGCATCAAGGAAAAGCAGGAATGCCACTCACACACAAATTATTATTTGCTTTAGTCTGGCTAATTCTGAGTGGCTGCGGCCAGTTTAAAGCCCTTAAACAGGAGTTAGTCACCTTAGATAATCAATACACTCAGTACCATATTAAGGTTAACGGCCGCCAAAGTAGCGATTCAGTGGTGTTAGTACTATTGAGCCAAGCCCACGCTGAGCAAATTGATGGTTTTGACGTGATGATAGGCGACAACGATATTGATATTCAGGCTTATAGTCATAGCCAGTTTTTGTTTGTATTTATCGATGAAAACCACGACCTGCGCTTTCAACCCAACGAGCGTTACGAATGGCTAGCCCTTGATAGCCAATCCGCCGATACTCCTCTTACACTCGACTTAAACAGCAGAGCAAAAGATTACCCAAAGCAATTGGTCGATAAACCGCTACAAAACATCACTAATATGCAAATCACTCAAGCCCGTTTTGACGAAGTTATCCCCCTAAATGACCCAATTTTTTCTCGAAAATATGCACAAATGGGCTTGTGGAAACCGATTAGTCATATCCAGAATGGCTATACCGGACTGTTTTTTCTTGAGCCATACCATAAGAGCAAAATCCCAGTCATTTTGGTCCATGGTATGGCGGGTAGTGCCGCAGATTTCGCTCCGCTTGTGGCCAATATAGATCAAGAGAAATATCAAATTTGGGTGTTCAATTATCCCAGTGGTTTACCCTTGCTAATGATTGCTAAAGGGCTCGACAACTTAATCAATATTACCCGAGCTAAGTATCAATTTAGCCAGGCACATATTGTCGGTCATAGTATGGGGGGCTTAGTGAGTAAGCGGTACCTTAACCAGTGTTACCCCACTGCAAGTTGCCCTGAAATCCTCAGTTTTAGCTCAATATCTTCTCCTTTCCTTGGGGTTGAATCAGCGCAATACGGTGTGGACTATGCGCCAGTTGCGATTCCTGCTTGGCATGATTTACTGCCTGAGAGTCAGCTTATCTCTGAGCTGTTTACGCCAAATAAAGCTGCACCACACATGCTAAGCTTTGGCTACAAAATCTCAGGGGTGATTAATCAGCAAAGCGGAGATGGCGTGATCAACCTCAGTAGTCAACTTGCCCCCCAAGCGCAGCGGCAAGCGATAAAGGTTCGAGGTTATAATGATGACCATGTCAGTATTTTAGCCAATGAAGAACTCGCACAAGATATCATGCAATTTTGGCAACAGATCGAGAGCACTAACACTGAGCAATAGTCTTTGTAGCAATAGTACGACTATGGTTCAGGTAATAAAAAAGCGAACAGAGGCTCGCTTTTTTATATTGCAGGTATTTGTTGTCTAGCTGCCAGCTATTTTCATGCTTTCTAGCAAAATACCGCCTGTACGAATAGATGAGCGTAAGTCTCTATCATGGCTTACGGCGACAATATTGCGATACATATCTTTTAGATTGCCAGCAATGGTAATTTCTTCCACAGGATATTGGATCACCCCATTCTCAACATAAAAACCTGCAGCGCCGCGAGAATAGTCACCGGTAACGGCGTTGACACCTTGGCCCATGACTTCAGTCACAATGAGCCCTGTGCCCATCTGCTTAATCAGCTCGGCAAAACTTTGATCTGTGTGGCTTAACGTCCAGTTATAAATACCACCAGCATGGCCAGTATTAGTCATGTTCAACTTACGCGCTGAATAGCTGGTTAATAGATAACTACTCAATATGCCATTGTCGATAATATTACGCTCTTGGGTAGCAACACCTTCACTATCGTAATAACTACTGGCTAAACCACCCAATAAATGAGGCTGCTCATTAATGGTAAACCACTCTGGGAAAATCTGTGTATTGAGCGAGTCTTGTAAAAAGCTCGACTTACGATATAGGCTGCTACCACTAATCGCGCCAACAAGATGCCCCATTAAGCCTGTGGCAATATCTGGTGCCAATAACACAGGCAACTGTGTCGTCGGAATTTTACGGCCTCCAAGGCGAGACAAGGTTTTTTCAGCTGCTTTTTCTCCCACTTGTTGCGGGGTCCACAAATCGGCAAATTTACGCGCGACACTGTAGTCGTAGTCACGTTGCATCTGCTCATCTTGTTCACCAATCACCACACAGCTTAGGCTATAACGAGAACTTGCATAACCGTTAAGGAAACCATGGCTATTGCCGTAGACCTTCATCCCCACATGGGCATTGGCACTGGCACCATCTGAGTTGGTGATTCTACTATCACTATCAAGTGCTGCAGCTTCCGCTTGTACAGCTAGCGCTTCGAGATCTGCTGGAGAAAGTGACTCTGGATGATAAAGATCTAAGTCTTTAATCTCTGTCGCCATAAGTTCAGCGTCAGCTAGACCATTAAAACTATCTTCAGAAGTAAACTTAGCAATGTCATCAGCTGCTTTTACGGCGCGCGCAATGGCATCGGGGCTTAAGTCAGAGGTGGACGAGCTGCCCTTACAATTACCACGGAACAGAGTAATGCCTAATGCACCGTCTTTATTAAACTCTACCGTCTCTACCTCTTTTAATCGGGTAGAAACCGACAAGCCTTGTTGCTTACTAATAGCAACCTCGGCACCGGTTGTCCCTAACTTTGCGGCGTACTCTAACGCAATGGCAACCGCATCTTTTAACGAATCTAATTCCAACTCAATGCTATCTGAAGACACAAATTTACTCTGTAGGTAACTGACAATGGCGTTAGCATAACAAACCCGCTAAACGATCACATTAAATAACTGGCTCGCTCACTGCAATTGTGCCCCTTAAACCTAGGTGGACTCACTGCGATTGAAAATTTTCCTTTCAGTCAGTTAGGCGAAATTCTGACTAAATGGTATTATTACTACAGTTATTGTTAGAGATTTTAAATATGAATATTGTTGGCGACTCCGAACACTTTAAACAACCTTTCGACCATGACGAAGATTACGTCAGCCGCGCAGATGCAAAACGAGAAATTGCGATTTACCAAGACTTAGGTAAACAGCTGGTTGTATTAAGTAAGAGTCAAATCAAAAAGCTCAATCTTGATGAGTTAATTTATGACAACCTCATGAAGGCTAAAACCATCAAGATCAACACCGAAGCCCATCGACGCCATATTCAATATATTGGCAAACTGATGCGCGGCGTTGACATAGAGCAACTGCAAGCAGATTTAAAGAATGTGCTTAATCAAAACCGTAATGAGAGCTCAAAGCAAAATGTTGCAGAGAAACTTAAAGATCAATTACTTGAACAAGGCGATGGCGCCATTCAAGAACTGATCGAAGCCCATCCACAACTTGAACGTCAAAAACTGCGTCAACTTGTCAGGCAAAGTAAAAAAGAGCTTGAGAAAAAGCCTGAAGCAGTGTCAAAATCAGCAACAGAGTTAGTAAAATACTTACTGGCCGAAACAACAAAATAATGTTTGGCTCGCACACTATTAGCGAGCCACCTTTCCTTTTTTAGTGTCACAAGGATGTTGCTTATGCGACTGATAACTAAAACGCTTTTCTTGCACCTATCTCTACTAACCTTATTAATTCTCGGTGGTTGTAATGGCTCAGCCGACGGCACCGACCCTGGTGGCGGAGAAGGGGAAGAAAACTATACCTTGTCGCTTAGCTATAAGACTGTAGTCGAAGGGCAATGCGACGAGCCAACCGACAATATCAGTTTTGTTCAAGGCACTAGCATCTGTGTTGCAGCGACGCTGAAAAATAACAATAGCAACCAAAGTGGCGCACTCATTAGTTTTAGCACCACCTTAGGTGAGCTATCCCCTACCACCAAACTCACTGACAGTAGTGGTGTTGCAGAGGTCATTTTAGGTGATAGCACAGCTTCTATTGGCGCTGGAACGGTAACGGCGAGTTTCACCCCAAGCAATACAGATATCGCCACACTGACCGCCACTAAAAACTTCGAATTTATTAATAGCGGTACAGCCCCAGAACAACAACCGAAATTCAGCGCAGGCGTGGTCAATAATGGCGTTGCTGTCACTCAGTTTAAAATTGGCGAGACTGTACAACTGCAAGCACTGTTTGTTGACGCCGAAAGCATCGGTATTGCTAATCAACAAGTCACTTTTAGTGCGGGCAATGCCACTTTGTCGCCCAGCAGCACCTTAACTAACGCCCAAGGATTAGCCCAAGTTAGTTATACCCCACAAGACAGTGAACTTGGTGCAGCCAGCCTAAATGCAACACTAGACTATGAAGGCACTAACTATCAATCAAACAGCCTATATGAAGTATTGCCTAGTGATGCTATCGGCGATGATGGCGAGATAAAAATTGGCCACTTTGATAGTAACAACCAGTTTATCGACGGCGAACTAGGGACCACATTAACTGACACTAATGGTCAATATGTAATCAGTGCAGGTGGCAGTTTTGGCGTGTTTGCCGACATTATCAGTCAAGCACAAGATGGCTCAATTACTCGCCTACAAACACCCACCTCGGTGAGCTTTAGCTCTGACTGTGTTGCCAGTAACAATGCCAGTATTGATACCCCGGTAACGTCACTATCTGGTACTGCTAATTCAACATTCCAAGATACCAGCTGCAGTGGTAACAGCGAACGTGATGATATTATTGTTGCCACTACTCAGGTAGGCAACCAAACCTTGTCGGCAAGTTTAGCGTTTACGTTATCTCGCCAAACCTTAGCCAGCTTGAGTTTTATCTCGGCTGAGCCCACTAATATCCGCATTAAAGGTGCTGGAGGGACGGGTAGCAGTGAATCATCATTAGTCACCTTTATGGTCACCAGCGCCAATGGCCAACCTGCAGCTCAGCAACAAGTTAATTTTGAACTCGATACCGTGGTCGGTGGATTGTCTTTCTCAAATGGCGAACCTAGCGCATCAGGGTTAACAAATTCAGCCGGTCTTGCCAGTATTCGCGTATTAGCCGGCACCGTGCCGACACCAGTTCGCGTTGTTGCTTCTGCCACCGATGCAGATACTGGTGATATCATCACCAGCCAGTCTGAGCAATTGACAGTCAACACGGGCTTACCGCAGCAGTTAGGCTTTAGCCTCAGTAGCAGTATTCTAAACCCCGAAGCCGATAGCTATAACGGTGAAACCGCCACGCTGACGGCCTATGCTTCTGACAGCTTTGGTAACCCTGCACCCGATGACACTACAATCAACTTTACCGCTGAAGGCGGCCAAATCGTACCGAGTTGTTTAACCGTCAATGGCCGCTGTAGCGTGGAATGGACTTCAGCCGATCCAAGGGTCAACGATCATCGTATTACCGTGTTAGCTTACGCCCTTGGTCATGAAACCTTTTTTGATACCAATGGTAATAACATCTTTGATAATGCCGATGGGGCAGCGGTTGATGCCTGCCTTGATGGGACCACTATCGTAGAATGTAAAGGCAACGGTATGGATGTAGAGACCTACCGCGAAAGTGGCTTTAGTGACCTACCCGATGCCTTTAGAGACGATGATGAGAGTGGCTACCACACCGCGGGGGAAAAATTCTTTAGCACGGTTAACCCCCCAGAAGGTGGGCCTTACGGTCCACGCAATAACAAATTTAACGGTCCGCAGTGCGAGCACAGTTCATTATGCGGCACAGATCAAGAAAATAAAACCTACATCCGCAAAGCCTTAGTGATGACGATGTCTGGCTCTCACGCCAACTTTATTGTGTGGCAGGATAGCACTAAGATTATCGACACCACCGACGGCACCAATAATCCAGCCACCGCAATAGCCCCAGGCACCAGCTCAAACTTTACGGTACAGTTCTTTGATAGTGCGGGGCAAATAATGCCTGCCGACTCAAGCTTATCGGTTACAGCCAGCACGGGTACGCTCATCTTTACGCCGTTTACCGTACCCAATGCGACGCGAGCTGGGGGTAACACAACCGGCTTTACTGTGGTCAACGATATCGATCCTGGTAGCAGTGGCGAGCCGAGTAAAACCAGTACAGTTGGGATAGAAGTCATGACACCAAAAGGCAATCAATCTCAAACTGGCTTTAATGTCACCTTGACGGGTACTTAACCGCTAACGGATTTCGCAATAATCTAATACCAACCAAAGTCATACTTTGGTTGGTATTTTTTTAACTAAAACCTAGCCTTTACTCTGATTCAAATAATTTGCTATATCGTTATAATCTCGCGGTCTAAACGCAAAAATAAAGGAACTATCATGCGCTTACCGTTACTTACTACCGCTATTGCTATCACTACACTACTGACAGCTTGTGCTGCGACACCACCGCGCGTCGCCCAAGAAAAAACCGTTGAAATCGAAGGCCAAACCATCAAATTTGGTGGTCAATATGATGAAGAAAAAAATCAACTTAAACTAACGGTCAATGGCGAGCCCCTAATGCAAGGCCGCTTTCCTCCTTACACCCCCACACAGAACTTCAATGCCAAATATGGTGACATTCGCATCAAAAGT
Source organism: Shewanella sp. Scap07 (assembly GCF_013394145.1). NCBI lineage: Bacteria > Pseudomonadati > Pseudomonadota > Gammaproteobacteria > Alteromonadales > Shewanellaceae > Shewanella > Shewanella sp. Scap07. The sequence goes on from NZ_CP041329.1 coordinate 4,388,895, forward strand.
GCCTGCTACTTTGGTTCAGTGTTAGGGAATCAAGGCGGAGCGTTTGGTGCCATTGCCGGTGCGATTCAAGCGAGTAAATCATCCAGTTCCGATAAATGTGAAATTATCGTTGCTGGCGACACAGTAGAGACACTGTACTTCTAACAAGGCAACGACACGAGTGCCTAAGTAGATGTCACTGCTTATTACGAGCAGTGACTCCCCACCAACTCAGCGCTAGAAACAACCCAAATAGCCCCCATAGGTGCCACCACATTGGCATAATGCTAGACCACTCTGCGCCCATTTGATTCAGTGTTAACATGCCTTGAATCGCTGGAATGGCTGGCAATAAATCAGCGATAACCAACAAAGGTGTGGGGATAAGTTCTACTGGCCAAACAAAGCCAGACACGAATAAGATCGGCATTGAGATAAGCAGTAGCACCTGAGTCGGTAAATCTCTCCGGCTAAATAGACAACTAAACGCTATTCCTGCCGCTGCTGTAGCCAATATGAATGGCAGTAAAAATAAACAGACAGCTTGCCAACTCGCTTGTACGCTCACATCGTAGATGTAGTAACAATAGCCGACATAAAATGCACTGAACATAAAATAAATAGCGCTGAATACTGTCAGCCTGGCACTAATTAACATCCACGGCGATAAGCCTTGCCAGTAGCCTTTGCGCCCCCACTGTCCGGCCCCCAGTATGCTCGCACCAATCAATAGCGTTTGATGTAGCACTAGCAGCAACACGCCTGGCACCACATAAGGCGTATAACCCAAACTAGGGTTAAAAGCCGGCACACTGTTAAGCACAATCGGATTAAGTTGTTCGTTGACGACCGCAGCGCTTGTGCCACTAGCCAGCAAACCTTTAAATTGCACCCATTTAGCCATATCAATGCCGACACTGACTAAGCCTTCGGCAACAGCCGAGTAAATAAGAAAATAGTTAGCATCGCCACCGTAAACTAAGGTCACGCCCTTACCTTGCAGCAGATCTGCACGAAAACGCTGCGGGATAACCAGTAACCCATGGGCTTTACCAGTTTCAATCCAACGTTGTGCAGACTCAATACTGGTCACTTCGCCAACGACAGATAACTTCGGGCTGGTGTCGGCATAGCGCACCATCTTACGACTTAAGCTCGACTTGTCTAAATCCACCACCACCAACCGCTGCTCTGTGGGCACTTGGTTGAGATAAGGCAGCGGATACAATACCGAATAGAATAACACCCCGCCAAATAGGGTAATTGCAATCGCTTTGTCGGTGACAATAGCGCGAAAGTCAGCCAACATACATTGCCAGAACGTCATCGAATGCCTCCCGCTGCTGCCGGCCCAGACACACTCGACTTACGCAACCTTAGTATTAACCCTGCAGCCATAGGCAATAACAGTAAGAACCCCCAATAACCCGCTATTTGCTGCGCCAGTACAGCCCATGGCTGGCCATAACTCACGACGCCAACATGGGTATCAATATAATGGCTAGAAGGCATCAGCACGCGCCAATATTGCGCCAATGCCGGCATATCTTCAGTCGGAAAAGTGATCCCCATAAACGGGAAGCCCGGAGCAAACAGTGCAGTACAAAAACTGATCACGCGAGCACTGTCTTGCAACAGCAAAAATATCACCAGCACCAACAATCCAACTGCCGTCAACATAGCCACCTGCGCTGCCATTAGCTGCCACAGTGACCCGGCTAAAGGCAGTTGCAAATATTGATATAAAAATGCCAATACCAAATAGCCCTGCAGTAACAGTAAACTCATATTGACCAACAACTTACAGCTCAATAACTTAATCACACCCAAACGCGGCCACTCAGCCATGGTTGACCAACGTAACTCTCTATTTAAGCTATTCGCAAAAACTAGCATCGCCAACAACTGCCCTAATGCCACCAAGATTGGCGGCAATAGAAACACCACATAGTTGCTATTGCTATTGTAAAGCGCGGTGGTTTGGCTACTCAGTAGATTGATATTCACCTGCGCTTGCGGTTTAGGTACGCCCGCTGCCAGCTGTTTGAGCAAGGCTTTATGCTTTAAGCCATCGGCAAGACTCAGTTGAATTTGGCTTGATAACAACTTACCCACCAGCAAATACTGACTGTTGTAGCGAATATCGATGGTGGGTTGATCAGCTCGGAGTAGATCGCGGTTAAGGTTGTGGGGCAAAACCACCATGGCATAGGCTTGGCCCTGCTGCATGGCAGACTTGGCGGCCAGCACATCTTGATAATGCCTAGGACTGATGACAGAGCTAGCCTGTAGCTGGCGTACCAGCATACGACTGGTCTGACTTTGATCATGGTCCACGACGGCAACGGGCAACATCCGCGGGATGCCCGCACTGAACATCCACCATAAACATAATATGCCAATCAGCGGAATATAACTGAGCAAAGCCAGTTGCCATGGATCATGCCAAATACCATGGAGTTCTCGCCTGATGAGTGCCCTCATGGCTACAAGGCTAACATGGCTGACATACCCACTCTGAGCCCAGCAATGGGTTGGCTTGGGCGCAACTCCATCTCAAAAGTACGCATATCAAAATCATGGCCACTTTCAGTTGAGCGCCAAGTGGCAAATTGCCCCATGACACTAATATGGGCCACTTCAAACACCACTTGCTCACCTAAGGCGGGAATAGTGAGCTCCACTTGCTGACCTAGCTTGAAATCTTTAAGTTGATCTTCGCGCACATGGAACACCGCCCATGCATCTTGCATATCGATGATACTCACCACAGGAAAACCACTCGGTGCCAACTCTCCTCTTTGCAACAGCACTTCACTGACTTCACCAGACATTGGGGCTCGCATCTGACTATCGGCTAAAATTGCACTCACCTCATTGACAGCACCTTCCGCCATCAGGGCATTACCTGCCGCTGCGGCTTTGGTCTCTTCTCGAGCACCTTCTTCTGTCATCTGGTACATCGCGTAAGCGGCTTGCTCGGTATATTGGGCAGCTTGCCACTGCGTATACGCTTCATCACGCTTTTGACGAGCCAACACCCCTTCATTAAATAGTGCTTCAACCCGTTGATAAGTGGTTTTAGCTAAAGTCGCCGCCGCCTGAGCTTTTAGCCACTGCTCTTTAGAAGCCATAACTTGCTGTTTACGCGCGCCATTATCCGCTTCTTGCATCATTGCCTGCGCGGCATCGCGGCCGCCCTGCGCTTGCATCAGCTTTGCATTAAGCTCGGGGCTGTTAATGGCAAAAAGTAGATCGCCGCTAGAGACCTGATCACCGCGTCTCACCATCACCTGCTCCACTCGCCCTGGTACTTTTGAGGAGATGTTATACTCTCGCGCTTCAATTTGCCCCTGCAGCCGTTGCGCTTTAGGCGCCTGAGCGAGCCACATACCATAGGCTAAAATGATCACCAACAGTCCCAATGCGCCAATGGCAAGTATTCGATTTATGCGCATTAACTTTTCTCCTGTGTAAGACTGGCTCGACCTATAAACTCATCGAGTTGACCACTGACGGCCATCAATCTGGCATAAGCCTGTATATAACGATACTGCGCGGCTAACTCTTGCATACGCACCGCGCTTAACTTAAGTTCAGCATCAACCTTTTCTATCGACGTCGACAAGCCTTGGCTAAAGGCAATATCCCGCAACCGTTTGTTCTCAGTCGCCAGCTCCATCGATAGTTGTAGGGAATTCACTTCTTCTTGAGCTTGTAACAGCTGACGATAGCTTTGTTCAACGAGCAGGCTCAAGTCCTGCTGAGTTTGTGCCTTGGTGTAGCGCGCCTGCAGCAATGCGCTTTTAGCGGCCTCCACTTTGCCACTGCGACCATCACGGCTCAGTAGTGGCACTTTGACTCCGACCCCTACCATCCAGTCCGGCTCCATCTTGGCGAACAAGCTATCATCTTCATACAGGGTGTAGTTACCGTACAAAAACACGGTGGGGTGATATTGGCCCTGCTCTAAGGTCACTAGCCCTTGCGCTTGAGCCTCTTTGGCCTCCAATAATTTTAATGCCGGGTGCTGAGATAAGGTTAACGATGTGAGCTGTGAGATTGCCGGTGGATTAGCTAACATAAACAGTTGTGACTGGGTGACAACATCTCGTTCGTGCAGCATTTTAGCCAAGGCAATTTGAGCCATCTCGAGCTGGCGGGTCGCGCTGGTGTAATCCACTTTGGCATTCTCTAACGCCACTTGGGCATTCAAACGTTCAACTTTTGCTATTTGGCCTTGCTGCTCGAGTTTTTCAGCATGAGAAGCATGCTTTGTGAGCGACTCAACCAGCTGGCCACGAGTATCAACTAAGGCCTGACTGACGGCCACGGCATAATAGCGATCCACTAGCTGGACAAACAAATCCCGTGTCGACAACTCGTGCTCATGCTCTTTTTCAGCCACATGAGCGGCTTTTATGCCCTGCGCCGCAGTAATCTTGCCGCCGGTATAAATTGGCCACATAGCTTGCAAGCTTGAGCGAAACACATCTTGTTCGGTAAACGGGGTAATAAATAGCGATCCTGGAATGGCACCTATGGCACCACCAAGGGCTGGCGGTAAGGCACTGGGATCTAACGAAGCAATGGGGTTAAGGTCGCGCAAATCCAATTCGAGGGGCTTTTCAAGCCGAGTGTAGCTGCCATTAAGACTTAAGGAGGGCATGTTGAGGTCATCAGCTGCGTGCTTTTCAGCTTCCGCCCGATGCACCTCTTGCACGCTCGCTTGCAGCTTATCACTGACTTGTAACAGCTGCTGCCAAGCCGCCGCAAAAGGGTAGTCTTTTGCTTGAACACTAGAAACACTAAAGGCCAACAATGGCCAAATTATCCATCTTGTATACTTCATTAGCACCTCTAGAGCCTTTACTCTAATTCCTTTTGGGCATGGTATCACTATTCACACGACGTGCGAAGTGATATTCACAGACCACATATGGCATGTCGTCTGTGCAATACTAATCGGTATAATTGATTGAAGTTACATAGTTTTAATGCCTAAGCAGTACCACCAACTGTCAAGCTATCCAACTTCAAGCTTGGCTGACCCACGCCAACAGGCACGCTTTGGCCATCCTTACCACACACACCGACACCTTTATCTAATGCTAGATCATTACCGACCATTGAAATCTGCCCCATCGCTTCTGGACCATTACCAATTAAGGTCGCACCTTTAATCGCTTGGGTAATTTCGCCCTTTTCGATCAAGTAAGCCTCTGACGCAGAAAATACAAATTTACCTGAGGTAATATCAACCTGACCACCGCCAAAATTAGGGGCGTAAATGCCCTTTTCTACTGACTTGATCATTTCGGCAGGATCAGACTCCCCCGCTTCCATGTAGGTATTGGTCATCCTTGGCATCGGCAAATGCGCATATGATTCACGGCGACCGTTACCTGTTGACTGCTCACCCATCAGACGTGCATTCAATTTATCTTGCATGTAGCCCTTGAGGATACCGTCTTCTATCAATACCGTCTTTTGAGTTTGTACACCCTCGTCATCAATACTTAAAGAGCCGCGACGGTTAGCCATAGTACCGTCATCAACAACGGTCACTAATGGTGAGGCCACTTGTTGGCCAACTTTACCACTAAAGGCACTACTGCCTTTACGGTTGAAGTCACCCTCTAAACCATGGCCTACCGCTTCATGCAGCAATACACCTGGCCAGCCCGCACCGAGCACCACCGGCATTTCACCGGCAGGGGCGTCAATAGCAGTTAGATTAACTGAGGCCTGACGAACGGCTTCTCTAGCAAAAGCAAAGCAGCTAGGAAGATTAAACTCGTCATCTTCAAAAAACACTTCGTAACCGTGGCGTCCGCCGCCACCGGCTGCACCGCGTTCACGCTTTCCATTATGCTCAAGCACTACCGAGCAGTTAAAACGCACCAATGGACGAATATCAGCAGCAAGCGTGCCATCACTGGCAACCACTAAAATCTCTTCATGTACACCAGATAAGCTAATCACAACTTGGATAATGCGCTCATCTAAAGATTGAACATAAGCATATGCTTGTTGTAATAACGCGATTTTACGCACTTCTTCCATCGCGGCGATAGGATCGGCACTGCTATATAAACTGTGTTGTGCTGTACGTTTGAAGGCTTGAACTTGCTTATCGCTACCAAGATTAGCAATACCTCTTGCGGCTTCAACCGAGGCTAACAACGATGCTGGACTAATTTCATCGGCATAAGCAAAACCTGTCTTTTCGCCACTAATAGCGCGCACACCAACACCACGCTCAATATGAAAGCTGCCCTCTTTAACAATGCCGTCTTCCAACATCCAAGATTCGTGTCTGCTGCCTTGAAAATACAGATCTGAAAAATCAACTTGGTGCTGATGGGTACGCTTTAAGTAATCAGGTAACTGCTCAATACTTAAGCCGTCTTGCAGTAGGCTTTGCTCTACTTGATTTAAAAATGGCATTCAATCTCTCTCTTTTCGTTGTTGCACTTAGGCAAGCAAACTATGCATTCGCATCGCTATCTAATAGTTGTGGAGCAACAAATCGGTTATGACCTTGCACCGGCATTTTCTGTTTTAATTCGATATTGGCACTTAAATCAACATCAGCTGATACCCAGCCAGTCCCTTGAGCTTTCTCGGCCAATATCGTTCCCCAAGGATCAACCAACATAGATTGCCCCCAGGTTTCTCTTGAGCCTTCATTGTGTTGACCCCATTGCGCAGCGGCAGCAATGAAGCACTGATTTTCAATAGCACGAGCTTGCAATAACACTTGCCAATGTGCCGCGCCAGTCACTTTAGTAAATGCAGCAGGTAAAGCAATAATATCCGCGCCTGCCAGCGCCATGGCTCTAAATAGTTCGGCAAAGCGTAAATCATAACAGATGGCAATGCCCACTTTACCAAATGGCGTATCTATCACACTGATACGATCACCCGGACAGAAGGTGTCACTTTCGCGATACTGCCGGGTGCCATCGGCCACATCAACATCAAATAGATGCATTTTGTCATAATGCCCTAATGTGTCGCCTTGGGGTCCAAACAGATAACTGCGACTATACAGGCGTCCATCATCGGCAGTAATGGGAATCGTACCCGCGACCATGGTCACCGAAAATTCCTTTGCCAATGCTGCAAGCGCCTGCTGTAATTCACTGGCATCATGCTCTGCGGCAATGGCTAGCTGATGACGTTCATGACCACCAAATAACAATGCACACTCAGGTAACACCACTAAGTGTGACCGGCTATCTACCGTTAACAGCTCAAGCTGCGACTTGATAAACGCCAAGTTGCTGCTGACGTCGCGACTGCTTTGGCACTGAAGTAGACTGACTTTCATCTTGCTGCTCCGCAGAAACCGCCGGCTCGGGTTTTTCAAGCTCTGGCTCTGTTGTTTTAGGTACTATAGGCACCACCTTATCATCAAACTGTGGCATAGCCTCTATTTGTTGCTGAGGTAACTCAACCCCTGAGGCAGGTTGTTCAATGCCTGCTGCTTGCTCATCGGCTAACTGGGTCGCCGTTTGCTCACCCACCTCAGCCGCAGGCTCGGCACTGCTGCTTGGCTCCCGCGGTAATACAGACTCAGGGATCTCAATTTCTTTGCTCTTACGCTCAAGTTCTTCAAGCTTAGGTTCTGACATCGTGCCCGTTAAACGGAAGCGAATTTCTGAGATCACTTCAATCACTGGTTCTAATACCTTAGTCAAGGCAAACGCCCCTAAACCAAGTGTCCAACCACCGGTACTGAGCAAGACCACCGTCGGCACACTGGAGCCCAACTGAGGCGCAAATCGAATATCATAATTGAGTGATTCGGTCATCAGATCAGTATAACCACGCACGCGCATGGTGCCGGCAACGGCATTCATTTGAGTATCAGTGGTTTTAATCACCCCTTTATCAATATCTAAGGTACCGGAAAAGTCATTAAAATAAAGGCCTTTGCCAAATACATCTGAAAAGTCTAACGACAAGCGTCTCAGCAAAGAATCTAGACTAAACAGCGAAAATATTCGGGCGCCTTTATCGCTCACTTCTGACAAATGCCCCTTACCTAAATCAAACACGATTTGGCCATCTAACGTGGGCAGCGAGAAAGCATACGGTGCACCTTGCCAGCCTAAGGTTGCTTGTACATCAACCGGCGCTTCTTTCAAACCAGGGTCGATGCCTAAACGTTCTGACAGTACATCAAATTTGTCTGCTGTTAGTGCTAGATTAAACTCAGTTCGGTTCTGGCCGTCGGCCAGTGTCCACGTCCCATCACCCCTTAATTGACTGTCATCGGTAGTGATAGATAAGGTTTGAATGCGGTAATTCTCTCCTTCAGGCGTACCCTGCAAAACTAAGTGACCCAGCGGTTTGCCATACATAGAAAACTCATCAACATCAGCGGCTAACGGCGGCATGTTTTGCATCACAGTATTATGCTCATAGACACGATTTTCAGCTGTTTTAGTTACCGGAGCCACGTCAAAGCGTTTAGCTACAATCTTTAGCCCCTGAGTATTCCAGTCAGGATAGAAATCAATTCGCCCTTCAAACTCGTCAGCCTGACCATCAAAACGCCACGCATTGACTGTTGGAGTCGCATTGAATACCAAGTGTGTAAATGGCTGCCCCATCAAATCTAGCTGACCGATTTCTGCATCAATGGCCAATAATGGCGGGAAGAATGATCGGCGTTCGCGCATCAATTCATGGCTAAGTAAGTCATCCACGGCCGCATTGGGGATGTTGCTGCTTTGGGTAGTAAAAGCATTGATAATTGGTAGCCAGGCATCAAAATTGGCCTGTTTAAGATCGAGTTGTAGCCGGCCTTTATCGCGACTGAGTTGATCGCCTGGCTTGAAGGGCCGGCCAAGTAAGATATCGAAATGGGACAAGTGATTGCCTGAGACTTCATCAAAGCCACCCCAAAATTCCATCTGATCGCTAAGGCGGATCCCTAACGATGATTGTTTGTTGTCACCAATGAGCTCAGCGGTCAACTTTCTGGGAGTCTCCACTGACTTATAAAATTCACCAGGTAAACGTAATTCGGTCCCCACTAAGTCACTGCTGACTTGGGCTTGAATTCGGTAGCCGGTTTGGTCAAAAATCAGCGTCATTGCCCCGTCAAAGTCAAACTCACCTTGGTAATAGGGGCTTAATGGGTTGGCAAGCACTTCAGGCAACTTGTCCACCTGCCATGCACCATTCAGGTCCAGGTTTAATCCATAGTTTTTATTGACCCTTTCAGTATCAAAAGTCAGGCTAACCGGTTGATCATACAGTAATGCTGAAATCTTCTCGCCCGTCACCACTTCATTGACAAAATCCACTCGACCAGTGACAGCATCTAATTGCACACCGGGCTCACTGATATAAACAGGCGTATTGTCGAAATTTACGCTGCCTTTAATCAGCTCATCCGCCCCGTCATACAGCGGAATACTTAAATCGAGTTCGCCTTCAATATCACCTTGAATTTGTACGACTTGTAATGTGGCGCCAACATTATCCTTTAGGGGCGATTGCAACAAGACTTGAGTGGCGGCCTCTCCTGAGGTGGACAGGTCGGCTTTCACCGCTAACATGGATTCATGGTTCATCAAGGGAATGCCCACATAAGTCCCTGCGGCTGACACGTCCATCAGTTGCCCTTGCTTGACCCACAAATCCATTGCAGCATTTTCAAATAGCGCATCCAAAGTTAATCCTGTTACAGCAGGCCACTGTGGCTGGAACTTAAATTCCGCCTGTTGCAATGTAAAGCCCGCTTGAAAGATACCTTGCTGCTGACTATAAGGAAATTCACTGAATGCGCCACGCCAAATGACTTTTGCATCATCAGTATAGCCAGCAATTAGCGCGCCATTAAGATAACCAACTAACGCGTCGCTCATCCCTTTTAGCGGGTAATAACGTCCAGCATTGGCAGCATTTTTAATACTGACATCGGCGAGCAAATTAAGGTAGGCACTGTCTTGTAAATCCAATTTTGCGGCAATCGCGAACTTAATGTCATTATTCTCTAAATGTAAGTTTGGTGCGATTAACGATTGGCCGTCGATATCATATTCGAGTGTTGTCGCCTGACTGTCGAACACTAGCGGCGCGATAAAGCCATCGCCAAAATCAAGCTGTAACTCTTGCTCGGGCAGTTCCACAATCAAACGTTCAGTGTTGGCTGTGACATTAACATCAAACATCTCAAGACCCGGCACCGAACCAAACTGGTTCCAACTCAAGGCTTTCGCATTCAAGCTTAATGCTAAAGGACTATTGGGCCTGTGCTGAATATGGATTTGCTGTAGCTGACCTGTTGGGGCGGCGCTTTGCCATGACTCTAGGCCCGCTAAGGGCATGGATGGCACCAATGGCAAGAGCGGCAATAAACCGTTCAAGTTGAGTTTATTGAGCACAAAGTCATTACCGATATCGCTATGACTGAGGCTAAAATCGAGGTCCGGCCAAGCTTCATTATTGGTCGCAAAAGCTAAATCTTTACTGCGAATTTGCCAGCCACTTTCATCTGGTAAGTAATGAACGCTACCGGCTTGAATTTCAAATCTCTGTGGCTGCTCATTTAGGTGCCACTGTAACCAACTGGGTTGAAACGCGACCATTGCCGAATCTATGTGGCGACCAGCTAACGTTAACCAAGCTTCTAAATTAACCACACCTTCGAGCTCAAGAGTACGCTGATTATCATAAGGGTCGGTTTGACGTGATGCCCACTCTCCAAGGTCTAAAGAGTTTGCCGCCAAGTAAATCTGACCCGTTAAGCTATCGGGTTGGTAACCGCTACCCGCGATATCAATGTCTAAAGATAGCTGCTCAACACTCACAGCTTCTTTGTCCAAATATACTTCGCCGCGACCTTGATGACGGCCATCGCTATTTAGCCAGCGCAAGTTTCTAATATGAATAGGTCGAAAGTCATGATGTTCGCTCAGCAGTTGTAAACTGGCATCTGATATCGCGAACCGATCTAACTGCTCAAGCAGCAAGGCGTACAGCCAGTCAATATTAGTACTCGGCTGGCTATCGCTATTAGTCCGCGAAGATTGGGGGCTGGAATTAGAGTTAAGCTGGTCTATGTCTAAAGCAACATGCACGCCATCAAAAATCACCGTCTCAATTTGCGGTTGAGTGGTGAGCAGTGTTTGCCAAAAATCGAGCTTAATATGCACATTGTCAATGACTGCCGTAACCGGTATTCGCTCTTGATAAGGAATCACCATGCGCTTCATGGTTAATGCCGGGCCGTAGGCCTGCCATTCTGCCGCTAACTTGTCTAACTGAATCTCTATTTGGTATTGCTGCTCAATATAACTAATGACCTCATAGCGCACATCATCAAGCTTAGGCAGCAAGCCACGGATAAGGCTAACGACCAGAGCAAACAGGACGAGGATAATTGCTAAGGTTTGCCAACAAAGTCGGCCAAACTTTTTTGGACAAAAATTCAATGGCACTACATTATTACCACATCAAAACGATTTTGAGCATACATAGGTTCGTTTTGTAATCGGACTCGTTTGCCAATATACACACCTAGCTCTGCCACTAAATGGCTTTCTTCACCCGTTAAACTGTGGTGCACGGCTGGCGAACAGTAGACTAAAAACTCATCGGCATCATAGGCACGATTAAGGCGAATCACTTCACGGAAGATCTCATAAGAAACCGTTTCTACCGTCTTCAGACTCCCCGTACCTAAACATGAAGGACACTCGCCACATAACACATGCTCCAAACTTTCACGGGTGCGCTTGCGAGTCATCTCAACTAACCCTAGGCCAGAAAACCCACTGATATTGGTTTTCACTCTATCGGTAGATAATGCTGCTTCTAAGCTAGTTAATACCCGGCGCTTATGTTCCTCATCAATCATATCAATAAAATCAATAATGATGATGCCGCCTAAATTACGCAGCCGTAACTGACGGGCAATGGCTTGAGTCGCTTCAAGGTTGGTATTAAAGATGGTTTCTTCAAGATTGCGATGACCCACAAATGCGCCAGTATTAATGTCGACTGTGGTCATTGCTTCAGTCTGGTCGATAATCAAATAACCACCAGATTTGAGCTCAACTTTGCGCCCTAATGCCCGCTGAACTTCATTTTCAACATCATAAAGATCAAAAATAGGAACAGGGCCTGAGTAATGTTCAATCTTTTCAGCAATTTCAGGCATAAACTCTTGAGAGAACTGCACGAGTTCCTCATAGGTTTGCCCTGAATCAACCTGTATTTGATCGAGTTCAGTGCCGACAAAGTCACGCACTATGCGCACTGGCAAGGCCAAATCTTGATATAACAGCGCCACTCCAGGACGTTTACGGCGCTCACTGACTTTCGCCCAGACACGACGTAAAAATGCCGCATCTTGCACTAACTCTTGTTCACCGGCGCTTTCAGCGGCGGTACGAATAATAAAGCCACCATCTTCGTCGACAAAAGGCTCAGTTAACCCTTTTAAACGCGCTCGAATTTCTTCCGACTCAATTCGCTGTGACACCCCAACATGGCTAGAGCCTGGCATAAACACTAAGTAGCGTGACGGTAAGGTAATATCAGTCGTTAAGCGTGCGCCTTTGGTGCCCAGCGGATCCTTAACCACTTGCACCATAATATCTTGGCCTTGGCGCACTAGCTCAGCAATGTCGCGCACCACAAAATTGCCTTTCTCTACATCCGCCACACATTCAGTATGCGGCACGATATCTGAAGCATGTAAGAAAGCGGCTTTATCTAGGCCGATATCAACAAAAGCTGCCTGCATCCCTGGTAATACACGGCTGACTTTGCCTTTATAGATATTACCTACAATACCGCGTTTCATGCGGCGTTCAATATGCACTTCTTGCAATACGCCATGCTCTACCAACGCGACTCTCGCCTCGGTAGGTGTCACGTTAATGAGCAGCTCTGAACCGATTTTCTTCTGGACTTTATTTTTTATAAACTGGCTCATGATCTTCACTCACTTGCAAAAAGATTAAACACATCACCGCACAAAGCAGCGCCCAACACCTGATCATATCGCAAGCCTTAGCGATATGGCTCGGCGTTACAAAATGGCAAATTCAGCTAATAGTTGCCGAGTCTCAACCAATGGCAGCCCTACGACTGCAGAATAACTGCCTTCAATGCGGGCTACAAAACTTCCGCCTAACCCTTGAATACCATAGGCGCCGGCTTTATCCATTGGCTCTTTAGTCGCGACATAAGCTGCTACGTCTGCAGAACTTAATTGACTAAAGGTCACCAAGGTTGTCACCACAACATGTTGCGTTTGCTTACCATCGGTCACCGCGACAGCTGTCATTACTTGATGCTGCTTACCCGACAACGACGCTAACATACGTTTTGCATCTTCACTGTCTTTGGGTTTACCTAACACCTCATCTGCCAATACCACAATGGTATCAGAGCCAATTACCACCGCTGATTCTTGCGCCGTTAACTCATAGCCCGCGAGTGCCTTTTCTTGAGCTAATCGAGCAACAAATGCTGCTGCGCCCTCGCCAGCTTGCAAGGTTTCATCAATATCAGCAGCTAAAGATGTAAAACTAAAATCCTGATTAAGAAAGCTCAACTGCTGCAACAGTTCACGTCGCCTAGGCGACGCGGATGCTAATACCAATGACATACTTAGCGTACCTTATACAAACGCCTGACACGGCGTAAAATCCAAAATACCCACCACCAGATAAACAAGCTAGAAATCGCGGGCCAAAAAAGAGAAGCATCAAACGTGGCGCTGTCGACAACAAACTGCACCCAAAACACAATTAAATGGTACAAACTAACAATACAAGCCACCATCAAGGATTGTTGCCACATAGGGAAATTACGTAAACGCTGAAAATGAAGCACGACAACGTAAATCACCAAAGCCATCGCTAATGAGCGAATACCAAGATGGGCGCCGAGCAAAATATCAAGCAGTAATCCAAGTATCCAGGCAGTTAAGATGTTATACCTATGGGGTAATGCCATGGCCCAATAGATTGTGACTAGCAGCAACCAGTCAGGTCTAAAGCCTTCAACAAGGTCTGGCAAAGGCATAATTTGAAATAGCATTGCCACTAAAAAGCTCAGCCAGACGACCCAACGGCCATTAGGAATATGCATGCTCACTGGCTAGCCTCCGGCGTTGAATCGGTTACCATTTCAGCGGAGTCAAGTTCTGCTTCTCGCGCTTCCTCTTGCACATCAGGCCAAAGCAGCAGTAGATATCGAATGCGATCTAAGGCAGCCAATGGCTGAGCCGAGACAGTGGCATAGTTTTGACCATCATCTTTGACTACATTCATGACTCTTGCGACGGGATAGCCCTCAGGAAAACGATTACCTAAACCCGAAGACACCAATAAATCTCCTACGCGAATATCGGTACTTTTGGCAACGTGCCGTAGCTCTAGTTCATCAAGCACACCTGTACCATTGGCAATCATCCGCACGTCGTTACGGGTCACACGCACAGGAATGGCATGAGCAGGATCGGATAGCAGCAACACGCGGCTGGTCAAGGCACTCACTTCAACGACTTGGCCAACAACACCTTGGGCGTCAACAACGGGCTGACCAACAAATACGCCATTGCGCTCACCATGGTTAAGCACCACATAATGCCGATATGGATCACTGGCCACCTCCATCACTTCGGCAACGACTTTCTTGGCATCCATATGCACAGGGGAACCAAGCAACGCCCGCAACCGGTCATTCTCTTGGCGCAGGTGCTCAAATCGCTGTAAACGTTCACTCATTAGCAACTGTTGGTTTAACAGAGCTTGATTTTGCTTAGCTAACATATCGCGGGTGGCAAAGCTTTCAGCAGACCAATCGAGCATGGCTCCGGGAATGTTGGCAACAAATTGTAGTGGACTAAGGAGCGAGGAAACAGACTTTCTGGCGGGCTCTAATTTATCATTGGTCAGCAGTAGAAGTACCGACAGTAGAATCGCTAAGGTCAGGCGAAATTGGTTTGAGATACCACGAGCAAAAATGGGCTTCATAAAACACTTAAGGCAGCTTGAATTGACAACCCTGATTGATACATAAACATAACATACTTAGTTGGTGTTTAATATCAAGGGGCTGCCAGCTCAACGCTGCCTGCTAAACAAAATTAATTTTCGTCGGAGAATAGATCGCCGCCGTGCATATCAATCATTTCTAGTGCTTTACCACCGCCACGTGCAACGCACGTTAACGGGTCGTCAGCAACCATAACTGGAATCCCAGTTTCTTGCATCAACAGTCGGTCAAGATCGCGCAACAACGCGCCACCGCCAGTTAATACCATACCGCGCTCAGAGATATCCGATGCAAGTTCTGGTGGCGACTGCTCTAACGCGACCATCACTGCACTAACAATACCTGAAAGGGCCTCTTGCAATGCCTCTAAGATTTCATTGCTATTTAGGGTGAAGCTACGAGGTACACCTTCTGCAAGGTTACGACCGCGTACTTCAATTTCCAACACTTCATCACCTGGGTAGGCGGTACCGATACTATGCTTAATACGCTCGGCTGTGGCTTCGCCCACTAAGCTACCGTAGTTACGACGTACGTAGTTGATAATGGCTTCATCAAACTTGTCACCACCAATGCGCACTGACGATGAATACACCACGCCATTAAGTGAAATGATAGCGACTTCAGTCGTACCACCACCAATATCAACCACCATTGAACCTGTTGCTTCAGAAACCGGCAAACCCGCACCTATTGCAGCAGCCATTGGCTCTTCAATGAGATAGACCTCACGGGCACCAGCGCCCATGGCAGATTCGCGGATTGCACGGCGTTCAACTTGAGTTGCGCCAACAGGTACACAAACCAGAACCCGAGGGCTTGGACGAAATACACTATTGTTGTGTACTTGCTTAATAAAATGCTGCAACATTTTTTCGGTAACATAGAAGTCGGCGATAACACCGTCCTTCATTGGGCGAATCGCTTGAATGTTGCCCGGCGTACGCCCCAACATTTGCTTCGCTTCTGTTCCTACAGCTGCTACAGACTTTTGTCCACCACTACCGCGCTCGCCACGAATAGCCACAACTGATGGCTCGTTTAATACGATGCCTTCCTCGCGAACATAAATAAGAGTGTTAGCGGTACCCAAATCGATCGATAGATCGTTAGAAAAAATGCCACGCAGCTTTTTGAACATGTAACCAGCCTGTCTCAGTGGAGTCGGAAAAATAAAAATCAGGTAACTTTATCAATGCCACCCTGATTCCACAAGCGTCTTGAGGTTAACATTTGCTAATCCAGCGATTTTTTTTTAATTCCAACTAAAAAGAACAAAAAACAAACAGGTTACCGAGAAGTTTTACCTAAATACGCCAACAAACTGTCAGTATTCAGTTGGTTTGTCATGCCGGAACTCTTTAGCGCACTTCACGCCAAAAAATCACTTTATCATGGCCTCTGTAGGTACCCCAAAATCCACTGGCCCTAGGGTCATACAAGGTGGAACCAGCACCATCCCAATTCCAATACCATTTAAGCCAAGGTGCAACGTGTTGCTTCAATGGCACTTCCCCAGTGGTATTAGGTACCTGAAAGTAGATATTACCGACACCATTGCTGATAGTTGATGATTGGATAAGCAAACTCGGTTCAACAAAAGCATCAATTTCTGGGAACCCATTGGGGTAGTCCATAAACAACCCAGTCTCTGGTATTTCCGAATCATCGACTGATGCCAGCGTATTGAAAACCGAACAACTGTCATCGGTATTGGTGATCCAAGTCGGATTGCCAGACACAGCATCAACTGCAGAAACATATTCAGTCCGTAGAGGCAAACGCAAGCTTTCTGATTGCGGACCGTAGCCATTGTCCAGCACTAGGCGACCATATCGTTGCCCAATGTTTTTATCTTCGCCTATGTTGGTGAAGGTATAACTCAAACAACTCCCGTCATAGTCGGCTTTATAACAAATGCCATCTGCGTCGGTGACATCTTCAATGGCTAAGGTTAAATCAAACAATGCGTCAAAAGGTGCAACTGGCGCGGTACTGCGTTGATACTTCACGGTACTACTGGCGAGGTAGGCGCTGTTTGCCGTTAGTGTTAAGTAGGCAACACTGCCTGACAATCCCGGCGCTTCGCCATCGACCACAGTCGCTACAGTACTTTTATCGGTATAACTGCGCCCGCTCCATTGATTTTGCGCAGCAATGTCTTTATCCATATAGCGCCACCAATCACCATTTTGATAATTACTGGTTATCGCCCCAGATTTCGCATGACCAATAACTTCAATCTTTGGCTGTGCCCCAGCAGCATAGCTCATTGGCTGGTCCATATAACTAAAGCTGCCGCAAGCATCATCTAATTCGGGAGTATTGGCACTAATAGCTAAATACGCAGGAGTAAAACGGCCAAAGATTTCACTACTGTAATTTTCTTTAGCAATAGTCATATCAAAGTAAACTAAATCTTTACTGAGCTGCGCGGTTACCGTACCCACTTCATTCCATGTTTGCAGGACTTGCTCAGCGGATTCACCACTGGCTAAAGCAAAGTCGATACTGGTAACGCCAAAAGAGCTACTTGCACCATTGCTGGGTTGATGAACTTGGGGGTTAATTGCAATCGCCGAGTGTTCAAAATTTTGCAACGCGACATTGTCAGAGAAATCACTATCGCCTTCTGACTCCCACTTAACAGCTTTAACCAGCATCGTAAAATCTTCACCGGATTTAGCTAATATTTGGCAGCTCGCATCATAGGGATCGCCAGCGCTGCAGGTACCATTGTTAGTAGCATTATAAAAATGAAAACCGGCGGGCGCGGCAACAAAATTGTCTTGATGTTCTAATAAGACCGATTCGCCATCTTCAAGCACTAATACATGAGAAGCAGCCAGACTGACCTGACCCGCCTCTGGGTAGGTAGCCTGTAACCGGGCAATACCATTGGCGTCAAAGCTAACATCAAGGCTTGCTGAACTGCCCCCATCAATGCTTTCAGACACGGCGACACTATTAAGACTCGCTAATGTCAAAGCAGCTGGGTTGTTCACAGAGCTGGGATTAAGGTAATCAAAGCTAAAATCGACTGTTTTAGTTTCACTACTAAATAGTGGGCCACACTGCTGAGTTTGCGTGTCTTTAGCTACTGCAAATAATTGAAATTCATCTGTCGTTTTGCCCGCTAGCGTATTTGGCACATCAAAATAAAAACCGTTATCGTCAAAGGTAAGTAGACATTGATCAATATTGGCAACTTCAACACCATCAATAAAGCAACGGTAAGGTCCACTGGGCGAAGTCGCCCCTAAACCAACCTTCACCGTACCGCCATCACCATGCCATAAATCTGCCGCTGGAACGGTTTGCCCAGTAAAGACCTCGGTACTATAAAAGGTATCATTCTTAGTCAGTTCAACGCTTGCAGTCACTGAAGTCAAACTCGTGCAGTCATCATTAGCGCAACTGCGAATAGTGATAGGTTTAGCAGCGCAGCTTAGTGCGCCAGAACTAAACTCAATGCGGTAATGATTAACCGCTGGCGGCTCTGGGGCATACTCAAAGGCAAAATAACCAATATCTTCAGCCAAATGATTTCTATCATTGTCAGAGTATTGGTCTTCATCAATAACAAAGCTAAGGGTACCGCTGAAATCATCTTTCAAACAGCGACGTGTCCAGCCACCATCGCCCCCACGGCGTGCCATCTTACTCGCGATGGTTAACGGTTGAGCGGGATAACTGTTTTGATAACTATTATTAAAATCGCACTGCTGATCTAACCTGCGAGTCCTATTGCCATCACCATGATTTAACGCTATGGCAAATTCGTAAAGCACTGCTTCACCATTAACCGTCATGGTGCCACGCCCCAACCCGGCTACATAACCTAAGGTCTCAGCGGTGGTAATATTGCCCGCGATTTCCGAAGTTTCAATGGCGATATCAAACTCGTCGCCATCACTGTCAACATTGTTCACCACGGGTGTGATAAAACGGTTATTGTTTCGGGATAATGTTTGTGCGACTACAGTGGGTTTGCTACCAAACTGATGATTAAACTCGACATCCTCGTAGCCTCTACCAGAAGCAGGCAATCTGCGGCCTTGATACTCAATGGTATCGACTTTGTCGGCTTGCAGGGCGCTGCCACGGCTCAAAAAACGATACCCTGGCTCCATAACAAAATAGTCGATATCCACCATGGCTTTGGCATCGGTGCTGCTGCGTGGCGGATTGTCTTGTAATATGCTCACAGAGCCATGATTAGCAGCATAGCTGCTTATACGTACATCAGACGGACCATCAAAACGAGCATCGGAACCATCGATGCCATTGATAGTAGGCATCAGCAATACAACGGGAGCAGTGTCATATTGATTATCAAACTCAATGGTTGCGTTGCCACTGCCATCTAAGGTCACACGACCAAACTCAAATTCAGGGAACGGACAAGTCAGGTAGGCGCTACTCGGCACTCTAACCAAGCTCGATGACGATGGTAGTTGCCAGTAGAGATCATAAGCCTCCTGCCCTTCAGCTTCATGGTAACGCACTTCTAACTTATGAGTTCCTGCCTCCAGCCCTATAGTGCCGGTTTCACAGGCACCATCACAGGCATCATTGTCGCCATACCTAGCCACCACCACTTGGTCATCAATCAATAGCTCAATGGCATCATCACTATCGACACCAAAGGTATAAACACCCGATTCTGGCACCTCAAGATAACCTTCAAATAAACCTAAATAGTGGTCAGCTTGACTGCTATGCGGGTTTATTCCAGAACCACTGCCGGAGATATTGGTTTCAATCGACTCACCAAGTTGCTCGGTGGTTTTCTTTACCGTGTCAATCAAATCGTTAAAGCGTGCATGATTTTGCGGGCTACTTGTACCCCAGTTGGTTGCATCGTAGGTACGATAAGTCACGCCGGCTATGCCATCTTGCTCAGCAGGGCATTGCAGTGGCACCGGCGGTAATAACGGCTCTTCAGGCCCGTTTTCACACATGCCGCCAAAATCAGCATCTTCAATGGCATCAGGGTCAAATTCCACATCACCATTTCCCGATATATCTAACGCTCCACCCGATGCAAGCGCACCATCTATGGACGCATTACCACTCAAACTCACTGAGCCAGCCACATATACAATACCGTTAATAAAGTTCTGACCAGCCACGCTTAAGCTACCACGTACGTAGATAATCAAATCTTCGGTATTCCCAAATTCGTTTAAACGAGCTTGGTTTAACGTCAAACTATCAAAATATAGGCGCGTACTTGCACCATCAGTGTTGATGTAGTTACCTTGACTAAAAGTACCAGCGGCAAAATTATAATCACCAGGGGTAAAATCATAATAGGCTGGTGTACATATTCTATTCTGACCTTGCTTACGACAGGTTAAGTTTCCCAATGACGGGCCAATATCACTGGGTGGCTGCATGCCATTAGGAAAGTGATTACCGCTAGGTGGGTCGGTAAAAATCTCGTCACACTGAGGGACAGCCATGACCGAAAATGGCAACAAACAAACCAGCGCTATGATGGCTAATAATGGCTTAATCACGGGCCTGCACCTCCACTTCGCGGCTCACTCGCAAGCAATCTTCTGCGCCACTGGCACAACCGCTGCTCTCACAAGACGCACGGCTGGTGATGCGATACTGAGTTTGACTATCAAAATTTTGTACTACACAGCTATAAGTTACACTGCAATTGGCAAAACCCACCTCGTTAGGCGGTGTCCAGGTTTGATTTAACGCACAAGCGCCTGTACTGCCGTCAATAGGCAACAATTGTGACAGCGCAAAATCGGCGCCGCTGTTCGCCGCCGCTAACGCTCGCGTTCCCCACACTTCCAGGTTGACCTGCTCATCGGCATCACGGACAACATTAATTAAAGTCGCCGACATCAAAAACATCACGGTGATAATAAAAATGCCGATAACCAAGGCGCTACCGCGCTGACCACGAACTTTAGTCATCGCCTGAGAGCGAGATAATCGACTACGCTGATAGCTATGGGACATTAACCACCTGCACTTGATGTTGATATTGGAACTCTTGTAAGTTCACGCTAAACAGCGGCGTCAGTTGCACCACAGCATTATTTCTTAAAGTGGCATTGGTAAAATGTATTGGCGGTTGTGAGCTTATATTATTCACCACGTTTTCCGCCATTAGCACCCCATTTCCCATCACTGCGGGGCCTGGCTGATCTTGATTAAATTTGTTGTAACCTTGATAGCGGCGAATGGCACCATCACTTTCAAAACAATAACTCACCGCATCAGCAATCATAAAATACCGCGATTGTGGCGACGCTTCTTCAAACTGGACTGCTTGGTCAAAAGTAATGGTATTGGCAGCAACTGACTGCACATTAAAAACTCGCCCAGCTGCGGCGCTTGGATCGGCCTCATAAATGTCAGCAGAGCTTAATGGATAAACCACCATTTGGTCAGCAGATGACAAAGGAGCTTGCGGCAGCATCACACTAGCTGTACTACTGGCTGGCAATGGTGATATTGGCAGTTGGGTGTAAGATGCACTCGCCGTGATAGGCACAAACTCGATACATTGATAATTTGCCCCATTGCTTGTCACCCGGATGCTTTGTGGCAGCGCATTGCGTATTTCGCGGGTCATGCGTTCAATGGCGAAGCGGCTTTGACTTAACACTTGGTCAACCGATGTTGAGTCGACAAAAATACGCGTACCCAACAAAATGAAACTACTCACTCCAATAACCAATATCCCCAAAATGATAATCACAGTCACCATTTCTACCAAGGTAAAACCCTGACTGGATAATTTAAATGGTTGAGGTCTACTCGTTAATCTCACCATCAGTAATTACTCCTGACAGCATTGAAACGAATTAACTCACCGCTTGGCGTTGTGACATCAATGGCGATCAGTTTGGCGCTTTTATCACCGTAAGGGTAAGTCACTGACACCGCCAGTTCATAGTTTGGATATTGCGAAGCGTAGCTTTCAGTGGAGTTAAGCATCAAGCTGGCTTGATTCAAACCATGGTAGTCATCAACATCGTTAAAATCATTTCTTGCGATACTGCCGCCGCCATCGCCAAAATCAACTTCATCGGTACAAGGTAAGCCTGCGGGTATCCCTAAATCTAAGTTTGCGACGGCATCACAGGCAGGCACGCCACCATTAGCATTAGTATTGCCATCATAACGTTTGGCCCAAATCTCATTTAATAGCGAATGAGCTAACTCAGCAGAGCGAACTCGATGTAAAGTCTCACTGGCTCGCTCAGCCTGGGGAAATAACATACTGGTAAGCATCACCATCGCGATACCAATCACCACCATGCCTACAACGAGCTCAACTAACGTAAACCCGTTATTTGATTGCTCAAGCTTGCTAACGCCCATGAATGTAGCCCTGACTTTCTATCGTCAAAGTCAAACTGTCATCAGCCACAACATCGATACTGCAACCGCCCGCGCAAGCGGTTATTGTGCCACTGGTAGTAAACTGTAAAGCAAAGTTTCTCGCACCACTAAGCTTCAAGCTTGTGCCGTTGTGCAAAGGTTGTGGATCACGATTTCTAACAGAGGTGGCGCAATCAGACTGCAATACTAAAGTTTGGTACTGGCTGTCATCGACATTAATACGATAGCAACGATCTTGATTGTTCATCGCCATTAACTGTACTTTTCGCAGCTCAGCAATAAACTCATCACGCAGAGTAAACGCACTGTAATTTGACGTGGTAAATAATCGCGGTAATACCGTCACCGCAAGAATTGCGATTAGAATAATGGTGGTCACCAGCTCCACTAAAGTAAAGCCTGTATGCAATGACTGCTTCATGATCTGTTGACTACGCGCTCCCCCAATTGAGCTTGCTGTTAGTATGCCAAACTCGGTTAAGTTTTTATACGTAAAATAATGGCTTAACCTATATTACTGGGGCCTTAAGCGATGCAAAATATCATAAGGCTAACTCATTCTTGACGGCTTGATATCTATGACGCTATCAGCAGCCAGTTTCGAGTACCTCATAACTAGGCGGGGTGATCACGCCGGCATCCTCTTCGGCCTCATTGTAAACAAGTCGGCAATCCCCATTAGCTGCTTTGCCTTTAGGCACAATCGTAAAGGTATTTCCGGTAGAGCGCAGCCCCCAGTCCTCTGTAGCTAGAACTCCGTTACTGGTTAGCAACTCGAACGTCATGTCCATTGCCAGCTCTAAGTTATCTATGGTTGTTTGTTCATCACCAAAGCTTTTAATGTAGCCATAGTCAAGTTCAATAAAAACACCCGAAGACAGTTCGACATCTTGGTTGCCCTCAGTTTCAAGACCTTGGATGCTCGCCTTGGAAAGCACTAAAGTGTTCGCCGCTTGCAGTGCGCCCTTGACACCATCGAGGGTTGAGGCTCTTGCATCACTTTGTAGATTAATAAACTTAGGTGCGGCGACAACAGCTAAAATACCTAAGATGATGATCACTACCACCAACTCAATAAGCGTAAAACCTTGGCCTTGTTTGTTGCCCATAATCCGTTCCTTTTTATTACCCAGTAAACCTAGCTTAATATAGAACTCGGTAACTCGCTACAAATCATCAACTTGTTGATGGATTTTGCTAACAAAAAAGCCTGCATCAGCAGGCTTTTTATTTATTCCATTTGGTTACTTAACAACCGGTAGTAACACTTGAAATATCAAACGTACCGGCTGTGGCACTCGTTAACGCATTTTCATATTTAACATAGCAGGTACCAGGATCTGTGCCTGCTAGTGGGCTTACCACCCCTTGTGGATAGAAGTAAACAATACCAGTTGCGGTATCGTATACCCACTCAGTGGTATCATCATCAGCTGATTCGAGTGATACATTGATATCTAGCATGTTAGCTAAACTATCAGTCCAAGCAGCAGTCGCATGACCATAATTTAATAGTACTGTTGTATTTGCAGAATCAACAATAACACTTGGAGGAGGGGTCGCTGTACTGCCTTGCTTTTCATTGCCGGCAATAAGCGATTTAGAATAAACCAAACTATCGGCGCCTTTAACAGCAGCTTCTAAACCAGTAACAGTAGATGCACGCGCATCAGATTGCAGATTGATAAACTTAGGTGCAGCGGTCACCGCCAAAATACCTAAGATAATAATCACTACAACCAGCTCAATTAACGTAAAACCCGATTGATTATTTCTCATATTTATATTTCCTATTAACAGCCTGTATCCACAACTGCATATTGTGCTGGTTGAGAGACTGAACCGGCTTGAGTATATAGAAGGTGACAAGCATCGGCAGCCGTACTAGAAGCGGTTTTTCCTTGTGGTACTAACTTAAATGTTGTCGCCGTAGAGCGAACGCCCCACTCTTCGGTAGTCACGACAGTGGTGTCATCAGCAAGCGCTTGAAACTGCATATCTAATGCTTTTTCAAGGTTAATCACTACATCTGCAACCGTTGCACTGCTATCTAAATTACCAAATGCAGTCGTCACAGTGATGTCATTTGTATCATCGGCATCGCCTAAGTCATCTATGATAACTGTACCAGTAGTGTTTTCTTTACCTTGAATAGCCGCCTTTGAATAAACCAAGGTATTAGCTCCTTGCAGCGCACCTTTTACACCTTGCACAGTTGATGCACGCGCATCCGATTGCAAGTTAATAAACTTAGGTGCAGCGGTCACCGCTAAAATACCTAAAATAATAATCACTACAACTAATTCAATAAGCGTGAAACCGTTTTGCTTATTCATGATATTTCCTCAAAAAATGCTACGCGCAAATAATAAATAGCTTAGTTAGTAAAACTCACTACTGTACCGGTACCTGGGTTATAGGTAATACCCTTACCCACATTCAAATCAGGTGTAGGTGAAGCCACGCCAGTAGTTTGATCTAAAGAAAGTGACGCAACTTGATGGTATACACACAAATCAATACCCGTTACGGTATCGCCATTAAGGTCTGTGGCATCACCACCTACACCGTCTAAGAATCTTACGGTATAACGCTGGTCACGTGCATCTTCGGTGTATTGCACGTTGCGTGGTGGGCTTTGTAAAATACTGTTGAATACCTGCTGACAACGGTTGTCATTCATAGCGGTAACATCAGTACCATTGGCGCCGGTTCCCGTAGGAAAACCAAAGCGTGTATCCAGCGAAACACTGGTACCATCAAGAATAACACTGTTGTTATTGCGACCATCAACTTCCCACTGGGCGCGAACAAAGCCAACAGCAGTAGCAAGACCGCCTGAAACACCATCAACACTGGCATCTTCTGCATCTTCAGTGACATTTAGAAAACGTGGAATAGCCGTTGCAGCCAATAAGCCTAGAATGACAATGACAATCACGAGTTCAATTAACGAGAACCCCGATTGTTTTTTAGCTAACTTACTTAAATGCATTTATAAAACCCCCATATGATATTTCATAATTCTAACAGTTAACTCAATTTTAGAAACCTTTGAATTGACTAAATTTCCTCATTAGTCAAAAAAATTACACGCCCGGATGTGAGCTGATAACTTATTCGATCGTTATTGTTAGCAATATAGCTACAAACATCTCTTTTTGGGCCGACCTCAATTACAATTTGTTGCGAGTGGGTGTCACCACCTAATAATTGTTGCCATAATTGCTCACAACTCGATTCATTCACGTTGTTAACGGTTGGCCAACCACCGCGGTTTATCTTAACAAGCTGCTGATCTTGGCCATCGGTCACGTCAGTAAACTGCCAGTCTAACCGCATCATCTCGGGTCGGCCTTTGGCTAACCATTGCGCCTTAATCATGCCCAACACGTTTAATAACCTTGTATGTTCAACGACTAAGCCTTGAGCCGACACTTGCTGAACCGAACCTAAGTAACGGAATCCTAATATCGCCAATACAATCAACAGCAAGATCAATGCCACCAATTTGGCATACACCTGCATTAATTCGCCATCGGCTTTTTGCTGTTGTTGCATGGTTACGGGCGCCCCATACTATTGACCGCCCTTAACCACGTTGAGCATATCCCACATCGGCAGATAAATACCCAATGCCAGTATCAATACAATACCGGCGACAAAACCGATCAATATCGGCTCGAGTTTGGCCGTTAAGTTCTTAAGGTCATAATCGACCTCGCCTTCATAAAAGTCTGCCGCATCGTTAAGTAGTTGGTCAATCTGGCCTGTCTCTTCTCCCACCGCAACCATTTGCAATACCAGCGGGGTAAATAAGCCACTTTGATTGGAAACCCGTAACATAGAATCACCGGACTCAATGCCTCGGCGCATAGCGACAATACTGTCATGCATATAAGCGTTATCCACCGCATCAGCCACTAGACTCAGCGCTTGGGTCATTGGTACACCCGCGGTCAACATCATTGAAAAACTGCGGCAATAGCGCGACAGAGTTGAACGCTCAATAATACTCCCCACTGCCGGTATTTTCAGTTTCCAGCGATCCCACTGTCTCTCGCCCTTCTCGGTGCTGTGCCAATAGCGAATACCCACAAATATGCCAGCCAACGCCACTAACATGAAATGCCAATAGTTAACGAAGAAATTAGAGGTGTTGATAAGCAGCTTAGTAGCCCAAGGTAGGTCAGCACCAAAGCGGGAGAACATATCAGCAAACTTAGGTATTACCATGATGTTAAGCACCACCATGGCCAGCGCTACGGCAATCAGTACAAAGATTGGATAACGCATCGCTGCTTTGATCCGCCGGCGAGTTTCTTGCTCACGCTCAATATATCCAGATAACTGAATGAAGGCGTCTTCTAAGCGACCAGTGTTCTCGCCCACATGCACCATAGACACAAACAAGGCATCAAACACATCAGGGTGATGATTCATTGCCGATGAAAGTGGGCGGCCCGATGTTAATTGCTCAGAAATATCATTGAGTGCATCTTTCATTCGCTTTGAATGCGTCGTTTCTGACAACCCAGCAATAGCACGTAGAATAGGGATGCCAGAACGGGTCAACGAGTACATTTGCCGAGTAAATATTTGTAACTCATCTAAGCCAACTTTACCTCTAAACAAGCTAGCTATATCAAAGTCGCGTTTAGGTTTGGCTTCATTGAGCTCTAGCGGAATCACGGCCCGGGACATCAATTGATCGGCGGCGGCACTTTCATTAGACGCATCTAGCTCGCCAGTCACCTGCTGGCCTTGTGCGTTGCGACCTCGATATTGATATATCGGCATGATTACTCCTCAAGCCCTTGCTTAGCAAAGACTTCATCAGATAACGGCGTCGCAATATCAGACACATCTTCTACCAATTTGGCTACCTCTTCTATGGTGGTCATCCCTTGGGCTAGGTAGTTCAACGCCGACTCCGCTAACGGGGTGAAGTTTGGACTTTGATGGGCAGCTCTAGCAAAGTCTTGCGGATTACCCGTACGCATTGCATCTATCATCTCATCATCAAGCTCTAAAATTTCAAACACACCAATACGGCCGCGATAACCACTACCATTACAATGCTGGCAGCCTTGGCCTACTTTGAATGTCGCCTGGGAGAAATCCATTTTACTGACGGTGCTTAACCAGACTTTATCTTGCTGGCTAAGCGCATAATCTTGGGTACAGTTCTGGCATACACGTCTAACAAGGCGCTGTGCAATGATCACCCTTAGCGCACTAGCAACCAAATAACTCGCAGCGCCCATATCAAGTAAACGCAACGCACTGGTTACGGCATCGTTAGTATGCAAAGTGGATAAGACAAAGTGACCCGTTAGTGCGCCTCGCAAACCTATCTCAACGGTTTCTTGGTCACGCATCTCACCGACCATAATAATATCGGGATCTTGACGCAAGGTCGTACGCAATACGTTAGAAAAGTCGAGACCAATTTTATGATTAACTTGCACTTGGTTGATCCGTGGCAACTGGTATTCCACTGGATCTTCAACGGTAATAATTTTTCGATCGGCGGTATTGAGTTCACTCAATACTCCATACAAGGTTGTGGTTTTACCGCTACCCGTTGGGCCGGTAACCAGTAACATGCCATGGGGACGCTTAATCTGCTTTCGAACCCGTGCCAAAATATCTGCCGGCATACCGGTCTCGTTAAGAGTCAGCAGACCTGCCGACTGATCAAGCAAACGCATAACCACTGACTCGCCATGATAAATCGGCATGGTCGACATACGCACGTCAATCTTATGCCCTTTGATCTCCATGTGAAAACGACCATCTTGTGGCAATCGTTTCTCTGAGATATCCAGTCCAGCCATCAGCTTTAAGCGCAGCACTAAGGCCGCAGCAATATTGGCCTCGGGCAGAGTATTCTCTTGGAGCTGGCCATCAATACGTTGCCGAATACGCAGCACTTTTTCACCGGGCTCAATATGAATATCAGACGCCCGCATTTGCACTGCATCTTCAAAAATAGACTGCAGTAGCTTAACAACTGTGGTTTCATTGTCGCTATCGGCATCGGTTAAGCTCGCCAGATCAAATTGATCATCAGCTGCATACTCTTCTTCTAACTTACCGGCAATTTGGGCAATTTCATCGGTACGACGATACAGATTGTCAAAGGCATCGAGTAGCTGGCTTTCTGTTACTACCGCAATGGTTAACCGCTTCGGCATCAATTGCTCTTCAAGGTTATCCATCGCCTGCAGATCGGCAGGGTCACTCATGGCAACCAAAACGCTATCATCGTTATCTTCTACAACCAAAGCACGGTAGCGACGGGCTTGCACCTCGGGTAACAGATTGACGACTTCAGGTTTAATCGGACGCCTACTGATATCTAAAAATGGAATGTTGAGCTGTTGCGACAAGAACTGCAGTAATTGCTCTTCAGTAATACTGTTGAGATCAATCAAGGTACGGCCAAGCTTTTTACCGGAGTTCTTTTGCTCACTGAGGGCTTGCATCAATTGAGCTTCACTGATGATGTGCTCTTGTACGAGCAGATCACCCAGGCGCATCTTTAACTTTGGTTTCACTCAATTTCTCCTAACTGCGCTAAGCGAGATTCAATATAATTGACCGCTTCACCTGATAAACCACGTTGCGATAATGCTTGCTGATAGGCGGCTTTTGCCGAGACATAATCTTGCTGGGCATCTAGTGCATAAGCTAGTCCCATCCACCAACGCGCTTGTTGCGGCTCCATACGCGCTAACTGACGATAGCTGTCTGCCGATAACGAATACTGCTGAGATTTCTGTGCGAGTACACTCTGTAGTGTCAGCTTTTGCTTTAAATAGCCAGCTTGATCTGGCACTCGGCTCAATGCATCTAACGCCAGTTCATAACTTTCGCCCGCTTCATAAACCTTAGCCGCTAACAATGCATATTCGTAGTGTTGTGGATACAAGGTAATGCCCTGATTTAGAATTTGTACCGCCAACGATAACTGCCCTTGACCATAATATAGTGCAGCCAGTTGTTTACGTGCCTGATGCAAACCATTATTGAGCTGCAGCGCCTCGGCATAATACAGCTCAGCATCGGGTTGCAACCCTTGATTTTCAGCCTCTGTCCCCAAGGCTAAACGCTTGTTAGCCAATTGTGCATTGGTGAGTTTGACCTCTTTTACCGCCATAGTGCCAGTTGCACGTGGTGAGTTAGCAACAGAGCTATTGGCACGGGGAGAGCTCACAACCGTCGCTGTAGATTGTTTAGTTGTAATGGGCTGCTTTTCAACTGGAGCAGTAACCTCGATTTGTTGCCTATCTGGGCGCTCTGCTATCTTTAGTGTCGGCGCGGGGTCATCGGTCTGCCGTTGATTGTCAGGCTGTGTTTGCTTGACGACAGACTCTTCAGTATTAGTCAGCGTTTTACTCGCAGGGATCGGATCACCTGCTGAAGGCTCTATGTCCGCTGAAGGCTCTTTTCCTGCTGAAGGCTCTTTTCCTGCTGAAGGCTCTTTTCCTGCTGAAGGCTCTTTATCGGCTGAGGGCTCTTGGTTAGCTGAAGGCTCTTGATCGGCTAAAGGCTTTTGTCCTGCTGAGAGCTCTTTATCCGCTGAGGGCTCCTTACCCGCTAAGGGCTCTTTAGCGACGGTATGACTCGCAGGTTGAGCAGATGCGAGGCTGTCAGTTTGAGTTTGCAGCTTGATTTGCTGTAGTTGTTGCCAGTTAATCACCACACCAATGAGTAATAACAAGCTGACCAGTGCCAATAAAATCCAAGGTAGACGGCTGCTGGGCTTACTATGGTATTGCAGCGGAGCATTGACGACATCTTCAACGGGATGCCCTTGCTGACGCTTATCTAAATCTTTGAGCATGGTATTTATAACGCTCATATTGTGCCCCCACGCCAAAACTGGCTGGCTAAAATCGCGCTAATAATTACCGTGATCACCACGATCAAAGGCCAAAACACTTTGGCGCTATGCTCGGCATCTTCTGTATCAATAACCGCAGCTTTAATATGCTTCCTATCGATATTGATCGCACCTTCACCAAAGGCCACCAATAGTGCCTTGTGAGCCAATATGTTAATTAAGCGTGGGATCCCTCTGGCAGACTTAGCAAGATAACGGCTATTGCGAGCCGAAAAAAGTTCGCCAGACTGGTGACCCGCCACCCGCAATCTATGGTGCAGATAAGCTTGCGCCTCATCATCGGTTAACGGCCTTAACTGATAGCTAAACGTGATACGTTGTCTTAGCTGACGAAACTTTTTCAAACTTAGGCGTTCATCGAGTTCCGGCTGGGCAAACAGCACCACTTGCAACAACTTACGACTCTCTGTTTCAAGATTAGTAAACAAACGCAGTGCCTCTAAGCTCTCGTCAGGCAACGCTTGCGCTTCATCGAGAACCAGCACAATCGAATGTCCATGCGCCGACAGTGCCATTAACTGCTGCTGGATCAAACTGGTCAGCTGCTGCTGATCGATATTGGCAGAGTATTTTAAGCCCAACTCAGCCGCCACCGCCCAACGTAACTCATCAGGCGTTAAGTAGGGATTGGGCAAATAGGCACAATGAAAACGTTTCGGTAACTCATTAATGAGCTTTCGACATATCAAAGTTTTACCTGTGCCCACTTCACCGGTGACTTTGATAAAACCTTCACCTGTTTGTAGCGCGGTTTGTAATACTTGCAATGCCTCAACGTGGGGCGCGAGTCCAAAAAAGAACCCGGTATTAGGGGTCAATGAAAATGGCGTTTCCGCCAACCCAAAATGTTGCAAATACAAGGCTTATTGCTCCTGAGTTTCCTCTGGATACCAGCGATCAAGCAACTCTTTAGAGCGTTGCAACTCATTACGCCAAGTATCACCGCCGACAACCGTAGGTTTTAATAAGATCACTAGCTCAGTTTTTTGCAGCGAATTAGCTCGGTTGGTAAACGCTTCGCCAATTAACGGAATATCGCCTAACAATGGGACTTTAGAAACTAACTCGATATTCTCGCTCTTCATCAAGCCACCGATCACCACCACATCGCCAGTTTTAGCCTTAATCACAGTATCTGATTCACGAATATCGCTCTGTGCTAACGGCAGCTCTAGGGTGCTGTCTGAAATCTTAATCGACTTAGTTTGCTCTTTAATATCAATAACCGATGGGTGAATATGCAATAAAATATTGCCGTCAGCATCAATTTGCGGCGTCACATCTAATGCAATACCGGAAAAGAACGGCGTGAGCTCCACTTCTGGTGTGGTCACTGGTGTGGTACCCGCCACAGTTGTAGAGGAAACATCGGTAACAAAATACTCGTCCGTACCCACTTTAATCACCGCTTTTTGGTTATTTGACGCGGTAACTCTTGGGCTAGACAACACATCAACATCGCCTTGAGTATCAAGCAAACTGATCATGGTACTAAAATCTGAACCGGTAACTTGTAGCGACGTCACTCCACCAATCGCACTGGTGATCAGATCGCCAATACCATCGCCAGCTGGCGATGTACCAAACTCAATATTGGTATCGCCTACGTGGCCTAATACACTTTCCCAATGGATACCTTGCTGGTAGCCATCTGACAATCTGACTTCTAATACTTTAGCTTCGAGAATCACCTGACGTTGCAGATGAGTTTCAGCTGTTTGCAAGAAGGTACGTACCTGGCGTAGCTCGTTAGGATAAGCTCGGACAGTCACTAAACCGGCTTGCGGGGTTACCACAACTTGGCGACCGCCGCCGGTATCACCCACAATGGACACTAGCGTTTCTTTTAACTCTCCCCAAAAATCAGTTTTGGTTTTAGAGCGTATAAACGTGCCGTTTGTGGTTTCGTTGCTATTCGAATTTGACGAGTCACTGCCACTGTTGTTACTGCTATTGTTGCTATTGCTGTTGTTATTGCTATTGCTGCTATTTGAAGAGTTATTATTGTTATCTGAAATACGCCCAGAATTAACCGATGTCAGCGACAATCCGTGACGTTCCATATACAAGTAATTTAATGGGAAAGTCTCAGTGCGCATGCCCGCAGGGAAAATCCGTAAAATTCGGCCTTCACGACTAACTTCATAACCATAAATATCTTCAACAACCTGAATCGCCTCACTTAACGTCACCGCTTTTAGTGATAAAGAGATGCTGCCGGTAACGGCAGGGTGCACTGCCACACTCAATGGCGTGCCTTGCACTAAGCTCGGGAAAAACAGTTTGGCATCGACGTCTTGGGCTGATACATCAAACCGGCGCTCGGTCTGCATTCTTGGCTCTAGTCCAGACAATAACGACTGAGATGACAACTCTCTTTGCACTGAATCTGGCATCATTGCTGGCGGCGGTGTTGTCGCTTGAGTTTGCGTCTGTTCTACCGACTTTGACAGTGCCGCTTTAGACTCGACGGGTTGGGGTCTGTCGGTGCTTTGACAACCCACTAATGCCAACGCCAGCATTGGAGTGATAATTTTATAAACCGTCATCTAATTATTGTCCCTTAATCTCTGTTATTGCTTGGTACATATGCAATTTTCTGCCATCTGCAAACGTGACACTGTCAGACTGTATCTTTGCAATAATGACTCCCTGAACGCGTTCGCCTACAAGGTACATTTTATTATTAATCACTGCCGATGCATTTTTGCCTGACACCACAGTACTTTGCAGTACCAGCGCAGAACCACCAACTGAACTCGCTTCGCTCTGCTGTTGATAAAAGCTTGCTGAAGGCCGAGTAGGATCCCGCAGCGACTGCGCCTCTGCGGTCACTGATAGCAGCACTAATATCGACAGCGTTATGCTGTTAATCGCTTTTAGCAACACTGATAAAGTCCTTATTTATACTTAATGTATAGAGTTCTAATACCACACTCGAATCAGGATAATCCGCCACTGTGTAATCAAGTTGCTTCCAATACAGCTTGTTGGGCATGGCTTCTACCGCTTCAATAAACTTAAGCGTCGCAAAGTAGTCACCTTGCAACACCAAACGAATACCGTGACTGTATAAATTTAGTTTTTTATCCTGTTCACCCACTTCAAGTAACGGCACCGGTGCAATAGAAGCAAACTCTTGGAGCTTAACCCCTTTAACCTTGCCCAGTAGCTCACTCAGTAGTACCGGCATTTTATCAGCAGGAACCATATCAACCATTTGGAAAGTCAATTGCTCATCCAATGCTTGGGTTTGCTCTTCTATAGCCTGCAATCTTTGACGATAATCGGTATTAGGGTCCAGTGCCAACTGCTGTTGATATAACGCCACCTGCTCTGCTGACACCTTATTTTCGTTTTGCAACGCGCTGATCGAGCGTTGCAATTTTTGGCGTTCAAGTAGTTTCGACTCCAGTGGCAAGTAACACAGCATGCCAATAACAATTAACGCTGCAGCCGCGATCATCCCTCTTTCACGCTGAGTCAGTACGTCAAACTTCTCGCCCCAGCTTAACCAAAGTTGCTTCATGGCTGAGGCTCCTCAGTCGCGTCACTGGTCAAAGTAAAACCTAATGGTTGCCCCTCACCACGGCTCATTGTCATCGCAGCAAAAGCATGACCTTTCAAGGTTTCTGTCGTGCGTAAACGCTCAACCCACTGCGGTACACCGTTGGGGTCGACACTAAAGCCTTCAAACACGTACTTATCTTCATTAACACGAATACGACTAAGCCAAATACTGTTATCCGCCACCCTTGCCAGATCCGTCAGCAACAAAGAATAACCTTGGCTAGTCAGGGCTTCACGCTGACTCAACTCTTTCAACAGCAAGCGTTTGAGTTCAAGCTGTTGGCCTTTTAACTCAACCGTATCAACCAGCTTTGCATCGGGCTTACGAGCCGCTAACTGCATCTCAAGCTGCTGCTTTTGTTGGTCAAACTGTCGTTTAGTGCTAGTTAACTGTGCTTTATCTGCCTGCAGGCTATTGACGCTTTGCCACGCAAGCGCAATAGCAACAACAAATAGCAATAACAAGGCGCCACTGCCTACCGCTAGACGTTGAAAAGATAAACGTAACTGTTTTGGTAGCAAAGATTTATCAAACAGGTTTACCCTGAGTTTCTGGCTCATGCAGCAACCTCTTCTGACACTTCATCTGCGCGAGCAAACTCGGCAAAGGCTAGTTGGGCAAGTAATTGATCAATGCTGTTGGCAGCGACCACATTGACTGTTTGGTTAAAGTTGCTAGCGAGCAGTTGGGCTAATGCTTGTGCTTGCCCACCCATTACCAGCTCAATTGATGCGACCGGAGACTGCCTTAGCTGACTTTCAAAGAAATCCATCGATCGTTGGATCTCTAGGCTTAGGTTATCTGCCATGCCAAAGCCAAGCTCTTCTTGGGTCACTTTATCTAATCCGCTAAAACCTCGAACCCGGCGTTGCATATACAATTTGCCTTGGCGCACCACGGTTAGCAGCAGCTCATGTTCAGGTAGGTGGCACAGCACAAGTTTAGGTTGAGTATCATCGATAAACAGGTTGCTGATCGCGAGCTCTTCGATAGAAATTCCCACAATATCGATACCATGTTGATTGGCATCGGTGACCAATTGACCTAACACCGCTTTATCAGCTACGACTGCGGTCAGCTTATTGCTACTCACTTCGGGGGCTTCGAAGTAGTCGACATGAATGTTAGCCACCGCGATTGTGACCATATCTTTGACAGACCAAATTAGCGCCTGATTCATCTCTTCAATATCAACGGCGGGTTTGTCGACTAACAATAATTGGTAGAAGCTAGGATTGAGAACTAACTGAGCACGGGTAGCCCCCAGCGCTTGTTGCATGGCACTAAACGCCTCACGGGGATCCGCAGTATATGCAAAACTATGATAACTCTCAGCAAGCGTATCATTAGCGGGCTGAAAAACATGTAGGGCCGATTCGGTCAAATACAGGCCAACATCAAGTTGTTGCCCTGTTTTCTTCCAGAAAGCTAACTTATTAAAAAGGCTTTTATCCATTTAAAAATTGCCCGTCCGTCTCAACTCGAGATAAAGAGTCTAATTGGCTAAAAATGACTGTTGCGTACAATACTGGGTAAAACGGTGAACCATTTTAGTAACACTTGCTTAGGTAAAGCGTCAAAAAACGATACAGTTATTGTAACGACTAATCTTATAATTTTATAGAAAAAACCAATAATGCTTCTATATTATATCTCTTAAGATAGCCCTCTAACTCAATAGTCACAAGCCCACAACATACTATCGAAATGTTGCATGGCTTAAATCTCTTCAACCGGATCACTAAATAGCGAGCCTTGCGCGGCACTCACACCGAGGATCTTTAATGTCTGCCACTCTTCAAACACATCCACACCCTCAGCAAAAACTTGTACCTCTGTACGATAGAGCCCACCAATCAAGCTTCTCACAAACAACTGATTTTCCTGCCTTAAATGTATCTGACTCACAATTGAGCGATGTAATTTAATCAGGTCAATCTGGCAAGTTTTAATGTATTGAGTACTGACAACCTGTAGTCCGACCCGATCCACACACAAACGGGCGCCCATTTTGTTAATCATATCCAGCGTCCCTTTTAGGCTTTCAGTATGATTAACAATAATATCTTCATTGATTTCGAAGATGAGCCTTGAGGTTAGATGCCGATACTCAAGTAAGGTGGTTCTGAGCCAACGCACAAAAGCACGACTGGTCAAAGTATCGAGACTTAAATTGATGCTATAACTCATGCCATCTTTGCTGGCATTAAGCAGGTCAAACAACACGGTTTCTATCACTTGTCGTTCGATTTGAGGTGTTAGGCCACATTTGATTGCCATCGGCAAAAATAGCGTCGCCCGCACCAGTGTCCCCTGATTGTCTCGCAACCGAGATGATACTTCGAGGTGGTGAGTTTGCATATCGCTATCCACAACAGGTTGCGAAAAAGCCACCACACGCTTATTCACTAATGCATATTCAAGGAAGCTGCGCCAACGTACTGAGCCTTTAGCAAAACCTTCATCAACTGCGCCTTTGTCGTACATAAACCAGTTGGAACTGCCCTGAAATTGCGCCGCCCGTAATGCCATTTCAGCTTCTTCAACTAATTGCGTCTTATTGTCGCCAACCTTAAAGTACGCCACCCCGATA
Source organism: Shewanella sp. Scap07 (assembly GCF_013394145.1). Lineage (NCBI taxonomy): Bacteria > Pseudomonadati > Pseudomonadota > Gammaproteobacteria > Alteromonadales > Shewanellaceae > Shewanella > Shewanella sp. Scap07. The sequence goes on from NZ_CP041329.1 coordinate 4,425,366, forward strand.
TGGAAAAAGTCTTGCTGTTTAAGCAGTTCATCACTGAGCTGAGCTTGGCAAACTTTAAGCAGTTTGTTGGCGAGTTTTTCAGTATCCTGCAGTGAGATTTGTGGCACCACTAGGGCAAATTGATTCTGGCTACGCCGCGAAAAAATACTGTTGGCTTGACCATCGAGTACCTGGCCTATTGCGGCAATGACTTGCCCCAGCATCTCATTAACGGGCTCCTCACCTAAATCTTGTTGTAACAGGTCAAGGTCTTCCATTTCTAACAAATACAGCACACCGGGTGCCAACATGCCGGCATCGTTACTCAAGGCATCGAGACGATTTTTGAGAAACAGTTGATTACCGATGCCGGTTTCGGGATCCAGAAAAGTATTGGAGCGAATAAACTGATCAAAACGAGCACGCTGCTTTTCTGCATCGTCAAGTTCAAGCAGCATTTTAGTGAGGGCGCGATTAATCATTCTTGGCCGACCATGACCGGTTTCCGCTAAGGCTTTGTCATAATCACCCGATAGAATTAAATGACTACGCTTTGCCAAATCTTCAACGCCCTCTAATTCCAACGCCAGCCAACGGTAGCCCCACATCACTAATAGGGCTGTAGCTATCAAACCGACCAACAGTAAAATCACTTCATACATACTAATGTCGTGCAGCAAGAACGGTTTAGGGAGGGTTAATTCCATGCTGTAGTTGGCGGGCGTCAGCAAGTTTCTTTGATAACTCACGCTACTGAGATGTTGTACTTCAGCCTGGTAGTGGTAAACACGTTGTTCACCTTCATAAAGTACAAAATTTTGAGTCTGAAACGCTTGTAGTATCTGTGGCAACCACTGTGATAACTCATGGGGCTGAGACAGTTGCTGCGCTGAATGTTGGCCAAGTAAGCTTTGAATTTCGTCGACTTTCTGCTGCTGAAACTTATAGGTTAGCTGCACAAAACTCAAACTGGCGGTGAGTAAAAAGATGCATGCCACGGCAACTAATGATAGTAGCCAAAAACTGGTCAACTTGCGGGTTAACATTTGAGTCAATTTCATCGCCGCATCCTGCATTGTTATTGTTATTGTTATTGTAATCGAAAAGGTCGCTCCTTGAACTCAGTAACCTCAAACGATTGATTCAACTAATACTAGCGACTTTGCTAGCGTAAAGTATCACCATACAAAGAAATAGTTACCGCCTCAATAAAAAAGGGCCCCGCGGGCCCTTTTTTCAATCACAGCTTTACCGTTATGCCATATAGTTCTCAGGTAGGCTGTCGATAGCCGCAACGCCAGAATCAATTGCAGCTTGAGCTACGGCCTTAGCAACATTAGACAGTAAACGCGGATCCATGGGTTTAGGAATCACGTAGTCTGCACCAAATGTGAGCGAATCAACATCTGGGTAAGCAGCCAATACATCAGCGGGCACTGGCTCTTTAGCCAATGCAGCAATAGCATGTACCGCTGCAATCTTCATCTCATCATTGATTTGTGAAGCACGTACATCTAACGCACCACGGAAAATGAATGGGAAGCAAAGCACATTGTTAACCTGGTTAGGGTAATCGCTTCGACCGGTACCCATGATCAAATCTTTACGGACGTCGTGCGCCAATTCAGGTTTGATTTCAGGATCGGGGTTTGAACAAGCGAAGATGACTGGGTTATCAGCCATCAATGCCACGTCTTCAGCGCCAAGTACGTCTGGACCTGACAAACCTAAGAAAGCGTCAGCACCTTTAATCACATCTTGCAGAGTACGCTTGTCAGTGTTGTTAGCAAACAATGCTTTATATTCGTTGATATCATCACGACGGGTGTGAATGACCCCTTTGCGATCTAGCATATAGACATTTTCACGTTGCACACCGCACTTCACTAGCATGGTCATACATGCAATCGCCGCAGCGCCCGCACCCATACAAACAAAAATGGCTTCTTCAAGTTTCTTACCCTGAATTTCAAGCGCATTGATCATGCCCGCTGCGGTTACAATCGCAGTACCATGCTGATCGTCATGGAAAACTGGGACATTACAACGCTCAATCAAGGTCTTTTCAATTTCAAAACACTCTGGCGCTTTGATATCTTCAAGGTTGATGCCGCCAAAAGTATCGGCAATGGCTTCAACCGTGTTAATAAATTCTTCAGTAGTACGGTGTTTGACTTCAATATCTGTCGCGTCAATATTGGCAAAGTGCTTAAACAGCAGTGCTTTACCTTCCATCACAGGCTTTGATGCCAATGGACCTAAATTGCCTAGTCCTAAAATAGCAGTACCGTTAGAAATCACCGCAACCGTATTACCTTTAGCGGTATAACGATAGGCATCGTCTGGGTTGGCAGCAATTTCACGTACAGGCTCAGCGACCCCAGGGCTATACGCTAGCGCCAGATCTTTACTGCTAGCAGCAGGCTTAGTCAGGCTAACAGCGGTTTTACCTGGTACGGGGAACTCATGATAATCTAGGGCTTGTTGACGGAAATCGGCCATTTTTTTAATCCTGCAAATGCGCAAATTAGTATCGAAGAAGAGGTCAACAGCCAACGCAGTGCCTAGCTGCCTTCATGGCGGCCTTAAGCTAGCGTGACTGAGGCTGCTAATGTACTCGAATCAACATACTTTTTAAACAAAATATTAGAAAATTTCAGTTTATTATGAACTAAATCGTTCTAAGGCTCATTTACCAAACTTATCTGCGAGGGATGATAGCTAATTAACTGCCACTTTTTGTAGGAATAATACAACTGACCACGGACAATAACGGGACTTTCAAGCAAGTTTAGGTTCAAAATGTTGCTAAACTTACGAAAATCTTCTCTAGGTATGCCTACGTAAAATTTTTCATCGATTATTAGCCACAAATGTTGAGCTTTTCTTTCAAAGCCGGTCACTGTACCTCGAATTTCACGCCACTGATTCCGATCATCGCGGTTAAGTTGTGATATTTGCTTAGCTTGGTAACTTGGATGGCTCCATAAACCACGCTGCTTTTCACGTGCTAGCGCCTCAACACTGTTTAAGCATTGCCAGAAATAGTCATTTTGATAGACCCGTGCTTTCGCGTAGCCTTCACCCAGCAGAGCTTCTTGTACATGCTGGCCCTTTTCGGTGTATACATAAGCCAGCGTTCTGCCATAGGGGTCAAGCTTTCTTTGATCAAAGGCGAGTTGCAATGTTTGGCCTTTATGCAATAACTGCTGCATAAACTGCCTAGCTTGATTGGCATAGGGTTCTGATAATTCAGGGTACTGTCTATCAATTTCAGGAGAGTTCACCCCTATGAGCCTCACCGTACGGCCATCGCTCAACACTATAGTGTCGCCATCAATGACATAATCTAAGCTCACAGTTTCATCATATTGTGTAGGCACGCACTGACTTTCCGCCGCTAGCTTGAGCGAAAATAGCAGCATACTGGCTAACACCATCAATCTGACCATGATAAATCCTAGATACTTAAGGCAATCCTTAGACTCCCACATTATTGGCTAAAACACGACTGTTAATGCGAAAGCGCGAGAATATCCCGCTAGACACTCAGCGACAACCACAGAATTTTAGCCAATAAAAAAGGCGCCAATTAGGCGCCTTTTCTTGTTCTTTACAGAAGTAATAATTACTTCTTGCCAAGCATACCGAAACGCTTGTTGAACTTGTCGATACGTCCGCCAGTATCCATAACTTTCTGGGTACCAGTGTAGAATGGGTGACATGCACCACATACGTCCAAGTGCAGTGGCTTACCTGCAGTTGAATTTACTTTAATTACGTTACCACAAGTACAAGTTGCAGTGATTTCTGCATATTCAGGGTGAATACCTGCTTTCATTTGGATTACCTCAGTTGAAGGCCATGTCGCTCTCCCAACCCGAAGTCAGGCACCACATGCAGTTAATAAATAATTAGGCGGCGGATATTACAGCAACTGCCAACAAGATACAAGCATCGAAATTAACCCGTGCTTTTTGCTAACCACCTTGGCTTAAACGTTCAAACTGCTGCTTAGCACTTGCGCCATTGGCAAATTGCTCTATCACTGCAGTCGTCGGACAGTTTAGCAAAACATCCGCCCTTAAGCTGTTAATGTTGCCTTTATTAAAGGCTTTGGGATTTGCTTGGTATATCGCCAAAATAGCACCGTAAGTATTAACCTGCCACTGCTTAGCGTAGTTGCTACCAATACGCCACAGCGTCTGCGTGGGCTCTGTTTGCAACTGACAGCTCAAATCAGCATGTGCATTAGATTGCATTACGACTGGGGCAGCAACTTGACTGGCCGTCGCAATAGATTGGGGCTTTTTAGCCACTGGCGCCACCGCCACAGTTTGTGTTTCACTTAATTCGGTAGGGATTTTCATATCACCGTTAAACAGTGCAATCCGCTTCACTTCACGCCACTTGTTGACTCGGTGCTCTTTGATAACCAGTTGAGCATCAGGATCGTTAATGTCTTCCACACCGGTTAAGTGCAGCATAAAATTGTTGATGGGTTTAACCATCAACCTTTCCTCACCAGACGACTGCAGCACAATAAATTGCAGCTTATCTAAACTATCGTGCTCGGAGACAATATTAAGACGTAAATTGGGGTAGCCACCTAAAATAAAGCTCTGCTGATTGATACTCACATGGGTAACTTTTGCCATTGCGGCGCTTTGACATACCACAAGAAACAATACCGCAGACAACGCCTTGCCGATAAACTGTATTGACTGATTGTTGATACTCATCATTGACCCTATATCTTCCTTAATTCCGCTCACGACCGCTGTGCTTAATAAACTTTGTGCACCACATTACTTATCATTCATCACATAGTTCAGATAAAAGTAGCTCTCGATAATCTGTGTCGGTACACTGGTTTTATCGTCGAAAAATGCTTAGAAGTTTATGTCTTTGTTTGTTGAAGTCGCACTGCCAGTTCCTATGCGACAATCCTTTAGCTATAAAATAATCCCTGAAGACGCACCGCGTGCCGTCCAAGGCGTAAGGGTTAAAGTCCCTTTTGGCCGCCAGCAGCTAATTGGACTTGTTATTGCCCAGACTGATCAATGCGACCTAGCAGAAAATAAAATGAAGTTCGTCAGCGAATTTCTCGACGACGAGCCACTGCTACCACAGTCACTTTATAAACTAACCTCTTGGGCTGCAAGGTATTACTTTTGCAGCCTAGGACAAATGCTATCGCAAGCTTTGCCTGTCGCCCTCAGAAAAGGGGCAGCCATCAACACACCAAGTCAGCGTTTTTACCGAGTCACTGCCAGCGGGAAAGAGGTCGAACTCGATACCCTCAAACGTGCGCCAGCACAGCGGAAACTATTACAACAGCTGCAACAACAATCGCTATCAGCTGAAGAGTTCAACCAACTCGACTTCAGTAAAGCCGCACTTAAAGCGCTACTCGACAAACACTATATTGAGATTAATGAACGCCTTAACCAAGTCGATTTAAGTTGGCGCGATAAGCTTCAACTCGATGAAGAACCCCACCAACTTAATGCCGAACAAGCTATCGCTGTCGCGACCTTAAACCAACAGCAAGGTTACCGAACCAGCCTGCTTGAGGGGGTGACCGGCTCAGGTAAAACGGAAGTCTACCTGGCACTACTGGAAACCGTTTTAAAACAAGGTAAACAAGCACTGATTCTGGTGCCTGAGATTGGCCTAACGCCACAGACCATTAGTCGCTTTAAACGTCGCTTCAGTGTTGATGTTGCCGTCATTCATTCGGGGCTCACGGACAACCAGCGCTTAGAAGCATGGCGCCAAGCCAAAACCGGGCAAGCCGCCATTATCATTGGTACTCGCTCTGCATTATTTACCCCTATGCGCTACCCGGGCATGATCATCTTAGATGAAGAACACGACGCAAGCTTTAAACAGCAAGAAGGGGTCGGCTACCACGCTAGAGATCTCGCTGTGATGCGTGGTCATCTTGAAGATATCCCGGTATTACTTGGCAGTGCGACGCCATCACTGGAAACCTTACAAAATGCCCTTAGTGGCCGCTACCAGCAACTTACCTTAGGCCAGCGTGCTGGCCCTGCGGAGAAAGTGCGCCAAGGCATCATAGATATTCGTAATCAGCCATTAAAACACGGTTTATCCCATGGTTTGCTAAATGAAATGCGCATTCATTTAGAAGCGGGTAATCAAGTTCTATTATTTTTAAACCGCCGCGGGTTTGCCCCAGCTTTACTATGTCATGAATGCGGCCACTTACATGAATGCGACCGATGTGATGCTTTTTTCACTGTTCATCAAGGCTTAGGTGAGATCCGCTGTCATCATTGCGGCAATCAATACGCGATCCCCAAACAATGCCATCAATGTGGCAGCACCATGTTAATGGGCCAGGGGGTGGGTACCGAACAACTAGCAAACGCACTTGAAACACTGTTCCCTAAACACCCAGTGATCCGCATTGATCGCGACACCACCAGTCGTAAAGGCGCACTCGAAAGCCACTTAAATGCCATCCATAAAGGCGAGTACAAAATTTTGGTTGGTACCCAAATGCTGGCAAAAGGGCATCACTTCCCCGATGTGACCTTAGTTGGCCTGTTGGATGTCGACGGCGCATTATTTAGTGCCGATTTTCGGGCACCAGAGCGATTTGGCCAGTTATATACTCAGGTTTCTGGGCGCGCGGGCAGAGCCAAAAAGCCCGGTACCGTACTCATGCAAACCCATCAGTGCGACAACCCGATATTGCGCGAGCTGATGCATAAAGGCTATGGCGAGTTTGCCCGTGGTCAACTCGTTGAAAGGCAGCATGCACTACTGCCACCGGCATGGAATATGATACTACTGCGCGCCGAAGCCCACCAAGCCGAAGATGCCGATGCCTTCCTCAGTCAAATAGCGCAACTATTACCACAAAACGATGAATGTGAAGTCATAGGCCCGATGCCAGCGCCTATGGATAGAAAAGCCGGTAAATATCGCCGGCAGCTGATGTTTCAAACCAAGCAGCGCAACATGTTACAACAAGCATTTGAGCATGCCTTACCGCATATTGATGCCTTACCACTCGCCAAACGGTGCCGCTGGAGTATTGATAGAGACCCACAAGATCTTTTATAGCCGCGGCGACTTTGCTAATCATAAGCCATCTGCCGAGCAAGGATTTGTGTCACATTGCGCTAACATCTAACAGTTATACTGCGCAGATTGACAGGTTAATCGGTAGAAAGGTGAAAAACAGCGACAAACTTGCCAACAAATGATAGCAATTAACCTAAGATAACGGCTAAAATACGCGGTTATCCCTGAATCTTTTTTACTTGAAAACTGTCGATTAAACGCCAATGAAATCACATATTGAATCTTTGCTCGCCCAAGCCCTTGAATCTCTCAAACAACAGCAAGTCGTCCCAGATGATTTTGCCGCGCGAATTCAAGTCGACCGAACCAAAGATAAAAGCCACGGTGATTTTGCGACCAACCTGGCCATGATGTTGACCAAAGCGGCACGTAAAAATCCACGTGATATTGCGCAGCTGATCATCGACAGCTTACCGGCCTCTAGCCATGTCGCTAAAGTGGATATTGCCGGACCTGGCTTTATCAACTTTTTCATCGACGAAAATGCCTTAGCCAACCAACTAATGGCAGCGCTAGCCGATGCGCACTTAGGCGTTAGCTTGCCAGAACAACAAACTGTTGTTGTCGACTATTCATCACCTAACCTAGCTAAAGAGATGCACGTGGGTCACCTGCGCTCAACCATTATCGGTGATAGTGTCGTGCGCGCCCTCGAGTTTCAAGGACACAAGGTTATTCGCCAGAATCACGTAGGTGACTGGGGAACTCAATTTGGTATGTTGCTGGCCTACATGGAAGAGCTTCGCGCTGCCAATGGTGAGCAAGCACAAATGGAGCTGGCTGACTTAGAGAGTTTTTACCGCGCCGCTAAAGTGCGTTTTGATGAGTCAGAAACCTTTGCGACTCGCGCCCGTAAACTGGTTGTTGAACTACAATCTGGCGACGAATACTGCAATAAATTATGGCGTGAGTTTAACGATATTTCACTGAGCCATTGCTACGAAGTTTATGACCGTCTTGGCGTCAGCTTAAGCCGCGAAGATGTACGCGGTGAAAGTGCTTATAATGATGACCTAGAAAATGTCGTCAATGAACTCGACAAGCAAGGTTTACTGTCAGAAAGCAACGGCGCAAAAGTGGTTTTCCAAGAAGAGTTCCAAAATAAAGATGGCGAGCCACTGCCTGTTATTATTCAAAAAGCCGATGGCGGCTATTTGTACGCCACCAGTGATATGGCAGCAATGCGTTACCGCTCTGAAGTACTCAAAGCGGATCGTGCACTGTACTTTGTTGATTTACGCCAAGCATTACACTTCCAACAAGTCTTTAGCTTAGCCCGTAAGGCGCACTTTGTCCGTCCAGAACTCAGCCTTGAACATATGGGCTTTGGTACCATGAACGGCGAAGATGGCCGCCCGTTTAAAACCCGCTCTGGTGGGGTTGTAAAACTGGTTGATCTACTAACAGAAGCTGAAACCCGCGCACTAGAATTAGTGCGTAGCAAGAATCCTGATATGGATGAAGCTGAACTGCAAAAAATCGCCAAAGTCGTCGGTATTAGCTCGGTTAAATATGCCGATTTATCTAAAAACCGTGCCAGTGATTACATCTTCAGTTTTGAGCAGATGTTGAGCTTTGAAGGTAACACCGCACCATACCTACTATACGCCTACACCCGTGTTGCCGGTATTTTCAAACGCGCAACCGATATTGATCTTAGCCAAGCAACAATTAGTTTAGGTCATGACAAAGAGAAAGAACTCGGCAACAAGTTAGCCCAGTTTGGCGAAGTACTTAACCGTATGGTCAGTAAAGGTCAGCCCCATGCATTATGTGGCTATTTGTTTGAACTAGCGGGAGCCTTCTCAAGCTTTTACGAAGCCTGCCCAGTACTCGCAGCGGACACTGAAGCACAAAAGAACAGTCGTTTACTGCTGGCTCAGCTCACGGCGAAAACCCTAAAGCAAGGCCTTGACCTACTAGGCATTGAAACCCTAGAGCGTATGTAGGACTGCCGACATGACCAGTCGTGATTACGCCAATAGGAAACCTGCCAATAAGGGGCGTGGCAAAGCGAAATCAAACCGTGGCCGTGGTAAAGCGGCTGCGCCAAAGCGCTTTCCATTGCTATTAGCCATTGTCACCTTAGCCTTGCTAGGTGGCTTTGGGTATTTCTTGTGGACCATTAACAACAGTGCCGGCACCGTCGAGACTGTTGAGCCTGAAGTGGTCACGCCAGCACCTGCAGTGAAAAAGCAAGACCCTAATGCGCTACCGCCTAAGCCCAAAGAGCAGTGGACCTATCAGCAAGAATTAGAAAACAAAACCGTTGAAGTTGATATTCCCGAATCAACCGCACCGACACGACCTTATCAGATGCAATGTGGTTCGTTTAGAACTGAGTCACAAGCCAATGAAATGAAGGCTGTGATTGCTTTCCAAGGCCTAGAAGCCCAAGTGCGCCGTACTACAGGCAAAAACGGCGTATGGTATCGAGTGGTACTGGGTCCGTATGAGCGTAAACGTGCCGCCGAAAAAGATCGTCACGTGATTCAACGTGCCGGTATTAATGGCTGCCAAGTTTGGTTCTGGGAAGGTTAATCGATACAAGCCAGTGCTGCCTGCCGGTGGCACTGGTTTATCATTTATTATTCACAGTCAATCTCGCTTCAACCCAAACCACAGCGCTCGCAACTGAGCCAACAACAGCATAGCCAATAAATAGTTAGCTTTTCCCATCACGTTTGACCTTGATTTTTTATTGGGTCTCCCCCATATATCTTCTATCACCCACTGATGTGGCATTACACGTCAGTTCGCGAAGAGGAAATATCTGTGACTACAATCGTATCAGTACGCCGTAATAACCAAGTCGTTATCGCTGGCGATGGCCAAGTCTCACTCGGTAATACCGTCATGAAAGGCAACGCCAAGAAAGTGCGTCGTCTCTACCATAATAAAGTGCTAGCAGGATTTGCTGGCGGTACTGCCGATGCCTTTACGCTATTTGAGCGCTTTGAAGCCAAACTAGAGATGCACCAAGGCCACTTGATGAGAGCCGCGGTAGAAATGGCCAAAGATTGGCGCAGTGACAAAATGCTGCGTAAGTTAGAAGCGCTATTGGCCGTTGCTGACACTGAATGCTCACTTATCATCACAGGTAATGGTGATGTGGTGCAGCCTGAAAATGATCTAATCGCCATAGGTTCTGGGGGCAACTTTGCCCAGTCGGCAGCGACAGCCTTATTAGAAAACACAGACCTAAGTGCACTTGAAATAGCAGAAAAATCGTTAACTATCGCTGGTGACATTTGCGTGTTTACCAACCAATACAAAACGATTGAAGAACTTAATTACTGAGAATGACTGTGGTGTAGAACACCGCAGCCAGAGAAGGAATACCTATGTCTGAAATGACACCACGTGAGATCGTTCACGAGCTCGATAGCCATATTATCGGCCAACAAAACGCCAAACGTTCGGTAGCTATTGCGCTGCGTAACCGCTGGCGTCGTATGCAGTTAAACGAAGACTTACGTCAAGAAGTGACTCCAAAGAACATTCTGATGATTGGTCCAACGGGTGTGGGTAAAACTGAAATTGCCCGTCGCCTAGCAAAGTTAGCTAAGGCCCCTTTCATTAAAGTTGAAGCGACTAAATTCACCGAAGTTGGCTATGTAGGTAAAGAGGTCGAGCAGATCATTCGTGATCTTACTGATGCGGCTATTAAGCTTACTCGCGAAGAGCAGATGGTGAAGTGTAAATTCCGCGCTGAAGAAGCCGCAGAAGAACGTATTTTAGATGCCTTGTTACCTAAGCCAAAAGAGGATTGGGACAACGAAACTAAAGACGATACCGGCACACGACAAATTTTCCGTAAGAAATTGCGTGAAGGTAAGCTTGACGACAAAGAGATTGAAATTGATGTCTCTGCGCCTCAAGTCGGCATTGAGATCATGTCGCCTCCTGGCATGGAAGAGATGACTAACCAATTACAAAGCATGTTCCAAAATATGGGCCCAGGCGCTAGCAAGCGTCGTAAAATGCCGATTAAGGAAGCTTACAAACTACTCATCGAAGAAGAAGCCGCTAAACTGGTCAACCAAGATGACTTGAAAGAACAAGCTATCGAACTTGTTGAGCAGCACGGTATTGTGTTCTTAGATGAGATTGACAAGATCTGTAAACGTGGTGAAGCCTCAGGTCCAGATGTGTCTCGCGAAGGTGTACAACGTGACCTACTTCCTTTAGTTGAAGGCTGTACGGTAACGACCAAGCACGGCATGGTCAAAACCGACCACATCTTGTTTATTGCCTCTGGCGCTTTCCAAATGTCTAAGCCTTCGGATCTGATCCCTGAGCTACAAGGTCGTTTACCTATCCGTGTTGAACTTGAAGCGCTATCAGCCCACGACTTCAAACGTATTTTAACTGAGCCTCATGCCTCGCTGACAGAGCAATACATTGCGCTAATGGCCACTGAAGGGGTCACTATCGAATTTGCTGATTCTGGTATCGACCGTTTGGCTGAAGCTGCATGGCAGGTCAATGAGCGCACCGAGAACATTGGCGCACGTCGCTTACATACGGTGATGGAACGCTTAATGGAAGAGTTATCGTTCGAAGCCTCTGACAAGTCAGGTTCCACAACGGTAATTGACGCTGATTACGTCAATGCCCACCTAGATAACTTAGTTCAAGATGAAGACTTAAGTCGCTTCATCCTGTAAGAGTACAATTCAAGGCAAGGTTTACCGACCTTGTCTTGTTTGTTATACCTTGCTTATTCCTCTGTATATGGCTATCAATTATGTCCACAACTGAAGCGCCAATCGTTACCGATTTAAAACTCAAACGTAAATCACGCCTATTGGAAGTCACTTTCAAAGATGGCAAAACATACTCACTTAGCTGTGAACTGCTACGAGTGTATTCTCCTTCAGCAGAAGTACATGGCCACGGCAACCCCGTATTGGTTACCCATAAGAAAAACGTCAACATTGATGCGATAACACCCGTGGGCAATTACGCGGTGAAAATCGTCTTTAGCGATGGCCACGACAGCGGATTATTTTCATGGGCTGTCTTGCATGATTTAGCTATCAACCAAGTGGAATGCTGGGAGAACTACCTCGCTCGTTTACGCGCCGAGAATGGTAGCCGCGAACCACTGATTGATATGGCAGTGAAGTACCATAACTAGCACTAGAAAAGCCGCTAATTACCATGTCGAAACTCAAACCCGATATCAATATCATTCAATCAGGTATATTTACCCAATGGGATGAAAATAGCGATGCGCTGCCTAGGCTGCTCAAAGCCACAGTGCATGTTCCAGCTGAAATCGATATCGAGTTTGGTTTTATTGCCCAGATCAAAAAAGCCAAAAATCAGCGCCTACGCTACTGTATTTATCATCCCAATATTCCAGATAAATCAGGCAATATTCGCCCTCCCTTTGATGGCGAACTCTTTGTGCAATCCAACGACTGGAAATTCTACCTTGGCGATACTATCTGGGCACCAGAACATGACAAAGTGGGCAAGTGGCGTATGACCTTAGAATTGAAGGGTAAAGTCATCGCCGATAAAACCTTTAATGTTCACCTCAATAACGAAGAAGATAAAATCGCCGCATTTTGGAAGCGTCGTCGCAGCTAAGCGCCCTCTCCCTTTTTACTAAAAACTTGAGTTTTTCACCAACCAAAAGTATGTAGCCTCGCAAGCAGTTTCAGACATTTGTGCTTAACTTAACAGAGTCTATTTTTTCACCGCGGCACCCCAAAAGCACTTAGGTTTGGAGAAAAACCATGAACTTAACCCTCGCTCAGCGTCTATACGCAGGCTTCGGTATCGTCATATTGCTGATGATCATTATTTCAATGACGATGTGGACCAAAAGCGATCAGATCCACGATATTTCCCTCGAAGTAGAAAAAGATGACGTACCCGGCGCCATCCTCTACTTGCAGGTGCTCGATGAGATGGGGGATATGCACACTAACGTGCTTGAATACCTCAACGGCGAAACCCAAGCCGCCGACAGCTTTTTAGCAAACTATCAAGAATTCACGCAAACCCTCGCTAAATTAACGTTGCTCGAGTCCGCCACACAGGCTGACAGAGATAAAATGGCTAAGATCAAGAATATTGGTGACACTATTGCGCAACGAGCAAAAAATGAAGTGTTTTCCCGCTACGACCCCGATGTTGAAGCCTGGGCATTTTCCCTCATAAAAGATCTTGAGCAAGGTGTTGGCGTTGAACTTGAGAGCCTACTCGACAGCCTCAAACAACAAGAGTTTGATGAAGCACTTAACTCCACTGAACTTGAAGAATCACTGCGAGATGACTTACCTGGCGTACGCTTATATCTTGAGCTAATTGATGAATCTGGCGATATGCTGGCATCAATAACTAGCTATACTGCGGGCGACCTGACCAAAAAAGCCGCCTTTGAAAAAGATACCGCATCCTTTAATCAGTATTTATCCCAACTTAAGCCGTTGGAGCAGCGCCCACAAGAAATTGCAAACCTACAACAAATAAAAGCCTTGCAACAACAGATTATTGATGCGGCGGAGCAAATCTTTATCCGCTTTGATCCGCTGGGCCGCCAAGAGGCACTGGCCTCGGAAAATAACATGCAACACACCCTGTTTGCCGAACTAGAAAAAATTCTGGATGACTCAGCAGCAGAAGAACAACATGATGCTGAAATGGCACTAGAAGAGATTTTGGCCTTGCTAAGCTCGATGATTTACAGCTTAATCGCAGTCACGATAATTGGCGTAGTGTTGGCAATCGTCATCTCGTACTTGCTAGCAAAAGGCATTAATCGCCGCTTACTTGAAGTACTAAATGTCGCCCGCAGTATTAGCCAGGGAGACTTAACCGCCAAACCTATCTCCGAAACACCAGCGGATGAAATAGGTGCACTGGCCAAAGCGATGAATTCCATGACAGCCTCACTAAACCAACTGCTGCAGGAAATTAGCCAAGTGGCATCAACCGTTGCCACATCCTCAGCAGAAATTCGCAGTGCCACTGAACACTCAACTGCAAGCTGCCATGAGCAAGTTAATCGCACCACTGCCATCGCAACGGCGGCAGAGCAAATGAGCGCAACTGTCGCTGAAGTTGCTCAACAGAGCGCCCAAGCTTCCACTAATGCCACTGAGTCGGGCGATTTGGCCAGCGAAGGTGGCAGTATAGTCACGCAAACCGTAGCAGGCATTAACCAGCTATCGGACATGGTCAGCCGCGCGGCTGAAACCGTTGATCAACTGGGCAAGCGCAGTAACGAAATTGGTGATGTGATTCAGGTGATTGATGGCATTGCCGAGCAGACTAATTTATTAGCGCTTAACGCAGCCATTGAAGCCGCTCGTGCGGGCGAGCAAGGCCGAGGTTTCGCGGTCGTTGCTGATGAAGTGAGAACCTTAGCGAGCCGCACAAGCGAGGCCACTCAAGAGGTGGCAAAATCCATAGGTGCGATTCAGGCAGATACCAAACTTGCTATCAGCAGTATTGGCGAAGGTACAGAGCAAGCCAGAACCAGTGTCGAACTAGCAGAACAGGCTGGTCGTTCGTTAGAGACCATCGTCAGTAGTGCGAGTGGATTGGCAGCCATGATCACCTCAATTGCGACCGCGACAGAGCAACAATCGGTTACCACCAATGAAATTGCTCAAGATGTCACGTCAATAAGAGAGTCATCCAACGAAGTATTGGATATCTCCAATCAAACAGCGAGTAAAGTTGAAGATATGAGCGCGCAAGCTGAGCAACTTGAGTCGCTGGTAAGCCAATTTAAGCTGCGCGGTTAAGTAAGCTCAAATTGATGACCTAATGTTTGACTCACTCACACTGATATCAAGTGGCGTGAAAGCATTTATCACTTTTATGTCAAAAATGTGCCCCATGTAACTCACTGCTACAGCCAGATGATAAATTACTCTCTGGTTGGTAGCGTGAGTGATAGCATGTTGCCATCATCTTTAGCTGAGACACCCGATGACTGAGTTCGAAAAAATGCTGGCTGGCAAGGATTTTGACGGCGGCGCAGAGTGCATTAATGAAATTCGTGAAAACGCATCAAACTTACTGTTAGCAATTAACCAAAATACCCATCACGCGCAACGCACGGATCTATTCCAACAACTAATGGGGAATATAGCGACTTCCAGTATCATTCGCTCACCATTTCATTGCGAATTTGGCAAAACTATCTTTATTGGTGAAAAAACCTTTATCAATATGAATGTGACCATGCTTGATGGCGCTAAAATAACCATTGGTAACAATGTATTGATTGGTCCTAACACCCAGCTATACAGCGCAAGTCACGCGCTAAATTACCTTGCCCGTCGCAACTGGGAAACCACTTGCGCCCCCATAACGATTGAAGATGATGTATGGATTGGCGGTAATGTTGTCATCAACCTAGGCGTGACTATTGGCGCGCGGTCTGTCATCGCAGCGGGCTCGGTCGTCAACAACGATGTGCCGCCCGATTCACTTTATGGCGGCACGCCCGCTAAGCTAATTAGAACTATCCATGAAAATGAACAATTAACGGCAAAGCAGTAGCGGGCTTTTAAACAATAGGAACCCTGGGTTCATTGCAGCTAAAAAGCAAAAAGCCCGCTAAAGATTAGCGGGCTTTTCTTAATATGGCGCAGAGATAGCTGACTTTAAACAACAGGAACCCTTGGCTTCAATGCTTTAAAACGAAAAAAGGCCACTCTTTCGAGTAGCCTTTTTTCTTAATATCGCGCGGAGATAGCTGGCTTTTAGCATTAGGAACCCTGGGTTCATGCCGGCTGAAAAGTAAAAAGCCCGCTAAAAATTAGCGGGCTTTTTTAATATGGCGCAGAGATAGCTGACTTTTAAATAATAGGAACCCGAGGGTTCATGCCGGCTAAAAAGCAAAAAGCCCGCTAAAAATTAGCGGGCTTTTTTAATATGGCGGAGAGATAGGGATTTGAACCCTAGATGGGCTATAAACCCATGCCGGTTTTCAAGACCGGTGCATTCGACCACTCTGCCATCTCTCCAAGGCCGCTGATAATAAGGAAGCTGCTGATAAATGTAAACCCCTAGCGCTAACAACTGCACAAGAAAACGACATTTAACTGTCATTTTTGCGTTGAGCGTAGAGATTATCGACAATCAGCTGAATTTTTCGACTTTACGGCAAGCCAAATACAATTGGCACAGCGCCGACTGCAGTAGAGTCCAAAGTGTGCTCACCGCATAACTAATGGCTATCGTCGCAGGGAAACTCATCAATGCAATAACCGCCACACCAGCGGGTAACAGCGCCATCCACCAAGACACCTCACCAGGCGCGACCATCATTGCCACAAACGTTAAAAAACTCACCACTAACGCCAATAGATAGTCGGGCTTGGCGATATTCTCAATCCAATAAAAGGCCGAATTGATACCAAGCTGCTTTAAACTGCTAAATAATGCCAGACCAACACCGGCTTGACCTGTGGCATTCACCAGTTGACTGATTGACATCATTTTAATGCCATGGCGCTGCCTAAGGGCTTGCATCGCCTCAAATTGCTGTTCAAGCGGCAATGACGCCTTAATCTGTTCTAACTGTGGCGACAATTGAGCTAGCTTCGCCCGTTGCACATACTGCTGATAAGTCGCCCGTAAAGACAGTGGCAATAGCACTAGTCGAATGAGGCTAACAAATACAATGATGGCTAGCGCATCAGATAGCCCAAATTGCAGCTGCACTGCCAATAGACCACTATGAGTTAAGCTAAGAAGTTCGTTCCACATTGAACAAGTCATCCATGTAATAAGACATATTATGTCACATTAACATTGAGACATAATATGTCAACTACAATTTGATGACTTTTTAATCGCGGCTCAATAACCGCTGCTGTAATTCGGTAAGCGATTTCACCTCATAGTGGGGGGTAATATCCTCCGGCCGCGCCGCCCCAGCGGTATTAAGCCAACAGGTATCAAACCCTGCATTCAAGCCTCCCAAGATATCTGAATGGGGATTGTCACCCACCATAAGAACATGTTGGGGATCAGGATTATCCATTAGATTGAGTGCGTGCTGAAAGATAGCCACATCAGGTTTAGCAACCCCTACCTCTTCACTAATCACTACCGGAGAAAAAGCATCTAATAGACCTGTGCGGGCTAAGCGCACGGTTTGTAGCTCAGTAAAACCATTGGTAATAATCCCCATACTGACCTTATCCCGCAATGCATCGATCAGCGATTGGGCGCCTGGTAACAAAGCACATATGTCTGCCATCGCCTGTAAAAAAGCGCTATTAAGCGTTTGTGTGGTTACCTGTAATTTTTCAGCCCACTCTTTAAAGCGGGTATGCTGCAACTGCTGCGCCGTGATCACCCCATTTTGATAATCGACCCACAAAGGCAAGTTAACTTGCTGGTAATGACTGAAATCACTTGGGGTAAAATCCACCTTAAAGCGCGAAAACATCAACTTTAAACCTTGGTAAGCATCGAAATGAAACAGGGTTTCATCGGCATCAAACAGTATCCACTGGTACTTCATTTTCTCTCCAGTTTACCTAAGACTATTACGCCTTAGCGGGCGCTAAGGGCGAACTATAGCAATACTTAGCCATCACCAAAAACATATTTGGTTACTTTTTGCTAGGTCGCCTTTTGGAACCGGTTGCTCATATCAAGGTCTACTGATAAACAGTCAATCAACTGCTAAGGAAAGCATATGCTTAAGCACATTAAACTACTGTTGAAAAACAATCGCTCATTACTTCTATTTATCCTGCTGATGTGCGTATTTAGAAGTGCCGTGGCTGATTGGAATCATGTGCCCAGCGGCTCAATGAAACCCACCATACTTGAGGGTGATCGCTTAGTCGTGAACAAAATGGCTTATGACCTACGTATCCCTTTTACTCATATGTCATTACTTAGCTTTGCTGATCCTCAGCGCGGCGACATCATTATTTTCCACTCTGCTGTCGCAGACAAACGTTTGGTTAAACGGGTGATTGGTGAACCTGGCGATTCCGTTGCAATGCGTGATAATCAGCTCATCATCAATAATCAGCCAATGGACTACACCATCCAAAAGCAAACTAATCACTATCAAGACAGCCAAGAGCGACTAGGCCAACATCATTACCAAGTTCGCCAGCGATACTCTGCTACTAAGCGAGCTAACTTCGGCCCAGTAACGGTTCCCGCAGATCACTTCTTAGTATTAGGCGATAATCGCGATGCCAGCGCAGATTCAAGAGTCATAGGCTTCGTGCCGCGAAATGAGATCACCGGTCGGGCGCATACCATCGCCTTTTCAAATGATCTGGATAACTATTATCTTTTCCGCCCAGAACGTTTTCTCAAGCCAATATAAGCAGCGATTTACTCGGCAATGTCAATGTTAATGTCACTGTGATTGCCGCCAACAAACTCAGCGAGAAGTCGCGCAAATAGGATTATGCCCTGCTCCATCTCATCGTTCCAAGGCAGGGCAAAGGTGATCCGGAAAAAACCGGAGTAGTTGTTAGCAAGCGAAAACATACTACCCGGTGCAATCGCCAACTTTTGCGCTATCACCACATGCCAAAATTGCTCACTACTATAGCCACCTGGCAATCGAAACCATAAACAAGGCCCGCCCTCTGGTTGGCTCACATACACGCCAGCAGCAGAGAGCTGCGGTAAATATGGCCTTAGTATTGCCATGGTACGCGTGTAATTTAAACGTATCTGCTGCCTGAGTTTAACCAAGTGTTTAGCATAGTCGCCGGTTTCTAGCATGCGCTGCATCATGTGTTGTAAAGCGATGCTCGGGTCTTCCGCCAACACTTGTTTGGTCAATTGACACGCCGCAAAAGTATTAATGCACAGCAGATAACCTAGGCTAATAGTCGGTGAAACCGTGTCATAGAAATCAGCAATACTGATTAACTTACACTTCGAACCCGATGCCACTAAACTCGCTAAAGTTATAGGTCGATGACGTCCAAAATAAAGCTCGCCGCGATCATACTCAATTAGCGTCACATCGTGCTGTATCGCCCAATCAATCAGTTTTTGCTTGTCTGTTTCTGATAATACCCGTCCGGTTGGATCGGCAAAGTTGGGATTAACAAGATAACCACTAAAGGGCTTGCTAGCATGGGCCGCCGACAATAGCGCTAGTTCATCGTCATAGTCCTGCTGCATGGGTATCTCAATCACCTCAGCATTAAGCTGTTTAAGCATCGACTGAAAATAAAACGACATGGGCGACTCGACCGCGACGGCTGACTGCAACACCTTTGTCGCATGCAGCGCCACTAACAACCCCTCTTGGCGACCGTTCGTTATTAACACCTGATCGATATTGAAAAACTGACCACTTAGCTTTAATTGCTGGCAAATGCCTGCTCGCAATGGTGCAACGCCTTCAATGGGATCTTGCATCCATAACTGGTAAGGACGTTGCTTAATAGCGGCTTTATGTAAGCGATTAAGCGTTACCTCCAAATCGAGCACGGTACTGGGTGCTGTGCAGGACAGCGGTAATATGGAGGGGTCATTAAACGAGTACTGCACTGCAGCATCCAAAGTTAACCCAGCTACCACGCGGTTAATTTGACGGCCATAGTTAGGCACAGTGCTCGCTGTTTCTGCCGCCATCTTTGGCAGCACAAAATAGCCTTGCTTAGGTTTAGCCTCAATCCAGCCCAAGCGCTCCAGCTGATGATAAGCCTGCACCACGGTCGATACACCACATTGTTTTCGCGTAGCCAAGCTGCGCACCGAAGGCAACTTATGTTGCAAGGTTCCGGCTTCAATATCGCTAATCATCTGTGCAACGATTTGTTGATACTTAAAGTTGGCCATACGCTAATTATCATCTGTATTGGTTTTTATTTTTAATAACTGTATCTGTTTTGCTTTTTTAACTCTAGGTAAAGTTAATACCAACAAACCCACAATTAGGTACAGGCAATAACACACTATGAAAATCATTACCGAAACCCCACGGCTAATTATCCGGCAGTTTATAATGGATGACGCCCAAGCCGTGCTTTACTTCAACGCACCTGAAGAAGTCAATCGCTACACCGGTGATGCCGGTTTATGCAATAGCTTGGAAGATGCCGAGGGCATCATCAATAATGTTTGGCTTAAAGAATATGCCCAATACGGTTTCGCTCGTTGGGCTGTGGTAGAGAAAGCTAGCGGCAAAGTGATTGGCTTTTGCGGTTTTAAATTCGAAACCCGCATTAATGCGGTCGATATCGGTTATCGCTTCCATCCTGACTATTGGGGCAAAGGTTATGCGACCGAAGCCAATCAGGCCTGTATTGATTATGCCAGAGCACACCTCGACATTGACCAAGTCTTTGGTGAAGTCTTGCCCGATAACCACGCCTCAGCGCATGTGCTAAAAAAGCTGGGAATGCAATTTATACGTCAGTATCAAGATGAAGGCTACACTATCGACAGTTACGCAATGAACATCAAAGCACCATGAAAACACCGCCTGAATTAGCGACATCACGCCTCATTTTAAATGAATGCGTATTAGCGGATGCACAAGCGGTTTTTTCGCTGTTTGCCAATGACAAGGTGACCCAGTTTTACGATTTAGCTGCATTTGAAACCCTAGAAGCGGCCCGCGAGCTCATCAAACAAGATGCCGTAAAGCATCAACAGCAACTGATGTTACGCTGGGCCATTAGGGATAAAATCACTCAGCAATTTCTTGGGGGTTGTGGCGTCAATCATTTTGAACCACAACGTCATGTCGCGGTGATCGGTTACGAGCTAATGCCGCAAGCATGGGGACACGGCTTGGCAACTGAAGCATTGCAAGCGGTCGTAGATTATCTATTTACGAAGTATCGACATGCGATTAATCGCATTGAAGCCTTTGTCATGCAAGGCAATATCGGATCAGAAAAGGTATTGAAAAAGTTAGGATTTAAGTGCGAGGGCGTTTTGCGACAGCACAGCTATTGGAAAAACCAGTACCACGATCTGTCGCTATTTAGCCTGTTAAAGCACGAGTATTTACAACAAGAATAAATGGTCGATAAATGACTACTCAGCCTCATTTTCATAGTCTAGTCGACTCGCCGTGCTCGCATCGTCTGCAGCTTGTTCATCTGTTCCGCGTTCTAACTGCGGCGCAACAAGCATTGCGGTTGGGCAGCTTTCGTTACCATTAAGTACCTGATAATGCACCTGTCTAACGGTGCGGTACTCACATATGGTAATTTGACCTTCAGTCTTGTACTTAGTCAACTCAGCGGTGACTGCAGTATTAGGTGACGCGTTAGCGGCTGACATTAAACCCACACCTAAAATCAAAGCGGCAGTCTTAGCTAATGAATTGAAGCGAGCGCGAGTATTGAGTGCAGTCATAATGTGTCCTTTACGTGATTGTCTAAGCAACGTTTAACAATCTAACAGACACAAGCTGTACCTAAACTTAACAACTTTTAACGACAAGAACTTGCGCTTCAACGACTAGACTCAGTCGATCACGACATACTGCTGTTGGTGCCAGTCATACACATACTCAATTCCTTGCCATTCATAAATGGTGCGGTTGTCACGTTGTATGACTCGAGCATTGGCTGGCAGAGAATGAATGGCGTCACTGTACTCAACACTGGTTGTCGTGCGTTGTGGTGGCGTAATGGCTACCGACGTAGCGGGTTCTGGATCGCGAACTCGGCGTTCATATCGATAGGGGTAGCGCCAACGGTTATTCCAGTAGGGACGATTCCAATAAGGACGGTTCCAGTAATAACGATGGCTGTTCCAATAGGGCGATCCGCTACCAACGCCTATTCCCCAGCGCCAGCGATCGCCATAATCCCAGTTGTTCCAACCCGATCCTAGCCATACATGGCTACCAGCAACGACGCTAGTATATGTACTCACTACAGGTGAATTGCCCGCAGCTGAGCCCATCGTACTCAGCAGCACACTGCAGCCAAATACGGTCTTGAACAGACAGTTGCATAAATACTGCATAGTGACCTCCTGCTGCGCTGAAAAAGCCGATGATAATTGTATTTTAGTATACGCCTTTCAATCTGCAGATAACACAGGCAAGGCTATGGCGACTTTGCAGCGCAATAGCTATTAACCCTATGGTGGAAAAATGCTATAGTGCGCGCCATATCACATTATCTAGCAGTGAGTAATTCCACATGAGTTTTAAGGATTTACGCAGTTTTATCGATCACCTTGAAGCCAATGGCGAGCTAAAGAGAATTAGCCATCCTGTTGATCCTAATTTGGAAATGACAGAAATCGCCGACCGTGTTTTGCGCGCGAAAGGACCTGCGCTGCTATTTGAAAACCCAGTCGGTAACGACATGCCGGTGCTTGCCAACCTATTTGGCACCCCGAAACGCGTGGCGATGGCATTAGGCAAAGAAGATCCCTTAGCCTTGCGCGATGTGGGTGAGTTGCTGGCATTTTTGAAAGAGCCAGAGCCACCTCGTGGTTTTAAAGATGCCATTTCTAAAATCCCTATGTTTAAGCAAGCGCTAAACATGCCGCCAAAAACTGTGCGCAATGCACCTTGCCAAGAAATCGTAAAAACAGGTGAAGATGTCGATCTCACTAAGCTACCAATTCAGCATTGTTGGCCTGGCGATGTCGCCCCTTTAGTTACATGGGGATTAACCATTACTAAAGGGCCAAGACAAAAGCGTCAGAATCTGGGTATTTACCGTCAGCAACTGCTGGGCAAAGACAAGCTGATCATGCGTTGGCTAGACCACCGTGGTGGCGCACTGGATTTTAAAGACTTTAAAGAAAAACACCCAGGTGAACGCTACCCTGTTGTCGTGGCGCTCGGCTCAGATCCGGTAACAATTTTAGGTGCGGTCACGCCTGTACCAGATTCAATGAGCGAATATGCTTTTGCCGGATTATTACGTGGTGAACGCACTGATGTGTGTAAAGCCATTAGCTGCGACTTAGAAGTACCGGCTACCAGCGAAATCATTCTAGAAGGCTACATTGACCCGGAAGAAATGGCTGAAGAAGGTCCCTATGGCGACCATACCGGTTACTACAACGAAACTGACTCGTTTCCTGTGTTTACGGTCACCCATATCACTCAACGAAAAGATGCTATTTACCATAGCACCTATACCGGCCGTCCACCCGATGAGCCAGCGATGTTGGGCGTGGCATTAAACGAAGTGTTTGTGCCAATTTTGCGTAAGCAATACCCAGAAATTATCGACTTTTACCTGCCACCTGAAGGTTGCTCGTATCGTATGGCGGTGATCTCAATTCGCAAGCAATACCCAGGTCATGCCAAACGCGTGATGATGGGAGCTTGGTCATTCCTGAGACAATTCATGTATACCAAATTCATTGTGGTCGTGGATGAAGATGTCAATTGCCGTGACTGGAATGATGTGATTTGGGCAATCACCACACGTATGGATCCTAAGCGCGATACGGTAATGATTGATAACACCCCCATCGACTACTTAGATTTTGCTTCCCCCGTGGCCGGTCTCGGCTCCAAAATGGGTATGGATGCAACCAATAAGTGGCAAGGCGAAACTGACCGTGAATGGGGAACTCCCATTGTCATGGATGAAGCGGTTAAACAAAAAGTGGATGCCATGTGGGATGATTTAGGGATCGATCAAGCCCCTACCCTATAATGATTATATTTGCTGGCTGATAAGGCCAGCGCGCCAATTTAAATAGTATAGAGACAAGTCTCCAAAGAGAGACAAATAAAGGATTAATATGAACACCATTCGCTGTAAAGTAGAACACGTCACCGCATTTAATGATGCCGTCTATCAGGTTTCGCTGACACCTGACACTTTGATCGATTTTAATGCGGGTCAGTACCTTTGCATCGTCATGGGTGAAAAAGATAAGCGTCCATTTTCTATTGCCTCTGCACCCGGTGCCAAGCAAATTGAATTGCATATTGGCGCCGCAGTAAGCGAAAGCTATCCAATGCAAGTGGTCGAGCGTCTGCAAAACAGCGAATACATTGATATTGAAATGCCTGGTGGTGATGCGCACCTGCGTGAAGCGCATATTCGCCCTCGATTACTAATCGCTGGCGGCACCGGCTTTTCTTATATCAAGAGCATCGTTGAGCAGCAGATTAACTTAGGCCAAAAAGTAGAAACTACCCTGTATTGGGGCTGCCGTACTCAAGACGCCATGTATTACGAAAGCATTGCGCGCCAATGGCATAAGGACCACAACTGGTTGCACTTTGTGCCCGTGGTTGAGCAAGCTGAACAAAACTGGGATGGCAAACAAGCTAACCTGCTTGACCAGATTAAAAGCGATTTTATTAGCCTCAAAGGCTACGACATATACATTGCTGGCCGTTTTGATATGGTGGGTGCCGCGCGGGAAGTTTTCCGTGAAATAGGCGTTGAAGAAGATCACTTGTTTGGTGATGCCTTCGCATTCATCAAATAATTACCCCCCTTTATCCCTAAAATCGATAAAGACTAAAAACCCAGCTTATGCTGGGTTTTTATTGTTATAAGGCAACCTTGTCATACTTGGTCCAAGCTACTAGGTTACCCAGCAGCGGCACCACCCATACCGCAGTTTTATCATCACGATAGATACGGTAATAAAACATCTCTTCATCGCGAATATTGTGCTTACGTATTTCACGATAAAAGTGCATCGCCGAATCACTCACCACTTCCGGCTTTTTCAAATCTTTTTGAGTGACTTTAACGTGGAACACATCAACTTCAAGTTCACCAATTGATTGTTTATATTGTACAAATTGGCCGCGAACTTGATATTTAATCGGTGTTGTTAAGCAGTCTTGATCGGTAATACAAGCCGATGAGTAAAAATTACCCGCTAACGGCTCTTCATAAACTAGCGACACACTCACATCCGCTCTCACCAATAACTCATTAGCTACCGGAAAATACACATCGCCATGGTAATGGTGCTCTACAACATCACTAATATCGGCAAAAGATTCGCTCTTAGGGATCAACAAGCGGTTATACCGAATACGATTTTCCATCACTTGCCGCAGTTCACTAAACTCAATCATGTTCAGTCCTGCTGGGGTTTTATCTATGGCAGCAATATTAATCAGGTTCTCACCAGAGCACGCATCATTACTGCCATCTGGGCAAGTCGCTAATGAATAGTGATTACCATCTGACAGGGCAAAACCACTAAAGCCTTGCATGCCTTTAATAAAATTAAACTCAGGTGCAATATGCTTTTGCCACATAGACTCATGCTTACTGTAGTCACCCTGCTTGGCTAATAGGGTTAACGATTCTTGCTGGCCACCTAAGTTGATATCAACTTGCTCGCTGGCGTCCCAGAGCCCCGCCTGCTGTATTACTTTGTGGTAATCGCTGCTGTACCAAAGCCAAGCAATAATCGCTAATGCCACGACAATACCGCCGATTTTCACCATCAAGGATACGTCAATCAGTGCCTCTTTGATTGATTCAGCGTCATTCACCGCGAGCATTTTTACATGGGATTTGGGTGAGATATGTAATTGATAACCGCGTCGAGCCACGGTTTTCAATTGCACTTCGGTAAACGGTTCAAGCTTCTTTCTCAGGGTGCTGATGCACTGAGTTAACGATGTGGCTGCGACCACCCGATCGGGCCAGCCCGCTGCTAATAGCGCTTCTTTGGCAACAATGGCATCAGGCGTTGCTAACAGATACCCCAATACCGCCGACTCTGAAAACGTTAAGTGAATTTTGCAATCACTTACGCGGTCATGCAGTTGTTGCGCTTCTTGGTCGAACTCCAAGTATGGAGTAACTTTTACCACGCTTCACCTCAATCTTGTTTCACAGCTAAGATAATGAAACTTATCGTTGTTATTAGTTTTATATTATCGCTCCATTGCCGTGGAATCTGTGACAACTTACTCAAATTAATCGCGAGTTTAGCTAATCAATTCCCAGAACGTGAACTTGATATAAATTATTCCTAAAAATAATAACAACTATTGATAGATGATGAAAAGCTAATATTTAATCATTAATCAATTAGATAGATTTACGCGCAAAACTTTGGCTCGCCAACATAGCTAAACAAGCAACCCAAGCTATCGACAAGCCGTACAACAGCTCAATGCCCCATGCGGTATCAGCCAGTAAACTCAAACTGCCCATGGGCGAATCCACAGCCAGTAAATTAATCGCCCGATAGATATCCGTTGGATTAAGTGCCATCAACACATTGACCAGTGCTTGCGAACTACTGCCTAAATCTGCCACCAGCAATGCCAGTAGCAACAAGTCATACACTAGCACCAACAAAAACCATAGCGACAACAAGGTCCCCACCGCTTTGGCTTTTTCGCTGACGTGTAAACTC
The DNA here is from genome assembly GCF_013394145.1 of Shewanella sp. Scap07. Lineage (NCBI taxonomy): Bacteria > Pseudomonadati > Pseudomonadota > Gammaproteobacteria > Alteromonadales > Shewanellaceae > Shewanella > Shewanella sp. Scap07. The sequence continues at coordinate 4,451,778 of NZ_CP041329.1, forward strand.
ACTAAATAACTGATCAAAATAAAGGTCACCGCCAGCAAACTACTACTGACTATGAACTGAAAAAATGCGCTTATCACCGCGGCTGAGCTAGCCTCACTCCACAGCAGCATAGCGACGGCACTACAACCAAAAGCAAGGCTGATGGCTGCCAACATGATGCCACTATGGGCAACTAGCTTACCGATGAAGATTTGCTGCTTGGTGAGCGGATAGCTCAACAGCAGCAACATCGTGCCCGCCTCTTCTTCACCTATGTAAGCGTCATAACTCAATAATATGGCTGCCAAAGGAATGATAAATACCGTCATCGTTGACAAGCTGGTGATCAAACTTGGTAAGTTCGGCAGCGCCAACTCTGCTGATATCGCACTACCTGCAAAAGTCACACTGAAAGACAGCAACATAAAGATAAAGGTGATCACACTCACCCAGCGATTGCGCAAACTGTCTTTAAGCTCTTTATTGGCAATAATCCACACCGGATTTGGGGCAACCCTTAATGTTTGGCTATTCATATTAAGCTCCGACCAATACGGTTTGGTTGACGGGTTGGAAAACAATACCTTGCTCATTATTTTGCTGCATCGGTGCCATCAACTCCTGATAAAGCGCAGATAAGCCAGGCTTTTCAATCTCAAAATCGAAAATATGGCACTGGGTTGTCAAATACTCTACCAATGACTCAGTCTCAGCCACAGGACAACGCAGCGCACCATTATGATAGAAAGCGGCCAAATGGTTATAGCGTGTCACACGGCGAATCATGTCATCAAAACGTATCGTCACCGGCAGCTGGCTTTGCTTAACTAAGCTATCCATGGGCCCCGTGGCCAAATTACGCCCTTGTCCCATTACCATCGCCACATCAAGCTGAGGCTCAATCAGGTTGAGCTCATGGGTTGAGACCATGACTGCGCAACCTAGTTGGGTTAGAGATTGTATCTTTTGATATAGAAATTCTGACGCCTGCGGGTCGAGTCCAACCGTGGGTTCATCAAGTAACAACAATTGCGGCTCAGCCAAAATGGCTTGTGCGATACCAAGACGTTGCTTCATGCCTTTTGAGTAGCCTTTCAGCGGTTTATGTTGTGCATATTGCAAGCCAAACTCTTCAATTAATCGGTTGACCCGAACCTGACCGACCCCTTTTAAGGCGGCAAAGTAGCTCAGCAATTCATGGCCGGTAAGTTTGTCATAAAAGCTAATGTTCTCTGGCAGGTAGCCAATATTCATGGGCTTGCGGTTGTGCGCTGATAATCGTTGCCCCAACACAGTAACTTGGCCATGGCTGGGGTCAATCAATCCTAAAATCACTTTTAACAACGTGGATTTGCCCGCACCATTGTGGCCCAGCAATGCCAGCAGCTGTCCTGGCTGCAGCGCACAATCTACTTCTGTTAAGGCGGCGAAATCGCCAAACTGATGACTCACTGCTTGTAGCGATACCGCTAAGTCTTCTATACGCATTACTCTTCTCTCCCCAGATGGGCAATTTGCGGCACCAGCGCAGGGGCTAATATAGGATAGCTATCAGTGACCCCTTTTGGGGCCGCTTGCTGAACTTGGTTATCTAGCCATTTCAATAATTTAACTACGGGACTATCCATCAAAAATCGCGCTTCAGGATAGAGCCAAAATAGCCGGTCTAAACTGTCATTGGGCAAGTGCAGGCTTTCACCTATTCCATTGCCGGTTAAATCCCAGCCTTGGTAATCACTCCAATAGTTACCTCGGCCTTGGTGACTCCACTCAACACGCACATCACCGATGTACTTCACTTGGATCTGGTTATCAATAAACTGATTTTCATAAATAACATTCGACTCGCCACCCATTGCCATCGATAAACCCACTTGATTATTACCAATCGTATTGGCATTAATGAGGTTGCCGCGGGCCCCATAGATAAAGATGCCTTTACCCTCATCGAGCAGTTCACCACTGGCGTTTGGATCATAGGTATCGACAATGACGTTATTGGCAATGGTGGCATCATTAGTCAGATTAAGCAGTACGCCAAACTCGCGTGCCCCCCGGACAAAGTTGTCCGTTAATTTAATGCCGTAAGCATTCATCAGTGCGTAACCCCCATCAACATCAACCGCATGGTTGGCTTTGGCTGAATCGGCTTTAGTATACATATAGTGAATGCCATATTGCTGGTCACTGAACCGGTTGTGATTAACCTGACTATCTACACCCGACTCTAAATACACCCCATCACGTACCCAGCTAATCTGGTTGTGTTCCACGCGAGCCTGATTAACGCGCAATAAGTGGATACCATCACCTCTATCGAGCGTGTATAGCTGGCGCTCCCCCATAATTTGGTTATGACTAAGCTGTGGCTGCTCAATATCGACGGCGAAAATACCAAAACCTGGGCCATATAATTGGCAATTTTTTACCTGTACTTGATCGGCTCCTTTCGCCAAATGCACAGCCGCATCCTGTTGATATAAATCCCGTCCCCAATTGCGAATGGTCAACCCATTAATGATGACATTGGGGCTGCTGACCCGCAGTGCGCTACCTTGGCCTTGAGCATCAATAACCGCCTGTTTATCAGCGCTCAAACTGACTGCCTGGGTGATCTCAAACTGGCCAATATATTGCCCAGCATTAAGGTGTATATTGTCACCCACCTCAGCGTGTTGCAGCGCCTGACGTAACTGCTCGCTATTATCGACCCGCTTAGTGCTGGCATATGCCGGCTGCAGCGTTAACCACAAGCTAATTGCAAGCCAGCACCACAATGTGCTGGGCAGTATTCGCTGAGGTCGCGCCCAAGGCCACATGATTATTCACCCAGTAACGTAAGATCGATTTGATCGTAGCGAAGCACTGCGCCGCCATACTGCTGTGCAAATTTCTGTGCGGCTGCTTCACTAGAAAACGGGGCTAGCGCGCTACCCATCACCGCTTGGCGGCTAGTGCCATACACATACCAAGCCTGAGTCGCATCAATAAAGTGGCTATCTTGAGGATTATCCCAATCTGTCACCGCCATATCATGGACTAGCAAGCGGCTAATTTGACGCTGATTTTCTGGTTGCAATGCAAAAGTAAACATATCTCGGGTTGAACAGAACTTTGGTGTTAGCTCACCGCTTTTAAGTACCAGCTCCCCCTTAGGTCCAGGGTATTTTTTGATCATCATGCCGCACATATGGCAGCGGTCGTGCTCACCAATACCTGCCACATGGTGCTGGTGTTCATTGGATTCTGGCGCTCCACAACCTATCAAGGTCATGCCTAAAAGCGCGCTTAGTAGTAATTTTGTTATCATAATTGCCACAACTCGATTTGCACTTCAGCTAGCCATCCGCGGCTAGCTGAAGCTTAACTTGAAGATTAAATCGCGAAGTTTTGCCCCGCATATAGGATAAACATACGTAAGCACATCATGCCGCTTACTGCACATAATCCCGATAGGTAGAACGCCTGTGCCGAATGGCTAAAACGCTTACCCGTCGCGAAGTTAAGTAGTACAGGTCCCATAAAGCCTACCCCCACTACCCCGAGCCAAAATACCATTGCCCAGCTACCGCTATGGAAAGCCTCAAACGCGGTTTGCGCCCCCGCATTCCCAGTCATTAATGACATGATGATCATGAATAGGAATAGCGCTTCAGCAAACATGATTGGCCACTCTGCGCCATGCAGAATTTTCATGTCTTGGCTATGCAGATCTTCTTTGAACATGCCCACTGCCAACATTTTTGCTGCCGCAGCACCTGCCGACAAACCCGATGCCACAAACAGGGCGGGCAATACCGCAGTATTGATCAGCGGGAAGCGGATCAATGCCGAGATCAAGAAGCCAGTATAAGCACACACAGACAGTGCTAGCAGCAGTACCGCGACTTCACAAGGACGACGAATGCCGCGTAGTTTGTCGATAATCGGTAACAGCGGCCGCAAGATAGCAATGCGCTTAATCTCTTCTTCCAGTGCGAACATCGCAATGAGCGCCACAAGTGGAATGTAGGCGGTTAAGGCTATCACCCCGATTGACATAACAGAGTTGAGGTTGTAGTAAACCAATATTCGCCAGAAAAACAGCGGGTTGGTCAAATCCAACACCAAACACAACATGCCTAAAGAGATAGTGATAAACGACACTAACGCCGATGCTTTTAAAAACGCAGTATTAGTGACCTGCTTTTTATAAAAGCGAATGAACAGTGCCACCGACAATGCCCCGCCAGAGATACCAGCAAAGAACAAGTACACCGCAATGGGCCAGGGCCAGGCAATACCGTCAGACAGCCCCATGGTGAATTCTAATGTTCCATCCATTTTTACACCCCCTGCTTAACAATTGGTATGTAACGCAAGCTAGGCTCAGTACCAAAGTGAGACTTAATCCGCACTGAATCTTTCACTGCCAGCAATCGACTAATATAAGAATTAGGATCGTTGACATCACCAAAGATCAGGGCGTCATAGCGACAACCTTGTACACAAGCGGGTAACTCGCCTTTAGCCAGTTTACTGTTAAGACAGAAATCACAGTTATCAGCCACGTCAGTGTCTTTATTGATGTAGCGCGCATCATAAGGACAAGCGGCAATACAGTATTTGCATCCAGCACATTTATCGGCATTCATAGTAACAATGCCAGTAGCCGGATCTCGGTGAGCGGCACCGGTGGGGCACACCGTGACACACGGTGCATTCTTGCACTGCTGGCAAGAAACCCGCACATACTTGCGTTCACAGTCACACTCGGTTTTGCCGCAATGTGGGCATTTCTGCCCTTCGACGCCACCAGACTGCTGTTCCATCATTAAACGAGATTTACCTTCAGGCAGATTATTTGCTTTATTGCAGGCCTCTTTACATTCACCACAACCGACGCATTTGTTTTGATCAAATACCATCGCATAATGTGGCCTATTGCTATCCGAGTCCTCCTCTTTGACTGAGCTGCAACCCAAAGGCGCCAGTATCAAAGAGCCGGCCCCTAAGCATTTAAGGAACCTCCGTCTCTCTATATTTTCACTCACAGCATCCTCCATTGGTCAGCGTTTCGCTAACCCAATTTATACTTATACGTTTTAGTGACTCTTTACTCAGATGCAGTCACGGCACGATTAGTCAGTTTTTGCTCAGCTTTCAAAATCGCACTGTTTATTGATGCTCGGTTAATGCTTGGGTTCTCGCTGCTCAATAGCGTCTGCCAATGATCGATTGCCTGCTGATAATCCTTATTCAGATAGGCATGGGTCGACAAAAGCAGTAGCGATTGAACTTCGAAAGGGTCTACGGCCAAGGCTTGGGAAATCGTAATCGATACATCCAAACTCATATCTCGACCGTCACGGTAGTAGAGTGCGTTTGCCTTCATGCCAAGTAACTCAGCATCCTGGCCCTCTACTGCCAATAATTGGTTTAATGTGTCAACTGATTCGGCATACATACCGCCCTCAGCGTAGGCGTGGGCAAGATTCAGTAACGCAATCTTGTTGTAAGGTTGCTCACTTACAGCGCGCGCATTTTTATTGATGTCAGCGGCTATCAAATAATCGATATTTTCATCGATAAATCCCCTATCCCAGTCGGCAAATCGGCCAATCTGGCTATAGGTCAATAAGGTCGCCAACAGCAGAGCAATAGACAGTATTAATGGCACCTTCGCACCTGATGCTTTCGATTCAGATGATGCAGGGGTTGCCTTAGTGTTCAGGGCTTGGGCTTGGCCTTGGCACTGAGTACGGAGATGAAGTACCCAAAACGGCGTGATGAAGGCGGTCATGATGACGGCGATACCCAAAATAAGACTGTTCATATACTCTCTCTACTGTTGGCGTAAAAACTAGTGGCCAGTACCCATCATGCCACCCATCCCCATGCCTGAAAGCCCCATTCCATGAGAGTTTTCACCGGGAGACTCGACTTTCATCAACTCCACATCAAAGACCAAAGTTGAGTTAGGCGGAATCACACCAACCTGACGTTCGCCGTAGGCCAGCTCTGTGGGAATACTCAAGCGATAGATAGAACCTTCAGGCATAAGTTGAATGCCTTCCTGCCAGCCTTCAATCACTGTCATCAGTGCAAAGCGGTTGGGTTCGTCTCGGTCACGAGAGTTATCAAATACAGTGCCGTCAATGAGCTCGCCTTTGTAGTGAACGGTGACCACATCAGATGCAAGCGGAATACGGCCATCACCTTGCTTGATCACTTCATATTGCAAACCCGATGCGGTTTCGGTTACCCCAGATTGGCTTTTGTTATCGGCAAGGTAAGCTTGGCCAGCGGCTAAACTTTGCGCTGATTGCTCAGCGAGCTGCTGCTCACGAATATTATTGAGTAGTTCTGCACGCGCATTTAAGTGGGTGAGGATCTGTTCGTCCGACATTTTGGTTTCATTTTTAAGTGCATCAATCACCCCATCAATGACGGTTTGCACTTGAACATCAACGCCAAGCTCAGTTTGATCATAAATCTTACTGGAGATGTACTTACCAACCGATGCGCCTAAAGCATATGATTCATCTTTTATCTCTGATTCTGATTGCGCGGCTTGGGCCATAAAAGCGCAACTACATAACAGGGCAACGGTGGTCTTACGCATTACTAGCTTGCTGATTTTCATATCGATGTCTCTCTTTAATTAACGATTGCTCTTAACGGTAAACAACTGATCAATTTTATTATTATGGTCTTTCTGTTGGTCGGCCTGACAAGCGCCAACCATAGATGCCATCATGCATCTGTCGTACGTTGGTGTATCCCAATTTCATGACTTCTCTCGCGGCAATTTCACTGGCATTACAAAGCCGATTAGCACAGTAAAACACCATCACTTTGTCTTTCTCTTTTGGCAGTAGGTCCTGCCAGTTATCAACATTGATAAAGGTGGCACCAGGGATAAAACCTTCTGCCCACAACTCCAATGTATTCACATCAAAAAACAACACGTCCTTTTGACCCAACAGTGACTCGGCCTCGGCCATAGAGATCGTGTGCAGCTGGATTTCGTGATAGGTCGCGGGCCCCATAGGTTCGCCGCTACCTGCAAAAACATTGGGAATCCCTGCCACAAACATTAGGCTGAACATGATGCTGCTAAGCTTGGTTTTCATTTCATTCTCCAGTTAGAACCTAATGACCCCGACACCTTAATCATCACAGCTAAGATGCCGAGGCAGGGTGACTAAGCCCTAGTTAGCTTTGGCTGAGTAGCCGCTGTTATCTAGGATGTTTTGTGCTTGAGTGACATAAGTCAGTGCCGCATCAAGACGTTTCTGGCTGTAGCGGAAACCATGCACACCCCAAGAACCATCAGCCCTAATCAAGTCGACCGCTTCTTGCGCTTTTTCAGCAAGCATCAGTACTTGAGTTTTGTCTTCGGTTGATAGCTTGGTCACTTCAAGAAGTTGGTCAATGCGGACTAAGGCTTGTTCAACTTCAGTGAACACTTCCTTAATCGGTTTTTGCCACTTCATGACTTCACCGTAGATTTCCATTTGATCTTTGTAGTGCAGACCGGTTTCTAGCTCAGATTGGAACTGGCTATGACAACCTTTGTTTTCCACTACGTCATGGTCAGAAATTGCAGTACGAGCACATGACCACATCAAATCTAGGTAAGAGCGACCTTCTTCGTTCTTCGCCACTGTCCAGCCTTTACCGCCTGCTGGGCCTTGAATACGTGGCTCACCTTCTGGTGGATTAAGCGTTTTCAAAGTTGGGTCAACTTCAATCTTCCACATGTGTGACTTACGGACAGCATCGAAACCAGCTTGGTCAGGGAACTGCATCGCTTTGAAGTTCTCACAGCTACCCATGTTAGGCATGTGACAGCTTTGGCAAGTTTGGTTGCTATGGGTGTCAGTGTTGCTCGCAATTAAGGTTTGCGCAGCGTGACAATCTGTACAGTCTTTTTTCAACTTAGGCTTAGTGAATCCAGACATCCAATCGCCATCAGTGACTTCGTGCGGATCATGACAAGTGGTACAACGCATGCCTTTTTCATAGTGCACTGAGTTGTACATTTGCGACCCTTCAGTACCACATGATGGGCAAAGTGACTTCATCTTCACACCAAACGCATATTCACGTTTTTCTTGTGCTTGTGGAGTATCGGCCAACGTATCGTCATACTGGAAGCGTTGATGACAACGTTCACAGTTAGATTGCATACCACCGGTACCACCATCTAAGTGACCACCAGCGCCATGACACTCTTCACACGCAATACCTTTAGAGATGGTATGTTCTTGTAACTTTTTAGGGTCACCCAGTGCGTCGAAGTACTCTTGCTTGCTTTGGAAATCAAACTTGAAGGTATGGCACACTTCGCAGTATGAACTCGCAGGTTGGAACAACATCTCTTCACGGTATTTCGCACCATAAGAGCTCATACCTTGTTGGTGTGAACCTGAGGCACCAAAATCAGCGATAGTGAGTGGGAACTCAGGAATCACATCGTTAATTTTTTTAGACATTTCAGGGGTGAGCCATTCAGCCCAACCGCGAGAGAACTGGTTAGCACCCGCGACCATTTTACCGGTACCGTCGCGCAACAACCCACCTTCAATATGATAAGTACCCCGTACTAACCAGGCATCAATGAAGCCATACTTAGTCCGTGGCGTACCCACAGTGGCATAAATCACATCAGGCGTAATACCATCTGGCAAAATAGAGGTATCTTTGGTGTTGTACATGGTTTTTTCTAGGTCGTTATCAACCTCAGGGTGATCGCCAGGGAAACGAATCGTTTTAGCATGGCGTGAGCGTTGCCATTTCTCGTACTGGGTAGCATGACACTCAGCACACTTTTCTGGACCAACGAAGTTGTTGGGATAATCAAGAATAGATTTCGCACCTAAACGGTACTGTACGGCGCGTGGTGCGCCCACTCTTTCACTGTACTTGGGGCTGTGGCCGGTATCTAAATATTCTTCACCGCGGTCACTAATATGGTAATCACCCACTAAGTTACCCGACTGCTGATATTTAAACATCGGATGGTTTTCAAATAGGAAATCAAATAACTCGGCTTCTTGAACAACATAGTCCTGTAAGGTTTTAACACCATTAACTTGTTCCATGCCTTGATAGTTAGCAATTGCTTCTTTAGCAGTTTTACCCATTTCAGGCACACTGTTGTATTTACCGCCAGCAGCATTCACGTTAGCAATGGCACCGAAGCAAAATAGCACACCTAAGGCTACCTTGTGTTTCCATCGTCTCATCATACACTCCTAAATATTTATAATTTATATTTTGTTACCAGCTAACAGTGGTTATTCCGTTGCACACTATCTTCTGGATTTTGTTCAAACTAACCGTTCATCTAACGACTTAAACAACTGAGCAAGTACAGTATTCTTCACAATAGAACCGCAAAAAACATGACCTAGCGCACACTCAGAATCCATTCAAATATAAAAGAAAATAAAAACATAAAAATACAGCAAAAACAGACAGATAAAAAACACAAGATAGGATAAGTCAGTTGTAAAAACGCGTAATTTACATCTAAAAATAACTGAATACCGGCTTTTAGTTGTAAAAAATTAACGCATGAAAACAGCTAGATTATTTACTTGATAAAGCTCACAGAAAACCCAGACGATGCCATTTAGTGTTCAGGTATAAATATAAATAAGCAGTAACTCATCAATAATCAGCAATCGACGAATTGCGATATTGATTTAAAGAGCATAAGAATGGTGGCCCATCATGATGGCAGAGATTGGTTTAATACTTATAATTATTGCGGCGGTAATTGCTATAATTACATCGTTATCACCACTGGCAATTAAATATCACTTAATACCGCTAGACACTCGGATAACGAATCACTATATAGATACCTTAGTTAAACTATGCTTTGTCGCATTAATATTAGCTATCGCAATTTTAGGTTATCTATTTATCATTGATGATTTTTCGGTTGCTTATATAGCAAACAGCTCCAATACCCAATTGCCCTTGGTATTTAAAGTCGCGGCGGTATGGGGAGGACACGAAGGTTCAATGCTATTTTGGATCACGGCTATTGCCGCTTGGAGTCTATGGATTCGCCCTAAAAACGGACTTAGCAGTGAGTTTGACAACCATGTTAGTGCAGTGATGGCGATGGTGTTGTGTGGCTTTTTACTGTTTCTGCTATTCACCTCCAATCCCTTTGCACGCTTGTTGCCTGAAATTCCTGTCGAAGGGCGTGACCTCAATCCCATCTTGCAAGATATTGGCTTAATACTGCACCCACCTTTGCTGTTTCTAGGTTACGTCGGCTTAACCGCTTGCTTTGCGGGTGCCATGGCAGCGCTACTGGGACCTAAAACAGCGATTCAACAGCACTGTAAACGCATTCGACCTTGGGCAATACTGGCATGGATTTTCCTAACTGGTGGTAATGCGTTCGGTTCTTGGTGGGCATACAATGAGCTTGGTTGGGGCGGTTGGTGGTTTTGGGATCCGGTCGAAAACGCTTCCTTTATTCCATGGCTTGTTGCCACCGCACTGGTGCACTCATTGATCCTCAGTGAAAAACGTAACAGCTTCCACGCCAGCAGCATTATGCTGTGCATAGTGGCCTTCAACCTCTGTTTACTGGGCACTTTCTTAGTCCGATCTGGCGTAGTCCAGTCAGTTCATGCTTTTGCCGCCGACCCGACTCGGGGCAGTGCTATCTTAATATTGCTACTCATCTCTGCCTGCGCCAGCTTCACGCTGTTTGCCCTACGTGCACCGCGCCTCATATCTCGGCCTAATTTTGAGCAAGTGAGCAAGGAAACCTTACTGTTTATTGGCAACCTCTTATTGGTGGTCGCGGCACTATCGGTATTGCTCGGTACCTGCTACCCGCTAATTTACCAAGTGGTTTCTGGCCACAGTATTTCTGTTGGGGCACCTTACTTTAATAGCTTGTTTATTCCCATAGTATGGCTACTGAGTCTACTTATGGGCGCTGCACCATTATTACGATGGCAACATGATAAACAACCACCCTATCGCCAACTGATGCTGCTTGCCATGGCCGTCACACTCTTGAGTCTATCTGCTAGCTACATGGTCACACAGGGCTTCGATTTCTGGCTGTTTTGCGGTGTATTCTCGGTGTGCTGGATTGTCAGTTGCCTACTATTAACCATTGCCCGTGCCTTAACACAAACCACCAGCCTATCGGTTAGCCGACTGTGTCAGCCACCACGTAGAAAACGATTCTATAGTATGTGCCTCGCACACTTAGGGGTGGCTGTCGCAATATTGGGCGCTACTGTCGTGTCTAATTTTGAGCAAGAAGAGTTACTTAGAATGGGGCCTGGCCAAGGTAAACAGCTGGCTGGCTACACCTTCGTTTACGAGCAAACTGAACAGGTCGATGCCCGCAGTTATTCAGCCATTCAGGCCAATATTAGTCTGCGAGACAGCCAAGATCGCATCATCAGTTATATCTATCCACAAAGGCAGACCTTTAAAACTAACGGTATGGAGTTATCAGCCGCTGGAATAAAACGCAGCCTATTTGCCGATATGTATGTGTCTATGGGGGTGCCACTCAGTGAGACTGAATACTTGATACGCCTTAGCTATAAGCCGTTAGTCAGTTGGATTTGGCTCGGGGCGCTGATCATGATGCTGGCAGGATTTACCGCTATTTCGGCTGGTCGTATTAAAGCAAGACAAACTCAAACACACAGCGCTAACAAGCCATCAGTTCCCGCGGAGGCTAGCTAAATGGGCAAACTTCACTTCGTTATGCTACTCGCTACGCTAATGTTACTGCCGTTAGCGACCCAAGCTGTCGAACCGCGCAACTACTACAGCGAAGCCGAAATTAAAACGCTCGGCTTTGATATTGCTAAGTCTTTACGTTGCCCGATGGCCACTAACCAAACTTTATTTGATTCGCAAAACCAGATAGCCAACGAACTTAAAGCCGAGATATTTAACCAATTGGAACAAGGTCGCAGCAAACAGCAAATTATTGATTTTATGGTGGCTCGCTATGGCGAGAAAATCCGCTATATGCCCAGTTTATCTGCGGGTACTGCGCCACTTTATCTGATCCCGATTTCGTTAGTTTTTTTGGTGATCATCGCCGCACTATTCAGCCGACGCCTATGGCGCCAATCAGCCCCCAAGCAGGAGCAAACAGATGCGTAAATTATCCCTAACTCTTAGCGCCATTATGCTTGTTTGTGTGAGCAGTCTCGCTAATGCCTCAATGCCCAGTGACAAAGTTTACGCCACGGGCGAGTCATTACCTAAGCCCATGATCATGTCGCGATTTATTGAAATGCAGTACGCACGTTCTATGGCTGAAATTGAATTAACAACCTTAACCGGGCAAACCATTAACCTGCAGCAACACAAGGGTAAGTTAGTGCTTATTAACCTGTGGGCGACCTGGTGTGGTCCTTGTATCAAGGAGATACCTATGATGGAGGAGATAAGACAAACCAATAAAGACAATGATTTGGTGGTCATCCCTGTGTCTATTGACGAGTCAGCAGCTGACATCATGCCGTTTTTGCAGCAACACGGCTTAGCTGATTATCAAACATACCATCGCGAGCAATACTCATTAGATAATGTCTTACCCGCGAACGTAGTGCCAGCCACTTTTGTACTCGACGGTGATGGCAACCTTATCGGCTTTTTACGCGGTTACTTAGATTGGGGCGACAAAGAGGTGCAACCTTACCTTGAAGCCTTAACCGCAAAATACGCCCAGCGAGAGGAATTTTTGCAATAACTTAGTCCCTGCCACCCTTTTCATTGCTCCCGTCCGGATATTTGCCCCTTTGCCGGACGGACTTTTTTTGCAATTACCTTACTCAGAGTCGTTCTGATAGGCCAAAATATCGCCTGGCTGACACTGCAAATAGGCACAGATCTTCGCTAACGTCTCAAAGCGTACCCCTTTCACTTTACCGCGCTTAAGCAAAGACAAATTGGCCTCAGTGATATCAATGGCTTTCGCTAACTCCTTTGAGCTGACCTTTCGCATCGCCATCATCACATCTAAATTAACAATAATTTCCATGGCTAGATAAACTCTTTGTTTTCGGCTTCAATTTCTTTTGCCGCTTTGAGTAAGTAAACAATCACTAACATCAACAGCAAGGTGGTGATATTACCAAAGTCGATAGGCAGTTCTATCTCGGTGGTTTCAAAAAACTGACTGTGGTAATTACCCACCGCAATATTTCGGCCGATATCTAAGAAAAAGTCCGCCACTTTTAGCCAAATTAACCACAAGTAACAGCGCATTGGTTCGGTGGCAAAAAACAGACCTTGTTGGTAGTAAGCCAACAACTTTTGCAGCCAATACACTCCTAGCAACATGGTGACAAATTGCGGTAGCACCATCATGAGTAGCACGCTGTGACTGGCACGATCGTCTTGCCAAAGTGCTTCTGAAAGCGCACTGCTACCTAACCTAAGCTCACCGTTGAAACCCAGTTGATAACCCAAGTAGCCAATAACAACCGCAGTCGCCAGCAAAACTAACCCCCGCAGATATCCACTTAACTGACTCAATTTGTTCATCTTGTCGTTCATGACGTCGATCTTCTCCTACACATTGATGCCCAAATCATAACACACAACAAAAAATATTCGCAAAATAATATTAAATTATCGTTTTACAATAATTATTTTATGTAATAGGCTAAATAGCAACTTAGCAATACAGTCATCAACCACGATGATGCGGATGCGTTATATCAATAAGGAACAGATTATGAGCCATAAATTATTACTTTCTTCACTGCTACTGACCGCCAGCGCTATCAGCGGATTGATGAGCGGTTGCAGCACCCAACAGCAGCAAAACCTAACCCATTCCGCCGTTGCGCCAGTGAGCAGCACGGCTGCGGTACTGCCTATTGAGGCGTTCTTCAATGAACAAGGGATTAGCGATATTCAAACATCCAATGATGGCAAGTGGCTGGCCTTTTTAAAGGACTATCAGGGGGCAAAAAACCTCTATTTGATGCCTGTCGGCGCGGCGTTGAGTGACGCCCAAGTCATCACCCAATATTCAACTCCCATTGCCGGATTTCAATGGTCACTCAACGACAACCAGCTGTTCTTTGCCAAAGATACTGATGGCAACGAAAACACTCAGCTTTACAAGCTAACTTTTGATGCGACCAAGGCAATCTCGGCGCAAATTCAACCGTTAACAGACCAAGTAGACAGTCGTTATATTTTGCTAAGACAGCCAAAGCTTAACCCTGAACAACTTATTGTCATGGCTAACCATAGCCAAGCGCAGCGACTCGATCTATACCGTCTCAATATCAAGGATGGTTCAATAACGCCTTTGATGGAAAATACCCTAGGCTTCGGACAAATAGAGGTCAACGATAGCGGCGAGCCCGTATTAGCGGCCAACAGTAATCCAGACAACACCCGTAACCTGTATATTAATGAACAGGGGCAGTGGCGTGTGTTGCTCAGCACAGACTTTGGCGAAGAGATTGATATATTGCGAATTAATACTGAGCGCAACATCGCCTTTGTTAAAGCCAACATTCAAGGTCGCGATAAACAACAATTACTGAGTATCGATCTTACAACTGGCAAGTTAACCACATTGCATCAAGATCCCCGCGATGAGTCTGATGTACATGAAGTGCTATTTGATGATGCTGGTAGTCCGATTGCGGTTTCCTACTATGGCGGCCGACTACGTACCTACCCTTTAAACCAGGAATTTAAACAGCACTGGCGGACGATTAACGATCACTTCAAACGAGACGTAGAAATCACCGTCAGCGACCGTAACCAAGATACCGGCCTGTGGCAGCTGCATGTTGCCAGCGACACCGATCTGGGCAATGAATATGTCTATGATGCCAACACGGGAAAAGTCTCTGTACTGTTAGCCCAGCAACCGAGTATCAACCCAAGCTTGTTGTCTAACAGACAATCCATCCACTATACCGCTCGCGATGGCGTGACGATTCAAGCTTACTTAACCTTGCCACAAGGACAAAGCAAGCAACTACCTACAATCATTCTGCCCCATGGCGGCCCTTGGGCACGGGATTATTGGACCCTAGGTTCTGGTTACTTCAATCCGGTGGCACAGCTGTTAGCCAACCGAGGTTATGCAGTACTGCAGCCAAACTTTCGCGCCTCAACGGGCTTTGGTAAGCGCTTTTTGAACCTCGGCAACAAAAACTGGGGCACAGGCAGTATGCAAGACGATCTCACCGATGGCGTCAACTACCTGGTTGAGCAAGGCATTGCCGACAAGCAGCGGGTTGGCATTATGGGGGCATCTTACGGCGGTTATGCCGCGCTAGCAGGGGTAACGTTCACACCCGATGTCTATCAAGCCGCTATTAGCTATGTTGGGCCATCAAGCCTAATTACATTAATGGAAGCGTTTCCGGACTACTATCGCCCCTATTTAGGTCAGTTCTATAACGCGGTAGGTGACCCAGAAGTGGCCGCAGACCGCACCGATATGCAGGCCAGATCGCCAATTAACTTTGTCGATAACATTAAAACGCCGCTATTGCTGGTACAAGGTGCTAATGATCCGCGTGTCACCCAAATAGAGTCTGACAATATTGCCAAAGCCCTAGTCAACAAGTCGCTACCGGTTGAATACATTTTGGCGAAAGATGAAGGTCATGGATTTCAAAAGCGCGACAATAAACTGGCTTATATTCTCGCCATGGAACGCTTCTTTGCTAAACACTTAGGTGGCAAAGTCAGCCCAACCCCGTCTGTCGCACTGGGGGATCACCTACAAAGTTTAACCGTCGATGTTAAGGCGCTATAAGTACCATAGACGCGTCTGGGCATGAATGGTCTCTGCGGTTTCCCCCTAAGAGACTATTTCTGCCTCCACAACTTACTGTGATGCGATATAAACACCCTTGATAATCCCCAGTCCAAGACACCTAGAGCAGAATAAAAACAACAATATTAATTTGGCCGCCAAAGTATCTGATTATTTATCAGACACAACCAACACTAATAGGCAAAACAAAAACAGGTAAGCCTTACCTAAAACCAACCACGAAAAATGGCTTAAAACAAACTTAATTAAAACCGACGAACCCAGATTAAACCAAGATACAAATCAGTTTATTTTAATCACTTCCACTTATAACCTGAAAAGCGAAAAGCTCAATATTTTAGCGTATTCACTCCACCTTAAATTACTATTTTTGGCCACATGGATAGAACATGTAAAGTTATTTCCCACAACTGGCACTGATATCGACGGTGAGACACGATTAAAAAAGCGAAATTAATCTCAATAGCAGGAAAGTGAAGTCCTCGACAACAAAACCGTTAACGCCGAATTTCTGCCCCAGCCTTTGTCAGCTAGAAAGTAGCAGCGACATACTAGCTAGTTCAGTGGCTATCTTGTGCAGTGGCTGTCTTGTGTAGTGGCTGTCTTGTGTAGTGGCTGTCTTGTGCAGTAGCGGGCATATGCCACTAGGCTCCCAGATGACGTCAGTAACAATTCACGTCAATAGTTTTCATCTGCTGATACAAATTAAGCAGGTTTAATCATGCTCACTTAGTTAATAAAATTTATACAACTAATAAAAACCATAAAAACAAACCTATATTAAAAGATGTTTAGTCTAGAGCGATACAATCACAACAACCAGTACACACAGGTTTCAACAACTAAAAGTGAAACAAACAAAAAACCTTTAAAACATATGAAAACCCCATATTACAACCAAGGCCAATAGTCTACCTTAAGATAGCATTATATAGATGAAAAATGATGACGAATTATTAATTAGCAAACATTGATATCGCCGACAAAGTCAAATAAATTATAAAAAGGAAATGTAATTAACTTTATTTAAAAAGGTAACTCATGAAGACAAATATAATTCTTGCCTCGTCAATATCGCTGCTTTTGCCATTATCTGCTTTTGCTGGCTCATCTCAGCAGCCAGTTGCAGATAGTGTTATTGAAGCCCAGCGAGCAGCACTAGCGGCAAATACTGCTGGGCAAGGATTTGGCCCCCAATCCCCGAGAAACATTGATAACCTAGCAGGCGAAAATCAACGCACATTTGCTGCAGCACCTCACTATAGCAAGATGAATCTATGTAACATTCATTTCCATAAGAACGCTGAGCACCAAGGTGGTGAATTTACTCAATATGCGGGTAATGGTGACGGCAAAGGTTATCACTCAGGATACGTCTATGCAGGCGAACTGAGCGAAAAGGAACTTACTCCGATATCGAGTATTATTGGGGGTGAAAAACACGCCTTAAACCCTGGTGACACCATTGAAGTACACTACGTTCATTCGAGTGCCGATGTAACACCTGGGCCAACCCTAGGGGCTTGTTTAAGCGAATCAATTGCCAATCCACAGCTACGAGTGGAAACCCAAGTTTTTGTGCTCGTTAATGACACCGATGCCGCTAACTTTATGACCTTAACTGAATTAGGCCAACGTAATGGCTACCATCAAGCATTAAATATCCCTAATGATACTGGCACTGCCATTGAATATGCCGGCTCAACAACAGGGCCAAGCTTTAATGAGCAAGCCTCACCACTGCAAGTTAGCTGGAGTGTCCGTCCTCAAGTCATGAAAGTAGACATTCACTCAGTGGGTCAATGGTTAACAGGTAACGTATTTGATGAAGATCATGCCCACGGTGTGCGTAACTTAGTCACCAATCCCAAGCTACTTTCCAATGCCGGTGTAAACTAGCAAACGGCCTTTCCAGTATGTTTTACCCTCGAATGGTAAAGCATACTGGATAGTTTCCAGCATAACTCTGCTAGCCAATCAGTACCAAAGGCAGCAGTAACCATTGCCACAACCAATTTACTATCCAAACTAAACAGTCACTCACCAAATATCCGCACACCAGCGTCGCTTTCATTACTCTTCTCGCCTTCTATCATCCGCAAGCCTGTAATGGCTGCTTTTATCCTGCTACTAGCTTAACTAACTGAAAAATATTGAAGTTGAATATTGGTGAAAGCCGCAGTAATAGACGGTGAAGCTTGGTGAAAGCCATTGATAATTGGTGAAAGCTAAGTAAAGTGGGGATTAATTCCTCAATAACGCCCGATAAAAACAATAATAAAATGCTTAAGGACGGCACTATCAATATTCGTTATCAGTTTGCGGATCTCACCCTCAACACCCAGCTGGGTACCTTAGTTAACCAACAAGGTGAAGAGATAAAATTGCCATGGCTTAGCTATCGTTTGCTATGGGTATTATTAGAAGCCTCGCCAGCGATTGTCAGTCAGCGCGAATTGATTGCCGCAGTGTGGCCCGATGCGGTTGTTGGTGACGAAACCTTAAAGCAACGGGTCAAACTGCTGCGCCGGGCGCTGCAAGATGATGCAGCGGCGCCGCGCTATATCGAGGCCATTCGCGGACGTGGCTATCGCATTATTGCCAACGTCGATGCCACTCCCATAGCAGAAACCGGTCAATCCAGTCGGCTAGCTTTAGCCACAGATACTCATATTAGTCCCAGTAAAGGCAGCAATTATCCGCTTTACTGGAAAATGACCTCATTGGGTTTACTAACCTTACTGATGCTATTTGTCTGTGTGGCACTGCTAATGTCTGCCAGCGTCCCCCTACAAAAAACCCAGCAAACCACCGCCCAAAGTGCCACAGCTCATAGCTTCGACAACGAGCTCTACCAAAAAGGCCTCGATTACTACCATCGTTATCGTGCAGAAGATAACTTGCATGCCATCGACCTATTTCAGTCTGTTATTGCCCTCAGCCCTCAAAAAGCCGAAGCCTATGCGGGTTTGTCCGACGCCTATAGCCAGGGGGTATACCAATTTAATGGCCCTACTGAATGGCAAACCTTGGCGATTGATGCGGCGTATAAAGCCATTGCACTGCAGCCCGATTTGGCCCTAGGCTACAAATCGCTAGGACTGGCGTACTACAACAAGGGTTGGCTAGTTAAGGCGATAAATGCCAACCTCAAAGCGCTTGATAAGCACAGCCAATTTGCCGAAGCGATGGCCAACGTGAGTTACTTATACCGAGAGATAGGCCAGCTAAAACAAGCGCTCAGCTGGAATAGCAAAGCCTTGCAACTTGATAGCAATCACTCGGTTAACTTAGTACACCGCGGCCTTATTTATATTGCTCTTAACCAATATCTGCAGGCTGAAGGGGTGCTCAATAAAGCGCTGCAGCTACAACCTGACTCGCAGCTTGCCAGTACCAGCATGGGTCAGTGGTATATCAGCCAAGGCCTTTATCAACAAGCTGTCAGTCACTATCAACAACTACTCACTAAGCCAACTAACCAAGCAAATTTGGCGTTTACCTATGGCTTAGCCCAAGCACACTATTACTTAGGCGACTATCAACTCGCTCAGCAGCTCGCACAATCTCTGAGCGCATCGAATAACCCGCAGCGTCAGCAACAAGGTCAGCTACTGGGATTTTTCTGCCACGTAGGCACTCAAAGTGACTCTGTGTGGCAGCAAGATGCGACGCTAGCGGCTAAGTGGCAACAATTGATTAGCCATTATCTCAATCAGCAGGCAAGCGGCTCAGACAGAGGCAGCGATAGCTTGGCATTGGCGATGTTGTATGCCAGTGCGAATGACAGCTCGCAAAGCCAACGCTTCCTTATTCAAGCGATCAATCAAGGTGTGCTGCAAAGATCGCTAATTGAAGATCACCCCAGCTTTGCCCTGCAAGTGGCGGAGCCGCAGTTTCAGCAATTGTTGAGCGAAATCGATAAACATATTCTCGCTCAACAATAGCGAGCTTAACCACCTATACAGGAAAGCGCTACGCCGGTGTGATGGCTTGTAGCGCTTGACGTTGCTCGGCGGTGAGCTTAACAATTTTAAAATCATAGTAGGCGTAGGCGGCACTGATCAGTGGGCAGACAAGATTGAAGAACGCAAATGGCAGATAAGCCAACGTCGCGACTCCCAATGTACTGGCCATGTAGGCACCACAGGTATTCCAAGGCACCAGTGGACTGGTGATGGTGGCAGAGTCTTCTAATGCGCGGCTTAAGTTCACCGGCGCTAGGCCATAGCGGCCGTACTCCACTTTCAACATTCTACCGGGCAGCAAGATCGCAATGTATTGATCGCCGGTGACTAAGTTGGCGCCAATCGCACTGACTAAAGTCGTCATAATCAGACTGCCGCCAGAGCTGACCAACTGCATGATGCTTTGTAGTATCCGTTGCAAAAGCCCTGTGCGTTCCATCACGCCACCAAACGCCATGGCACAAATAATCAACCAGACCGTGGTCACCATACTGCTCATACCGCCGCGGCTAAGTAAGTTATCTAAAACCTCACTTCCGGTGTTGGCCACATAGCCGTCAAACATGGCAACCCACAAGCCTTTAACCAACGCCAGCAGCATAGGTAAATTGCTGTCGTTGGCTAATGCCAGCACCCCATCAAATTGGAACACTAACGCGCACACTGCCCCGGCTAACGTACCTAATATCACCGTTGGAAAAGCGGGCATCTTTTTATACGCTAGCAGTAACACCACCAGTAAGGGTAACAACAGCAGTATGCTCGGTTGATATTGCGCTTGTAATACCGCCATAGTTTGCTGCAGATCGTTTTCAGCTTGAGTGCTGCCGCCACTGAGTCCTAATAAGACAAAGCCGATAAGCGCAATAATAATACTGGGGGTAGTGGTCCAGGCCATGTGACGAATATGGGCAAAAAGATCGCTGCCAGCGACAGCAGGAGCCAAGTTAGTGGTATCAGACATGGGTGACATTTTGTCACCAAAGTAAGCGCCAGAAATGATGGCGCCCGCCGCGATTTCGACACTTAAGCCCATCACACTCGCCACGCCAATAAGTGCAATACCTAAGGTGCCTGCCACAGTCCAAGAACTGCCAATACTGAGCGCGACTATCGCGCATAGCAGACAAGATGCCGCATAGAAGTATTCAGGGTTAAGTAGCTTCATGCCATAGAAAATCATGGTCGGCACCGTACCGGACAATATCCAAGTGCCAATTAACGACCCGACGGAAAACAAAATCAACAACGCGCCTGTGGCGAGGCCGACACCTTTGACAATGCCTTTTTCCATCTCTGCCCAGCTATAGCCGTTTTTGGCACCGACAATCATGGCAATACATGCGGCGATAATCAGCGCGATTTGATTGGCGCCAGCAGAGCTGTCGGATGAGAATAGATACACCGCCATCGCCAACATGACAACCAATGCCAACATAGGAGTCAGTGCATCTATCAAAGAGGGAGTGCGGTGTTTTTTATTGCTTGCTTGTGGCGTTGTAACCTCTTCCTGAGGCGGGGATCCTGCTGCCATGGTCAATCCTATTATTGTTATTTTTTGGTATTAAATAGCCAGCAATGTTTACATATAAGCAACAACCTTGTCCAATCAACGCTAGCCTGCAACCCGCATGAATACTGGCGTTATCAGCTATTAATCACTAAAAATTCATTGCTAAGGCGTTAATCGTATTGTTTATGCACTTAATGAGCATAAACACGAATTGCTCAACACCTCTATTTGGTGAATAAAGCGAGCATGTGCCTTTCAATTATTGCGGCTATCCCTTAAAATCTGCCCCTAAATGATTTCCGCTCAAAGGCTTTTACACCATGCAACTAACGGCACTGACTCAACCTATCTATGATCACCTTTATGCTGATATCCATCAGTTTCGCTCGACCTTCGATCTGCCAATTGAAGATCCTAGCAGCTTAGATGATCAAGCCGACACGCTGCATACGTCATTGGCGATTGAAGAGTTAACAGAATTAGCTGAAGCTGATTGCCGTGTAGAGCAGGCCGATGCCATTGTCGATTCGGTTTACGTATTAATGGGCCGTTTAGTGCACTTAGGTGCCAGCCAAGTTAGCGATCGTCTAGAGATCAGCTATCTGATTGATCTGTTGCTACACGTTGCCAAGAATCGCGACATTGATTTCATCACTTGCTGGGATGAAGTACATTCAAGCAACATGAGTAAAGTTTGTCGCAATGAGCAAGAGTTGGCTGAAACCGTTGAGTTTTATGCTAAACAAGGGGTAGAGATTGTCGGCAGCAGCAAAGGCGATTTTATCATTGCTAAATGCGCTAAAGACGTCGATATGGATGGTAAAGTCGTACGCCAAGGCAAAGTCCTAAAATCTGTCTATTATCGTCCGGCTGACCTTGCCAAGTTAGTAAAATAACCTCGCTGCCAAGGCTGCTGTCGATGACAGTTGCCTTGTAAGCAATGCCTAAGTAACATTGACCTAACGGTAGCGTTTCTTAGGCTAGATTGACTACCGCAGCGGTACAGCGCAACGTAGTCACCAATAATCACTTAATAAATTGACGAACCAACATGCAGTTAGCACCGATCACTCTATTTAAGTCTCTATCCGATCCAATTCGGCTCTCCATCTTGTTAATGCTCAAGGCAGAAGGTGAGTTGTGCGTGTGTGAATTTAGTGAGGCACTGGATGAAGTGCAGCCGAAAATTTCGCGCAACTTAGCACTACTAAAAACGGCAGAGATAGTGATTAATCGTCGCCAAGGGCAATGGATCTATTATTCAATTAATCCCAATTTGCCGCAGTGGGCACAGCAAGTGCTCAACGAAACTTATTCAGCAAACCAAGCATTAATTGCCACCCCTTTGAGTAAACTGAACGCTGTTGGCGATACCCAAAATCGCCCCATGATTTTATGTAAAAAATAACCTAACTTGCCAGAATCTGACAAGTTAGGTCTAAGTGACACAAAAGCCCTAAAGCTTAATAGATAGTTTTGACATTGAAACTGCGAATGTAATGCACATTCGGTTGGGTGCCAGCCTCCAGATTCATCTGTTTGCTGCCATGCATCTTTATCAGACGCGAAACTTCACTGTTAGGATCGGCTAAATCGCCAATCACCCTCGCCCCAGATGGACAAGCACTCACACAAGCAGGCAACAAACCCTGATCTAATCTGTGGTCGCACAAGGTGCACTTTTCTGCCGTTCTGCGTGGACGCGTCTGCGGATAAGTGTCTCCACGTTCAGGATTAACATACGGGGTGGTTTTGCTGCCCGTTTGCTTAAGTAATAAATGTGGTGACGCCGTACCTTGAGGCACCAACACACTGTCATCTTGCCACTCACGATGCGGCACTTGTCGGTTATAACTGATGACGCCATACGGACACGCCCGTACACACTTCATACAACCAATACACTTATCGTTATCCTGCAATGTTAAGCCGCGCTTGTCTTTGTACATCGCCCCAGTTGGGCACACATTAACGCAAGCGGCGTTATCGCAGTGGTTACATAGCGTCGGCACATAGCTGTATTTCACGTCAGGGAAACGACCTTCAGTGACGTTGATATGATTCGACCATTTAATGCCATCCGCGGTGTTGTTTTCTGTTTTACAGGCTAAATCGCATCCGCCGCAGCCTACGCACTTTTGAAGATCAATGACCATTCCTAATTTCATAATATGCTCCTTTAGGCTTTGCTGACTTGAATACGGATATGACCATAGAAGGCCGACGCGCCGCTGAGCCTATCGTATCTGTCGGCAATAATATCGTTGTTATTGCCACCGCGAACTTGGCTACCAAACTTCAGACTGGCATGACGTCCATAGGCCCAATGGCCTTGGCCAAAACACTTAGCCACTGTGCCGGGTCTAACCCCTTCCCACAGCGCCGCTGTGCAGCTCAGCTGACCCACCGGACTACTCACAATGATGTTATCGCCATCTTTGATACCCAGCTTTTGAGCATCAATCGGGTTCAACTTAGCGGTATCCACTTCGACCTTATCGCCTGGATCGACATCCTTAAATTCGTAGTACCAAGGGGTATTGGCTGAACGCCCTTCTTTGTTGAGACGTGACTTTTGATCCACCAGCAATAGCGGATATTGTTTCGCATCACCAAACCGATACGGCGCTTCATAATGGGGCACAAACGCCAGTTTTCCGCGGGCCTCATACTCACAAGCCGCCATCACCTCATCAACACTGACGCTGTGTTTTTTGGCATGTTTGCCTAAGGCGGTCTCTAAGGTTTTACTGTAAAACTCAAACTGCTTGGTTTCGGTTTTAAACTTACCCCAGCGCGTCTTGAGCTTGTATGGGTGGCTATTCCACACACCGGCTTCTACAAACTTGTCCCACGAACCTAGGTCTTCACCGTACTTGTCTGCACCCGGTTGCCAAAGTGGCGCGGTGACATAGCGCACCAACAATTTACCGAACTCTTGCTCATTTTTTGCGGGTTGCTGAGTTTCAGGATCGAGTAACTGCTCGTTGATGTATCGCCAAGGCTTGTCGAAGCCTTTTTCCGCCAGTTTTTTCGCTAGCAAATAAGGAATTTCAGACTCATCATCCTTAGTGTTCCACAAGCGGTCTATAGAAGGTTGTTGCACTGAAACTTGATGAACACCGTTACCAATCGAATCTAATACCCCCCATTTTTCAAACATATGGTGGTTAGCAGGTAAGATAATGTCAGCAAACCAGCTGAACTCAGAGATATTGGTGGTGATATGCGCCATGAATTCCAGCTGGCTCAACGCTTCATTCCAGCGCTGCCCTTCTGGCGAAGAGAAGTTGAAGTTATTGAAATAAGCCAACATCACTTTGATCTCATAAGGATCGGCGCTTAGCATGCCATTTGGCGCATTGCTGGTGATCACGCCACCGCCCGACTTGCCCTTTTTAAGTGCAGGAAACGCCAAGGTGCCACGCTGATCAATTTTCGGGCTCTTAACCGTCTTTTTAGCGATATCATCAAGATAGGGTTTCGAATCAGGGAAACTTTTGTGCAACTTGATTTTATTGGCAGGGAACAATCCGCCTTTATTATCAATACCACCGAATAGGCCATTAAGTGCATGACAAGCAAAAGAGGTGTAAGTCCCGCGAGTGTGCATGACGGCGCCGCGTGAGGTCCAAACCTGCACCGCTGGTGCTGCCGCCGCCATATCCTTAGCAATACTGATAATGGTTTGTGGGTCAATATCCGTTTGCTCTGCCGCCCACTGTGGCGTGCAATCTTTAAGCGTTAAGTTCCACCACTCAATCAAGCCGTGGGTATACTTTTCATCAAATTGGCTTGCAGCAATCGTTTTGCCAGCAACAAACTGATTGTTACCGTCTTTAAAGTCACCCACAAATGGCTTATGCCAACCGCCTTCAACCAAAGCGACATGGGCAATAGCTAGCGCCAAAACACTGTCTTTGGCAGGCTCAATAGGGATCCATTTATGGGCTTTACTCGCCGACGCTGACAGTCTTGGATCCACCACCACCACTTTGGCCTGATCTAAGGCATCACCCCAAGTTTTAGAGTAGTAAGAAACCTGACGGTTACTGGCGATGGGATCAGCGCCAAACGACAGAATGAATTTGGCATTGGCGACATCATATTGGTTATAGCCCCAGTTTCCATCTTGGTAGTAGGGCCCCATTTTATGGGCTTCAGCACAAATTGAACTATGAGAGATATTATTGGGCGAGCCAATCATATTGGTGAGATGTTTATAAACAAACTCATTGATGTGCGAGTAGCGTCCACGTAGCAAGGCGTATTTATTGGCTTCGCCGGCGTTACGTAAATTAATGATTTTATCCGCCAGCAAATCCAATGCTTCATCCCAAGAAATGGGCTTAAACATCGGGTCATGCTGCTGGCCCTTCTTAGGGTTAGTACGTATAAGCGGAGTGCGCACTCTATCGGGGTCATACACCTGCTGTAAGCTAAGGTGTTGGCGTGGGCAGCTCGACTCGCCGTGAACCTGAGAGTTAACATTGCCGCGCACTTTGACCGCGCGGCCATCCATCACGTAGACCTGTTTGGCACACCATGAGGTACAACCTTGGCAAGTGGTACCGACCCACTTACCGGTGCCCGTCAACGCATCAGATTTTGGTAACTCATTTTCAATGGCTTCAACCATTGGCTCAACCGCTGTCGTGCTACAACCCGTAGCAGATAGCGCCGCTGTCGCCGCACTAGACTTTAATAAAGCTCGGCGGCTTATTTGAATTTTTTTGCTCATATCATCACCCTTGGCAAACTTCATATACACAATATTGCATATGCGATTTATCGTATGTATACACCTAAAGAGGCAGAACAAGTAGTTTCAAGGTGTGCGATCAATCACAGATTATCGCTTTAGCATCTGCTTAATTATGTGATGGGTATTGGGATAACGGCGGCTTCTAGCAGGCAATAGAGGAAACAGTCAAACTTTACTTAAAATAACATTAATTGTTTATTTAACAACAAGTAAAATAGGTTGCAGAACACCAAAATGGCGGTCTAACCTGCTCTATCTAAGCCAAGCTTTTGCAGATAAAATAAACAAGTCAATTTTGTGCTTTAGGTCACTGTCATTAGTTGACCAAATTAATCAGGATTTGGTCATTAAATTGTAATGATTTGGTGGTAATTGGCCGCAATGGTAGTTGAATGCCCTAATCACGGCCCGGCAGTTTAATTAAAATTACGCCCAGCATTGGCAACGCGTACTTTTTCAATCGCACCGCGTTTTTGCATGGTGATATAGAGATCACGGCCATCTTCTCCACCAAACGCAACGTTGGTCGGGTGCTGACCTGTGAGTTCAATGGTATACATGAGCTTACCTGCTGGTGATACTACCGCCACCACGCCAGCACCATAACGAGCGATGTATAAATTACCCTGATTGTCAGTGCGCATGCCGTCGAGTCCATGGTCATCAAAGGCAATCAGTAGGCGTTTGTTACTGACTTCGCCCTCGGCGCTGAGATCGTATTGCCAAACTTTACGCTGCACGCTTTCATTGACGTACAAAGTGCGATTGTCTGGGCTGACTTCAATGCCATTGGTGGTGCCCATCGCTTGCTCTAACAGCTGTGTTTGACCTTGGGTATCGATACGCCACAATTGGCCACTACTTTCGGCCCAGTTAGGATCGCTGGCAAATAAAATACCATTATCCATAATGGCAATATCATTGGGTTGGTTCATATCAGCATTGTGGGCATAAACACTCACTTCAGTGCTGTTAGCAGCCACTTTAAGAATGTTATGTCCCATATAATCAGCAATATACATATTTTGTTTTGCATCAAAGCGAATACCATTGCCAATAGAACCTTCAGGTAAACTCAAATACAAACTCGCATGACCATTGCTATCTACTCGTCCAATGGTGCCCTCTTTACCAAAGTTAACCGCGTATAAGTTACCTTGTTTATCCACTGCGGGGCCTTCGACTCCCTGAGTAAAAGTGCCAGCGGCAACCCAGTCTTGGCTTTTAAGCGACTCACTGATGTCAGTTTGATGAGCAGACAAAGGTGCTGATAATGCACTGGCTAACACGCTAATGCCCGCGACAAGTTTGAATTTTATTGTTAATCCCATAGTGGTGATTTGCCCTTTGATTGTAGTGATATTGCCAGCTGTTCTAAGTCTAAATAACCCCGTAAACAACCGATATTGCTAATAGACGCTCATTGATTAAGTTACATAGTAACACCAAATGCTATTGCTTTGTGTTATTTTATAACATAAGCTAAACCTAACCTGTTTCAGCTGAAAACTCAATAATTTGCTCAGCGAGAGCCACCATAAACAAGGGATATGTCGATGCAATTTGACCCGCAAAACTTGGCACAGCAAGCCGCTGGCAATGCGCCAAATCGTATTCATAAAGGCCTGGGCAACCTCAATACATTGGCACAAGGTTGGCAGATCCTCGCAGAGCAGTTGAGTTTACCGGCAGCCACCCTCAAACGCAGTGCTATCGAGCAGAACCTGCAATGGATGCAATCGTTTGCCGACAGCGCTCACGTACAACTTGCACCTCACGGCAAAACTTCTATGGCACCGGCTTTATTTCAAGCACAAATAGCCAGTGGGGCTTGGGGTATGAGCGTTGCTAACGCGCAACAAATAGTGAGTGCCCACCATGCGGGCGTGCAAAACATCATCTTGGCTAATCAACTCGTTGGCTTACATAACTTTGCTATTGTCGCTAACGTGCTACGTCAGCACCAAGGTCAGCTGTATGTGTTTGCTGATAGTTTGGCTAATTTGGGCGCCATCAACGATTTTTTTGCGCCGCTAAACCTCAACGTCAATGTGTTAATCGAGCTGGGGGTGACAGGTGGTCGTTGCGGAGTTCGTCAGCACCAGCAAGCTCACCAATTAGCCGATTTTATCGCGCAATCATCGGCGCTAAACTTGGCCGGAATCGCCTTTTATGAAGGTGTGATCCATGGAGACAATGCGGCTAACGATATTGGCGAGTTTGTTGACCAAAGTGTGCAATTAGCAAAACAGTTGGCCAAACGCCTCACGCCGCAGAAAAACTTTATCATTACCGGCGCTGGCTCAGCTTGGTACGACATTGTTAGCCAGCACCTGATAAAGCACGATCCTGAGCAGCGCTTAACCGCCATTATTCGCCCGGGATGTTACTTAATTCACGACACCGGCATCTACCAAGATGCACAGCAACAAGTCTTAGCTCGCAGCACATTAGCCTGTGACATCAATGCCGAGCTAACCAGCAGTCTGCAACTGTGGGCCTATGTGCAATCGGTCCCTGAAGCGGGCATGGCAATCATCGGCCTAGGTAAACGTGATGCCGCCTTTGACGCCGGCTTACCCACTCCAGAGCTGCATTATCGACCACAACAAAGTGCGCCAACCCCAGTGAATCAAAACTGGAAGGTGGTACGCATCATGGATCAACACTGCATGATGAGCGTCCCCCAAGACAGTGATATCCAAGTTGGCGATCTCATCTGCTTTAGTACTTCACACCCATGTCTGACACTCGATAAGTGGCGCTTTGTCGGCATGGAAGATGACAACTATTGTGTTAACCAAATTATTGAGACTCACTTCTAATGACAACCACAACCGACCACCGCATGGACATTGTTAGCTGCATTAAACAGCGACTACCAGCACTAAGGCCCTCAGAGCAAAAAGTCGCGCAGTTTATTCTCGCTAACCTTAATTATGCCGCGCACGCCCCCATAGGCGAGCTGGCCGACAAAATACAAGTCAGTCATGCCAGTATTACCCGGCTGGCCAAGGCGCTAGATTGTATTAATGTACGCGACTTAAAGTTCAAGTTGGCCCAATCGAGTGCTGTGGGCGAGCGCTTCACCTCAGACACTAAGGTAGAAAAAAAAGACATTCCCGCTATCTACCAATCTATTCACGATGCTCTGTCTCGTAACGCAGGATTGATTGAAGAGCAGAGCATTCAAACGGCCTGTCAGCTCGTCACTCAAGCCAGACAATTGCTGATCTTAGGGGTGGGCGGCGGCAGTAGCATCATGGCGCAAGAGTGCCACCACAGACTATTTAGACTCGAAGTGATGAGCAATGCCTATAGCGATCCTATGTTGATGCGTATGGCCACCGCCACCGTGGAAAAACAAGATGTGATTCTATGTTTGTCATTAGGTGGCGTGAGCCCCGATGTACAGCACAGTGCCACCATTGCCAAAGAATATGGCGCCAAAGTGATTGCCATTTGCCCACAAGGGCCATTAGCAGAGTTGGCCGATGTCCACCTGCCGATTGAAACCGATGAAAGCGACTACATTTTCAAGCCCAGCTCATCACGCTACGTGATGCTGGCGGCCATTGATATTTTGGCCAGTGAAGTCGCAGTCATCAACCAACGTAAGTCCCGCGAGAAGCTACGCCGGATTAAACTGCACCTTGATGATCATCGCCAAAACGATGGTCGCTTGCCGCTGGGAGATTAGCGCTATGATAACCCAGGTTAAGCCTGCCGCTATTACGGTTATCCAAGGTGCCCAAGTTTTCGATGGTACTGGCGCTGCGCCAATAAACACTGATGTTGCCATTTGTGGTGATCAGATTGTCCATGTTGGCTGTTGTGAGCATCTGCAAATTGCGCAAGTTATTGCGGCCCACGGTTTAGCGCTAGCCCCAGGTTTTATAGATGTTCATACCCATGACGACCTTGCAGTCATGCGCGATAAACCCATGCAGAGCAAGTTATCTCAAGGGGTCACCAGTGTCATTGTTGGCAACTGTGGTATCAGTGCAAGTCCGGCACTGGCTGACGATGAGCCGTTGCCGGACCCAATTAATCTACTTGGCGACAATCACGCTTTTACTTACGCCACGTTTGCTGATTATGCCAATGCCATTGCCAAGGCACAGCCTGCTGTGAATGTTGGCGCGTTGGTCGGCCATACTACGCTGCGCTGGCAGGCAATGGATGATTTAACTCAATGTGCTACACCTGAGCAGATGCAGCAGATGCGCGCCCAGCTCAATTTAGCGCTCAGCCAAGGGGCGCTCGGCTTTAGCACTGGGCTTGCCTATCATAATGCACAAGCGGCCAGCGCGGCAGAAGTGCACTATATCAGTCAAGATTTAGCCGACTATGGCGCAATCTACACCACCCATTTACGCACTGAGTTTGCGGGTATTCTCGATGCCATGACCGAAGCTTTTGATCTGGGCAAAGCCGCCCAGGTGCCGGTGGTCATTTCACACCTTAAATGTGCAGGCGTCGATAACTGGGGACGTGCACCAGAAATCGTGGCGCATTTGGCCCACGCGCAGCAACACCAGCAGGTGAGCTGTGACTGTTACCCTTATACTGCCAGTTCAAGCACCTTAGATCTCAATCAAGTGACTGACGATTTTGACATCTTCATCACTTGGTCAACCCCACACCCAGAAATGGCCGGGCAAAACCTAGCCGATATCGCCCACACTTGGCAATTATCACTCACCGAGAGTGCAAAACGATTGCAGCCTGCAGGCGCGGTTTACCACTGCATGAGTGATGACGATGTCAGCCATATTTTGTCGCAACCAACCACTATGGTTGGCTCAGATGGGTTGCCCTGCGATCCGCACCCACATCCGCGTCTTTGGGGCACCTTTCCACGCGTATTGGGTCACTATGTGCGCGAAACGCAGTGTTTCGAGCTATCTGAAGCCATCTACAAAATGACCGGCCTAGCCGCCAGCCAGTTTAACTTGGCTCAACGAGGCAAGATTGCCGCGGGTTATTTTGCTGACTTAGTGCTGTTCAATCCTGAAACCGTCAACGACAGTGCCAGCTACGAAAACCCCAAACAGGCGGCGACCGGGATTGAGCAAGTCTGGGTCAATGGCCAGCTAAGCTACCAGCAAGCACAAGGTGCATTGCAAGTGAGGGCGGGACAACTACTAACACGATCTTTTACTAACCCAAAAAATGACAGCGCTGCCATTTTGCCGCGCTCACAAGCATCAAGGAGTACACAATGACAATTACCCGTTTTGGCACCGAAGGTGGCGTTGGCACAGGTGGACAGCATCTGCCCTTTTCTCGCGCAGTGGAAGCCGGTGGCTGGTTAATGGTTTCTGGGCAAACCCCAATGCGTGATGGCGAAGTGGTTGAAGGTGGCATTATTGAACAGTCCACTATTGCCATTGAAAACTGTTTTGAAATCATGCGCGAAGCGGGCTATAGCGCAGAAGATGTAGTGCACGTTACCGTGGTGTTAACCGACGCCCGTTATTTCCAATCGTTCAATAAAGTGTTTAAGCAATTTTTCGGTGATAACCCACCCGCACGGATCTGCATGGTGGCTGATTTAGTGGTCGATTGTAAGGTCGAAGTCGACGTGCGCTGCTTTAAGCAGGCGTAATCACCACGATGTTCGTCCAATAACTTTATCCATCAACAATAAGAAAACCTAAAGGTAATCAAGTATGGAAACCATGTTTATCTGGTCATTCGCTGCCTATATCGCGGTGATGATTTTCATCGGTTGGTTTGTCACTCGCAAACAGCGCGGTGGCGAGCAGTTTTTATTGGGCGGGCGCAATTTACCTCTACTACTAACGCTAGGCACCACTGTGGCAACCATGGTGGGCACAGGTTCATCCATGGGGGCGGTCGGGTTTGCCTATAACAATGGCTGGGCTGGCACTTTATATGGTTTGGGCGGCGCGGTAGGTATCTTGTTGTTGGCCTGGCTTTTTGCACCAATACGCCAACTAAAGTTTATGACCATGAGCGAGGAGCTTGCCTACTATGTGGGCGCCAAAGTGCAGATCAAAAATCTCATTGCTGTGATCATTTTTATTGCCAGTATCGGCTGGTTGGGCGCGCATATTATTGGCGGCGGCATGTATCTCGCGTGGCTGATGGATATCGACATTGGCTGGGCCAAGGTCATTGTCGCCCTCAGTTTTACGCTATATGTGATTATTGGTGGTTACACCGCAGTGGTGTGGACTGATGCCATTCAAGCGCTAATTTTGTTTTCAGGCTTTATCCTCATGGCGCTGTTTTCCATTCACTTTATTGGCGGCTGGCAGCCCATGCTTGCCGCGCAGCCATTAGAGAATTTGTCACTATTTGCCACCGAAAAAATCGGCATCATTCCGGCGCTGTCGTTAGCCGCTGCAGTGATGGTTGGCGTATTAGCTACTCCTTCATTTAGACAACGTATTTATTCGGGTCGCGATGTCAGCTCTATTCGAAAATCCTTTACCTATTCCGGCATTTTGTACCTGTTTTTCTCTTTCATTCCGGCCATTATCGGCATGGCGGCATTTGCCACCAGCCCTGAACTTAACAACGCCTCTTTCGCTTTCCCGCATATTGCGCTCAACATCATGCCATTGTGGCTAGGTGCGTTAATTGTGATCGCCGGTATCTCTGCCACCATGTCCAGCGCCAGCTCAGATGCCATTGCCGCGGTGAGCGTGGTACTGCGAGATCTGTACTATTTAGTTAGAGGGCAAATGCCTACCCCCAATCAGGTGGTGCTGCTTTCACGCATCGCATTAGCAATGACCATTGCTTTGGCCCTACTACTGGCCCTGAGCTCAGATAACATTATCAGTTATATCACCACCATGATTGCGGTACTCATGTCAGGCTTATGTAGCTGCTCTATTCTTGGCCGTTTCTGGCAGCGCTTTAATTGGCAAGGCGCCATGGCTAGCCTCATTTTGGGCAGCCTAACCGCCATTGTGGTTACCCAAATTCCACATTGGCTTAGCTTCTGGGGCAACCCAATTTTACCATCGCTTATGGCAGCATTACTGGGCGGCATCATCGTCAGCCTATGTACGCCAGCTTGCGGTGTCAGCCAAGCACAAGCCTTGGCCATTCTCAGCCAGCAACGAGAACAAATGGAACAGGAACAGGCGTCATGACTCAGATTGTGTTCTTTGGCGAGTGCATGTTAGAAGGCGAACCTTGTGGATTGTTTAGCTATGGCGGCGACACCCTAAATAGCGCCGTTTACTTGCGCCGAGTGAGCGCTAATAACATCAATGTCGCCTATGCCACTGCACTAGGTACTGATGATGACAGCCAACGATTACTGAACGCTTGGTGCCATGAAGGTTTAGACACACAACTGGTCACCCGCTTAAGCGATAAAAAGCCCGGCCGCTATCAAATCCAACTAGATACCCATGGCGAACGCCAGTTTAGCTACCAGCGTGCCGATAGCGCTGCCACCGCTTATTTTAACGAAGCCGATACCCCACTTGAGCAGTGCTTGCGCAGCGGGCAGATTGACTACCTTTACGTAAGCGGGATCAGTTTAGCGATCCTGAACGATCTGGCTAAAAACCGTTTATTAAGCTGTATCGCCGACTTTAAACAACAAGGTGGCAAGCTCGTCTTCGACAACAACTATCGCCCGGTATTATGGCAGCATAGTCATGTGCGGCATTATTACCATCAAATCATGCAATTGACTGATATCGCTCTGTTAACCGATCAAGATGAGTATTTGCTATATGGCGAGCAAAACCTAGCGCAGATCATCGCCCGCACTCAGGCAATGCAGATCCCTGAAGTGGTGATCAAGCAAGGCGGTGAGCCCTGTGTGGTCATTACCGCCAACGGCCAAGAAACCATTGCCACTGACAAGATGAGTGACGTGGTGGATACCTGCGCTGCCGGAGATGCCTTTGCTGCCGGTTACCTTAGCCAACGCCTCAAACAGCAGCCTGTGCAGCAAGCGGCGCAATTTGCCCACCGCTTGGCTGGCAGAGTGATTCAATACCCCGGCGCGATTATACCCAGTGCCGCCATGCAAGATCTCATGACGGTAAATTCCTAATGCTTATCCCCATTAAACGACGTACAAGAGAGTTACTCATGAACCTAGCAATATTCACTATTGGCCTACTAGTTTCAATACTGGCACTGCCAATCCATGCAGCTGCGATGCCTGCAGAGATATCTCCCGCAGCGAGCTTGATGCCGCAACCAAAATCGATGACAGTCACCACAGCACAGCTTAAACTCGGCGATAACATCAAGTGGGCAAGCCTGGGCTTATCTGCACAGCAACAACAAGCGTTAACGCTCAAACTCACCAAACAACTGTCATCGGCATTGCAGCGCCCTGTGCAATTGACACAGGTTGCGAAAGACCAAGCACAACTGCAGATAACTCAGCAAACAAGTCAGGCTCATCGGCCGGTGAAACTCGGCGATGATGAAAGCTACACGCTTAACATTAACCAACAACAAATCCAAATAAGCGCTGCCAATGAGCTCGGAGTCAACCATGGCCTGAGTACACTTAGTCAATGGCTGTATCCCCAGCGTAACCTAATGGCAATTCAAGGGGTGCAGATAGAAGATGCGCCTCGCTATCCTTGGCGCGGTTTACTGATAGATAGTGCCCGCCATTTTATGCCTATCGACACTATTAAGCGTCAAATTGACGGTATGGCCTCAGCCAAACTTAACGTATTACATTGGCACCTAACCGACGACCAAGGCTGGCGATTTGAATCAAAACACTACCCGAAACTGACACAGCTCGCAGCCGACGGTGAGTTTTATAATCAGCAGCAACTGCAAGAGATTGTCGCCTACGCAGCCGCCCGTGGTATTAGAGTGGTGCCTGAAATGGATGTTCCTGGCCATGCTTCAGCCATTGCCGTGGCCTATCCAGAGTTAATGAGCCAACCGGGCCCCTACGAGATGGAGCGCCATTGGGGGGTGTTTGAACCTATCCTCGACCCCACCAACCCGGATGTTTATCAATTTGTCGATAAACTCGTTGCAGAACTAGCGGCGATATTTCCCGATCCCTATTTGCATATAGGCGGCGATGAAGTGCCACCCACACAGTGGTTGAATAACCCTAACATTGTTGCGTTTATGCATGACAATGACTTCGAAGATGGCGAAGATTTGCATGCCTATTTTAACCAGCGTATCAGCAAAATTTTAGCGAAGCATCAACGTAAAATGATGGGTTGGGATGAAGTATTTCACCCGCAGTTACCTAAAGATACGCTGGTACAATCCTGGCGAGGCATGGACTCATTAGCCAAGATCACCGCCGCAGGTCACCCAGGATTATTATCAACGGGCTTTTACATCGACCAACCGCAGTACTCTAGTTACCATTATCGTAATGAATTGACACCACGCACCCCGTTCGCCATGCCTAAATTTGCGCCGCAACAGCAAGCGCAATATTGGCAGCTTACTATCCCAAGGTTAAAGGGCAGCGCGGTAAGCGTTGGGCTACTGATAGCCGCCGATAGCCCGAGTGCCTATGTGCGTCTTAATGACAAGTTTAGCCGCCAAGTGAGTGTCAGCCAGCAAGGTACAAATGTGGCGTTGACACTCGACACTTGGATGGGGCCGGTGGCTTTTGAGTTGGATTTAGCTGACCATCAAAACGCCACTGGTTTTGCTTTTATCGGTAACAGTTACTACCCTGTCAGCGGACAACTGACAGCCGAAAAAGATGCTAATCAACTGGCGCAAGACAAGCTGCACTTAGCCCCTGCCACTCACCCTTTAAGCCTCACCAATACCCTTGGCGGAGAAGCAACCATATGGGCTGAGCTCATTACCGCTAACAACATTGATGTGCGCATCTGGCCACGTTTATATGTCATTGCAGAGCGGTTCTGGTCAGCTAAAGACCAAACCGATGAAGCCGCCATGTATCAGCGCCTTGCCGACATGGAACATTATGGCGCTGAGGTTATTGGTTTGCAGCATCAGGCGCAGCAGCAAGCGGGCTGGCAAGCACTACTTGGCGAAAAATCAACGCCAGCCGACGCCCAGCCATTACACATTTTGGCCCAAGCACTAGAGCCTGCTCATTACTATACTCGCCACCATATTAACTATCAGCGAGACTTGTATCATCAGCAGGCACCGCTAGATCACTTTGTTGACTACCTCGCAGTAGAGAGCTTGCCGCTAATCGCCATTGAGCAGCAGTTGCAACAAGCAGACGCACCACTTAAACAGGCGCTGGCAGCCATGGAGCAGTTACTGCTTCAATGGCAAGCTAATCAGCAACCACTGCTGACGCTGATTGCTGAACACCCACGCCTAGGAGATATTAACGAGGTAGCCAATCAAATGAGTCAAGTGACTGACATAGGTTTGCGACTCACTCGTCAGTGCCAACATCCACCACTTAGCTCGCCCCAAGCGGACGCTATCGACATGCAATTACTGCAGTTATTGCAACAACAAGAGCCACACGTGATAGCCGCAGCCCATACTTTAAGACGTCTAGTTAGCTATTGCCGCTAGCGATTTTGCTAGCCACTAGGCCTAACAAACTAATAAGCAAAGTCAGCGCTGAAAAGTTGCTGACTTTATGCTTTTAGCAATAGATTCTAAGCCATTATTTTATTGTCACCTCTGCCTATAAAACTGCTATTTAATAGCGAAAGCTAGTCGTTAACTACACCCCAAACAACAGCATTTAGATTAAATACACCCCATAGCACATCAATCAAAACGTTGATAAACAATAGACCAATTCATCATTTACTTTTTATATTCAGATTGAGATAAATAGCGACCCATATTTGATCCTGACCAAATCAATATGGAAATAATATTCATCGCTATGCTTGAGTTGAAATCTATTATGAGAAAACTATTGAGCTTATTTAGTAAGCGCACCAAGGTCGAAATATTTCCCGCCACTGCTGGGCGTTTATGCTTGCACAATCAGCCCGTCAAAGGTTTACAAATCCGCCGCGGTTTTTACCATGTCAGTGTGGCCAAAGAAGGTGTGTGGGAGCAAACCACTACCGACATCAATGGCCGTTTTTACTTTAGTGAACACTGCATCCAATCGGTACTGCCTGCTCATCAACTTGATAACGCCATCACGCATCAAATTATTGAAGTGGCCGACAATCGCTTTATTGAGTACCACGACCGTTATTTGTGGTCAGCTAAGTCTATCGGGCGATCGCATATCAGTCATTTCCAGCAACGTTTAGGTATGCTCGATGGTGACTTAAATCAGCAACAGCAGCGGCACAATATCATCGGCGATGACGGCCAAATACTGGTGGTTGATAGCCTGTGCCATTGGCCAATGTTCACCATTCAAGAAGCCAATCAGCAACGCGCTAATGCTGTGGTGCAAGTTTGATACTTTTAAATTTTTTTGAATATCTTTAATTTAAACAAGCATCAACGATATAAAAACATTGTTATTGACACATTAACGACATTGATTGCAAATACGTTAATAACAAATAAAAAATCAAGCTAATAATATATATCGACCAACAAGGTTGAACATAATAGTTAAAAGTAAATGTTGATTATTTATACCAAAGAATTATTTACTTAAATTAATTGTTCACGCAAAATATTGAGCATATTTTTGCCATAACAGCATCAATATCTTTACCGTTTTGGCCTGTTGCAAAGTGTTAATTACAAAAAGTGTTCGTTGTAAAAGGCTGTCGTTGCCAATAGCAGTCGTTACTGAAAGCCACCGTGTGTGGGTGAGAGCATTTTTAAAAGCAACATCATCGCAGGCTACCTAAGTAAGAGTCGTCATATTATGCGATACAAAGGATTGTTAGGGCTTGGCGCCGCACTTTTTTTACTGCTGGCGAGCCATGCTTTCACCAAGGATTCAACTATGCTGTCAATGTTTAAAAAAGCGGTCGATGTCGAAGTATTCCCTGCTGTGTCAGGCAGTATAGTGCTTCACGGCAAGCCAATGGCCGGACTCAAATTGCGTCGTGGGTATCTGTACCTCAATGTGACTGAAGAAGGCGTGTGGGATGAGACAGTGACAGACGACAAGGGTCAGTTTAGTTTCTCTGACATAGTCATACAATCCACACATCCTACTCACGCATTCAGTACCAATATTATTCAGCAAGTAATTCAAATATATGATGATAACTACCCTGAATATAAAGAAGTATATCTATGGTCCACCAACTCTACAGGGATCAAACACAATAGTTTTTTTATTGAAAGACTCTCTCAATTACATTGCGATTTGTCGGACGATGTCATTTACCACCAAATCATAGACGAACAGTATAAAGGTGCAATTAGATTTGAGATTGACAGCATCTGCCGCTGGCCGAGCCTCGAAGCTTTAGAAATCACTAAGCGTGAACAGTATGGCGAAATTTAGCTTAATCATCGGGCTAGTATTGACCCTGTGTTTATTACTCATCACAAAATACACGGAGAGTGCCATGTTTGGCCTATTTGAAAAAGCCGTTGATGTAGCGGTATTTCCATCAGTCTCTGGTCGAGTCTTGAATAATGGAGAGCCTATTAGCAATTTCAAGCTACGTCGTGGTTATTTATATCTAGGAACAGAAGAAGAACAACCAGTATGGGATGAAGCCTACACCGATGAACAGGGCAACTTCCAATTTCCAGAGCTTATCATTCAGTCCAAACTTCCAAATATTCCATTCGGCAGAACCATCATAGCCCAACTTATCGACATTCAAGATACAAGGTATCCAGAATACAAAGATACCTATCTATGGTGGGCAAAATCAAAAGGAGTCAACCACATTTCACATTTTGTTGAACGCTTAGCTGCATTGAACTGTGATTTAAATGATGAGGAAGTCCCACATCAAATAATTAACGAAAAGTACGAAGGTGCAATTCGCTACGAAGTTAAAAGTATCTGTCGCTGGCCTGAGTTAGAGGCCATTGAAGTAGAAAAGCGCGAAAAATATGGTGAATGGTAAAATTCAATATAAGCAAAACAAGGAACGTTTTATGTCAATATTATCCCCCAAGCTCGCCTCAGAACTTGCAGAAAGTGTTTACGAGTTTGTCAAACCGAAAACTAGCTTTGGCCATGAAGAGGGTTTTGGCACCAGCTATATTCAAAAGCACTTCGAATTTAATCGAAAAGGCATCGGTCAAACTGGCGGTTATTTTATTAACAAAAAGACTGGCTTTGCGGCAATGGGTACAGGGAAAGGACAATATAGTGGCGATGCCATTGTAGCCATTAGGGGGACTTATTTACCTTCACTTGCAGATTGGGGGACCAACTTGCAGCTTGCTCTCCATACTGCCGATAATAACCAACCGGTACATGCCGGATTCCAAAGGGCTTTTTCATCACTTAAACCACAGTTTCAGCAGTTCTTAAACCAATGGTGCACCAATCATCCAGGCAAAGCAGTGCATTGCGTGGGCCATAGCTTAGGTGGCGCATTAGCAACGCTCACAGCCGATTGGATATCGAGCCGCTACACA
Organism: Shewanella sp. Scap07; assembly: GCF_013394145.1. Classification (NCBI taxonomy): domain Bacteria; kingdom Pseudomonadati; phylum Pseudomonadota; class Gammaproteobacteria; order Alteromonadales; family Shewanellaceae; genus Shewanella; species Shewanella sp. Scap07. The sequence continues at coordinate 4,491,299 of NZ_CP041329.1, forward strand.
AAGAATGTCAATCTATACACTTTTGGTGCCCCGCGGGTTGGTCAGCTCGGTTTCGCATTAAAAAACACCACTAAAGTGCCAAACAACTACCGTTGTACTCATGGTGCTGACCTAGTACCCAAAGTGCCACTGTGGCCATTTTTCCACTCACCCTACAAAGGCTTTGAATATCGTCTTGATCGTTCGCAAGGGTTGAGTATGGAGGCACATGGCATGAGCCCATTAGAAGGTGGTAACCCAGGTTACCTTGTAAGCGCAAACTGTGAAGACTGGTCTAGCTTGCAACGTAAATCCAATGAATACTTACAGCCGGTGCGCTTAAAATATGAAGACCGCAATCAAGCGAGCTTTAGTGATTATTGGAGTGAACGCCTCAGTGCCGCATTGATAACTTTGCTGCGTGAAACGCGCTATTACGCAGCAGTAGCGGTGCAAGCCACCATTAGTGCCGGTGCAACTTTTTATGATTTAGTTGCCCGCACCTTAGAAACCATTGCCAAAACCGCGACCAAAGCCGCTGATCAAGTTAAAGGCCTATTAGGCCATATGCTGGCATTTGCGGGCTCTGCGGTTACCCTAGTTGCCGATCTGACTTACCACACGATTCGCGCCATCTTTAACAAGATGCTCAAGCGTTTATATGCGGGCGTGCGTGAAGCGCTCAAGTGGGTGCATAAGCAGTAATGCGTTGCCAATAAACTGTACATACAAAAAACGCCTCATAAGAGGCGTTTTTGTTAGATACTGTCAATTACACAAGGTAATCGACACCTAAGGCCACAAACAGGGCAAACCCTGCCCAGTTATTATTTAAAAACGCTTTAAAGCACGGCGCGCGTTCACGGCCATTGATAAGTCGTTGCTGGTACAGGCTAAAGCCGATAAAGGTGGCAATACCTAAACCATACATTAAGCCGCGGTCAGCCGCCCAGCCTGCAGTAATGAAACACCCCAGCGCAGCTAATTGAAACAGCCCGATAATATGACGGTCATATTGGCCAAATAAAATCGCGGTCGATTTAATGCCAACCTTGAGATCATCATCCCTATCCACCATGGCATACATAGTGTCGTATGCAACTGTCCAGCACCAGTTAGCCATAAACAACCACCAAGCTTCAGCAGGCACTTCACCGGTTTGCGCAGCATAGGCCATAGGGATAGACCAGCTCCATACTATGCCTAAAAACATTTGCGGCATATTGGTAAAGCGCTTAGTAAATGGATAAATAATGGTAAGGATAATGCCGACTACCGACAGCTTAACCACCAGCGGGTTAAGCATTAGCACTAAGCCAAAGGCAAATAACGCCAGTACCACAAATAGGGTTAACGCCTCTTTGACCGACACTTCGCCGCTTGCCAGCGGCCTTGATTTAGTGCGCTCAACATGGGCATCGAGGTTTCTATCAGCGTAATCATTAATGATGCAGCCACACGCACGCATCACTACCACACCAATAATGAAGATGACCAATACCTTGATATCAGGCATCCCACCGGCGGCTAATACCAATGCCATTAAACATGGCCACATTAGCAATAAGGTGCCGATCGGTCGGTCCATGCGCGCTAAACGCAAGTAGATATCTAACTTAGCTTTAAGATTCAATTTAGGCACTCCTAATACTGCTGCGGCCTTTATTATTTTTGTTGTCAGCAGGCATTATGACTGACCTTGGCGGACATTCAACTGCTTTAACGCACCAATGCCAGGCATCAGCCAATTAACACGCTGCCAGTCGGGCATATGCCACCACCAGCCATTTGCTACCGACATCTAAAAAGTCCACTTGCACTCGCGCTTGGGCGCCACTGCCCTCAAAGTTAGTCACCTTGCCTTCACCAAATTTAGGGTGCATTACTTGCTGCCCCAAACTAAAGCCGGTGTCATTGGCAGGCCCTTGGCTTTGACCAAAGCGCTGTGACTGCGATGGTGCCGATACGCTCGCTTTCATGCGAATTTCTTGCACGTAGTCACTGGGGATCTCATTGATAAATCGCGATGGTCTTGCAAAGTTTTCACGGCCATAAATGCGGCGCGACTCAGCATAAGTGATGTACAGCTGCTTCATCGCACGGGTCATGCCCACGTAACACAAACGCCGCTCTTCATCGAGACGGTCACCTTCATCCATCGCCATTTGGCTTGGGAAAATCCCCTCTTCGACGCCCGCCATAAACACCATAGGAAATTCTAGCCCTTTCGCTGAGTGCAGGGTCATCAGTTGCACGGCATCGGTAAAGGCATCGGCCTGGCCTTCACCCGCCTCTAATGCGGCATGGGATAGAAACGCATTAAGCTCGCCCATATCCTCTAAACCTTCCGGCATCACAAAGGTACGCGCTGCGGTCACTAGTTCGTCCAAGTTTTCCACTCGGGCGCGGGCTTTCTCGCCTTTTTCGGCTTCATACATCGCCTTTAAGCCAGAAGTTTGAATCACATGATCTGTCATGCGGTGCAGTGACTGATCTTCGGTTTCTTGCTGCATGGTCACAATCAAGTCCATAAAGCCACGGATAGCATTAGCAGCACGACCACTGAGCAGTTTTTCATCCAGTGCACGCAGGCAGGTTTGCCACAATGTCAGCTCTTGCTGGCGCGCGGTAGAGCGTAATATATCTAAGGTACGGCCGCCGATACCACGGGCTGGCGTATTGACCACCCGCTCAAAGGCGGCATCATCGTTTTTATTGCTGATAAGACGCATGTAACCCATGGCATCTTTAATCTCTTGGCGTTCGAAGAATCGTAAACCGCCATAAATACGATAGGCCAACCCTTTGTGCAGCAAGGCTTCTTCCAACACACGGGACTGGGCGTTTGAGCGGTACAAGATGGCGCAATCACTCAAATCGCCGCCCATGTCCTGCCAGTCGGTAATACGGCCGACAATAAAGCGCGCTTCATCCATCTCGTTAAAAGCGCAATACAGCCCAATCTGTTCACCGTCTTTGTCTTCGGTCCACAGCTTTTTACCCATACGGTCAGGGTTGTTAGCAATCAATTCATTAGACGCATTAAGGATGTTGCCACTAGAGCGATAGTTTTGCTCTAATCGAATAGTTTCAGCATGGGGGAAATCATCTAAAAACTTGTGCAGATTCTCTACCTGCGCGCCGCGCCACCCGTAAATAGACTGATCGTCATCACCGACAATCATCACATTGGCGCTATTACCAGCCAGCACACGAATCCAGGCATACTGAATCGCATTGGTGTCTTGAAACTCGTCCACCAAAATATTCTTAAATCGGTCTTGATAATGCTGCAATACATGGGGTTTATTGAGCCACAGCTCATGGGCACGCAGCAAAATTTCGGCAAAGTCGACAAGACCGGCTCGATCGCACGACTCTTGATATACCGTATAAATTTGCAATAGGTTTTGCTCAATGGGAAAGCCGCCAGCATCAATATGCTTGGGACGTAAACCTTGGTCTTTCTTACCATTGATATAGCCTTGAGCCTGACGTGGCGGATATTGCTTTTCATCCAAATTAAGGCTTTTTAGAATGCGCTTGATCAGACGTAATTGATCGTCTGAATCTAGAATTTGGAAACTCTGTGGCAGGTTGGCATCTTGGTAATGGGTGCGCAATAAACGATGGGCTAAGCCGTGGAACGTGCCTATCCACATACGCCCCATATTGCTGCCACTGACCTTCTCTACCCGCTCACGCATTTCTGCCGCAGCTTTATTGGTAAAGGTCACCGCTAAAATAGAGTATGGACTTTGCTGTTCAACCTGCATTAACCACGCTATACGGTGGGTTAGTACTCGGGTTTTACCACTGCCTGCGCCAGCTAGTACCAACATGCTAGATTGAGGTGCGCCAACGGCTTCGCGCTGTTTATCGTTTAAGCCGTCGAGTAAAGAAGATACGTCCATTCCTGCCTCCAAAAAATTCAGCGAGCAGTATAACAGGAGCCGTGGTTGAGATGATAGAGAGTTGGGTTATCCAAGGGGTGATGGATGGTTACGGTTTCACGTCTGGTGGGGACCTGTGTCGAAGGCTAACGCCTTAATTGATATCCATTGCCTGCAGCAGGCTTTATGTGCAGATGCTATTTCGGGACGCTTTGCGCCATCCATGGCCGCTTAACGAAAACATCCATGTTTTCGATACCCTCAGCCGCATCTACACTGGGATATTTATCTCTTCGATTAAGCTGCATTCTTCACTTTTGAGTTATTAAGAGCAAAGTGGGTTATCCATGGCTTCATGGATGGTGGCAGGTTTTCGCCTGCCCGGCGAGGGATATGCAGATGCTATTTCGGGTCGCTGCAAGCACTTCCATGTGCGCTCAACGGTGGCATCTGATGTGAAAGGATTCACAAATGCCGCGGTGACATGGATGTCAAAGAGCGGCCATGCCACCAACGCCCTCAGCCGCATCTGCACTGAGTTATTTGTCTCTTCGAACTAGGCCTTATGATTGGAACAGTGCAAGGCATAAATTTAGTTTGATCTGACCTCACATATCCATAGTATTGAGTTAAAGCCACCTTCGGGTGTTTTTTTAGTAAAGTCATTAGCCAGTCATTATTAATCACCCATGAATAACAATACTTGTAGCCAGTGCAGCTAAAATAAATACGAAACATAGAAAGTAAACGATAAACAGTTTCTGTATACGGTTAGAGATATTTTTCCTTTTTTCTAGCATTCCATAGCGTTTAGCATGAAATGAAGACAAAAAAATAGTTGCGTATTGCAGTACTCCCAAACATGAGAAAAATATGTTCAGCGTATAAAAACGAACTCCGTCATCAAGAACATCCTCTACTAAAGGCAACAATCTATACTGAAAATAAAATAAACCTATAATCCAAATAAATCCTAGTAAGCAGCCACCAAAAAACAGATATGCTGAAACCAGTGATATATACGACGGTTCAATTGGTGACATTACTTGATTCCATGAGCTTCATACAAAACTTCCCCTTTAGATTCGCCAATTTTTCCACCATATTTTCCGCCCAAATAGCCTCCCCCAGCCCCTGCAACAACAGCACACCAAAAAGCACTAGTTCCACCAGATGGTAAACCAAACACTAGTGTGCATGTAGCCCAACTCGCTGCGCCCCCAGTGAGAAACCCGCCAACAATGCTACCAGTGGCCTTCCCTGTTTGAGTGTACTTTGACTTACTACACTGAGCTTCATTACCAACAGAGCAAGCTTTTTTGATATTGGCAACAGCATCAACACCTGTTAATGCAATACCAAGGTAGCCAACACGCTTTAAATTACGTGACATATCTGCGACTGCAGCATAATTTTTATGAAAATTGGGTATACTTGTTGCGTTACTTGGCGCTTTATTCCACTGATGAATGATACTTTTACTGCTTAACCCTAAATTTCTACGGATATCACCAGCAATAAGATTTCTACCTAACTTAGGCTGTGCAAGACGACTTAGGGCCGCATCCAACCTTGCAAATTGAATTTTACGTTGAATAAAGAAGCCTCTGTTATTCAGGTTCCCATTCGATTTGTAACTTTTGACGTAGGTACGCTCTATGTCTTTAAGTATCGACTTAACTTGGCTAGTGTGCGCATTCCATACCGTATTACTAACCCCTAATAATAAACCATTGTAACTAGCAACGTTGGATAGAAACTCGTATCGTTTCACTAACAACTGCTTTTCTGAGTTACTCAGTTTTAATAGAGTTAAATCTACTGCTTCCGCAATTGCTAAGAACTCAGCCTCCTCAACAGTACATTCATTGGCACCTTCAGGAGACAGCAATACAACTTGTCCCACTTGCACTATGCCATCCTTAATATGAGAATTAACCATTTTAAAATGTTTATAGGTATTGTCGGAAGGAAAGTTATACATAATCATGATAAGTTGATCTACAGGCATCTGTTTTTCAACTATATGTATCGCCTTGTTTCTCTCACTCGGTAGTGCATCCATGACTTAGCCCTTAAAATTCCATTTTTAATTTTCTACACAAACTTTTTTGCGATGACTCACCATAATTAACTAATAACAAGAAAACAGATCTAAATGAGTTCAAATTTGTTGTAAATCCGCCCTTGTGTGGCGCAAATATTAACAATTCCCACTATCAAACCCCATGCATCAAAAGTCTCATTTAAAGCGTGTGGGCTAGTAATAAACAGGGGGGGGGATATCCCCATCTTTGCCTGCAACGTCATTACGTGGGGAACCATTAAGCCAAATGGATGGCTCTGTATTTCTTATCATGGATAACTAATTAAGTTTGCTCAGTCCCCACATATTGAGCTGGAATTAGGCTATCACCTCCAACGAGGTTGAATTATCCATACCCTGATGGATGGTGGCAGGTTTCGCCTACTCGGCGAGGGATGTGCAGATACTACTGTGACTCGCCGTGAATCCATCCATGGAGGCTCTGCCGTGACATCTGATGTGAAGGGATTCACAAATGCCGCACTGACATGGATGTCAAAGAGCGGTCATGTCACGAAAGGTCACCAGTTTTTGTTGACCACTACAGATCTGTCGCCAGTAGAGCATGAACAAAGTTCCTTAAAAAAGGTGTCCTGATTTAGTTGCGCAGAACAATAAATGACTTGATAAATAATGACTGGCTTATGAGTTTTGCCACGAAAAAATTCAACTTTGGGGACTGTTATTTTTCGCGGGGACTAACTATTATACATCTTACAGGTAAGCATTTGAATTTTAGAACATTAATAAGGTTAACCTAATGAAGTCTGTACTTGTGATTATCTTGTCAAGCACCATTGCTTTTTCCAGCAGTATTTTAGCAGGAGAATACGTAGAAACTTATGATTCATTTGTCGATCGCACATACTCTTTAGAGCAAATTGGAGAGGAAATAAAGCGTGTATACGAGAAGTCAGAAATTGATATGCAAGGTTCTGAATTAGTATCAAAAATGAGATTCAAAAAAATTTATGAAGATCCTCGAGCCATTTTTTACCTATCCCAAACTCACCCTGAGCACAGATATAACCATGTCGCAGGTTTTTCTATTGGGGAAAGACCCCATATAAAACAACAACAATTTCAGATGGGTAACCTTATCTCCATGATGCAATTTGCAGCCACAGACGATGTTTATGATCGTCTTAGATTAGAGCTAAAGAATCAGGGGGTTGAGTGGCGTGGTGATCATAGTAGGGAGAGTGGCTTATATACTCCGACGGTAAAAGTTGTTGGAGTAGGGTTTATCAAAGGAATCAATGATTCTAAACATAGGGTTATGTATTTGGTACAAGAAATTAGAGTCCATTCTATAAATGACTCACATATCGTTTATTACGAAACCGCTGCACCAGTATCACTTAATGTATTTTGCTCTGATGATCGGGTTTATCAATCATATACTTACAAACGTGTTTGTACACACAAAGGTTACTAAGGGTTAAAAATGAAGAATTCTATTTTCCTTTTATTTTTTATTTGTTTTCTGCTTTCTGGTTGCAACTCTACACCCAAAAAAGCGCTAATGGTTCCAATCATGGCCGATGTAAATTCTGGCATCATTAACATTGGTGAATTTGCTACTTATCAGCAAATAAAACTGCACTACAACGTACCAAAGTCATCAATAAAAACACCAGACACCTTAGTTCAAGATATGTATTTTCAAAAGAAACTACAAACCGAGAATGTAGATATTTACATTAATCGAAATGACCTTGACTCAACTAAACTATCTCATGTCTATGGTTTCTCAGTTAGTCCACCTACACAGTTTATTCAAAGAGAACCCTGGTACAGCTCGATACCACAAGAGCAGCTTAAAATTGAAAAACCATTGGGCCTGGAGTTTTTATGGAAAACACAGTTAACCAATGACCCTAACCTAAGAAAAGGTCAACAAGTTCTTGTAAAAGGGCTTGGTATTGTGAAGGAAAATGGTAAAGCAACAAAAGTTTATTACATTATGCGTACTGACATATCTAACTATGCCAATAAAAATTATTGGTATGAAAATGCCCCAATTAATTTGAATGATCTATGTAACGGGGAACCACCGACTGAAAATTATAGTACACACCGGCCTTCAAGCGCCGACAAGATATTCAAGATGAACTGCGAGTTCGGTGCAAAGCTTGAAACGCGTCCAAAACCATCGTCCGGTAAGCTGTGGTAACAATAGCGGTTCTATATCGTTTAGAGCGGCACTTGCATTTATGCCGCTAACTAACAAATTTAATCAGTCTTATCAGTTTCGGTATGTGGGGCAGGGTAAACTTTATTTGATTACCATACATTTCCTAATCCCATGACCCATCTTTAGACCCTTTGCACTAACCCGTTTATGTCCAATAACGATTTTGCTTCTGATTACCCAAGTCATACCCAAAAAGCCAAATCGAAGAGACAAATAGGAATATTGGGTCAGAGTAAACTTTTTAAGCTAAATTCAACTTTCAGCTTCAAGCCCCTTCAATCTAGTTCGGCTCTGACCATAAAAAAGCACAAACGGAGAGACAATTAATCCGGTGTGAACGCGCGTTGACTCTCGGTGACAGGCCGTTCCTTGGCATCCCTGCCACCACGGCATTTGTGAATCCCTTCACATCAGACATCACGGCGAGCCATAAGTGAGTTCGCACACACCACGCTGGAAGCGAAAATTCCCTATCACTCATCGGGTGGATGACAGACAAGAATATTGGGTCAAAATCAACTTAATTCATTGTCAAAACGCGACCTTTTTTCAAAACCCATTCCCCACTCTTTAAATAGGCTCATTGCTACCTACAAGAGTTCAATCGAAGAGAGCAAATCATCCAGTGTAGATGCGGCTGAGGGTATCGAAAACATGGATGTTTTCGCTAAGCGGCCATGGATGGCGTAAAGCGTCCCGATATAGCATCTGCACATCACCCCGCTGGAGGCGAAAACCTGCTACGTCAATCAAGCATTGATAACATCCCCCCGCGGGAAGCGAAATCCTGCTACATCAATCAGGCATTGATAACTTCAACCCGCTGAAGGCAAACCCGTCCCATCTCGGCATTAGCGAATTATTCATCGCCGCCTGTACGAAAGTAAGCAAAATCTCGTTTTTAACCAAACAAAAGGATGATTGTAGCGGCTGACAGCCTCTGCTAGGTTGCTAATCATTATTAAATTAAACCGAGCGCGAACGGCGGTTACAGCTGACTTGTGGTTTAGATGTGACAGGGAGTTGGCGGTAATACGCTGTTATATGCACAGGTAAGCTTATCCAACATTTCAGGCTTAAATATAAGGAAATAGAAAATGGGTAAATATAATCTTATTGTAGGCATTGCACTTCTATTATTTGTAAATGATGCCGTCGGTGGCTCAGATGATAAAGATGCAATTTGGCAGGCTGTTCACAATAACTCTTATCGCACAGCGGAAGAAATCAAGCGAGATGAATTCCGTAACCCAGAGCAGGTATTACGTTTTTTTGAAATTGATGAAACATCTTCTGTAGGTGAAGTCGCACCTGGGCGCGGTTGGTATACCCATATACTTGCACCTTTATTAAAAGAAAAAGGCAGGTATGTGGGGTTACAACACAATCCCGCTTACTACGGAAAGTGGCCTGATTGGGCAAAACAACTTTTTGCCTATCCAGAGAAAATTAAAAATGAACAAAACTTATATGGCAGTAACGCGATTGGTACTTGGCTACCAGCCGTTGAAGGCTTACCTGTAGAGGCCGCGTCATTAGATGTTGTGTTTATCGTACGTACAATGCATAACTGGCAAAATCAAGGAAGACTGGAAAATGGCCTCAAGCAATCTTGGCAAATATTAAAAAACAATGGTGTTTTGGCCATCGTGCAACACAGAGAAGATGAAAGCGCTAGAAGCGATCGTGAAGCGGCTTCGAAACGTGGGCGTTGGAAACAATCAGATCTTATCAGTGTCATTGAATCATTTGGGTTTAAGTTAGTCGCTAGCTCAGAAATAAACGCTAATCCTAAAGACACAAAGAACTATGAGAAAGGCGTTTGGACATTACCGCCAAGCCTTGCTCTGAAAGAAAAAGACCAAGAGGTTTACACAAAAATCGGGGAATCTGATCGTATGACTCTTAAATTTGTGAAAGTTTCATCATAAGTAGTAGCGGTATAAAGATAGCAATATGGAATACGCATATAGCAAGCTGCTAAAGCGGCTCATTACTTCGCACAAAGGTTTTATCGAAGCAAGTTAATCACCCAGTGTAGTTGCGGCTGAGGGCGTTGGTGCCATCCCTGCCATCGAGGCATTTGTAAAACTCTCCACATCAAATTCCACCGTCGAACGCACTGGGGATGCTTGTAGCATCCCGATAAAGCATTTGCACTGAGGTACTTGTCTCTATGAACTAGGTTTTATGACTGAAAAGTTATGAGGCGCGAATAAGGTTCACCCTGAACTCGCACCTCCTTCTTTCAAAGGCCGAGTTCATTAGAGTCTTTGACAAAGCGAAGGGAGTATCCATTAAATGATTTATGCAATACTGAATACATACAGCAAATCGAAATAGGAATGGCTATTACGTAACCCACAATTGAGCTAATCAATTCAAGGTTATCATCGCTTCCTGTCAACGCAAATACTAAACCAAGCACAAAGCCAATAAGCACACCACCTATGACACTAAAGAGCGTCGCACGCCAAAAAAAGCTCCACCAAAAACTAGTCGCTTGCTTCCATGTTATTTCTTTACTCATTTGAATCATCCTTTATTCACAATTTAATTTGCCTTGTCTACGCTTTACTCACGAGCACCAATATCAGGCGCACCTTAAAAACTCCCAGTGGTTAGCCAATCAATTAGTTGACCAAATGCCGCTTATGTTTGCCGCATTAGCTAACACTCCAGCTGCAAGCGGTACAGTGAACAGTACCATTAAACAACGAACTAGCAGTCGCTGTTTGGTGGTTAGTTGCTTTAATTGAGATTTTAAATTTTCACTACGCAACCGCAGAATACTGGTACCTAAAATTAGCGCCAATACAAGCCACCAAAAGTGCTGAGTGATTAACGGTACATGGTAAGCCACACCATAAACGCCAGCACAGCTAATCAGTGCAAGCAACCATTCACCAAGCCAGCTCCATTGAAAATAGCGATCTTTCATTAGCCACATTAGCCTTAGGGCAAATGCAAAAAAAAGATAGCTCGCCAGAATCCAGAATATGTATTTGAATACGTCCATGTACCACCTTTCGATAAAAGTTTTCCTTTAAAAGCTGTTGTGATCTGCTAACTATCTAGCAACTTTGCTAGGAAAATGAAAGCAGCTATGAGTAGCGGGGAAACACACTTTGCCTCTGTTTCTTAACCATGGGCTACACTGCTTATTCCAAAGAAAAAATATCAAACAGCACCAAATAGCGAGCCCGCCATAAACAAACTCAATTTCACTGCGGTACTTTTATTCCATTTCTTTTTCGACATACTAATACCTTTTACTCAATAGAAAAGACTTTTAACAGCTTTTTGTCCGATGAAAGATAAAAGTATTAGTTAATCAGTCATTATTAATCAATAACATAGCAAGATTACGCTGGACTTATCAATAGCTCGTCAACAGAGAGTTGTTCATTGAATAAATACACCAAACAAAATAGTGAAAACTGAAGAAACAAGGTATAAACAGCTGCTTTAAAAGTGGAAAAAGTAGGACGAGAGTGCTACTTAGTGGTCAGAGTAAACTTCATTTATTAAGAAGACACTTCCTATCTAGAAAACCACTTCTCTCTCTTTAAGCCGGATTTTTATTAAACGTACAAAGGTTTAATCGAATCAAGTTAATCACCCAGTGTAGATGCGGCTGAGGGTATCGACAGCATGGCCGCTCTTTAAGATCCATGTCCCTCGGCATTTGTGAACTCCTTCACATCAGATGTTTTCGCTAAGCTGCCATGGATGGATTCTTTTGGAAACAAATGGGCGAGCCGAAAAAGCATCTGCACATCAGTCTGCTGCAGGGAATAATTACCAATGAAGGGAACTACCTTCAAACACATCACCCCGCTGGAAGCAAAAACTCCCCGATACTTATCGCGTAGATGACAACCAAATCCCCCTTTAAAAGTAAAAAAAGCCACTACTATGTAGTGGCTTTGGCAGGGTTTAGGAGGGAGTAAGACTAAACTACTTAGACGCGTCTAAGAATCGTTGATAGCGCTCTTCGCCTTTAAGCAATTTAGCGCGTTCAACATCATCAAATACGCCGATAGTTGGCATCTCTGATGTATGACAAGATGCACAAGCATTTGGGAGTACCGCGGCAGAGGTACATACAAATGCACTTGGTACAAATGGGCCATCGGCATGACACGCAGGTCCCCAGCTCACAGCCATATTAAAGTACGCTTGTTGCTGTGGATCGCTACCTTCATTGCGGCTATATGGCACTAGTGCATCATAGTTAGCGAGTGATTCCGTTGGTGTTATCACGGAGAAATCATGGTTGCTGTTGTCCCACATAAAGGCGACGGAGCTAATCGCTGTTGAGTGACAATCCATACACGTTGCACCCACCATGTCATGGATCGGCATTTTGTGGTCAGCACCTTTGTCATGACAGTTTTGACAAAGCTTATCTGGGTTGTCAGCAGGGGCATTGATTTCCATGCTGTGTGGGTTGTGACAATCACTACACGCCACCTGCATGTCAGCATGTTTTGAGCCATTGTACTCAACCACTGAGTTTTTCTGGCCTTTAATCCGATCGGTACCTAACCATACACCTTGGGTATCAAAGGTAGTGAAATCGAGCACTTTGTCACCCACCTTAAATGTCTTACCAAGCTCAGTCGTTGGGTTGCCTGCATCATCCAATACAAATTGATATAACTGCGAGTATTGTGTTAAGTCATGATGTTTCGACATTTGGTGGCACTGCACGCAGCTGTCATTCTTTTGCTCAAAGGTCAGCTTAGCTGGATTAGTAATATCATCGCCATTCATCGAAGTAGCATGGATAGAACCGGCATTGTGGCATTTCTCACAGGAGATACCATCTTCTACTTCACCACTGTGCATATTGCCTTTGCTAACCAACATGCCGTAGTAGTCGTTCTCTTCCCAGCCCATCACTTTTGAGCCAGTCGTGTGACAAGTCATGCACTGGTTTTCCCAGCTCATTTTATGTAACTCGTCGGCGACAATCGCGCCATTGCTATGAACATCATCCATCTTTTTAAGGCTACCGTCAGCGTTCCAAAATACTGAGCTGGTGTAAAAGCCGCTAAAATAGCTTCTGCCTTCGTAGCTCACCCAAGCAAATGGCATGGTAAGGCCAATGGCATCTTGTGGATCGGCAGACTTTTGCTCGTAGTCATAACTGATAAATTGCTTTGAGGTCGTCGATGAAATACCGTCAATGCGATAACGTTGGCTATTATCAGGGTTTACTTTATCCAGCAAAATCACATAGTACTTGCCGTCATCACCTTTGTAGGTGGTAATACTATTATTGGCTTTATATTTAATTTGATGTGTTATCGGGTTAGCCTCGGTTCCCCAATCTAACTCAGGAATAATTGCTTCAATGGTTTTATCAGGATCGCCGGTATACAGCGTGCGGTAATCATCCGCGTGAGTAGTGTCTTTCCACTCATTGTATTGACTTGAATGGCAAGTCTTGCACGTTTGCGCGGTAACAAATGTCGCCTCTGCTTCAGGCGGCACTTCTTTGGCTTCAACGGTAATAGTAATAGTTGAGCTTGCCTCTAAATCGCCATCAGAGATGGTATAGCTAAATGTTTGCTCACCCACCTTGTCATCATCGGCTGAATAGTACACCACATGATTACTGTCTATCTCTAAATCACTGGCGGAAACTACGGTTAACTCATCACCATCGGGGTCGCTATCATTGGCTAGTACGTCAATCACAACGGTACTGCCTTGTGTCACCGTGGCAACATCTGGCATCGCAATGGGCGCTTGGTTGGTCGGAACTTCTACTGGCGGGGTGTCATCATCGCTGTTACAGCCAAACATTATCGGTAACAATGCTAAGCACACTACACTTAATTTTCTCATGTTCATCACCTTTACTTCTTATAATAGGCTTACTGACTAAACCTTCTATTAACAGGTTAATGACACTGAAAATTGCTTCAATTTGAAAAATTGTCCCCCCAATACCTAATGTGATTGATGTCACATGCCAAGCACACATATTTAACTTTTTGCTTACTCAAACACGGTAAGCCAAAGAATATCTCGCTACAATAATCGTCAATGCTAGGTACTTCCTCCTATAAAGAGGTAATGACCACACAAGGAGTTCAATATGCATAAATGCAGTCTGGGAGGGCTCGGTCTGAATTAGCGTAAGGGTGAATACCTATGATTAAGTATAGTGTTAGACCTGCGGCATCGACGCAGAAATTGTTAAGGTATTGTGATGATACGCGTTTTGCTATGCCGGCAAAATTTGAGCATTTTAAAACTCTAGATCCCACTGACCTCATTAGCGGCCAAGCAATTTTTTCCGCCCTAGATACAGTGGAGAAACACAGTGATGACAAGCTGTTTTACAACAGTTTAGAGCCTTATATTCACGGTAATGAAGGCAGCATGGCCAAAATTTTAGGAGTGCAGGCTAAAACCCCTGCTGAAATGTTGGTGAGCTTTGCCAAGATCTATTCAAGTAAATTGAGCTCAACCAAGCTGCAACTGCTAGAAACCGATACTGAAGTCAAACTCATTTCACCACGCTTCACTAATCATGCAATATTGAAATTTGGTGACCTTATGCTGCACACCACCATTAAAAGCATCTTGTCGCCGTTTATGAGCTTAAAAAACCAAGATATCAATATCGAACTCCCTTTCGATAAACGCTTTTATGGTAAATACGCCGATAGGTTTGAAACCGTCTATTTTGACACTAACGCGTTCGCCGTCACCGTAAAGAAGCATGCATCAGAAGGCCACCTTGTTAATCGAGTAGGACTTAATACACCGTTACCGGTACCGCAGCAAATCACGGCGGCAGCCAATATGCTACCGCCCGATCAACTCAACCTAGATAATATTGCTTTTACCTTAGGATGTAGTGACAGGCAGTTATTGAAAACCTTACAAACACTGCAAATGCCAGCTACAGCAACGCTACAACAAATCAAATTTCGTCGGCTAAAAAGTCAGCTTATACGTGAGAACTGGAATTTAAAGAAAGCCGCCATAGATTTTGGTTATAACGACCAAAGTGGTCTTACTAAGCTGTTTAAGAATGTTGTCCAACTGACTCCCAAACAATATCGAGAAAAACACTTATCTGCGTAAGCCAGTGTATGGAATCCTGCTCCGCCGCAAAGCCATCCATGGGGCTCGGCGTTCAACTCTGATACAAAGGGGTTCACATCAGACGTAACCGCTAAGCCTACTTAGATCTATTCAAACAGCATCCCTGCATAAGGCCAGTTCGGTATCTTTAAGCAGCGGCCCCTAGTTTAGGCTAGCTTTTGGGTAAAAAATGCAATCGTCCGCTGCCATGCTAGATCAGCGTTTTCTTCATCGTAACGTGCCGTTGAGTCATTGTGAAAGCCGTGATTAGCACCTTTATACATATGCATGTTGTACTCGACCCCAGCTGCTTTTAAATCTTGCTCATATTCAGGCCAAGACTTATTAACCCGCTTATCTAGCTCTGCCAGTTGTATTAGCAGTGGCGCCTTAATATTTTGTCTAATCGTTTTGTCAGCCGGGGTACCGTAAAAAGGCACGCCAGCTGATAATAACTGACTATCTACGGCCGCCAAATAGTTAACCATATAACCGCCAAAGCAAAAGCCAACGGCACCGAGTTTTCCATTGCTTAATGGATGTGATTTAAGAAAGTTTGCAGCGGCTAAAAAGTCATTTTGTATTTTGCTTCTATCCAGCCCTTTTTGTAAGGCTCTGCCTTCATCATCGTTGCCCGGGTAGCCGCCGACAGGAAATAGCGCATCAGGTGCAAAAGCAACAAAACCGGATTTTGCTAAACGCCTGGCTACATCCTTCACATAAGGATTTAGCCCCCTATTTTCATGAACCACCAACACAACCGGATAGTGGGCTTTTTCTTCAGTGGGCTTGACGAAGTACCCTCGACCTTTGCCATGACCACTTGGTGAGTCAAATTCTTCGTAGCTGGCAACAATATCACTATCGTTAAAAGAAACTTGTTCAGCTAGAGCATAATTCGGCAATAAAGCAGAAGTTAACACACTCATTGAATATCCAGCCGCGACTAAGGTGCCCAGTTTTTTCATAAAGGTGCGCCGGTCCATTCCCCCATGTGCATAGTCATCGTACCAATCGAAAGCTTCTTGAGGGATAGGGTTGTTATTCTCTAGCATTGTTGACGTCCTTTTAAGTTATTTAAGCTTCATCTACAAACCATTAAAACCATTAGCCAGTCATTATTAATCAACAACATAGCAAGATTGCTTTGGACTTATCAATAGCTAGGGACTGAGTTGGCTCTGAGTAAACTTGCCCGATTGCGGGTTTCATAGCCCACTTCTCGCTCTTTAACCTGGCTCATTACTGCGTACAAAGGTTCAATCGAAGTAAGCTTTATGGTGTTAGCCAGTGTATGGGTAAAAAGACTCGAGTTTATTCTGCTGCCACATATCCACTGAGTGCTAGGTGTTGCTTAAGTTTGTCGCGTAACCATATGTGAGCAAGACTCTTCATTGTACGATTGTGGCAGATCATGTTGTGCACCACAGGGTGCGCTTTGTAAGGTAATTCGAGCATTTGCAAGTTGAATAACTCACAGTATTCTTGCGCGATAGATTCTGGTGCTAAACAAATGATGTCTGTTTTGCTAGCTAGGGCTAACCCCGAAATAATAGAATCACATTTCACCCATACTTTACGCTCCTCAAGCCGCTCTTCAGCTAAAAGATCTATTTCGTGCAACCCTGAACGACGGGCTTTAATACCCACATGCACTTCTTTGTAATATTGCTCTAAACTGATTTTTCCTTGAACTCTTTCATGATCTCTTGAACAGGTAAGCAGCATTCTATCTTTGTGTATTGGTTGGACATTAAAAGAGTGGTGACTAACATTGCCAACAGTTATCGCTAAGTCCACTTTCTGCAGGCTAATTTGCTCTAGCATTTCGTCTTGATCTGCGGGAGATAAAATAAATTGTATGTTGCATGCCCCGAGAGTTTTATCTTTACTAATGAGTGGCTGCAGCAGCAAAAGAATCGGCTCTGTCACAAATACAGTAAACAGGCGTGGCTTGTGGATATCAAAGGTTTTTATGTTGTCTAAAGCACTACTTATTCCATACATTAGTGGCTGAATATCACTCGCGAGTTTAACCGCTACCGCTGTAGGCCTAATCCCTCTACCTTCTCTCGTAAATAATGGCTCATCCAGTTGCTCAGTTAGTCTTCTAAGAATGTTACTGACAACTGGCTGAGTTGTATCTAACGCTTCAGCGGCCTTCGTGATTGAATTTAACCGATACACTTCCATAAACACAGAAAGTAGATTCCAATCTATTTTTTTGTGCATTTCCTTTCACCATACCGCCGATACATTTAGATTTTAAATGTATCACATTTATAACACATTATGTTTTTAAATTATTCGTTGTCACATAATTCCCACACCAAATAGCTAAGGCTATTAAATGATTTAAAGAATCGGTGTATAGGAAAAAATTTATGAATAACTTGAAAAAAACAATTTTGGCAACCCTGCTACCCGTATATTCAGGTAGCGCATTAGCAAATTCAGTCCCTGTTCCAATACAAGCCCCCTCATCACCTGAGGTTATTCAATCAGTCTTATCCGGTGGGATTTCAGGGGAGCGTTGGACCGAGGGCTTGATGTACGAAGGTGTAGCACCAATGCCATGGCTCAAATCCGCATCTAATTGGTACCCCGGAACTGAAGAGGTTCATCCTGAAGAAATGCGAGTCACATTCATGGGAACCTCACCAATGATTCGTCCAGGACAAATGAATACTTCGATTTATGTCGAGTTGGGTAATGGCGATAACTTTGTTTTTGATATCGGTGAGGGCTCTGTAGCTAACTATGTCGCAGCAGGGGTCGCGCTTAACGAGATCAAGCATGTCTTCTTGACGCATTTACACGTCGACCATTTTGGCGGTTTACCTTATCTCTGGATGTTTGGTACATGGAACGGTGGCTGGCATGAACCTTTGACTGTACACGGTCCAAGTGGAAGAGAGCCTCAATTCGGCACACAAGCCATGGTTGATGGCATGACTAATATGGTCGCATGGCATAAAGATTCCTTCAGTTTATTCCCTGTCGGGTCGGGACACGATTTACAGGTAAATGAATTTGATTATCGAAATAACGGCGGCGTCATTTATAACGAAAATGGGGTAACGATTACCCACTGGCAGCGCTCACACGGTAAAGATGGGTCTTCAGCTTATCGCTTAGATTGGAATGATATGTGCTTCACTTGGACGGGGGATGGTCGCCCAACTGAATTAGATATCAAATACGCAGAAGGCTGTGATCTGTTTATCACTGAATTGCAAACTGAATTGGTGGAAATAGGCTCTGCAGTGCAAGGCGTTCCGCCCTTTTTAACTCGCTACACAATAGATACACACCATACTCCAGCATACGGTGCAGGATATTTAGCAAATGAAATTCAGCCGCGCATGTTCATGACCACGCACATGAGCTACGACCCTTATCAAATTGAAGAAACAGTAGCTGAAGTCCGTGAGCACTGGAAAGGCCCCTATCACTTCGGTGCGCCAGACGGCATTGTCGTCAACATGACCAAAGACTCGGTTTGGGTACGTGAAGGCATTTTGCCTAAATACCCTAACTCGAAACCGCCACAATTTGATTTCACCAATGGACAATTAGTTATACCTGAGCCACCAAGAAAGCAGGCTGATATCCAAGAGGCCTTCATTCGCGAACAGCACATTGACCCCAAAAAGTATTACCCAGAAGGCATGTTGCCAGAAATGATTCTAGAGTGGCCTGTGGAGGGAGATCTCGTTGTCCCTGAAGATATGCTGCCAGAAACGTTACGCAAATCGATGGGAGCCAATTGGGACTTACAGCAAAAACGTAACGAATATTTTGAAAATAAGGCACGCCAAGAAACCAAATAACACAGATTTATCTTAACTCGGCAAGCACAACGCCTCCATCTTGAAGGACAACGAACATGAAAAAAACTATTTCTATGAGCACACTCATATTCTCATTACTTTTCTCAGCCAGTAGCAGTGCTGGCCATGGACACAATGATGAATTTTCACTGGAATCAGACAACACCCAAACAATCTCTTTTTGTGCAGCAGCTTCTTTGCAACTGCCAGGAAAAGGCAATGAAACCAACATTTTTTATAGTGCTTTAAAGGCTATAACCGACAATGCCTCTGCCTCTGAAAGGCAAATAGGCATTGTCGAAGGTCTCGGACTGGGTCAAGCAGGCGTTTTTGTGTCTCAAGGAGAGCAAGTACTGGCCAATCATTATGAAAATTACTGTCAGCCGATGCTAGCTAAACTCGGTACCTTTGCCAAATCAAACGATGATTCATATATCAAGAGTGAAATACTGCTCAAAGAAGACTCGTATCACCCACACCATCATTAATTAAACATCAGCATTTCAAGCTGATATATGACAAATTTCAAATCACTGTAAAAGTGAATGGCAGTTTACTTTGACTTAAAAGGAACAACACATGAATTATATATTTTGGTTCGCTCTCATTACTGCGATGGCCGCTAACGTTCGAATTTTTTGGGACCTATCTGACTTTAGCCAACTGCTTAATATCAGAGCCTTTCCACGCTCAACATTTATGAAAACTTGGTACATGCGAAACGCATTGAAATGGACGGCTATACTCTTTAGCCTAGTTGCGATAGCAACCAATCACGTAGCAGGTGTAATGTCATGGTCAATGCTAAGCATAATCTTAACGATTGGTTTTGTTTTTTACTATGCAGGGCTAATTAACCCACGCTTTATGATGCCTCAAAAAATGGACGATGGTCATTTTGTTGATATCACAGCTGGAGCAAAGAAAATCCGCCCGCACAATGAAGTCATGGTAATGGTAAATAATGGCCACGCTCGTGCTCACGCTGACTTCGAAATGTGGCGTCCACATATTGCAGGTAATAAAGATAAAGGTCTTGGCGGTGAAGATATTGTAATGACCTATTGTTCGCTATCGAATGTTTGTGTCGGTGTACGCCCATATATAGATGGTGAACGCTTAGATCTACATGTCGCTACGCAACTAGAGAACAATTTGCTTATGGAGGATAAGAATACTGGCGAACCTATCCAACAATTGGGGATGGCGCGTGAGTGCAATTTGAATTCCAAAATGGAAGAGTTTCCGACCTTCAAAATGCCTTACGAGAAGTTTTGTGCAGCCTATCCAGAAGGTGAAGTATTTGTCGAATCTCGACCATCATTTTTCCGTAACCCATTAGGCTTCTTACACGAAGTTGTTATGGACGGTCTTTTCTACTTACATGTGACGAAGCAACGAAACAATGAAGAATTTCTGTTTAACACTTGCAAGAATATCGACCCAGACCAAAGGTTACACAAAAAAGAACACGTATGGGGCCTAAACGTGGGAGACGTATACACTTGTTATAATATGGCCTTCCTGAAATCTAACAGCAACCTTGTTAACACTGTTGTCGGCGGGAAAAAATTAGTTATCCACTACGATGAGCAATTTGAATCCGTTGGAGTTTGGTACAATCCGTTTAATGAGCAGGTAACGCAGATTGATTTTTTTGGTCAGTCAAATTTAGGTCAACTAGAACGTGTTGAATCTGTGAAAGCCGGTATATTTTATGGGGTCTGGTACAACTTCTATCCTCAAACAACAATCAATTTAAACGAAGCTCAATCATAGTGAACAACTAAACCATCAAATGATGTTGTCCTTTCAGAAAAGGACAACATCAGCCTTAAGATGTTAGGCCACGCTGAATAATCTAATAAATAGTTAAATCTTCTCTTTTATAGCCATCTTCGAATCACACTTGGCATTAATTAGGGCGAAGTAAATTTTATCTAGCTAGACTACACTCCCAACTCCAAGTCCCGTTCTAACCACCTTTAAACTGGCTCACTACTGCAGGTAATAGCTGACCATGAAGGAGCGAGTTACTTTTCTGCTGCTACCACAGAAATCTCAACCAATAGCGCATCGCGTGCCATTTTGGCTTCAACACAAGCACGTGCTGGCGCATGACCTTCTGGTACCCACGCATCCCATACCGCATTCATTTCAGCAAAATACTGCATGTCTTTTATGTAAATGGTTGCCGATAACATATGCTCTCTATCACTGCCCGCTTGCAGCAACAGCGCATCGACTTTGTCTAGCATGGTTTGGGTTTGCTCGGTAATGCCCTGCTCGGCGTCAGCACACACTTGGCCACATAAATAGATGGTGCCATTGTGTTTAACAATGCGGCTCATACGCTTGCCGGTTTCTAGGCGTTCTATGCTCATAGTGATCTCTTTAATCGCGAAAAAAATAAACGCTTATCTTACTATAGGAATTTGCAGCTAGGCTACTGAGGGTTACTCATCACGTCGCTATCAACAGCGTTATTTCACTCCCTAGCCTCAATGCTATAGCTATATCTGCAAGCTAGATGATGAATTTGCTGGTACGCGCACTGATTTTACTGACAAATTCGGGTACAACTAGTAACTGAACAGTGGCTTGAACTACACATACAGGCATCGCATGAATACAAATGATCTCGAACTCTTCATTGCTGTAGCAAAGCTGGGCAGCTTCTCTAAAGCTGCAGAGTCTTTTGATACCCGCCGCGCCTTAGTCAGTCGCCGTATTGGTGAGCTAGAAAGCCAATTGGGGACGCCGCTGTTTGTTCGTACCACTCGAGCGATGTCGTTAACCCCAAGTGGTGAGCAGTTTCTTGAACAAGTAGAGCCTATTCTTAACCAGTTACATAACGCTACCCATGCGATAAAAAATCGCACTGAAGTACAGGGAAAGCTGCGTATTGGCCTGCTGCCTTTTGCAGATAAATTATTAGCGGATCAAATTGCTGATTTTAGCTTTGTCTATCCCAAGGTACAGCTTGATGTGTTTACCTTAGGGGGCGGCTACCGGGATATCACGCGGCTAGGGCTGGATTTTGCTTTAGAGGTAGGTCAGCTTGACGACAGTAGCTTTATCGCCAAAAAGTTAATCTCTTTTACGCAAAAGCTGTATGCCTCGCCAGCCTATTTAAAGCGTAACCCGCCAATAAACAGTATTGATGACTTGGCAGAACATCGATTACTCGGCTCGCGACTAGGAACCGGAATTGTCGAGCCTCAGTGGCTATTTACGACTGCCAAAACCGATGTGAAGTATAAGATCACCAGTGATTTCAGCTCGCTTTACAGTTTCTGTCTAGCCGGTGCTGGGGTGGCGTTACTGCCCTATGGTATCGTGTCCAAAGACGTTAAAAATGGCCAATTGGTCAACATTTTGCCAGAGCTAGAAACGGAAGAAACCGATGTCTATTTAGTGTATGCCAGTCGTAAGCATATGACCTCATCGGCCAAGCTGTTTATTGAACATATTCAACAAGCCTTAACCGACCTTAAACGCTTAAATGAGCTAGAAAAAAACAGAAAGTACTAATTAGCCGTCAGTACTCTCTGCAAAAACAACGTGGTTAGGCGGTGTTTTAAAACTTGTAATCTAAGGTCAGGTAAACCTGTTGGCTATTATCGATTTCAATGCCATTTTCGTTGTAGTCCTGCGCTAAATAGCGATAACCTAAATCAGACGAGAAATGCTTGCTCCACTGATATTGCATACCCACTTGGCCACCCCAAACAAAGTCTGTTGACGCGCGGCCCGCCACCTTGTTGTCATTGGCCCCCATTGTCACACCCGCAAACAAATTCACGTCTTGGTGCACAGGAATCATGTAGTCATAAGAGACTAACCAGCTATATTGCTCCTGCTTATATTTGTCACCACCTTGGTTAAACTTGTCTTCCATATAGGCAAAGGTACCTGTGATACGGTGCTGCTTTTCAATAAGCATACCGATGCGAGCTTGGTAAGACATGTCTTCAGTATCTTTGTTGAGATTACCTTCAATGCTGTCCGACTGATAACCCAGTCCCATACCGGCGAAGTAATCAATCTCTACCGCTTGAGCACTGCTACACAATAACGTCGTTCCCGCTGCCATCATCATTATTTTATTCAGTTTCATCATCGACTCCTAAGTCACTTAATCATTATCAATTTGGCTTGATGGGATACACTTTAAGCCAAGTTAATGGGCGGCAGAAGCCCCGATTTAGGAGTATCTTTGTACCTTATTGAGAGACAATCTAATGGTTTTTTACAGTTATGAATTAGCCAGTTAACATTTCAACATCAATACTGAATATCACCTGAATTAGTTAGGTTATTTTTGTTCGCTGTAACAAATATGCACTGGTTACTTTGCGCTTCAAAATAGTTGATTGTCTCGAAAAATGAGTCAATGAAACTACTAATATACCGCTACTCTCAGGCCACCAAACTCCCTACCATTGCCACAACTCATAGGGAGACATATTGATGAAACCAATCCACTATTCGACATTATTCGTTGCCTTGATGCTGACAACTGCTTGCAGCCAAGAAACCACAAATGATCCTAAGCCATCACAGCCCGTTGCTGTGATGACAGTTAATGCTTCACACCTAAACCATGACCTACGTTTCTCTGGCGTTTTAGAATCTCAGCAACAAGCGCGTTTAGCGTTTAGGGTCGCTGGCACCATTGAGTCAATTCATGTCGATGCCGGTGACGAGGTCAAAGCAGGCCAGCTACTGGCAGCTTTGGATCCCCATGACTATCAAGTGAGAGTGGCAGAGCTAGAAGCAAGGCTGAGTGAAGCGCAGGCAAGCCATAAGCAAGCAGTGAATGAACTAGCGCGCACTGAATTTGCCCGTTCAGGCAATGCTATTTCGTCGGTTAGCTTAGATAGAGCCAAAACCTCAGTGGCCCGCGCCCAAGCAGGTATTGATGTTATTGAGCAAAACCTCACCCAAGCCAAAGACGCGCTAAAGTACACCCGATTGACCGCACCTTTTGACGGTGTGATCGGTAAACGTAACTTTGATGCATTTGAACAAGTTAGCCCAGGTATTCCAGCATTTGTCCTCCACCAGCCTGAGGTACTTCAAGCGGTTATCGATGTGCCTGAGCCGTTACTACAGCACTTCTATCAAGGTAAACGTAGCCGAGTATATGCCAACAATGACCCGATGCCGATCCTAGGCACAGTCACTGAAATCGCTACCATTCCTGACACGATCAAACGCACTTTTAGTGCGAGCATTCTACTGGATAACTCCTCACTCGAAAGTAGTGACCGCGCGATCTACCCAGGCATGGTGATTTCGGCGCGAATTAGTGATAGCAACAGCCAACACGCCACCTGCATTCCAGCAACGGCATTGTACACAGTGCAAAATCAGCCCTACATCACTAAGGTTGAGGCCAACACCAGTAAACGCGTTGCCGTAGAAGTACTGCGCCAAGGTCGCAAAACCAGTTGTGTTGAGGGTGATATCCAACTCAATGATCGCCTCATTGTTGCCGGCGCTGCATTTGTCCAAGATGGCACCACAATTGATAATATTCTGGATGCAGGGGTGCTGTAATGAATCTCGCTGCATTTGCTATTAAACAACGCACTTTTGTCGGCTTCTTCACTGTGTTGTGTATGATTGCCGGCATCTATTCCTACTTTGATTTGGGCAAGCTCGAAGACCCCTCTTTTACGGTGAAAACCGCCGTCGTCGTGACCTTATATCCAGGCGCGTCAGCGGAGGAAGTTGAAGAGCTGGTTACCGATACCGTTGAGACTAAATTACAAGAGATGGGATCGCTAAAAACGCTGCGCTCGCTATCCAGACCCGGCATGTCGATGATATTTGTCGACCTCAACGCCACTGTCAGCTCTAACGATCTCCCCCAAGAATGGGATTTGCTTAGGCGTAAAGTCAATGACATCAAATTGGCACTGCCATTAGAAGCACAAATCAGTCTAGTAGAAGATGAGTTTAGTGAAGTCTACGGCATGCTGTTTGCCATTCACAGTCAAGATGCCGAACCATACCAACTCAAAGAGTATGCGGAGACTTTGCAGCGCAAGCTCAAAGAAGTGCAAGGCATTAAGAAAGTTGAATTACACGGCGTACAACAGCGGGTAGTGTATGTCGATATTGATGATGCGCGAATTGCTAATTCGGGCCTATCTACTAGCCAAGTTTTCAACCAAATTAATAGTCAAAACATCACCTTAAATGCCGGCAGTTTTGAATCAGGTATCGAGCGTATTCGCGTGGCGCAAACCGGCAGTTTCCAGTCAATCGAAGATATTAAGAACATCACTATTCGATCTGGTATGGGTGAGCTCAGCAGTGGCTTAATCCGCTTAGGAGATATTGCCGAGGTCTATTACGACTATCAAACCCCAGCACTGTCGCAAAGCCGCTTTAATGCTGAAGATGCGGTGACCGTTGCCGTTAGCCCTGTTAACGGTATCAATGTGGTTTCTTTAGGCGACACCATCAAGCAAGTCATTGATGACATGCAGCAACAACTGCCCCAAGGCGTCACCATTAGTACCATTGCATTCCAGCCCGATGAAGTGCATAAATCTATTACTGGCTTTATCAACAACTTACTAGAAAGTATTGCCATTGTGGTGGTGATACTGATGATTTTCATGGGCTGGCGCAGCGCCACCGTGGTCGGTGCGAGCCTGTTGCTCACCATCTTGTTCACGCTCATTTTCATGAACATTGTCAATATCGATTTACAACGTGTATCGGTCGGTTCGTTCATTTTGGCGCTGGGCATGTTGGTCGATAACGCCATTGTGATCACTGATATGTTTGTCAGTAAACTCAAAGCCGGTCGCGCTCGACTGCAAGCGGCTACCGAAAGTGTTGGTGAAACCGCATTGCCGTTACTGGGCGCAACCGTTATTGCCATCATGGGTGCTACGCCAGTTATCTTCTCGCAAACCGATGCCGCTGAGTTTTCTGTTTCAGTGGTGCAAATTTTGGCAAGTTCGTTACTGCTGTCTTGGATTGTCGCCATGACCATCACCCCATTGATGTGCTGGGCGTTCATTAAAGTTAAAGCTAACCAGGCTGATGCAGATGACAGCAAAGTCAAAGTTAAGTTTACCCAGCTACTCAAAGCCACGGTTAAAAACCCCAAGACCACTATCGCCATTTTAATCCCAGCGATGTTGATCACCTTTGCAGCCATGCCACTGGTTAAGGTGAACTTCATCCCTACATCAGACAGACCTATGGTGTTTGTCGACTACTGGCTGCCCAATGGCAGTCGTATTGAAGATGTCTCAACCGATATGGCCAAAATAGAACAGTGGTTACTTGCCAGACCAGAAGTGGTCAATATTTCCACCTCCATTGGTGCCAGCGCACCGCGTTTTTCGGTCACGGTGGAACCTGAGCCACTGGATAATAGCTATGGCCAGATCCTTATCAACGCGCGGCAATATGAAGATATTGATACCCTCATTCGCGAAGGTAATGAGTGGATTGCGGCAACCTTTCCGCAGGCCCAGCCGAGGTTTAGATCGCTCAAGTTAGCCACCAAGGACAAGTTCAGTATTGAAGCGCGTTTCTCAGGCGAAGATCCGTTAGTGCTGCAACAACTGTCGGCGCAGGCACAGGCGATTATTGATGCTCATCCCCATACTCGTTATGTACGTGATGATTGGCGTCAAGAAAGCAAAGTGCTAATCCCGGTGATCAACCAAGAAAAAGCCCGACTTGCCGGGGTTAACCGTGCCGATATTACCTTGGCAATCAAACGCGCCAGCGACGGCTTAACCATAGGCCAGTTGCGTCAGCATGGAGAGCAGATCCCCATCATTCTTAACAGCTCAAACACTGAGCTCGATGATATTGGCAATATTCCAGTGCGCTCAATTGCGGGGATTCACAGTGTGCCGCTCTCTCACGTTGTCGATGACATTATTGTCAGTGGTGAGCAAAGTATGCGCTGGCGCCGCGACAGGGTACCGACAATTACCGTCCAAGCCGGTGTTTATGGCGACTCAATTGGTAATGTGCGTAATGAGATTGCCGCCGACATTGAGGCGATTGCCTTACCTGCAGGTTACCAAATGCAGTGGGGCGGTGAGTATGCCGATGAGCGGGAAGCCATTGAAGACATCATGACACAAACGCCAAAGTCTTTCTTAATTATGGTCATTATTTTGGTGCTGTTGTTTAACGCCTTTAAACAGCCAGCCATCATTCTTATCACACTGCCATTGGCCTTCATTGGTGTGTGTTGGAGCCTGATTTTACTCGGTAAACCGTTTGGTTTTATGGCTTTGGTCGGTGCGATTGCGCTATCAGGCATGATCATCAAAAACGGCATTGTGCTATTGGATCAAATTGAGCTAGAACGCAAAAAAGGCACAGCGCTCGATGATGCCATTGTTAATGCAACAATCAATCGTACCATGGCGATCTCTATGGGCGCATTAACCACGGCACTGGGCATGGTTCCCCTGCTTAGCGATCTGCTATTTGATCAGATGGCAGCCACCATTATTGGCGGGCTTGCGGTAGCGACATTGTTGTCACTGTTTATCACCCCAGCCTTATACAAACTATTTTTCCAATCAAGTGCCACCAAAGAGGCGAGCAATGAAAAAGTCTAGTTTACCCATAATTATCGCCTTATTGTTAAGCGGTTGCTCAGTCACACCAGAATACCAAGCGCCGGATACAATTAGCACCGATGCAGTCTATATGCACCAAGGCGAGCACAGCCAGCAGCATACGACTGGCCACTGGTGGAGCCAGTTTAACGACCCACAATTGGATCAGTTGATCGCTGATATGCAGGCACAAAATATTAACCTGCAAATCGCTGCTGAACGGATTCAGGCGGCGGCTGCCTACCAGCAAGCTGTGGCATCACTGAAGGTACCCACAGTTAGCGCTGGTGTAAGCGGCGGCTCATATGGTATTTCAGAAAAAGATCCGCTGCTTGGCGCAGCGGTAGCAGGTATCACCTTGCCCATTAGCGATCAAAAAATTGAGTTGATTGATAAATCTCAACAGGTCTACGCCGTGGGGGTCAATGTCAGTTGGCAAGCCGACCTATTTGGCCGCCTAGACGCGCTAGATCAAGCGGCGCAAATCCGCCAAGAGCAAGCGGAGATACTGCGCCAAGGCGTGACCACATTGGTCACCGCCGACTTAATCCATAACTACCTACAGTACCGTGGAGCGCAAGCACGCTTGGCTATTGCCACCCAAAATATTGATGACCAACTCACGACATTGGAGATGGTGGAAACACTGGTCAACAGTGGTTATGGATCGGATCTCGATTTAGCCAAAGCGCGCGCGGCTCTGGCAGCAATGAGTGCTAATAAAACGGCATTGCAAACAGCCGAGAAAGCCCATTTGTATCGTATCGCCACATTACTGGGGCAGCATCCCAGTGAAGTGACCCAACGCTTTAGTGCTGCGCCGTTACCAGAAGTGACCGGTAAAATCCCAGTGGGCTTGCCATCTTCACTACTACAACGCCGAACCGATATTGCCTTGGCTGAGCGCGAAATGGCAGCGATAAACCATGAACTCGGGGCCAGTATTGCTGGGCGCTATCCCGATATGTACCTCACTGCCAGTCCTGCAACCTTGGCGGGTAATGTCGATGAGTTGTTTAGTTCTGGCAGTAGCAGTTGGCTAGCGGGCGTTGGGATTAACTGGACACTGTTTGATGGTGGTCGCACTGAGGCGGTGATCGATATGCAGCAAGCCCGCTTTAAACAAGCAGGTTTGCGCTATCAGCATGCAGTTAACAGTGCCTTTAATGAAGTGGAAACCAGCTTGATGAGCTATGGCAATAGCCTGACCTTCCACCAGCAGTTGCAGCAAGCATCCAATCAATCTCATATCGCGGTAGATAAAGCCAAACACCTTTATCAAGCCGGGTTGATCGATTACTTGCAAGTGCTCGATGCACAGCGACAGCAGCATCAACTTGATGACGCAGCAATCATTGCCAAGCTCAATATTGCCGCCAATTTAGTCTTAGTCAATAAGGCACTGGGCGGTGACTGGCAAGCAGCACCCACACAGTTAACCAGCTGTGTTAACTGCTCCAGCCATTAGTAATAATCGACAGGGGGTACGCCCCCTGCACAACTATTACCACTATGAAATTAAAGATTTTTATCAGCAAAACTCTCGTAATACTGATGCTCGCAAGCTTAAGTAAAGCCAATGCTGGCGCCGCTGCGATGCAAGTCGGGGCACAGGCGCCTATGCAAGCGAGTTCACTTACCCCCAATTTACAGTCCGCCTTTGGTCAACAAGTGGGGAGCTCA
Source organism: Shewanella sp. Scap07 (assembly GCF_013394145.1). Lineage (NCBI taxonomy): Bacteria > Pseudomonadati > Pseudomonadota > Gammaproteobacteria > Alteromonadales > Shewanellaceae > Shewanella > Shewanella sp. Scap07. Next base: position 4,520,698 of record NZ_CP041329.1, read on the forward strand.
ACCGTTAACTTTGGATTTACCGCTGGCAGCGTATGGGCAGAAACCGCTGACTATACCGCAGATTATTACTACAACACATTGAGTTTTAATTACACCCAGCAGCAAACAGAACGCTTCAGTTGGCAGGCAAATTGGCAATATCAATACAGTGGTAATAACCACCTTGATACCATCACCATATGGTTTCATGATGCTTTTGGGTTCGACCAAAATGGTCGCGACCAAGTTGCTAAACATCAAAACCGGATTCTAGCCAAAGAGTATGGTGTGGAAATCGTCGATTTTGACGGCCAAACAATCAATAACGCCTTCACCTTAAGCGGCCAGTATCAGTTGTGGCAAACACCCCATCACGCCCTCAGCTTACAGGCAGCAATCTATTACAACTACGTGCCATCAGGGGAGTTTAAGAAAAGTAATTTTGAACAAGCCGTCCAAGTAAATTACAGCTATCAATATCAACAACATAGCATTAATACTATGCTAGGCGTCAGCTACCGAGATGACTCGGAAGTGTTCGCCGGCCTCAATTACAGCCACACCGCCTATGCCTTTGCAGTGGGCTATAACTACGCACTATCGCAACACCATAGCCTAGCGATTGAATATAAGTTTTTCTCAGGCGCATCTGATGGCGATACTGATCTGGCTGAAAACGCCAATGAGGTGGTGATTGGTTATCGCTACCAAAACCAACCCTGGCAGTTCGAAGTTGTCTCCATCGAGAATATCCGCAATATGGATAACAGCACAGATATCGCTTTTGCCATCAATGCGAGCTACACGTTTTGAACAGCTCAGCAATTTGCCACTTAGCTCGCTACGGGCTGATAGCACTAAGCTACTTAGTGCTATTTTGTCCTGCGATGGCAACAGCGCAATTGCCGCAAGCCAAAGTGAATCAACTTAGCATCACTGAGCATCGCCCTAAGATTGGACTGGCACTCAGTGGTGGTGGCGCGAAAGGGGCCGCACATGTGGGGGTACTGAAATACCTAGAGCAGCAGCAGATTCCTGTTGATTACATCGCCGGTACCAGTATTGGCGCTTATGTCGGTGGGCTCTACGCTATGGGCTATCAAGCAAGCGATATAGAGCAGATTATGCGCCAACTTGATTGGCACAATGGCTACCGTGACACCGTACCACGTGGCGCATTAAGTTATCGCGATAAGCAACATGTTGACAGGTTTAATATCCCGATTAGAGTCGGTATCCATCAAGGTGAGGTGACCTTGCCAAAAGGGTTACTTAGCGGCCAGGCGATGAGCAAACTGTATATCGAATCTGTTGGCATTGCCCCTAATTACGCCTCTTTTGATCAGCTGGCGATTCCTTATCGTGCTTTGGCCACCGATATCGCCACCGGCCAAGCTTATGTGCTCGATAGCGGCAATATCATAGATGCAATGCAAGCATCGGCGTCAGTACCAGGCATACTGCAGCCCATCGAGATCGACGGGAAAAACTTAGTTGATGGTGGTATCAGCAGTAACCTGCCCATCGACATCGTGCGCCAAATGGGCGCTGATATTGTCATTGCTGTTGATATCGGCTCTGAGTTGAGTGACGAATCACAACTGCAAACTGGATTGGCGATTGTCAGTCAGCTTTCAACCTTGCTCACTCGCACCAATACCCTTGATGAGATTGATCGTTTAACCGCTGAAGATATCTTGATTCGCCCGAACATTGATAACATGGAGACCACTGACTTTAGTGCAATTCCACTTGGGTTTACCTTGGGCTTTGAAGCCGCTGAACAGCAAGGGGAATCGCTTGAAAAATTAGCACTTGATACCTACGGCTATCAACAATACTGCAATGATAAACAAGATTTCTATGCAGCCAAAATGGCTTTTGCACAGCAGCCAATCAGCAAGGTCATCGTGCATAGTGAACATGGTCATTTAACGCCATTGATTGAAAGCAAAATTCCCCCCATGAACCAGCAAGCGTTGTCGGTTGAAGACATGTTGTTGATCATCGATGATATCTACGCCATTAATGAATTTGAGCGGGTTAATGTTGAGTTTGAAACCGTAATTGATGCCGATTCAGGCCAAGAAGAGAAGCAGCTACAATTCTACGCCACACCGAAAAAATGGCAGAACAACTTCTTTGACTTGGGCATTGCATGGGAGGGCGATAGCGAGCATTCATCAAAACTGTACTTTGACTTAGCCTATACCATGCGCCAAGTGGGTTCAGACCAGGGAGAACTGCGCACGGAGCTGCAATCAGGTAATCGACAGCAATTTGCACTCAACTACTACCTGCCATTAAATGAAACACGGCAATGGTACAGCGAAAGCCGTTATGAATTGGCAAAACAGCAACAACATTACCGTGCTGACAACACACTGTTGTTTGCCGATAATCGCTATCACGCGTTATCAACAGAGCTAGGTTATAGCCCAATCGATAACGGCCAATTGGCTATTGGCATCCGCTATGAAAACGGCCAATTAGATGTCGCAAACCTGCCCGAATATGATCATGACTATCACAGTGTTGGCGGCTATGTGAGCCTGCGTTATGACTCGCTCGACAGCTATCTTTTCCCCTCAAAAGGACTGAGGGTGAATGCCACTTTGAGTCACTACCGCGACCAGCGTGAACAAGGGCATTTATCTGACAATGATCGCCACCGCGCCGCAACCCTAGAGCTGAAATACGCGAAAAGCTGGCAACAGCATGCGTTGGTGAGTCACTTAAGTGTCGGCAGCAATGATAGCGATCACCTCGATCCCGCCCATGCCTATACTCTAGGTGGGCTATTTCACTTATCAGGCAGCGAACAAGACGCCCTATTTGGCAATGAGATGGTACTCGCGTCACTCATGTATCACTATCGCTTTAACTGGCAAGGTTTTGGTATTGCAACGCCGGTGTTTGTTGGGGCATCCATTGAAGTGGGTAACATTTGGCAAACTCAAGCCCAGCGAGACTGGCAAGACTTGGTGAGCGCAGGGAGTGTATTTATTGGAACAGAAACCGCTTTTGGCCCTGCCATTTTAGCGTTAGGCAGCAATGAGTTATCGCAGCATACCTTGTATTTATCGATAGGAAAGCGATTTTGACTCGCTTAAAATTTACCACTGGTAATACCAATCAGTATAAGAATTTGATCTACTCAGCGCGCTTTTGGCAAACTAATTCAAGGCCGGCTAATTCAAAGTGAGTACTGAGACAATGGTTGCTCCCTTGTGAGGTTATTCAACGCAGAAGTAGGTAGCCAAAAACGCGCCAGAATGGCGAGTTTTAGCAGTCCTGATGCTGTGTTAACGAGCTTAACCGTAGAACAACTATGCTCTTCACTCGTTGCAAACCACATGGATGTGGTGAATGTCATTAATGCAGGAGCATTTAAGGACCTTGCCTCAGAACCGCTAAACTCTCGCTGAGTGACTAAATGTTTATACTGATTGGTATAACAACACCTTGATAGTTGATGCACTCGTCAACGCGGCGACGTTGTACCGCAGATAGCTCTGTAACAGGAAAAAAACGATACTCGCTATGCACGTCGCTGAGTTTAATCACGGCACGATTTGGCAAGGCGCAGCGAAAGATAAAAGCCTGTGACTCATAGGCACTGTGATAGTACACACCAGAGAGGTACTGCACCTCAACATCGACCCCTAACTCTTCACGGCACTCTCTGAGTAACGCCTGATGAATCGTCTCACCTGGCTCTAACGCACCGCCTGGCAGGCCCTAATTTTGCTGACCATAGGTGGCTTTTAATTGCAGCACTTGACCAAGCTCATCAACAATTACCGCATGACTGCTTAGGCGAAACTTGTCGTTATAAGCCACGCTCTTCACTGCGGAATGATATCGGTAAGTAGATATCGGTGATCATTTTATGGGGTGGAACTTCACCGGTTAAAGTGACACGGTGAAAAAACAGCGGGTATGAGCGTAGGTTAACCTCGTTATCCTGTAGCCATCTTTGATATAAGAATTGCACTGGCGCCGATAAATTATCATCGGTGCCTATGTAGCGAATCTTCGCACATGGTCCTTCTGGGATAACGCTGCTATACACACCAAACTCATTATCTTCAACACTTTGGGTCACTGATACCGCCAAGTCTAACCGGTAGTCATCTGGCTCTACATTAGCGGGGTCGGTATAGATGATATTGAAGGTCTTACTGACTTTAGGCGAAGGCCCATAGGCTTTGCGCCACTCAATAAAGTTCTTCAGAGATTTACCCAGTAGAATAGGCGCGCCGCGGTGACTTAACACTGCAATGCGGGTTTTAGGAAACTGCACGATTTCTACTAGGGGTTGCGCCATTACACCAATCCTTATGTCGACTGCCCATTTTGGCGACCAAATCTCGCATGGGTGTGGTTCAAAACAAACTCGCAGTCGTTTTAATCTTTGTCATTATAGCATTGGCTAAGCAACGCTTACTTATAAAAAAAGCACTAAACTGGGCCAGTCTAGCGCTTTTTACTGATATAAGTCACCTAACAAAAGGCTTATTTTTCAGGTTTTTCTTCAGTTAAACCAATGCTATCCATCCAATGATCAAAGTTCATCATATTACCGGGTAACACAACCTTGCTGGCATTGTCACTTAGACCGTCAAATTGCTTCAGGTACTGTGAGCCTAGCTGCAAGCGCACCACATTCTTGCCACCGGGGGCTGAAATCACTTCAGCCATGCGCTCAATCGACTCAGCGGTGGCTTTGGCGATGGTTAAAATCTCCTCCGCTTTACCCTCTGCTTCATTGATACGGCGTTGCATTTCACCCTCAGAATGGTTGATGGTTTCCGTTTTTATCCCTTCAGAGCGATTAATCTTACTTTGCTTGTCACCTTCACTTTTGGCTAGCAGCGCTCGACGCTCACGTTCGGCATTCACTTGCATTTCCATGGCATTTTTAACGGTTTCTGGCGGCGTAATATTCTTGATCTCGTAGCGATGTACGCGAATCCCCCACATGGCGCCAGCCTGATCGAGCACCTCTACAACCTTGGCACTGATTAAGTCGCGCTCTTCAAAGGTACGGTCTAAATCTAGGGTACCTATCACTGAGCGAGTGGTTGTTTGTGCCAGCTGTATCGCCGCATAACGATAATCTGTTACACCATAGCTGGCTTTAACAGGATCAACCACTGAGATATAGATAACCCCATCGACTTCAACATTGACTTCATCGCTTGAGAAACACTCTTGCGGCGGTACATCAATGGTCTCTTCTTTCAGGTCGTGGATATAAGCCACTTTATCAACAAACGGCACTAATGCATGAAAACCGGCGTCTAAGGTTGAATGATATTTACCTAAACGCTCTACAATATAGGCTGACTTGGTTGGCACTAAGCGGATAGATTGAAACAGCTTCACAATAAATACTGCAAAGATGAGTCCCCAAATCCCCATCACGATAAGATCGGTATCGACACCTGCAATCATGAGCGACCTCCTTTTACTGTGTTGGTAACTTGCTCCATACCCTCAAAAAATCCTTCTAGTTTAGCCATTTCTGCGGGTACCACTGACACATCTGCTTCATTGAGCACTTTGCCCACTTGGCCAATAAACTGCTCTTTGAGCTGCATGTTCATCGCATCATTGCCGCCCTCAACAGCCAGTGCCGATGACACCAACGCCATCGCTTCGGCTTTCGCCTTAGCCACTATGGCAATTTCAGCAGCGGTACCTTTTGCCTCGTTAATCCGCTTAATCTTTTCACCTTCAGACAGATTAATGGCTTCTTGTCTTTCACCCTCAGATAAATTGATCATCGCGGCTTTCTCAGCATTAGCTAAGGTAATTTCGGCCCGCTTACTACGCTCTGCTTCCATCTGTTTCTCTAGGGTGTGAATCACTTTTCTAGAGGGGGTGATGTTTTTAATTTCATAGCGCAATACTTTGATACCCCATGGATCTGAGGCTTTATCAATTTCACGCACGATAGATTCGTTTAGGCTGTCTCGCTCAGAAAATGTTTGCGACAAACTCAATTTACCAATCTCTGAACGCATGGTGGTTTGCGCTAAGTTCACCGCCGCTAGACGGTAGTTCTCAATGCCATAGCTGGCAAGGCGGCCATCCATGACTTTTAGATACACTAAGCCATCGACTTCAAGCTGAGTATTATCCTTCGAAATACAGCTTTGTGGCGGGACATCTAACACCTCTTCACGGGTGTCATGCCGGTAAGCAACCCGGTCAATAAACGGCACAAGAAAATGAAATCCGGGCTGCAACACCACCCGAAACTTGCCTAAACGCTCAATGACATTCACTTCGCGCATCGGCACAATTAACAGTAATTTGTACAGGATAAACAATACAAACAGTACAATTAAGGTAAACACAAACATAGATATCCTCCCTTTCTATGATTCAGCCTCGGGCTCTAAAATCGGTTCAACCACCAAGGCAATATTTTCGCGGCAGATCACTTTAACGGGTGTCCCCGCGACAATCTCACTACCATCACCCAGCGCGGTCCACTCTGTTCCTTGAAACTCGACTCGCCCTTGCTGTTGCCCTGGGCCAATAGTCACTTTAACGACCGCCTGCTGGTTATACAGGTCAAGCTCTTCATCGGTATTGTCTACGTGGGCATCGCCGCCAATCATCCGTTGGGTGACTTGGCGAAATACCAGCATTAACACCATTGATGCGATAAACCACAAGGTCATCGATTGCACAAAGCCATCAACAATGCCAAACGTCAGGGCTGCAGCGACAATTAAACACGCAGCCCCCACTAAAATCACAATACCCCCGGGTACAATGATCTCTGCAAGCATCAAGACCACACCAATCACGGCCCAAATCAAAATGGGATTTGCTAGCTCCATGTTCCCCCCTTATGAAGTGATGAGTACGCTTCACTGTATCAGTTCAATCATCACTTTGCGACATAATATGTCAAAAAAACCTGACTATTGATTATCCACCAGCCAACAAAAAAGGTGCACTAGGCACCTTTTATAACACAATAAAATTTACTTATTATGCGTCAATTCAAAATCTTACAAATTATACCAATCAGCATAAGAAAGTGATCTTTACAGAGCTATTTGGGGTGAACGAGTTGGAGCCAGGTAACGGACGCAATCATGGTTCTCATGGCAAGTTATCCGGCGAAGAAATAGCCAGTCCCCAAAGCTCCCAAAGGGCGATTGCTAGCGCTTCTGATACTGGGTTAACGAACTTGAACATAGCACCACTATGTCCTCTATTCGTTGCCTTGTTTCAAAAGCGCTAAAGCCCTACAGAGCGATCACATCTTTATACTGATTGATATTAATCCAGCATCTTCTTAGCCGCGGCAACAACAATTGACACTGCACTGGTTTCAGTCTTTTTCATAGTGGCTTCATCTGGGATCTCTTGCTGGGTACGATTAACGATCACCCCTGCTACGCAGCCAGCGCGCCACCCTTGTGAAGCACACATAGTGAATAGGGTTGCCGACTCCATTTCATAGTTGAGCACCCCCATATCTTGCCATTCTTGCATTGAACCTTTAAATCGGCTGGTTACCCGTCCAGAGACGGTGTCATACCGCTCCTGTCCCGGATAAAAGGTATCTGATGAGGCTGTGATACCAATATGGGGTTCAAGGCCTGCTTCGCGACTCGCAGCCACCATTGCTGTGGTGCAATCAAAGTCTGCTACTGCAGGAAATTCCATTGGCGCAAAATGTTGACTCGCGCCATCTAAGCGCACTGATGCCTGCGTGACAATGACATCGCCCACATTCACTTGTGGCTGAATGGCACCGGTTGTACCCACACGCAAGAAAGTCCGCACACCGAGTTGTGCTAACTCCTCAACTGCAATCGATGTTGATGGGCCGCCAATGCCCGTTGAACACACCACTATCGGTTTACCATCGATATAGGCAAGGTAACTGGTGTATTCACGATGACTTGCCAAAAATGTTGGCTTGTCCATGAGTTCGGCAATGCGCTTCACACGCTCTGGATCGCCAGGAACAATTGCTACTGTTGCGCCATCGAGCATTTGCTTGGTCAAACCTAAGTGAAATACATCGGACATTATGAAAACCCCTTTCAATTTTGAATTTAAAATTCTTCTAATTTCGACTTTAACGTACTATCGAGGCCGATAAGGTTAACCTGATCACAATTTTACTGCCAGTAGTGCAATATTTGGTTGTAATAGAGTTACCAAACCGTTTCCACTGCAGTCACCTTGTTGTGCAATCAACTATAGCAAAGGCTGGCCAATTTAGGCTGAATTTACAATGGACGTGATCTACATCAACAAAACGGTGATTAATCAAACAGACAAGAACAAAAAAACAATCAAAAACAGCCGCTTAAGAGCAGTCAAAATAGGTGGACTTACCGATATCAAATTGAGTGATCTCTGTCACAAATTTTGTCAGCAAAGCGCGCTAGTTTGAAGTCATCAGCAATGAAAATAGCCACTGTAAACAGCAATAAGAGAGGGACTATCACTATGTTTCCAGAGTACCGAGATTTGATTCGCCGCCTTAAAACTGAGGATGCGCATTTCCTAAAAACATTTAATAAGCACAACGAACTGGATGACGAAATTAAAGAGTTAGAACTGCACCCATCAAGCGAGTTCACCAACGAAGTTCATGAATTAAAGAAACGCAAGTTGCTCCTCAAAGAAGAAATTTACACTATGTTGAAAAAAGCGCCTCAGCGGCCAAACTAGTCATTGCTTCAAGCGATCAAAAAAGGCACCAGAAGGTGCCTTTTTAGTCTTGTCAGTGTGACAAATTAACGCAGAGCTTGAGCTAACTCATCAGCATCTTCAAAGATTTTAATATCGACAATCTTTAAGTTATCTAAAGTGATAAGGCTGGCTTTATCTTTTTCACCCGGTAAAAATTGCGTCACTTCGCCTTCACGATCAAGTGCCATTTTAAAAGGCAGATCTTTCATTCTTGGTACCGCAACAAACTTAGCAATAAGCGATGGCATGCCGCTAATATCAGCAACATAAACTGTGGTTGCCGGCGTATTGTCGCCATTGGCTTCTAATGCTGCCTGAATGATCTCGCCGCCTTTCATATTACGGCTAAAAAGTAGCTGTTGAGTTTGGCCATCAACACCAATTTGTTGGTCAAATTGATCCTGGAACTCCATCGATTCTATGGTCGCACCTTGCTCTAAAATAGCGGCATTAGCCATGCTAAACCATAAGCTACACACAACAACAATAAGCGCTCTCATCCAAACTCCTAACATTCAGTAAATAGTGATTCAGATTAACGGATAAGTCGATGAAGCTCACGGTAAACATGGTTTAACCATGATCTATCTCACGGCAATTTTCAGCGCATGGCTTAAATAGGCCAAATAGCTAAAAACTATTATCAAGCGCATTAATTTTAAGTAAGCTTAACGTTAATAGATTGCTAAATTGGAATCATTTAAAATGGATGAGTTAGGACTGGATAACGAACTGCAACAACTTAAAGGCACCTACCAATTTGTGGCCGACCTATTAGTGCAGTACAGCTTTAAAATTGCTGGTGCCTTGGTCATTTTACTGATTGGCTTATGGCTAGCAAACAAAGTCTCGCAATTAGTCGCCCGCCAGTTTGAAAAACACCAAATTGATATCACCTTAAGTAATTTTGTCAGCAATTTTGTACGTATCTTAGTGATTGTGATGGTCGCTATTGTGGCGCTTGGCCAACTGGGTATTAGTGTTACACCTATGGTGGCCGCAATTGGTGCCGCATCGCTTGGTGCCGGTTTGGCTATCCAGGGCATGCTGTCAAACTACGCCGCGGGGATCACCATTATAGTAACGCGCCCGTTTGTAGTGGGTAACACGATAACAGTTAAGCATGTTACTGGCGTGGTACAAGATATTTTTCTCGGACAAACGCTACTGACTAATGAAGAAGGTGAGCAGATCAGCATCCCTAATAAACACATTGTTGGCGAAATCTTACATAACTCATTTGCCAATAAATTAGTCGAAACCCAATTCACTATTAGCTACGACACAGACCCAGAGCAAGTGATACAAAGTATCCAAGCCATTTTGCAAGCAAGCTCTCAGGTTTATCAGGAAAAAGCCTGCCATGTGGGGATCAATGATTTTGCCAGCATGGGCTTTGAGTTAGGTATTCGTTACTGGGTGCCAACCCAAAGCTATTACCAAGATAAGTATCAAACCAACTTAGCTATCTATACTGCACTTAAACAGCAAGGCATTAGCATTTCTTGTCCAGTGAAAGAGATTCATTTAAGTCACTGAACCAGTAAACCCTATGCCGTGAACGCCCTAAGCCCGTGAGCCAAAGTGTCGCTACAGACCGCGCTGCCACTCTTGGCGCAGCGACACCGTATTAGGCTGCAATAACGCTTGATCAATTTCAGCAAGCAGCCTTGATTTATCGCGGCCAAGGGTTCCTTTTAACACTAAATAGTTTGACGCATGGTCGGAGCGAAAAATGGTGCGCTCTAACTCAAGGTTAGCCATCAATAAACGCATTTCGCTAAATAAGCCATGCTGATCAGGCAATTGGAATTGGCCATCAAAGCCTTGGTCCATTCGCTGCTGGCCTAATGGTAACGACACAACTAAGGTCGACAGGTATTCCGGCTGTGCCTGATTCATGAGCTTGGCCGAGTTTATCGCATGTTGCTCAGACAGTTGCCTCCCGCCTAAACCGTTAAGTATCATCACCGATGCTTTGATGCCCGCTGCCTTAATCTTCTGTAATGCCAACAAAGAGGAAGCAAAGGTTTCTCCCTTTTCAATGCGCGTTAGCACTTCATCATCGCCACTCTCGCAGCCCACGTAAAGCAGGCTTAACCCTAACTCACGCAGCCTTGCTAATTGCTCAGGAGTTTTATTTGTGAGGTTACGAGGTAAACAATAACTGCTAATACGGGTCACGCTTGGCAACTTTTGCTTAATCATTATGCACAGTTGCTCTAAGCGATTGAACGGTAAACTCATGGCATCGCCATCGGCCAAAAACACCCGTTTGACTGGTAAACCCACCGCAATAGCTTTATCAATTTCTGCTGCAACTATCTCTAGCTTTTGTGCACGAAAACGTTTTTGTGGCTGAGTATACATGTCGCAAAAGCGGCATTTGTTCCAACTACAACCATTGGTTACTTGCAGGATCAGCGATTTCCACTCAGATGGCGGTCTAAAAACCGGTTCAATGTAACTCAGCACTTGCGCTCCCTTGATTTAAGTCGCAGTTGGTCTGTGAACAAGATCATACAATACAAATACAATCACCATAAACAAGCCAATTAATAGTTTATTCATCTCCAGTTCAGGCTTCAAACCGTAAAATAAACGGGTCAATGACGTCTACTGTCACTGACATACGCTATGATTGATAGCAACGACATTCAAGCTGCATCAGCTTGCATACGCAAAATAATAACCAGCTTCTTTTCTGTCACCGCAAGATAGATATGCCTTGGTATTAGCAATTGAGTAGACCAAAGCTAGACCAACTAGTGCTGACATCTACATCGATTACATCGACTGTGACCGTTATTGTTGCTGGCAGGAGATGTTTGCTCACTGGCAACCAAATCCAATTCGGGTCTAACCTGCGTAAGTAGGCTATCGACCCAAATACAGGAGCACAAATCTGTGCTCCTTTATTTTACGTTGCGCTGCAACAACATATCAATATGAGGAATGCCGTCCTCTAAATATCCATTCGAGCACGCTTGAAAGCCTTGTTGCTGATAAAATGCTTGTAGATGTTGCTGAGCACCAATTTGGATATTGTGGGTGGGCCAGTGCTCGGTCGCAATGGCAATCGCTTTTTGCATCAACTCATGGGCCACCCCCAGCCCTCTCACTGACTGTGCAACGATCACCCTGCCAATGCTGGCATCGGCGTAACTGACTCCCGGTTCTAATACCCGAGCGTAAGCAACCATCTCTCCTTGCGCACTGTAGGCAAACAGATGTCGAGTAGAAGGGATGCGATCTTTGTCATCGAGCTCCGGATAGGGGCAGTTCTGCTCAACAACAAACACGTCCACCCTTAGTTTCATCATATCGTACAACTGATCTAAGTTAAGCGCGTGAAAACTATGCTGGTGCCAAATCATCTTTAAACCTACGGCTGGGTGATCTCTGCAGCCACTATAAATGGCATCAGTTAAGGGGTGCAATACAAGCGGCTAAAATTCCCATCAAGCCGCGAATTCATTATTCTATCGGCCAGATTTAAACATAAACCTGCGCTAGCCCTGCAAAAGTGCAACTAAAGCTGCTAACATTGCTGGCAATTTTTTAAAAAGCCAAAGAGATTTAGCAAAGATGGGAAGAGCATACCAAAACCGCAAAGAATCCATGGCGAAAACCGCTGGCCAAAAAACACGTCTCTATTCTCGCTACGGGAAAGAGCTTTATGTTTGTGCCAAAAATGGCGGCTTCGATCCAGATGGTAACCTTGCACTGCGTCAAATGATCAGTAAAGCCAAGAAAGACCAAGTCCCGGCCCACGTTATCGAACGTGCGATAGAAAAAGCCAGAGGCGGCGGTGGTGAGGATTATGAAACTGCACGCTATGAAGGTTTTGGCCCAGGCGGCTGCATGGTGATTGTTGACTGCTTAACCGATAATGGTAAACGTACTTTCACCGAAGTGCGTCAAGCATTCGTAAAGAACGATGCCAAGCTAGGTGGCCCAGGTACTGTCGGTCATATGTTTGACCACCAAGCCGTATTTGCCTTTAAAGGTGATGATGAGGAAGCGGTACTTGAAACACTAATGATGGCAGATGTAGATGTGACCGACTTGGAAGTTGAAAATGGTATAGTAAGCGTATTTGCACCCCATACTGAGTTCTTCAAAGTCAAAACAGCACTGACAGAAGAAGATGCCGAGCTTGAGTTTGAAGTCGAAGAGATCTCTTTTGTGCCACAAACCATGACCGACATTACTGACCCTGAAGTGATTGAGCAGCTAGAGAAGTTTTTAGCAGCGCTAGAAGATTGTGATGATGTGCAAAACGTCTACCATAATGCCGAGTTACCCGCATCGTAACCCTATGACTTTTGTTACTTCTAAAAAGGGCCTTTTGGCCCTTTTTTTGTAACTATAGCTTTTGCCACTATCAGAACATTGGCATAAAAAAAGGCCCCGAAGGGCCTTTTATATTAACGTGGGTAGGTAATCTATTTGCCAGCTAAACTAGAGTGACAGCCTGCAGGGTAGCCAAACTCTATCGCTGTAAATCGACCATTTAACCTCGTTAATTAACGCTCGAATACGTGGAACTTCTCGATGCCGTAAGACTTACCTTCGGCGTGACAAGTTGCACAAGACTCTGAAGTTGGTTGGGTATACCAATCTGCAACCACTTCTTCGTCAATCGAACCACCTTGCTGAACCATGTGGTTTAGCGCTGAGTCGTCATTGTGACATGCAAAACAGTTAGCGGTGATTGGGCTAGCCATCTTAGTGCTGTCGCCATTATGGAAGGCTTTTGCACGGATAAACTGGTTTGGAATCGCATATAAGTCGATACCATCAGCGTGACAAGCTACGCAGTTTTCTGCATTTAGCTGAGTTGCTGAGTTTGGCTCACCAGTAATTGCAGATGCGCCAACACCCCAGTGCATGCTGTGTACCATTGGACCAAAGCCAGGTGCAGAATTTGCTGAACTACGGTCTTGACCATTGTTGTGACACGCTACGCAGTCTAGGCCACCTTCGGTGTAGCTACCATTTTTGTGGTAGTTAGTCTCGTTGTTGTGACAAGTCGTACAGCTATCTGCTGTTACAGAGTGACGACGGTCGTACTCTGTTTCATTAGCTAGATTTTCACGCTCAGTCACTGGCGAGTAGCTAGTGAACGACACGCCATATTTGCTATCATCATCAACCCAGTTGCTACCTTTAAAGGTCACACGTGAGCTAGCCATGATTTGTGGCGCCATAATATCTAGTGTTGAATGACAGAAAGTCTTCGAACCATCACCATTGTACGACTCAGTATAAGTGCGAGATTCGCGACCTACGATAGACTCGTTATTGTAAGCATGCAGATAAGTACTTGCGTAGCTTAAAGTACCATCAGCATACAAGGCTTCAATGTCTAGCATCTCTTCGCCCTTGAACAGTTTAAGGTCAGTACAGTACTCACCGATCTCGTTCAAATAGATTGCAGACAAAGTAGTGCTGTGCTCTGCACGAATAGTTTGACGCTCTTCTAGACCAATTAGTAAAGATTTGGCATGGAATTCACGTGCATCAAAGTCGCTGTTCGCAGCAATAGCTTGAGTTGCAGCACTGTCAGAAGTGTGACAATCGTTACAACCATTACCCGCAATGCTTGTGTTGATCACAGGCTCTGCGTGACAGGTATAACAGTTAGTAGGTGTGAAGTCTTTTTCAAACTTCTGGTGATTGATATGACCAATCTGTTGTAGCGTAGCATTGGCATAGCCACCGCTTTCTTCGGCACGTGACACGTTATTGTGACACACTAAGCAACCTGCAACAAAATCAACATCACCTTCAACGTTAATCGCTGTATAGCTTGCATGTCTTTGGCTCGATGTCGAATAATCAACGTGACAGCTATAACAAGTTTCAGTCGCTGAAGTGTGGACCATTTCAGGCTTATCAACCACAAGCGGTTGTGAACGAGCGATTTGAGTTGAACTATCACCGCCAACACGTAACCAAACAATGCCTTCAGACGATGCTGTTACTGCAGGCATTGCTGCAACAAACTCGTAGCGCCCTTCACCTAAACTTGTAAGCTCTGAACCTTCTTTAGAACTGTCAGTGTAACCACCAATAACACCATCGCGGTTTAGTACGACACCTTTGTCAGTTAATTCAGCAAATTTTGCTTCTGCTTTAACTAAACCTTCAACTAACTTATCTTCTTCGTTAGTTATTTCAAATTCGTAACGTACTTGACCTTCTTCAATAGCATGAGAAATCATTGTGATATTGGTCACTTCAGACATCTCTGTTACTGGTGGATTTGGACCAGGACCTGGTTCGCCTGGTGCACCATCTTCACCGTCTTTGCCATCACTTCCACAGCCTGCTAGGCCCATAGCCCCTGCAACTATCAAAGCTAGATATCGCTTATTAAAGCCTTTCATCGCCACTCCTAAATTCATCATTTTTATATATCGACCTCTCGATCCCCCACCAATCACTTTAGATTAAAAAGGGGGTATCTGGATTGACAATTGATGAATAGTTGAACTAAGTCATAGGAATTACGACGTAAATTACAAACAGGAAACATAGTCAGAGTGCAGCGTAAAATTAAAGCAACCACAAACAACCACAATTACCACTAATTAGGTACAAGCACGCCAAATAGTTAACACCCGCTACCATTAATGTACGCTTAAAATAAACTTAACAAGACCAAAGAAAAAGAAGGTAAAGTATTGTTTTAAATATTAATAAGGGTTAACTAAAGTCAAATTAAATGACGAGATTCACGAAATTAGAAAAGTTCCCAATTTTTGATAAAAAAGTCAGCGTTCGTTAAACATGTAAATAAAAACCACAATTAGGGACGGTTATCGACACCGCTTACAGCGTCGAAAATATCCCTAACGAGGTATAAAACGACAAGTTAAGAGCAACAATCGCGGCGCCACCAGCCCTTAGGCAGTTTTTCGAACAATACTTTTAACATCAATATTGCCAGCACGATACCGGAGCTATAAACCAACATATCGGGCAATAAACTATGCTCTTCACCAACCTGCGGCATCACCACAAAACCAAAGGTATCCACTAGATAATTGACCAAAATACCCGATACCAGCGCCACCCCAAGTACCCCACCTAAATAGCCGTACAATGCCCGCTTGCCGAGCTCTTTGGTGACCACGCCCAAGGTGGCAATGTTGGTCGCAGGACCCGCCAACATAAATACCAATACCGCCCCCGGAGACACCCCAGCTAATAGCAAGCCTGCGGCAATAGGCGTTGAGGCGGTTGCGCAAATATACATAGGTACAGAGATGAGTACCATGACTAGCATTGCCAAGATGCCATCGCCCCACTTGGCCATAAAGTCACCTGGTACATAGGTCTGTACCAGAGCGGCAAAAAACAAGCCGATTAATAGCCAAATAGTCGTGTCACGCACTAAATCTGTGGCTGCATAATGCAACCCTTTGCCAATCCGGCTCAATATTGAGGTGCCCTTCAGCTCACTGGCGATATCTTTGGTCGATTCACAGCAGCTTTCGGCAGTATTTGACGACTCTTTGCTGCAACAGCTACTGCTAGGTGCAGCCGATTGTAAATTAGCGTTTTGCGCAGTCGTTGCAGCACTTAGCTTTATCGGCGAAGTTGCTGGCGTACTTGTACTCCCCATAGACATCGACATCAGCGATGCCTCTGGCGCCGGTTTAAAACCGGTAGTGGTCTCTTTGCTCGAACAACAGCTTTTTTTCACCTCAGGCTGAGGAGCTGTTTTTTTACTGCAACAAGATGCGCTAGGCTCTTTAGTTTTGTCCGCTGTTACGGTTTGCGCTTCATCGTCATCTTTACCCACCAATAGGCCGGCAACAATCGCACTGGTCACCGCGGCAATGGGACGAATAATGGCCATAAAAGGCCCCAACAACACATAAGAGACACTGACAGAGTCTATACCGGTTTCTGGCGTAGAAACTAAGAATGAAGTCGTTGCCGCTTTTGAAGCACCAGAGCGGCGTAGTCCAACCGCAGCCGGAATCACCCCGCAACTGCACAGTGGCAGAGGAGCGCCCAAAACAGCCGCCTTTACCGTGGTTTTAATGCCGTGCCCACCTAATTGCTTTTGCATCCAGGCCATGGGCACAAACATTTTTAACAGTCCGGCCAGCACTAAACCTAATAACAACCAAGGAGCTGACTCTAAAAATAGATCAATAAAATTATGTAACAACATTACCATACCTTCGCTTTACTACTGCTTATGCGCTTGTTTTGCATCATGGCGGTGATTTTCACACCTAATCTGGTCACAGTTTGTTTCTAATGCTTCTAAAATTGAACAATGCTCGGCACTTTCCGGTCCGCCACAACAGGCTTGCGACAAGCTACTCAGTGAACGGCGAAAACGCTCAAGTTCAGCAATTTTCTGCTCAACATGAGACAACTTGTCATCCACTAACCCTTTCACATCGGCGCACGCCCAATTGGCTTTGTCGAGCTCGATAGATAATAGCTCTGAGATTTCGGCTAGCGTAAACCCCACCGCCTTCGCTCGCAGAATAAAACGTAATCTATCGGCATCGGTTTGGGTATAGATTCGATAGCCTGACTCGGTTCGTGATGACGGCGCAAGCAAGCCGTGCTTCTCATAAAACCTGAGTGTGTCAGTTTTAACCTCACACACTTTTGCCAGCTCTCCAATACGATACATAAACCACCTCATTAACTCGTGCGACTCGACACTATTGGTCAAGTTAGTCGTCAGTATAAACCTTAGAGTTAAATCTAAGGTCAAGGGTTATTATTAATAAAAAATGTCGAATTTGCCTGTTCGCATATACGTATTGTGAAATCACGCAGAAAAAAAAAGCGTCAAAGCGCTTTTTACGGTAAAATACGCGCGCCTCGATGGACGGGAATAAAAATTGAGGGACTTTTGGAAAGCAGAATGCACAGATAGGCATCAGTAACTGTTCTGTTTTCCGAAAGATCCTTAAATATAACTACTGGACCCTGTACCCAAAATGAATAATGCCAGACCCATTCGTCGCGCGCTATTAAGCGTTTCAGATAAAACCGGAATTCTTGAGTTTGCTAAAGCTTTGCATGCCCAAGGAGTAGAACTACTCTCTACTGGTGGCACCGCCCGTTTGTTGGCAGATAATGGTGTGCCGGTCATTGAAGTGTCAGATTATACTGGTCACCCAGAAATCATGGACGGCCGTGTAAAAACTTTGCACCCTAAAGTGCATGGTGGCATTCTCGCGCGTCGCGGTGTTGATGAAGCGGTAATGGAACAGAACAACATCAACCCTATCGATCTGGTTGCCGTTAACCTTTACCCATTTGCAGATACCGTAGCCAAAGAAGGCTGCACCTTAGCTGATGCGGTAGAAAATATCGATATCGGCGGCCCCACTATGGTGCGCTCTACCGCCAAAAATCACAAAGATACCACGATTGTTGTCAATGCAAGCGACTACGACCGTGTGATAGCTGAGATGCAGGCTAATAATGGCAGCACTACGCTAGAAACTCGTTTCGATCTCGCCATTGCCGCATTTGAGCATACTGCTGCCTATGACGGCATGATTGCTAACTATTTTGGTACTAAAGTGCCTGCGCACAGTAAAGATGAGTGCCATGCGGACTCACCATTCCCGCGCACTTACAACACCCAGTTAGTGAAAAAACAAGATCTACGCTATGGCGAAAACAGCCACCAAGCGGCCGCTTTCTATGTTGACACAAACCTAGATGAAGCCTCTGTCGCTACTGCGGTGCAACTACAAGGTAAAGCGCTGTCTTATAACAACATCGCCGATACTGACGCTGCGCTTGAGTGTGTCAAAGAGTTTGATGAGCCAGCATGTGTGATTGTTAAACACGCTAACCCATGTGGTGTCGCCATTGGTAAAGACCTACTTGAAGCCTACAACCGCGCATTCCAAACCGATCCAACCTCAGCCTTTGGCGGTATTATCGCTTTCAACGGCGAGCTAGATGCAGCAACTGCAACAGCCATTGTTGAACGTCAATTTGTTGAAGTGATTATTGCGCCAACGGTAAGCCAAGCTGCCCGTGATGTTGTCGCGGCAAAAGCCAACGTACGCTTACTTGAGTGTGGCCAGTGGACAAGCAAAACCACAAGCTTAGATTACAAGCGCGTTAATGGCGGTTTGCTACTACAAGACCGTGACCAAGGTATGGTCGGCTTAGACGACGTCAAAGTGGTTTCTAAACGCCAGCCTACAGCAGCTGAAATGAAAGATCTGATGTTCTGCTGGAAAGTCGCTAAGTTTGTTAAATCAAACGCGATTGTTTATGCCAAAAACAGCATGACTATCGGTGTCGGCGCAGGGCAAATGAGCCGTGTTTATAGCGCTAAAGTTGCTGGTATTAAAGCCGCTGACGAAGGCTTAGAAGTACAAAACTCGGTAATGGCATCTGATGCCTTCTTCCCATTCCGTGACGGTATTGATGCTGCAGCCGAAGCAGGCATTAGCTGCATTATTCAGCCTGGCGGTTCAATCCGTGATGAAGAGATCATTGCTGCCGCGGATGAGCATGGTATGGCGATGGTATTTACCGGTATGCGTCACTTCCGTCATTAATTTGGTTGGCGCGAATGAAGCTATAAACGCTTCATTCGTGTACTAGCAAGGTTAATTTTTAACGTTTACAGCAAGCCATTTTTTCTAGCTCTAACGCACGCACAAACGCTTGTTGGTGAAAATACCAATACATGAGCATGCGAGATACAGAAAAAGGCACAGCTATAAAAGGTAAAGATATGAAAGTATTAGTTATTGGCGGCGGCGGTCGCGAACATGCACTCGCATGGAAAGCGGCACAATCTGCACAAGTTGAAACGGTATTTGTTGCGCCGGGTAATGCAGGCACGTCTCTTGAGCCAAAGCTTGAAAATGTCGCTATCCAAGTAGAAGACATCAAGGGTTTAGTGGCTTTTGCTGAAACTCAAGATGTCGCACTGACTATTGTCGGCCCCGAAGTCCCCCTCGCACTGGGTGTCGTTGATGCTTTTAACGATGCAAAACTAGCCATTTTTGGCCCAACCCAAGGGGCTGCGCAGCTTGAATCTTCTAAAGCATTTACCAAGGATTTCTTAGCTCGTCATGATATCCCGACAGCTGCTTATTCAAACTTTACTGACATTGAGCCAGCAAAAGCTTATGTTGCTCAAGTTACTGCTACCACCGGTTTTCCTATCGTGATCAAAGCTGACGGTCTTGCTGCGGGTAAAGGTGTCATTATCGCCCAAGATCAAGCCCAGGCCGATGCTGCAATTGAAGATATGTTAGCAGGTAACAAGTTCGGTGAAGCTGGCTCTCGTGTGGTCATTGAAGAGTTCCTTAAAGGTGAAGAAGCGAGCTTTATCGTGATGGTCGACGGCAAAAATATTTTAGCCATGGCCACCAGCCAAGACCACAAAGCGCGCGATAACGGAGACCACGGCCCTAACACAGGTGGAATGGGTGCGTATTCTCCTGCTCCTGTTGTGACGCAAGCAGTACACGATTGGACCATCGAAAATGTCATCCGCCCAACCGTTGATGGTATGGCTGCTGAAGGCAATGTATACACAGGCTTTTTATATGCTGGTCTAATGATTGCGCCAGATGGCAGCGCTAAAGTACTTGAGTACAACTGCCGCTTTGGTGACCCAGAGACCCAGCCAATTATGATGCGTTTGCAATCTGATTTGGTTGAGCTTTGCTTAGCTTCAACCCGCGGTGAACTCGATAAAGTGACTGCCGAGTTTGATTCTCGTGCAGCCGTTGGTGTAGTCATGGCCGCAGGCGGTTATCCAGATGCGTACCGTAAG
The DNA here is from genome assembly GCF_013394145.1 of Shewanella sp. Scap07. Taxonomy (NCBI): domain Bacteria; kingdom Pseudomonadati; phylum Pseudomonadota; class Gammaproteobacteria; order Alteromonadales; family Shewanellaceae; genus Shewanella; species Shewanella sp. Scap07. Next base: position 4,541,222 of record NZ_CP041329.1, read on the forward strand.
AGCGATGTGATTGAAGGCTTAAGCCTTGGCAACAACGATGCTAAAGTGTTCCATGCAGGCACAGCAATGCAAGATGGCCACGTTGTAACCAGTGGCGGCCGCGTATTATGCGCAACCGCATTAGGGAATACGGTCACTGAAGCGCAGCAATCTGCCTACGCGCTTGTTGATGCTATCCATTGGGATGATGTGTACTTCCGCACCGATATCGCCTACCGCGCGATTGCCCGCGAAAGCTAATTCCACTTTAAGTAAGTGCAGCATTGAATTAAAGCCCAGCTAATCGCTGGGTTTTTTATTGCCTACAGGGACATGGTTTCGGTACATTAAGGGCTATATCGACGATACGCTTGGTAAAGATTAGTCGCACAAGGACAACTGATGAACAGTCAAAAAGTGGTGTTAATCACCGGCGCAGGTAGAGGCATTGGTGCGGCGACAGCAAGGCTTTTTGCAGCTAAAAACTATGCCGTTTGTATTAATTATAAGACCAATGTCGATGCCGCCAGCGCACTTGCCAAAGAAATTACTGCCAAGGGTGGTAGATGCATTACAGTGCAAGCTGACGTCGCCTGTGAATCTGATGTAATACGCTTATTCGAAACCACAGATAAGCAGTTAGGCCCGTTATCAGTATTAGTCAATAATGCCGGAATTTTACGCCCCCAATCACGCTTAGAAGATATGACCGCTGAGAGAGTGAACTCGATACTCGTCAACAATGTCACCAGCTACTTTATTTGCAGCCGAGAAGCGGTTAAACGCATGTCGGCACGTCATGGAGGAAATGGGGGGACCATTGTGAATATCTCATCGGGTGCGGCGCGATCCGGTTCGCCTAATGAATATATTGACTACGCAGCATCGAAAGGCGCAATAGACACGCTTACCAAAGGTCTAGCGCTAGAGGTTGCAGCAGAGGGGATCAGAGTCAATTGTGTGCGCCCAGGGTTTATTTATACTGACATGCATGCCGATGGTGGCGACGCTAAGCGAGTTGAAAGGCTTGAACCCATTATACCGCTGCGACGCGGGGGCACCGCCAATGAGGTCGCCGAAGCCATTTATTGGCTAGCGTCTGATAAGTCCTCTTTTTCTACCGGAAATTATCTAGATGTGACCGGCGGAATTTGAGCTGGCTGTTTATAGCGTTAGCTATCAATGCCCTGATGCGATAGCCTTACGGGCGATATTATCAATAAATTTTGGTGCAATTAACCTTACCCAACGCCCCAAGCGTCCGCGCAAAGAGGTGATCATCGTGCGTTGTCGCTTGGCAATGCTAGGTAGCATCATCTGGGCGCACTGTTCAGCGGTGATGATTTTCGCTTCTTGCATCGGGGTGCGACCCAGTGGCTGTCCTTTACCATCAAGCGCACGTTTGTGGATCTCTGAAACCACAAAGTCAGGGCAGATTGTGGTCACAGCCACATTATCCGCGTCAAGCTCAATCCGCAGTGAGTCGAAAAAACCCATCACAGCATGTTTTGATGCAGCATATCCCGACCGAGTTGGCACACCGGTTAATCCAGCAACGGATGCCACGACGACCACCTGCCCCTCTGTGGCTTTTAAACTAGGTAGTGCACAGTGAGTCAGCCTTGCCGGCGCAAGGTAATTGACCTGCATGAGTCTATCTAAAATGGACAAGTCATCCAATTCATCAAACCGAGACCACATCGTCATGCCAGCGTTATTAATCAGAATATCGAGGCGGCCATAATCTGCGATGCACGCATCGACTAACTGTTGGCATTTGGCATTGTCAGTCACATCAGCGGCAAACACCTTAGGCTGTTGGTAGCCCGCTTGGGCTATTTCTTGCGCGAGAGAATCTAAACGCTGCTGATTACGAGCGCTGAGCATTAATTGACAGCCAAGCGGCGCCATCGCTTTAGCTAAGGCTCGGCCAATGCCTTCAGATGCGCCGGTGATGATGACAACCTTGTTGTGCAACTCTTGCATGCTAGCAACCTACTTGGATTATGAATTAGACTATTAACTTTAACTCGCTAACTTCACATAGAGGCTGGCAAACTGCAAGTGTTTGCTAAGTGCTAAATCACACCTATCACAGAGAATTAGGCAATGGCTTTGGCGTTAGGGGCAATATCTTTCTGGTATAAATCTAAACTTTGCGGCCTGCCAATCGCATAACCTTGGGCATAGTTGATGCCTATATCACTCAGCTTATCGATAATTTCTTGGTTCTCGACAAACTCAGCGACAGTTTCTATCCCCATCACACAACAAACATCATGAATAGACTTTACGATCGCGTAATCTTTGGCATTGCTGGCAATCGTTTTGACAAAACATCCATCAATTTTGACATAGTCGACCGGCAATTCACGTAAGTAGCCATACGATGCGAAGCCGCTACCAAAGTCGTCGAGTGCGAATGAGAACCCTAATTTGCGCAGGCGGTTGAGCATATCCATGGCGCGATTACGATTTTGGATTGCACTGGTTTCGGTAATTTCAAAGCAGATGCAACTACTGGGGATATCAAACCGGTTAAGCTGCTCCGCAATGTACTCCACCATACCCTCAGCACCTAAACTGTTACCCGACAAGTTGATCGACAAGCAATGGTCTGCCCACAAATGTTCATTGAGTGATAACCATAAAAACGTTTTGCGAATCACTTCTTTATCGACATCTGTCATTAGCTTAAATCGCTCTGCAGCGGCAATAAACTGTGCTGGCGACAAAATGCGGCCACAGGGTTCTTGAATACGTAGCAGGATTTCCATCCGCTGCCGAGAAGGGAGTCTTGCCATACTCTTTATTGGCTGGTAATACAGTAGGAGTTCATTGTGCTCAATGGCTTGGGCAATGCGCACCGCCCACTTTGGCGCATTGCGCTGATAATTGAGCTCTTTATCTTTATCATCATAAAAGTGGATCTGATTGCAGCCTTTTTGCTTAGCTGCAATACAGGCAATGTCAGCATCTTTTAACAGTTCTTTGGCGTTGATAAAGGGTGCGCGAGCAAGTGCAACGCCGGTACTGACCCCAATACGATAGTGACAACCTTGGTGCTCTAGCACTTGTAAGATAATGGCATGGATAATCTGCTTCGCCAACTGGGCAATCGCTAACGCACTGTGATCGCGTAAAGCCAAGCCAAATTCATCGCCGCCTAAACGCGCCACAAGCGCATCATCATCGACACTGGATTGAATCGCCTTGGCGACCATTTTCAAGATTCGATCACCGGCATTGTGGCCGCATGAATCATTGATTAACTTAAATTGCTCTAAGTCAAAATAGCACAAGGCGACAGTTTGAGCGCCAACACTAAAGCCTTCTAGTTTTTCTTCAAAAGCACAGCGGTTTAACAGCAAAGTTACCGGATCATAGCTCACCCGGCGTCGTAGCTGCCGTGTAAGCAACTCTTCTTGGGTAATATCTCTGAGCACCACCACAGTACCAATAATAGCTTGTTGATGATCCCTTAAATGACTGATGCTGCGCTCCATCACTTTAGGGCCATTAGCGCGCACCTTAATCTTCTTTACCATGGGTTTAGAAGGTTGCTGGCTCATGACATTGAATACCGCTTGCTCAACATCTTTATCATCACTGATGAGCTGCGCTAAAGGCATGCCACAAGCTGTATTGTTACTGGTTGCTAATAGCTGCTCCGCTTGGCGATTTAAATAAACCACCTTGGCTTGGGTGTTAGTTAATATCACCGCTTCGGCAATGGACTCTAAGGTCGTCTTAGCGCGTTCTTTTTGCAGAAAAATTTTCTCTAGAAGGCGATTGACACTGGTGGCCATGACCACTAACTCAGCACAACCTTGGCCACGCAACTGGCTATAATGTGTGGCATTAGGATCAATCTGGTCCAACTGCAACATCAGATGTTTAAAGGGCCTGATAATGCTAACTCGCAGCCACATATAGCCCAGTACCAGCAGTAACAGGCCAAATGCAATAATCAGGTAGGTCACTAAATCGTATTTGAGCTCAACTTGTTCAAAGGCGCGCTCAGTAAAGTTAACTTGTAAGTGCAACACGTTTGACGGCAACAGCAACGGTACTGCAAGGTCGGCACTGTAATTATGCTGTTTAGCTGTAATATCATCAGCCGCAGGCCCTGGCTGCAAAGTAATATCGGTCACTAATCCTGCTAGGCCGTAATTCATCAACTGCTGCGACTCTAGCTTACGAACCATCATCACCGCGCCAATATCCGCCACAGGCACCACACTGACAATAAAATATGCGTCGTTAGTCAGATACAAACCAGATTTGGGAGAGGACAGTTCAAGTAGCGCACGGGGAATAGGATCAAGCTGGAAAAAATTCAAGTCGCTGTGGGTATCAGACAGAGGCACCAATTTGCCTTGCTCTACGATATATAAACTCAAATACTGACCCAACTGACTCTGGGTCCACGCCCCTTCGAGCAAGTAACGTTGCTCTGGTGGTAACGATGCAACCGGTGCTGCATAGATCTGGGTAAATAATTCTAGCTGTTCAATATCACGACGTAACTGCTCGTCAATATTCACCAACTCGACATTAAAGGCATTGTAACGTAGCTCTTTAACACGATGCTCAAACCATAAGCTCAACGCGGATGAGACAATCACCACTGCTGTCAGACAAAAGCAAACTACAAAAATACCTAATTTCTTGCCAATGTGCATGTTCAGTTGTGAAATCCCGAAAGTGAAAGTGATGCAGCGCTCTAAAATTGAGGTACCGCAAGCAAAATACAGCAAATAGTTAAGGGTTAAAACAGTTACCGTACTACTCGTTGCATAAATAGGCAGTAGGGTATGTTATTTGCCACTTTCTGCTTTGATATAGCGCATTACTTGTCACGATAGTCTGGTTAACTTAGCGATTTCTGGCGCTATTTCGCATAAATATCAACCACAAGGCAAATGTGAAACTTTTGTTATAAATAGGACACAAATCGGTGAGATTGCTAGCGCACACTTAATCCTGTTACCGAATAAAACTTCAAACAGGAGCTCTACAATGAACCTTAAGCCTTTATATAGCGCAGTCGCCCTAAGCACGTTATTCGCCGCTTCCGCGAGTGCCGCAGAATTAGAAATTAGCTTAGTGAACTTAACCCATGGTAATCACTTCACTCCGGTACTAGTGGCTGCACATGACACTGACACTCAACTATTTAATGCTGGCGACATGGCAAGCCCTGCGCTACAGAAAATGGCCGAAGGTGGTGATATTGCAGACTTAGATATGGCAGTTGCCGATGCTGGCGGCGTGTCGATTGCCAACCTTGCAGGCGGGCTCATGGCACCGGGGCAGAAAACCACCATGATGGAATTTGATACTCAAACTATGACTCATCTTTCTGTCGTCGCTATGGTGCTACCAACCAATGACGCCTTCATTGGTCTCAATAGCTGGATGATTCCAACCACGCCTGGCACATATACCGTCAATATTAATGCGTATGATGCAGGCACAGAAGCCAATGATGAAATCATTAACGGAGGCGGGATGCCTGGCGTTCCGGGGATTCCTGCAGCTCCTGGTGGCGACGGTGGTAGCAATGCAACCGGTGTAATGGATGCCAGCGGCAATGACAAAGTACACGTCCACCCAGGCGTACTCGGTGATACTGACGCGGCAGGTGGCATGAGCGATCTAGACAGTCGTATTCACCGCTGGTTAAACCCTGTTGCACGTCTAACAGTGACCGTGAAGTAGGAGAATCACTATGATGATTTCAAACCTCAATAGAGGCCCGTTAAAATTACTCTTATGTGCCGGCATACTGGCCGCAGTCTCTGGATGTTCAGACAACGATAATCCTGCGCCTACTCCAGATCCAGCACCTGCGCCGACGCCAGCCCCTGTAGTTGAACATACTTATGCGGTTACTGTTACTAACCTAACCGCCAACCAGCCATTGTCACCAGTAGCCGTGCTAGCAACTGGCAGTGACTACTTCGCGTGGCAAACCGGTGAGATGGCCAGCCTTGCCTTGGAAACCCTAGCGGAATCGGGTGACAGCTCAGCCTATGCTGATATGGAAGCAGTCACTATGTTAGCCACAGGCACCGGCGTTATCATGCCCGGCATGAGTGAAACCATTAACATTACGCTAGCTGAAGCTGATGTCGACTCACTATCGGTATTAAGTATGTTGGTTAACACTAATGATGCGTTTACCGGACTGAATCGGTACTCAATCGCTGGGTTAGCGCTAGATGAATCGGTGAGCATGACGGCGAATGCTTACGATGCAGGTACCGAAGCGAACAGTGAATTTAAAGGCACTATTCCTGGGCCAGCTGACAGCGGTGAAGGCTTTAATGCCGAGCGTGATGATGTCGATTATGTCTATATTCATCCAGGGGTGATCAGTGCTGATGATGGCTTAGCCGACTCGGTATTGGATGCTTCCCATCGCTTTGATAACCCAGTTGTCAGTATCAGTATTAGTCGCACTGAATAGAAAAATACCGCTGATGCGAAATAAAAACGTCCTAAGGTTGGTCTACTTCAACGTGATCAACTTTAGGAGTTCGATATGCAAACAGGAAATGTGGCATCGGCTACGCAATCTACTCAGAAAATCTTACTGGTAGAAGATGAGTTGGATCTGGCTAACCTCATACAATTGAACCTGACCTCACTCAATTACCAGGTTAGCCATGCAACCACGTTGAGCCAAGCCAATCAGATGTTGGCTGAGCAGCAATTTGATTTACTGCTGCTAGACAGAATGTTACCCGATGGCGATGGCTTGACCCTGTGCCAGCAACTCTACCAACAGCATTTGTTACCGCCTTGTATGGTCATTACAGCAAGAGACACAGAGGCAGACATCGTGCTTGGGCTTGAGTCTGGTGCCGATGACTACTTAGTCAAACCCTTTAGTGTGCTTGAGCTTAGAGCCCGGGTTAAAGCCAGGTTACGACGCCAAGTGGCACCGCAAGCCGACCGACACCAAGAGCAACTGACTTTTGAAAAGCTCACCATTGACTGTATCACCCGTGAAGTACTGGCTGACAATACTGCATTAGAGCTAACGGCGAGAGAATTTGATCTACTGCTGTTCTTAGCACGCCATCCCAAACAAGTTTTCAGCCGTATGCAACTACTTGAAGCCGTTTGGGGCTATTCATACTCAGGCTACGAGCACACGGTCAACAGTCATATCAATCGATTGCGCTCAAAGCTGTCGCAAGATCCCTGGACTAAAGAGTTGGTAAAAACGGTTTGGGGCGTAGGCTACAAATTCTCTCCACCCACACATTGAGAGTGAACAATGAATAGTTTATTTGGACGGATACTTATCTCGGCAACTTTAGCGGTGTTCGTGTTGTGTATGGCACTGTGGCAATGGTTTAGCCATAGCCAAACCCATAACGCCCAACTTGTGCAGCAATCCTTACATAATGAGCTTGCTGCACACATGGCCGATATCAACCCCTTGCTTAGCCAAGGAGTCACATCAAGTGCTGCACTAAAAGAAGCATTTCACGACTTTATGCTACTAGGGCCAAGCTTTGAGATTTACACCTTAGATTTAGCTGGCAATGTGATTGCCTACGATGCCAAACAAGAAAAAATCAAACGACCACAAGTCGATACCTTACCGCTAAACCAGTTCCTTAGCGGAGCCAGTTTACCGATTTTAGGCCAAGATCCACGCTCAAATAACAAAGATAAGATCTTTTCAGTCACTGAATTGCAAACACCCAGTGGCGAGAAAACCGGCTACCTGTACGTCATCATTGGTGGCGAGCTATTCGATAATTGGCAAAGCCTGACAAACGAGCAACAACAATTAACCCACTGGGCCTCCGGGGCGCTAGTGAGCTTTATCTTTGCCATCTTACTTTTTGTGCTATTGGTACGCCACTTCACCAAGCCAATAGCTAAGCTAGAACATAGTTTGCGCAGTTTGAATAAAGATGGCGAGCAAGCACTGGCATTACCATTAAATAAACGCGCACCACGGGAAATTACCCAGCTAACAGAAGATATCAATCACCTGCTTAGTCGCATTCATCGCCAGCACCGCGATCTTGTTAACCAGCAACAAGCCCGCCAAGAGTTTATGCTGCACTTGTCCCATGACTTGAAAACCCCCCTAACCTCGCTACAGGGCTATATTGATACTTGGTTGTTGTTGCCTGCGGATAAACAAAACCGCGAACTGATAGAGGTCGCTGCTCGCGCTGGTGAACAACTGCAACAGTTATTAAGCCAGATCCTACAATTGACGGCACTAGAAAATGGCCAGATTAATGTACATAAGCAAGCGGTCAATCTGCAGCAATTACTCCACGACTTACAGCAGCAATTTGCTCCCCGAGCCCAATCGCAAAAAGTCGAACTCAACTTCCACGCCGAGCCTGATCTGGTGATCCATAGCGACCCGCAATTATTAACCCGGGTGCTAAATAATTTGGTCGATAACGCGATTCGTTATACCCCAAAGGGCGGTTACATCAATATCAACTTACAACAGCATGATAACCAACTGTGGTTGGAGGTCACCGATAATGGCTCTGGCATGCATAAGCACGAACTTAGCGCCCTAAAACAGCTATCTAGCAACCAAGCCCGACTAGAAAATCAGCACAGCTTGCCACAGCTTGGGGTTGGGTTGGCGATAGTTCGGCAACTTGTCGCACTGTTAGAATATGATATCGAGATTGAGAGTACCCCAGGAGTGGGCAGCACCTTCAAGCTGGCAGTAGAGCCTCTGAGCTGAAAAATGGCCACAAAAAAGCCCGCAATAGCGGGCTTTTTTAGCTAAGTTAAGTATTACTTATGATACTTAGGCGATAACTCGTGCACAGAGTTAATGAATGCACCGGCATGCTCTGGATTAACATGCTGATGGATACCATGACCTAAGTTAAATACATGGCCTGTACCTTCACCGTAAGATGATAGGATTTGATCCACTTCTTGATGAATACGCTCAGGCGTACCATAAAGGACTGAAGGATCCATATTACCTTGAAGGGCAACTTTCTCGCCCACACGACGACGTGCATCACCAATGTCTACTGTCCAGTCTAGACCCAATGCATCACAACCTGTTTCAGCCATCGCTTCTAGCCATAGACCGCCACCTTTGGTGAATAAGGTAACAGGCACTTGGCGACCGTCAGCATGACGAGTTAAGCCATCAACAATTTTTTGCATGTAACGCAATGAGAATTCACGGTATGCGTGGTGAGATAATGCACCACCCCATGAATCAAAGATCATGAGAGACTGCGCACCATTAGCAACTTGTGCATTAAGGTATGATGTCACTGAATCAGCAAGCTTATCTAGCAGCATGTGCAATGTTGCTGGCTCTTCGTAAGCCATCTTTTTGATCTTTTCAAAAGTCTTGCTTGAACCACCTTCAACCATATAGGTTGCGAGTGTCCACGGCGAACCAGAGAAACCAATCAGTGGCACGTCACCTTTAAGCTCACGGCGAATGGTGCTTACAGCATCCATGACATATTTTAGTTCGATTTCTGGATCGGGTACGCATAGCTTTTTGATCGAATCGATAGTGTCAGTTGGACGCTCAAAACGTGGACCTTCACCGGTTTCGAAGTAAAGACCTAGGCCCATCGCATCAGGAATAGTCAGAATATCTGAGAATAGGATAGCCGCATCAAGATCATAGCGACGTAGAGGTTGCAAGGTCACTTCACAAGCTAGCTCTTTGTTTTTACATAGAGACATAAAGTCGCCAGCTTCAGCACGCGTCGCTTTATATTCTGGAAGATAACGGCCGGCTTGGCGCATCATCCAAATAGGAGTTCTATCGACAGGCTGTTTTAATAACGCACGTAAATAACGATCATTCTTTAATTCTGCCATTTGGCTTTATTCCTAACTTGTTGTGATATCCGCATGGGTCGGTAGTTTAGCATTTGCGAGAATAAAGTAACCAGTGTCTATACATTTATGTGACAAAAGCCGCTGCATATTTGTTTGAAGTCGATATAAGACACGTTTTTTACAAAACAGTGAGATTTATTGGCAAATAGCACTAATAATTTTGTGGGTATTTGTGCGCAGATTGAAAGAAAAAAGTTGCACGGCTATGCAGCCTTTGGTATAAAAAGTCTGCGCTAGCAAGAACAATCAAGAAGCTCGTCGCATCGAGCCCGTAAAAACTTTCCTCGCCCAGCGATAGATTTCTATCGCTGGGCATTTTATTTTTAAGCCTTTAAAACAGTCAATTACTTAACAAAACTCATCCAAATCAACCACCAAAATAGCCCTTGTGTTAGCAGATATAGATGGCGTATCTCGCAGTTGAACATCAGCTTTCATTGCTGGTGTATCTTAAATTGACCCATCAACTAACTGACAGAAATATCTTTGTATACTGCAAACTGCAGATAACACGCCGCTGTAGCTTATGATAACGGCAGCACTACGACTAAAATATCAGCGAATATTGGTCGAAAGTGGTTGATCAAACCAGTCATTCTCACCTACATTAGATCTTAAGGACGAATACTTAATGGGGAAAGTCATGCTCAGACAGTTAGAAAAAGTCGAACAGAAATGGGGCGGCGCTAACACGCTGATCGATCAGTGGCTCAACCATCGTCGTAAACTGCTGATTAAATACTGTCAAATCGCAGGCATTCCACCCTATGAGTCTACCGAAAACTCCTTACCAGCAGTCACCACAGTAAAAGCGTTTTGTGACGTGTTAATGGATTACGTTTCCGAAGGTCACTTTGAAGTCTATGATCGCGTCGTTACCGCTTGCGAAAAAAATGGTGAGTCGAGTCAATCTTTGGCACAAAACTTAGTACCAAAAATCAGCGAAACCACAGATATGGCACTGGATTTCAACGATAAATATACTGCAGCTGAAGACGATAAAATTCTCTATCAACTGGATAAAGACCTATCTTCATTAGGTCATGCAATGGAAACCCGTTTTGAGTTAGAAGACAAACTGCTAGAAGTACTGCACGCTAACCATTCATAGCGCATTATTTGCTGTTCATTGCCGTTCAACAGCGAAGTTATTCCACCGATTAATATCAATAAAAAAGGCCAGCTAATTAGCTGGCCTTTTTAGATCGGATGTTAACTTAAACCGCTGATTGGAAAATCACATTATCCGCTTTATCGGTATAAGACTTAATCTCATCAAAGTTCAAGTAACGGTAAGTGTCAGCTGCCGTAGCATCTAACTCTTTAGCGTATGTTTGATACTCATCAGGTGAAGGCAAACGGCCCAATAGTGCAGCAACTGCGGCAAGCTCAGCAGATGCCAAGTAGACATTGGCGCCAGTACCCAGACGGTTCGGGAAGTTACGTGTTGATGTCGACACCACGGTTGAGTTTTCTGCAACACGGGCTTGGTTACCCATACACAGTGAACAACCAGGGATTTCAATACGCGCACCAACTCGTCCAAAGATAGCGTAGTAGCCTTCTTCAGTAAGCTGGTCTTTATCCATCTTAGTGGGTGGTGCAATCCATAGACGGGTTGGCAATGTCTTAGCAAACTTATCTAGCATCTTACCTGTGGCACGGAAGTGACCGATGTTAGTCATACAAGAACCAACGAACACTTCGTCAATCTTAGTGTCAACAACTGAAGATAGCAGTACCGCATCATCTGGATCGTTTGGTGCACAAAGAATGGGTTCTTTGATATCGTTCAAATCGATTTCGATAACTTCTGCGTACTCTGCATCGCTATCAGCTTCCATTAGCTCTGGATTAGCAATCCACTCTTGCATCGATTGAATACGACGCTCGATTGTACGACGGTCACCATAGCCTTCGCTGATCATCCACTTCAACATCACAATGTTAGAGTTCAAGTATTCGATGATAGGTGCTTTATCTAGCTTAATAGTACAACCTGCGGCGCTACGCTCTGCTGATGCATCAGATAGCTCAAATGCTTGTTCTACTTTCAGGTGCTCTAGACCTTCAATTTCTAGGACACGACCAGAGAAGGCATTGATTTTGCCTTTCTTCTCAACGGTCAGTAGACCCATTTCAATCGCTTTATGTGGAATAGCATGTACAAGGTCACGTAACGTGATACCTGGCTGCATTTCGCCTTTAAAGCGGACCAAAATTGATTCAGGCATATCTAATGGCATAACACCGGTCGCAGCAGCAAACGCGACTAGACCAGAGCCTGCTGGGAAAGAGATACCAATTGGGAAACGCGTATGAGAATCACCACCAGTACCCACAGTATCAGGCAGTAGCATACGGTTTAACCAAGAGTGAATAACACCATCACCTGGGCGTAGCGAAACACCACCACGGTTCATGATGAAATCAGGCAGTGTTTGATGCGTATTAACATCAACAGGCTTTGGATAAGCTGCAGTGTGACAGAATGACTGCATGGTCAAATCAGCACTGAAACCAAGACAAGCGAGATCTTTTAGCTCATCACGGGTCATCGGGCCTGTGGTATCTTGCGAACCAACCGAAGTCATCTTAGGCTCACAGTATTGGCCAGGACGGATACCCGTAACGCCGCATGCTTTACCTACCATTTTCTGTGCAAGGGTATAACCTTTACCTGTGTCTGCAACGTCACCTGGACGCACAAATACATCAGAAACATCTAGGCCTAAAGTTTCACGAGCACGGTCAGTTAGACCACGACCGATGATAAGTGGAATACGGCCACCAGCACGGACTTCATCAAGCAGGACTTCCGTTTTCAGTGAAAACTCAGAAATCACTTCGCCAGTGCTGTTTGACTTAACCACACCTTCGTATGGGTAGATATCAATCACATCACCCATGTTCATTTTGCTTACATCTAGCTCAATCGGCAGTGCGCCCGCATCTTCCATAGTATTGAAGAAGATAGGTGCAATCTTACCACCTAGGCAGAAACCACCTGCACGCTTGTTAGGTACATTAGGGATATCATCACCCATGAACCACAGTACAGAGTTAGTCGCTGATTTACGTGAAGAACCCGTACCGACAACATCACCAACATAAACCAGTGGGTGACCTTTGCCCTTTAATGCTTCGATTTCTTTGATTGGACCAACTACGCCCGCTTCGTCAGGCACAATACCGTCACGAGCATTCTTTAGCATGGCTAATGCGTGCAGTGGGATATCTGGGCGTGACCATGCATCAGGTGCAGGAGAGAGATCATCGGTATTAGTTTCACCGGTGACTTTGAACACAGTCAAAGTGATTTTTTCAGCAAGTTTTGGACGGTTTAGGAACCAGTCTGCATTGGCCCATGACTCAACAACCTGCTTAGCAGCGGCATTGCCAGCCTGCATCTTCTCTACCACGTCGTGGTAAGCGTCAAACATCAATAGCGTGTTTGATAGCGCCTTAACAGCTAATGGGGCTTTAGCGTTGTCATCTAACTGGGCAATAAGTGGCTCAATGTTATAACCACCTTGCATAGTACCAAGCAGCTCAACAGCGCGCTCAGCAGAAAGAATTGGAGAAGTGACATCACCTTTAGCTACCGCGTCGAGAAAACCTGCTTTCACGTAAGCGGCTTCATCAACACCCGGTGGAATGCGGTTTTCAAGCAGATCGATAATGACCGCTTCTTCACCCGCTGGTGGATTTTTAACTAATTCAACTAGCTCGGCCACTTGATGGGCATCGAGTGGTTTAGGGACTACGCCCTCTGCAGCACGTTCTTCGACGTGTTTACGATATGCTTCTAGCACGGCAACATTCCTCTTTGTTTGGCGTTCTAACAGCGAAACTGCACGTCTTCACATTTGAAGCTGACAGTCCGGCAGGCTCTACCCTTTTTACTGGCTGGCATTATACACCAGCTTTGAAAAAGTATGAATCAGATCACACTCTTGCTGAGTAAAATATCCTCATGGCTCACATGGGGTACCGTCCTAGCCTACTCCCCTAATGAAAAAAAGCTATTAGACATTCAGCGAAAACAGCATAAATTATTGATTAAATTTAATTTATCATAATAGTCGCGTTGAATTTTTATCATTAAAATCGCTGAAATACTCTATAATTAGCTAGTAAAATAAACAATAAATGATACAAATAGCGACTACTATTCACCGTAGTTATAACGAAGATAGGAAATGACTATGACTTCAAACAAGATCAAAGCCGTTATTTTTGACATGGATGGGGTATTGATCGATTCTGAGCCCAGCTGGCAGCAAGCCGAGTTTGAAACAATGCAAGCATTGGGTTTGCCCATTACTTACCAAGATACTTTGCAAACCACAGGCTTAAGAATCGATCAGGTCGTTCACTATTGGTATCAGCGATATCCATGGGCTAATTATGACAATGCGACCACAGCTAAAGCGATTGTTGATAGTGTTGTCGCAGACATTAATCTTCGCGGCCAAGCAATGGAAGGTGTTGTTGACGCCCTCAATTATTGTCGTGAACAGGGCTATAAGATCGGTCTAGCCACCTCATCTTCCTCTGCAATAATCAGTGCTGTTTTAAACAAACTATCGATTGCTAAGTATTTTGACGCATTGCAATCTGCTGAAAGCTTAGCATTCGGCAAACCCCACCCAGAAGTTTATATCCTCTGCGCCCAACAGCTAGATACCCCCTTTCATCAATGCATCGCGATTGAGGACTCATTCAATGGCCTGATAGCTGCGAAAGCCGCCAATATGCAGACCTGTATCATTCCAGCCGCAGAGCAAGCCAGCCTAAGCCGTTGGCAAATTGCTGACAGTCAGCTAAACAACTTAGGCCAGCTTATCCCCTTATTGCAGCAAAATACCAAACCGTCTTAGGCAGTAACCGCTAGGCGGCACTGCATTTACTGCGACCAATATTTGTGTGGTGAATATAAAAAGCCCACTCATATGAGTGGGCTTGTCACTGTTATTGACCATAACCGATTGCAGTTACCAAATCTTAACCCGCTGCTCTGGTGCTAAGTACATTTTATCACCCTGCTGTACACCAAATGCCTCGTAAAATGCGGGGATATTTCTCGGTGTTCCCATCGCTCGGAAATGACTGGGAGAGTGCGAGTCAGTAAGCAATCGGCGACCCAGCTCTTCATCTCGATAATTGCGGCGCCACACCTGTGACCATCCAATAAATACTCGCTGTTCACCGGTAAAGCCATCAATAACTGGCGCAGGTTGACCATTTAAGCTCAATTTATAGGAGCGAGCAGCTACAGTCAGCCCACCTAAGTCACCAATGTTTTCGCCAAGGGTTAAATCGCCATTGACGAACTTACCAGGCAAGGCTTCATACTTGGCATATTGCGCCGACAGTTGTGCACCACGTTTTTGGAACTCTTGACGATCTTTATCTGACCACCAGTTACGTAAGTTGCCATCGCCATCATACTTAGCACCTTGATCATCAAAACCATGACTGATCTCATGCCCAATCACGGCACCAATACCACCGTAGTTAATGGCATCATCGGCGTCCATATTAAAAAATGGCGGTTGTAAAATCGCAGCAGGGAATACAATTTCATTCATGACCGGGTTGTAGTACGCATTCACGGTTTGCGGCGTCATATACCATTCAGTGCGATCAATGGGTTTGCCTAATTTATCAAGCATCGATTGATACTCAAATAACGCATAACGCTGGTAGTTACCCACTAGGTCGTCAGCTTTAATCTGCAGATTAGTATAATCTTTCCATTTATCTGGGTAGCCAATCTTATAGGTAAACTTAGATAGCTTTTCCTGGGCGGCAATCTTGGTCTCAGGCGTCATCCATTCCAGTTCATTGATGCTGACTTCAAAACCTTTAATCAAATTCTGAATCAGCTGCTCCATGCGTGCTTTGGCTTCTGGTTTGAAATGTTGCTTCACATACTCTTTACCCACCAGCTCGCCAATAACCTGATCGGCAGCATCGACCGCTTTTTTCCAACGCGGTTTTTGCTCTTCAATCCCCATTAGGGTTTTACTGTGAAAGGCAAAATGTAAATCAACCATCTCTTTGTTCAACAGCTCGGCATAGCTATCAACAAGATGAAACGCTAAATAATCCTGCCACTGTGCCACTGAATAGTCGGTAAACTTCTCACCAAACTTGGCTAAGTATGAGGGCTGACGCACAATCACATCTTCAACTTTTTCAACGTCGGCGCCGACAGCAAATTGCACAAAATCAAAATTAACCACCATCTCTTGCAACGCTTGCTTGGTCATTTTGTTATAGCTTTTGTTGGCATCACGTGACTCAACACGGCTCCACTGGCTTTGGGCAATAAAAGTTTCTATTTGCTCGACACTATTTGCTGCTCGCTGTGGATCGGCATAATCGGTTTTAGCCAGTAGCTGGGTGACATAGTTTTTTAGCGCCGCCCGATTAGCAACGAACTTTTCATCATCTTTAAGGTAATAATCGCGGTCGGGTAAAGTGAGGCCTGACTGATATATATACACCGCGTATTCACTGGAGTTTTTAGCATCATTATTAACATAAAACCCAAATGGCATACTGGTCCCGCTAATCAGCATACTGCCCATTAGCGTAGCAATATCGTTATGATCTTTCGCCAATGCGATTTCACTCAATGCGTCATTAAGCGGGGTAACACCAAGCTTTTCAACTAGCGCTTCATCCATATAACTGGCATAGAAGTCACCCACTTTCTGCTCGCTTGACCCTGGCGCTTTGTTCGGTGTGGCTGCCGCTGCTTCGATAATAGTCTTTAGCGCATTTTGACTTTGTTCATACAGAACAGAAAAAGCACCGTAATTTGATTTGTCTGCCGGTATAGGAGTATTTGCTAGCCAATGGCCATTAACACTGTAGTAAAAGTCATCTTGATGACGTACCTCGGTATCGAAATTTTGTTGTTCAACACCTGAGACTTTTACCGATGTGGATGCAACGGTCTCATTCTGCTCGTTACTGCTACAGGCCAGTAGCCCTAAACTTAATGCTACCCCAATCGCTAACTTACTTGCTCGATTCATTGTCACTCCCCAATCTCCTTGTGATGGACTAGTCCCATTTAGCAAGCTTGCAAACCACATTCAGCATTACGATAAATAGGCCAATTTGTACAATAAGTTATTACCAGTTTTTACCTACAAACAAAAAGATAGTGTACTCACCATCATCCGTCCAACCATAGCCTAAAGCAACCGGCCCCGCGCTGGTGTCTGTGCCTAAATAAAGACTCCCACCAAATATCAAATCATCAATATCGACACTGTCGCGATAATCCCAAATATTACCCGCCTCTAAGCTGGTACCAAGATACAGCGGATAATCTGTCATCCCTAAGGCATCACGGCCTAAATCATATTGATATACCACAGCGCCAAATACCTTGTGCGGGCCCACTAGTGCATCTTTTCGGTACCCAGATAGATTTAAGAAGCCACCTAATTCAGAGACATGTACTGAGGCGCCGCTGTCCTTATCCACCGTGGCAAATGATGCCTTACCGACAATGGCATGGTTGCCTAGGTTCAATGCGCCCCGCCAATCGGCTTCAATTTGCAATGAATCTGTTGACGGCTCAATCAAACCAAGTTGTGGCGAGTTTTCATGGCGATAATAGATGTTAAGGCTAAAGCGGTTACCGCTAGTTGGAAAACTAATGCTGTCTAAATTATCGAAACCAAATTTGAGGTAGCCACCGACAGAGTCATAATCAGGAGACTCAACAAACAGCTCATTTTCAAGCTTGCCTTGCTCGCCAGTGATCCCCAACTCAATGATGCCCTCTTTAATAAAGTTATAGCCTAGGCCTAAATCGCCACGGAAATTTGTTTGCTCGAGGAATAGCACCCGGCTGTTATCATCGTAAATATTCCAATCTTTTTTCTCATAGCTCAGTTGAATTCGGGAATAAAAGCGCTGTTCGATGTCTAAAGGTTGATAAAATTCCGACGACAAAAACTTTTCATAACCTAAGCGCAATTCATTACGCCACTCACCACCAAGCTGAGTGAGGTTGGTCATAGTGTAGGCTACATCTAATGAAACGTAGGAGTCTAAGCTAAAGTCATCTTCCCAGCTAAAGCCCAATTGGAAATAGTTAGGTCCCCACGATTTTGCTTTGGTTTCCACAGTGAGAACTCGCCCTTCGGCAGTGTCGATAAATTCCGCATTCACTCGTTCAAACTTGTCGAGTGAATACAGCTCAGCAAGCGCAGCCTCTAACTGGGCACTATTAACCACATCACCCTCGACAATACCCAGAGTTTCCCGCAATAGCGTTTCGCTAACATTGGCATCGTTATTAAACTTAATAGCCACAATAGGACTATTGATCTCATCGACCCATTGTTCACTGGCTTTGTTACGGTGGGCAATATAGCTATCATAAGAAGGCTGACTTGCAGAGAGTGCCTTGAGCTTATCTATTTGTGCTAAGGCGGCTGCTTTACCTTCGGCGTAGGCTGCCGGCATGACGGAAAAGTCGGTGGTGCTCATTGCGCCCACATCTGGGCGAATAAGTATATCGGCATCAGTTAGTAGCGCTTTTTGTCTCACCGTGCTGGCGTTAGTCAACATGGTGGATAACTGATTGAGTACCGCTATCGTACTGCCTAACTCATCGCGCTTAACCAATGAAGAGCCAATGTCCACCGCAATAACAATATCGGCGCCCATATTCTTCACCACATCAACAGGCATGTTATTGGCAATGCCGCCATCCACCACAATTTTGCCTTCGTATTCCGCAGCCTGCAATGCACCAGGCACCGAGGCTGATGCCTGCATCGCTTTAACAATGCTGCCTTTATTCATCACCACAGGTAAGCTTGTTTCTAAATCCGTTGCCACGGCACGATAGGGAATGGCTAGCTCATCAAAATGGCCAAACTGTTTGACTAAGTCGGTGGATCTTTGCAGCAAGGTCGACATCGTTTGCCCACGTAATAAACCATTGGGCATCTTCACTTCACCATCGCCGTAGCCCATATTAATTGGAATATTAAAACGGTCGCGGTGTTGCTTTTCTCGGTAGCTTAGCGCCTGTCTTGGAATGGTATCTGAGTAACCATCATTCCAATTCTCACCCAGCATAATCTCTTCGATCTCTTTGGCGCTATAGCCTAACGCGTACATGCCGCCGACATAGGCACCGATACTCGTACCAGCAATGTAATCAACCGGAATTCGATGCTCTTCCAACACTTTCAGTACAGCGACATGGGCCGAGCCTTTCGCCCCACCACCGCTGAGCGCTAGGCCAATTTTTGGCCTCACTTCATCAGCCATAACGGGTGTTAGACACAGAAAACTAGTGAGAAAAGCACAAATGATACGCTGCATAAGGAATCTTTTAATCATTGTTATACAAAACTCCAACATTCTAGCAAATATCTATTGCTACCGTTAGTTTTGCAGAATAAATACAATTACTTGCTTTGCTGGTTGATGTAATCTTCGAAAGCTTTGGCCGGCAAGGGTTTTGAGAAATAATACCCTTGAATAATGTAACAGCCACGGCTAAATACTTGCTCTAGTTGCTCCTGAGTTTCCACGCCCTCAGCAACAACGGTCAACTTTAGGTTTCGTGCAAGCTCAATAATACTGCTGGCAATGGCCTGATCAGCCTCATTGGTGGCAATATCAATCAAGAATGAACGGTCGATTTTCAACGTATTAACGTCAAAGTGACGCAAATAGGCTAAAGAAGAATAGCCAGTACCAAAGTCATCAATGGCGACTTCAATGCCAATTTCACGGAGATCTTTTAAGTGTGATTGAGCAATTTGCAGCTCTTTCATCAACACTCCCTCGGTGATCTCAAAACTCAGTAGCTTAGGCGACAGACCCGTATCAGCAAGGACTCGCTTCACCCCTTGGATAAAATCGGGCTGTCTAAACTGCACCGCAGAAATATTGATAGAGATACAAAAATCCGTCATCAACCCCGATTGCCATTTGGCTGCTTGCTGACACGCTTCTTGTAACACCCAGCGATCAATATCGATAATCAGCCCACACGACTCGGCGACTTTAATAAAGATATCTGGTCGAATATACCCTTCTTGTGGATGCCTCCAGCGCAGCAATGCTTCCATGCCGATGACTTTGTCATCTTTGATGATGTCTATTTGTGGCTGGTAATGCAGTTCAAATTCATTGCGCTCAATGGCTTTGCGTAAATCCGCTTCCAGCTTGAGATGGTATAGTGCTTCGCTGTTTCGCTCTGATGAGAAATACTGAAAATTACCGCGACCTTCTTCTTTAGCGTGGTACATCGCCTGATCGGCATTTTTAATCAGGGTCTCAGGCTGACGTGCATCATCCGGCCATAAACTCACGCCAATACTGGTGGAAATATAGAATTCTCGGCCGTACAGCTCGAAGGGCTTTTCAATCTGCTGCAGCAGTTGCTCACATAAATGGTTTATCTCATCAACACTGTCGACATCGTGCAGTAAGATGACGAATTCATCACCACCAAAACGACATAACGTATGACCATCATCAACACAGGACTGCAATCGATTAGCCGCTTCCACCAGCAGAGCGTCACCCATACTATGACCATATGAATCATTGACGTTTTTGAATCTGTCTAAATCTAAAAATAGCAGCGCGAGCTTTTCGCCATTACGCTCGGCGCGATGAATAGCTTGTGTCAGCCGACTGGAAAACAAAGACCGATTCGTTAAGCCAGTAAGTACGTCATAGTTGGCCAATCTGCGTAAATCGGCCTCGGTACGTTTACGTTCGGTGATATCAGAGAAAACCGCAACGTAATGAGTAATATTGCCTTTCTGATCCAGCATAGTAGAAAGGTTTAACCACACTGGGCAAGCGTGTTTATCGGCACAAATAAACTCACGCTCACCGGTCCACGATACCCCTTGATTAAGCAAGGTCGCCACTTCATCACTCTGACCTTCTCCATCATTAACTAACTGAGAAAAGCTCAGCTCAAGTAACGCACTTTCTGTAAAGCCTAAAATCAACTGCGCGGCCTGATTGGACACTTTAACTTGTTCATTGGCATCTAAAATTAACACCCCCTCAGACGTGTTACCAAATGCTTGCGCCAGTAACTTTGCATCGTCCTCAAGCTTTCTCTTGGCGGTGATATCCGCGTAGATACCCGCAACTTTGAGTACCTCACCGCTTGATGAGTCGACCACAATGGGGCGCCCTCTAACACGTGTCCAGCCCCAGGTTTTGTCCGGTTTTCGGTAGCGATATTCGACATCAAATTTGGCATCAACTTTAGTTAGCAATCGCTGCCAAGCGGCATAGACATGTGCCTTATCTTCAGGGTGGATTGGCAGATTTTCTACATCCAACTTGATATTGCCCGGCGTCGAGGTGAAATGTTCGGTTTGATTTTCTAAAGTAAAGAGTTGACTGTCACTGCGCCACTCCCAAAGCTCAGAATCACTGCCTTTGAGCGACTGCCTAAGTCGCACTTCACTTTCTACTAAGGCGCGATTGACCTTAATAAACGCACTTAGCTGACGCTGACGCGCAATAATGATACCGATACAGATCAGCAAAGAACCGAAAACCAACAACGCCTTAAACCAGGTAGTCTTCCACCATATTTGCTCTACTTTAAAAGGAAAGACATAGGGCTCTTGTGCCCAAATACCATTTTGCTGACTAAGCGCTTCTAAGACATAACCACCGGCATTCAGCTCGGAAATGTTTATCTGCGATTGACCCGAGAGCATGACATACTCTTTATCAAACTCACCATTTTGTTCTCGCAGGCGGTATTTGATGACTAAAGGCTGATCATCGAGGTAGTCCATACTGGTTAGCTGAAAACTGATCATGCTAGCATTGGGTTTAACCACTAAATTGGGCTGTGGTACCAAGTGCATTTCATTATTGTCGGGATACAATACCGACACAGCCTCTAAAAACACCCCATCGTGCGAAAGGCGATTATTCAATTTATCTGGCGCAATTAACATCACGCCATCTGGCGTACCTACATATAACCCTTGGCTTGGTTCATAAAAGTAAGCACCGTCATTGAGCTCATCGCCAAATAGACCATCTTCTTCCTCTAGCACTAAAATATCATCTGTGGCGATCTGTTGACGAATAATCGAGTTAAGACAACCTATCAATCTATAATCCGTTGTCGGTTGAATAAAGTACACGCTGCCGCAATCCACCTGCCAACTATCAGTCAGCGACAGAGATTCACCACTGGCGATGTCATACTCCATTAATCCGGTGGATGCCCCAACCCAGAGCTTATTCTCGCCAATAGATTCAATATAATTTACATCAACCAAACGATCGGGTTCAGAGAAAATATCAAATCGTGACTGGAGTTTACCGTCGTCACCTATAAAACCAAATATTGCCGCCCCTGCAAGCCACAGCTTTCCATCTGCACTACGATGGACGTTGCGTATATCGGGGCGCTCAAACTGCTGTTGTTCACTCGCGAGCGGAAATGCTTGCACGTTCTTCGTGCCCCTATCCCAATAGAATAGTCCACCAGCCGTAGCAAACCACCAACGCTCAGGCATGGTGGGATCACGATAACTGGTATAAACCACTTTGTGCTCAAGCGAGGTATTGCCATCTGTCCAGCTTGCAAAGCGCTGTGACTCAAATGTGTTGATATTAACCGTGAACAAACCATTGGTGGTCGAGAGTAATAAATGCGCTTCATCAAGTTGAGCAATTCTATAAATGCTATCGTTGAGCGCTATCCCCTCGGGAATAATCGTCAAGCTACCCGGCACACCTTGTTCAACCCGTATTAGGCCATTGTCGGTACCGAACCAAAGGTGGTTATCAGTGGCGAAGATTGACCAAATCATTTCGTCACTAAGCTGATAAGGTTTTGAATTAGAAAAACGCTCCAGCAAAAATTCTGGCCGATCGGTGATGACAGCAAGGGATTCGCCTGAGCCACCAACCCAAATCACATTATTGCCATCAATGGCAATGTCATAGATGTAATCAATGTCAGCAATATTTTTAAGCTCATCACTAAAAATTGTCACGACATTGGTGCTCGGTTGCCATTTGATCAACCCTTTACGACTTGCCAACCAGTAGTTACCCTGACTATCTTCGGTCATACGTGAAATGTAATAAGGTAACGACTTTACCGGTGAAAAACCTAATTCAGTGAGGCTTAATTGATACAGCCCGTCACTAGAAGTAAACCATATTTTTCCTTGCTTATCTTGATAAATAGAGCGAATTACCCCCATGGAATCTTGCCACGGTAATACCGCTTCTAGTTCACCTTTTGCACCACGCAATTGCACTTGATGTCCATTGGAGACCAAGATTTTTCCTTGAGGCAAACTTTGTAACTGGTTCCACGGTTGATCTGGTAAGACGGGTAAATAATTGATACTGGTCAGGCTAAGTTTGGCGTAGGAAAACTCAGCCAGCTCGCCATCTTCAAACAGCAATAGCCAGTTATCACCTTGCCGATGCGAGATGCCAGCTAGACTACGGGGTTTATGTTCAGGAAGCAGTGATTGACTGCCAAATTGCAGGAATTGATCGTTAACGATGTCATACAGATAAACATGGGCAAAATTAGCTAACAACAAATGCTCAGCACTTAAGCGCCGGATGGTATATACATGGCCATCACTGATGCGACTGTCCATACCAACCATATCAATACGTCGCACTCGGCTGTTACTAACGCGGTACAAACCTTCTTCTGTAGCTACCCAAGTGTAACCATAGTCATCAAATTCAATATCATTGACGGTGGCATTTACCAGCCCATCGCGCTCGCCAAAAACTCGCTGCACGAGATCAGAGGCTTGCGATGCAGAAAGTGGCATAACCAGCAGTAATAGCAGAATTAATAATTTATGAACTATTGTTATTATCATTTGGCTCTTAACTCATAAACTTATGATTAATGTAGCAGCTCGATACGTTTAATTCACCTGCAATGTTGCGCTATTTTTATACATTGTTAATTGCTACGGGTTTGAACCTAGTTGTCTCAACTTCACCCAAACGTTGAAAAATGGGGAAACAGGATATTATAGGTATAAAAAAAGCGCTCTATGAGCGCTTTTTCAACAACGAATGAGAGAAATTATTTTTTCTTCTTTTTCGCTTTTGGATTGGGTAAATCTGTAATTGAGCCTTCATAAATCTCGGCCGCTAAACCAACAGATTCGTGCAGCGTAGGATGCGCGTGAACTGTTAATGCTAAATCTTCAGCATCACAACCCATCTCAATAGCTAGGCCGATTTCGCCCAGTAGCTCACCACCATTAACGCCAACAATCGCTCCACCAATAACACGGTGAGTCTCTTTATCGAAGATTAACTTAGTCATACCATCTGAGCAGTCAGAGGCAATTGCACGGCCACTTGCCGCCCATGGGAAAGTCGCTGTTTCGTAGGCAACACCTTGCTCTTTCGCTTCTTTCTCAGTTAGACCAACCCACGCTACCTCTGGGTCAGTGTAGGCAATTGATGGAATCACTTTAGGATCGAAGAAGTGCTTCATGCCTGAGATAACTTCGGCAGCAACGTGACCTTCATGCACACCTTTGTGCGCCAACATTGGCTGGCCAACAATATCACCAATCGCATAGATGTTAGGAACATTGGTACGCATCTGCTTATCAACGTTGATGAAACCACGCTCATCAATATTCACACCAGCTTTGTCTGCATCAATTAGCTTACCGTTAGGCGTACGACCAATTGCAACCAATACCGCATCATAGCGTACAGGTTCAGCTGGTGCCTTCTTGCCTTCCATTGAAACGTAGATACCGTCATCTTTTGCTTCAACAGCAGTGACTTTAGTTTCTAAGATTAGGTTGAATTTCTTCTTAATCTTCTTGGTATAAACGCGAACGATATCTTTGTCGGCTGCCGGAATAACCTGATCAAACATCTCAACAACATCAATCTCGCTACCTAGCGATGAGTATACTGTACCCATTTCTAGACCAATGATACCGCCACCCATAACAAGCAGCTTACCTGGCACTTCTTTAAGCTCAAGCGCATCAGTTGAATCCCAAATACGTGGATCTTCATGAGGAATAAATGGCAATTGGATTGGACGAGAACCCGCAGCAATAATCGCGTGTTCAAAGTGAATCACTTTAACACCATCTTCGCCAGCGACTTCAAGCGTATTAGGGCCAGTGAACTTACCTAAGCCGTTAACCACGTCAACTTTACGCATTTTAGACATACCGCCTAAACCGCCTGTTAGCTGACCAATAACGCTAGTTTTAAATTCACGCAGTTTGTCTAAATCAATTTGTGGCTCGCCGAATACCACGCCGTGACTCGCAACAGCTTTGGCTTCTTCAATGACTTTAGACACGTGCAGCAATGCTTTTGATGGGATACAGCCTACGTTTAGACATACACCGCCAAGCGTGCTAAAACGCTCAACAATAACGGTATCTAGACCTAAGTCAGCAGCACGAAAAGCGGCTGAATAGCCCGCAGGACCTGCACCTAAAACTACTACCTGAGTTTTAATTTCGTTACTCATGTTTTCCTCTATTCTTTCTCATTCCGTCGGGAATAGTGTCTGCCCAACGTGTTATGACGCCAGCTTTTTGTAAGGTGGCCGCATTTTAACCTGTCAGTCTTGTAAACAAAAGGCCACTCAACATGAGTAGCCTTCATCATTACAAAATAAGTGTACGTATGTCGGACAGCATACTTGACAGTGTCACGCTAAAGCGTGCTGCCATCGCACCATCAATCACACGATGATCATAAGATAATGATAGTGGCAACATTAGCTTAGGTTCAAAGTCTTTACCATTCCACTTAGGTTTAATCTCGGATTTAGATACACCAAGAATGGCCACATCTGGATAATTAACAATTGGCGTAAACGCTGTACCACCAATGCCACCTAGGCTCGAAATAGTAAAGCAGCTGCCTTGCATATCGGCCGCTTTCAACTTGCCATCACGGGCTTTAACTGAAATTTCCATCAGTTCAGCAGAAAGCTCATGAATGCCTTTCTTGTCGACATCGCGAACAACTGGCACCACTAGGCCGTTAGGCGTATCAACCGCTACACCTATGTGATAGTACTTTTTCTTAATCAGCGATTCACCGTCAGCACTTAAACTCGCGTTAAACACAGGGAACTGCTGCAGTGCTTTCGCTACCGCCTTCATCATAAACACCAACGGCGTGATCTTAATACCCAGCTTTTGCTTGGCAGCCACTTCATTTTGCTGTTTACGGAATGCTTCCATTTCGGTGATATCAGCTTCATCAAACTGAGTTACATGTGGAATCGTCACCCAGTTGCGATGCAAGTTAGGACCAGAAATTTTCTGGATACGCGTCAAAGGTACTTCTTCAACTTCACCAAACTTAGCAAAATCGACTTTCGGTGCTGCAATCACTTGCAAACCACCTTCACCACCACTCACACTCGTTGCTGCTGAGGCTTTAGGACGCGATAACTCATACTTGATGAACGCTTGTACGTCTTCTTTCAAAATACGACCTTTACGGCCTGTACCTTGAACACGACTCAAATCAGCACCAAATTCACGCGCTAAACGACGTACAGCTGGTGAAGCATGTACTGCCCCCGTCTTAGGGGCACTGCCAGCATGTGGATGATGCGGCACTGGTGGTTTTGACGCTGGAGCAGGTGCTGCCGGTGCGCTCGCTTGAGGCGCTGGAGCCGGAGCAGCTGGCGCCGCCGCAACAGGCGCTGAAGATTGCGTTTCTATCGTCGCAATAATGCTGCCTTGCGATACTTTATCGCCTACATTAACTGTTACCGAGACTAGCTTGCCCGCGAAAGGTGCAGGTACTTCCATGGTCGCTTTATCGGTTTCAAGAGTGATGAGGCCGGTATCGACATCGATGTCGTCACCCGCAGCCACCAGCACTTCAATAACATCGACATTCTCTGCATCACCAATGTCAGGTACTGCAATCTCTTTCACTTCTGCTACAGCAGCAGTTGGTGCGGGTGATGCTGTAGCGGCGACTTCAGTTGGGGCTGGCGCGGCAGCCGCTGCACCAGTTTCTAACATGAGTACCAATGAACCCTGTGATACTTTGTCACCAACAACCACTTTAAGCTCTTTAACCACACCTGCTGCAGGCGCCGGTACTTCCATGGTTGCTTTGTCAGTTTCTAAAGTAATCAAGCCAGTATCAACATCAATGCTGTCACCAACAGCAACAAGCACTTCAATGATATCGACATTTTCAGCGTCACCAATATCGGGCACCGTCACTTCAACAACTTGGGTGCCGCTCGCAGCTGGTGCTGCCGGTGCAGGTGCTGCAGCGACAGGAGCTTGAGCAGGTGTTTCAACCGGTGCTGGCGCTTCGGCCGGTGCCGGAGCAGCGGCTTCCGTACTCATCATAGCAATCAAGCTGCCTTCAGACACCGTATCACCAACAGCGACTTTTAGCTCAGCGAGTTTACCGGCAAACGGCGCTGGAATATCCATTGTCGCCTTGTCACTCTCAACCGTAATAATTGACTCTTCGGCATCAAGGTTATCACCTACAGCAGCACAAATTTCAATAACTTGTACTTCATCCCCACCAATATCGGGGACTAAAACTTCTTTTAATTCAGCCATTTTAATTTCCCTTATGCGTATTGTGGGTTGATTTTGTCAACATCAATACCATACTCAGCGATGGCTTTGCTAAGCACATCAACAGGTAGCTCACCACGGTCTACAAGCGACTTAAGCGAAGCGATAACAATAAACTTGGCGTCAACTTCAAAGTGGTGACGTAAGTTCTCACGGCTATCACTGCGGCCGAAACCATCGGTGCCCAGCACTTTGTAATCTGTTGGCACGTAAGCACGTAATTGCTCGCCATATATCTTCATGTAATCGGTGGCAACAATCGCTGGTGCATCTTTTGACAGCACTTCTGCAATATATGGCACTTTAGGCGTCGCAGTCGGGTGCAGCATATTGTAACGCTCGGTTGCTTGACCATCGCGTGTTAGCTCGTTAAAGCTGGTAACACTGAACACGTCTGTTGTGATGCCAAAATCTTTCGATAGTGCTACAGCCGCTTTACGCACTTGCTCCAAAATGGTACCGCTACCCATTAATTGCACAGCACCTTTGCCACTGCCTTTAAGGGTTTCTAGCTTGTAGATACCTTTCACAATGCCTTCTTCACTACCTTCTGGCATGGCAAGCTGTTCGTAGTTCTCGTTCATGGTGGTGAGATAGTAGAAAACATCTTCCTGTTCACCGTACATGCGACGGATACCATCTTGAACAATCACTGCAATCTCATAACCATAAGTCGGGTCATAAGAAATACAGTTCGGAATGGTGTTCGCTAGCACATGGCTGTGACCATCTTGGTGCTGCAGACCTTCACCGTTCAAGGTTGTACGACCTGATGTTCCACCGACCATGAAACCACGTGCACGCATATCACCCGCAGCCCAAGCCATGTCACCGATACGTTGGAAACCAAACATTGAGTAGTAGATGTAGAATGGGATCATTGGGGTATCGTTAACAGAATAACTGGTTGCTGCAGCAACCCACGATGACATTGCACCGAGTTCGTTAATCCCTTCTTGTAAAACCTGGCCAGACTTATCTTCGCGATAGTAAGCCACCTGATCTGAATCTTGTGGTTCGTACTTTTGGCCTTCATGGGCGTATATACCCACTTGACGGAAAAGACCTTCCATACCGAAAGTACGCGCTTCATCAGGAATGATAGGCACGATATTCTTACCGATCTTCTTATCTTTAAGTAGCGCAGTCAGAATACGAACAAATGACATGGTGCTAGAGATTTGACGACCATTAGAGCCTTTAAGCACTGAATCGAAGATCTTCAATGAAGGAACTTCTAGCTCTTCGCTAAACTTCTCAAGACGCTTAGGCATTGCCCCATGTAGCGACTCACGGCGCGCTTTTAGGTACTTAACCTCTTCAGAATCCGCACCTGGGTGGTAATACGGAATATCTTCTAGCTGATCATCACTGATTGGGATGTTAAACCGGTCGCGGAAGTACTTAAGCGAATCAACGCCCATTTTCTTCACGTTATGTGCAATGTTCTTACCTTCACCAGCATCACCCATACCGTAACCTTTTACGGTTTTAGCTAAGATAACCGTTGGGCGACCTTTGGTGTTTTTAGCATGCTGTAGCGCTGCGTAAATTTTCACAGGGTCGTGACCACCACGGTTTAAACGCCAAATGTCATCATCAGACATATTAGCAACCATTTCAGCTGTTTCTGGGTACTTACCAAAGAAGTGTTCACGGGTATACGCACCACCTTTGGCTTTACAGTTTTGGTATTCACCGTCAACCGTTTCTTCCATTAGCTGCAGTAGTTTACCGCTAGTGTCGCGCGCTAATAGTGGGTCCCAATAACGACCCCAAATCACTTTCACAGCTTCCCAGCCGGCACCACGGAATTCACCTTCAAGCTCTTGGATAATCTTACCGTTACCACGAACAGGACCATCAAGGCGCTGCAGGTTACAGTTAACAATAAAGACTAAGTTATCCAACTCTTCACGTGCCGCTAGACCAATCGCACCTAAGGTTTCTGGCTCGTCACACTCACCATCACCTAAGAAGCAATATACGGTTTGCTCAGAACAATCTTTTAAGCCACGGTCAGTTAAGTATTTCAGGAATCGGGCTTGATAGATGGCTTGAATAGGGCCAAGGCCCATAGATACCGTTGGGAACTGCCAGTAATCAGGCATCAGTTTAGGATGTGGGTACGAAGATAAACCTTTACCATCGACTTCTTGACGGAAACCATTCATTTGGTCTTCGCTGATACGTCCTTCTAGGAAAGAGCGTGAGTAAATACCCGGTGCGATGTGACCTTGATAGTAAACTAAATCACCGCCATCTTTCTCATTTGGTGCACGGAAGAAGTGGTTAAAACACACATCGTAGATAGTGGCACTAGAAGCAAAACTAGAAATGTGGCCGCCAAGCTCAAGATCTTTTTTCGAGCCGCGTAATACCATCGCCAAAGCATTCCAACGCACGATAGCGCGAATGCGACGCTCCATTTCTTGGTCGCCAGGCATATGCGGCTCTTGGCCCGCAGGAATGGTATTAAGATAAGCTGTGGTCGCTTTATATGGAAGATGAGTTCCGTTTCGGCGCGCTTTATCAATTAGCTTCTCAAGTAAGTAATGAGCCCGTTCTGGCCCTTCTTGCTCAAGTACAGCTTGTAAAGAATCAACCCACTCTTGGGTTTCCAACGGATCTAAATCTTGTAGCATATGTTCAGACATTTCGCAGTCCTTCCCTATATACAATAGTAATGTTATGAATTAATTATTAAAAACACTGTTCAGCTTAATGGCTTAAACACCGCTTTTTAATCGGCGCAGACTACGCTGCAACCTACTGTCTTCTTCCCGAACCGCCAGCATCACTTCTTCAATGTAACTTAAGTGTTCATTGGAGGCTTCGCGTGCAGCGTCTGGATCACGGCGTACAATCGCTGCCAATAAAGCTCGGCGATGGTCATTGGCCATGGTGGAGGCATCATCTCGACGACTTAGCAACTCCAAGTTCTGCGCCACGTTTTTATGCAGCACAGGTGATAAACTCAATACAAGGTGAAGCATGGCAACATTGTGTGAGGCCTCGGCAACTGCACGATAAAAACGTACAATCGCGGCCGCCTGTTCTTCAATCTCGGCAGCAGCTTCAACTTCTAAGATTTTTTGTTTGATATTTTGCATATCTGCGTCAGTACCGCGCAGCGCAGCAAAATAAGCCATCATCCCCTCAGTGGCATGACGGAATTCCAATAAGTCATATTGGCTTTCAGAATCGCTATGCATTAACTCAACAATGGGATCGGCTAAGCTTTGCCATAGCTGCTCTTTAACATAGGTACCACCGCCTTGACGACGCAGGAGTAAACCTTTTGCTTCGAGCTTTTGGATCGCTTCACGTAATGAAGGACGAGAGACTTCAAACTGGAGTGCCAGTTCACGCTCTGGAGGTAACTTCTGACCAGGCTGCAAACTACCTTCTAATATCATCTGCTCCAGTTGGTTCATAATGACATCAGAAATCTTTGGCTGGTTAATTTTGCTATAAGCCATATGGCCCTCAGCTCCTATTGTAAATTGGTCTTACCAATTTAATTGACTGAGCGCACTTTATCAAATCACATTTCGCTTGTCTAGTTTGTGATCTGCTTCATGTAAACTCACAATCTGTGAGGATAGCTGAATTTATTTCCAAAGGGGTCTGACCATTGCACCTAAAAATGGTTTTAAGCCAATTTAAGTGCAATATCCTGCTGACAAGCTTAAAGCAAGCATGTTGATATGATTCGGGCCGGCATTTATCGTTATGCCACTACACCGAATATTGTCAATAACGACAATACCGTCACTAACAGAATAAAGTTGCGTTTACTGAGCAGTAATAAGCTAAGCGTCGACTGCACACAAACCGGTGCATTTGAAGTTTCTGAAGTCGGTTCAGCCGCTGATGCTACTTGGGTAATAATCGTTTTAGCACTCGCACGCCAATTGAGTGCATGTCGGCGCCACACACCATTAGCACTTGAGAATTGCCCACTTAACACATAACCAAATGCAAATAATCGACTTGGTAACCAATCTAATATGGTTAATAGTTTGGCTACCAAAGGCAGAGGCTCATCTTTTAGCTTGGCGGTATCAGCAAAGTAGCGCACAGTACAATAAAATACGGCACCCGCTGGACCTAAGAAGATTAGAAACAATGCCACCACACCATAAAATCGGTAATTAATCCACGCCACAGTTTGACCGACTTTTGCCCCTAAATCTTTTTCGGAAACCGCTTCGAGAGATTCGTAAGGGTCAAGAGAGTCAGCAAAATGATAACAAGCCTGGCGATCACCACGACAAGCAGCCTGCATATACTGCTTAAACACTTTGCGTTGACTTAAGTGGCTAAAGCACAAAATCGCGACCACAACCCAAATAAGCAGGCTGACAAAGCCAAACATCATTCCCATAACAGCCCAACTAAGTACTTGCACCGCTAACGCAGGAAAAATCAGTGCCAGCGCCATCATCACATCTGACTTAAGCTGTTTATGGCCAAAAAGCTGTTTAGTATAAAGCGCGAGAATCGACTCAAACTGCCACGCAGCTGGCAGCAGTTTTAATCGCTCAACCATAATGGCAATCAATAACGAAAATAACGCCATACCGCCTAATCCTTATTTTAGGTCAATCAACATTGACAGTTTACGGCTAATCTAGCAGATCAACAAAACTATTTTATGACAACCACTTGCCTTAACTGGCATCAAGTGCCGCAACCGATGGACTTACACCAAAAACACCTCGAAATCGATGTAATGTTACTTTTCATTGCCATAAGCATAGTTAACAACTCGGCGATATCATAGGCAGAGGGATCGCTAAACTAACAATTAGCCAATCACACTTGCCTGATATCATAAACAGTTAAGTCCAGGGGGTTATGAGCTGCTAATGTCAGCCAGGTAACGCGGCCAATCAAAACTTTCGCCAGGGTCGGTCTTTCGCCCTGGGGCAATATCACTGTGCCCAACCACCTTAGAAGCATCAAGCTCAGGATAATAGTCGAATAAGGCGAAGCTTAACTTCGCTAGCTGCTGGTATTGCACCTCTTCATAAGCTTGCGTGTCAGTCCCCTCTAGCTCAATACCAATGGCAAAATCATTACAACCTGTACGACCTTGATACTCTGAAACACCGGCGTGCCAAGCACGATCATCACAACTGACATACTGCACAATTTCGCCATCACGACGAATAAGAAAATGAGCGGACACTTCCAGCCCAGCTAGGTCGGTAAAACTGGCGTCAGCTTCGACATCCAAACAGCCTTGAAATAGCTGATCAATGTGCGGTAACCCAAAACACCCTGCCGGCAAACTAATATTATGGATAACCAACAAGCTAACTTCTTTATTGGGGCGGAGATTAAAATGAGGCGAGATACAACGCCGACTTGATTGCATCCAACCTTGATTAATTAACATCTTTGCCGACATAACTTCCGTTCCATACTCTAATTAATAGGTTGCGAAATAATCACCAGCCCGCTTAAACGTTCATCACAAAAGAGCGCTGTAGCTGTAACCCAAGGCCTATTTGTTCAGCGCTTTAAATCAACCATTTTCGCTTAAGTCACGATCAACCATCTAAGCAAACACTGATGCAACTATTCTGCGTGATATATAGCAAAGAAGCACCTGCTTTTTTGCCATCGAATTTGCTACCATAAATAAAAGAACTAGCACTCCTGGTCAGCCATTTTCACCAAATAGACCACCATGGAGTATATGCATTTTGCAGAGGATAACTGAGATGCTAGAAAATGATATTCGACTCGCTGTTAAAACCGCTTTAGAAGAAGACTTAGGTTACAGTGCTGATGCCAACTTAAGTAGTAGCGACAAATTAAAGGCCGATATAACCGCACAGCTTATTCCTGCTGACAAATATGCAAGTGCAAGCTTGATCACCCGCGAAGATGGGGTTTTTTGTGGCAAAGCATGGGCTGAGCAAGTCTTTAATCAATTAGGTGGCGATGTGGCTTTGCACTGGCATGTCGATGACGGCGACTTATTAGTCGCTAATCAAGTGCTATGTGAGCTATCAGGTCCCGCACAAGCCATCTT
Organism: Shewanella sp. Scap07; assembly: GCF_013394145.1. NCBI lineage: Bacteria > Pseudomonadati > Pseudomonadota > Gammaproteobacteria > Alteromonadales > Shewanellaceae > Shewanella > Shewanella sp. Scap07. The sequence continues at coordinate 4,574,786 of NZ_CP041329.1, forward strand.
AACGGGCGAGCGCACAGCAATGAACTTTATTCAAACGCTGTCGGGAGTCGCTACGCTAACTAAGCACTATGTTGACCATATCGCTGATACCCACACTAAGCTACTCGATACCCGCAAAACTATTCCGGGATTACGCACTGCACAAAAGTACGCTGTTACCTGCGGCGGCGGTAAGAACCATCGTATTGGTTTGTTTGACGCCTTTTTAATTAAAGAAAACCATATTATGGCTGCAGGCTCTATTGCCAATGCCGTTAATGCTGCACGGCAATTAGATAACACTAAACCCGTTGAAGTAGAAGTGGAGAGCATCGCCGAGCTTAAGCAAGCCATTGAAGCAGGCAGTGATATCGTCATGCTTGATAATTTTGATGTCACTATGATGCTCGACGCTGTTGAACTCAACCAAAGCTTCGAGGCCGCACAACAGGTTAAATTAGAAGTGTCTGGTAATGTCACTATAGATACCATTAATGACTTTGCCAAAACTGGGGTCGACTATATCTCTGTAGGCGCGTTAACTAAACATGTAAAAGCCCTCGACTTGTCGCTACGTTTAAAGTCTGAGTAATCACGGCGATGCCGATACAACTTAGTTGACACGTGGTGTAATAGATTACAAGGCTGCAATTCAACATGAAATGCAGCCTTGATATTTTTGGCCGTTTAAAAGAACAAACCATTAACCGCAAGTAAGCGTTACATCAAGCGCTCTCAAACTGTAGCAATCCTCCCACCCAATCATACATCACAAACCGTTAACACATTATTTAGCATAGTCATCTGCAGGCGATATTTTAAACAGCAAATTATCGCCTGAATATTGACACATAGAGCATATTTGCCAGTAAAACGATCACCGTCATTAAAATGTTAGAACTTTTTTAACATTTTTAAGCGAGTTTTAGACAAATTTACTAATAAATTAATACTTTGTTGCTTTTCGGTGTTCCATTTACATTAACTTTGTACTAACTTTGAACCTAGGCGAGATGGCCATTTCGGCCAACTCACCATGAAGGTAGACAGTTGTACTTTCATCAATCAGGAATGCTGATAGGGCTGATTACATTACTTTAACAATAATAATCGTAATGACATCATCAGTTCTGTTACAGGTAAAAGCAATTAAGCCGCTTTTAGCAAAAGGCAGTCCAATGTGCCCTGGCAGATAAGGAAGCTTCAATAGCCCTATAACAGCCAACACTAGATGAATTAACCCATTGGTGCAGTTTGCCGAAAAGAACAAGGTCATCGATGTAGCAAGCCAATATAAATGGGGCGCTACAAACTGTATTGCAGACTCGAGCAACTTTGTTGAACCATGGCTTTAAGAAGCAAAAGTTTTTAAAGCCACAAATTATTTACTATAGTTATTTGATAGCGATAGCGACACAGCCCAAGGACAATCAGGCAGGAGCCACCTAGTCATACCATGCAACAATGGTAGCTAGACTAGCGAAAACTTGGATTAACAAGTGATATAGCATCTATCATTTGCATAACCAGGTGAAAAGTTGAGTCAACATACTGTCATACGGAGAGAGATAGCATGAAAGGTATTCAATTAAACAAGCAAATGAACAACGCTAAGGGTTTCACCCTTATTGAATTGATGATCGTGGTAGCGATTATCGGTATTTTGGCAGCGATTGCATTGCCTGCGTATAAAGATTATGTTGTATCTGCTGAAGGTGGCGCTGCAATGAAAGGGTTAAGTGCTTTTTCTCAAAAAGCACAGACTTGTATTCAAACCGGAGTTGGTTGCGATACGATTTCAGGTGAAGTTACTAAAAATTCAAAGCTTTCTTTAGCCGGAACTCCAGCGATAAACGCAGCTGATGTTGTTCTTACTTGGGATGATAACACATGCGATATGACGGCAACATTTGATGCTGTTGGTGGCGTGGTTTATGCGGTTACAACTACCGGAACTGATGGCGATAAGTGTAAAAAAGGCGCCGGTCTCCCAACTTCATAGTAGTATAAAAAGTTAGCAGTAAAGAGCTAATTGGGCAGTATAGAGTGCCTAATTAGCTTTCTTCCAAATCGAAGAGTTAATTTTATAATGCCAACCAGTGGTTTACACCTTGGACTTTCAACACTATTTATTCGCAAGCAACTCCTCAGCGAAGAACAGATCGCAACTGCGATAGCCAAGTCTCGCCACTCTAAACTCTCTTTAGTGTCTACCATTGTCAGTGAAAAACTGATATCTGCTCGTGCAATTGCTGAACTCTGCTATGAAGAATATGGTACCCCGCTTCTGGATCTCGATGAGTTTGACGTTCAAAGTATTCCGGAAGATTTTCTTAACAAAAAGCTGATAGAAAAACATAAATGCTTACCGCTGTTTAAACGCGGCAATCGTTTATATATTGGTACCTCCGATCCCACCAATATTGCAGCGCTAGAGGACTTTCAATTTAGTGCAGGTCTGCATGCTGAAGCTATTTTAGTTGAAGATGACAAGCTAAGCTCCGCGCTGGAAAAAGTGCTTGAAGAAGATATTAGTGCGCTGGATTTAGACGGCATTGATGATGCTTCTCTTGCCGATATTGAAGTCACCGATACCGATAAGCGAGAGGACGACCAAAAAGCCGATAGTGACGACGCCCCTATCGTTATCTATATCAATAAAATTCTTACCGATGCCATTCGTAAAGGTGCGTCAGATTTGCATTTTGAGCCCTACGAAAAGCGTTATCGTATCCGTTTCCGCATTGATGGTATTTTACATGAGGTTTCAGAACCCCCAGTTAATTTAAGCGGCCGTATTTCTGCGCGCTTAAAGGTAATGTCAAAACTTGATATTGCTGAGCGCCGGGTACCGCAAGATGGCCGCATTAAAATGAAGCTATCACGTACCAAGTCTATCGATTTTCGTGTCAGCACCTTGCCGACAATCTGGGGCGAAAAGATCGTAATGCGTATTTTGGACTCCTCTTCTGCGCAGCTTGGCATTGAAAAGCTCGGCTATGAGGATGACCAACGTGCTTTGTATGAGGAAATGTTGGCCAAACCCCAAGGGATGATATTAGTTACAGGCCCCACAGGTTCAGGTAAAACCGTATCACTCTATACAGGGCTAAATATCCTCAATACCGAAGCTCGTAATATCTCTACTGCAGAAGACCCAGTCGAAATTAACTTAGAGGGTGTGAATCAGGTCCATATTAACTTGAAAGCAGGTCTTACCTTCGCATCTGCGTTGCGCTCTTTTTTACGTCAAGATCCCGATGTAGTGATGGTCGGGGAAATCCGTGATTTAGAAACTGCCGAAATCGCCATTAAGGCCGCACAAACTGGTCACTTAGTACTGTCCACACTGCATACTAATTCAGCTTCAGAAACGTTAACTCGTTTGGTCAATATGGGCGTGCCGGGATATAACATTGCCAGCTCAGTTAACTTAATTATTGCTCAGCGTCTGGCTCGTAGACTTTGCCCTGAATGCAAACAAGCCGAAGATGTGCCAGAGCATGAACTTAAAGCGCTAGGATTTAATGATACGCAAATCGGTGAAGGCTTTACTATATTTAAACCTAAAGGTTGCGATCATTGTTCTGGTGGCTATAAAGGGCGAGTGGGTATATACGAAGTAATGAAAATGTCAGATGAGATTGCCCGCACCATTATGGAAGGTGGTAACTCTTTGCAAATCGCTAACCAAGCGAAAGATCAAGGTATGCGTGACTTGCGTGATTCAGGATTGTTAAAAGTCATTCACGGTGTCACTAGCATCGCTGAAATTAATCGTGTCACCAGTTTCTAAATTTAAAAATGGCAAAATAAACGTACCTAAACATTGAAATAATTACTTTCAAGGAATCGTAATGGCGACAGCTACTGCAATAAAAAAATCAAAAAAAGCCGCCAAAAATCAACCTAAAGTCATCACCTATGAGTGGAAAGGTACCAACCGTGATGGCAAAAAAACCTCTGGAGAACTTCGCGGCGTTACAGTAGCAGAAATAAAAAGCCAACTTAAGTCCCAAGGTGTGAACCCGAAGTTGGTGAGGAAGAAGGCTAGTCCACTATTTAAGCTAGGCGATCCTAAAATCAAAGCGATGGATATCGCGATGATCACCCGTCAAATAGCGACCATGTTAGCAGCGGGTGTACCACTGGTGACTACCATTGAAATGCTCGGTCGTGGCCATGAAAAAGTGAAAATGCGTGAATTACTGGCGACTATTCTCAATGAAGTACAAGCCGGTATCCCATTATCGGACGCGCTACGACCTCACAGGCAGTATTTTGATGACCTTTATGTCGATTTGGTCGCAGCTGGTGAACACTCAGGCTCTCTCGATGCGGTATTTGATCGTATAGCAACGTACCGTGAAAAAGCTGAAGCACTTAAATCAAAAATTAAGAAGGCGATGTTTTACCCGGCTGCAGTTGTTTTGGTGGCAATTGGTGTTACTAGCTTATTATTGCTATTCGTAGTACCACAGTTTGAAGAAATTTTTGCAGGATTTGGCGCTGAGCTACCAGCCTTTACTCAATTAGTCATTAAAATATCCGAGTGGCTACAAGCCTCTTGGTATATCTTTTTGGCTGCTATTATTGTTGGTGTGTTTTTGTTTGTTCGCACGCACCGCAACTCGCAGAAATTTCGCGACCAAATTGATACCTTGGTATTAAAAATTCCAGCAGTGGGTCCCATACTACATAAAGCTGCCATGGCGCGTTTTGCTCGCACATTAGCTACGACTTTTGCTGCGGGTGTACCTTTAATTGAGGGGTTAGAGTCTGCAGCAGGTGCATCGGGAAACTACATTTATCGTAGCGCCTTACTCAAAGTTCGGGAGGAAGTAATGGCTGGTATGCAGATGAATGTCGCTATGCGCACCACTGGGATATTTCCGGACATGTTAATTCAAATGGTGATGATTGGTGAAGAGTCAGGCGGTCTCGATGAAATGCTCAACAAAGTCGCCAATATATACGAAATGCAAGTCGATGATGCCGTAGATGGTCTCTCTAGCTTAATTGAACCTATCATGATGGTCGTTATAGGCACTATTGTTGGCGGATTAATTGTCGCTATGTATTTGCCAATTTTTGAAATGGGCAAAGTCGTAGGCTAAATATCAAGAGCAAGTTCCCTTTACCTGTCCTTTGCTGTGATAAAGTACAGGTATAACTGAAAACAAAAAATATAATTAATATAATGAACTCTTTGTTAATACAATTCCAATCCACCATGCTTGAACTACCATGGCTATTCATCTCACTTGCCTTTGTCTTTGCCGCCACTATCGGTAGCTTTCTCAATGTCGTGATACATCGTTTACCAGTGATGATGAAACGTGAGTGGCAGCAAGAGTGTAATCAGTACCTTAATGAGTATCACCAAGAGCTCATTGCCCCGATTGCCAAGAAACTCGGTAAGCCGCTTGATAATTACCCTGAAAAATATAATTTGGTTGTTCCTGTTTCTGCCTGCCCAAAATGTAAAACCAATATTAAACCTTGGCACAATTTACCTATATTGGGTTGGCTACTGCTACAAGGAAAGTGCGCCAGTTGCGACGCCCCTATTTCAGCCCGTTATCCAGTATTCGAATTGTTTACAGGAGCTATGGTGGCAACATTGGCTTGGCACTTTGGGCCAAGCTTACAATTTGCAATGGCCGCACTACTCACTTTTGCTCTAGTCGCGCTAACAGGTATCGATCTAGATGAGATGCTATTGCCTGATCAAATCACTATGCCGCTGTTATGGCTTGGTTTAATCATCAACATTAATGGCTTGTTCACTCCATTGACCGACGCTTTGATAGGCGCTGTAGCTGGCTACTTAAGCCTGTGGAGTGTCTACTGGCTTTTTAAAATAGCGACCGGTAAAGAAGGTATGGGGTATGGTGACTTTAAACTCATGGCAGTGTTTGGCGCTTGGCTAGGTTCGCAAATGTTACCTCTAATCATTCTGCTATCTTCTCTAGTGGGGGCTATCGTCGGCATTATGCTAATCATTAACAAAAAATTGAATAGTGGTAATCCTATCCCTTTTGGTCCCTATATTGCGGCTGCAGGTTGGATAGCACTCCTTTGGGGCGAGCCTATCGTCAATGCATACCTTGCTAGTTTGTAGGTGCCAGTTATGGACAAGTTAGTTATCGGCTTAACTGGCGGCATTGGCAGCGGCAAAACTACTGTAGCTAACCTTTTTGCGGCTAAAGGTATTGAGCTAGTTGATGCTGATGTTGTGGCTCGTGAAGTCGTCGCTCCAAATACTCAAGGCCTTAAGCAGATCGCCGCTCATTTTGGAAAAAAAGTGCTATTAAGCAACGGAGAATTAGACAGAAAAGCACTAAGAGAATTAGTTTTCAACCATCCTGACGAGCGACAGTGGTTAAATGAGCTGCTACATCCAATTATACGCAGTGAAATGCTACAGCAACTAAAACAAACACACTCTGACTATGCTATTTTAGTCGTGCCCTTGCTATTTGAAAACGGTTTAGATAGGTTAGTTCATTACACTTTACTGATTGATATTTCACCAGAAGAACAAACTAAGCGCGTGATTGACAGGGATATGGTTAGCGCTGAGCAAGTTAAAAATATAATAGGCAGCCAAGCTTCTCGGGCTGAAAAACTGTCAAAAGCTGATGATGTCATCGACAATCATGGAACCCAATCGGCATTAATAAAACAAGTAGATAGACTACATCAAAAATACTTAAAATTAGCCGAAAACCATAAATGACATGACCCAATTAACCTACGAACAGCCACTAAATGAAAAAACTCGTAGTTATTTGCGATTAGAATACCTAGCCCAGCAGCTAGAGGCTAATCTTGCCCATGATCATCAGCACCGCTGTTTTTATCCCCTTTTTTCATTATGCGAACTTACTGAACGTTGTGACTATCGCAGTGAAATAATTAAAGACATCGATAAGCAGTTAATCAGTTTGTCCAAGTGGCTTTCGTTACCGCATATTGATGCAGACAAAGCAGATGACTATATCCTTAGGCTTAAGTTAGCAAGAGAGCGACTACTCAACTGTAGTAGGCCAGGACAAACTCTAAAGCAAAACCGATTTCTAGCAGCACTCAGGCAGAGATTTAATATGCCGGGAGCTTGCTGTAATTTTGATTTACCACAGCTACACTATTGGCTAGCAAAGCCATGGGAAATACGCCAACAAGAATATGCCGCCTGGTCTACGACTTTCGACTGTTTGCTCACTCCAATAAAACTTCTATTAGATTTAACTCGACAAACCACGCAATATCATCAGGCAACTGCTGAAGCAGGGTTTTATCAGGGTGATAGCCCGCAGGCACTATCTCTTATTAGAGTAAAGATAGATGCTCAACAAGGTTGTTACCCCACTATTAGCGGACACAAAAACCGTTATGCAATCCATTTTGTTCAATTTGAACAACAAAAACATTCTGATCAAGCAATCGAGTTTCAATTGGCAACCTGCGGTTAAAGTCAGTACCATACTCACCACAATTTAAATAACCGTTTGGGATTGCTGCTATGCCAACACAAGTTAACTGTCCTACTTGTGACAAGCTCGTTTTATGGACTGCCGAGTCAAAATTTAAGCCATTTTGTAGTGACCGCTGTAAATTGATTGATTTAGGTGATTGGGCTGCAGAGAAACATACCATTCCAGTAAAGCCAGAATTCGATCCTGAAGCCTTAGATACCCTAGGATATGATGAAGCGGATTTCTTTAAGGATGAAAAAGAATGAAGCGTATCCACGTTGCTGTAGCCGTTATTCTCAATGAACACAAACAGATACTCATCGCCAAAAGACATGCTCACATGCATCAAGGTGGGAAGTGGGAATTCCCTGGTGGAAAAGTAGAGCAGAAAGAAACCACCGAACAAGCACTTAGTAGGGAAATCAATGAAGAGATTAATATCTACATCAATGGCTCAACGCCCCTAATGACGATTTCCCATGATTATAGCGATAAACAAGTACTACTAGATATTCACACCGTTACTGACTTTACTGGCACTCCAGAGGGCCGTGAAGGACAATTGATACAATGGGTCAGTGTCGATGCATTAGCAAGCATTGACTTCCCTGATGCCAATCAACCAATCGTCGCCAAGCTTGAACAACTGCTCAGCTAGCACAGCCCCAATAGCAGAAATAACTTAGATAATAAGAAGCAGCGTTTACATACTCACACTGCGTTGCTAGCTCCCACTAATACCACCTATGAACACTCAACGTTAACTAGGTAGTAGCCGGTGATGACCGCTTCAGACTCTGGGTGATGCATCGCATCCACTTGCTTAAGTGAATAAGCCACTTGACATAAATACTGGCACATTCGAGCCATTAGCTAGCCTATTTTACTATGCGCCAAACGCAACGCCTCTCAAACCCACCCATAGCATTCGAGAATAAGTAATTGCTCAGTTAATTTAACGCCTGGAAATGAGCTACTCGGTTCGCGCAGCGAACACATGGGGGCGAAGAAGCCCTGCTTTGGAGGTAACGCATTCAAGGGCTTGGAAGCTTAGTGACTTGTTACGAAGCTGGATGCGAGGCACACGGCCTTTCCTTGGCATCCATGCCATCAAGGCATTTGTTAGTCCTAAACATCAGATTTGCCGAATGCCAGAAACGCATGGACGCAGTTTCTGGCCAAGCTCAGCGACGGGGTGACGTAGGGAGTAGGTATTGCACACACGTGCTTAAGTGGATAAGCCACCTAATATAAATACTGGCTCTTCGGAGCCATTAACTAGCCTATTTCACTATGCTCCAAACGCAACGCCTCTCAATCCCACCCATAGCATTCGAGAATAAGTAATTGCTCAGTTAACTTAACGCCTGGAAATGACCTACTCGGTTCGCGCAGCGAACACATGGGGGCGAAGAAGCCCTGCTTTGGATGCAACGCATTCAAGGGCTTTGAAGCGCGAGTAACTTGTTACGAAGCTGGAGAGCCCGCTCAGCGGCGGGGCGACGTCGAGGGTAAGTAATTTCGCGAAGCGCATATACGAAAAAAGCCCTAGCGTTTTCTGCTAGGGCTTTTTTCGTGTATTTGGCGTCTGGAAATGACCTACTCTCACATGGGGAGACCCCACACTACCATCGGCGCAATTGCGTTTCACTTCTGAGTTCGGGATGGGATCAGGTGGGACCACAATGCTATGGTTTCCAGACAAATTGGGTACAATTTAGAAAGCTAATTATTTACGCCCTATTCAGGCTAAGTCCACTTCAATCAAGTGTTTGTATTCTTCTGTAAGTTTCACCACCAGTAAAACCCATTAGGGTTGTATGGTTAAGCCTCACGAGTCATTAGTACATGTTAGCTCAACGCCTCACAACGCTTACACACCATGCCTATCAACGTCCTAGTCTCGAACGGCTCTTTAGAGGAATTAAATTCCTAGGGATGACTCATCTTAGGACTCGCTTCCCGCTTAGATGCTTTCAGCGGTTATCGATTCCGAACGTAGCTACCGGGCAATGCTATTGGCATAACAACCCGAACACCAGCGGTTCGTCCACTCCGGTCCTCTCGTACTAGGAGCAGCTTCCTTCAATCATCCAACGCCCACGGCAGATAGGGACCGAACTGTCTCACGACGTTCTGAACCCAGCTCGCGTACCACTTTAAATGGCGAACAGCCATACCCTTGGGACCGACTTCAGCCCCAGGATGTGATGAGCCGACATCGAGGTGCCAAACACCGCCGTCGATATGAACTCTTGGGCGGTATCAGCCTGTTATCCCCGGAGTACCTTTTATCCGTTGAGCGATGGCCCTTCCATTCAGAACCACCGGATCACTATGACCTGCTTTCGCACCTGCTCGACGTGTATGTCTCGCAGTTAAGCTGGCTTATGCCATTGCACTAACCGTACGATGTCCGACCGTACTTAGCCAACCTTCGTGCTCCTCCGTTACTCTTTGGGAGGAGACCGCCCCAGTCAAACTACCCACCAGGCACTGTCCTCAACCCCGATTCAGGGGCCAGAGTTAGAACATCAACACTACAAGGGTGGTATTTCAAGGTTGACTCCACAAGAACTGGCGTTCCTGCTTCAAAGTCTCCCACCTATCCTACACATGTAGGGTCAATGTTCAGTGCCAAGCTATAGTAAAGGTTCACGGGGTCTTTCCGTCTAGCCGCGGGTATACGGCATCTTCACCGCAATTTCAACTTCACTGAGTCTCGGCTGGAGACAGCGTGGCCATCATTACGCCA
>NZ_CP041329.1:4590000-5129640 GCF_013394145.1 Shewanella sp. Scap07
CTGGTACATCTAAACAAACCAAATCGTAATCAGCGATCATCTGCATCACGTACTTTTTGGGCGCGCATAAGATAAGATCGCTGTTTCCACACAATTCCAAAGCACTATTAAAATCGGCCATGTTAACAGCGATGTCGCGCTGTAGATGCTTCAACCTAAGCACATCATCCAATAACCAATGTTCCAATCCACCGAATGCTACCTGTAAATGGCGATACTTTAAAAACGTCTCTAGATTCCAATCTTCACTAAGAAGTTTGTGGCCACGTCTCACTAAACACACAGGATGGTCACGAATAAGCTCCTTGAAACCAAGTTGCTCAGGCAGGTTGTTCATATGTAACAAAGAGCGCTTATCCCATTCTCGGCAGATAATTCCCATATCAATTTCACAGCGCAGCAATTTGTCCATACTATCTTGAGACCAAGTCTGACTATTTACACTCACTAAAGGAGCATCCCTTAAAAGCTTAGGCATAAAATGGGGGTAGCTTAAAGAGTAGGCCGTTTCTACAACATGCATTCGAAACCTACGTTGGCTCTCAGCAGGCTCAAAAGTACTTGGTCTAGTAAACTTATCTAACTTCTGTAGTACTTCTCGCAGCTCCGGAGCTAACTGCAAAGCCCTGGGTGTCGCTTTTAGTCCATAAGCAGTACGCTCAAAAAGTTGATCATCGAAGGTTTCTCTTAACTTACTAAGTTGCTTACTTACCGCTGACTGGCTCAAATGCAATCGAGATGCAGCGGCAGTAACGCTTTGCTCTTCTAACAACACTTCTAGCACCCTAAGCAAATTAAAATCCAATTGCTTCACAAACACCTTCTATTAGACTCGTAGACTAAATTACATCATAAAGCCTTTGCCTACAGTTACCACTACATTCCCTCATTTGAGGAGCCCGCTTCACCTCTTGCAGGTTTGCTCAAGGAACCAATCACTCCAGTTAACTTTTTAAGAATACATTCTGGCATCGTACAGTGTTTGTAATGTAGACGCTGACCACTGGGCTTTTAACCAAGATGCATAGGCGGGCCATAACTGTGTGCGGCTTAAGAGGTATCTACAATATGTTCTCAGTCACGATAAGGATCAAGTATAAGAAAATCACACAGAAGTACTTTCTAACCTATCACAAGTGTATAACGGCCATTAGCAAGCACTAATCACCACAGCTCTGCACTAGCAATTTATTTCGAAGCACATTCTAAAAATTTCCAACTCAAAGTGCAGGAGATTCATCGTTACTGTTTTGTCTTCACTTTTCTAAAAAGTGAAAACCAAAGTGGCGTCTGTAAATGAGCTACTCAATTCAAGCAGCGAGCACATGGAGGTGAAGGTGTTGCGGTCGGAATACGCAGCATTCATGCCCTACACTTTAATTAAAGAGTGAACGCGGAGAAGTTTGCCTTCGTAGCTGGAGGCGAGGCACACGGAAGTGCCGAATGCCAGAAACGCATGGACGCAGTTTCTGGCCAAGCTCAGCGACGGGGTGACGTAGGGAGTCGTTCTTTTCGCGCGACCTATATGGATATAGGAAGTGCCTTAAATTGTCTGGAACAATTTTGGTCAGCGCATATACGAAAAAAGCCCTAGCGTTTTCTGCTAGGGCTTTTTCATTACTGTTTTGTCTTCACTTTTTAAAAAGTGAAAACAAAAGTGGCGTCTGGAAATGGCCAGCTTCGAGCGAGCTCTCCGCGCTACATAAGTGCATGAAGCTGCGCTTCATAAACGCACTCACTTCGCCCTACTCCACATGGGTATTGAGCCTCACTACGTTCGGACTTTTTACTTCCCCATGTTCGAGTGTCATTTCAAAGCCCGTTAAACGAAAAAATCCCCAACACAAAGTGCTGGGGATTTATCGTGTATTTGGCGCCTGGAAATGACCTACTCTCGTAGTTCGCGCAGCGAACACATGGGGGTGAAAGTTAGGCGCTTTGAATACGCAGTATTCAGCCTGACTTGAACGCGTAGAAGCTTGCCTTCGTAGCTGGAGACCTCGCTTAGCGGCGGAGTGACGTAGGGAGTAGGCATTGCACTCACGTGCTTAAGTGGATAAGCCACCTGATATAAATACTGGCTCATTCGAACCATTAGCTAGCCTATTTCACTATGCTCCAAACGCAAAAAAGCCACCTTAATAAGGTGGCTTCTTCACTTAAATAGGCGTCTGGAAATGACCTACTCTCACATGGGGAGACCCCACACTACCATCGGCGCAATTGCGTTTCACTTCTGAGTTCGGGATGGGATCAGGTGGGACCACAATGCTATGGTTTCCAGACAAATTTAGTGGTGCTGATACCCAGAATCGAACTGGGGACCTCATCCTTACCAAGGATGCGCTCTACCGACTGAGCCATATCAGCACAAAATCTTTACTAGTTACGTCTTACGTATCTTTGCGTGACTAGTTTTCTCTTTCGAGAATAAATAGGCGTCTGGAAATGACCTACTCTCACATGGGGAGACCCCACACTACCATCGGCGCAATTGCGTTTCACTTCTGAGTTCGGGATGGGATCAGGTGGGACCACAATGCTATGGTTTCCAGACAAATTAGGTACAATTTAGAAAGCTAATTATTTACGCCCTTCTCAGGCTAAGTCCACTTCAATCAAGTGTCTGTATTCTTCTGTAAGTTTCACCACCAGTAAAACCCATTAGGGTTGTATGGTTAAGCCTCACGAGTCATTAGTACATGTTAGCTCAACGCCTCACAACGCTTACACACCATGCCTATCAACGTCCTAGTCTCGAACGGCTCTTTAGAGGAATTAAATTCCTAGGGATGACTCATCTTAGGACTCGCTTCCCGCTTAGATGCTTTCAGCGGTTATCGATTCCGAACGTAGCTACCGGGCAATGCTATTGGCATAACAACCCGAACACCAGCGGTTCGTCCACTCCGGTCCTCTCGTACTAGGAGCAGCTTCCTTCAATCATCCAACGCCCACGGCAGATAGGGACCGAACTGTCTCACGACGTTCTGAACCCAGCTCGCGTACCACTTTAAATGGCGAACAGCCATACCCTTGGGACCGACTTCAGCCCCAGGATGTGATGAGCCGACATCGAGGTGCCAAACACCGCCGTCGATATGAACTCTTGGGCGGTATCAGCCTGTTATCCCCGGAGTACCTTTTATCCGTTGAGCGATGGCCCTTCCATTCAGAACCACCGGATCACTATGACCTGCTTTCGCACCTGCTCGACGTGTATGTCTCGCAGTTAAGCTGGCTTATGCCATTGCACTAACCGTACGATGTCCGACCGTACTTAGCCAACCTTCGTGCTCCTCCGTTACTCTTTGGGAGGAGACCGCCCCAGTCAAACTACCCACCAGGCACTGTCCTCAACCCCGATTCAGGGGCCAGAGTTAGAACATCAACACTACAAGGGTGGTATTTCAAGGTTGACTCCACAAGAACTGGCGTTCCTGCTTCAAAGTCTCCCACCTATCCTACACATGTAGGGTCAATGTTCAGTGCCAAGCTATAGTAAAGGTTCACGGGGTCTTTCCGTCTAGCCGCGGGTATACGGCATCTTCACCGCAATTTCAACTTCACTGAGTCTCGGCTGGAGACAGCGTGGCCATCATTACGCCATTCGTGCAGGTCGGAACTTACCCGACAAGGAATTTCGCTACCTTAGGACCGTTATAGTTACGGCCGCCGTTTACCGGGGCTTCGATCATGAGCTTCTCCGAAGATAACCCAATCAATTAACCTTCCGGCACCGGGCAGGCGTCATACCGTATACGTCATCTTGCGATTTTGCACAGTACTGTGTTTTTGATAAACAGTTGCAGCCACCTGGTATCTGCGACTGCCGTCAGCTTAGGGAGCAAGTCCCATCACCAACAGCAGCGTACCTTCTCCCGAAGTTACGGTACCATTTTGCCTAGTTCCTTCAGCCGAGTTCTCTCAAGCGCCTTGGTATTCTCTACCCGACCACCTGTGTCGGTTTGGGGTACGATTCCTACTAACCTGAAGCTTAGAAGATTTTCCTGGAAGCATGGCATCAACTACTTCAGTCCCTTAGGACCTCGTCATCAACTCTCAGTGTATGCGCACCCGGATTTGCCTAAGTGCACCACCTACAGCCTTAAACGCGGACAACCAACGCCGCGCTAGCCTAGCCTTCTCCGTCTCTCCATCGCAGTTAGCAGAAGTACGGGAATATTAACCCGTTTCCCATCGACTACGCCTTTCGGCCTCGCCTTAGGGGTCGACTCACCCTGCCCCGATTAACGTTGGACAGGAACCCTTGGTCTTTCGGCGAGGGAGTTTTTCACTCCCTTTATCGTTACTCATGTCAGCATTCGCACTTCTGATACGTCCAGTGTGGGTTACCCCTTCACCTTCAACCGCTTACAGAACGCTCCTCTACCGCTCAATACAAAGTATTGAACCCATAGCTTCGGTGTATTGCTTAGCCCCGTTAAATCTTCCGCGCAGGCCGACTCGACTAGTGAGCTATTACGCTTTCTTTAAATGATGGCTGCTTCTAAGCCAACATCCTAGCTGTCTAAGCCTTCCCACATCGTTTCCCACTTAGCAATAACTTTGGGACCTTAGCTGATGGTCTGGGTTGTTTCCCTTTCCACGACGGACGTTAGCACCCGCCGTGTGTCTCCCGAGTAGTACTCATTGGTATTCGGAGTTTGCAAAGGGTTGGTAAGTCGGGATGACCCCCTAGCCTTAACAGTGCTCTACCCCCAATGGTATTCGCTCGAGGCGCTACCTAAATAGCTTTCGAGGAGAACCAGATATCTCCCGGTTTGATTGGCCTTTCACCCCCAGCCACAAGTCATCACCGCATTTTTCAACATACGTGTGTTCGGTCCTCCAGTTGATGTTACTCAACCTTCAACCTGCCCATGGCTAGATCACCGGGTTTCGGGTCTACACCTTGCAACTAAACGCGCAGTTAACACTCGGTTTCCCTACGGCTCCGCTATTCGCTTAACCTCGCTACAAAATGTAAGTCGCTGACCCATTATACAAAAGGTACGCAGTCACGGTCTCAAGGACCGCTCCCACTGCTTGTACGTATACGGTTTCAGGTTCTATTTCACTCCCCTCACAGGGGTTCTTTTCGCCTTTCCCTCACGGTACTGGTTCACTATCGGTCAGTCAGGAGTATTTAGCCTTGGAGGATGGTCCCCCCATGTTCAGACAAGATGTCACGTGTCCCGTCCTACTCGATTTCACGTAAAGTTAGTTTTCATGTACGGGGCTATCACCCTGTGCCGCTGTGCTTTCCAACACATTCCACTAACACCCTCTACGCTTAAGGGCTAATCCCCGTTCGCTCGCCGCTACTAGGGGAATCTCGGTTGATTTCTTTTCCTCCGGGTACTTAGATGTTTCAGTTCCCCGGGTTTGCCTCATAACGCTATGTATTCACGTTATGATACTCACTTATGTGAGTGGGTTTCCCCATTCGGACATCGTTAGCTCAAATGCTTGTTACTAGCTCGCCAACGCTTTTCGCAAGTTACTACGTCCTTCATCGCCTCTGACTGCCAAGGCATCCACCGTATACGCTTAGTCACTTAACCATACAACCCAAATAAGTTTCATAAAGAAACCAACGCCCAAGCGGGTAAGCTCGGTGGTTGTATTGCAACTAATGGTGTTTACTTTCGCCAAAAGAATACTCATGAATACCCACCTTACGGTGTGTATTCGGCACTTGATTAAAGTGTTTGAGAACTCAATTATAAATAATTTCGCAATTTTAACTTTCGTTAAAACTACTATCAGCTTTCCAAATTGTTAAAGAACGGGCTTAAAAAAGCCAAAGATAAATTCTGCATTTATCTTTGGCATCTCTATCCATGTGCATGACTTCAAGTAAAACAAGAAGTAAATGGTGGAGCTATGCGGGATCGAACCGCAGACCTCCTGCGTGCAAGGCAGGCGCTCTCCCAGCTGAGCTATAGCCCCATTTACATGCAGTCAAACAAAAATATACGTTACTTATTGCTAAGTTATTACCAAATCACGTGGTACAAGGCATGTGGTGAGGACGTTTAGCCTGCTAAACGACGAACTACATAACGCAGTAACACAAAGATTTTGGTGGGTCAGAGTGGACTTGAACCACCGACCTCACCCTTATCAGGGGTGCGCTCTAACCAGCTGAGCTACAGACCCATTTATACTTGTTTCTTTACTTCATCGCGTTGTTGTTTTTCGCTACTCATTCAGTCATGTAGTGAACTACACTCCCTCATTCGTACCTCAAACGCCTAGCGCTGAAGCAAATTAACGTCGTCTAAATAGACACGTATACTTTGCTCTTTCTTCTATCAAGTAATCTGTGTGAACACTCAACAAACATTAAGTTAGTCGTATAGGTAAGGAGGTGATCCAGCCCCAGGTTCCCCTAGGGCTACCTTGTTACGACTTCACCCCAGTCATGAACCACACCGTGGTAAACGCCCTCCCGAAGGTTAAGCTATCTACTTCTGGTGCAGCCCACTCCCATGGTGTGACGGGCGGTGTGTACAAGGCCCGGGAACGTATTCACCGTGGCATTCTGATCCACGATTACTAGCGATTCCGACTTCATGGAGTCGAGTTGCAGACTCCAATCCGGACTACGACGAGCTTTCTGGGATTAGCTTCACCTCGCGGCTTCGCAACCCTCTGTACTCGCCATTGTAGCACGTGTGTAGCCCTACTCGTAAGGGCCATGATGACTTGACGTCGTCCCCACCTTCCTCCGGTTTATCACCGGCAGTCTCCCTAAAGTTCCCACCATTACGTGCTGGCAAATAAGGATAAGGGTTGCGCTCGTTGCGGGACTTAACCCAACATTTCACAACACGAGCTGACGACAGCCATGCAGCACCTGTCTCAGAGTTCCCGAAGGCACTAAACCATCTCTGGTAAATTCTCTGGATGTCAAGAGTAGGTAAGGTTCTTCGCGTTGCATCGAATTAAACCACATGCTCCACCGCTTGTGCGGGCCCCCGTCAATTCATTTGAGTTTTAACCTTGCGGCCGTACTCCCCAGGCGGTCTACTTAATGCGTTAGCTTGAGAACCCAGTGTTCAAGACACCAAATTCCGAGTAGACATCGTTTACGGCGTGGACTACCAGGGTATCTAATCCTGTTTGCTCCCCACGCTTTCGTACCTGAGCGTCAGTCTTTGTCCAGGGGGCCGCCTTCGCCACCGGTATTCCTTCAGATCTCTACGCATTTCACCGCTACACCTGAAATTCTACCCCCCTCTACAAGACTCTAGTTTGCCAGTTCGAAATGCAGTTCCCAGGTTGAGCCCGGGGCTTTCACATCTCGCTTAACAAACCGCCTGCGTACGCTTTACGCCCAGTAATTCCGATTAACGCTTGCACCCCTCGTATTACCGCGGCTGCTGGCACGAAGTTAGCCGGTGCTTCTTCTGCGAGTAACGTCACAGCTAACGGGTATTAACCGTTAACCTTTCCTCCTCGCTGAAAGTGCTTTACAACCCGAAGGCCTTCTTCACACACGCGGCATGGCTGCATCAGGCTTTCGCCCATTGTGCAATATTCCCCACTGCTGCCTCCCGTAGGAGTCTGGGCCGTGTCTCAGTCCCAGTGTGGCTGATCATCCTCTCAGAACAGCTAGGGATCGTCGCCTTGGTGAGCTCTTACCTCACCAACAAGCTAATCCCACCTAGGTACATCCAATCGCGAAAGGTCCGAAGAGCCCCTCCTTTCCCCCGTAGGGCGTATGCGGTATTAGCAGTCGTTTCCAACTGTTATCCCCCTCGACTGGGCAGTTCCCTAGGCATTACTCACCCGTCCGCCGCTCGTCAGCAAAAAAAGCAAGCTTTCTTCCTGTTACCGCTCGACTTGCATGTGTTAGGCCTGCCGCCAGCGTTCAATCTGAGCCATGATCAAACTCTTCAATTAAAGTTTTTTGTTCGACTACGTCGAACGGCTCAATGGAATTCTACTGTTTTGAATTCACTTCGTTCATAAAGAAGTTGGTGAATTCAATAACTACATTTCTGTAATTACATATTGCTATGAACACTCACTATTTCTAGTAAAGAATCATTGAGTAAAATTTTTGATTACCAGCTTTACGAATAAAGAATGGTAATTTCGAATAACTCAACACCTGTGAGTGTCCACACAGATTACTTGATAAATTGTTAAAGAGCGTTAGCACATCTCGGCAAGCCCGAGTGGCTAGGGCTGCGTATTCTACGCTTTCCCTTGTTGGCGTCAAGTAGTTTTTTAAACTTTTTAACGCTGTACTTTTCAGTACCTAACTTAACTTAAATCAAACTTAACTTGGTTTAAGTTATTGGCTTATCTCAGTGAGGTTTGCCGTGTCAGTGGATGCGCATTATAGGGAGTTATTACTTTGGCGCAAGCCCTTTTTAAAGAAAAAACGATCTTTTTTTAACGCTTGTAAATAGCCACAATTTACACACCAATTACCCCCAAAGTTATCCACATTCAAGCGTAAACATGAGTAATTTTCGTCCGCACTTCCTTATTTCTCCTTTGTGTAGATCTTACCGCAAACAAAAAAGCCACCTTAATTAAGGTGGCTTTTGACAATGTGCGACAAACTTAGGTCAGTTTACCATGACACTGCTTATACTTTTTACCTGAACCACAAGGGCAAGGATCATTACGACCCACTTTCTCGCCTTCGCGAACCTGAGGTTGCTTACTGGCTAATGCCTCTGCCTCTTCAGCACCAACAAGTGCTTCAGCTTGTGCATGTTGGTAGTCGCGACGAATCTTGGCTTCTTCTTGGCGACGACGCTCTTCCATCTCTTCTACATCAGACTGTGCCTGAACCTGAACTTTTGATAGCACACTAATAACATCATGCTTTAGTGACTCAAGCATTTGTTGGAACAACTCAAAAGATTCACGCTTATATTCTTGCTTAGGATTTTTCTGAGCATAACCACGTAAGTGAATACCTTGACGCAGGTGATCCATTGCAGCTAGATGCTCCTTCCACAAACCATCAAGCGTTTGCAACATAACAGCCTTTTCAAACTGGCGCAGTACACCTTCACCAACCATCTCTTCTTTGGCTTTATATGCTTGTACCCATGTATCAACGATACGTTCACGCAATGTTTCTTCGTGAAGGTCATCTTCTTTGTCTAGCCATTCTTGCACTGGCATTTTCAAACCATACTCTTGCTCTAGACGTTTTTCTAAACCAGGCACATCCCATAGCTCTTCCACTGATTGTGGTGGAATGTATTGGCTAATCAGATCATCAACAACATCGGCTTGGATGTTCTCAATAGTATCTTTGATGTCTTCAGCATCCATAAGCTCATTACGTTGAGCGTATACCACTTGGCGCTGATCGTTAGCAACATCATCGAACTCAAGCAGTTGCTTACGAATATCAAAGTTACGTGCTTCTACTTTGCGCTGCGCATTTTCAATTGCACGTGATACCCAAGGGTGCTCAATCGCTTCACCTTTCTCCATACCCAGCTTCTTCATCATTGACGAAACTCGGTCTGAAGCAAAGATACGCATTAAGCTATCTTCCATCGATAAATAAAAGCGCGATGAACCAGCATCACCTTGACGGCCAGAACGACCACGGAGCTGATTATCGATACGACGTGATTCGTGACGCTCGGTGCCTAGAATATGTAAACCGCCAGCTGCCACAACTTCATCGTGACGAACCTGCCAATCGGCTTTGATTTTAGCCTTCTGTTCATCAGTTGGATTAGCAAGTGAAGTGATCTCCATTTGCCAGTTACCACCTAATACGATATCGGTACCACGACCAGCCATGTTGGTTGCAATAGTAACAGCACCGCTGCGGCCCGCTTGAGCCACAATATCCGCTTCACGTTCATGGAACTTAGCATTGAGTACTTCATGAGGGATTTTAGCTTTTTTAAGTAAGCTATGTAATAACTCAGACTGCTCGATAGATACGGTACCAACCAATACTGGCTGACCACGTTCACGGCAGCCTAAAATGTCTTTGATGATCGCGTCGTACTTTTCTTCAGCCGTTAGATATACCAAGTCAGCGTTATCTTTACGTACCATTGGACGGTTAGTAGGGATCACTACCGTATCTAAGCCATAGATATGCTGGAACTCAAATGCTTCAGTATCTGCGGTACCGGTCATACCGGCTAGTTTTTCGTACTGACGGAAAAAGTTCTGGAATGTAATCGATGCTAGAGTTTGGTTTTCATTTTGAATATGAACACCTTCTTTAGCTTCTACCGCTTGATGCAAACCTTCAGACCAGCGACGACCCGGCATAGTTCGGCCTGTGTGCTCATCAACAATAATCACTTCATTGTCTTGTACAATGTAGTCGACATCTTTTTCAAATAGTGTGTGCGCTCGTAGCGCAGCATTGACATGATGCAATAATGAAATGTTAGCCGCAGAATACAACGAGTCACCTTCAGCTAGCATTCCGCGTTCAGTCAACAGGACTTCAACCTTCTCCTGACCGCGTTCAGTCATATGCACTTGTTTGGCTTTCTCATCAATTGAGTAATCGCCATCACCAATCTCTTCTTCGGTATCTTCTTTCTCTTGACGAACTAAGTGAGGGATCAATGTATTGATTTTAGTGTATAGCTCAGAGCTATCTTCAGCAGCACCAGAGATGATCAACGGGGTACGCGCTTCATCAATCAAAATTGAATCCACTTCATCAATCAAAGCATAGTGCAATGGACGTTGCACACGCTCTTGTGGCGAAAACGCCATATTGTCACGCAGGTAATCGAAACCAAATTCGTTGTTGGTACCGTAGGTGATATCTGAGTTATAAGCAGCTTTCTTTTCAGCTTGACCTAAACCAGCTACGTTAATACCAACAGATAATCCAAGGAATTCAAAAAGAGGACGGTTATTTTCAGCATCACGACCAGCAAGGTAGTCGTTCACCGTAATAACGTGGACACCTTTGCCAGTTAAACCATTAAGGTATGCAGGGAGTGTTGCGGTTAAGGTTTTACCTTCACCGGTTCTCATCTCAGCAATGCGATTACTGTCGAGAACCATGCCGCCTATCATCTGGACATCAAAGTGACGCATATCAAATACACGCTTTGACGCTTCACGTACGGTGGCAAAAGCTTCAGCCATAATCGAATCTAAAGTTTCGCCTTTTTCAAGACGCTCTCTAAACTCAACCGTTTTAGCTTTTAAATCATCATCGGATAATTTTTCATACTCAGCTTCTAGTGCATTTATCTTATTAACCACTTTGCCTAAGGATTTAAGCGTACGGTCATTACGACTACCAAATATTTTTGTCAGTATTTTACCAAACATCTGAACCACTTTTTATGTTGTTGGCCAAGTCCCTGCTAGAGTCTGAAAGCCTAATTTCAATTAACCTGCCTTGCGGTAGACATATTTTTTTGGGTCAATCTGTTGCCCACCCCGTAACACTTCATAATGCACATGAGGCCCAGTTGAACGACCGGTACTCCCCATTTTAGCAATAGTGTCACCTTTTCCTACAACATCACCTACGGCTACTGACAATGATTTATTGTGACCATAACGAGTTCGCAGACCATTACCATGGTCAATCTCTATTAACTCGCCGTATCCAAACATTTTTCCAGACCAGGTGACAACGCCACCTGCTGTAGCGATAACATTTGTTCCCTCTTTACCGGCAAAGTCGATACCTTTGTGCATCGTTCTTTGACCATTAAAAGGGTCATTACGTAAACCGTAGTGTGATGATAACCAACCTTTCTCTATGGGTCGTCCAGAGATATAGCGTTCATTATCTATATGGAGATTAGTCGTGACGGTTTCAAGTAGTGAAAGTTGCGCATTGCCATTTTCTATACGAGAAACGAGCTTATCCATGTCTTGAATAAGCTGATCAAGCTCGATGCGGCTGCCCAGTTCACTGAACCCACCAACACCAACCTCGGAGGAAAAATCGAATTGATCGTCTAAATTTGCATTTTTGGCTACTTGCTCGCCCAATGCTTCAAGACGAGTTAACTTAGCCTGCATTTTAGCGACATGGGTCACCAACATCGCCAATTGAGACTCGGTCGCATCTTTGAGTTCAATTAACTCATGCTTCTGTTCTTCATTGGTCACACGTTGATTATCAACACTTTGCTGTTGCTGTTGAAACTGCTCAGCATTGTATTGATATAAACCTGTACCTGCGGCAATAAGCAACGCGGGTAAAAGTAGCCAGCGCTTTCCCGGTTGCCAACGTGTGGCACCATTCCGACCTTGAATAAAAACTGTTACACTCATAGCCTCATTAAGCCATTTTATTATCTTATGAAAAAGCCCCCGAAAGACCTTAGTCAACTGCTTCAACAGCAAGGCCAATTGCCCTCAATTGCTGAGAAAGCGGAATTATTACTGCAGCTAAACCATTATGTAAAGCAAACAGTAACAGGTCCTGTGACAGAGCAACTTAAAGTTGCCAATCTTCGTCAGGGTGTATTAGTAATTGAAACCACTACCGCAGCATGGGCCGCCCGGATTAATTTCCAAAAAGCCAAATTGCTGCAACAACTACAAGCCGAAACGCTACCCATGCTCACCGCAATCGAGGTTAAAGTCAACCCAGGTTTAAAAATGTATGAAACAAATGTGAAACCGGCCCATAACCAAATTACAGAGACTGCCGCCGGTCATATTGAGGCGTTAGCCGAACATACAGAGGGGACTTTAGCGATAAAACTAAAACGGCTGGCTGCATTAGCCAGCCGTTCAAGGCAAACAAAAGAGTAACTTAGGCGAGCACTGCTCCTGCCGGCACTGAGAAGCTGACTGGTACTTCGTCTTCTTTCTCAAAGCTGACTAACTCCCAAGCTTCTTGGTTAGCAAGTAAAGCGCGAACCAATTGGTTATTCAATGCATGGCCAGTCTTAAACGCAGCAAATTCGCCAACGATAGCATGACCAGCAACATACAAATCACCAAATGCATCTAGTATTTTGTGCTTAACAAACTCATCCTCATAACGCAGGCCATCGGGGTTGAGGACGCGGTATTCATCAAGTACAACAGCATTTTCCATGCTGCCACCTAGTGCGAGGTTATTCGCTCTTAAATATTCAATATCACGCATAAAACCAAAAGTTCGGGCGCGACTAATATCACGAACAAACGCCGAAGTTGAAAAATCCATCACCATATGCTGTTGGCTTCTGGCAATTTCTGGGTGATTAAACTCAATAGCAAAATCAACTTTAAAACCTTGGAAAGGTCTTAATTCTGCCCATTTATCACCATCTTCAACACGGATTGTTTGCTTAATCTTTAGGTACTTTTTAGCCGCTGTTTGGTCTTGGATACCCACTGACTGCAATAAGAAAACCCATGGGCTGGCACTACCATCCATAATTGGGATTTCTGCAGCATCGACTTCGATAATGGCATTATCTATGCCTAATCCGGCAAGCGCGGCAAATAAGTGCTCAATCGTAGAGATACGCACGCCTTCATCGTTAACCAACGCCGTACACATTGTGGTTTCACGGACTAAATCTGCCTTAGCTTCGATTTCGACAGCAGGCGTTAAGTCAGTGCGCACAAGTACGATCCCTGTATTAACTGGCGCGGGTTTGATACTCAAAGTCACCTTATCGCCGGAGTGTAATCCAACACCGGTGGTTTTTACCATTTCTTTAACAGTTCTTTGAAAAATCATTAAGTTACCCGTTATATCTATACAAAAAAGCGCATACTTTACGGCCTAATATAGGCGCATAAAGGCGTGGCTGGTCGGATATGCTACCATATCTTTGCAAATTCACCAAAATTTAGCTACCCAGTGACGTCTATCGTCAGCAGGCTGTTAACACCCTGTGTTAACTTCACTTTGATGCATTTAGTCAGCTTGCTTGCGCAAAAATGCTGGAATATCTAAATAATCTAGCTCGTTTTTCGCTGCTGGTGTTGCTGCAGGTGTTGCTGCTTGAGCAGCCTGCTGCGCCACTGGTACCACATTGCCATTAGCTAACGGCTGTGGAATAACTTCTTCAGTTACTGGCTCAACACGCACTTCAGGTGTCACTGTTGGCTCTGGACGAGCAACAGGCTTAGACACTAACTGAATGTCAGGCTTCTTCTCCGCACCGATACCGGTTGCAACGACAGTCACACGCAGCTCATCAGACATTTCAGGATCAATCACCGCACCCACAACCACTGTTGCGTTATCAGATGCATAAGCTTTAACGTGATTACCCACTGTCTCGAACTCTTCAATACTCATGTCCATGCCAGCGGTAATGTTGACCAATACGCCACGAGCACCAGCAAGATCAATATCTTCAAGTAATGGACTGGCTACTGCTGCTTCTGCGGCTTCTTCAGCACGATCTTCACCACTTGCCACTCCGGTTCCCATCATGGCATTACCCATTTCAGACATAACCGTTTTCACATCGGCGAAATCGACGTTAATCAAACCTGGACGAGTAATCAGTTCAGCAATACCTTGAACCGCACCTAGCAATACATTGTTTGCCGCTGCGAAGGCATCCAGTAACGACGTACCGCGGCCCAATACTTTGAGTAGCTTTTCGTTAGGAATAGTAATTAGCGAATCAACATGCTTAGCCAACAGCTCAATGCCTTGGTCAGCAAATGTCATACGCTTTTTGCCTTCAAAAGGAAACGGCTTAGTTACTACAGCAACCGTTAAAATGCCTTCTTCACGCGCGATTTCTGCTACAACTGGCGCCGCACCGGTACCAGTACCGCCGCCCATACCTGCAGCAATAAAGATCATATCTGAGCCTTTAATTGCGCTACGGATATTCTCTTTATCTTCTTCAGCAGCCAAACGTCCAATTTCAGGGTTAGCGCCTGCGCCAAGCCCTTTAGTCACATCTCGACCTAGCTGAATTGTTGTGCCTGCAGCTGATTTGCGCAAAGCTTGCGCATCAGTGTTGGTTGCAACGAACTCAACACCTTCAATATTGTGTTTGACCATATGCTCTACAGCATTGCCACCACCACCACCGACGCCGATGACTTTAATCACCGCCTCGTCAGTATGACTGTCCATGATCTCAAACATGGTAATTTCTCCGTTTTGCCTGCGTTATTTTAAAACTCACCTTTAAACCAGCTTTGAACCCGATTCCAAAGACTGGTAACCCCTTGGCGCTCAGGTCGTTCGAACTGTCGTTCGATAACCCGGCGAGCGCCATAATGCAGCAACCCAACCCCTGTGGAGTAAATGGGCTGCTGAACATATTCATATAAACCTTTTACTGGCAGTGGCTCAGCCACTCGTACCGGCATGCCAAATGTAGCTTCAGCAATATCCACGGCACCTTCAATCGATGCCGTACCGCCGGTTAATACGATACCTGCGGCAACTTGATCTTCTAAGCCACACTCTTGCAGCTCTTTTAATACCAACTCGAACAACTCTTGATATCGAGGCTCGACGACTTCGGCGAGAGTATGTCTCGACATCGTACGCGATGGTCTACCACCAACAGATGGCACTTCGATGCTATCTTCGCGACTCACCATGGCGCTTCGCGCGCTGGCATATTGCACTTTAATCTGTTCCGCATGGGATAACGGTGTACGGAATATTTTTGCGATGTCACTGGTAACCTGATTACCGGCTACAGGAACAACCGCACAATGACGTAATGCACCATTGGTGTAGATAGTGATATCAGTAGTTCCACCACCCATATCCACTAAGCAAACACCTAAATCTTTTTCATCATCGGTTAACACCGAATCTGCAGATGCGATAGCGGAAAATACTAGGTCATCCACTTTCAACCCGCAGCGTTCTACACTTTTAGTGATGTTCTTGGCCATATCATTAGCACAAGTAACGATATGCACCTTCGCCTCCATCCGCATGCCTGACATGCCGATAGGGCTCTTAATACCATCTTGCACATCAATCGCATATTCTTGCGGTAATACATGCAAAATACGGCGCTCTGTGGGTATCTTTACCGACCGCGCAGTATGAATGACATTATCGACATCCTCTTGGGTCACTTCTTCATCGTTAATTGACACCATGCCGTTTTCGTTTTGGCATTCGATGTGTTTACCTGAAATCCCCAAATACACCGACGACACTTGGCAATCAGCCATCAATTCAGCCTGGTCCAGTGCGCGCTGCACACTACGAACAATTGAATCAAGATCGTTAACGCCGCCTTTGTCCATACCTCGTGAAGGATGGTTACCTAGGCCGACTATGCTGATCTCTCCATCTGGCAGCACTTCGCCAATGATCACAGCCACTTTAGATGTTCCAATGTCTAATCCAACGATCAGATTTCTATCTTGATTCTTGGTCATTAATTAACGGCTCTCTTTTTGTGCTTCATCCCAGCCTACGGCCAAGCCAGTGTCATAACGAAGATCCACTCTCGCTATCGGTTTATTTTGCTGCGCTAGCGTCGGATACACGTTAATAAATCGCTGTATCCTCGCCATTTTATCTTCTCGGCCTAACTCTAGTGTGACACCCGAGTCCAGCGTTGCCTGCCAAGCATGCCTAGGGCTCAAACCCAAACTCACCATGGTAAAACCATTGATGGACAACAGCTCGCTCACCTGATCATAAGCGGTCAGCACCGCTTGCGACTGATCTTCAGGTCCAGCTAAATCAGGTAGTACACCCACACCATCTTTAGCCGGGGCATCAAACACCTGCCCGTGAACATTTAACCAAGCATCACCATTCCAGTGCGCTGCCGCTTGTTGTTCTACCAAGTAAATCTTTAACTTGGCAGGCCACTCTCGTCTTACTGAGGCTTGGTATACCCAAGGTAGCGCCTCTAGCGCATCTTGAACCTGATTTACGTCAGCGGAAAAAAAACTACGCTGCATTAAATCCTGCAATGCCGTCTGAATCTCGGTATCGCTTGTAAACTGTCGCTCACCTTGTATCGCTACAGCTTCAATGGGTAAGGCATCCGCATCGTTCAGTAAGATGTTGAGTTTCCATGCACTCATGGCCAACCCCATCAACACCAGAAATAGAAAAATAAGCCCAAAGCACAGATACCAATCAACCTGTGTCAGCTTACTGCGCCATCTATCTCCAACGTCACTCCAAGACACGTTAATTTGCCTTACCTTTTTAGTATATTTTTCAACCACTAAATTCTGATTCAATCATCAGAAAATCGCTCATTATAGCGAGCATTGTCTAAGGGTCAAAACCTAGCCAATCACCTGCTTGCCAATGGTTTAAAAAACAACCTATTTGGCGATTAAAATCCCAATTTTGTCTGTGCTAATCGCTTACTGATAGTACCAATATTGCCGGCGCCCTGAGTGATAAGCAGGTCACCGTCTTGTAAAACATCCGCCAGAACTGAATCGAGCTGCTCAGCATCAGAGACAAAAATGGGTTCTAGCTGACCTCTTTGCCTGATAGAGCGACATAATGCTCGGCTATCGGCACCAGGAACCGGCGCTTCACCAGCCGCATACACATCCAATAACAACAAACAATCAACTTGGCTCAGCACTTCGACAAAATCTTCATATAGATCGCGCGTCCGGCTATAGCGATGCGGCTGATAGATCATAACCAAGCGATTATCGGGCCAGCCCGCTTTAGCCGCCTTAATGGTCGCCGCCACTTCACTCGGGTGGTGGCCATAGTCATCAACCAGCATGACCTCGCCTTGCGAAGTTTGGTAAGTACCTAGCTGCTCAAATCGGCGACCAATCCCTTGAAACTCAGCCAGCGCTTTTACAATGGCATCATCTTGAATGTCATCTTCGGTAGCGACTGCAATCGCTGCCAGCGCATTCAACACATTATGTTGACCCGGCAAGTTCACCTCGAGATGCAAATCTTGCATATTCTCTCGGCGCACGGTAAATCGACTTGCATATCCTTGCTGAACAAAATTCAACGCTTGCACATCTGCATCGTCACTGAAACCATAAGTGACAATTTTACGGCCGATATGTGGCAATAATTCGCGCACCACAGGATCATCAATACACGCCACTGCCACACCATAAAATGGCAAGTTATGCAGAAAATCGACGAAAGTTGATTTCAATTTCTCGAAATCCCCTTCGTAAGTGTCCATATGGTCAGCTTCAATATTGGTGATAACACTCACCATAGGTTGAAGGTGCAAAAAGCTGGCATCACTCTCATCGGCTTCGGCAATCAAATAACGGCTACGGCCTAAACGGGCATTGGTACCGGCACTATTTAACAACCCACCAATCACAAACGTCGGATCACGTTCAGCTTGGCCATACACGCTCGCAATCAAACTCGTCGTTGTTGTCTTCCCGTGAGTGCCTGCAACGGCAACCCCATGACGATAACGCATCAATTCAGCCAGCATCTCTGCCCGGCGTACAATTGGGATTCTCGCTTCTTTGGCGGCCACAATTTCCGGGTTATCGGCATCAATAGCCGTAGAAACCACGACCACATCAACACCGTCAACTTGCTCGGCCTTGTGACCGATATGAACCGTAACCCCAATACTTGCTAAGCGCTGAGTCACCGCATTTTCGGCAATATCTGACCCACTTAGCTGATAACCTTCATTGACTAATACTTCGGCAATACCGCCCATACCCGCCCCACCGATACCAATGAAGTAGATATGTTTTACCCGGCGCATTTCCGGGATAATTGTACGTAGCTGAGCATACTTTTCAGCGTGTTGACTCATGTTAACTCTTCTCACTTAATTCGATGCATACATCCGCAACTTGCTGGGTTGCGTCGACGATAGCTACACTCTTTGCGCGCTCGCCCATCGATAACATAGCTTGGCGATCCGATGCCAAAATCTGTAATTTGTTCACTAGCTTGTCTCTATCGACAACAGGCTGCGGTAGCAAAAATGCCCCACCGGCTTCAACGAGCACTTGTGCATTTTGGGTTTGATGATCATCCACAGCATGTGGATAAGGCACCAGCAAACTTGGCAAACCTACCGCCGCTAACTCAGATACGGTCAAAGCGCCCGCTCGGCATAACACCACGTCCGCCCACTGATAAGCAGCTTGCATGTCATCGATAAACTCAGCCACTTTGACGCTGCCGTTTTGCCCTAATTGCTGATACTCAGCCTCAACATCTGCAAGATTACCCTTACCCACCTGATGCCAAACGGTCATCGAATTACTCTTACTCACTTCAGCCAGTACTGCCGGCATCAGATCATTAAACACTTTTGCCCCAAGACTGCCGCCAACGACTAATACTTTAAGCGCATCATCTTCGTCCGTGTGGCGTGTCTTCTGACCTAAGCTGATAAGCTCTTGCCTGATAGGGTTGCCTACGACTTTAGCCTCGACCTGATCAAAGGTATTTTCAAACGCGCAAAGTACCCGGCTTGCGATTTTTGACAAGATTTTGTTAGTCATCCCTGGTATGGCATTTTGCTCATGCAGTACCAATGGAATGCCGCTCAATCTTGCTGCCACGCCACCCGGACCACTGGCAAAACCGCCCATGCCTAGTACGACATCAGGTTTAAACTCTTGTATCACTTCTCGCGCCTGCGCTATTGAGCGCAAAATCTTAAACGGGGCTGCCAATTTGCGGATCACCCCATTGCCTCTCACCCCTTTGATGTCGATAAAGTCGATATCAAATCCATGTTGGGGTACCAAACGAGCTTCCATGCGTTCAGCAGTGCCTAACCATCGCACCTGCCAACCTTGCTGGCTTAGGTATTTAGCCACCGCTAACGCCGGGAACACATGTCCTCCCGTACCGCCTGCCATGACTAAAATCCGCTTACTCGTTGTCATTAACTCTTTTTCCTTTGTACTGCTTGAGTCACACTTAATCGGCGCTCATAATCGATTCGTATCAACAACATTGCCGCTGCAGTCATCACCCACAAACTACTGCCGCCATAACTAATAAATGGCAAGGTTAACCCTTTGGTCGGCAGCACACCTATGCTGGCACCCACATTCACCACGGTTTGAAAACAGATCCAAATACCAATGCCATAAGCTAAATACCCTTCGAACGGCTTATCTAAGTTCAAACACGAATTACCCAGCTTAATCGCGCGTAATACGATAAACATCAGCACAGCTAATACCGCAACAATGCCTACAAAACCTAACTCTTCACCAATGACCGCAAAAATAAAATCGGTGTGCGCCTCAGGTAAATACTCCAATTTCTGGATGCTGTTACCTAAACCTTGTCCAAACCAATCACCTCGGCCATAGGCCATGAGCGACTGGGTCAGCTGATAGCCAGTACCGAATGGATCGCGCCAAGGGTCCAAGAAGGATGTAACCCGGGCCATACGATATTCGGCGGTCATAACTAACGCCACAAATGCACCAATACCTGTCAGTATCAACGCGAAAAAATCTAACAGTCTGGCACC
Organism: Shewanella sp. Scap07; assembly: GCF_013394145.1. Taxonomy (NCBI): domain Bacteria; kingdom Pseudomonadati; phylum Pseudomonadota; class Gammaproteobacteria; order Alteromonadales; family Shewanellaceae; genus Shewanella; species Shewanella sp. Scap07. Next base: position 4,610,370 of record NZ_CP041329.1, read on the forward strand.
GGCCAAAAACAATAAGCCAACAGTGCCAACAAACAGCACCACGACCGTACCCAAATCCGGTTGCATCAAGATGAGAAAGGCATAGACCGCAAAGACGGCAATCGGTTTATAAAAACCTTTAGCATTTTCCCTGATCTCTTGATGGCGTCGAACCAGATAGCCCGCCATATATATCGCAAAGGCAAACTTTGCCAGCTCAGCAACTTGTATTCTTATTGGTCCTACGCTCAACCAGCGCGTTGAGCCATTCACCGACGTGCCGACCAATAACACTAACACCAGCATAATGCCGACAATCAGCAGTAAAATAGGACTAAACTGCTGCCACCGGTGCATTTCAATCCGCAGCATCACGGCCGCAATCAACACACAGCCAATTAAATAAGCCACATGTCGCCAGACAAAATGGTATGGATTGCCTGTTAAACTCTGGGCCTCTGGCATAGAGGCTGACATCACCATCACAAACCCGAAGCAGATAAGCCCCATTACCGCAAACAATAACGCGCGGTCATATAACTGAATGCCTGGCGCTTCATTGTCACTGAAAATATTTAACCAAGACCAATTAAAGCCGCTGGTAAACAGACTCAGCTGTTTTTGCTCGCTACTCATGCGCCAACGTGCCTGCTGCTAACTCGGCCACAGATTGTCTAAAATCATCCCCTCTGGCCATGAAGTTGCTGTACATGTCTAAGCTGGCACATGCTGGCGACAACAGCACTAAGTCACCCGGCTTGGCCAATTGCGCCGCTTGGTCCACAGCTTGGGCCATTGTGTCGACGGCAATACTCTCAGGCGTCAACGCCGCAATTGCCGGTCCATCCTTACCTAGGGTGATTAGATGTGCCACCCGTTGTAACGGCCTTGCTAGCGGTGAAAAATCAGCGCCTTTACCCTCACCACCGGCAATCAAGATAATCTCTCCTTGATGGGCCGCTAACCCCTCTATTGCTGCCACCGTGGCGCCAACATTGGTGGCTTTAGAGTCATTGACAAATGACACGCCATCCACAACAGCGACCAACTCACATCGATGGCTTAAGCCTTTAAACTGTTTCGCAACACTGACCATCGCCTCTTTATCGATACCCGCGGCAAATGCCAGCGCCATCGCAGCAAGTAGATTGGCATGGTTATGCCGACCCACTAAGCTCAACTCGTCAATCGCAATAATGCGTTGCTGACCATGCATCAATGCTGCTTCACTTATTCCCCAATCATCACCGCTGGGCGACTGCAGACCAAAACTGGTTTGGTTCATTGGCTCATTAGGTAGTGTTAGCTCATCATCACGATTAAAAATGGCCAACTTACTTTGCTCATACAAAGACAACTTAGCTTGACGATAAGCAGCCAAATCGGCATAGCGATCCATATGATCTTCGCTAATATTGAGACAAGTGGCGGCGATGCAATTTAGGCTATGGGTTGTCTCCAATTGAAAACTCGACAGCTCAACAATATATAAATCCGCATTTGAAGTTAACAAGTCCAACACGGGCACGCCGATGTTGCCGCCCATGGCATAATTGATGCCTTGAGCAGCAGCCATTTCAGCCACTAAGGTAGTGACTGTCGATTTACCATTAGACCCCGTAATACCAATCACTTTGGCCGGGCCCTCACTGAGCGCACGAGCAAAAAGCTCGACATCTCCAATGACATCAATCTCCATATCGATTGCGGCTTGAATTTCCGGCGTATCAACCGCAATGCCTGGGCTGACAATAATCTGCTGAGCTTGTACTAAATAGCGACAATCAAAGCCACCAGTAATGAGCTTTACAGTGGGGTATTGTGCCGCTAGCTCATCAACGCCTGGTGGCTGGGCACGGCTGTCCATGACCAAGGGCGTGATCCCTTTGGCCGACAAATAACGCACGACTGAGAGCCCGGTTGCTCCAAGTCCTAATACAATGTGCGAATGCCGTGTTTCCATGAACAGTTACCTTAACTTGAGCGTGGCTAAGCCAAGCAATACTAAGAACAAGGATATAATCCAAAAGCGCACAATCACGCGCGGCTCGGGCCAGCCCTTCAGCTCATAATGATGATGGATTGGCGCCATACGGAAAATTCGTTGGCCGCGCAGCTTATATGAGCCCACTTGCAGAATTACCGAAACCGTCTCCATGACAAACACACCGCCCATAATGACCAGTAAGATCTCCTGTCTAACGAGTACCGCCATAGCCCCTAAAGCCGCACCCAAAGATAACGACCCGACGTCACCCATAAAGACTTGCGCTGGGTAGGTGTTAAACCATAAAAATCCAAGACCGGCACCCACAATAGCGGTACAGACAATAACCAGTTCACCTGAACCCGGCAGATAAGGGATATGCAGATAGTTTGAGAACTGCGCATGGCCAGAGAGATAAGCAATTAGAGCAAACGCAGCAGCCACCATGACCGTTGGCATGACAGCAAGGCCATCTAAGCCATCAGTTAAGTTAACCGCGTTACTTGAGCCAACAATCGTGAAATAGGCCAGCACGATATAAAACGCCCCAAGCTGCGGCATTACATCTTTAAGAAATGGTACAACTAATTGTGTCTCGCCCGCATGCTCTGCTGAAGCATATAGATAGAAGGCAATTGCCAGCGCTGCCAGCGATTGCAAAATATATTTCCAACGCGCAATCAGGCCTTTAGTGTCTTTGCGAACCACTTTACGGTAGTCATCAATAAAACCAATCAGGCCAAATGCTGCGAGGACAAATAACATCACCCACACATACCGACTGCCAAGGTCTCCCCAAAGCAACACGCTGATAAAGATACCCGCCAAAATCAATAAACCGCCCATCGTAGGCGTACCGCGCTTACTAAAATGCGACTCAGGGCCATCGTTACGAACAACTTGGCCAATTTGCAACAGCTGCAGGCGTTCAATCATCTTAGGTCCCCACCACAAACTAAACATAAGTGCGGTAAGCAAACCTAAAATGGCTCTAAATGTTAAATACGAAAAGACGTTAAACCCGGAATAAAACTGGGTTAGGTATTCCGCCAGGTAAACCAGCATTACAACAACTCCCTGCGCTCAAAAGCGTTAACTAAAGCTTCAACTACTCGCTCCATTTTGGCGCTTCGTGAACCTTTGACTAAAATGGTTACCTTTCCAGATAACGCATTAATATAATTGATTAACTCGGCTATTAGCTGGCTAAAATCACTGTGATGAATGCCACCAAAGGCCTCAGCACTGTGGCGACTTAAGTCACCTAAACAAAACAACATATCGATGCCTTTTGTTTTCGCAAGCTCGCCAAGCTGACCGTGCAAAAGGGCGGCATTGTCTCCTAATTCACCGAGATCGCCCAGCACTAAACAGCGATTTGCTTCAATTTCTTGAAGCCAGTCAATCGCAGCCCCCACTGAAGCTGGGTTAGCGTTGTAGCTATCATCTATAATTGTTAGTCTTCCCAACACCTTAGGTGTCATACGACCTTTTACCGGTTGCAATAACGTCAACCCGGTTAATATTTGTTCTACTGGCAATCCCAACGCTAAACAGATCGCTGTCGCCGCTAAAGCGTTGTTCACCTGATGCTTGCCAGATAACGGTAACGCCACACTGTACTGCTGATTTAGATAACTGAGCGTAAAACGGTAGCGACCTTGCTCGTCAGCCTGTAAGTCTGTCGCAATAAGATCGGCACTGTTGCCAACCGAATAACTTAATTGCTTATAGTCAGCTGCCGCCGCTCGCATTACTGCAGCATAATGATCGTCTGCATTGATAATGGCGGTACCATCAGCTTGCAAATGATTAAAGATCTCTGATTTCGCCTGCGCGACACCGTCTAAGGAGCCAAAACCTTCTAGGTGCGCCGACGCCACGTTGTTTACCAAGGCAACATCAGGTTTCACCAGCGATGAGGTGTAATCAATCTCGCCAATATGGTTTGCGCCTAGCTCAAACACGCCAATCTCATGCTGAGGCTGCAAACGCAGCAATGTGAGTGGTACGCCAATCTCATTGTTAAAGTTACCCGCGGTATAAAGTACCTTGTGTTGTTGCGACAAGATGGTAGCGACCATCTCTTTAACACTGGTTTTACCGTTTGAGCCGGTCAACGCCACACTCGTGGGCGCGATACGTGCTTTGACTAGTGAGCCGATTTCGCCCATCGCTTTTTGGGTGTCTGCGACTAATAATTGCGGGATATCCAGTGGCAAAGGCTTACTAACTAACAGCGCAGCGGCACCATTTTTAAGGGCAATGTCAGCAAAGTCATGACCATCAAAACGCTCGCCAATTAAGGCGACAAACAAGGTACTATGCTCAATAACACGGCTATCACTAGATAAGTTATCTATGGTGACATCGTCACCAATGAGCTGCGCACTTAGTCGAGCAGTGAGCTCCGACAATGTCATCGGGATCATGAATCAGCCTCCGCTAGTAATGCAGCAAGGGCACGCTCGTCATAGTGACGTTTAACTCCCGCAACTTCTTGATATGTTTCATGGCCTTTACCGGCCAATAGAATGATGTCACCCGCTTTAGCTTGAGCAACCGCTTGCTTGATGGCTTGTTCGCGATCAACTTCGGTGATGACATGCTTTGGATGGGCTAGGCCGGCGACGATATCTTCGATGATCTGTTCCGGTGCTTCGCTGCGAGCGTTGTCACTGGTGACCACCACTTTATCAGCATGCGACTCAGCCGCTTTTGCCATCAGTGGTCGTTTACCTTTGTCTCGATCGCCACCACAACCAAACACACACCATAATTGTCCATCACAATGACCGCGTAAGGCCTGCAAAGCATGGGCAATAGCATCTGGCGTATGGGCGTAGTCAACCACTAAGGTCACACCGTTTGCACAGGTAAATCGTTCCATGCGTCCCGCTACCGGTGTTAAACCACTCACCGCGGCGATGATATCCGCCATCGGATAACCACAAAAATACAGTGCGGTGATAGCGGCTAACAAATTGCTGAGGTTAAAGTCGCCTAACAATGGGGAATTTAGTGCGACGCGGCCATCGGGCCAAATAATCTCGGCACTCACGCCACGGCCATGGGGTTTAACGTTATCGGCATAGATAGTTGCGCGCTCATCAGCGCGAATCGAAAATCCATGCAAACGATTAAGTGCGGCATCAAACCAACTTGAGCCGGTCGCATCATCTAAATTAACCGCACCATATTGCAGCGAATTAAATTGAAACAAGCCCTGCTTAGCATCGGCATAGCTTTGCATGCTGCCGTGAAAATCTAAATGATCGCGACTTAAGTTGGTAAATAACGCCACATCAAACGGAACCGCAGCAATACGCCCCTGAACTAAGCCATGACTGGAAACTTCCATTGCACACAGATCAGCATGTTGATTATCAAAAGACTGCAGTTGCTGCATCACCGTAATGGCATCAGCAGTAGTGTTGCCACTATCCACCAACTCTCCCCATAAGCCATTACCGAGTGTCCCCATCACCGCAGGTTTAGCATTCATAGCCAGTGACAGTTGAGCGATAATTTGGGTCACAGATGTTTTGCCATTGGTGCCCGTTACGCCAATCACTTTTAAACGTTGGCTCGATAAAGGGTATGCTTGGGCAGCCAAGGCTGAAAGCTGACGGTTTAACTGGAAAAAATGCACTCGTAAGCCATCTTCGACACTTACCTTGCCATGCTCATCAGGGCTATCGGTATGCTGTAATACCGCAATGGCGCCATTAGCAAAGGCAGCCTCAATGTAATCACGACCATCAACCTGATAGCCAGGCACAGCCACAAAAAGATCGCCGCTATTAATCGCGCGACTATCAATACTAATATGCTTAATGGTTTCTCGGCCGGCATAGTGAAACCAAGGGGCCAGCAGATCGCTCAATAACATTATTCGCTGCTCCTTGTGGTGGCGGCCAAGCGCACTTTCTCTGTAGAAGATATAGGTTCAACATTCAGCATTTGCAGTGCACCGGACATCACGGTAGCAAATACCGGTGCAGCTACATCACCTCCGTAATAGCGGTCACCTTTAGGCTCATTGACCACCACAGCAATCGCCAACTGTGGGTTATGAACCGGGGCAACCCCAGCAAACAAGGCGACATAATCTTCACCATAACCACCGGCAACCGCTTTACGCGAGGTCCCCGTTTTGCCTGCCACAGGGTAACCTGGGATATGCGCTTTACGCGCGGTTCCGCCTTTTTCGGTTACACCCACCAGCATTTTCATTACGTTGCGTGCCACTTCAGGAGAAATAACTTGCTCGCCTTGGGGCTGTTGCTTAAGTTTTAAAATTGAAACCGGATACAGCACGCCTTCACTGCCCAAAGTGGCGTACATTCTGGCGAGCTGCAGCGTGGTCGCTGTTAGACCATAACCAAAAGAAAGTGTGGCTCGCTCGAACTCAGACCAACGGTTGCGACCAGAAACAATACCGGCACTCTCACCGGTTAATTCAATGCCTGAATAGTTACCTAAGCCCATTGATGCATAGGTACCAAGCAGTTGCTGTACTGGCATCGACAAGGCTAATTTACTGATGCCAACGTTACTGGACTTAACCAAGATTTTGCTGAGCGACATGTCCCCATAATTGCGTGAATCACGGACTTGACGACCACCAATACGCATCCAACCGGGCGATGTTGCAATAAATTCATCCGCTTGTACGGTTCCCGCCTCTAATGCTGCCGCCACCACAAACGGTTTAATGGTTGAGCCGGGCTCAAACGTATCTGTGATTGCGCGGTTGCGCATACGGTAACTTTGCAAATTCTCGCGAGAATTAGGGTTATAGGATGGGGTATTGGCCATCGCGAGCACTTCGCCAGTGTGCACATCAATCACGACTATTGAGGCTGACGTTGCTTGGTTGATCTGGGTGGTTTTAAGCAGCTCGCGATAAGCTAACTGTTGAATGCGCTGGTCAATACTCAGCACTAAATCATTTGGGCTTTCACCCTCTTGCACCATATCTAAACGTTCAACCACGTGGCCATCGCGAGATTTACGCACCTTTTGCTTGCTCGCTGTGCCAGTGAGCCAGCTATTGTAAGTATTCTCAATCCCTTCAATGCCTTTATCATCGATATTGGTAATGCCGACAAGCTGAGCTGAAATTTCACTGGTTGGATAATATCGACGCGACTCATCCTTTAAATAAATGCCCGGTAAACGCAATTGCTTGATGTAATCTGCCACCGACGGCGTGACCTGACGCTTAAGGTAGGTAAAGCGACGGTTAGGGTTTGACTGCACCCGATTAAGGATTTTATCTTTAGGTTCATGCAATACATCGGCTAAGGCCTGCCAGCGACGCATATCTTTAAAGCCATCGTCCCGATAAACCACTTTAGGATCGGCATATACCGCTTTAACTGGCACACTCACTGCCAGCATTTCACCATTACGATCTGTGATAAGCCCACGCTGAACTTCACGGCTTGTGGTACGCAATGTTCGCATATCACTTTCGTGACGCAGCTTTTCAGGTTCGACTATTTGAATGTAAGCAGCTCGGCAAACTAAGCCAGTAAACAGCGCACACACAAAAGCCACCACGACGTATAAACGCCATTGGATCAATTGTGGTTTCTGCTTACGCTTCGCCTGCTTATTCATTGTATTCTTACCACCACTTCTTCGCTTGGAAGCGGTCGACTCATTTGTAATTCTTTAGTCGCTATTCGAGTAATGCGACTATGTTCAGACTGCGACTGCTCCTCTAGGAGCAAGTTGCGCCACTCTATATCTAATTTATCCCGCTGCTGCTGCAGCTGTTCCGATTGACTGGTATAACTGCGGGCAACATGGCTGGTATACACCACACCAATACCATTAAGCATCACCACCGATGCCAACAACAAAACCCATTTGTGATGCCACAAGTCGAGTAGCACTATGCGAGTAAGATTTAGTTTCGTGGTACTCATGCAACCCTCCTTTGTATGCGGTCAACCCAAAATCATTAGCAACCAATTAGTTAGCTAGTCGCTCTGCCACTCGCAGTACTGAACTACGCGAACGTGGATTTTGTTCAATTTCTGCAGCAGACGGTTTCGTCGCTTTGCCAATCCCTTTTAATAAACGGGTCTTATTCAATTCAGCTTCAGTGATCGGTAGTCCATGGGGCACACTTTCACCTTGGCTATGACGACGGATAAAACGCTTCACCATTCTGTCTTCTAACGAGTGGAAGCTAATCACCGATAAACGACCTTCAGGTGCCAGTGCAGTTAACGCCCCTTCAAGTGCCGAATCAATTTGTTCAAGCTCGCTATTGATATAAATGCGAATAGCCTGGAATACGCGCGTTGCCGGGTGCTTGTTACGCTCTTTGCTCTTGGTAATTCGAGCAATCAGATCAGCTAGCTCTTTAGTACGTAAAAATGGGGTTTTGTCTCTATCTGCGGCGATACAGCGGGCAATATGACGCGCATTTTTTTCCTCACCATAGGTCTTAAACACCCACGCCATATCCTCAATTTCGGCTCTCGCTAGCCACTGCGCCGCAGTCTCACCTTGAGAGTTGTCCATGCGCATATCTAACGGGCCATCGCGTAAGAAACTAAAGCCACGTTCAGCATCATCTAGCTGCGGTGATGACACGCCAAAATCAAACAGGATGCCGTCAATCTTGCCACTGAGCTGCAGATCGGCAACATACTCAGCCAGTTGCCCAAAGCCGCCATGTACAATCGAAAAGCGCGGATCATCACTAAACTGTTCGGCAGCTTTAATCGCCTGAGGGTCGCGATCGATCGCAATCAGACGACCTTGGTCACCTAAACGCTGTAAAATTTGTCGAGAATGTCCGCCACGCCCGAACGTGCCATCAATATAGATGCCATCTGGGCGAATATTGAGGCCATCAACCGTTTCGGTTAACAGCACTGATAAATGTTCAAATGATTGCGTCATTACTCTCTTCTATTAATTTGATTTGGCGATTTCATCTCTACAATGAGAAATCAGCCAATCGCTCACTTTGAGCGAATGCATCACTTTGAATCGTTTCACGGCTAGCCGCTATCTGCTGCTGCCACGCAGCCTCATCCCACAATTCAAACTTATTTAACTGACCGACCAGCATGGCATGCTTATCTAAATTGGCGTACTGCCTCAGTGGTGTGGGTAATAACAGGCGGCCATTCTTATCCAATTCACATTCATGGGCATAACCTAGTAGTAGCCTTTTCATTGCACGCTCGGACGGCTGGGTATCTGAAAGCCGCAGTAACTTAGCTTCAACATCACGCCACGAAGCTAACGGATAAAGCAATAAACAATCGGCTTGAAAATCTACGGTGATGACTAATTGGCTGTTAAAATCGGCGTGCAATGGCTCCCGGTATCGCTTAGGAATAGCGATCCGTCCTTTTGTATCAAGGTTTAAAGCACTTGCCCCACGAAACACGTTAGCCCACCCAATTTTTTATCGTAAGATCCACAAATATCCACAATTACCCACTATTGCTAAGTTTAGAGACAGAAGACAACCCTTGTCAAGGAATCAAATTAATTGGAAACCAGTATCCAAGCGGGTTGGAAGCCAATTGGATAAAGTGGGACAAATCCCCAAAAAGTGGGATCTAGGTGGATCTTTGGCCCTAAAAAGCTGAAAAAACAGACAGTAGAAGGGCTTATCGTGGGTACCGAGTCAATATGAGTGGCAATAAATAGCAAGTTAAGCCGCCACAAAGTCATCAAACTGGCAACATTAAAATACGTTAACGCTTGAGTAAATTATTCGCCTAGGTACTCTTAACCCAATCAAACATTCTATTAACATGGCAAACTTCTACATGGGGCAAGGTACACTCACCGCAAAATTGCGCCGTTCACACCGGCTAATAGCCATGCTTATTGGCGTGCAATTGCTGATTTGGATGATATCGGGTTGCTACATGGTATTGATGAACATCGACTTCATCCGTGGTAACCAGCTAGTTGAGCAACCTACAAGGTCACTGGCTGTCCAAAATATTAACCTCAACCCTATGCAGATTGCACAGCGCTACCCACACAGTAAAAATATTACGCTTTATATGACGGCGTTAGGCCCAAGGTACAAACTCCAACAAGCCGATACCTTGCTCGCTATATCAGCGCACGATGGCAGCCTCTTGCCAGCTTTGACACAGCAGCAAGCGGAGACCATTGCTAAGGATGCTTATCAAGGTCAGCACCCTTGGCGCAGCAGTATTCTATTTCAGCAGCAAGCGCCTACTGAGCTATCGCCACGCTGGCTGCCCGCCTGGCAAATTAATTTTGGCTCCGATAGTTTATACGTTAGCGCGACCACCGCAGAGGTCGTCACCAAGCGCCACGACTATTGGCGACTGTTTGACGTGATGTGGATGCTACACATCATGGACTACCAAGAACGTGAAAATATCCATAACTGGCTACTCACCTTAGCCTCTTCATTGGCATTATTGATGGCGATCAGTGGTTTGTGGTTGGTCTATGTACGCTTTGTCCCGCGAAAGGAGCAGCAAAAGGGGCAGCAAATATGAAGCTATTTAGATGGAAAGCGCTACACAGTTACTTAGCACTGCTTGTTGGCTTACAGTTTTTGCTTTGGGTAGCCTCTGGGCTAGCCCTTAACTTAATTGACAGTCAGTATTTCGATGCCAATAAAATGCGCTCAAACGAGCCACAAGCCACACAACAAATCCACACATTGGCACCACTGTCTGATATCGCTAAGCTGGGCATCGGCGCTATCACACAAATAAAATTAACCCACATACTGGGCCGCCCAACCTACCAAGTTGAAACGGATGCCACATCAATGACACTGTGGGCCGATAATCTTGTTAAGGTCACGCTCACCGACAAACAGCTCTATCAAATCGCTAATGCCAGCTATAACGGCGCAGCCCTTAATCACGGATTAAAACTGGCAAATCATTTGGCTAGCCGCTATCGCACTAGCGCTCCGGTATATCGATTAACGACATTAGACCCTTTGGGCACCGAGATTATCATCGATGGCGGCACCGGCCAGGTACTCGCCCATGAAAATCAGCAAAGCCATATCAAACAATGGTTATTAATGGTGCACTTTATGGACTACTTTGCCGACAACGGCTTGAGCTTTAACCACGTAATTATTCAAGCTTTTGCGATTATGGCACTCGGGCTAGGATTGAGCGGCACGATGACGCTATTCGGTCAACTCAGTCGGCCCAACGGTACACCGGCACCCCAACAGACCTTTACTCTATATGATCACCAAGATAAGCAGTTAGCAACTCTTGCGGCGGTGCCGGGCAGCATACTCGATAACATCAATCAGTCATCGCAGCGTTTACAGACCCATTGCGGTGGCGGTGGCAGTTGTGGCATGTGCCGGGTGAGAATTCATCACAATCCACCCGCAGCCAATGAGTTTGACATCAACAAGCTCAGCGCCAATCAAATACAGCAAGGCATGAGACTGGCATGCCAACACCCTAACCTTTGCAGCGATATTTCATTTACCTTAGCGGCACAATCACGTTATACAAAATCAGCATAAAGTTTGACTAAATATTAACCACTTAGTGCCGATATAGTAAGTAAGGACAAGCAAATAAGGCAAATTAGGAATTTATCATGGTCGGGTTAGATGCGTTATATTCAATGCTGGCAAAACCAGTGCAAACGCAGTTACGTAAGAAGCGGATTGTAGAGCAAACTGATGATACAGCTGGCATTTCAGCCGATAGTCATGAGGCGCCACAATCGCAATTGCCGCCTAATCTGGAACGCCGCAAAAATACCGAAGACCGGCGCGGGGACGCGCGTGGCGATCGCCGAGGCCAAGCCGAGCGCGATGAACAAATGCGTCGCATGCAAGCTGAAGCCGCTAAAAAACCTCTGCCCACCATCGACATTGATGTGTGAGCGCCGCTTAACGGAGTGACCTCAATCAGCCTACAGCCATTGCTCCACTATTAGCATAACCACCAGCATTGAACCCAATTGCTTGGCAATTGCGATATACGGCGCTAATGGTCGATGACGTTATTGACCGCTCGCTGCCAGCCTGCATATAAAGCTTCACGGCTGTTGGCATCAAGGTTGGGCTTAAACGATTTATCAATGCCGGCTTTACGTTTCAATTCTGCGGTCGATTGCCAAAAACCCACTGCTAGGCCAGCCAGAAAAGCGGCACCTACAGCAGTAGTTTCTGTCACAGTAGGGCGCAGCACTTCGACATCGGTAATGTCCGCTTGAAACTGCATTAAGAAGTCATTGGCCACGGCGCCACCATCGACTTTAATCTGTTTGAGCTCAACACCACTGTCTTTACTCATGGCATCCAGTAAATCTCGGCTCTGATAGGCAATGGCTTCTAACGCGGCCCGAATAATATGATTGCGATTAGCACCACGAGTTAAACCTACCAAGGCTCCCCTGGCATTAGGATCCCAATACGGCGCGCCTAAGCCCACAAATGCTGGCACTAAGTAAACACCGTTAGTATCTGCCACTTTCTCGGCAAAATATTCAGTATCTTGGGCATCACGGATCAGGCCTAACTCATCACGTAGCCATTGGATGGTAGCCCCGCCCATAAATACGGCCCCCTCAAGGGCATAGTTGATACCACCATCAGGGCCAATAGCCACCGTAGTGAGTAACCCATGGGCTGATTTCACTGCTTGCTCGCCAGTATTCATCAGCAAGAAGCAGCCGGTACCATAAGTATTCTTGGCCATGCCTTCATCAATGCACAATTGACCAAACAGGGACGCTTGTTGATCGCCTGCGATACCAGCAATCGGTATCTCTCCACCTTCGCCAGCAATACGAGTGCGGCCATAAATCGCGCAAGAAGGTGCCACTTTAGGTAGCATTGAGGCGGGAATATCTAACATGCCGAGTAACTTATCATCCCACTGCTGCTGATGAATGTTATACAACATAGTGCGTGATGCGTTGGTTGGGTCAGTGACATGCACTTGCCCTTCAGTCAGTTTCCACACTAACCACGTATCTATGGTGCCAAATAGCAGATCGCCTGCTTGGGCTTTTTCTTTAGCCCCTTCAACGTTGTCGAGGATCCAGCGAATTTTAGTCGCCGAGAAATAAGGGTCTAATACTAAGCCAGTATTATCGTTGACATACTCTGCCCAGCCTTGCTGCTTGAGGGTCTCACAAATAGGTTGGCTGCGGCGGCATTGCCACACAATAGCATTGTGGATCGGTTTACCTGTATGTTTGTCCCAAACTACCGTGGTTTCGCGCTGATTAGTGATACCAATTGCGGCAACTTCATCACTACGAATTCCAGCTCGGGCCAATACTTCTATCATGGTTGAGCTTTGCGATGACCAAATCTCCATTGGATCATGCTCTACCCAGCCAGCTTTGGGGTATATTTGGCTAAACTCACGCTGGGAAACGGCAACAATATTGGCGTCATGATCGAAAACAATGGCTCTGGAACTGGTGGTTCCTTGATCTAATGCGATGACATAACGCTTACTCACAATCTGCTTCTCCGTTTATTGCTGTGTATGTTGTGGCATGCCAATCTCTGGCTCAGTTGGAGTTATGACCTCATCGCACGGGTGCGCGGGTAAATACCATAGCTCAACAATTTGATTATTCTTAACCCGAAAGTTACCAATGGCACATTGGCTGTGTTGTTCACCTTCATGCTGCCAGGTCACTTGCTCAACCGTACTTACGTAGGGGCCTGACACCAGTAAATCGACAATAACGGCATTGGCGTCGGTCAGTGTTTCAAAATAGTCCGCCATCGCCGCAGCAAACTCAGCCTGATTGCCTGTCTCAACCACAACTTTAGTGCCAGTGATGTTCATCCACCGCACATCTTCTGTTGTATATTGCAGCATTTGTTCAACACTATGTTGATTATAGCTATTAATAAAAGCACGCACCGTTTGTTCGGCAGATTCATTTGCCGATACGTTTGCGGCCAATAAAGTTAGGCCGGCAATCATCCAAGAAAGCTTCATTGTTCACTCCGGTGTTATGACTTCTGTATTGAGGTTGCCAGTTCTCTTCTGCAAGTAATATGTAGAAAAAAATGACGTTATGTTACTTATTTATGATGAATATAAGCGCTCTAAGTTCCTTTCGCCACTAGATTATTTATTGCTAATAAAAAAACACCCCGTCATGGACGGGGTGTTTTAATCAAACTTAAACTGCCAAGAGTGTCGCTATAGCTTGTAACTTAGCTGCGCACCCACTAACCAAACATCACCGCTGGCTTGGCCATCAAACTGTACACTCGCTAAATCAAGCAAGGTCATCGACTCATTAATTGGCGCATCACCGTGTGCTTTAATATAGGTCACGGCAAAATCCAGGGTCATCTTGTCAGAGGCTTGGTACGCAGTTCCTAAACTGAACCACACACGATCAGAATCGGGAATAGTAATAGTACGGTATTCATCTTCTACCGCTGTTTTGTCTAGTGCCACGCCACCACGAACTAACCAGTCTTGGTTAATTTGATAGGTCGTCCCCACCGCAAAGCGCCAGTTGTCTTTAAAGTTCTCTTCTTTCACCAGATCTTTATCGATGTCGCCAACAGGTTTTTGATCGCCAGGGAAATAAGCCACTAACTCATCAAACACACTCCATTGAGTCCAATTGATGCTGGCATGCATAGCCCAGTTATCACTCAACTGATGATGAGAAGCCAATTCAGCAAAAGCGGGCAGCTCTAGCGGCATATAGCCTTCAATACTCACATCTTGTCCGCCGTCATACAGCAGGCCCGATGCATGGCCGTCAAGCTCAAGCTTTACCCCACTATGATAGGCAAAGCCCAGACGATGAGCAGCGTTAATTTGCCACGCAGCCCCCACTTTCCAGCCAACAGCCAGATCGTCCCCTTCCATGCTCTTAAGCGTCGTGCCACTTGGTGGTAACGCTGCAACGATTTCTGCCGGCAAGCCAGGTAATGCAGCGATACCGTCTATCCAACCTGGCGCACTCGCACCAATTTTGCCATCACCGTACACAATACGTAGACCGGCGCCTACTGAGAAAGCTTCATTCACTTTATAGGCAATATTGGGATTAAACTCGACTGTGGTAATACCGGTTTCATTGCCAAAAATTGCTGTTGGATGAGTATCTGGTACCTCGGTCGCCAAACCGTAGTTAGAGTTGACCCCAAGTCCCCATGTCCATTGCTCGTTTAGTTGCTGCGAGAAATAAAAGTTAGGCACAACGGCACTATCCGCAACATCTAAGGCATCGGCATTCATCACCATTGGCTCTGGGCCGAGAATCGGTGAGGCTAAAGCAAGATCACCATGCACATCCACATTGGGCATCACATAGATCGCGCCCGCAGAGAATTGACTACCTTCGAGGTAAGTTAACATGGCAGGGTTACGGGCTTGCGTTGAGGCATTGTCGGCCATTGCCGCTTCACCGGCAAAAGAGCGACCTTGACCCGATGCTGAATACTCCGCAAGCTGGAAACCCGCTGCGCTAACCTGAGAAGACTGACCTAACAAAGCTGCAGTAACAGCTAAAAATACTATCCGCTTGTTCATTGATATTCTCTTATATTTATCTGTAGATAGAGCATGAACTCTATTTTTCGCACCGAGAGTCTACTCACGCAGAATATCTTTACAAGCAAATCCGTAAAAATAGTGTTTTACACTAGTGCCAACGCATTTTTGCAGTGAATATTTTGAGGCTAAACGTATTTCAAACAGCGTTAACATGGGAAGATTAAGAGTGGGATTCGCTGACAACTTTTACTTTGTTATTCACAATTGAATTATTTTTGATAAAAAACAATCAATTAAAGTAAAACCTATTCAGCACACGTGTTAGCTGCTAATCAGCAAAAAACACAGCATAAATCACTAATTGGCACAAAAGTGTGACGTTTAACAAATTGAATAATGAAAAAGATTAGATAAATCAAAAGGTAACAATTAAAGGTGTTGCATAGTTAAAACAAAGCCAGCTAAGCTTGCGCTTAACTGGCTACAATTTTTACATCTATTGGTACATATGTACGCTAAGCACGCCAAGCAGGAATATTGTGCTCGTAGCTTTCAATTTTATCTTGGTGACTTAAGCTCAACCCAATGGCATCTAAGCCATTGAGTAGGTTATGTCTGGCTGAGTCAGCAATACTAAAACTAAACACATCACCACTAGGCGCTGTAACGGTTAGCGCCGCTAGATCCACTGTGATTTTCGCGCCTTCTTGAGCCGCAACCTCATCCATCAACTGTTGCACTTGCGCGTCAGTCAATTTGACCGGCAATAAACCATTGTTAATCGAATTGCCATAAAAGATGTCAGCAAAGCTAGGGGCGATAATCACCCGTAGGCCAAAGTCAGCCAATGCCCATGGCGCATGTTCACGGCTTGAACCACAACCAAAGTTTTCCTGCGACAACAAGATTGACGCACCCTTATACCTTGGCTGGTTTAGGGTAAAATCTGGGTTAGGTTGATCGCCAGCATCATCTAAGTAACGCCAATCATGAAACAGGTGAACACCAAAGCCATCTCGGGTCACCTTAGATAAAAACTGTTTCGGAATAATTTGATCGGTATCCACGTTAGCGCTATCGATCATCACCGCTAAACCGGTATGGGTAGTAAATGCTTCCATGATGCGCTCCTAGTAATCTTTACGAATATCAACAAAATGACCGGCTACCGCAGCCGCTGCTGCCATAGCTGGACTCACCAAGTGAGTACGACTTCCGCGGCCTTGACGACCTTCAAAGTTACGGTTACTTGTTGAAGCGCAACGATCGCCAGCTTCTAAGCGATCATCATTCATGGCCAAACACATAGAGCAGCCAGGTAAACGCCATTCAAAACCGGCATCGATAAAGATTTTATCTAACCCTTCCGCTTCGGCTTGCTCTTTCACTAAGCCAGAACCGGGTACGACAATCGCAGTAACGCCTTGTGCGACTTGACGCCCTTTAGCTTGATTGGCCGCGCTGCGTAGATCTTCAATGCGCGAGTTAGTACAAGAGCCGATAAATACCTTATTGATTGATACATCGGTCATCAAGGTGCCGGCGTCTAACGCCACATACTCTAGCGCTTTTTCGATACTGGTGCGCGCAGTCGCGTTATCTGCAGACTCAGGGCTTGGCACCGCTTGGTCAATTGCTACCACTTGGCCTGGGTTGGTCCCCCAAGTCAGTTGCGGAGCAATATCTTTTGCTTCTAATACCACGCTGGCATCAAACACCGCACCTTCGTCGCTACGCAATTGTTGCCACGCCGCCACGGCTTGTTCCCAAGCGTCACCCTTAGGAGCAAACTCACGACCTTGTATATAGTCGATGGTGGTTTGGTCTGGTGCAATCATACCTGCCTTCGCGCCCATTTCGATGGCCATGTTACACACGGTCATGCGTCCTTCCATGGTTAATGCTTCAATCGCTTCACCACAAAACTCAACCACATAACCTGTGCCGCCATCCATACCGATTTTACCGATAATCGCCAGCACAATATCTTTAGCAGTAATACCGTCAGCCACATGACCACGCACCTCAATCTTCATGGTTTTGGCTTTCAGTTGACGCAAAGTTTGCGTTGCCATGACGTGCTCAACTTCAGAGGTACCAATACCAAAAGCGAGCGCACCAAAAGCACCATGGGTGGCGGTATGTGAATCACCACAAACAATCACAGTGCCCGGCAGGGTAATACCTAGTTCTGGCCCCATAACATGGACAATGCCTTGGTTTTTGTGGTGAATATCATACAAGCGAATACCAAACTTCTTACAGTTGCTCGCTAAAGTCTCAACTTGCGTACGTGCCATTGGGCTTAACGCATCTAAGCTAGCACTTTTAGTTGAGGTATTGTGATCCATCGTCGCGAAGGTTTTTTCAGGGGCGCGCAATTGACGACCAGCCACTTCTAAACCGCTAAAAGCCTGCGGAGAGGTCACTTCGTGAACAAGGTGACGGTCAACATAGATAAGCGGCGCTTCACCTTCAACTTGGGCAACAATGTGACTGTCCCAAACTTTCTCATACAGTGTCTTAGCCATTATTTGGCCTCCCTGACAGCTTGAGCAATATAATCACCCATTTCACTGGTCGATTTGGCATTACCACGCTCACTAGCAGGCAATAACTCACCGGTTAAATAGCCATCGGCTAAGGCTTTCGATACCGCTGATTCAATCGCACTTGCAGCATCTTCAAGCTTTAAGCTGTGACGCAATAGCAATGCGGCAGACAAAATCTGCGCCACAGGGTTAGCAATACCTTGGCCGGCAATATCAGGGGCACTGCCACCAGCAGGCTCGTACAAGCCAAAACCTTCGCTATTTAAGCTTACCGATGATAGTAGTCCCATCGACCCGGTTAGCATGGCAATTTCATCGGAAATAATGTCACCAAACAGGTTAGAACACAGCATAATGTCAAACTCATCAGGACGACGTAATAGCTGCATGGTGGCATTATCAATATAGATATGCTCTAACTCGACATCTGGGTAGTCTTTAGCCACCTCTTCAACGACTTCACGCCAAAGTACTGAACATGCAAGTACATTGGCTTTATCCACTGAAGTGACTTTTTTGCGGCGACCTTGAGCAGCTTCAAAGGCAATTTTAGCAATGCGGCGGATCTCTTTGCGGCTATAGCGCATAGTATCAAACGCTTCTTCTGCTTCACCTTCGCCTTGACGACCTTTAGGCTTGCCAAAGTAAATCCCACCGGTAAGCTCACGTACGCATAACACGTCGAAACCACGGCTAGAGATATCGCTACGCAGTGGCGACATATGCTCAAGTCCACTATGCAATTTAGCTGGGCGCATATTACAGAACAGCTCAAAATGACCTCGCAATGGCAACAATGCACCACGCTCAGGTTGGTCATTCGGTGATAAGTGCTCCCACTTAGGGCCACCGACAGAGCCAAACAAAATGGCGTCGGCGTTTTCACAGCCCTTTAAAGTACTTTCTGGCAATGGGCAGCCTTGATTATCGATGGCTGCGCCACCTACATCGTATTCGCTATACTCAATATCTAAGTCAAAACGCTCTTCCACTGCGGTCAGCACTTTACGTGCTTCTGCCATCACTTCTGGGCCAATGCCGTCACCGGCCAACACCGCTATTTGATAACTCATACGACTCTAAACTCCTGCTCATCTCAATCGTTAATTTCTTAAATTTGTCAATTAAATCGCTATCTACACGCCACCAAGCTCAGCGCGTTTTTGTTGTATTTTTTGTTTGCTTTCAGCCACTTTGTCGGCACGCCAAGTCAAATTCATCACATGAATTAGTGCCTGTACTGACGCTTCAACA
Source organism: Shewanella sp. Scap07 (assembly GCF_013394145.1). NCBI lineage: Bacteria > Pseudomonadati > Pseudomonadota > Gammaproteobacteria > Alteromonadales > Shewanellaceae > Shewanella > Shewanella sp. Scap07. The sequence continues at coordinate 4,629,650 of NZ_CP041329.1, forward strand.
ACATCGGTCGCTAGCCCCACGCCGTGGAAACTTTGCTGGTGATAATCTGCTTGAATGTCCACCTGGCCTAACGCATTTTGCCCTTCGCCTTTAGCACTTAGCTGATAGCCAGTGATATCTATCTTGCAGTCGCTGGCGCGTGCAATAGCGTTGTAAGCGGCATCAACTGGGCCATTACCCGTTGCGGCTTCTGTCACGGTTTCGCCATTGGCTTCAATGGTCACAGTAGCAGTAGCACTGCCCTGAGTGGAGTCAGCGTGAACCACCAACTGTTGTAGCTGGTAATGATCGTCTTCTTCGGCTTGCGCTTCCATAAAGGCTAAAGCCTCTAAATCGTAGTCGAACACTTGGCCTTTCTTATCGGCCAAGGCCAAGAATGCTTCGTACAATGCATCCATGTCATAATCCTGCTCACCGTAGCCCATCTCTTCCATACGGTGCTTAATGACATGTCTTCCTGAACGCGAAGTCATATTGAGATTATTACGATTTAAGCCAATGCTTTCAGGCGTCATGATTTCATAGGTGTTTTGCGACTTAAGCACACCGTCTTGGTGAATACCTGACGAGTGAGTAAAGGCGTTAGCCCCCACAATGGCTTTGTTAGCCTGTACTGGCATATTACAAAGCTGGCTGACTAAACTCGACGTACGGTGGATCTCTTTAGCATTAATGCCAGTCTCTAAACCCAAAGCCGCTTTGCGGGTAGAAAGGATCATGGCGATCTCTTCTAAAGAACAGTTACCGGCACGCTCACCAATACCGTTAACGGTACACTCAATTTGACGTGCGCCATGCTGCACCGCCGTAATGGAGTTTGCCACAGACAAGCCCAAATCATCATGGCAGTGAACTGAGATCACCGCTTGGTCAATATTAGGAACGCGATTAAATAGGGTTTCAATGATAGTGCCAAACTCGCTGGGCACGGTGTAACCTACCGTGTCAGGGATGTTAATGGTCTTAGCACCCGCTTTAATAGCTGCTTCAACCATACGGCATAAGTTATCAATCGGTGTACGGCCAGCATCTTCACATGAAAACTCAACATCGTCGGTAAAGCGACGAGCATATTTTACCGCGCCAACTGCCATGTCTAATACTTGATCAAACGAGCGCTTTAGCTTGCTTTCAACATGAATAGTAGAAGTAGAGATAAAGGTGTGAATACGGAACTGGTCGGCAACCGACAATGACTGCGCGGCAGCATCAATGTCTTTTTCCAGAGCCCGTGCCAATGCACACACTCGGCTGCTTTTCACCGTTCGGGCAATGGTCTGTACTGACTCGAAATCACCTGGCGATGATACCGGGAACCCCACTTCCATTACATCCACACCAAGTCGTTCTAGTGATAGAGCAATCTGAAGCTTTTCCTTAACCGTTAAACTTGCTGCCAGCGCTTGTTCGCCGTCACGTAGGGTCGTATCAAAAATTATCACTCGGTTAGACATCTGGTTTCTCCGTGGAACGTCAGGTTCTATCTTTTGTCAGTTTTCATATCCATAAACAAAAAAACCCCGCGGGTTTGTGCGCGGGGTTTATGAATGCTGTGGTGTTTAGTTAAGCGTGCAACACTACATTCTCCGCGCAGAAACTGCGAGAATGAGAATAAGGAGGCTGAGTAGTGCACGAATATTTGTCATCTTTGTATTCAGTAAATTTATATAATTATGCGTTCGTTTTTTATCTTAGCGGTTATTTTTTAACGTGTGTAGCGGTGAGTGTCAACCCCATTTTTTTCATCTAAAACAGATTAGACCAGCAAATAAGTCCCATAAACTGGCGCTAGCGGCTCACGTTAAGCTAGCTAACCCTATGGGAATAGGGCTTTAAGCCAATTAGTCACGCTAACAACCCAATTAGACTAAATATACAAAATAAAGCAAATTTAGTGTGCGACTCTATATAAAAAATCGGTATAATAAATACTCAGGACCTATCAAAATTACGATGCATACGGAGCGGCAACAAATGGATTTTCGTGTCATAGTGCTAAGCCTAGTATTTTGGCTGCCTTCGCTATGGGCTAACACCACGCCATCTCTGACCGATCTCGCCACCCAAGTTTACCCCTATCCAGCGCAAACCTTAGAGCAGATCAACAATATAGAACGACAACGTTTACCGGAGTTCGATGAAGGGTTGCCACGACTGCAGTTGGCCCTGCTCAAATGTGAAACCTTTGTTCAACAAGGCGAGTATGAAGCAGCCCTCAACTTGGCGCGTATGCATGAGGCTCGGGCCAAAGCCAAGCAACTTCCCCAAGCTACGCCTTACTTTTTAAACTGTATGGCAGCGGCATTCATGCAATACGGCGATGTACGTCAAGCGCTACCGATTCTTGATAAGGCAGTATTGCTGTCCCGAGAGCAACAACAACCGCAATCACTGGTCAATGCCCTGCTGCTTAGGGCCCGTATCGATATCGACACTGCCAGTTATAGCAGCGCATTAGAAGATTTGCGTCTTGCCACCGATATTTACCCAGATACAGCCCGCCAAGCTACCAATTGGATCACGCCGCCTAAAGCGTATATTGATATTGCCATGGCAGACCTATATGCGTTACGAAATCAAACCAATCAAGCGTATCAGTTGGTATTACGGGCGCTCGACCAACCGCAAGTTGTCGGCAAAGTACGCTTAGCCGTGACTCTTTCACTGGCGAGAATCGCTCAGCAAAACAATCAAATTGCCAATCGTGACGCCTTCATTTTAGAAGCTAAAAATCTGCTGCCTGAACTCGGCTCGGCGGTGGAACTCGCCAGCAGTTATCAGCAGTTAGCCGAATTAGAATTTGCCCGTGGCAACTATAAAAGTGCCAAGCAACTTTTGGAACTGGCGCTCAACTCCTTTAGCAAGCATAAACGCACCTTAGGCGAATTGACTGCTACCCGCAGCTTGGCACAACTGGCTTTAGCCACAGGAGAAGAAGCCAAGGGCCTAGCCTTAATGGAGCAAGTGCTTACCCAGGCCCAACGAAGCGCCAAATATGAGCAGCTTAACATCGCCTTTCAAATCCTCAGCGATTATTACGCCGAGCAAGGCGATTACGAGCAGGCCTACGATTATCAGTTGTTGCGATACGATGCCGCCAGCAACGCCTATAACTTTTTAAAAGATACCCGCCTGCTGCAGTTAAAAGCACGACTAAGCCGCCAGCAACAATTAGTCCGCTCACAACAAATGCCCAACCTCCCGCTGCTCGATAACGGCTTAGGCATGGGCTACGCAATTGGGGCCATCTTTCTGCTTATCAGCCTGATGAGTGTGGGCATTTTTATCAAAAACCGTAAGAAACCACTCAACACTTTTAGTAGCACAATAAGCAATAGTTACACCGCCGATGCGCAGCAGCGTATGGAGCAGTTAATACAAAGTGCTAAACATTCAGGGTTTGCTATCAGTCTACTGTTGGTTGATTTGGGTAAGGTCTACCCCGGCGACACCGGCGTCATAAAAGAGATTTTAGCCAATAAGCTACGTGACCAAGATCTTTATAGCTTTAATGACCGTGAACAGCTGATCATCATGTTGCCATTTACGCTGAATAAAGGAGCCATGAATGTCGCTGCACAATTGCAAAGTGCATTGGTGCCCTTGATAGCAGATGAGCATCTGAAGGTGGGCTTGGCCGTTATGCAGCAACAAGACGGGTTAACCTCGCTGATGAAACGCGCACAGATCAACCAAGTGACCAATATGAAGCGTTATAACCAGCAACAAGTCACCAGTTAATCGCCCTCACTGAGGTAGTTGCTGATTTCATCTAAAAATTCGTCACCAAAACGGTTGAGCTTAGTTTCACCCACACCATTGACTGCCAGCATCTCTCCAGCACTGGTGGGCAGCATTGCCGCCATTTCAGCAAGGGTTGCGTCGTTAAACACCAAATAAGGTGGCACATCTAACTCTTCGGCTAAGGTGCGGCGCAGCAACTTCAATCGGGCAAATAGTTTACGATCGTAATTCAGCGGCGCTCTGGCACTACTGCGGCGTTTAGTGATAGTTGCTATCTCAAGCCTAGGTTCGGCAAGCTGCAATTCAACACTGCCTTTCAACACATCACGGGCTAACGGATTAAGCGTCACCGATGAACCCCGCGATATATCTTGGCTGGCATAGCCAAGATGAATGATCTGCCTCACCACACTGAGCCAAAATTCGTGAGTTTTATCTTTGCCAATTCCCCAGGTCGATAACTTGTCGTGCCCGCGATCAACCACGTTAGCCGCTTTAGAGCCACGCAGTACATCAATCAAATGGTTAATACCAAATCGCTGTTGTAGACGATAAATACACGACAATACTTTCTGGGCATCTTCAACGCCGTTATAACGCTTTGGCGGGTCTAAACAAATATCGCAGTTACCACACGCTTGGGTGGCACTTTCATCAAAATAGTGCAGCAAGACTTGGCGGCGGCACGTTTGCGCTTCGGCAAAGGCAGCCATGGTATTAAGTTTATGAAACTCTACTTGCTGTTGCGGCCCAGGTTCCGATTGTTCAATCAAATGCCGAACGCGGCCAATATCACTGGGATCAAATAGCATCAGTGCTTCCGCATCCAGTCCATCACGACCGGCGCGCCCCGTTTCTTGGTAATATGCTTCAACACTTTTGGGGATATCGTAGTGCACCACAAAGCGCACGTTAGATTTATTGATCCCCATACCAAAAGCAACCGTCGCCACGACAATATCCAGCTGGTCACGCAAGAAACGCTCTTGCACATCGGCACGTTCTTGTTGGGTTTTACCGGCATGATAAGCTTCGGCTTTGTAGCCTTGCAGGGTCAAACGTTCGGCGACTTCATCAACACGGCGACGGCTACTGCAATAAATAATACCGCTATTGCCTTGCTGAGCTTGTACAAACTGTCTGAGCTGATTCGCAGCATTGAGCTTCTCGGCCACGGTATAACGAATATTGGGACGATCAAAACTGGTGAGCAACACGTAGGGATTAATGCCTAAACGCGTACAGATATCTTGGCGTGTCACCTGATCGGCCGTGGCGGTTAATGCCATAACGGGTACGTGGGCAAATAACTGCTTTAGCTGTCCAAGTAACGCATATTCAGGGCGAAAGTCATGGCCCCATTGCGAAATACAGTGGGCTTCATCGATGGCAAATAACGATAGCGGCAGTGCCTGCATGCGCTCAATAAAGTTAGGCATCAACAACCGCTCTGGCGATACATATAAGAGCTTCAACTCACCGCGATGCATCTTTTGATATATGCCTTGGGTATCTTCGCGAGACAGTGATGAATTGAGGTAAGCTGCGGCGACTCCCATCTGAGTCAAACTGTCGACCTGATCTTTCATCAATGAGATAAGCGGTGAGACGACAATGGTCAGCCCCGGCAACATGGTCGCAGGCAACTGATAACACAAACTCTTACCACCACCGGTTGGCATAATCACCAAACTGTCTAGGCCTTGGCATGCTTGTTCAATCACTTCACGCTGGCCTGAACGAAAAGTACGGTAACCAAATACCGCCTGCAGTTTGGCAGCCAGCGGGTCAGCGTCTATCGATTCAACAGCTACAGCAGTGGTCATTAATTCACATCATCTCACTTCAAGGGAGGCCTATTCTAATCAAGCTGGGCGGTGTTGTCTCGACTGAAATGCTTTTTTCTTCACCACCAAAGCGCGGTGGTCGGCGGCTGAATAAAATTTCAGCAAATGCTTGCCTATCTCCGTCAATTAGCGATAGATTAAATACTCTAACCATAACAATACGATCGACATTATGACCGATACCGTGCAAGCAACGATGTTAGCCAACGTGGCAGAAATCTTTGATAAACATGTGCCGTTTCATAACTTACTGGGCATGGACATTAAACGTTACGACACCGAAGGGGTTGAAGTTGAAGTCAGCATGAAACCCGAGCTCATTGGCAACATTCACCAGCAAATTCTTCATGGTGGCGTCACCGCAACGGTACTGGATGTGGTCGGCGGACTGACCGCCTTTTCAGGCCTAGTCGCCAGCCGAGACGATTGGAGTCTAGCGGATTTAGAAAAGCGGATTCAAACCTTAGGCACCATCGATTTACGTATTGATTATTTGCGCCCTGGGCGCGGCGAGCTGTTTACCGGCACCGGCACCGTAATACGCGCGGGCAACAGAGTCTCGGTATGTCGCATGGAGCTGCATAACGAACAAGGCTCGCATATTGCCTTTGGCACAGGCACATACATGGTCGGCTAACTCGCGTAATAGCTTGCTGTCAGCAAATCTTGCCTAAGTGGCAGGGTTTACTAACAAGGCTAAGTCAGTTTAGTTATCACGCTAAACTTGAGAGATCTGCCACCGCCCCCTACAATGCGGTTCCGTTACCGATTAAAACAGTAGAACCATGGCTGATCTCGAATACCGCAAAGGCATCGCCTTAGCGCTTTGTGCCTATTTCCTTTGGGGCATCGCGCCCATCTATTTCAAGCTATTACATAGCGTATCAGCGTCTGAGATTCTGGCGCATCGCGTGGTGTGGTCGTTTGTATTTATGATTATTCTGATGCAGTTTATCGGTGGATTTAGCAAGCTCAGGGCATTGTTTAAGCAGCCAAAACAACTTGGTGTGCTGGCGGTAACTTCGGTCTTAATTGCCGGCAACTGGCTGCTGTTTATCTGGGCTGTTAATAACGACCACATGCTCGATGCCAGCTTAGGTTACTTTATTAACCCGCTATTTAACGTGTTACTAGGGATGATTTTTCTCGGCGAGCGGCTACGTAAATTACAATGGTTTGCAGTGGCACTGGCAGGAGTTGGCGTGGTTATCCAGCTTATCTCCTTTGGCTCGATTCCACTGGTATCCTTGGCTTTAGCAGGTTCTTTCGGCTTTTATGGCTTACTGCGCAAGAAGGTCAACGTCGATGCCAAAACCGGATTACTAGTAGAAACCGCATTGCTACTTCCCATTGCTGCCATCTATCTAATAATGACGCTCGACAGCGCTAGCGCTAGCATGCTGACAAACAGCCTAAACATGAACTTGATGTTGATTGCTGCCGGTGTCGTCACTTCTGTACCCTTACTGTGCTTTGCCGGTGCCGCAACCCGTATTCCGCTGTCTATGCTGGGCTTTTTCCAATACCTTGGCCCCAGCATTATGTTCATCTTGGCCGTCAGCCTCTATCACGAACCATTTGATTTAGAAAAAGGCATCACCTTTGGTTTCATCTGGTGTGCGCTGGTAATTTTTAGTATCGATATGCTTTATAAGCGTAAGAAATCGAGTTGAACTAACACCTCGCTGGCACGTTGACATATTATGTCAATGTGCCAAAATGGCAATCATCTTAGATAATAAGGAGTTTGTCTATGTCGCAAGTTTATCTGCTAGAACCTATGTCAACCACAGGCCAATGGAGCTTTATTGGCCTCATCGCGATGTTAGTTGGCATCGCCGCTTTGGTATTTTTTAAGCGCATGCCGCAACCAGCAAAAGTGGCCAGCATGGCATTAATGGTGCCACTCATCTTGGCGTTTAGCTGGGTTCTGTATCAAATCAATGACGCTAAGCTGGTGATCGACGAGCAAACCTTAACCCTTGATGTGCCTGTTTACGGCTTTAGTTTACCTCTCTCGGAAGTCGATATGCAGGCGATTAGCTATCTAGACTGGCACACGCAGCCGGATCTCAAACCAAGACTGCGCACTAATGGCATTGGCATGCCTGAACTCCAACTGGGTTGGTTCAAACTGAAAAACCAGCAAAAAGCTTTCATGGCGATGACCGACCAAAGTAAGCTCATTATGATCCCGACGAGTCATGACTATCCAATTATCTTGAGCCTACAACAACCGGGCGATTTAGTGGGCAAGTAACGCCAAGCCATAAAAAAATGCGAATCTATTGATTCGCATTTTTGGGCAAATTACAGTTCCAATGCCAATATTTTCGACTTGCGCTGATAGTTATAAAGCTGCTTTTTCTTATCGGGTAAGGCATCTACATCAACAATTTCAAAGCCATGCTCTAAGAACCAATGGATACTGCGGGTGGTTAGCGCAAATAGCCGAGAGTATCCACGTACCCGCGCTTGGCCAATAATGTTTTGTAGCAACAAGCTACCACGATCGGCATCGCGATAATCTGGATGCACCACCAAGCAAGCAAACTCACCGGCGTTATCTTCTTCAAATGGATAGAATGCCGCACAGCCAATCACTAGGCTGTCACGTTCAATCAGCATAAACTGCTCAATCTCCATCTCAAGCTGCTCACGGGAGCGACGCACCAAGATGCCTTTTTCTTCTAGCGGCCTGATAAGGTCTAAAATACCACCAATATCACCAATATTGGCTCGACGTAATCGCTCAGCACTCTCGGTTACAATCTGAGTACCAATGCCATCACGGGAGAACAGCTCTTGCAACAGCGCACCATCGTCGAGGTAACTCACAAAGTGGCAGCGCGCCACGCCATTACGACAGGCATCAATACTGGCTTTCAAGAACGCTTTAGTACCAACACATAAATTATCTTGCTCAGTAATACCCGACAAAATTTGCTGTGCATCGGTTGGCATTAATTCTGCCAACACTTCGCCGGTTTCATCTAAGATACCTTTTTGCGAGCTGAAGCCAATCATCTTGTCAGCATTGATTTTAACCGCAATTTGGGTGGCAACCTCTTCGGCAGTTAAGTTAAAGCTCTCACCGGTCACTGAGGCCGCCACAGGGCCTAATAATACTATGCCGCCATTATCAAGTTGCGAACGCAGGCCCACCACGTCAATACGGCGCACCTTGCCGCTAAGGCAGTAATCCACACCATTATCGATACCCAAAGGCTGGGCTATGACAAAGTTCCCACTCACAACGTTAATCTGCGTGCCCTGCATTGGCGTATTACTCAGGCTCATTGATAACCTGGCGGTAATATCCAGCTGTAGCCCACCCACAACCTGTTTGATCACTTTAAAAGCGTCTTCTTCGGTGATACGGATGCCGTTGTAATACTCAGGGATTAACTGGTGCTGCGCCAGCGCTTCATCGATTTGCGGTCTGGCACCATGCACCAGCACCATCTTGATGCCCAGGCTATGCAATAGTGCAATGTCGTTGATGATTGAGCGAAACTGACCTTGGGCCAGCGCTTCTCCCCCTAACATCACCACAAATGTTTTGCCCCTGTGTGCATTAACATAGGAAGCGGAATGACGAAAACCATCGACGAGTTCGGTAGTACGCACAGGTGTTAACCTCAAATAAGCTCGATTTCTGCCGAGCAGGAATAAGAAGTCAATATTATTGCATTTTAATTCACTTTAAAAGCATTTAATTGCAACCATGGGATATCAATCGCCTTAATGGAGAGTTTTTATACCAATCAGTATAAACATTTAGTCGCTCAGCGAGAATTTAGCGGTTCTGAGGCAAGGCCCTTAAATGCTCCTGCATTAATGACATTCACCACATCCATGTGGTTTGCAACGAGTGAAGAGCATAGTTATTCTACGGTTAAGCTCGTTAACACAGCATCAGAATCGCTAAAACTCGCCATTGTGGCGCGTTTTAGGCTGCCTACTTCTGCCTTGAATAATTTCACAAGGGAACAACCATTGTTTCAATACTTACTTTGAATTAGTTTGCCTAAAGCGCGCTGAGTAGATCAAATTCTTATACTGATTGGTATTATGCATTTTTATTAAAAAAAGCAAAAAAAAAGCCCCTAATCGAAATTAGAGGCTTTTTAGAAAGTTAATATCAAGGATTACTTGATTTTAGCTTCCTTGTACATAACGTGCTGACGAATAACAGGATCAAATTTCTTGATCTCCATTTTTTCAGGCATGTTACGCTTGTTTTTTTCAGTCGTGTAGAAATGACCAGTTTTAGCGCTAGAAACTAGCTTGATCTTCTCACGGTTACCTTTAGCTTTAGCCATGGTTTATTACACCTTCTCGCCGCGGGCACGAAGTTCTGCAATAACAACTTCGATACCTTTCTTATCGATAATACGCATACCTTTAGTAGATACACGTAATTGTACGAAACGCTTTTCGTCTTCTAACCAGAAACGGTGGTTCTGTAGGTTAGGTAAAAAACGACGACGAGTCGCGTTTTTCGCGTGCGAACGGTTGTTACCAACCATTGGTCGCTTGCCAGTTACTTGGCATACTCTTGACATGTCAATCTTCTCCAAAAACAATTTAACGCTCGAGCATTAATGTACCTCGAATATGGCCGTCGCCCGAGGCACACAAAGAGGGCGCATTTTATACAGGATCTAAAATCAAAGATCAAGGGATAGTTGAATCTATCCATCCCCTCTCTGCAAACGAAACTATGTCGCGATCGCCTACAACCATATGGTCTAGCAAGGAAACATCTATCGTTGCTAGTGCTTGTTTCAATCGCTCAGTAATTCGCCGATCAGCATGACTTGGCTCAGCCACCCCGGAAGGATGGTTGTGGCAAACAATCACTGCTGCGGCTTTTTCTTCGAGTACCAACTTAACCACTTCACGCGGATAAACAGATGCTGAATCTATGGTGCCGCGAAACAATTCAACGAATTGAATCACCCGATGCTGGCTATCTAGTAATAAAATACCAAACACCTCATAGGCACGATCCGCTAATTGTCTCATTAAATAGTCCCGAGTTAAATCAGGATCTGTTAAAAATTTGCCTCTTTGCAGCTTTTCTTCAAAAATTCTGCGGCTTATTTCTTGTGCAGCCTGTAATTGTGCGTATTTTACTGGCCCAATTCCGGCAATTTGGCACACTTGCTGTTTCGAAGCGCTAAATAATGCCCGCAAACCACCAAAGTGACTAATCAACTCTCGTGCTAATGCCACCGCACTTTGACCATGCAGGCCATTACGCAGCAAAACTGCCAATAATTCCGCTTCTGACAACTGCTGCGGTCCAAACTTTAACAATTTATCTCGTGGTCCCTCACCCTCGGGCCAATGTTTAATGGCCATAGCAACCTCCTTGTTGCATTTAAAACGCTTCTGGTTATCTGCCGCTTACTGGCTGCGATAAAACAGCAGCAATAATTCAACAGGCGCTAACAAGTATGGCTGATTTTTTTCAATCTGTGTCATCAACTTGGATTGGTTTATGCTATCGTTAGCCCCACGCCAATATGGCAAGCTTGTAGAGAAAAGAGAAGATAATGGCTTTAACTGGTAAAAAAATCTTATTAGGCATTGGTGGTGGGATTGCCGCCTATAAATCTGCTGATTTAGTGCGCCGTTTAAAAGAGCGCGGTGCCGATGTCCGAGTGGTAATGAGTCAAAGCGCAACCACCTTTATCACCCCGTTAACTTTGCAAGCGTTGAGCGGCCATCCGGTAGCCTTAGATCTGCTCGACCCAGCCGCCGAAGCTGCAATGGGACACATTGAACTCGCCCGCTGGGCTGATTTAATGATTGTCGCCCCTGCAACGGCTAATTTGATTGCCAGAATTAACGCCGGCATGGCTGATGAACTCATTACCACCACCTGTTTAGCCACAGAAGCGCCAATTGCTATCTGTCCGGCCATGAACCAACAGATGTATGCCAATCCAGCAACACAAGCCAATATTAACGCCGTTGGCCAACGGGGCATCCATATTTGGGGCCCTGCCAGTGGCGAGCAAGCCTGTGGCGAAGTGGGCATGGGGCGCATGGAAGAACCGCTGGCAATTGTTGATCGCGCCGTTAAGTTTTTTGGCCCAAAGCCATTAGCAGGTAAACACTTGCTGTTAACCGCAGGCCCGACTCGCGAAGCTATCGATCCTGTGCGCTACATCTCTAACCAGAGCTCTGGCAAAATGGGCTTTGCAATCGCCGCTGCGGCCACGCAAATGGGCGCTAAGGTCACCTTAGTGACCGGGCCTGTTAGCTTAGCGACACCAACAGGTGTAACGCGCATTGATGTGCAATCAACAGAACAAATGCTCGCTGCAGTATTAAACCATGTTGAGGCTGCCGATATCTTTATTGGTTGTGCCGCAGTATGCGACTACCGCGTGGATAACATCGCCAACGAAAAAATTAAAAAGTCTGCCGAGCAAATGCAACTTGCACTGGTACGCAATCCTGATATCTTGGCGACGGTTGCCGCGCATCAGTCGCGCCCATTTACGGTTGGCTTTGCCGCCGAAACCCAAGATGTGGCCCACTATGCCAAAGACAAACTGCAGCGTAAAAAGCTTGATATGATTGCCGCTAACGATGTGTCTAATCCGGCGCAAGGCTTTAATAGTGACGACAACGCTCTCACGGTATTTTGGCCACAAGGCGAACAAGCACTCGATGTGACCGACAAATACACGTTAGCCACCCAACTCCTTTCACTTATTGCAGAGCAAATGACAAACCCATGAAGACGCCAATTGAACTTAAAATCCTCGACTCGCGTATAGGCTCTGAATTCCCGACTCCGGCCTACGCCACTAGCGGCAGTGCTGGTATGGATTTACGCGCCATGATTGACACAACCATGGTGATTAAACCAGGCGAAACCGTATTGATCCCAACCGGAATAGCTGTACACGTGGCAGACCCCAGTTTAGCGGCTGTCATTTTGCCGCGCTCAGGCCTTGGCCACAAACACGGTATTGTATTGGGCAACTTAGTGGGATTAATCGACTCTGACTACCAAGGACCGTTAATGGTCTCTTGCTGGAATCGCAGTCAGCAGCCTTTTACGTTAGAAATTGGTGACCGGCTGGCTCAGTTGGTATTTGTGCCTGTGGTGCAAGCAGAGTTTAAGCTAGTGGATGAGTTTGATAGCTCTGATAGAGGCCAAGGTGGCTTTGGCCATTCTGGCACTAAATAGCTTACTGCTTGGCAAAACAATAGATAAACGCGTGTTAAAACGCACATAATAAGAGAGCATATAAGGCCGATTAGTCGCCTTAGGCTCCAGTGGTATTTAAAGGAAACATCATGGCCGCGAGCCCGAAAAAAAATCGTCGTGAACATATTCTGCAATGCTTAGCTACTATGCTAGAAACCAGCCCCGGCCAACGTATCACTACCGCAAAACTCGCGGCAGAGGTCGGCGTTTCAGAAGCAGCGCTATATCGTCACTTCCCAAGTAAAGCACGGATGTTTGAGGGCTTAATCGACTTTATTGAAGAGTCGTTACTAACACGCATCAATCTCATCATGGATGAAGAGAAAGACACCATGAGACGTTGCCAACTATTACTACAGCTTTTATTGATATTTGCTGAACGTAACCCGGGCATCTCACGGGTACTTAATGGTGATGCACTGCTGGGTGAGAACGAGCGACTACGTAATCGCACCGGGCAAATCTTTGCCAAAGTCGAAACCCACCTTAAACAAATCCTGCGCGAAAAAACCTTACGTGAAGGCAAAGGTTTTTCAATCGATGAAGGTATTTTGGCCAACTTACTGCTTGCCGTAGCCGAAGGCCGCATTGCCCAGTTTGTCCGCAGCGACTTTAAGCAAAAACCCACCAGCCACTTCCAAGAGCAATGGGGCTTTATTCAGCAGCAACTGCTACAAAGTTAAACAATTTAGTGCCACATTAGGCATAAATGCTATCAAGATAGTGCAGCCAAGATTCTGAGTGATTAAGCTGCACCGCCTTGATAATTTGTATAACAATTATTCACTTGTCCACGCAATACTTTTGTATTACTCTTGCCAAAATAACGCTTAATTATAAACAACATATACACATAACAAGGACGTGTTTATGAAACTAATCATGTGGTTTAGTTTTGTTATTTGGTGCTTTTTTAGCACAAACAGTAACGCCTCTGAGACTGAGCTGGTTGAGCAATTCAGCCGTGCATCTGAATTCAGTCAAATCAAGATATCGCCAACAGGTAAATACCTCAGCGCTATTGTGCCTAAAGATGGCAAAGACGCACTATTAATTCTCGACGCAAAAACAAAGAAGCCAACCAATGTAGTCCACTTTGAATCGAACGCTCAAGTCGGAACATATGAATGGGTTAACGAAGAACGCGTAGTACTAGCAAAGACCTATTTAAAAGGCTGGAGCGATCACCCTTTATACTACGGTGAGCTAATGGCAGTAAATGCTGATGGCAGCCGTCAAGCCTATTTATTTGGTTATAAGGGTGGCCAGCAAGTCGGATCACGTATTAAGCGAAATACAGCAATCAGCGCCACAGCCTACATTTTCGATCCACTTCCTGAAAACGATAAATACATGCTAGTCAAAGCATTGCCATGGGGAAATGGCAGTAGCAATACATCGGAAAACAAGCAACAAATCTATCGAGTTGATGTATACAAAGGCACCCGCAAGAAAATAGCCACTGCCCCAATCCCTTATGCTCAATTTCTTACTGACCATGACGGCAAAGTTCGCTTTGTAAGTGGCACAAATGATTACGTGAACTCACAACTATTCTATCGAAAGGATGGCAAATGGGTTGATACTAAAAACCTCAATTTAGATCTAAAAGAGATACGTCCACTTGCTTTCAACAGCGACAACACTGGTGTGTATATCCTTGGCTCAGAAGCAGGCAAAACCCAAGGTGTTTTCTTACTAGATATCAATACGGGGACTAAAAAACTAGTCAGCCGCGATGAAGTGGTTGATCCCAATAACATTTGGATTGATAGAATATCTAAGAATTTATACGCCATTGAGTACCAAAATGGCTATCCAACCTATGAATTTATTGATAAAAACGATGAACATTCTATTATTCTAAAACAATTACTTAAAGCCCTCCCCGGTCACCAAGTACACTTAGTTAGCCAGACTAATGATGCGAGTCAATTGGTGATTAAAGCCTTTAATGACCGCAACCCTGGCGACTATTATGTATTTCATAGCAAAAAAAAGCAGCTCGAATACCTAGTGTCAGCTAAAAAATGGCTCGACCCCGAGTTGATGGCTGAAATGAAGCCCATTAGCTTTACAGCCCGCGACGGCAAAACCATTCATGGTTACTTAACCCTGCCCCATGGTGTAGACCATAAAAACTTGCCTTTAGTAGTTAACCCCCACGGTGGCCCACACGGCCCGCGTGATTGGTGGGGCTTTGACTCACAAAACCAAATGATAGCCAGTAAAGGCGCGGCCGTGTTGCAGGTTAACTTTCGTGGCTCTGGCGGCTACGGATTAGATTTTGAACATGCCGGTCATCAAAAATGGGGCACCGATATTCAATATGACATTATTGATGCCACCCGCTATGTGATTGACCAAGGCTATGTAGACAAAGACCGTGTGTGTATAGTCGGCGGCAGTTTTGGTGGCTATTCGGCGCTACAAAGCCCAATCATTGAGCCTGACATGTTTAAGTGTGCAATTGGTTTTGCCGGCGTGTATGACCTTGAGCTGATGTTTAATAAGGGCGACATACCTGGACGCCGCGCGGGTAAGCGTTATCTCACCAAAGTGCTCGGTAAAGATGAAAAAGTCTTGCAGCAGATGTCACCTAGCCACAACACCGACAAGCTCAAAACCAACTTATTATTAGTGCATGGCGGTGAAGATGAACGGGCGCCAATTGAGCAACTTGAAGCCTTAGAAGCAGACCTTAAAAAGCACAACTATCCCTATAAAAAGTTAGTGATGGATGATGAAGGCCATGGCTTCTACAACGATGCCCATCGCGCTAAGTATTACCAGCAAATGCTAGGCTTCTTGCAAGAGAACCTTAGACTGTAATAGCCGCAGAAATTGGCCAGCAAACTGAAAAAACCTATCATCACGATAGGTTTTTTCAGTAATTCCTTACTTTTTACGGGTATAAATTGACGCCATTTCACGGTATCCTCCTTGCCCCGTTGTTGACTGTTTAACTCAAACAGAGCAACTATAATGACTATTAAACCCGCTAAAGCCCCAAGCAATTGCTCGCTTTAGCCACTGTAAGTTAACCACTGGCAGTATAGTGGAGGATCTCATGGCACTTAGTGAATCAGCACAGCTAGTACAACAAGCACTCTTAGATCGCGGTTTAGAAACCCCGATGCTACCTTGTGGACTTGATGCCGAGCAGCGCAAAGAAAAAATCGAACACCATATGCGTGAGATTTTAACCTTAATGTCATTAGATTTGCGTGACGACAGCTTAATTGAAACCCCTAAGCGTATTGCCAAAATGTATGTCGATGAGATTTTCTCGGGGCTCGATTACCAGAACTTCCCTAAAATCACCGTCATTGAAAACAAAATGGGCTTTGATGAAATGGTAAAGGTAAAGGATATCAGCCTAACCAGCACCTGCGAGCATCACTTAGTGACCATTGATGGCCTAGCAACAGTGGCCTACTTGCCGCGTAAGAACATTATCGGCCTGTCTAAAATTAACCGTATTGTGCGCTTTTTTGCCCAGCGCCCACAGGTACAAGAGCGCCTAACTCAACAGGTATTAGTGGCGTTGCAAACCCTGCTAGAAACCAAAGATGTCGCGGTAAAAATGGATGCGGTACATTACTGCGTAAAATCACGCGGCGTGATGGACTCAACCAGCTCAACCACTACCACGGCCCTTGGCGGAATTTTCAAGTCAAACCCGGCTACCCGCGCTGAGTTCCTCAGCCAATAGCCGCAAGTCATAAACAAAAACGCCACCGTTAAGGTGGCGTTTTGCTATTCAATTGGGCAATTAGATGCCGTATTGGTCACGATAAGCGCTTACCGCAGCAAGCTGTGCTTCCATGCCTGATTTTTCAGACAAGTAGCTAATCAAATCTTCTAACTTCACAATCGATACGATTTCACAGCCAAAGTCGCGCTCAACTTCTTGAATCGCTGACAGCTCGCCCTTGCCTTTCTCTTGGCGGTCAAGTGCAATCAATACACCGGCCAGCTTAGCTTGCGCCGCTTCAATAATCTCCATTGATTCACGGATAGCTGTGCCAGCGGTGATCACATCATCAACCAACATCACGCGGCCTTGAAGCTCGCTACCGACTAGGCTGCCACCTTCACCGTGCTGTTTCTTCTCTTTACGGTTAAAGCAGTAAGGCATATCAATATCGTGGTGCTCACACAATGCCACAGCTGTAGTCGTCGCAATTGGAATACCTTTGTAAGCAGGGCCAAATAGCAAGTCATGTTCAATGCCAGAATCAACCAACGCCGCCGCATAAAAACGACCCAGGCGGGCTAAATCACGGCCAGTATTAAACAAGCCAGCATTAAAGAAATAAGGGCTAGTGCGGCCCGACTTAAGCGTAAATTCGCCAAATCTTAATACTTGGCGCTCTAATGCAAACTCAATAAACTCACGCTGATAGGCTTTCACAACCACTCCTCACTTATCATTTTTTCTGGGTAAAAAGGTTTAAAAAAAGGACCCCGTAGGACCCTTAATTGTTTTTCTATTTTAGTTTAACGAGGCTTTTTGCACATCGACAATCTCGCGAATGCCGTGCTTAGCCAGCTCAAGCAGGCTCATTAGCTCTTCGTGGCTAAATGGCTCACCTTCTGCAGTGCCTTGAATTTCAATAATCTTGCCGGTTTCGGTCATCACTACATTCATGTCGGTTTCAGCGGCGCTGTCTTCAACATATTCTAAATCGCAAATCGGCTCGCCTTTATAAATGCCCACACTCACTGCAGCAATCAGGAACTTAAGCGGGTTGGTTTTCAAAATACCTTTACCGCGTGCCCAATTAAGCGCATCAACCAAGGCTACACACGCACCGGTAATCGCAGCTGTACGCGTACCGCCGTCTGCTTGAATTACATCACAGTCAATCACAATAGTGTTTTCGCCTAGCGCTTTCATGTCTACCGCTGCGCGCAGTGAACGACCAATAAGACGTTGAATTTCTTGCGTACGACCAGACTGCTTACCACGTGCCGCTTCGCGGTTCATGCGGCTGTGGGTAGAGCGTGGCAACATGCCGTATTCAGCTGTCACCCAACCTTGGCCTTGGCCCTTAAGGAAGCGTGGCACACCTTCTTCAAAGCTTGCAGTACACAACACCTTAGTGTCACCAAACTCAACTAAGACAGAGCCTTCGGCATGGGCCGTAAACTGGCGAGTAATTGTCACTGGACGAGATTGGGCGGGCGTTCTGTCACTTGGGCGCATAGAAGGTTCCTGTATTAAAAATAAACAAAGCGATTTTGGCTGCATATTATAGGGGCTAGCGCGCCTATATGCCATGACATTCAGCCAACAAGCTTAAACAGTGGCGTATGACTCACAATCAAACGCCAGCAAAGACCAGTCAATCAAGCTAACCTAACAGCATATCATCGCTTAAAATCACTGACTTAATACCCTAAGTTGCCACCCTATCCCTGATACTTCAGGCAATTACTTTGACCATTACTGCGATAGGTCTATAATCGGCATTCACTTTGACGAATAAATAACACCGGACCCACTTCATGATCCAAAGCATGACAGCCTACGCTCGTATAGAGCACAAAGCACAATGGGGTAATGCCTCATGGGAAATTCGCTCTGTTAACCAGCGCTATTTAGAAACCTATCTGCGTCTGCCTGAGCATTTTCGCAACCTAGAGCCCATGCTGCGAGACCGCCTGCGCAAGCGATTAAACCGCGGTAAAGTTGAAGTGAACCTGCGTTACGACATCAAAGACGATGACAACAACGAGCTACAACTCAACCAAGATTTGGCCAAGCAAGTGATTCAAGCGGCCAACTGGGTACGTGACCAAGCTAGCCAAGGCGAGCTAAACGTGGTTGACGTACTACGCTGGCCAGGTGTGATGTCAAGCTCTGAACAAGACATGGACGCCCTAGGTAAAGAGCTGCTTACCGCCTTTGACAGCGCCATCGACCAATTTATTGAAGCCCGTGGCCGCGAAGGCGAAGCCATTAAAACCATGCTAGACACCCGTCTTGATGCCATTGTTGAACAAGTCGCCGTAGTACGTGAGCACATGCCTGCCGTTATGCAGTGGCAACGTGAGAAGCTCACCAATCGTCTCGCGGAAATTAAAGAAGATTTAGACCCCGCACGTCTAGAACAAGAGATGGTGATTCTGGCACAAAAGATGGACGTTGCCGAAGAGATGGACCGCCTCGACGCCCACGTTGAAGAAACTCGCCGCATCCTAAAAAAAGGGGGCGCCCAAGGCCGCCGTTTAGACTTCATGATGCAAGAGTTCAACCGCGAATCTAACACTTTAGCCTCTAAATCTATCAGCGCTGAAGTCACTGCAGCAGCGGTCGAGCTTAAAGTACTGATTGAGCAAATGCGTGAGCAAATTCAGAATGTGGAATAAGCATTTTTCGGTTTAAACTGATTAGAAAAGATATGAAGCCCAGCAAATGCTGGGCTTTTTGTTAGATAAATAAGCGAGAGATGAGTTTTGGTAAAAACTAATATCTTAGACACTTATTTATTTAATCTCACTTATTATTTAGGTACTCACTTATTCTAGGTCTTAGCATCGATTTGAAATTGCAACAGATCATGAAGATTGAACCCTTGCCTTTTTTTTTCTCCACATTACGATACCATAACTACTTGTTTAACATATAAGGTAAGCGATCAATGTCAAAGACATATGGGCTAGGATTTATCACGGATGAGCAACTATTTGAACATGTGAAAGATACTGTTCAGAAGTACCGCTTCAAAATTAACCTTTCACAATTTAATAAGAACTTACTTGACCCGATCAAACTAACCTTTGACTCGAAAGTTTATGGCAAAACAATACCAGAAATTATTGAGTCAGAATCTATCCGGCAGATTGACAAGTCAAATACTAATCACATCGGCTATTTTCATCAAAACATATTCAAATTTATAGATGGTTGGGAAGTACCTGAGCAAGGCTTCGATACAATTAACTCAAAGCTTAATATCTATGCCGAATTAAAAAATAAGCACAATACAATGAATTCTGCTTCATCTCAAAAAACCTATATGAAGATGCAAAACAAAATCGTCCGTGATGATAAGGCTATATGCTATTTGGTAGAAGTCATTGCCAAGAACAGTCAGGATATACCTTGGGCTATTAGTTTAGATAGTGAAAAGATCAGTCACAAAAAGATACGAAGAATCTCAATGGATAAGTTCTATGAGATTGCTACGGGTGATTCTCTTTCTTTCAAAAAATTGTGCCAGGTACTTCCCAAAGTTATTGACGATGTTATCGCTGAAGCCAAACTTGGAAAGATAGAGAACACTGTCTTTATTGAGCTGGAAAAAATTTCAGACGATATACTCAAAAGTATCTACCTTCTCCCATTTCAACAATACGAAGGTTTTGAAGACCTTAATTTTTCTTAGTTGCACTAATTTAGACCTAGCTAACACTTCACTTAACAATATAAACGATTGAGCGTGAACTAGGTCTTTGTTCTAGCATTTGTGTAGAGACATTCAAATATAGGATTTCTTAAATCAAAAACATAACTGCCTGATGAATCTCCAGCAGTGTACATCTCACCATCAATTTGCTTTGTATATCCCTTAGAAGCAATGCTTTTTACTAAGTTTCCTTCAACTAACCGAGGCTCAAACTCAATTAAGGCTTGCGTCCACTCTTTGTGGTTGGGGTCACCCAAACTGTATTTTGGAGGCTGCCTAAAACTCTCTTTGTACCAGTGTATAGGGACACTACTTTCTAGCTCGAAACGTCTCAAGTCAGAAAATTTGACTTTCCATATGCCTGCCAGCTGTTTCACTTCATATGTTCTACTGGGGTAGTCCCTTGAACTTCCTTTTGAAAACGTACACATGGATTTTGCAGCCCATTTAACCCAAATAAATATCGTAACATCTATGCCTTTTTGTAAGTATTTTGAATAGTGAAATGAATCCTTAAGATCCATTGTCAAAGCGTACTGAGGATCTATCCCATAGGTTCCAGCCATAAAAAGCGGTGAGGCCTTTGCCTTAAGTTCTCCGACTAATGAACCATCAATAAGTAAATCAGGGTGATATGGGTTAGTTTCCTTCTCAGGGTGAACAGCAATTGAACTTTTATCCGAAATGTACCCACAACTTTGCATCCTAGCAAAAGCAGAAACAAACAACTCCTCTTGTGTTTCTCCATGAGCACACGCGAATGACTTCTCGTTCAGCTGATAGAACTCTACCGGTTGGCCATCAAAATCCCGCAATTCATATGCCATATTATTATACGCTCCAAACAAAGCCATTAATTACAATAAAACCCACCTTATCAATTATTTAGAAATGTTTGAACTTATTTATTAAAATAAGTCTGGACCAGAGGTGATTTCACCTGTATGATCTTGGGAATGCGATAACTAACTTGGAAGCGTCATAGTGTTTGATGTCCAAACTAAACAAAAAGATATTCATTTCACCATAGAAGTCCTGGCAGATATTCTTTCCCAATCAAAAGCAACAATGGGGGCAAGAATCAAACGAGGCGAGCTCACTCCGTGCCCAGATACTGGAATGATTCCTATTAAGCAAGTCAAGAGTCACCCTGAAATTCAAGAGATGCTGCAAGGCCTTTGGGATGAAGAGCACGCGGTCACACCGAAACGTACCTACAACTTAGTAGAGCTTTTCGCTGGCGGAGGCGGCCTAGCGATTGGTATGGAACAAGCTGGTCTTGATAGCATCTTGCTCAACGAAATGGATAAGCATGCCTGTAACACTTTGCGTCACAATCGCCCTGATTGGAACGTGATTGAAGGTGATATAACTAACATAGACTTTACAAAAATAGAAGATGAAGTAGATGTTCTAACTGGTGGCTTTCCGTGCCAATCTTTCTCGTATGCGGGTAAAAGCCTAGGTTTTGAAGACACTCGTGGTACATTATTTTTTGAGATGGCACGTGCTATCAAAGAAACAAACCCCAAAGTCTTCCTAGCCGAAAACGTTAAAGCATTATCTACCCATGATAATGGTAGAACGCTGGAAACCATAAAAGCTGTAATTGACGAGTTAGGCTATGAACTGGTAGAGCCACGCGTATTGAAAGCCATTTTCTACAAAGTGCCACAGAAGCGTGAACGCGTGATATTAATCGGTATCCGTAAAGATTTGGCGCAAAAAGTGAAGTTTCATTGGCCATCGCCATATAAGCGCATAATGACATTAAGAGACGCATTCTATGCAGGGGAACTGTATAACACAGATGTGCCTGAATCTGACGGACAGACATATCCACAGCGAAAGAAAGAGATAATGGACGAAGTACCGCAAGGTGGATACTGGCGTGACCTTTCAGATCAATTACAAAGGGAATACATGGGTGGCAGCTACTTCTTAGGAGGTGGAAAGACCGGAATGGCAAGACGTCTATCGCTAAATGAGCCAAGTCTGACGTTGACCACATCCCCAGCACAAAAACAAACCGAACGTTGTCACCCTCTGCAAACGCGTCCACTTCAAGTGCGAGAGTATGCTCGCATTCAGACTTTCCCTGACAATTGGGAGTTTCAAGGCTCAAAAAACGCAGCATACAAACAAATAGGTAATGCTGTACCTGTTAATATGGCAAGGGCACTGGGGCACTCTTTAGTTAAATTGTTAAATGATATTGAATCGCTAGAACCTGACGAATTATAGAACACTCCTAATTTGTACTAATGCAAAAACTAAACTACCTAAAGCCATACTGACAAGGAGCTTCTTATAGCTCCTTGTGTAGTAAATTGGCCACGGTTTTGTATTCAAACCAGAGCGTCGCTCTGACTCATTTGGTGTCAGTCCACCTTTATATTGATATGGCCTGACCGGCCTATAATATCCAATGATGTAGCTAGTAATAGATACTTTAGCCTCAGCAAAATTACGATACCCGCGCGATGGTACCCATTCTGTTTTTAAGCTTCTAAAAAATCACTCCATTGGCGCATTATCCCAGCAATTTCCTCGTCGACTCATGCTTTGTTTTATCTGGTAACGCCATAGCTGTTGCCTGAATTTACAACTGGTGTAATGGCTACCCTGATTTCTGTGAAACTGGTCTGGTCTAATTCCATCGGACACATAATTTTGAGACAGCATGGTCAATAAATTAAGAGGTCGATATTAAGTCTAAAAAATCACATAAGAGTTATCCACAAGCATTTAAAGATGAAGCCGTATTGATGGCCCTAGAACAAGGTTATAGCTTTGCTGATACAGCAAAGTCTCTTGGGGTTAACAGGAGCCTGCTTTACAACTGGAAGGAAAACACCAAGCCCAGCAACAGGCTATTGCTCAAGAAGAGCCTGAACGTGATGGACTGAAAAGATTGCGTCGAAAAAACAAAGAATTACGCATGGAGAAAGAAATAAAAAAAGCAAGCACTTTCTTTGCGAAAGAGATGAAGTAAAATTTCGCTTCATCAAACAGCACTCAAACCTGTTCCCTATAGCACTGTTATGCCGCGTAATGAATGTGAGTAAGTCAGGCTATTACGATTGGCATAAGCGCCCTGTAAACGTGATAAACCTTGAAACACTGAAGCTTTATCGCCTCGTTCGGCAGCTATTTAGGCAAAGTCGTGGCAGCTTAGGGAATCGTGAAATGGTGAAGAAATTGCGCAAGGAAGGCTACCAGGTTGGTCGCTATCTCGTTCGTAAAATTATGTACCGACTTCGACTCAACGTAACCCAGCGGCGTGCTTATAAGGTGACTACACAGTGAAAACATTTAGATGTTGTGGCTGACAACCTGTTAAACATGAACTTTAACCCTGTATCAGCTAATCAGATTTGGGCAGGTTACGAGACGTATTTATAGACGGGTGAAGGCTGGATGTATTTGGCTGTGGTGATGGATTTACATTTACGTCGGATTGTGGGATGGCACATAGACAAACGAATGACCACAGATTTGATATCGAAGGCATTGATGAAAGCCTACAATCTGCGTCAACTGGCCAGAGGGCTGGTATTTCACAGTGACCGAGGCTCACAATATACCAGCAAGCAATTCGGTAAGCTGTTATCGACTTATGGTATTCGAGCCAGTATGGGAGATGTGGGTGCGTGTTGGGATAATGCCGTAGTGTAACGTTTCTTTGGTAGTTTGAAACACAATTGGATTTTTAAAGTTCCTCAACCAACAAGGGAGTTCATAAAGCAAGATGTGGCTGATTACAAGAAATATTATAACTTAGAGCGACTTCATTCTACTAATGGTGACCTGTCACCTGTGGAATTTGAAAATTCTCAACTAAAAGTGTCCAATTTGGGTTGACCAGTACAAATGTTCGAGTTGGTAAAGGCTGGATAACTTGAATGGTGGTCGATACTGGGCTCGAACCAGTGACCCCCTCCTTGTAAGGGAGGTGCTCTCCCAGCTGAGCTAATCGACCTGGGATACATAGTGTTTTAATTCTTTATAAAAAGAATGGTGGTCGATACTGGGCTCGAACCAGTGACCCCCTCCTTGTAAGGGAGGTGCTCTCCCAGCTGAGCTAATCGACCTGGGATACATAATGTTTTAATTCTTTATGAAAAGAATGGTGGTCGATACTGGGCTCGAACCAGTGACCCCCTCCTTGTAAGGGAGGTGCTCTCCCAGCTGAGCTAATCGACCTAGCTGTGAAAGGGCATTATAGAGAAAACGATAATCTAGTCAATATACTATTCTCAAACATCCAAAAAAGAATTGAATTTTTGGAGGATAAGGGCTTTGTTCTCAAACGCACCACCCAGCATATCCGACAATCGTAAAACGAGTGGCTTTACGCCGCCCGCTCATTTATTCAAATTCAATCTTATTCTCCCTAATCTAACTAAAACACAATTTAAACCCTACTTTCTCGGTCGAACCAGCCGCGCCATTCTTTGCCGTTAATCACAAACTGTGGGGTGTAGACTTGGCCGGTGTTTTTGGCGTTAAGATGATCGTATTGGCGCTGGCTAAACGCGCGTTGGCTGTAGGGATCTTTCCAGCCGATGTAGTTCCAGTAGCTTACATGAAACGCCAACGGAAATAGGGTTTTCCATAACTGATTATGGTCACGAAAACTTGATAACCATTGCTCTGCAGGTGGACAACTGCTGCAACCTTGTGAGGTATAAAGCTCAACAAAATAAGGTCGATAAACACTGCTTTGTTGATTAAATTCGCCTAGCGAGGCTGCTCGCAATGGCTGGGACATCAAAAAGCCACTGCAAAACAGCACCAATAAATAAATTCGCAGGCTGCTTACACTATAATGCCGCCAGTTTTGACGAGATGACAAACTACACGTTTGGGGGATTGGGGCAAACATAATCGCACTCTTGCTAGGCTTTGTAATATAGACCTAACACGGCGCGTGGATCTTTCAGTCTAACTCGTATCGTTGGCCGGTAAAATTAGCCCATATAGTTGCCCCGCATAGCTCGCCAATCACACAAACCTAAGCCAATTAGCCTGCGCTTGATATACGAGCTGCTCGGCTTGTCGTTAATTGTTGATAGCCATATAACAGCGCCGCTGCGACCGATAACACCATTATCCAACTCCATAATGGCGCTAAACCTAAGTTGATTGCCTGAAAGCCCACTATCGCACTCAGCGCGGCAATCATGGCAAACGGCAGCTGAGTCACTACATGGGCATGGGGCGCACAACCTGAACTGGTGGCACTGATCACACTGGTATCTGATATGAGCGAGCAATGGTCACCAAATACTGACCCGGCCATTACCGCACTGAGTACTGGCAACATCAGAGTTTGATCTACCGCCTGGGCAATTTCAGCACCTATGGGGATCATAATGGCAAAGGTGCCCCAGCTAGAGCCTGTGGTAAAAGCCATCACCGCGCACAGTACAAAACAGCCCGCAACCAAAATGTGGCTCGATATAAATTGCTCGGCCCAACTGGCCAGCAGCTTAGCCACACCTAAATCGGCGATAACAGCGCCAATCATCCAGGTAAACAGTAAAATGGCGATAGCAAAGCTAATCACTTTAATGCCTGCCACGGTATCGGTTAGTAATTGGGTTAAGCTTCGCCCGGCAAACTTTAACATCACCACTGCAATACCTGTGGCTAGCAAACAGGCATCACGCATGGCAGCGCCGATATCTGCCGCTGTAAGCCATGCAGCAAGCTCGTTTGATGTGGCATTAGCCGCGCCCGACCACAAGGTGAAACCAATCGATGCTAACAACAAACTCGCCATGGGCACACCCAATAACCACGGGCTGCCTGCGGCCACCTCTGTAGACGCATCAGCATGATTTGCATCCTCTGTTGCTGATTGCGAGGTTTCTGCATTTGCCGCTTTAGGGTAAGTAAAACCAATGCCAAACCACGCTATCAGCAATGACAACACAATCACCGTAATGGCGTAAAAGTTAAGCTGAGCAATGGCAATAAAGGACTCAAGCGGTGATAACGGCATCAGGGTAATGCCGGCCAAAATCGCCATCACATAAGGCCCCCAGCTTGAAAAAGGCAGTAACGAACATAACGGCGATGCGTTAGAGTCCACCAGATAGGCAATTTGCTCTTTGCTCATTTGATAACGCTGGCTCAATGGCTGGCATACATGGCCCACCGCTAAGCAACTAAAAATACCATCAATAAATACCACCCAACCCAGCAGCACTACGCCAATGCGTGCTTGGCGACCACTTTGAATGCGATGATACAACCAGTCAGCAAAAGATTTAACTGCGCCGCCTCGGGCCAGCAATTGCGTCATAACCCCTAACAGCACCATCGCCGCCAGCACATTTAAGT
The DNA here is from genome assembly GCF_013394145.1 of Shewanella sp. Scap07. NCBI lineage: Bacteria > Pseudomonadati > Pseudomonadota > Gammaproteobacteria > Alteromonadales > Shewanellaceae > Shewanella > Shewanella sp. Scap07. Next base: position 4,656,247 of record NZ_CP041329.1, read on the forward strand.
GCCACGCTTGCCATTGGCCGTTGGCATAAAATTGCTGCCAAGCCGTGCTCGATAAATAGTGAATGCTTTCGAGTGGATTGAAACTGCTTAAGATAAGGGCGCCAGAAACAATACCCACGCCTAAGGCCACTAATGTTCGGCGTAATACCAAAGCCAACACTAAGGTTAATAACAGCGGCGCGAGCATTAAAAGATTGGCCAACATGGCTGCGACTCCGGTAGGCACGATTAACTCAGCAAATAGTACTGAGTGACTGGCACCTCAGTGCGTTAATCACTGTAGTGCCGGTTACGTTACGCGTGTGCTCGACTAGCTTAAGTGTTGTTGCAGTGCCGCTTGGTTTTCAAGCAGGCTTTTGTACAGGGTAAACTGATTGGCAGCGCGCTCTAAATTATGGTTTTCATGATGAATATTAAAATACACATCGCCATTAAGGTGATCAGTTAAAAAGCGCACGCCAATCATCAAACAGATAATTTTAGCCCCCAGCCATAAACTTTGACGTTCAGCTTCGGTAAGAATGCTGCTTAATTCGCTCAAATACCCTTGGCATATCGCAGCAAAAATGGTTTCACGCACCTGTACATTACTGAGGTTGGTTGAGTCTTCCTCTTCTGGCGAGCAAAAGGTACGTACCATGTCGCCAAAGTCATACATCAAATGCCCTTTCATGCAGGTATCTAAGTCAATAATCGCCATGCTCGACATATCACGCTTATCAAACAACATGTTGTTGATTTTAGTGTCGTTGTGGCAAATACGCTTTGGTAGCTGTGGCTCAATATCAGCCAGTTCTTGCAATAAACTTTGTTGAGTCAGGGCAAAATCCACCCAAGCTTGGCAGTCATGTAAACGTTGTTGGCCATTGCTAGCAACCGCTTGCTCAAGCTGCTGAATACGCCCAGGTAAGTGATGAAACTGTGGGATCACATCTTCAATTTGCTCAGCATCAAAATCACTCAATGCTTGCGAAAAATGGCCAAAAGCTTTGGCTGCGGCTTGGGCTTGTTGCTCGTCGCCTACTACATCAATACTGTGACTGTTGGGTAGGTAATTGATCGCTCGCCAAAAACCCTTGTCGCCTAAATCTATAGCGAGTTCATTAGCTTGAGTCATGAGCGGCGACACGACTTTAAGTTGGTACTCAGCTTGCTGGCGTTTTTCCCGCAGGTGTTGGGCAATTTTTTGGGCATTATTAACCAAAGCAAATGGCGTTTTAAAGACCTCGGTATTGATACGCTGCAGCACCATTTCACCATGCTGGCCGCGTACAAGAAAGGTATCGTTAATATGTCCATTTCCTAGCGGTGACACTTTGGCCTCAACTTCAATGCCAAAATTCGGCAGTACATGCTGCTTTATAAAATCAATCACCCAACAACTCCATTAATTTTTGTTTTACCTCAGCCACATCCTGAGGATAGGTCACACCCAACCATGTTTGGGTTGCCGTGCTGACCCCTATTTTAAACACATCACGTGTTTCTTTTGCTCCATCCATGGCACTTTGCACCACAGAAGGTAAATAACATTCGGCAGTGGCACTATTGGCATTGGCGCTAACAAAAGCCAACAACTGCTGTTCTAGCACCGAAAAAATACTGCTGGTAAAGCCCCAACAGGTCATAGATACCAGCGCATCGGCTGACAGTTGCTTTACTTGGCCAGCAAACTCGCCGCTACATGTATCAGACGCCAAAGTCGGGCGAATGTTCAACCATTCTTGCACAGAGCGCAGCTCGCCATTTTCAACCTGGCAAACTCCACGATTAACGCCGCCGTGTTCAGACAAGGTATTACGCAAACGATACGCTACCATTTGCCACTGTTCCGGTGCAGATTTAAATCCTGCGGCTAATAGCTTAAATGCATCTTGGCCGTAATAATCATCCGCGTTAATCACCGCCATTGGTCCAGATACATGGTGGCGAGCGCACCATAGCGCATGGGCCGTGCCCCAAGGCTTAGTTCTGTGCTCGGTATTTGCAATAAACTGTTGCCAGCCATCGGGCAAGTCATCCATCGCTTGATAGCAAAATGCAATTGCTATTTGCCCAGCAAACATCGGCGCTAAACTGGATTTGAGTTCTTGTTCCAGCTCAGGACGGATAATTAACACCACTTTGCTAAAACCTGCTGCAATGGCTTCGCGTACCGATAGCGCCAATAAGGTTTCACCATTGGGGCCAAGTTGAGCAAGCTGCTTGTCGCCACCAAAGCGACTGCCCATGCCTGCAGCCATAATCACTAAGGTTAAGCCACCGCATTTAGGCATAAAGTGTTGAGACATTTAATCTTGCGCCATTAACTTATTTTCGATTAATCATTAACTTGCTGTACTTAGGCGCTTCAACCAAGGTTTATGCAGCGCTAGTCACCTCACGGTTTAGCTTACAACGGCATACTGCTACGCCATTACAGTGCTAACAAGCAAGCCCAGCAGTCTAATAACTTAACAGCATAAATGCTAGCGCGACTTATAAGTAGTCGATAAAGCCTGCACTTTTAGCCAGTGCTGCTTGGCTGCCTTTAAGGCTAAACTGATAGCCACACAGTTTTAAATTTCCGCGCATGGCAATATCGGTAATGATGGCCTGAGTATCTAACGGCGAAAACCGTGCTCGGGTAGCACTACTTGGAAGTAGCTCCACATTAATCGGCCGATAGCTGGCACCATTATTAAACTCCATGGCTTGGCAAGTTCTGTCGCCTTTAGCCGTTGCCAATGACCATAACTGTTGCGGCGCACCGCGCTCGCCCAGCCATTCAAGCAGCACTGCACCATCAGACAAAATCACGCTAAATCCATCGGGCATATCTGCTTTAGCATCAGCCTGAAATGCTACAGGTTCTATAGATTGCGGCTCAACGGGCTCCGATGCCAAAGTTTCAACCTGCTCGCTAGGCTTTAAAAGGCTCAGTACCACCACTAGCACCACAAGCGCAGCGCTGCTAATCATCAGCATTTTTTGTTTCACAGCTGACAGCGCTGACCAACGTCCTGCAAGTGCTTGCCAATTGATTTGCGCTGCTTCAGCCTCTTTATGGCTATCCAATGAGTCACCGCTTACCGCGCTAGTCTCAAAGTTAGCCTCAGTAACCTCTGTTACTTCACCATCTAATGTGGGTTCAACTCGGCGGCGCTCAGCACTACTATTTGACGGCGCTTTATGGCTATGGGGGCCAGCGTAGCCAAACTGATCAAATTTTACCGGCTTAGTGGTAGGCAATACCACTTGGGTTAACAGCGATACCGCTACGCCTAACAGGGCACTGACAATAACAAAGGCGATGCCTGCATCAAATGCCAGCGCACTCCAAAATAGGACTAGGGGTAGGGCCGGCAATAAGATAAACCAAGCAGGGTGTGCCACATGCTTAACGCGGCGTTTAGCGCTCAAAATAACCAATGCGATAACGGGTATTGCCACCACAAGAGTGCCAGCGTGCGCGCCAATTAAGCTAGTAACAATCAATAACACCACGTAAGCCAAGGCGTTAATCGCCATAAAACGATATTGACTATCAGTACCCGTTAAACAAAACAGCGATTTAATATGCATAACAGCGATCACCTAAAACATGCATGGAAAAGTCGATTAAACCCGATGGAGCTGAGCTGAAGATTAATGCGCTAGCAGATAATATGCTCCATCTTGGCTGTTTTTATACCATATACTGCTAGTTCGCCCTAGTCACTACGCTTATACAGAGGAACTAACACCCAATACTCACCCCGGTTCCTGTTAAATTGTGCATGCCAACAAGCAATTGATAAATTTTTGCCCTAACACTAGCTCAATAGATCTGCCAAGAGGTATAATGGGCCGCTATTATCAATTTCTAGCTTTGGACTCCGCACCATGACCGCTCGTGGCAACCTTTTTATCATTTCTGCGCCAAGTGGCGCCGGCAAATCGTCGCTTCTTTCTGCTATCTTAAAAGATAAGCCCGCTGATATGCAGGTGTCGGTTTCACACACCACTCGCCAGCCTCGTAATGGTGAAAACAATGGTGAACACTATCATTTTGTGTCGGTTGATGAGTTTAAAGCGCTAATTGATCAAGGTGCATTTTTTGAGTGGGCTGAAGTGTTTGGCAACTATTACGGCACCTCACGCCAAGTGATTGAAGCTAAACTGGCTGAAGGTGTTGATATTTTCCTCGACATTGACTGGCAAGGCGCACAGCAAGTTAAACAGATGATGCCAGAAGCCATTGGGGTATTTATTTTACCGCCCTCAAAAGCGGAGCTAGAACGCCGCTTAACCGGCCGAGGGCAGGACTCTGCTGAAGTAATTGCTGGCCGTATGGCGCAAGCGACTTCAGAAATTTCCCATTACAACGAATACGATTTCATCATCGTTAATGACGATTTTGAACAAGCACAAGTAGATTTAAAGGCGATTATTCGCAGCCAACGGCTTACTGGTGCTAGCCAAATTCACGCTCAAAATGATATGCTTAAAGATCTGTTGGCAGACTAACTGTCATAGTGTACAATTTTGCGTCATTTTTTCACCCATAAATACTGGAGTTCCATCTGATGGCTCGCGTAACTGTAGAAGACGCCGTAGAACAAATCGGCAACCGTTTTGACATGATTTTGGTTGCAGCTCGTCGAGCTCGCCAAATCGCTGTACAGGGTAAAGACCCTATGGTTGAAGAAGAGAACGATAAGCCAACCGTTATCGCACTTCGCGAAATCGAACTAGGTTTAGTGACTGCTGACACCCTTGATGCCGACGAGCGTCAAACTGTCCGCGAACGTGAAGCAGCTGAAATTGCTGCTGTTGCTGCCATCGCTGAAGGCCGCAACACTATATAAGGAGTGCCGCCACTTTGTATCTGTTTGAAGGTCTCAGGGAGTCTGCGTCAGCCTATTTAGAAGCTGAGCAGGTAGAATTACTCAAGCAGGCCTATCAGGTGGCGCGTGATGCCCATGAAGGTCAGATGCGCACCAGTGGCGAACCTTATATTACCCATCCGGTTGCGGTAGCCCGCATCCTGGCAGACATGCGTCTCGATCATGAGACGCTGATGGCTGCCCTGCTCCACGACACGATTGAAGATACCCCGGTAACCAAAGAAGAATTGGCCGAACGATTCAGTGAATCGATTGCCGAATTGGTTGAAGGTGTGTCTAAACTCGACAAGCTCAAGTTCAGAGACAAAAAAGAAGCCCAAGCGGAAAACTTCCGTAAAATGATGATGGCAATGACCCAAGATATCCGAGTCATTCTTATCAAGCTGGCTGACCGCACCCACAATATGCGCACCCTTGGGGCACTTCGCCCTGATAAACGTCGCCGTATTGCCCGTGAAACCTTAGAGATTTACGCACCGATTGCCAATCGCTTAGGTATTCACAACATTAAAACTGAACTTGAAGATTTAGGCTTTCAAGCCTACTACCCCATGCGCTATCGCGTATTAAAAGAAGTGGTCAAGGCCGCACGGGGTAATCGTAAAGAACTGATCCAAGGCATTGAAGCGGCCATCCATACCCGCCTAGAAGATACCGGATTAGTCGGCGCCGTTAAGGGCCGCGAAAAGAACCTCTATTCCATCTATAACAAGATGTGCAACAAAGAGTTGCAGTTCCAAGAGGTGATGGACATTTACGCCTTCCGCGTAATTGTTGACTCGGTCGATACTTGTTATCGCGTTATGGGTGCAATGCACGGTTTGTATAAACCTCGCCCTGGCCGTTTTAAAGATTATATTGCCATTCCTAAAGCCAACGGTTATCAGTCGTTGCACACATCACTATTTGGTCCCCACGGCGTACCGGTTGAAATTCAAATCCGTACCGAAGATATGGATCAAATGGCCGATAAAGGGGTGGCAGCACATTGGCTGTACAAAGGTTCAAGCTCTCAAGACCAAGGCACCACAACCCAAGTGCGTGCCCGCAAGTGGATGCAAAGCTTGTTGGAGCTGCAGCAAAGTGCCAGCACTTCATTTGAGTTTGTAGAAAACTTTAAAACTGAGCTGTTCCCAGAAGAAATTTATGTCTTCACCCCAGAAGGTCGAATTCTAGAATTGCCCGTTGGCGCAACTCCGGTCGACTTTGCTTATGAAGTTCATACCGATGTAGGTAACACCTGCGTAGGCGCGCGCGTTAATCGCCAAGCCTACCCATTGAGTCAGCCACTGATTTCAGGGCAAACCATCGAAATTATTACCGCTAAGGGCGCTAGGCCTAATGCGGCTTGGCTTAACTTTGTGGTAACAGGTAAAGCCCGCGCTAAAATTCGTCATCTGCTTAAGAGTCTTAAAGAGGACGACGCGGTTATCCTCGGCAAGCGCTTACTCAACCACGCGCTGGGTGAGAATAATATCGAAGATATTGATCCTAAACAGATTGAGAAAGTTGTCGCCGATACTAAGCATGACACCTTAGATGGTCTACTAGCAGATATTGGTTTAGGCAATGCCATGAGCATTGTTGTCGCTCAGCGTTTACGTGGCGACCAAGAAGTCGAACAGCACGAACATAAAGAATCCAACATGATGCCTATCCGTGGCGCTGAAGGTATGTTGGTTTCATTCGCGAACTGTTGTCGCCCTATTCCGGGTGATGCGGTGATTGCCCATGTAAGTCCAGGTAAAGGCTTAGTGGTGCACATGGAAAGCTGCGCTAACATTCGTGGCTACCAAGGCGAGCCAGATAAATATATTCCAGTACAGTGGGATAACGCTGAAGGCGTTGAATTCCAAGCCAACCTGCGGGTTGAAATTGTTAACCACCAAGGCGCGTTAGCAAAAATCACCTCGATTGTGGCGGCAGAAGGCTCGAACATTCACAACCTCAGTACCGAGGAGCGTGACGGCCGAGTATTCTTGATTAATTTACGAATTTCGGTGACCGACCGAATTCACTTGGCAAACGTGATGCGCCGCATCCGCGTATTGCCAGAAGTTTTGCGTACATCTCGTAATCGATAAGCAATCGCAGAAGATAATAACGGAGAGTTTCATGGCTGAAAAAACAATCATCGCTACCGATAAAGCCCCGCAAGCTATCGGCACTTATTCTCAAGCTGTTAGAGTGGGAGACACTGTCTACCTATCAGGTCAAATTCCACTGAATCCACAAACAATGGAGATGGTGAGCGATGAATTTGAAGCACAAGTTGTGCAAGTGTTTGACAACCTAACTGCCGTTTGTGAAGCCGCAGGTGGTTCATTAAACGACATCGTTAAACTCAACATCTTCATGACCGATCTAAGCAACTTTGCGACGGTTAACGAAATTATGGGTCGTTATTTCAGTCAGCCTTACCCTGCCCGTGCAGCGATTGGCGTTAAGCAACTGCCTAAAGATTCGCTAGTCGAAATGGACGGCGTGTTAGAGCTATAAAGCCTAACACTCAGTATTAAAGGGCGCATAAGCGCCCTTTGTTATTTTTACTCGTGACTGTTAGCCCAACTTGTTGACCACACTGAAATAAAAAGACTATGAGCCCCGAACGTTTACAGCGCATCAATCAGATGCTCGACAATCGTCAAACCGACCTGACTATCTGTTTAGATAAAGTTCATAAAACCAATAACATTGCCGCGGTTGTCCGCACAGCCGATGCCGTAGGCATCCACCAAATCCATGCGGTTTGGCCCGACATTGATATGCGCGTATCGGGTAACACAGCTTCTGGCAGTCAGCAGTGGGTTGGTACTAAAAAGCACTACCACATGAGTGAAGCAAAAGCCTGTTTTGATGCACAAAACATGCAAGTGTTAGTGACTAACTTCTCTGATACCGCGGTAGATTTTCGTGACATTGATTACACTAAACCCACAGCAATTATTATGGGTAACGAGCGCGACGGCGTCAGTGAAGAAGGTATCGCGATCGCTGACCAACACATAATTATTCCGATGATCGGCATGGTGCAGTCACTGAATGTCTCGGTGGCATCAGCACTCATTATGTATGAAGCTCAGCGCCAGCGGGAAATTGCTGGCATGTACGGTAAACGCACCCTAGATGATGCCTATTGCCAAAAAATGCTCTTTGAACAAGGCCATCCTATCTATGCTAAAGCTTGTCGCCGCAAAGGTATTCCTTACCCACGAGTAGACGAGCAAGGGCAAATTGCCGCTAATGAAGATTGGTGGCAGCGCATGCGCGCGCCAGACCCGAACGCCGAACCTGAATAGGCGCTCAAAGCGTAAAAAAGCCCGCATTGCCCATGCGATATGCTAGCTTGCTGTTACGTTAGCAGGCTAAAGCCCATGTTTTTTTTATCTTTTAAGCCACTATGTGTTTTGCTCAGTAGTGGCTTAACTTTATGCAGTAATAACCTACCTTGAGCGTGTTGAAGCCTACCTTACAGCCCCACTACATCTGGCTGTCATTTATAACACTATGATGACAATTCAGGGCTTTGTCCTGCAAATCAATTGTCATCATTTCTTTTATTCGCCATACTCATATTGATTACCCGTAATAAATATCAATCTAAACAACAAGACTACCCGCTCAGCTGAGTGAACAATAAAAAATAACAAATATGGAAGATCAGATGGATTCAGCAATCAAAACCCCAGTAGAGATGCTTGCCCGGTGGGTCGATACGCAAGGCGACAGTATCTACCTTAGACAGCCCATAAATGGTCAGTATGTTGATTTCACTTGGCAAGATGTGCAGCAAAAAATGCAACAGCTTGCCGGCGCCCTCAGACACTTAGGTTTACAGCCTGGCGACAAAGTCGCGGTTTTATCTAAAAACTGTGCCGAATGGTTTATTACCGATTTAGCCTTAATGCATGGCGGCTATATCAGTGTACCGATTTACCCTACCGCTAATGCCGATACCATTAAATACGTATTGGAGCACAGCGAAGCCAAAGCCATTATTATTGGTAAACTCGATTATTGGGCTGACCAAGAGCCCGGTGTTGGCGGCGATATCCTGCGTTTAGCTATGCCTTACGATACGATGCCAGCACAATACCAGTGGGACAGCTTACTCAAGCTGGGTCAACCTCTGGTTGATGCCAAGTTCCCTGAAGCAGACGACACCATGACGCTGATCTACACCTCAGGGTCAACCGGCAAACCTAAAGGTGCCATTCAAACCTATGGCAGCTACGCGTGGACATGTCAGGCAGTAGTACGCGACTTACAAACGGATGTGAAAGACCGCCTTATCTCTTATCTGCCGCTGGCACATATTACTGAGCGTGTCGCCATTGAAGGCTCATCGTTTTACTCAGGTAGCACAGTCGCCTTTGTTGAAAGCCTCGACAGCTTTGTGGCGGATGTACAACGCGCGCAGCCAACGGTATTTTTCTCGGTACCGCGCCTGTGGAGCTTATTCCAAAAGAACATCATCGATAAGATTGGTTATGCCAAGCTTAACTTTTTGCTCAAGGTGCCCATTATTAGCAGCATCGTGAAGAAAAAAATCCACCAAGGTTTGGGTTTAGAGCATTGCCACTTACTCGGTTCTGGTTCAGCGCCAATTCCACCTTCATTGATCGCGTGGTACCACAATATTGGCCTCAACATCAGCGAAGCTTGGGGCATGACAGAAAACAGTGCTTATTCCATCATTAACTTCCCATTTGATGCTAAAAAAATTGGCTCTGTAGGACGTGCTATTGAAGGCTGTGAAATTAAACGAGCTGAAACCGGTGAGCTGTTAGTCAAAAGCCCCGGCTTGATGACCGGCTACTACAAACAGCCTGAAGTGACGGCTGCTAGCTTTGATGAAGATGGCTTTTTCAAAACCGGCGACCTGTGTGATATCGACCAAGATGGCTGTGTCAGCATCACAGGCCGCGTGAAAGACAACTTTAAAACCGCCAAAGGTAAATACGTTGCACCTGTGCCCATTGAGCGCAAACTGGCACAGGACCCGCACGTAGAGTTGCTATGCGTCATCGGCTCAGGCCTGCCGCACCCGATTGCCCTTGTGCAGCTATCAGAAGGCGCACAATTGCAACCTCGTGAAGAAGTACGCGCCTCGCTTAAGGCGACATTAGACAGCATCAACCCTAATCTCGAATCCCATGAAACCATCGATGCCATTGTGGTTGTGGCCGAAACTTGGGATGTGGATAACGACGTGCTCACGCCAACGTTAAAGATTAAACGCCATGTGCTTGAAAAGCGCTATAGCGAGAAAGTTGATGGTATCCGCGGTGCCAAAGTGCGCTGGGAAGAAGAGCTATAATCAGCGGCAATCAATGACTTATTTACCCCAGTTAAAAAGCACGTCCTAGACGTGCTTTTTTGCACGCCTAAATTAAACAAAAATTAATCGTTTTATTGCGTTTTTTTAGTTGCCTTTTTAGCGTTTCGGCCTATTCTTGCGCTCCCTTAAATTAATCTTAAATTTGACATTATGTGGATTGCTCTGTCGATTATTGCTGGCTTTATCATCCTCACCTTGGGTGCAGAGGCGTTAGTGAAAGGCGCGAGTCAGATTGCGTTAAAGTTGGGTATCACGCCATTAGTGATAGGCCTAACCATAGTGGCATTTGGCACCAGTGCTCCAGAATTTGCCGTGAGTATTAAAGCGGCCTTAGCGGATAATGCCGATATTGCCATTGGTAACGTGCTCGGATCTAACATTGCCAACATTGGGCTTATTTTGGCAATCACTGCACTGATTAAGCCGATTCGGGTCAAATCACAAATGGTTAAACGTGATATCCCCATTATGATTCTGGCATCGCTGCTACTCAGTGCCTTACTGTGGGATGGTGGCCTCGGACTCATCGACGGCATGATTTTGTCGAGTTTGTTGCTTGGCTATCTCATTATGAGCTACCTGAAAGCCGACACACAAACACCGAGTGATGTAGGCGCAACCGATACGACCCCCTCTTGGCAATCCATGGCCATAATAGTGGTTGGCATTGCCATGCTTGTAGGTGGCGGCATACTGTTTGTTGATGGCGCTGTGGAGCTAGCAACAGTGCTTGGTATTAGCCAAGTGGTTATCGGCTTAACGGTTGTGGCCATTGGCACCAGCATGCCAGAGTTAGCGACTTCAGTGGTGGCGGCACGCCGCGGAAAGAGTGATATTGCCATTGGCAATGTGGTGGGATCTAACCTATTTAACATTTTAGGTATTTTGGGGGTTACGGCATTGATTGCACCGATATCGAGCCAATCATTGTCCACACTCGATCTGATAGTGATGTTGATGCTCGCGGCGATATTACTGCCGTTTGCTTGGACAGGTTATCGCATTGGCCGCCGTGAAGGCAGCCTATTGCTGGTGTGCTATTTAGCCTACATTAGTCACCTAGTATTAAACGCCTAAAATTAGTTATCCAGCTGATTTAATATATAAAATTAAATGTAGGTGACAAAGCTCACCTACATTCAATGACAAATGTCATCGGCTATTGATGACATTTGTGCCTGCCGATTATTGCTCGCAACTTAGATACTGAACCTGAATTTAAGGACAACACCTATCTAGGAGAGCAACATGAAAACACTGACTTTATTAGCATCACTCGCATTAAGCAGCCAACTGCACGCAGTCGAAATTCGCGACATCGATAACGCCGTGAATCATATGGCGGTTGATCAATTGCAAACCATGGCCAGTGAGTCACAAGGTTATGAGCAAGCCTATGCCAACTACCGCTTAGCCATCAGTGCTAATGTTATGGGCGATCGCAACACCGCACAAACAGCCATTGATGCAGCCGAGCACACGTTAGAATCGCTTAATGGCAACCAAGATAACAGTGAAGTGTTGATTTTGCTCGCCGCAACCTATGGCATGCAAATAGGCTTAGATCCACAAACCGGTGCGACTTACGGCGGTAAAATATACCAAGCACTGGAACAAGCCAAGCAACTGACGCCCAACAACCCAAGACTGTTGTTAGTAAAAGCCATGAACGCATTTAACACCCCCGCAGCCTATGGCGGTAGCAAACAAAACAGTATCGATCTAAGCAGCAAAGCTATTGAATTGTTTGCCGAACCCTGCGATAACATCTGTTGGGGTCATGCAGAAGCATACACTTGGCGCGGCTTAGCTAAGCAGGAGTTAGGCGATAATGCTGGCGCAATTGCTGATTGGCAAAATGCTATCAACGTAGATTCAGGTTACGGCTGGGCTAACTTCCTGCTACAGCAAAACCAGTCATTAAGCGTTAAAAACTAACGGCTCAATTAGTCAAACTGGCCCGCTTGCGGGCCATGTGTCCCGTCAAATGGAATGGACAAATGATAAACAAAATCTCACAACAAGAAGATAAATTAGCTTGGGTATATTTAGTTAACCTGGCTTTTTACCTTATTCCGCTGTTTTTTGGAGACAAGCCAGTGTGGCAAATCACCCTGGCATTATTGGCACTCATTCCGTTTGTGTATGCCTACTTTTGGGCTTATCGCAGCAATAAGCACCACGCGTACAAACCCATTTTAGTGATGATTGCTCTGGGGATTGCCACCACGCCAATTAATACCGGTTCATTGTCGCTATTCACCTTTGCTGGCTTTTTTATTGGTTTTTTCTATCCATTAAACCGCGCATTACAGGCATTTATTGCTTTGGCAGCCAGTCTGTTTGCCCTCAGTTATTTTTTAGAAATCAGTCACTATTTTGCCATCTACGGTACCGGTTTAGTGGCAGGTATTGGTTTATTTGGGGTGGCCGAGCGTAAAAGAATTGAGGCCAAATGCAAACAACAGCAAAGCCAAGATGAGATCAGTCAGCTCGCCACTATGTTAGAGCGCGAACGTATCGCCCGAGATTTGCACGACATTATGGGCCACAGTTTATCGTCTATTTCACTCAAAGCCGAGTTAGCAGAAAAACTACTGGCCAAAGGCAACATTGCTCAGGCACAAACCCAGCTGCAAGAGCTCAATGGCATTGCTCGAGAGAGCTTATCGCAGGTGCGTGAAACGGTGTCAGGTTATAAACACCAAGGCCTGCAAGCCAGCGTCGCTAATTTATGCCAAACCCTACGTGATAAAGGTTTATCCGTCAGCCTAGTCGGCGATATCCCGCAACTTGAGGCAGAGGTTGAAACCCAGGTCATCTTGTCGGTCACCGAACTGTGTAACAACATTGTGCGCCACAGCAATGCTAGCCACTGCCAATTGCAGTTTAGCCAAGACGAAAGCCAACATTGTATTTGCATTGAAGATGACGGCGACAGCGTAGACATTACCGAAGGCAATGGCATTAAAGGCATTCGTGAACGTTTAAATAAACTGGGCGGTAGCTTACAGTATCGCAGTCAGCCCCATTGCCAATTTAGTCTTTATTTACCCATAGCAGGAGCCCATTAAGCATGCGCATTCTATTAGCCGAAGATCAGGCCATGGTACGGGGTGCACTCGCGGCACTGCTGAGTTTAGAAACCGACTACGACATTACTCAAGCTTGCGATGGCGACGAGGCCGTTGCGGCTTTGCAGCAACATAGCTTTGATCTGCTGTTGACCGACATAGAGATGCCTGGCCGCAGTGGCATTGAGTTAGCGCAGTGGTGCCAACAACACGCCCCCACGACCAAAGTAGTGGTGCTAACCACGTTTGGCCGCGCCGGCTACATTAAGCGTGCAATAGATTTAGGTGTTGGCGGCTTTTTACTTAAAGATGCGCCATCGGAATCTTTGATTAAAGCCATTGAACAAGTCATGCAAGGCAAACGGGTGATCGACCCCGAACTGGCCATCAGCGCCATGGGCGAGCAAGATCCGCTCAATGACAAAGAGCGTAAAGCACTGCGCTTAGCCAGCGAAGGCAAATCAACCGCAGAAATTGCTGGGCAGCTGTTTATCGCCGAAGGTACAGTACGTAACTACTTATCAGAAGCCATCTCAAAACTGCATGCCAGTAACCGTATTGATGCGGCACGTATTGCCAAACAGAAGGGGTGGCTGTAATACCAGTTAGTATAAGATGATTAATTCATTGAAGATTGCGTAAACTGATATCTCTGATAATATATGTATATATTTACAGTGTTAGCAGGTTTTAGCCGTTAAAACAGCTAAACTATCAAATGGGTATCGTAAGTGAGAAGACTCGATCTTATTGCTGTTACTGAGCTAAAAGGCGTAGCCAAGCGAATGGCTGAACGCTTAAATAAGCTCGGCATTAAAACAGTGCAAGATTTGCTATTCCATTTACCACTGCGCTATGAAGATCGCACCCAAATCTACCCTATCGCCAGTTTACACCCCGGCCATTACGGCACCATTGAAGCAGTCATTCAATCTAGCCAGATAATCCAAGGTCGCAAACGCATGCTAACGTGCACAGTACGCGACGACACCGGGGTGATCACGTTACGCTTTTTTAATTTTTCGTTGGCACAACGTAACGGCTTAGAAAATGGCGCCACTATCCGCGCCTATGGTGAAATACGCCGCGGTAAGCATCATGCTGAGATCATTCATCCTGAATATAAAGTGATTCAGCCAGGGGACGACCTTAACCTTAGCGACACACTGACTCCCATTTATCCAACTACCGAAGGCCTAAAACAAGCCAGCTGGATAAAGCTCACCGAACAAGCCTTAGCCATGCTTGAAGATGGCGGCTTGCAAGAGCTGCTGCCTGATAGCTTACAGCCAGGTAATTTATCCTTGCGGAAATCTTTGCAGATCTTGCACCGTCCACCTGCTGATGTTGCCCAGTTTGAACTAGAACAAGGTCACCATCCTGCCCAGCAACGGCTGATCCAAGAAGAACTATTGGCCCACAACCTCAGCATGTTAAAACTCAGACAAAGAGTGAACCATGATGCGGCAATCCCCATGGCTGCCAGTGGCCAGCTGCTCAACCCTTTTTTACGTGATCTGCCATTTAAACCCACCGCTGCTCAACAACGGGTGGTGGCAGAAATTGGTGACGATTTAGCCAAGCCACACCCAATGATGCGTTTAGTGCAAGGTGATGTTGGCTCCGGTAAAACCTTAGTGGCCGCATTGGCAGCGCTGCAAGCCATAGAAAGTGGTTATCAAGTGGCACTGATGGCTCCAACAGAGCTATTGGCCGAGCAGCATGCTAATAATTTTAGTGCCTGGTTTGAACCGTTAGGATTAAAAGTAGGCTGGTTAGCCGGTAAGCTCAAAGGCAAAGCCAGAACTCAGTCGCTAGCTGACATTAAATCCGGTGATGCCCATATCGTCGTCGGCACCCATGCGATATTTCAAGAGCAAGTTGAGTTCAACAAGCTCGCATTAATTATTATTGATGAGCAGCACCGCTTTGGGGTGCACCAACGCCTAGGGCTACGAGAAAAAGGCATTAATCAAGGGTTTCATCCACATCAATTGATCATGACGGCAACGCCGATACCACGGACCTTGGCCATGACCGCCTATGCCGATTTAGATACCTCGGTCATTGATGAGCTCCCGCCTGGGCGTACGCCGGTTACCACGGTGGCGATGTCAGATTTGCGCCGCAATGATGTGATCAACCGAGTCCGTGCAGCTGCCATCGACAATGGTCGTCAAGCTTATTGGGTGTGTACCTTGATTGAAGAGTCTGAAGTGCTTGAATGCCAAGCGGCAGAAGATACCGCAGAAGAGCTTAAATTGAGCCTGCCTGAGCTCAATATTGGCTTAGTACATGGACGTATGAAACCCGCTGAAAAGCAGCAAATCATGGCAGATTTTAAAGCGGGCAAACTGCATTTATTGGTCGCGACAACGGTCATTGAAGTGGGGGTTGATGTGCCCAATGCAAGCTTAATGATCATTGAAAACCCAGAGCGACTGGGACTTGCCCAGCTGCATCAGCTACGCGGCCGTGTCGGCCGTGGCAGTATCGATAGCCATTGTGTGCTGATGTATAAAGCGCCGTTATCTGCCACTGCGACCCAAAGATTAGGCGTGCTCCGCCAAAGCAACGATGGTTTTGTTATCGCCCAAAAGGATTTGGAAATTCGCGGCCCAGGTGAAGTGCTGGGGACGAAACAAACGGGCATTGCTGACATGAAAATAGCAGACTTAGTGCGAGACCAAGCACTGATCCCGCATGTGCAGAAACTAGCGCAACACGTGATGCAGCAAGCACCGCAAAGTGTTGATGCACTCATCAACCGCTGGTTAGGGCAGCGGGAGCAATTTGTACAAGCTTAAAGACAATGAATGTCACCATATTCAAGCATTGTTCAGCGCAGAGCACCTACACTCATTACAAGGATGCGATAGCCGGTGATGACACTTAGGCGCGATACAAATTAACCGACATTTAAGTTGGCTTTGTCGTGCTTAATGATTAAATATTCTTTATTTGCGCCAACGGCTATAGACAAGTTCTGCTAATTTTGCAGAATAACAACAGTACACACAACGTTCAGGCATAAGCCTTTCAAGGATAATCAATGCAGGTAAGTCAAGAAGATAGGATCACAGCCCCCGAGCAACGCCGCAGCACCAACTCGCTGGTTATCGCTGCTGTGGTGATTTTGCTGATTATCATTGGCGGTGTTTATTACCTTGTCAGCAGCGATGACAAATCAGTTGAGCCAGTTGAACCAACACCGGTGCAACTGCCAGAAATCGTCCCTGAAGAGCCACTGCCAACGGTCGCACCGCTGCCAGAGCCAGAGATTGTCGAACCTGAAGTGATAGAACCGGTGCCGGTGACCTTACCTGAGGTGGTAGAGCCTGCAGAGGAACCCCTACCCAACTTGAATGACAGTGATGAATTTGTCCATCAGAAAACGGCTGAAGTAGCCGATGGTATGAAGATTGAACCCTTACTGGTTGAAAAAGATTTGGTACGTCACTTTGTAGTATTTGTCGATAACTTGGCGCAAGGTGAGTTAGCGCGCAAAGTCAGTCCGCTGCAAGCGCCAAACCGTATCTTTACCGTATCGGAGATCACCAATAAAACCTATCTCAACCCAGACAGTTACCACAGATATGATCTATATGCCGATTTCTTAGCGGGTATGAATCAAGAGCAGCTCGCGAGTGCTTATCAACAGATGACACCATTGCTAGGCGAAGCGTTTGCCGAGTTAGGCTATGGCGATATGGCCTTTGATGACCGTATGGTTGAAGCGATTGACGTGATGTTGGCCGCACCGATTATTGAGCAGCCGATTGAACTTGATGGTGTCAGTGTTAATTACCAGTTTATGGATCCGAAACTTGAAGCACTGCCCAATGCGCAAAAGCTCATGATACGTATGGGGCCAGATAACAGCCGTAAAGTGAAGGCCGCGCTGAGAAAAATCAAACAGCAACTGCAGTAAACACCTCCAATAGCAGTAGCCCGTATTCATTGCGGGCTGCTTATTTACCGCCAAAAATATACATCTCTATACACAAAACCTATTCAGCATATCCCCTACTTTGGTATAGAATAGCCGACAAGGCGGAAACATTTTGGTTAACTAGACCACATCTGTGCCACATACGTATCTATAGCCAGCGCTATGTTAAGGACAACCCCAGCAATTTTGCGACAGCAGAGGCAAAGCAGTGCAGTTATCATTAGGCATCCAGTCTATCGGAGCGTGGTCTCCCGAATATCAGACTTTGTCACATTGGTTAGATTGGCCGCAATCTCCTATATCTGAACTAGACCCAGAAGCTAAGCCTAAATTAGCTCAGGTACCTGCGATGCAGCGCCGACGTTTCAGTCGCCTCAGTAAAATGTTGCTCGAGGTCGCCTTTCAATGCCAAGCGCCAGCGCAATGCCGCTCTATTTTTGCCTCCCGTCACGGCGAGCTACACCGCACTTTAGGGCTACTTAAAGACATCATTAAGGATGAACCTATTTCGCCCATCGGTTTTAGCCAATCGGTGCATAACACCGCCAGTGGCTTGTACACCATATTGACCGACAACCAAGCGCCTTCAACCTCAATAGCCGCATGTCAGCAAAGTCTGTTACAAGCGCTAATAGAAGCCTATTGTCAGTTGGCACAGCAACCTGAACCTTTGTTGCTGGCTTTCGGTGATGAGCCAGTGCCCGATATTTACGCCAATTTTGTCAATGAATCCGAGTTACCGATAGCTATGGCCTTGTTATTAACTCCATCAGGCCAAGGTGAGCTGGGGCAATTAACCCTCAATACGCGCAATACTCAGGGCGAACCTTTAAGTTACGGTGCCATTATTCATGCTATTGCCACAGGTCATAGCTTAACGGGGCAATTTCAAGGCCATCAGTGGTGTATTAATCCATGACTGAAATGCACATGGCGCCAAGGCTACAGGGAATTCGATATGTTCCACGGTGGCTTGGCGGCGTTGGTTGTTACATTGTATTTGGCTTGGGGGGATTGCTTAGCTCAATAACCTTATTACCTGTGCTGCGCTTTTGGCCTGGGACGCGACAACAGCGGATTCGCCGAGTACGGGCGGTTGTCAGCGGCATGTTTCGTTTCTTTGTGTCGATGCTGACCTGGGCGGGCGTTTTGAAACTGTACCCTAACAACGCAGCAAAATTAAACCAAGCAACCGGCCAAGTCATTGTCGCGAATCACCCAACATTAATTGATGTTGTGGTGTTAATCAGTTTGATGCCCAATGTCGGCTGCATAGTAAAACAAGGGTTGTGGCGCAATCCATTTATGCGCGGTGTATTGGCCAGTGCGGGTTATATCCCCAACCGTGGTGCCGAGCTGCTATTACAAGATTGCCAACAAGTATTGGATACTGGCACTAATCTGATTATTTTCCCTGAGGGGACACGCACACTTAAGGGCAGTATTATTAACCCTTTCGCCCGTGGCGCAGCCAATATTGCACTACGTACTCATACTGACATTACCCCAGTCGTGCTACGCACCAATGCGATTGGACTGACCAAGCAACAAGCTTGGTATCAGATACCAAGGCAAACAATTGGTATGCGCGTAGAGGTAGGGACAAAATTTGCCCATATCGGTTATGATGCCGATAATCAAGGACAAGCCAAAATGGCGCGGACACTCACCCGTGATCTTGAACACTATTACATACAACAACTAGATAAGAACTTATGAGCTTACATAACGAAATAAAACAGTTAATCATTGATTGCTTAGACTTAGAAGACATCAGCATCGATGATATTAACACTGAAGAAGCGCTTTTCGGTGAAGGCTTAGGCCTAGATTCCATTGACGCGCTCGAGCTTGGTCTGGCAATCAAGAAACAGTTCGATGTAAAGATTGAAGCAAATTCTGACGCCACTAAGGCACATTTTTACAGCGTTGCTAGCTTAGCCAGCTTTATCGAGTCACAAAGAGCGTAGGAGGACATATGCAAAATCGTGAAGAGATCCTCGCGAAACTCACAGAGATTTTGGTGGATGATTTTGAAATTGATGCGGACGATATCACCTTACAAGCATCACTTTACCAAGAGCTGGATTTAGACAGTATTGATGCGGTGGATCTGGTGATCAAGTTGCAGCAGATGACAGGTAAAAAAATACAACCTGACGAGTTTAAAGCGGTGCGTACCGTTGATGATGTGGTCACTGCCATTGAAGGGCTAATTCACAGCTAATGCGGCTGTTACTGCAGATTGTCACTGGTGCGCTCATTGTCGGTTACCCGCTGGCGGTGTTTTTTGGCCTGCAGTGGTTGCCACCAGGCACCGTAGCTTTAATGTTGTGTATCGCCTTGGTATTGCGATTGGCACTGCAATGTCAGCAAGTTAAAGCCATGATGGCGCCCATTATTGTTGGCATAGGTTTAACCGCGGCCAGCTTTATCGCCAAAGAGCAACAGTGGCTGCTGTACTATCCGGTGGTGATTAATGTCAGCATGTTAGCGCTATTTGGTTATTCGCTGAAACGCGGCCCTAGCATGATAGAGCGTTTGGCACGCTTAAAAGAGCCAAATTTACCCGCAACTGCGATTACCTATCTGCGAACAGTGACCAAATTATGGTGCGGTTTGTTTATTTTTAATGGTGCAATGGCGTGGTACACAGCAAGTTATGCAACGCTAGCAGTGTGGACTTGGTATAACGGTCTGATTGCTTACTTACTCATTGGAGCCATGTTTGCAGGTGAATGGCTGTATCGAACATTTTGGTTGAAAAAACATGACTGAGTTACTTACATCTTGGCTCATTAGAGGGCCTTCAAGCCAACAGCTCATCAGCTTTAATCATCACGATATTGTTACGGGTGCCCTATTTACCAATCAAGTGGCACATATTCATACTCAGCTGTCTCAATCACAGGCAAGGCGCTGGTTGCTGGCCAGTGATGACAGTGCGCTCTTTGCTGCCGGCCTATGTGCAGCATTGCTAGCTGGCAAGCAAATTGTGCTGCCAAATAACACCCAAAGTGGCACCCTCAGCGCCATGACACATCAATTTGATGGCGTGCTCTCCGACCAGCCACTGTGTGAAGGCAAACGCCTCATTTTGCTGAAAAAAGATTACCCCAATAATGGCCAACCTTGGCCGGCATTAAGTCAGTGGGGCGAGCTGCAACTGTACACATCGGGTAGCAGTGGCGAACCCAAGGCGATAATTAAACAGCTGGCTCAGCTTGATGCTGAAGTGAGCATGTTAGCGCAAACCTTCTCAAAACAAGTGGCGCAAAGTAGCGTGATTGCCACCGTGTCACATCAGCATATTTATGGACTGCTGTTTAAAATTCTCTGGCCACTCGCGGCGGGGTATCCATTTTTAAGCGAGCTAGTTGAATACCCAGAGACCTTAACCTACTACACCAACCTGTTTCCTAACCTGTGTTTAGTGAGTAGCCCTGCGCAGCTATCGCGTTTACCCGACGCACTTGATAATGAAGTGCAACTACGCAGCCCTGGGGTAATTTTTAGTTCTGGCGGACCGCTCTCATTTGAAGCCGCCTCAAAGGTCGCCCACTGCTACGGTAAACTGCCCATAGAAATATACGGCAGCACCGAAACCGGTGGCATTGGCTATCGTCAGCAACAGCAAAGCGAGCAAGCTTGGCAATGTTTTGGTAGCCACCAGATAAAACGTGACGAAACTGATGGTGCACTGTGGTTACAGTCCCCCTATTTAGGTCATGATGATTGGCTTAAATGCGATGACAAGATTGCGCTGCTATCTGCACAGCAGTTTGTATTGCAAGGTCGCCTCGACAGAGTCGTGAAAATTGAAGAGAAGCGGGTGTCGCTGGAGCAAATGGAAGCGTTATTGCGTAGCCACCCGTTAGTCGACGATGCCGCCTTGGTGATGCTATCCCAGCCAAGAGCGGGTTTAGGTGGCGTCATCATTCTTAGCCAGCAAGGGCAACAACAGCTGCAAGCGCAAGGAAAACTGGCACTGAACAACAGTTTAAAAGCCCAGTTGCTAACCCAATTTGAACGCGTCACCCTACCAAAACGTTGGCGCTACCCCGATGTGCTACCGCTCAATACTCAAGGTAAGCGTATCCACACAGAATTAGTTGAGCTGTTTAACCATGATTAAGTCTGTTTTACCGCCGATCATTAGCCATTCAGCTGATAATGACGAGGCACAGTGGCGCTTAGCCATCAATGCCGACCTGCCTTTCTTTGAGGGTCATTTCCCTCAGCAGCCGGTATTGCCGGGAGTGACCCAACTTGATTGGGCGATTCAGTTAGGCGCTAAACATTTTGGCTATGCTGTTGATGTGACGAGCTTAGAAGTACTGAAGTTTCAGCAATTGATGTTGCCCGGTACCGAAGTCACTTTACGCATTAGCCACAAAGCGAATAAACAAAAGTTAGTGTTTACTTACTTTGATGGCGACAAGCGTTACGGCTCAGGGCGTATCGCATTTGTTGATAAGGCCATTGAGCAAGAGGTGGCTCAATGAAACTCGCGTTAGTGATCCCTAACTACAATCACCACTACGCCATTGAGCAAACTTTAGTGGCTTTAGCGCCCTATGGACTCCAATGTTATTTGGTCGACGATGGCAGCAATGAGCAAACTCGCTATCTACTTGAGCAGTTAGCCAATCGCTTTGATTGGGTGCGTTTAATCCAGCACCCCTACAATCGAGGCAAAGGGGCCGCGGTGACCACTGGACTGCGTGCAGCCTACCGCGACGGCTATAGCCATGCATTGCAGGTCGATGCCGATGGCCAGCACAACCTTAATGATATTGAACAGATGATTGCCGCGGCAACACAATCGCCACAGGCGGTGATATCGGGTTTACCTCAATACGATGACTCTATCCCCAAAGGGCGTTATTACGGCCGCTTTATTACCCATTTTTGGGTGTGGGTTGAAACCTTAAGTTTGCAAATTAAAGATTCCATGTGTGGATTTCGCATCTACCCGCTCGCCGCCACAGAAGCCCTGTTTTTACAAGACAGCTTGGGCGAGCGCATGGACTTTGATATCGAAGTATTAGTCAAGCTGTATTGGCGTGGCGTACAAGTGGTGCACGTGCCCACTAAAGTCATTTATCCGGAAGGTGGCATCAGTCATTTTCAGGGACTAAAAGACAACGTGCGTATCTCGTGGATGCATACGCGGTTATTTTTCGGCATGCTAAAACGCCTGCCAAAGTTGCTTGCTCGCCAACGTCAGCCTCAGCATTGGTCAAACCTCAAAGAACGTGGCAGTTATTGGGGCATTAAGCTACTGGCCAACAGTTATCGCATTGGTGGCCACTGGCTTTGCCGCGCCATTATGTATCCTGTTATTTGTTATTTCTTCTTAACGGGGCGGCCTGCACGCGAAGCATCGTTAAAGTTTTTACAATATGCCCAAGCGCGCCATCCAGAGCATGCCGATCTGCAAGGCAAAATAGGCTGGCAACACAGCCTCAAGCATTTCTTAAGCTTTGGTAATGCCGCTATAGATCGTATCGATGCTTGGTGTGACCGCATCAAATTATCCCAAGTCGATTTTCCCGATCGTCAACAGCTGGCTGACCAACTGGCAAGCGGCCAAGGCGCGGTGCTGCTGGTATCCCACTTAGGTAATTTGGAACTGTGCCGCGCGATTTCTATCAACCAACGCAAAGTAAAAGTCAATGTGTTGGTGATGACTGAGCATGCGGAGAACTTTAACCGGGTTCTCAAACAGCTTAATCCTGATAGCGCACTTAACCTGATCCAAGTTACCGAACTTGGCCCCAGCACTTCCATGCTGTTGCAACAGAAAGTTGAGCAGGGAGAGTTAGTCGTAATTGCCGGCGATCGCACTTCTTCAAGCAGTATGGGACGGGTAGTCTACAGCCCGTTTATGGGCCATGACGCGCCTTTTCCTCAAGGACCCTTTATTCTATCGGGCTTATTAGATTGCCCGGTTTATATGATGTTTTGTTTGCGCCAACAAGATCGTTATCGAGTTTATGTTGAGCCGTTTACCGCATCACTAAAAGGCCCGCGTGCGGGTCGAGCTGCTCGCCTCGATGCCGCGGTCGCACAATATAGCGAACGCCTTGAGCATTATGTGGGCCTTGCACCAATGCAATGGTTTAACTTCTTTGACTTTTGGCAGAAAGATCACCAAACCCTGCGCGACACAGGCACTAGCACGTCACAAAATCGCAGTGAAAGTCAGCACAATAGGACCGAAAATTAATGTCACACACTCACCCTTCTCACACAGCAGAGCAAACGGTTAAGTTTGGTCAAGTCGCGCTTACGCTCGAAGATGTTGTCGCTGTTGCCAAAGGTGCTAACGCGCAACTCCACACTAGCCAAGCCTATCAAGATTACATTGAAAAAGGCGCGCATTTCATCGACAGCCTGCTTGATGAAGAGGGCGTGGTATATGGTGTTACCACGGGTTACGGCGATTCGTGCACCGTTACGGTTGGGTTAGATTTGGTCCATGAGTTACCACTTCATCTGAGTCGTTTTCATGGTTGCGGGTTAGGCGATGTATTAAGTATTGAGCAAGCTCGTGCGGTGATGGCATGCCGATTAAACTCATTAGCCCTTGGTAAGTCAGGGGTCAGCTACGCGCTGCTTAAGCGCATCGAAACGTTACTTAATTTAAATATCACCCCGGTTATCCCCGAAGAGGGGTCTGTGGGGGCCAGTGGTGATTTAACGCCGTTGTCCTATCTAGCCGGTGTGTTAGTGGGCGAGCGAGAAGTCTTTTACCAGGGCCAACGTCAAGCCACCAGTGTGGTCTATCAGCAAGTAGGCATTACTCCGTTGACCTTACGCCCTAAAGAGGGCTTAGCACTGATGAACGGCACTGCCGTGATGACAGCCTTGGCGTGTTTAGCTTATGACCGCGCCCAGTATCTTGCTAGACTCAGCGCGCGCATCACTGCCATGGCCTCACTGACACTAAAAGGCAATTCCAACCATTTTGATGACATTCTGTTTGCCGCGAAACCGCATCCAGGACAAAACCAGATTGCGGCGTGGATCCAGCAAGATCTCAATCATCATGAGCACCCTCGCAACTCCGACCGCCTGCAAGATCGTTACTCGATTCGCTGCGCGCCGCACATTATTGGCGTACTGCAGGATGCACTGCCATTTATGCGCCAATTCATTGAAACCGAATTAAACAGCGCCAACGACAATCCCATCGTCGACGGTGAAGGCGAGCACATTTTACACGGCGGTCATTTCTATGGTGGTCATATCGCATTTGTCATGGATTCGATGAAAAATGCCATTGCCAATATTGCTGACTTAATTGACCGACAAATGGCCTTGGTCATGGACCCTAAATTTAACAACGGCCTGCCAGCTAACTTGTCGGCGGCTAAAGGTCGACGTCAGGCAATTAACCACGGCTTTAAAGCGGTACAAATTGGGGTATCTGCCTGGACCGCAGAAGCACTGAAAAATACCATGCCAGCCAGTGTATTTTCACGCTCAACTGAGTGTCACAACCAAGATAAAGTCAGCATGGGCACTATTGCCGCGCGCGATTGTTTACGGGTATTACAGCTAACAGAGCAAACCGCGGCAGCCGCGCTGCTGGCAATGACTCAAGGCATCAATTTACGAATAGAACAGCAAGAGTTGTGTCAGTCATCGTTAACCCCTTCATTGTTAAAAACACTGTCGCAGGTGCGAGCTGACTTTGAACCCTTAGTTGAAGACCGGCCTTTAGAAGCACTACTGCGCCAAACGGTTGAGAAAATTCAGCTCGGCCAGTGGGAAGTGTGTCACTAATGTTATTTGCACCACGCGTTAATGCAAGGATCAGCCGATGAAAGCTATTTTATCCACCGAGATGACCTTAACCATTCCGTTCCACGATGTGGACTCGATGGGTATCACTTGGCACGGTAATTACCTGCGCTATTTTGAAATAGTCCGATGCCAGTTGCTCGATAAAATCGACTACGGCTATCGCGCTATGCAAGATTCTGGCTATGGCTGGCCCATTGTTGATGTGCAGATCAAATACGTACAATCCAGCACGTTTGACCAGCAAGTACGGATTTACGCTGAAATGGTCGAATGGGAAAATCGCATTAAGATTAATTACCAAGTGCGAGATGCGGCCACCAACAAGCGCCTCACCAAGGGCTATACGATACAGGCTGCTGTCAATATGGCGACCCAAGAATTATGCTTTGTCACCCCGCAGGTGTTTCGTGACAAAATTGCCCACCTTGTGGATATGGAGCAATAGCTATGATCCCTATCGCTATGCGCCCAATCATCGGCTTACTGCTGGTTTTGTTATTCAGTTTGGTTCCCAACAGCAATGCCAGTGAGCCAGACCCAGCGCTGTTTAATCGCCCGGCAGATCGCGACGCCTTGCTGCAATTAACCAAGCAGCTGAACCAAGGCCCACAGGCCTATGGCCAGTTCAGTCAAGCGCGCCACTTAGCCGTTTTGACTAAACCGCTGCTCAGTGAGGGCGAATTTACCTTCGATGCTGACCTCGGCTTAGCGTGGCAACAACAACGCCCTTTTTATAGCGCCTTAATATTAAGCGGCGAACAAGTCACGCAAATTGATAGCCAAGGAAAACGCCAATCAATGCAGGCCCAAGGACCCGCGGCCGAGATTGCCAAGTTAATGCCGCAACTACTGCAAGCCATACTCAGTGGTGATATCCACCAGCTTGAACAAAGCTTTCAAATCGGCTTTATTCAGCAGCCGCAGCAGTGGCAAATCGGCTTACTGAGCCAATCTGCTGAACTCAGCGCAGTATTGCCTAAAATCATCATCAGTGGTGATACTCAAGTTCGCCAACTGCAGCTGCTTAGCGATAATGGCGACCGCAGTGAAATTAGCTTCAAGCAGATCAGCTATGCCCCGTTGACGGAGCAGCAAATTGCCATATTTGCTCCACAAAACCGACAAACTGAGGCAGCAAGCCCGCAGCAATGAATAAGCCCAGCCGTTCTTTAACGCAATACCACTGGCACCCTAGGCACCGCTTGGGACTTTTTGCTGGCTTGTTGTTGCTACTGGTACTGGCAGGCTCGTGGCAATGGCAACAAGGGGCGCGCATCCAGAGTGATATTTTGGCGATGTTGCCGCAAGTGGATGAACAACCCTTGACCCAAGCTGCCATTGAGCGGGTCGAGTCGCAACTAGAAAATAGAGTTTACTTTGCGCTAACAGCCAGCAATGCACCACAGGCCGTCGATGCCGCACAACGTTTTATGGATGCATTAGCAACTCAGTCCGGCTTTAGCGAGATAAAAAGCGCTGACTTTGATAATGCCAGTGCACTCAATGAGTTTTACTTTAAGCATCGTTTTAAACTACTGACAGACACCCAACTTGCTGATTATCAACAACAGGGGATCAGCGCTTGGGTAACCCAAGCTCAACAACAGCTGTACAGCGCATTTGGGGTCGCCAGCAGTGCGCTGCTAAGCCAAGACCCTTTACTACTCTACCCTGATAATCTGATGGCGTTGGCGCCAACAAGCAAGTTACAGCTACAAGCCGGCATATTGCTCACCGATACGCCAACCGGTCAGGTAGCGGCGATGGTGAGTGCTAAGGGCCAGGGCAGCGCTTTTAACCCGCAAGCTCAGGCGCTACAGCTGGCCAGTATTGATTATGCTAAAGCCCAACTTGATGAGTCCATCAATGTGGTGGGGGCTGGCGCACTGTTTCATGCCGCCCATGCCACCGCGCAAGCAAAAACTGAAATCTCGACATTAGGGCTAGCCTCGTTGATTGGCGTGATCGCTTTGGTGTACTTGGCTTTTCGCTCTGTAGTGCCGTTAATCGTGGCGAGCCTAACCTTGGCCAGCAGTTTTGTATTTGCCTTTGTCACCACCTTGCTGTTATTTGGCGAAGTGCACCTGCTCACCTTAGTTTTTGGCACCAGCTTAATTGGCGTAGCAATCGACTACTGTTTTCATTTCTATTGTGAACGCCTTAACCAAAACAACCACGATGCTGCCCAAGCCATTAAGGCGATTTTCCCGGCCATCTCTTTGGCGCTACTCACCACGGTTTTAGCCTATGTGGCCATAGGCTTTACCCCGTTTCCAGGTATGCAGCAGGTCGCAAGTTTCTGCGGTGCTGGGTTAATTGGCGCCTATTTAACCTTGCTACTGGCCTATCCATCGCTTGCGGGCGGCGCATTACCTAATCGCAGTGCACCACTAAATCGCGCCAGCGCTTATCTGGCGTATATTGAACAACATTGCCAGCGCTTATCAGCAAGCCAACGACGCTTGCTGCTATTACTGGTGGTCATCGCCTGTGGTATGTCATTAAGCCAGCTGCGCAGCAATGATGATATTCGAGCATTGCAATCTGTAGAGCCTCAAGTGATGGCCGCCGAGAATCAAGTCAGGCAGCTGCTAAGCGGAGGCACCGATAACCAATTTGTATTGGTTGCCGCTAACGACAAGCAACAGCTGTTGACCCGTTTAGCTGAGCTAGATTTGGTGTTAGATGACGCGCAACATCAAGGTTGGATTGGCAATCATGTCAGCTTAGCGCAGTTTATTCCGCCCCATGTTCAGCAAGACCGTAACTATCAAGCACAGCAAGCCCTGTACTCTCAGTTGCCCCAAGTATTGGCGCAGCTGGGGATGAGCGCCGATCTTGCTGAGCCACTACAGCAGCAATTTGCCTTAGCCAAACATAAATACATCGAACCCGAAGCATTCATGACAACACCTATGGGGCAACTACTTGCACCGCTGTGGCTAGCACCTAGCCCCGCACATCCTAATCAATACGGCGCTATTATGCTGCTCGGCGGGATTACAGATCTCAATGCCGTCAGTGACAGTGTCGCGCAAATCGACCGGGCAATCGTGGTTGATAAAGTCGCTGATATCTCCAGCGTCATGGGGCATTACCGCCAGCTCACCTTAAACTTATTAGCCATTGCTCTTGCGGTCGCTGCGATTATTTTTTGCTGGCGATTTGGCCTACGAAAAGGCCTATTGGTGGTGGCTGTGCCGCTATTGGCGATTGTGATTTGTCTCAGTATACTGGCGCTAGCTGGCATCGCGCTAAGTCTGTTTCATGCCTTAGCGCTTATTTTAGTGTTTGGCATTGGCGTCGACTACGCATTGTTCTTTGCCGAATCTAAACACCAAAACAGTGTGATGATGGCCGTGGCAATGTCCGCGTGCTCAACCATGCTGGCGTTCGGTTTATTGGCCTTTAGCCAAACTCCGGCAATACATGCGTTTGGCTTGACCTTATTATTGGGGATTGCATTAACCTTCATGCTGTCCCCCCTCCCTCATACCTTTGCAAGGAATTTGAAGTAATGCAGTCTGCACAGCAAGTCCCAAGTCGATCCCCGCAGCATTTCGATGTGGCAATTATTGGTGCTGGCCCTTCTGGCAGTGTGGCGGCAAGTTTGCTGCATCAACAAGGTAAACAGGTCATTGTCATCGAGAAACAGCATTTTCCGCGTTTCTCTATTGGTGAAAGCTTACTGCCTTGCTGCATGAACGTACTAGAGCAAGCAAACCTAATTGAGGCGGTTAACCAGGCGGGGTTCCAGTTTAAAAATGGCGCAGCATTTAACTCGCAGGGTCGCTACACCGAGTTTGATTTTACCGACAAATTTTCCGTCGGCCACGGCACCACTTTTCAGGTTGAGCGCGGCAGTTTTGATAAACTGCTGGCCGATACTGCTGCCGAACAAGGGGTAAATATTCGTTATGGCCACAGCGTAGAGCAAATCGATTTGCAAGGCGATCCTCTGCTTGATGTGGTCGATGAACACGGTCAGCCTTACCAAATTCAAGCCGAGTATATTCTTGATGCCAGTGGATTTGGCCGTGTGTTACCGCGATTGTTAGATTTAGAAATTCCATCAAGCCTACCGACTCGCAGCGCCGTGTTCACCCATATTGAAGACAATATCGATACCTTATCTGATCCCGAGTTTGAATTTGATCGAGATAAGATTCTGATCAGTGTCCACCCAGAAAACAAAGACATCTGGTATTGGCTAATTCCATTTAGCAACGGCCGCTGTTCTGTTGGCGTGGTGGGCGAACCGCATTTGTTAGGCGACCTCAATGGCGACTTACAACCCATATTACAACGCTTTATCAATGAAGAACCGAGACTTAAGCAGTTACTCAGCAAGGCCAAATTTGTACGCGAATGCGCATTGCTACAAGGTTATTCGGCTAACGTAAAAACCTTAGCTAGCGACAAATTTGCGCTGCTGGGCAATGCCGGTGAGTTTTTAGATCCGGTATTTTCTTCTGGCGTCACTATCGCAATGCAATCTGCCGCACTGGCCAGCCAATGCCTGCTAAAACAACTCGATGGTGAAAAAGTTGATTGGCAGCAACAATATGCCCAGCCATTAATGGTCGGTGTCGACACCTTTAGAACCTATGTTGAAGCTTGGTACGATGGTCGCTTTCAAGATGTGATTTTTTATCCTGATGCCGACCCAAAAATTAAACAGATGATCTGTTCTATCTTGGCTGGTTACGCCTGGGATGAAAGCAACCCGTTTGTGGCGGATTCTGAGCGTCGGCTCAAACTCGTGGTAGAACTATGCCGCGCCTAAACTGGATTGCATTTTTACTGCTGGCTAGCATCATATTGAGTGGCTGCACCACCACCAAGGTGCGTCAAACCTGTATGCCGCTGGCAAGCGGCGTCGATTACTGTTTAGCGCCGCTCAGTGCTGCCGTCAGCTCAGACAATCGCACCTTGCAGGTAAACCTAGATGTCAAAGGTCAGTCACACCAGTTATTGGCCCAACTAGAGATCAACGCCAACTTGGCAACCTTAGTGGGATTAGCGCCACTGGGTAATGCGCTGTTTACTGTAACCTATGATGGCCAGCAGATTAATAGTCAACAAAATCGGTTACTTGGCAGCGAGTTTAAAGCAGAGTATTTATTGGCGATGTTGCAGCTGATCTATTGGCCTATCAATGATGTCAATCAGCATTTACAACAAGGGCAGCTGGTTTCGAGTCAAGATACTGAAGGCCCAGTCAGAAGGTTATATGCTAACGACAGCGCTGTTGCTGCGATTGAGATTAAGTACAATAGTAGCGACCTAAGCCAAGCTCAGGTGCAGCTGATGATTGCCGATGCGCAATTTAACATGACAGTGACGCCACTGTAGGCGCGACAGATAAATAGAAGTAAAGATTAACACCATGACCGACATAGCAATTTCAAGCTTAGGCTTATGCACTCCCTTAGGGCAAACGCCGCAAGCTGTGCTCGACAATCTGATCAACGGCGATACCCAAGGCATGGTATGGCGCGATGATTTGATCCCCAATAAATCGGTATTGGTCGGCGAGGTCAGCGGTTCGCTGCCCACATTACCCGCCGAGTTTAATCAATACGACTGCCGCAATAACCAGCTACTGCTTAGTGCCATGCTGCAAATTGCGCCGCAAGTCGACGCAGCAAAACAACAATATGGTGCTGACCGAGTGGCGGTGGTGATCGGCACCAGTACTTCAGGCATTAATCGCGGCGAGCAAGCCCTGGCCTATCTGGACCAACATGACAGCCTGCCAACAGATTACCGTTATCAAAAACAGGAGCTAGGCAATAGCAGCGAATTTGTCAGTCACTATTTTGCCCTCAGCGGTCCTTGCTACACCGTCTCAACCGCCTGTTCCTCTAGTGCAAAAGTGTTCGCCAGTGCCCGAGGTTTATTGCTTGCTGGCCTGTGTGACATGGTGATTGTTGGTGGCGCAGATAGCTTATGTAAGCTTACCCTCAACGGCTTTGACTCATTAGAATCGATTGCCAGTGGCCACTGCCTGCCTTTCAATGAGCAAAGAGATGGCATCAACATAGGTGAAGGCGCAGCATTGTTTACTGTGACACTGGGTCAAGCGGCGGTGCAATTACTGGCCGTGGGTGAATCAAGTGATGCACACCATATTTCTGCCCCTCATCCAGACGGCCGCGGAGCGATTGCGGCAATGACAGACGCGTTACAACAAGCCAATTTATCAGCTCAAGATATTGATTATGTGAACCTTCATGGTACTGCCACGCCTAAAAACGATGCCATGGAGAGCCGTGCGATTGCGGCAGTATTTGCCGATAACTTACCCCCGTGTAGCTCAACTAAGCCACTGACGGGTCATACCTTAGGTGCCGCTGGCGCCATTGAAGCCGCTTTTGCGTATTTACTACTGAGCGATTTCAATGGTCAACAACGTTTACCTCCGCAGGTGGGCGACGGCAGCCAAGACAGCAGTAATCCACAACTTACTATGGTAACCACAGCACCAGCGGCCCGATTGCGCTATGTGATGAGTAACTCCTTTGCCTTTGGCGGCAGCAATGCCAGCGTGATATTTGCCCGAGGTACACAATGAGTATTCCTTTAACCACCGCAGATATCGATAACGAGCTGGCAGGGCAAAATGTGGCAGACTATCTGCCCCACCGTGACCCTATGATTTTAATCAGCCGCATACTGGCATATTGCGATGACAATCTATTGTCTGAAACTGTCATTAGTGAACAAAGCGCCTACTTTGACCCCACACAACAGCTGGTGCCCAATTATGTTGGCATTGAATATATGGCGCAAACCATTGCGGCGTTAGCTGGGGTAGAAGCCAAAGCCAACAATCTGCCCATCTGTATCGGCTTTTTGCTTGGCAGCCGTAAACTTGAAATGAATACTCAGGGTTTTAAGCTGGGAGAGCGCTACCATACTCGCGTCACTCGCTTATACCAAGAAGATACCGGGCTGGCCGTATTTGACTGTCAAATCTTGCATCAAGACCAAGTTGTCGCTAGCGCCAACGTCAATGTGTTTCAACCACAGGACGCCCAAGCTTACATTTCTCAAAGTGTCCAATAAAACGGATATTTGAGTAACAGGGAACAGTAAATAGACCATGAAAAAACGAGTATTAGTAACTGGCTCAAGCCGAGGAATTGGCAAAGCCATCGCGGTTAAGTTAGCCGAATCTGGCTTTGATATCGCACTGCACTTTCACAGCAATCAGCAGGCCGCAGCAGCCACGCAAGCAGAGCTTGAAGCACTAGGCGCGCAAGTCAGCTTACTGCAATTTGATATCGCTAATCGCGCCGCAGTGAAACAAGCGATTGAAGATGATATCGCGGCACATGGCGCTTATTATGGCGTGGTGCTTAATGCCGGCATCAATGCTGATACCGCTTTCCCTGCGATGAGCGAGTCACAATGGGACAGCGTGGTGCACACTAATTTAGATGGCTTTTACAATGTGATTCACCCAACGGTGATGCCCATGGTACAAACCCGCCAAGGCGGCAGAATTATTACCATGGCTTCTGTTTCTGGCATCGCAGGTAATCGAGGTCAGGTCAATTATAGCGCTTCAAAAGCGGGCATTATTGGCGCGACTAAGGCGCTCAGTTTAGAGCTAGCCAAACGTAAAATCACCGTCAATTGTATCGCACCAGGACTGATTGAAACTGACATGGTTAGCGATATTCCTAAAGACATGGTGAAAGACCTAGTTCCTATGCGCCGTATGGGACAACCGGCAGAGATTGCCAGTTTAGCTAACTTTTTAATGTCTGATGATGCCGGTTACATCACCCGTCAGGTTATTTCAGTAAACGGCGGTATGATCTAATGTCCAGCTCGCATAAACGTGTGGTGATTACCGGATTTGGCGGCGTATCTAGCCTAGGCCACGATTGGCCAACGATCGCAGCCTCGCTGAAGAATCAGCACAATGCCGTTGTCCATATGGATGAATGGCACAAGTATGATGGCCTAAATACTCGTTTAGCAGCCCCAGTCACCGACTTTGAAAAACCAGCCCATTATTCCCGTAAGAAAGTGCGCTCCATGGGGCGAGTTTCATTGATGGCAACCTATGCGTCTGAACAAGCGCTAATCAGTGCTGGATTACTTAACGATCCGGTGGTGAGCTCTGGCGCTATGGGGATTGCCTATGGCTCGTCCACCGGCAGTACCGACCCCATCACCGCTTTTGGTGATATGCTGAAGGATGGCGACATGTCAGGCGTAACTGCCACCAGCTATATTCGCATGATGGCACACACCACCGCCGTTAATGTGGGGGTGTATTTTGGTATTAAAGGTCGAGTACACACCACCAGCAGTGCCTGTACCTCGGGTAGCCAAGGTATTGGCTATGCCTATGAAGCCATAAAATACGGCCAACAAACATTAATGCTAGCTGGCGGCGGTGAAGAGCTGTGTGCCACTGAAGCTGTGGTGTTTGATACCTTGTTTGCCACCAGTACTCGTAACGATACGCCCGCCTCAACCCCCAGACCGTTCGATACTGACCGCGACGGCCTAGTTATCGGCGAAGGGGCCTGCACTTTAGTGCTGGAAGAGTTAAGCCATGCACAAGCGCGCGGTGCACATATATTTGCTGAGATCGTCGGCTTTGGTACCAACTCCGATGGCTTACATGTCACCCAGCCACATGCGGAAACCATGGAAATAGCTATACGTCAGGCAATAACCGACGCGGCCATTAGCCCACAACAAGTCGGCTACGTTAATGCCCACGGTACCGCCACTGACCGCGGTGATATTGCTGAAAGCCACGCGACACAGGCGGTCTTTGGCGACCAGATGCCAATCTCGTCACTAAAAAGTTATACCGGTCATACCCTCGGCGCTTGCGGCGCACTCGAAGCCTGGGTGAGTGTAGAGATGATGAACGCTGGCTGGTTTGCACCGACTTTGAATCTGCAGCAAGTCGACAGTGAGTGTGCCAAACTCGATTATATTCGCGATGACATTCGCCACATAGACACTGACTATGTCATGAGTAACAACTTTGCCTTTGGTGGCATTAACACGTCACTGATTTTTAAAAAATGGAAATGAAACTAGATAGGATATCTAATGAAAAGTCTCTCTTTAGCTGTGTGTTTAACCCTGTCTCTGGCCAGCGGCGCGGCCCTTGCTAAGCCGCTAACTGAAGCGCAGTACATTGAAATATTTCAAGGCGATAATGTCGACAAACAAAAAGATGCCATTGCTTCACTCGTGATGGCAGGTCTGAATGACCCCCAAGTTTACGAGACGCTCAACAATAAGCTGCAAGCCTCACTACCACTAGCCATTGATCGCCACAGCATAGATTACAGTGCTTGGTTAATTAAAGGCTTAGCCTATTCTGGTGATGAGAAGTATGTGGCCACTTACAATGAAATCATCAATGGTGATTATCATAGTAAACTACAAAAGTACGCGAAAAAATCATTAAAAAACCTCGAAAAATACCAAGTTTGGGCACCCATTCTGGCAGATAAAAGCCACTATGATGACAAGTACAATCAACGTAGCAATGTGCTCAGTAACGCCCTAAGAAGTGATGAATTACAGCTCAAATTGGACGCTGCTAAACGAGTGATAAACCGCGGTGTGTATACCGACCAAGTGCTGGAAACACTCGATAGCGAGCTGCAGGATACTCGGCTACTAAAACATGACAAATTGGCGATTCAGGCCTACGCCTTTATGGCAAAAGCCTTGGCCAGCAGCGGCGAAGAAAAGTACCGTCCAACCATAGAAAAACTGGCCGAAACCAGCAGCGAGCGTAAATTACAAAGATACGCAGCTAAGTACTTACGCGCCTACTATTAATCGAATTAATAGCCGTTAAAACAGGCTTATAGTTTCAACCAGAAAGCACCAACATCACCTTGTGATCTTGGTGCTCATCGTCAATTACTTATGAATCGTCCCAATCGCGGCCGCCCTTTGATCATAGTCCTCGGTATGGCAACTTTGACAGCTGTCTGACGCCCTCAGCCAAGGTTTATTATATTGACCATCGACAGAGAAATGATTCGGGTCATCCGATGGCATCGACAGATTAATCTTGAACATATGCGACTCACTAGGCATATGACAGTCAATACATTTTGCCATGGTTTCATGGACGATTCCGCCGCCATTGCCTAAGTTAAATTCCATAGAATGACAATCAGTACATTGCGCTACCATCGCATCTTCATGGCCGGGCTGATCTTGATTATGTTCTGAGCGGTGTGGATTGTGACAAGTAGAGCAAGTGAAGTCTTTCTTCTTGCCCATAGCTTCACCAGTATCAGGATCGGTACCTATCATAGTCGTAGCCGCATGACGTCCTCCACGACCACCTAAACCTCCACCATTTTTGTCAATGCGCCCACCTTCAGTATCCCCACCAAAAACGACATTAAGCGGTGAAATATAGTCAGGATAACGTTTAATTGAATCATCAACCGTATGGCACTCACTACAAGCAATTGGTTTACCGTATCCCATATCTTCCGCTAGAAAATCCGCAGTTTGACGGGCTGTCGCCAATTTAACAATATTCTGCTTAGACGGGGATTTAATATGGTCGACTCCTGCACCATGACAGCTTTCACACTGCACACCAGTAAGCGCAAATGTCCCGCCCATGCCAGGCATATCATCTTGCCTATTCAAGTTTCGATAATCACCTGTGGCTTCTGTGTAATCCTTCCAACCAGTGGTATGACAGCGGCCACAATAGTCGTAACCATGGCTGTCTAGTGCATCATTTTGATAATAAGGCCACATCATTTCTGGTGTTACTTGATGACCTTTTGGCACCACTGCTGTGCCAACTTTATCCCCAATCATGATGTAGCCATTTTGGTCGAGAAACATAGCACTACTTTTGTATCCACCAATCACATAACTAATGTCGCTCCATCCACTAGGGTTACCTAATGTGTTTTTGACACCATCAATCAAATCGACCGCACCATCAATAGAGGTAAATGGGTAGCTTGGCGCTTCACCATTTTCAATCTTAGTAAATTTGAAGTTATGCCCTGTTTCAAAAAAGGTTTTTTTATCTACATGACATGAAACACACTGGCTTGAACCTACGTAAATTTCAGCAGCACCGTTAACCATAACAGTGACCACCGCTTGTGCCTCGCCGCCATTGCCATCACTAATGGCGTAATCAAGCAAAGTCGTACCGACACCATCAGGTTCAAACAGTATTTGGTTATCCTTAATTGAAGCTACTCCACTACCTGATTTTACTTGCACCATTATCAAGGTTAATGTGTCGCCGTCGGCATCAGTGTCGTTGGCTAATGCGTCAATCAGCACACTTTGACCAAGCTCTGTTTGGGCATCGACTGGGTTAGCTATTGGGGGAGTATTTTGGGGAGGTAGTGGGTTGTCGCTATCACTATCACTGCCACAAGCTGCTAGTAAGCAGATTGCGCCTGCCAATAGCAAGGACTTACCCGATGGGCGTTCTATTGCAAAATTCATCATCACATATCCTTGGAATATTCACGCTTTATATTTTTTTGGTTAGTCGCATGACGGACACAGTTGAAATTCAAGTCAGCTATTTCAGCATCATGCAACACCATTAACTCACTCTCTTGGCGGGTTAACGACCTCAAAATACTCCCTAGGAGGTAGAGAACAACATGGCTTAAATTGCCCAAAAATGGTGATTTTCGTACCGAGGAATGAATCTGTGAGCTAGGCAACACAAGTCGGCACTGCTGCTAGCCATGGTGCTTGATTCAGTTTAGATGGACTTATATACAATCGTGCTGAGCACGAAACTGAGAAGGGGTAAGGTGGGTGTGACGCTTGAAAAACTTAACGAAATAAGTCACTTCATCAAAGCCCAATTGGTAGGCAATTTCCTGTACTTGTGCGCTTTCAATAGCTAAACGTCTCTTGGCTTCCAATATCGTATGGTTATCGATCAGTTGTTTGGCAGTTAAACCGCAAGCATGACGACATAGCTGATTTAACGACTTATAGCTCATATGCAATCGTTGTGCATAGGCTGCTGCACAGCGCTGTTGCGGTCCCTGACTAACCAGTTGCCTAAATTGATTAAAGCGCTGTGCTTGCAGATCACTTAAATGCGCAGCATGACTATGTCGCTGATTCTCAATAGTCATCAATAACGAGGAAAACAATAATTGAGCTAGCAATGGGTCATCTGTTTCATTTTGTTGTGTTTTGTTGATCTCATTAAGCAAAATATTACAGGTTGCTGCCACACTATCCGAGAGGTTAATTAGCGGTGTGTAGGTGCTAAATAAGTTAGACAGAGAGAAAAATGGCAAGCGTACTTTTGCAAGAATAAGATCAAAAAAATCAGCAGTAACATTGATCATCTTACCCTGAGCACGACTTGCAATATCAAATGCGTGTACCTGCTCCTGATTGATAAAAATGAAGCTACCAGACTGAAAATGGTGGTATTTAAAATCAACGAAATGTCCGCCAACACCATGAGAAATATAGATAAAACAGTAATAGCTGATACGATGCGGCTTTGCTGGATCAAAACGACACCGGTGTAGCTTTTGATAAAAGTCGCCTAGGTCGAGTATTTCAAGGCCTGCTTTTTGTTTACACGGTGCCCTAAAATTAACCTGCGGTACGGCACTATTTTGCAGACCATTGAGTGCTTTCATTTCGACTTCGTTAACTGATTTTGGCTGAGCTCAATACTTTACCTCGACAAAAAAAAGCGATCTGTTAACTCCATCAAACCGTTTCAACAGCATCGATTTATTCAGCTGTTAACTTTATCAAAAGTTAATAAACAAACACCTAATTCAATTAATTTTATTTGATTGTTCTTCGGTGATGTAAACGTTGAAGTGCTAGTTCTAAATTGTCACGCAGAGCCACAATTTCGCACAAACACAAGCAATAGGTCGTTAAAAAAATGTGATCGTTAAAATTCACCTCGGCGTATAGCGATACGTAACCTACACACAATGAAGGAATATGCTATGCAACGTCTCTATCCTAGTATCGTACTGACTGCTGCGCTGGCTCTCACCGGCTGTAGCGATGACGATGATAACAGCTCAACACCTGCTCCAGATCCTGCACCAGCCCCTGCTCCGGCCGAGATGTCGATGGTTAGAGTCATTCATGCCAGTGCTGATGCCCCCATGGTTAATGTCACAGCTAACGATGCCGAGCTGCTAACAGATGTTGACTATGCAATGTCGTCTGGCTTGTTAAGTGTCGAGTCAGCCACCTATGCCATTGCGGTCAATGCACAATTACCAAGTGGTGAAACTGCCACAGTCTTGTCTGCTGATTTGATGGCTGAAGCTGATATGGAGTACACCGCAGTCGCCGTAGGCAGTGTGGCAGGTGAGTCACTCGACCTCGCACTGATAGCGAACGCCACTAGCGATATTGCAGCAGGATATACGCGAGTACAGGTGCTGCATGGCACTGTGGGGGTTGGGCTAGTCGATGTTTACGTCACTGAACTAGACGCAGATATCAGCGATATGGCTCCGACACTCTCAGTCGATTACATGGACAATACCGATCAATTAGAAATCATGGCTGGCGACTATCAAGTTCGCATTACCGTCGCGGATCAAAAAGACGTGGTATATGATTCTGGCGCGGTCACACTGGCTGCGGAAACCGATTATCTGCTCACGGCCATTACTAACGTTTGGAGCGGTAACTCTCCTGTTGCACTACTTGCTGCACTGCCAGAGGGCCAAGCTTTGATTCAAGACAAGAACGCCGGTGCTGACCTACGAGTGATTCATGCCGTTGCCGATGCGCCAGCTGTTGATGTATTCCTCGACGGTAGCGATATGCCAGCAGTCGATATGCTGAGCTTCGGCGAAGTCACAGGTTACCTAAACGTGCCTGAAGGTGAGCATACCGTGACAGTCGCCGCTGATGCTGACAACAGCGTGGTTGTGATTGATGCTGCAGAGGTGATGTTAGATCAAGGTATGAGCTATTCTGCACTAGCAATTGGTTCGCTAGGTGATGAGATTATGCCTTGGGTATTAATGGATAGCCCTCGCCGTGTTGCTACGGCAGCAAAACTCAATATTGCCCATGCGTCATTCTCTGCTGGTAATGTCGATATTTATTTGACTGCCACTGACGATATTAGCGATGCCGCTCCAGCATTAAGCGATGTGCCATTTATGGCCGCTTCGGGTGCCCTTGCAGTTGCTGCCGGTGACTACGTAGTTAGCGTCACACCACACGACAGTAAAGATGTCGCCATTGGCCCGCTTAGCGTTAGTCTAATGGCTGGGGGGATCTACTCAGTTGCCGCAGTGGATGCCGCCGGGGGTGGTACACCACTGGGCGTCATCTTAATGGATGACTTCGTGGCTAACTAAGTAAAAATTTGAATGAAAATAATAAGGCGATACAAGTATATGTATCGCCTTTGCTGTTAATCAAGTTAGCGGCAAACTGACATATTTAGCCTCAAATTGAGCGCACAATTTATCGGCGCAAAACAGCTCAACAGTCAGTGGGATTTTAACCCGCTTACCGCGACTAAGCGAACTTAGATCGATATGGCTGCAACGGACAGCCGCAATGGGCTGCGCAGTTACCGGCGCAAGATAACGCACATGGGCATCGGCCAACACTATGTCTCCACGAACTTGAGCTCGTTGCTGTTGCAACCATACCATTCCCCATCCAGTTAAGGTCATCAAGGTATAGATGCTGCCAGCAAACATGGTCTGATGCAGGTTGATATTGGGGCCTAAAGGCGCGGTCACCTTAAACTCATTATCATTAAAGCTCAGAGGTTCTACCGCCATAAACTGGCTCAGTGGAATCGTTTGATGCCATGTTTGTTGTAATTGAGCCAATAATGATTGCTCAGCTATCACCATAATTGCCACACCTGTAAATTAACCGTCTTA
Organism: Shewanella sp. Scap07; assembly: GCF_013394145.1. Taxonomy (NCBI): domain Bacteria; kingdom Pseudomonadati; phylum Pseudomonadota; class Gammaproteobacteria; order Alteromonadales; family Shewanellaceae; genus Shewanella; species Shewanella sp. Scap07. Next base: position 4,696,215 of record NZ_CP041329.1, read on the forward strand.
CATCTGAAGATTAAAAATCATTAGACCTGAAGATTAAAAGTCACTGGACCATCATTGGTTAAGCTCACCTGCATATCGGCTGCAAACTCGCCCGTTTGGGTATTCACCCCTTGCTGCTGACAATATTCGACAAACGCATCGTACAGCTGTTTTGCTTGCTCTGGAGTGCCTGCCCCCGAAAAACTTGGGCGTAAACCACGACCAGTATCAGCGGCAAGTGTAAATTGCGACACCACCAGTAAGCTGCCCCCTGCTTGGCTAAGATTGAGGTTCATCTTGCCATTTTCATCACTAAACACGCGATATTTCATCACTTTAGTCGCCAGTTTCTGCATTTTTTCTATATCATCGTCGCGCTCAACACCAAGCAACACCAATAAGCCTTTATCTATGGCGCCTATGGTTTTACCTGCAACATCAACTTTGGCTTGGCTCACTCGTTGGATCAGGGCTATCACGTACTCTACTACCTTATTGTTAATCAACAGGCCTTGTTAAATAACAAGACCTGTTAGCGACCAACCTCGTTTAACGCTTAGGTTGATACTGGGTTTTTCATAATGGGAATTGGCTTAATCAGCTCTTCAGATCCCTTTGGTAAAGATAACCCCACCTGATGTAGGCCGTCGTCGGTCCACAACATAAAACGGCGGATCTCTTCTAAATCAATGGTGTTGACGAAAGTCGCTGCGCCTTGCACTTGAATAACATTGCCATTCTCGCGCAAAGTGAATTTAGCGAAGTTTAACTTATGGTTCAACGTACCGATGAGCAGCAGTAACTCTTTGCTACCGGCCATTTTAGGATGAATGGCATAAAAACGATTCATTAAGATGCGATCAATCCCCTCGGCATTAATGCTAGGTTGCAGTACAAACTGGCTTTTATCAAACTGCACACCGACTCGAGTAGGCGACACTTTGCTGGCAAGGTAATTCTTTTTCAGAAGCGCGGCTAATAACGCATCTGCGGCGGCCTCGTTACTCATGCCGCCCAAAGTAACTGACTCTGGTGCGACAGTCGCCGCGTCGCTTGTGTTCGCCTCATCGGTTGATGCACAGCCAACTAATGCTGCACAAAGTGCAGTGACCATCATGGTTTTTCTCATTCTGCTATATCCTTTCTGTTATTCATCATTTTCCGTAAGGCGGCAATGACCGCTTGTCGCATCTTATCATCGCCTAAGGCATGATACCCGTGATTAATGATTTGTAGCGTTAACTGAGTCAATGCATTGTTTTCAATAAAGTGGCTCACGGCCTGAGGTGGGCAGACCCAATCTAACTCGCCTTGTATGATCAAAGTCTCGGCGCTAATGACCTTAGCGCGTTGCTGCAAGATTTGCTGCGCCTCAAAATACCCGGCTTGCGCATAATGCGCTTCAATTTTTGCTAACGCCTCACCTTGGTATGGCGCGCGAGTAAAGTCATCACTAGGTAGCGCTAACACCTGCTCCCATTGTTGCCAACGTTGATGGTAATCGCGGCGCACACTCGCATCACGATCTGCCAGCCCCGCAACAAAGTCATTGAGCAAAGTTTGGGTGTCACTACCACAGTAATCACCTTTAAAATCCCGGTATTGCTGAGAGAAAATCTGCCCAGCTCCGTCACGGCCATAGAGCCATTCAAGGCTCGTCGACGAGGGAATAAACAGCCCCCAAAGTAGCTGCCAGCTCACTCGGTTGGGATAACAGCAACTGTATAACAACGCCAATGTTGCTCCAAAAGAGCCGCCGCATAACCCCCAGCGGTCAACATCGGCCCATTGACGGAGCTTTTCAATATCGCTGAGTAATGCAATCAAATGGTTGTGTTCAGTACTGGCATAGGGTTTGGAGCGGCCGCAACCACGCTGATCCAACATAAACAGCCGTACCGCCTTAATGTCGGTGACCGCACTATCAAACAGCGCCACATCACCTTGTTGGCAAGCAGCCCCTGGGCCACCATGTAGGTATAACACCGGCGTGCCCTGTGGCGAGCCATACTGGGCAACAAACAGTTGATGGCCATTGCCGACATCCAGCCAATCTTGACTAATGAGCGGTAAATGGACTGCCAAGCTTAGCCCCCTTTTTGGTGCTGAGATTGCGTGCTTTCTGGCTCAGGTGCACTCTCTTTGGGCTCATTTTGCTGCTGTTGCGCGCTTTGCTGGCGAAAGTGGCTACGTAAAGCCACTAGACGAGTATCTAAATACTCAGGCATACCCGCGGTGATGACCGCCCCAATAAGCACGATCATCCAGCTTAAATACACCCAAACAAACAAGATTGGAATCGTAGCTAAAGCGCCATAAATGGCTTCATAACTTGGAAATTGGGTTAGGTAATACGCAAAACCTTTTTTACCGAACTCAAACAGCAATGCGGCAACAATCGCCCCCAGCAATGCGTGGAAAAACTTCACTTTGGTGTTAGGTACAACCATATAAATCAGTAAAAAAGTCGCCACAGAAAACAGCATCGGCAGCCGTTCAACCACCAGCGGTACCACACCAGATAACTCTGTGCCGGTAAACACCTTTAATGACACCACATAAGAGGTCGCCACCAAGCTCGCGCCCATTAACACAGGCCCTAAGGTTAGCACCATCCAATACATGGAAAATGACACCACCATTGAGCGTTTTTCGGTGGTGCGCCAAATAGCATTGAGTGCTTTATCTATGTTAGATATCAACATAATAGCGACTACGACCAAGGCACCAATACCCACTGCAGTGCCTTTAGATGCATTCGCGACAAATTCATTAATGTACACCTGCACGCTATCGCCCGCTGAGGGAATAAAGTTCTCATAGATAAAAGTTTCTATCTGGCCACGAATGCCTTTAAACACCGGAAAAGCAGACAGCATCGACATCGTCACTGCGACCATGGGCACCAACGATAATAGGGTGACATAAGCCAGATGCCCGGCTCGAATGTTAACCTGATCTTCAGCCAAGCGCTGACGCAAGTGTAATGCAAAATGCCAAATACTCAGTAGGATGGTATAAAAGACTGAGCTTTTAATTTTATTAATCACAGCTATCTCATTATTCATTGGCGTTAGGGATTGGTATCATACCAATCAGTATAAAGGTTTGTTCGCTCAGCGAGAGCATAGTGGTTCTAAGTCTAGGCAACGAATGCGATGCATAGTCATTCTACGCATTAATTCGTTAACGCCGCATCAGCGTCACTGACACTCGCCTTTGTAGGCGTATTTTTGACTTAGTGCTTATCGCTTGAATAAAATCATAAGCAACAGGCATTATGCTATGTGTTGTCTTTGAATCAGTGACTCAAAAATACGCTGAGTAGCACAAAATCTTATACTGATTGGTATAAAACCTGTATCTTCGTACAATAAAGCTTATAACCTCAGATTTACAAGTGTAAGGAAGAAATTGATGTCTCAACAAGGATCTGCAGGCAATGTTATTGCCGCAATTGCTAGCTTTTTTATCGTTGGACTGGGTCAGCTTGTGCAGGGCCGCATCATGTCAGCGATTCTATTTTGTTTGTTCACCTATGCGGCATACGGTATTGCCAGCTTCACCCTTGGGCTATTCTTAATCGTTGCTGTGCCACTGCACATTTGGTGCATCATTGATGCGGCGCGATATCGAGGCTAATACTCAATAGTAAAAGTCAGCCAAACAGCACAGGGCGAACAGAGTCTCAGTTTGATGAGTCAAAAAACAAAGGTGGTTTCAGGATGAAAAAAGGTATTTCCATTGCGCTATTAGGGGCAAGTTTACTTCTCAGTGGTTGCCAAAGCGCTTATTACGGTGCCATGGAAAAAGTTGGCTACCATAAGCGTGACATCATGGTCGATCGCGTGACCGATGCCAAAGAGTCTCAAGAAGAAGCGCAAGAGCAGTTTAGCTCTGCGTTAGAAGAGATGCAGGCACTGCTTAACCACGACGGCGGTGACTTAGAAAAAGCCTACAACAAGGCCAAAGATGAATATGAGTCATCGCAAGAAGCAGCAGACGATGTCAGTAGTCGCATCAGTAAAGTAGAAGATGTGGCCGAAGCGCTATTTGATGAGTGGCAGTCTGAAATCAATGAAATCAGCAAGGCCAGCTTGCGACGCAACAGTGAAACTAAGCTCAGAGAAACTCAGCGCTCTTATGAGCAACTGGTAAGAACCATGAAACGCGCAGAAAGCAAAATGGATCCAGTGCTTGTGGCGATGAAAGATAACATGCTTTACCTTAAGCATAACCTCAATGCCCAAGCGATTGGGGCTATTAAAGGGGAGTTTGCCAGCCTGCAAACTGATATCTCCGGGCTCATTAAAGAGATGAACAAATCAATTGAAGAGTCCAACAAGTTTATCGCCTCTATCGAAGGCAACTAGCCCAACGACTCTGCCTGTCAGCTCACCGAGCTGGCAGGTAGGTTTCGTCTAGGCTAAACCTGCCCACATCTGACACTGCCCCTGTATTCACTAGCAATCAAGCTTATCCAAGCGCAACGCGATTGTTAGCCCCTTGTGAGCTAGCACACCAATCTAGATAAAATAGCCTCACAATTTAGACACCTCTCACACTTCTTTGGCTACATTACGAACCAAATTAATAACGACCACTCACACTCGTTACTCACCGCAACTAATTTGAAGTCATTATGAGTTTTATTGAATCCTTTACCTTAGCCTTGGCGCTACTCTATGCGACCAGTCTGATGTTTTATAGTGGTAAACGTTGGGGCGCTTTGACGAGTCTATCACTACTGGGCGCAGGGATGATTGCCACACTCTATTGGCCCATGCTGCTGGCAACGGCATTGGCAGCTGTCGGGCTAGGGCTTGCTAAACGGCTAGCGCCAAACTTGTTTAGTCCTGAGATTAAAGCCAACACCATACGGGAACTTATCCATCACACTTTAGCGGTTTCGATGCTATTGGTTGCGGTGCAATTTACCTGCAATGCCATCATGTTGAAAATGGGCCAAACCCCATGGTTAATGCGACCGGACGTTGGCGATGCCTTCTTACCTATCGCCGGAGGGATTGAGCTAAAAGCGATAATCACTTTGGGCTATTGGGACCAAACTCACCCCGCAGCAGCTGTCATGCTGGCAGTGGTAATGCTCACTGGGCTGCTTTGCAAGCGTGCTTTTTGCGGCTGGGCTTGTCCATTAGGCTTAGCCGGCGAATACCTCTACAAGCTCAGAAAACGCTTTATAAATCGCGAACTGCTACCACCAGCTTGGCTGGATTGGCCATTGAGAATGCTCAAGTATTTGCTGTTGCTGGCCTTACTGTACATCATCATTGCTGGCATGCCATCTCAGGCCATACCAAGCTATTTAAACGGCAATTACCACAAAATTGCCGACTTAAAAATGGCGCTGTTCTTTATTACTCCTGGGCTAATCACCTTACTGTGTTTCGCAGTCATACTGGCATTAGCCGCATGGCGACGCCAAGGTTTTTGCCGCTACATCTGCCCCTATGGTGCACTACTGGGTATATTAAGCTTCCTTAGTCCGTTAAAGATACGGCGCCACACAGAGCATTGCTTAATTGATAGTAAAGGCATGAAATGCGACAAATGTAGCCGCGCCTGCCCCGCTAATATTAAGGTACATCAGCAAATCAACATTCGCTCAGATGAATGCCAAGCGTGTATGCGCTGTATCAATGCTTGTCCGAAAAAAGCGTCTCTGACCTTTAGCACCCGCAATGGTTGGCAGATGTCAGCAACGGGCTTGGCAATTACCTTGCTTACCTTATTGTTTGCTATCCCTTTGCTGGCTTACCTAAACGGCTTCTGGGTCAGCCAAACACCGGATGATATCCGTATGTACTTAATCCAACACCTCAACGCTATAGGGCATTAATCTCGCGAGGGTGCATCTGGCATTATTATTAGTTAATAATGCCAGGATCTGAGCGATTTAAGCATTTGATTAAGTTTGAATTAATTGATAATTGCTAGCGTGTAGTGGTGAAAATAATTCATTGAAAGGAAAGCTGCTGTGGGTATGATAATCGCATTCGCTATTGCCATTGTTGCAATGCTGTCGCTACTTGTCAGCAGCGTTATTCTCATTCGCTTGCTCGACCAACTCAAAGGCTCAGTGCTACTCAAGCGCATTAGATTACAACTGCTCGTCATTACCCCTTTGGTTTGGACTGTCATCTACTATTTCCCAGTACAATATGGCCCAGCCGGTAGCAACTACGATCAAATCATCACGGTGTGGTGCACTAAAACCGCGCTGTTTATCTTAAGCCCAGCCATCATTGCAATCCTTTGCCGACGATTCAACCGCAAGTCTGAATAACTCTGCCGTGACCAAAGCCCTCCCTGCAATCACTCCACTATGAAAGAGCACCTTAGTAAGTAGCGTCAACTAAAAAATATCACTTAAGTAATAGCTAAAAAAATCAAACGTGATCCTAATCACAGCCTTTACGAGGCTAAAAATCATCAAACCTCTGCCAAAATAAAGACCAAAAACCTTTAAACACAATTACCTATAGAATATTCATTAGATTTTTTTCAACAATATTTTTATCAATTAGATTTTTACGATATTAGTGATCAACATCAAATTTACATCTACCTACATTTGATAAATTTATTTACAAGATGAGTACCTTCTCATCAACACTAAGAACACCATCTACCAAGATGGGTAAGGACTAAAAGATGAAAATGATGATGAACATGATGGGCTGCTTGGTTGTCGGGTTAGCCTTAGCAACCTCGGCGTATGCCGTGGATGGCGGTAATCCCAAAAAGGGCAAACACCTGTATAAGAAAACTTGCAAGGTTTGCCACAGCCAAGGTGATGTCGGCGGTGAAATGACACCCATGACAAAAACAATGTCGCAGTGGGATCGTTATTTCAAACGCAACAAACACAAAGGAAACCCAGAAGTGTTTCAGCAGCTCTCTGACAAAGACAAGCTCGATATCCAGCAGTTTCTGTATGACCATGCAGCCGATTCTGATCAACCGCAAACCTGCGGCTAACGCTCAAACCGACTAGCAAAAACTTAACCTAATTTGAGCAATTTATAGGGATATCCCTAGGGCAACGGCTTGCCAAAAATTGCCTCAAACCATGAAAAACGGACAGCTTGGTAACACGGAAAACGGACTCGATTCGTGCTGCCATAGGGAGATTCCTTATGCGTACCTTACTTTCAATACTGGTTGCTAATGCGCTTGCCCTGTCAGGCACCGCATGGGCAAATGACAGTGACACTCAAAAAATAAACCAACTTAAACAACAGCTGGCAGATATTACAGAAGAGCTAGATGATTTGAACGATCGTGTCGATAACAATGAGCGTCACACGGCACTTGATCGTATTAGCCTCACTGGTGACTTTCGCGTGAAAGCCCACTCACTGCACTACCAAAATGTGACTTGGAATCCCGCCATCAAAGTGAACTTCAATGACTTTGGTGGCAAAGCCATGAGCGGCGCATTCGGTTCACCAACCGACAGTGACTCTCCCTTAGGTAAAATGCTCGCGGCAAATCCTGCACTGGCAGCCGCATTTCAGCAGGGACAACTGCAGGGAGTGATGCCCTATGTGCTCGCGCCTAAAAGTACCCAAGATATAGATAACGATATTTTCTATACCACTCGGCTTAGACTCAATATTAAGGCAAAGGTGTGGGACAACGTTAATTTTGCCGGTCGACTCTCTATGTATAAAAACTGGGGGGATTCCACCGGCGTCCAGGTGTTTGACTCTTGGCGCTCTTTTACCATGGATGGCACCAGCAGTGGTAACACCAGCGGCGACTGGCTGCGGGTAGAGCGCGCTTACTTTGACTGGAAAAACATTGGTGGATCCAACACCTATTTGTCTATTGGTCGTCGCCCATCAACCTATGGCCCACCGACCCATTATCGCGAAAACGAGAAACGGGGTGGCACCCCTTCAGGTCATCTAGTGAACTTTAACTTTGATGGTGCAACCTTAGGTTATAACCTCGGTGAAATCACCGGTATTGATGGTCAAGTGGTGCGTTTTTGCTATGGCCAAGGGTTTGAATCCCAATGGGGCAATGGTGAAATGTTTGGTGATATTGTCACTAAAGATACCCACCTAGGCGGCTTCAACATTGACGCTATCAATGACGGCACCAACTTCCTGCAGTTCACGTTATTTGGCGCGAAAGATATCAATGATGGTTTCAAAGGCACCATGGCATTTCCCACTCAACTGGCGGGTATTTTTGCCCCCACCATGTATCAAGACATGCAGAAGTTCAGCAACTTCAACTTTGAAACCCGGGTGCAGCCCAGTGGAGTTATCGGCGATATGTACTTAGGGGGCATCGGTTTTGCCCGTGAGGAAGCCAATGATATCAAGTGGTTTATCTCTGGTGGCTGGACTCGCAGTGAAAGCAATGGCAACGCCGGCATGTTTGGCGGCATGCTCAGTGATGCGGTATTTGAAGCACAGCTGAATGCCGACGGTTCAGAAATTATCATGATGCCAGCCCATAGCGATGACAAAGACACCAAAGATGGTTACGGCGTCTATGTCGGGGTACAGATCCCGGCACCGCTAGGTAAGTTTGGTATCGAATACAACTACGGCTCTAAGTATTGGACCCCCTTTACCCAAGCCCAAGACGATCCCATTGGCAGCAAGCTTGCGACTCGTGGACATGTGGGGGAAGCCTATTACATATTTGATGTTAATCCACGCATGTTCATTAAGCTGGCCGGGCTTTATTACGATTACGAATACACCGGCAGCGGCACCCCGGTTGGTGCACCGCAGAGTATTGATGACATCTTAGCTGGCAGTGCCTACTCGATGTTGCCGGTAGTCGACACCGCCTTTGATATCAACGCTTCGTTGACCGTTAATTTCTAGTCTTGATAGGCCCCCTTGTTAACAGCAAGGGGGCAAGGAGCAATCAGATGAAAACCCCAATTTTCCCCCTATTGTTGGGCCTGTTAATAAGCAGCTCAAGCTGGGCAGGTCAAGATCATAGCGAGATCCTCAGTGGGCCGTTTGCTAGTGGCAGCGAAGTCACTAGCCAATGTATCGAATGCCACGAAGAACATGCCACTGCTTTTATGAAGTCTTCCCATTGGACTTGGGAGCTAGAACAACAACTCCCTGACCGAACCGTAAAAAGAGGTAAAAAGAACACCATTAACAACTTTTGTGTGGCAGTGTCGAGTAACGAACCCCGCTGTACCAGCTGCCATGCCGGTTATGGCTGGAAGGATAACAACTTCGACTTTAACGATATGACCAAAGTAGATTGCCTTATTTGCCACGACACCACGGGCACCTACGTTAAAGATCCTGCCGGCGCTGGCGAAGTGGCCGCTAAGGCCAATCTGACTCGCGTGGCTCAGAATGTCGGCCGCCCAGTTAGGGACAACTGCGGTAGTTGCCACTTCTTTGGTGGTGGCGGTGATGGGGTCAAACATGGCGATTTAGACTCCTCCATGTCATACCCTGACAAAGCCACCGATGTTCACATGGACACCGATGGCAACGACTTTCAATGCCAAGATTGTCACGTCACCCAAGACCATCAAATCACAGGCAATGCGATGGGCGTCTCACCCGGCGGTGATAACCCTATCGGATGCAGTAACTGCCATGAAGCTGAGCCCCATAAAAAAGCAAAGCTTAACCAGCACAGCCAAGCCATTGCCTGCCAAACCTGCCACATTCCGGTGTTTGCCAAAAATGAACCCACTAAAATGAGCTGGGATTGGTCAACAGCCGGTAGTGATAGACCACAAACAGTCGATCAATATGGCAAGCATAGCTACATGAAGAAGAAAGGCGATTTTGTGTGGGCTAAGTCGGTAACACCCGAATATGCATGGTATAACGGCAAAGCTGATGCTTATATGCCTGGGGATAAAATGGATGCTAAAGTCACCACTAAGCTCACCTACCCTCTGGGCAGCATTAGCGATCCGCAAGCCAAAATTGCCCCCTTTAAAGTTCATACGGGTAAGCAGATTTTCGACAAAAAGCACAACATATTTATCACCCCTAAAGTGTTTGGCAAAGGCGGATACTGGAAAACATTCGACTGGGCTAAAGCCGCTGAACTGGGCATGCAACAAAATGCCACTATGGTGGAAAAAGGCATCAGCTTTAGCGGAGAATACGGCTTTGCCGCGACCGAAATGTGGTGGCCAATTAACCATATGGTATCGCCCAAATCAGCCGCACTGCAGTGTAAAGATTGTCATAACGCCAAAGGGGGCCGCCTTGACTGGCAAGCACTGGGATATGACGGTGACCCAATGAAAAACAAGACGGGCGTCCGTCATGCCCGCTAGTCCTGCATAAGCGCATAACACTCATCGAAATGAGCTCCCACTCCATGCGCTTGTTTGCCAGCCGTTTATCTCATCTATAACGGCTGGCTTTTTTGGTAAAACCTACCAGATGCTAAACTCTGATACACTCAAGTTTAACCCAACGATTTCAGCAGCAAGGCCGCAGCATGCACAAATTCAACGTTTTTGGCACCTTGATGTCAGTACACCGACAACAAGATGAGTGGCTACTTTTTATCGAATCGGGCACGGGCATGCGCCGCCGTGTATATGATGTGATAATTCCCAGTGAATTGAGTAGCGAACAACTGCTCGGCTATCTTGATGATATTTTTCATGAACACTCCAGCGACAAACACCCAAGCGTGACCCTTGGATAAGGTCGCCAAAATATCTATATTACCCCCCTCTCGTTCATGGAACAGCGCAATCGAAGAAGTAATCGAACCCGGTGCTGATGCAACTAGAAGTTTCAGTTTCAGGAGTGAAATCGTAAAGCGGCCATGGACGGACTATTTTGCGACAATAAAAAGCCCCGAATACTTAGGTATTCGGGGCTTTCGTGATGCTAAATGCGGTTGCACCAACTAGGTGCAAGGCAGATTATGCGTCTTTTGCAGCGCGACTAGCACGCTTACGATCATTTTCAGTTAGGTGACGCTTACGAACACGAATGTTCTCTGGCGTTACTTCTACTAACTCATCATCATCAATAAACTCAAGCGCTTGCTCAAGGGTCATTTGGATATGTGGAGTTAGTACTTGCGCTTCATCAGTACCTGATGCACGCATGTTAGTTAGCTGCTTACCTTTCAAGCAGTTAACAGTTAGATCGTTTGCACGAGCATGAATACCAATGACTTGGCCTTCATAAACTTCTGCAGCGTGACCAATCATCAGACGACCACGATCTTGTAGACCAAATAGTGCGAAGGTCAGTGCTTTACCTGTTGCGTTAGAGATCAACACGCCGTTTTGACGTTGACCAATATCGCCGCCTTTCACTGGACCATAATGGTCGAATGAATGGTAGATAAGACCAGTACCTGAAGTGGCGGTCATAAATTCAGTTTGGAAACCAATCAAGCCACGGCTTGGAATGATAAAGTCGATACGTACACGACCTTTACCATCAAGCTGCATGTCTTTCATGTCACCCTTACGCATACCTAATTTTTCAATTACGGTACCTTGATGCTCTTCTTCAACATCAACAGTTAGGGTTTCATATGGCTCACATTGCTCGCCATCAATCTCTTTTACGATAACTTCTGGACGTGATACTGCTAGCTCGTAGCCTTCACGACGCATGTTTTCAATCAAAATTGAAAGGTGAAGCTCACCACGACCTGAAACACGGAAACGGTCTGGGCTATCAGTTTCTTCAACACGCAGTGCTACGTTGTGCACTAGCTCCTGCTCTAGGCGCTCAAGGATATTACGTGAAGTCACGTACTTACCTTCTTTACCCGCAAATGGCGACGTGTTGACTTGGAAAGTCATGGTCAGAGTTGGCTCATCAACAGACAATGGTGGTAATGCTTCAACAGTAGTTGTTGCACACACAGTGTCTGAGATTTGTAGGCTACCAAGACCAGTAATTGCGACGATATCACCTGCGTTAGCTTCGCTAACTTCGTGACGGTCTAGACCCATGTAACCTAATACTTGGCCCATTTTACCGTTACGGGTTTTACCTTCAGCATCTACGATAGTCACTTGCTGGTTAGTTTTAACACTACCACGCTTGATACGACCTACACCGATAACACCCACGTATGAGTTGTAATCTAGCTGAGAAATCTGCATCTGGAAGTCACCTTCTGCATCAGCATCAGGAGAAGATACTTTCTCAACAATCGTTTCAAATAGTGGCGTCATGTCTTCGCCAGCATCATCTGGATCTAGCGTTGCAAAACCATTTAGTGCTGAAGCATAAACAATTGGGAAGTCCAACTGCTCATCAGTCGCGCCTAAGTTATCGAACAGATCGAATACTTGGTCGATAACCCAATCAGGGCGAGCGCCTGGACGGTCAATTTTGTTGATAACAACAATTGGCTTTAGGCCTTGGGCGAACGCTTTCTTAGTTACGAAGCGAGTTTGTGGCATTGGGCCGTCAACCGCATCAACCAGTAGCAATACGCTGTCTACCATAGACAGTACGCGCTCTACTTCACCACCGAAATCGGCGTGACCAGGGGTATCAACGATATTAATGCGGTAATCATTCCACTTGATGGCAGTGTTCTTTGCCAGAATCGTGATCCCACGTTCCTTTTCTAGATCGTTGGAATCCATCACCCGCTCAGCGGCCTCACCTCGAGTTTCAAGGGTTCCAGACTGTGCCAGCAACTTATCAACCAAGGTAGTTTTACCATGGTCAACGTGTGCAATAATGGCGATGTTACGTAAATTCTCTAACACGGATAGACCTCTTACCATCAAATATAGGGGGATTTGTAACAGCGTTAAGCATAGCTGTTGCAATAAAAAACGTGCCATTCTACTCTAGCTGGGCTCTCTCGCACAGGATTATTTTTTAGTCAGCTATGAATACCGCTATTGAGTCATCACTGCACCAGCATGGGGATCGCACCAATAACGTGCACCCATCGCACCATATTGGTGCGAAACAGCGTTTTTCATATCCCTTCAAAACACCATACACCTTTAAAAACATACACTTAAAATTTTGGCACAACTCTAGCTTTATAAAGTCCAGAATCGCGGTGAGCGCAATATTTAATTATAGATAAAGATAAAGGGCTTAGCCTTTACCCTACTCGGAGACTTAAGAATGTCAGCTGAATCAGTTTTACAACAACTCAAAGAATTAGAAGTTAAGTTTGTTGATCTACGCTTTACCGATACTCGCGGTAAAGAGCAGCACGTATCTATCCCAACTCACCAAGTTGATGCAGACTTCTTTGAAGACGGCAAAATGTTTGATGGTTCTTCTATCTCAGGATGGAAAGGCATTAACGAATCAGACATGGTACTAATGCCAGACCCAAGCAGCTTCGTATTAGATCCTTTTACAGCTGAAACTACGGCTAACATCCGTTGTGACATTCTAGAACCAGGTACTATGACTGGTTATAACCGTGACCCACGCTCAATCGCTAAGAAAGCGGAAGAGTACATGCGTTCAACAGGTATTGCTGACACTGTATTAATTGGTCCAGAGCCAGAATTCTTCCTATTTGACGACGTTAAGTACGGCGCAGACATGTCTGGCTGTTTCTACAAAGTTGATGCTGAAGAAGCAGCATGGAACTCAGGCACTAGCTACGAAGATGGCAACACAGGTCACCGTCCAGGCGTTAAAGGCGGTTACTTCCCAGTAGCACCAGTTGATTCTTCACAAGATCTGCGTAGTGCAATGTGTCTTGTACTTGAAGAGATGGGTCAAGTTGTTGAAGCGCATCACCACGAAGTGGCGACTGCGGGTCAAAACGAAATCGCAACTCGCTTCAACACGCTAACTTTGAAAGCGGATGAAGTACAAGTACTTAAGTATGTAATTCACAACGTTGCACACGCATACGGCAAAACAGCGACCTTCATGCCTAAGCCTGTTGTTGGTGATAACGGTAGTGGTATGCACGTTCACCAATCACTCGCTAAAGACGGTGTTAACCTGTTTGCGGGTGATAAGTATGGTGGTCTATCTGAAACGGCACTTTACTACATCGGTGGTGTGATTAAGCATGCTCGTGCAATCAATGCTTTCTCTAACCCAGCTACTAACTCTTACAAGCGTCTAATTCCACACTTTGAAGCGCCTGTAATGCTAGCTTACTCTGCACGTAACCGTAGTGCTTCAATCCGTATCCCAGTAGTACCAAGTGCAAAAGCACGTCGTATTGAGCTACGTTTTGGTGACCCAATGGCTAACCCATACTTGGCATTCTCTGCCATGCTAATGGCTGGCCTTGACGGTATTCAGAACAAGATCCACCCAGGTGAAGCAATGGATAAAGATCTTTATGATCTTCCAGCTGAAGAAGCTGCTGAAATCCCAACAGTTGCGACTTCACTAGAAAATGCACTTGAGTGTCTAGATGCTGACCGTGAGTTCCTAACTAAGGGCGGCGTATTTAACGATGACTTCATTGATTCATACATCAAGCTTAAGTCTGAAGATGTTGAGCGTGTAAATAACACGACTCACCCAGTAGAATTTGACATGTATTACAGCTTGTAATCTGTCAATTACTACCCTTTAAAAGCCGCCGCTTAGGCGGCTTTTTATTGCTAAAATTCAATCAATTACCATAACTGTCATATCCCCTGTCATATGACATTTGCCTGCCTGTCATAAACTTGTCGGCGATTACTGCTCCCCAAAGTGGTTAACTTGCGTTCAACCTAATCAACTGGCAACATCGGGAGCAACACATGGACAATTTAGTATCCACTCACCCTATGGACACGCAAACGGACAAAGTCACCTTAGCTAATGGTTACTGGTTTTATTTTAATGATGAAGATCGCCACTTCGCCGTCCACGGCTCGGGTTATTCGGGTAAAGAAACCGTTTATCTCAATGATGAGTTAGTGTCATCCACTCGTAACTACCGCACTGTGAGTCGCCATCAATTTGAAATTGGCAGCGATCGCTACCGTGTCGAATATCATGTCACCAGTATTTTACGTGGCGAGATCAACTGCTCACTGTATAAGAATGGACGTTGCTTACACCGCGAAACGAAAGCTTACTCTCCCGGCAGCACCAAAGATGCACTAAAAAAATTGGGTCTATTTTTCATTGGTGGCATGGTGTTCGGCGCTATCGCCGGTGTCATTGCAGCAGTGGTATTCGGGTAATAACGAGGCCAATATGGATATTAACGCCGCCAGCGTCAAACAATTACGCCAACAACGGGGCTGGACACAGCAGCACCTCGCTGATGCTTGTAATATTAGCATTCGCACCATTCAGCGCATTGAAAAAGAGGGCGCCGCATCAAATGAAACCTTACTGGGTCTATGTGCGGTATTTGAGGTAGAACAACAAGTACTACGCCAAGTCCCGCACCCGGAGCAACACCAATTAACCACGGTTTCTGTGTATCAACAACCCGGATTACTCATTATCGCAGCCGTTATTGGCGCCTTTATTGGTGCCGCTGTGATGTACCTGTTTATTCGATAATCACCCCATAACATTCAAGGAGCACAGCAATATGCCTAAAGTACAGTGGTTGTTGATGGTCATTACTTGGTACTTGCTCAGCGCGTGTAGCAGCTTGCCACCTAGCGACACTAGGCAGCCTCACATGGCAGAGACTGAGCAAAGTGCCCCGGCAGCAACGCGGGTAGCAGGACGCTACTACTGGGGCCATGAGGTCAGCGCTTTTAGCCCCTGCAACAACCAACAATCTTGGTGGGTGCGCGCCACACCTGTGAGTGACACCCTCAAGCAGCAAAGCCTGCTACTTGCTGAGCAGCGTGGTGCACCTTACCAACCGTTATATGTCGAGGTGAGCATTCATCAAATCGATCGCCAAAGCCATCCCGCGTACCAAGATGGATTTGCCGCTGATTATGACGCCGTGATCGAAATCATCGCGGTGCACCAAAGCGACGCTCAAGTTCCAGCAAGCTGTGGCGACGCATCATAACCTTAAGTTGTTGCTAGCTAAGATAGCTATCTCACGCTGGTGATCACATCGACTAAATGCGCCATGTCATCGGCGGTATTGTATATATGCGGTGAGATCCTTAACCCGGCTTCACGGCAATCCACGCTGATATCGGCCGCCGTTAGCGCCGCTAACACTTGCTGATTTTGGTGTTTCAAATCAACAATCAATGTGCCACTTCGCTGTGACTCTTTAATTGGAGAGACACACAAGCCATCTAGCTGCTGCATCGCCAAGCTAATCAAAGCCTGATTATGCTCGCGTACCACATGGGCGCCTAAATCAGCAAAGTAGCCGATACTGTGCGCAGCAAATGCATAGGGAGCAACAGATGGCGTACCGCCCCAAAACTTGAGTGCGCTGCTATGATAGCGAAACTGGTGAATATCAAATTCGAAGGGATTGTCATGGCTAAACCAACCGACATCTTTAGGTTGGCATGCTTGCAGCTGGGCTTTGCTAACCCACAAATATCCGGCACCAGGGCCGCCACACAGCCACTTTACTGAAGAGCCAATCACAAAATCAGCGTTTAGGCGGGTCAAATCCAATGGGATCACGCCTACCGACTGCGCAATGTCGACAACCGACAACACCTCTTGCTGCTTAGCTAACGCCACAATCTCCTCGATGGGCGCCTGTTGGCCGGTATTGGAATAGGCATGGCTAATGAAAACCAGATCTACCGAGGCATTGACATATTGCTGCCAAACATTGACGTCAGTAACGTCTAGCGGTTTAGGAATAAACACTATTTCGGCATCAGGCAGCGCCTTTTGCAACACAAAGCCCATGCTGGGGAAGTCGGCTTCACTCATCAACACTTTACAACCCGGCCGCTGCAATCGCGGCTGCGCCATCACCAACTTAGTGAGCGCGCTCGATAAGTTAACCTGCGGGCAAAACTGGCTAGCATCGCTATTAAGCAGTTTGGCTAAATTACTGCAGAACTGCTCAATTATCGCTAGCCAAGCCTGCCAAGGCTCACGGCCTGAATCTTGCCACGGTGACAGAAATTGCTGTTCAAATGCCTGTTGTGCTTGCACTAGCGGCCGACCTACTGAGTGATTAAGGAGGTAGGTAGCCTGTGGTAAAACAAAATCTTGTCGATGCATTATGAGCTCACGTCTGTCAGTGTGGAAGTGAGGCGACTAATGTCCTCATAGCGGGTACGAATATCGTCTCGTTGCTTGGCTGCACGGCGATCACGCAGCTTTTCTAAGGCATCGAGCAGCACTGGCAGTGGTGGGCCGCTAGCAGTCACCTTATCCATATGCTGTTCAGCCAACGCTTTTGAGGGCTGGGCGATATATTTTTCAACAAGTTGGTCATGGTGGGCAATGGCCGTTTCACCATGGCGTTCGCATACCGCGAGAAAGCGGCGTAAATTTTGCTGATACCAAGCGCTATTTTGCTCGCCAGTGGCCTGCAAAAAGTCATCCATAATACTGCCGCGGCGCATGCAGTCACGTAAAATACGCTGATCTTCCGGCATCATATACAAGAATTTATCCACCAGCATTTGTGAATAAGCCGGCTCATTAGCAAAACATAACCCCAATTGCAGATCGATAACATTTATCCCAGCAAAATCGCCCGCATTGGCACCACGATAAACTTGGCTGCCGACACGGTACGGCTTGTAATATGGTCGTACGCAATAGAAGAACATATCGGTATCGAGCTGTTCAAACAAGGTTTGGTTAGACGACAACACATCTTCCAGTGCCGTTTCCGCCACACTCAGTAAGTCTGCCGTAATTGGATGCGACACCCCTAAAGATTGAATCTTTAGTAGCGCATCGGCGGCACGTTTATAGGCCAAAATGCCTTTAGTGTTGTAATCGACAAACAACTTCTCCGCTGCTAAATCGGTAAAGCGTTTATAGACACCATTAACCGCACGGTTATGGGTGGTCAAATGCGCAGTTGCAAACCTAGGCGTTACCCCGATTGACGCGCCAATATGCATCGCCAAGGCCGAGGCTTCAACAAGTGGCGACGTGCGTTCGCGGCTGGGCTCAGTGATTTCATGGCGACGACATGCCGCCATGTACAAACCCACATTGCCTAACAGATCAAAAGCGCTATCAAAACCCTCATCAGTGTTGCCTTCTGCTAATAAGCACTTAATCAGCTCCCGCCCTTGATACTCTAATAGCTGCTTATCGGCATCGCCAATACCAGCCACATTGGCGGGGTCTGATTGTTGTAAATATAGCTGCTCTAGATGGGAATTAATTTCGACAAAATCTTCGCGGATCCACTTATCAAATGCTTGTAAATCTGGGCTCACAGGTCACTCCCTGGTTGGGGTTATAGTTCTCATTCTTATTTTGACTTACCAGCCTAACAGCTTAGCCAAGTTGCCTTTCACCAATATTAGTCACAAATTAGTTCAACTTTGGTGAATATCGATATAAATTAACCACAAATTAACGAAAACCGGCTTAACCATGACACATAGATGCGACAGCAAAGATTTGAGCATTCTGGCAATCTTGCAGAAACAGGGGCGTATTGCCATCTCTGAACTGGCCGCAAGGCTCAATATGTCAGACACTCCCTGCCTACGACGCATACGTAAAATGGAACAAAACGGTGTTATCAAAGGTTACAGTGCAGACCTAGACCCCCAAGCCCTAGACTTGAATGTCACTGTGTATGCCTTTGTCAGGCTGAAAGAGAACTCAGCGCAATATGCCAATCAATTTGAGCAAGCAGTCACAGATTTAGCCCAAGTACTAGAATGCTCAGTCATTAGCGGCGCCCATGACTACTTAATTAAGATCATCGCCAAAGACTTAGCTGACTACGAATGCTTCGTTAAGCAACGCTTAGGCGAGCTTAAATGCATCGCCAGCATAGAATCTAGCGTGGTATTAAAACAAACATTTAGCAGCAAGCCCCTGCCTATTCGGACCTAAAAAAGCCCAAGCTAGCGACGTTAGCTTGGGCTTGCTTCTACGCTAAGAAGCGAAGTATTTACTGTGGAATTAACTTAACCACGCAGCCTAATTACAGCTACCGTTATTGGTCCACACCGCCCATTGGCCAGAGTTATCTGCAGGATTTTGATTCTGCGTCCACCAATTTGCCGTGTACTTAACCCCATTATGTGCAACCTGGTCGCCCGTATTGTAAATGGCGCCAGCAGACCAGGTTGTTAGACCACTACAACCTTGCACTCCATCGGCTACCGCAATGGTTTGCACTTGGGTGTGACTCAGTCCCTCAGCGTCTTCAACGGTTAAACTCACCTGATAGCTGCCGCTTGCACCAAAAGTGTGCACCGGGTTAGTTTGGTTTGACACACCACCATCACCAAACTGCCAAGCGTGACTCGCGACAGCGCTGTCATCAGTAGCCTGACTCGTAAAGCTAACGGTCAATCCAGATGCTGAAGCACTAAAGTTTGCCACTGGAGGCTGATTTGGGTTGCCACCACCACTGCACTCGCCGCGATTAGCCCACACATTCGAATACACATCCGGACGGGCTCCCGTTGACCACCAAGTCGCTTCATATTTACTGCTGCTATAAGCCACTAAATCACCAATCGCATATGAGGTGCCAGCATCCCAAGCACCAATGCCATCACAACCTTCACCACCACCGCTGCCAATAGAGACCGTAGCTGACTTAGTATTGGTTTGGTTAGCCGTATCGGTGACTGTCAGCTGTACGGTGAAATCACCATTGCTGCTGTAGGTGTGCACAGGGCTAGCCTGAGTCGAGCTAGTCTGGTCACCAAAGTCCCAGTAATAGCTACTGATGCCTTTGTCATCGCTTGAAGCATTACTAAAGCTGACCGTACTGCCATTAACCGCCACGTTAAAATTGGCAACAGGAGGCTGGTCGAGTCCGCCCCCACCGCCACAACTGCTGTTTTGCAGATAGTCGTAAGCGGCCTTAGCTTTAACGATACCGTAGCCATATGAAGTATCACGCCCTGCACTGCCTTTGTCCTCGGCGGTAGCATTTAACGCATTACGAATTTCTGCTGGACTACAACTCGGAAAATGACTCCAAACCAGTGCTGCTACACCAGCCACATGTGGCGTAGCCATTGACGTACCGCTAATAGATTTGTAGCCACCATCATTCCAAGTCGAGTTCACATTAACACCGGGCGCAGCAATTTCTACTTGCGAGTTGTATTGCGAAAAAGATGCCTTAGTGCCTGTACTATCCACCGCAGCGACCGACATCACCTCATCATAAGAAGCGGGATAAGACAGGGTACTGTTACCATCATTACCGGCTGCAGCAATGCTTAGCACGCCTTGGCTAGCAGCATTGGCAAACGCTTGGCGCTCGGCAGAAGAAGCCGCGCCACCACCTAGGCTCATACTGATCACATCGGCCCCAGCAGCAACACATTGATTCACTGCGGCAACCATGTCCGAGCCATATGCCCAGTTACCACTATCATTGAAGACTTTAACAATATGCAGGCCAATTAACCCTGATGGATTAACACCGACCACACCTTGATTATTGCCCCCTATCGCAGCAATTGTGCCGGCAACATGGGTACCATGACCATTGCCATCGTTATACCAATTACCGGTATTGTTACTGCCATAACCATCGTCACCAGTTACCCCCGCATTAGGCAGGTCTACATGGCCTAAGTCATAACCGGTATCGGTGATACAGACTTTACGATTAGCCGTCTGACTATCTGACACTAAGTTAGCCTGCACCATGCTGATACCATAGGGAGATGACTCAGCCATCAGGTAACGCTTGGGATCGACCTCAACCAAAGCGACATTAGGATCAGCTGACAAAGCCTGGTACTGCTCAGAGTCCAGCATCACCGCCATCGCATTGATTTGCGGTAATGACAGCACCACATCGGCGCTGACCGTTGCTGCAGTGCGCTGCATCAAATCAACCTTAGCTTGAGTCACTACCGCAGCGGATGATTTCCCTTGCTGCAAACTCAAGACACTGCGGTCAGTGAGCTGTACGATAAATCGTTGCGCTTGGTTATCGACAACGGCGGGTTCGGCCATGCTCTGGGTTTGAGCATTAACGGCGGCGGCAACTAGACTCAGGGTAAAAGCTGCTGCCAGAGGGAGTGTTTGTTTATTTATTGTTTTCATTGTGTACCTTCACATTGTGTGAAGCTCGCTGTGAAAACGCGACAACTTAACACGTCAACAGGAGCCGTGTATTTACATGTCTAACAAGCAAAATAAGTAACTAATTATTCACTTTGCTCGCATTTAATTAAGCGCGAGTTAATGCAGCAGTCAAACAAAATATCAGTAACTTAGTGGGCAGATGAATCTAATGGTCTGGCCGGGAAAAATGCGTAAATATTTAGGTACGATTAGAATAATTAGTCGACAAATACCAATTAGTTATGCTGAAACATTCACTTAGTTAGCCTTCACGTGCCGAATAAACTGAGCAGCTAAAAGCTGTGTAAATTTTAAGCAACACAATTGCTATAACCTAGGGGAATGAGATATAGATCAAGGGTATATATTGACCTATCCATTGTCATCAACAGCAGCTAACTACGGCGTCATTTATGTTAGCGTGTTGATTCAACTCATCCATCGTGCTGATGTATTGCAGCGCTTAAGCAGTTAAGTCAGTAAACTTGTTGGCTTTTACCATGATTTTTAATCCAAAAACGGCTAATCTAGTAATGTTCACAACCGCGCAACAAAGGACAGCTTATGCGTACAGCAGTGATAATGGCATTACTTCTACTTACCACGCTTGCTCAGGCGACCGTCTATAAATGGGTCGATAAAGACGGCAAGGTGCATTATTCCGATGAGCCTGTAGAAAACGCTACCGCGGTTGAATTCAAAAGTAACACCCAAAATAATGTCGCCTTACCCGCTAAACCTGTCATTGAAGGTAATCCAGAACCTGAACCGCAGGCGCAACCTAGCTATCGAATTAACATCAGCAGCCCTAGCGAAGAGGAGACAATTCGCGACAATAATGGCGAAATCACCATTATGGCCACCATTAGCCCCAAATTGGCGCCTGGTCATGTATTGGTATTAATGATGGATGGCAAGGTCAAAGGCGCGCCTCAAAATAGCCCTATTTTCGCTCTCAGTGGTATTGATCGCGGTGAACATACCTTTGAAATCAAAGCCGTGGCACAAAGCGGCAAACAACTTGCATCCTCAGAGAAAAGAACCATTTATCTTCACCGGGCAACGATAAAAGCAACCCCAAGAGCGACACCTTTTGGTGGATAATTAGAATAATTGCTTTGTATTCGGTAACTTAAGAGACTCTTAATTTTACCCCGTCCCGGTGAGCATAGCTTGCAGCGTGCACCAAATTGGTGCACCATAATGGTGCAATCGCTTTCTGGGAGTGACAAATGAAATTTGATGACTTGCTCAATCACCTTGTGACAGCAGTTATCGTCATCAACGACGAACTGATGCTGCGCTATGCCAATGGCGCCGCAGAGCAGCTGCTCGGTCTAGGCAGCCACAAGCTGACCGATCACAACTTTGTCGACAGCTATCAAGTGCTGGGTGTCGACTCCGAACTATTGGCCAGTGCCTTAGCCGATCACCAAGGCTTAACGGTTAATACCGCCCCATTAGTGACCTTAGATGGCCAGCAGCACACGGTTGATATTACCCTCACTCCGCTAGAACAAGCACTGAACCTGAGCGACGAGAACCTCGCGCTGATTGAAATCCGTCAAGTCGATCAACAACGCCGTATCCATCAACAGTTGTCGCTTGATGCCCAGCAGCAAGCGGCACAGTATTTAGTGCGTAACTTAGCCCACGAAATTAAAAACCCATTAGGGGGATTAAGAGGCGCGGCGCAGTTGCTGTCCCGTGAGCTAAAAGATCCAGAGCTCGGTGAATTCACTGACTTGATTATTGAACAAGCAGACCGACTTCGTAATTTGGTCGACCGCTTATTAGGGCCACAAAAGCCAACCAAGCATAGCCGCCACAATATTCACGAAGTCATTCAAAAAGTGCTCAAACTCGTGAGCATGGCACTACCCAATAATATTGAGCTAACTCAAGATTATGACCCGTCGATCCCCGATATGGAGATGGACCAAGATCAGCTGCAGCAGGCGATCCTCAATATCGTACAAAACGCCATTCAGGCGCTCGAGCATTATGGTGGCCATATTCGCATTCAAACTCGCACCCAACACCAAGTCACTATTGGTACGGTGCGGCATAAGTTGGTACTGGTGCTGTCGATTATTGACGATGGACCCGGTATCAAACCAGAGTTAATGGATACCTTATTCTATCCCATGGTCACGGGTCGAGAACAAGGTTCAGGCCTTGGGCTGTCTATTGCACATAACTTTGCTCGGCTGCACGGCGGGCGCATTGATTGTCGTTCTGTACCTGGGTCGACAACCTTCACTATTTTATTACCACTGAACGGTTAGTAGACCCAATGGCGAATAACGTTTTACAACGCGGGAGTGAGCAGTATGACTGAAAAAGTATGGGTACTTGATGATGACAACTCGATACGTTGGGTAGTCGAACGCGCACTTAAAGGGGCTAAAATCAGCTGCGCCAGCTTTGCCGCTGCCGAATCATTGTGGGAAGCACTGGAGCTGGCTCAGCCTCAGGTCATCATCTCTGATATCCGTATGCCCGGCACAGATGGACTCACATTGCTTGAGCGCATCCAGATCCACTACCCGCACATCCCCGTGATCATCATGACCGCGCATTCTGATCTCGACAGTGCCGTGAGTGCTTATCAAGCTGGGGCATTTGAATATCTGCCTAAACCGTTTGATATTGATGAAGCCATCAGTCTCGTTGAACGGGCACTCACTCACGCTACCGAGCAAGTGCCTGTGGCTAAAGCGAGCGATGAGGTAAAAACGCCTGAAATTATTGGTGAAGCACCGGCAATGCAAGAGGTGTTTCGTGCCATTGGTCGTTTATCACGTTCATCAATTAGTGTATTAATTAATGGTCAATCTGGTACCGGTAAAGAGCTAGTGGCCGGCGCGCTACATAAACACAGCCCCCGCAAAGATAAACCGTTTATCGCCATCAATATGGCGGCTATTCCAAAAGATCTGATTGAGTCGGAGCTATTTGGCCATGAAAAAGGCGCCTTCACTGGTGCAGCAGGCATTCGCCAAGGGCGTTTTGAACAAGCTAACCAAGGCACGCTATTTCTCGATGAAATCGGCGATATGCCCCTTGATGTGCAAACTCGACTGTTAAGAGTCTTAGCCGACGGCCAATTTTACCGCGTTGGCGGCCATTCGCCGGTGCAAGTGGATGTGCGCATTATTGCCGCCACCCACCAAAACCTAGAGTCGTTAGTGGCCAAGGGCGAGTTTCGTGAGGATCTATTCCATCGGCTCAATGTGATTCGCGTCCACTTACCGCCCTTGTCACAACGTCGCGAAGATATTGCCCAACTGGCACGACACTTTCTCGCCATTGCCGCTAAGGAGATCAGCGTTGAGCCAAAAACCTTAACCGCTGAGGCGGCGGAAACCTTATCAAATCTGCCGTGGCCGGGGAATGTGCGTCAGTTAGAGAATACTTGCCGTTGGTTAATGGTTATGGCCTCAGGGCAAGAGATTCTGCCGCAAGACTTGCCACCAGAGCTGCTCGAACAACCCCTTGAGAGTTTACAAGCTGATGGTGAAACCCAAGGCTCATGGCAGCAGGCGCTGACTGCGTTTATCGACCAGCGCCTGAGCCAAGGCGATAGCGACCTGCTCACCGATGTGCAGCCTGCCATTGAACGCATTTTGCTGCAGACCGCCCTAAAACACACCAATGGCCATAAACAAGAAGCGGCCAAACGCTTGGGTTGGGGCCGCAACACCTTAACCCGTAAACTCAAAGAATTAGAAATGGATGTGTAACTCGCCATTACCGCAAGCAACTAGACAACATGACAATGACCAAGACACTTAATATCGCCCTCGTTGGCCTGGGCGATATTGCTCAAAAAGCCTATCTGCCCATTTTGGCCAATCATGTCGATGTGAATCCAATTCTGTGCACCCGAGATAAGCAAGTATTAGCACAGCTAAAGCAGCAATATCGTATCGACACCGTCTATGACAATGTCGATAAACTCATTGCCAGCCAGCCCGATGCGGTAATGATTCACTCTGCCACCTCAAGTCATTTTGCCTTAGCTCAAGCCTGCTTGGCGGCTAATATTGCCACCTTTGTCGATAAACCACTGTGTGATAACCAAGCGCAGTGCCAAGAGCTTGCTGCGCTAGCTAAACAGCACAATACCTTGCTTTATGTTGGTTTTAATCGCCGCTTTGCCCCGCTGATATCACCACTGGCATCGGGCGACAATCTGCATGTTATCTGGCAAAAAAATCGTGTTGATTTGGCTGCCTCGCCGCGACAATTTATCTTTGATGATTTTATTCATCTGGTGGACGGCTTACGCTTTTTAGCCGGTCTTGCGCCGGACTATCAGCCAAGTGATCTGCAAGTGAATAGTGCCGTCATTGATGGCAAACTGCAGCGTATTCACATTCAATTTAGCCATAACAACAAACTGTTTGAAGCTTCAATGAATCGTCAAAGTGGCATGACTGAAGAGCAGTTACAGCTGTATCGGCACAACGAGAAGTATCAAATTGAGAGCTTAACTCAAGGGCAACACTTTCAAGCGGGGCAATGCCAAAACCTGGGCTTTAATGACTGGACCAGCTATCTGCATAGCCGTGGATTTGAGGCCATGATTACCGACTGGCTCCATTGTGCTGCCCAGCCACAGATCGATTGGCAACGCCTAGACGAGCAGATTGCCAGTCATCAAATGTGCGAGCATATTCTGCAGCGCGTTGAGCAATAATAACAGCGAGTATAAGCTCAGCGTTACGCCACAAAAGCCATTGCTCTAATGGCTTTTGTGGCAGTTATATGTGGTAAACGCTATAAGGCTTGATGCTGACGTACTTTGCCAAAATCACCCAAAATGGCATAAGCACAAGGGATGATAAACAGCACCAACAGAGTTGATGCAAATATACCAAACACAATCGACACCACCAGCGGCTGCACCACTTGTGCTTGTAAGCTAGATTCAAGCAGCAGAGGCAGCAAGCCGGCAGCAGTGGTCAGCGACGTTAAAAATACCGCCCTAAAGCGCTCTCTACTGGCACTGACCACAGCTTGGTGGACACTGTCACCTTGATCGATATGATGGCGAATATACTGCACCAACAATATTGAATCGTTCACCACAATCCCCGCCAGCGAGATAAAGCCCATGATCGACGGCATCGACAGATTGTGCCCCAGCAATAAATGCCCCCACAACACCCCAATAAGGGCCAATGGAATTGCCAGCATCACCACAGTGGGCTCTAGGTAACTGCGGAACTGAAAACTCAAAATGGCAAATAAACCAAATAGGCCAATTAAGAAGCCTTTAGCCATTGAACTACCGGTTTTGGCAGTTTCCTTCGCAGAGCCTTCAAAATCGATACGCACATCAGGATATTGCTGATTAATTTGCACCAGCCATTCGCTTTTAACCTTAGCCAAAGTCTCACCACTGTTGGCTTTATGATTGTTCACATCAGCCATCACCGTCACAGTACGTAGCCCATTAATGCGCTGAATGCGCACATAAGAACGCTGGTTTTCTAATATTGCCACCGCTGACAGTGGCAGTTGATTACCATCGGCAAGCATAATTGGGAAATTAGCCAAGGCTTGCAGGTCACCTGCTTGCGCCTTATTCAGTCGAACTTCAATTTCAATGTTCTCCGGCCCGACTTGAATCTCATCGGCAATTTGACCAAAGAACGCACTGCGCAATTGATTAGCAATCAACTGGGCATCCACGCCATACGACTCAGCACCAGGGCGCAAACTGACCTTAATCTCCTCTTTACCTGGGCGCATGTCGTCTAAAATGCCATTCACACCATCAAATTGCGCCAGATAAGATTGCAGTGATACCGAGGCTTGTTTGAGATGATCGAGATTATCGCCTTGCAAGCGCACTTCAATATCGCGGCCTGCTGGTCCCATGCTAGGTTGCTTAAACACTAACGACAGTGGCAAGGCTTGCTCGCCAACAGCGTCACGCCATGACTCGATAAAATCATCAATCAGGGTTTCACGGACTTCGGCCGACAGAATATCTAAGCGAACTGTTGCCACATGTGGCCCCTGCTCACCGGCATCAGCGTTGAAGTTATACTGAGCGGTAATGTCTCGAATTAACGGTTCACCATCTTCAAAGTCGGTGCTGTACTGGGCGCCGACTTGCTCAGCACTGGCAATAATATGCTGCACCACATTTTCAGTACGGCTTAAAGAAGTGCCTGGCGGTAAGATGATGCGAGCTTCGGCAATATCACCATCAAGCTCAGGAAATGGCACAAATTTCAGTGCCCCGCCCGCCACCAGCGAGATAGACACCAATAAGAACCCTAAAGTGGCCCCCACACTGACATAACGCCAACGCACCACAAACTCGACCATTTCCACTAATTTACCGTTACGGAATTGCTCAAACTTCGCTAGAAACTGGGTTTTAAACTTTAGTGGCTTAAAGCGTGACTCACTATCATTGGCATGACTTAATGAGTGATTTAAATGGTTTGGCAAGATCAAAAACGCTTCAATTAAACTAATGGTCAATACCATGATTAGCACAATAGGTATCGCCGACAGCACCGCGCCCATCTGACCATCTAACCCCAGCAGCGCACTAAAAATAAGCACCGTGGTTAAGAATGATGAAACAACGCCAGGGGCAACTTTCGACACCCCTTTGACCACCGCATCATGGGGCTCTAGGCCGCGGTCAATGTGCGCTGCTATCGATTCGGCAATCACAATGGCATCATCCATCATGATACCAATCGCCATCAGCAGGCCCACTAAGCTCATCAGGTTAATCGACACCCCAAATAAGCTCATTAGGTACAGGCCGCCTAAGAATGCCACCGGCAAACCCGCCGATACCCAAAATGAGTAACGCAACGAGAAGAATAACCACATGCTAAAGAACACTAAGATGATGCCCTGCCAACCATTGGTCAGCATCATGTCTAGGCGATCTTGCAGTACCGACGACAAATCATTGGTCATCGTCAGGCTCACCCCTTCAGGTGCCTGTAACCGTTCCTGCTCGATAAAATCGCTAACTCGCTGCTTAATCCGCAGCGCGTCATCGGCCTTATTTTTCTGGATTTTGATCATCGCCGCATTCTGACCATTAAACTGAATGTGTTCTTCATCCAGTTCAAACCGGTCGGTAATGGTGGCAATATCGCCTAAACGCACCACACTGCCGTCGCTTGCCGAAGACACAATAGTGCGCGCCATGGCTTCAGGGGTGACTTTACGCTCGTCAAAACGCAGTAAGATATTTTTATCTGCCAGCTCAATATTACCCGCAGGCATTTTGACATTTTGCCGGCCCACTTTATCTGCTACATCGGCCGCGCTTAGCCCCAGGCGGCGCATATCTGCTTCGTTTAGCTCAATGCGCAACTGGTGATCTGAAAAGCCTGCAATAGACACAAGACTGACGCCCGCATCAATTTTAAGTCGCCGTTTTACATCCTCGGCATAGGCTTTTAAATGTGGCCAGCTGGTATTGGCAACAATGGCGACATCAACCACGGGCTCGGCCCAATCAAGCTCTTTGACAATAGGCGGTTCAATCTGGCTGGGGAAGTTCTTAATAGCATTGATCTGGGTTTGTACGTCCACCAACATACGTCCCATGTCGGCACCGGTGTCTAACTTAATCCGCATCGAGGCAATACCTTCTTGGGCATCACAATTGACCTCTTCGATATTGGATAAGCCATCGACGGCATCTTCCATTCTTAGGCAAATACTCTCTTCAACCTCGACCGGAGACGCACCGGGGTACACAACCGATGCCACCACATAAAGCGGAGCAAACTCAGGAAAGGTCTCCCGCTTGATGGAGCCTACATTTAATAATCCCAGTAACAGCAGCGCCAACATCAACAAGTTGGCCAGCGTGGGATGTCGCGTGACATAAGCGATCACTGCGTTGTCTCCTTACCAGCATCGATATCATCTTGCGCCACTTTCAAACTCATCCCTTCAATGGCGGGAATAAGGTCATTGAGCACTAACAGTGCACCGGGTGCAATCTCGCCATCAATCGCTACTTTGTCTTCATGACGAAATAGCACATCCACCGTCACTATCTGCAAGCGCTGCTCAGCACTCATGATATAGATACTATTGCCATGCAACGCTTGCTCAGGCACCACATAATGCGTCTTAGCACCGCCATAAATTTTAGCTGCGACAAACATGCCTTTAGTGAGCGGCGGTTTAGCCAGTAGATCGAGTTGATGGAAATCTTGCTCCACCTCTAAGTACACACCAATGGTGCCTTGGGTAGGGTTGACGGTTTCTGCCACGCGGGTCACTTTTGCCGGCCAAATAAACTCATGCTCACCAGCGCCAAACTGTACCTGCGCTTGCAAGCCATATTTCTCTATTGATGGCATGTTCTGTTTTTGCGATCGCGGCACAATGCTGCTAACCAAGGTGCGCATATCACTCAGTGATAGCTCGGCTTTAATCTCAGCGGTGCCAAGTTGGTGAGCGACAATCATCACTGCGCCATTGGCCACCACCTGATCTTGTTCAATGTTGATGTCAGAGACACGGGCATCAAAGGGTAAAGTAATTTTGGTTTGCGCTAGGCGGCGCTCTGCGTCTTGCAAGGTCGCACGGTCAACACTGGCTTGTGCTTGGGTGACTTTGCGATCGTCAGGTAACAGCTTTAACGAACTTTGTAGATCTTCAACCAGCTTAGTTTGCGCCAATAGACTCTGCTTTTGGCTTTCAAGTTCAGAGCTTGAGATAAGATTTTGTTGTTGCAGTGACTGCTTACGCTCATACTCCTGCTCCACCAACACGGTTTTTTTCTGTTCAATGGCGAGACTGGTTTCCAGGTTACGCTGCTGTTGGTCAAGCTGTGTTAGCTTAGCTTCAGTGGCATTAAGGTTTGCCACGGCTTGAGCCAGCTTTAGTTCATACTCTAAGGGGTCAATTTCTAGCACCAGTGTGTCCGCCGGTAACATGCGGCCGGTTTCTAACTGTGGGTGGCGATAAATCACTTTACCGGTAACTTCTGCCACCGCTTGCCACACATGTTTGGGCTCTACCCGCCCAAAGCCTTGAATAACCGGCGCGACTTGTTGTTGCTGCAATTCGCTGACTTCCACTAAGCGAGCTTGATCATAACCTTGCACCAAGGTCGGTGAAGGTTTGAGAATATTCGCCAGTATCAATATGAAAACACCGGCAGCAATGCCCGGAATTAACATACGCTTCTTGTCATGCATTTGACTCTTCCTTAGTGGCCATCAGGCCTCGATTTAGCAAATTAGCATTTTGCTGCGCCAACTTACTTAAAAATTCTGGCGTTAACTCAATAGCAAAATTTTTCAGTACATTGTCTGGGATTAGAAATGGGAACACCATCATGGCGAAAAAACTCAATTGAGCACACTTGCCGTCGACATCGTCACGTAGGACACCTTGATGCTGTAATTGTTCAAACATCATCATATGATCAATTTGCACCACACGATGAAAGGCACTCAGTACCGCTTGGTTATCGGGATTACTGCGATCGAGTCCAGCTAAGCGAAACATTAACCGTGGAAAATGAGGGTGGTGTTGCATCACACTGTAGTAAGTTTGCATTAGCTTAGCGGGGCTATCGGCACCCAGCTCACTGCGGCTTTGCTGCAACTGTGCAATAACTGGCATGGCTGTTTCTTGCAACATGGCTGAAAACAAGCTTTGCTTGTTGCCAAAGTAGTAACGGATCATCGCCGGATCGGTGGCGGCTAATTTGGCAATATCCCGCACAGTCACTTGGCCATATTCACGCTCAATAAATAATGTGCGCGCGGCATCAAGTAACTTAGCCCGAATTTGATTATCCCCGCGGGGACGGCCAACTTTCGCGTGAGTACCGGTGGTCATATTCGTCGCTACCAAGATAATTCTTCAATTGAAGAATAAAGTCTAGGAGAACCACTCACAAATTGGCAGTAAAATAATTCCTCGATTTGGGATCTATGTGGAATTTATGCCTGTTTCACTCACACCAAACCGCGATACAGCCTTGCAATAGCTGACCACTCAATGCAATTCGTGGCCAGCACGTTAATACTAATTCCTGGCGGGATCTTGATGAACAATCACTTGAGCATCATCAAACAGGGCTGCAACTCGATGCTCAGCGGCATCGGCAATCTCATGGGCCTGATGCAGGCTTAAGTTACCATCTAACTCAAGGTGAAATTGCACAAAAGTTGTTTTGCCCGATTCGCGGGTACGCAGATCGTGAAAACCAATAATGCGGTCATCTTGATTAATATGACTGGCAATTTGCGCTCTCACCTCAGGTTCCAGCTCTCTGTCTAACAAACTCTGAATCGAGCGATATCCTAAATCAATTGCTTGCTGGCCAATAAACAAGGCGATCAGCACAGCAAACAAACCATCAGCCCACCACCAGCCGTAATAGGCCAATACCAAAGCCAACAATACCGCCGCATTGAGCAGTAAATCAGATTTGTAGTGCAAGGCATCTGCCTCAATCACAGTGCTGGAGGTAGCGGCTACCGCCTTTTTCTGCAACATCACCAAAGCAAAGGTCAATATGATGGCAATAATTGAAACGACGACGCCCAACATAGGGCTATTTACTGGTGCCGGATTGATGAGACGATCGCCGCCATGAAATAACAATAAGAAAGCGGTACCAAGAATAAACGCCGATTGCGCCAAGGCGGCTAAAGGTTCGGCCTTACCATGGCCATACCTATGGTCTTTGTCAGCCGGGACAATGGCGTAACGAATCGCAATAAAATTAACGATTGATGCGAGTGCATCGGCAAAGGAGTCGGTGAGTGAGGCGAGCATACTGGCAGAGCCTGAATAAATCCAGGCTGCCAGTTTGATAATAATCAAGGTAAAAGCGGTGGCGACAGCAGCACGGCTTGCCAGTTTTACCCAAAAATCATATTGGGAAGCTTGCGTCATAACGTTATATCACTACTTAAAGTAGGGGGAAGCATATAACGTTAGTTTACATCAAATAAGCCAAACGTGGCTGACTTTACCTGTGTTTACGCTTACCCTTTTTTCCAAAGTTAGCTTTGAATTTCTCTTGTTGCTCAGGGGTTAGCAATTGATAAACCTGATTTTGCGCTTTAAGCATAATGACACCCGCCTGTTGACGCTTTTGCTGTTTGGTATCAAGAAGCTGCGCAGCCTGCGCTTCATCAAAACCGTCTGCCGTGATTAGCGCTAGCATATCTGCTTTATGGCTCTGACGATCTTCATTGCTTACAGCGAGTGCTTTTACATCTTCACGGGTCTGCTTAACAATGGTTTTAACCTGTTCACGCTGCTCATCAGTTAAATCCAAACCGCGGAACATCTTTTTCAGATTGCCATGGTGTCCACCACGCTCCATCTGATGGTAGCCACTTTTTTGTTGGCCATTATCATTAGCATAAGTTGCCGGTGCCATCATCACGGCTGAACTGGCGAGTAGGGCAATAACACCTGCTTTAAGTTGACGAGTATTCATAATGTTTCTCTCTTGTCGATGAAGTCGCTACCAGTTTAGACTTTGCAATGTAATTGAGGGTTTAGCTAAGGTAAATCACTGTAAATATGTTGCAAACAACTGTGTCAGCGCTGAAACTAGCCTATCCGCCAAACTTTACACAGAATTACATAGCTAGACTGCAATTGACGTCTAAATGGGTATACTGGCACTAGATATACATTTCAAAGAGGTAGCGCATGAGCCACATATTACTAATTGACGATGATCTTGGCCTTGCCGAGTTACTGGCTCAGTTATTAGAGTTAGAAGGATTTGAGCTGACTTTAGCCCACGATGGCCAAAGTGGGTTAAATCTAGCGCTTACTCAATCTTTCGATCTTATCTTGCTGGATGTGATGCTACCGCAAATGAATGGCTTTGAGGTTCTCAAAGCCCTACGCGCACAGAAGCAAACCCCCGTATTAATGCTCACCGCTCGCGGCGATGAAATTGATAGAGTGGTGGGTTTAGAAATTGGCGCCGATGACTACCTGCCCAAGCCATTTAATGACCGTGAACTCGTGGCCAGAATTAAAGCCATTATTCGCCGCACTCATCACACGACAGAAGAGAGCGCCAACACGGTACTGGAGTTTGGCGATATCAAACTGGATGCCAGTCGCCAAGAGGTATACTGCCAAGAGCAATCCCTCATCTTAACCGGCACCGAGTTTGGGCTGCTACTAGAAATGATCCAGCACGCTGGCGAGTTAATCAGTAAAGACCAGCTCAGCGAGAAAGTGTTGGGTAAAAAACTGATGCCTTTTGACCGCAGCCTAGATATGCATTTATCTAACTTGCGTAAGAAGCTACCTGAGCGCACCGATGGCCGCCCACGGGTAAAAACCATTCGCGGCAAAGGTTATATTTGGCTGACTTAACATGATATTAAGCACCACCCCCAATCGTATTTTTATTAAGTTACTGCTCGGCTTTTGGCTGTGCAGTAGCTTAATTATCGCTGCGGTAGGCTTGCTACCATTACTGCAACAGAACCACGACCAAGCCCCGCTACCACCACATCTTGAATCCTTACTGTCGCGCATTGCCAACCGCATTGTCGAGCAGCCAGATTTACTAGAAGAGCGTCATTTTAGGCACTTTCGCGAACTCAAGAATTTTCGCGGCAAACCACTGCGTATCTATTTGCTCAACGATCAGGGCCAAGTAATTAACCGGGACCGCATGTCGCGGGGAATGCGCCGCTTTATTCTAATGGCCGAAGAAGCCAACCACCCAATCAGTCACCAATTTAAAAATGAGCTGATCTTTGGCCCCTATGAATTCAGCGCGAGAGGCAAAAGTTATAGCCTTTATGGTCGTATTGATGATCATCATCCACGGCCGTGGTTTTTCTTCTTTGCTGAAAATAAACTGCTGACATTAAGCTTAGCAATCCTGCTATCAGGATTGCTATGTGGCCTCCTTGCGTGGCATTTGGGCAAGCCTTTGCGCTCGTTAAAACAAAGTGCTGAAACCTTAGCTAAGGGCGATCTTAAGCACCGCGTGGATGCCAGCACCAGCAAACGCACCGATGAGTTTGGACAGCTAGCGCAAGCCTTTAATGGCATGGCGGATGCCGTTGAAAACATGGTCAATAGCCAACAACGACTTATCAGTGATATCTCCCACGAGCTGCGCACGCCGCTCACTCGGCTGCAATTAGCGTTAGCTTTAGCGCGCAAAAAAGAGCAAAGCTCTAGCGAGATAGAACGAATTGGCTATGAAGCCGAACAACTTGATCAAATGATTGGCGAGCTGCTGGAGTTATCACGGGTAAAACTGAATTTTAATGACTCTAAACATTCATTAGCACTCAACGAAACATTAACCCAAGTGCTCGATGACGCCGACTTTGAAGCTGAGCAACAGCAAAAACAGCTGGCGATTGAGATTGATGACGATATTATGTTGCCCACTTACCCGCGGCCATTGGCTCGTGCAGTGGAAAACTTACTGCGCAACGCTATTCGCTATGCCGATAAGCAAATATCCATCTCTGCGCGCAACAACGGCCCCACGGTGGAGTTAATCATTCTTGATGATGGTCCTGGTATTGAAGATGAGCAAGATTTGCTATCAATATTTGAGCCGTTCTATCGTCCGCAAACAGCGCGAGAAAGAGAATCCGGTGGCTGGGGATTAGGCTTGGCCATCACTAAGGCGGCAATCGATGCTCACCAAGGCACCATTCGCGCCAGTAATGCCCAGCCTCATGGCCTAAAGGTTACCATTAGTTTACCAAGGTATTAGCGGCGCCCGTTGACCGTCACCGCCTTAGCTCAGCAGTTACTCCACGCCACTTATCAAGTGGCGGCTGCTGTCTAGCACTTCGGTAGCGGTTTTACCTAAGGTATACCTACCAGATAGGGGCTGATTAACGTTGTAATCGTGCTGCCACTGGGCAAAATGTTGATTGAGCTCCGCTAACGACGTCACCTTATTGGCCTTTAAGAAAGGTTCAAAAAATGCGTTGTGGGCAAACGCCTGAAATCGCGCAGCTAAACCATTCACGACCGGACCGTTATACGCACGCATTTGAATGTGCTTAATCTGGCTTTGCGCCAATACGTCATTAAATGCGGCGCCCTTTTTACCCGAAAACTCGGTACCTCTATCGGTTAAGATACTATTGATAGGTAACTGCTGTGACTGATACCAAGGCTGAACGATATTTTGCAAAAATTCGGCCGCCGATGCCGAACTGTTGTCGGTCATCACCACCGCAATCGCATATTGGCTATAACCATCGACAAACGTGTGCTGATAAAGCTGACCTAGCGGGGCTATATCCCCCAAATCAAAGGTATCCTGCACGCAGATATCGCCGGGGAAAAGGCATTCAAATACCGGATCATCTGGAGTGAGCTTGTGTAGTTGCTCAAGATGCTGCTGCTCTAGGGGGGACCAAGACTGCTCATGTTTAAGTTTGGCATTAAGGGCTAACAGTCGGTTTTTGCGAGTCTCTAAGTTATGCCGCACCCATATTGTTCTCACTCCCGATGCCGACACATTGCAGCCGCGGGCAGTCAGTAGCTCGGCGACTTTGGCCTGACCATAATTGGGATAGTCGAGCGCAATCTCTATCACCTGCTCTTCTACTTCGGCAGACACTCGGTTTTTCAGTGCCGGCTTCTTGCGTGAGAGGTTTTTCAGGCCACGCTCGCCGGCTGTGGCATATTGCTTTTTAAAGCGGTAATAACTGTCACGACTATAGCCCATTATCTCACAGGCCTTACTAATACTACCAAGCTCTTCTGCTAGCTGTAACAGCGCTAGCTTACTGCGAATTTCATTGTTCTTGGCACTCATACTTTATCTCGCCTGACAATCATTAAAAATACTACGTCGATGCACTACCAAAATACACCATTGGGTGCGTAACCTAACCATTTAAACCAAGTCTCACCCATTAAAATACTGCTTGCCCAACCAATCATCAACATGGTGAAGCCAAACTTGAAGGTATCACTCAAACTATAATGATCGGTCGAATATAGTAACAACGCAGGCTTACTATTAAACGGTAAAACGTAAACATGTTCAATGAGTAACGCCACCGGCAACGCCAAGCTCATAATGGGAAAATCAAATCGCTGCGCAATACCGATAGCAATCGGCACAAACAACATAGTCCGCATAGTCTTGGACTGAAATACCAGTGATGACAATAACATCGCCCCTGTAAGCGCAATGTAGAACACGCTAAACGGTGTACTTTCATCTAAACCAAAATACTCCAGGCTGAAATTCACCGCCAGATTCGGTAAATCAGTCTGTTTAAAACCAGCACCTAAAGTGTACGCTCCCGCTGAAAATAGCAGTAAATGCCAGGGCACATCCACCTCATTCCAGTTCACCACACCAATACGTGGACACAGGGCAACGATGGCGCCAATAAAGGCAATCGCTGTGGCGCTGACTCCATGGTATTTATCCGTAGCCCAAAAGAATAAGATGGTGACAAATATCACTAGAGATTTGATTTCACGCCACGACACCTTGCCCATTTTATCGAGCTCAGATTGCAAACGCTCCATGCCACCTTCAATCTGCGGCAAGCGCTCTTCTGGTGCTAAAGGAAAGAAGATTTTAGTCGCCACTAACCAACCAATGACAATCATACACAGCACAATCGGCAGTGCGACAATCATCCAGTCTGCAAAGAAAAAGCTGCCGCCTATCGCCCCGGCAATCAAACTCGCTGCCAACAGGTTAGCGCCAGAGCCGGTCACAAACGCGCCGGCACACAGATTAATTTGCAGTAAATTTTGCAGCACTAAGTTACGGCCAAAGTTGTTTTTATTGTCACCGCCACGGGCGCCATATACCGCTGCAATCACCATGAAAATCGGCATCAGAATGGCGGCTTTAGCGGTGGTGGCTGAAATAAACGCTGACAGCACTAAATTGATCACCATAAAGCTATAAAAAATCGGTGTTGCACTGGTGCCAAATCGGCAAATGAACCACAGCGCAAAACGTTTGGCAGCGCCGGAAGTCACTAACATAGAAGCGAGAATAAATGACAGGATATTGAGCCACATAATCGGATGGCCTAACTGGGCATAAGCCACTTTTTCCGGTAATACCCCAGTTAGCACCATCGCAATAATCACCATCAGCGAGGTTAAGTAGTTGGGAATGGGCTCGGTGATCCACAAAATGACTGCGGCACAAAAAATGGCAAGCATTGCAGTGCCGCGAGCACTAAACATAGCGAGACCATCGGTTTCAAACCGCTCTAGTGCGGTCTGACTTAATGTTTGTGGGTCAAAGTTAACTAAAAAGCTCGCCGGCTCTGCCATAAGAATGCCCACAAATACCGCTAGAGCGATCCAAATACCTGCTTGTGCCAACCAGAGTTCGAAACGACTTTTTGACCTAACGGGGAGCGTTTCCATTCGATATTGGCTCATATCGAGCGGGTCGGTTTGGGGCACTTCAGTTTTAGACATTATTCTTATTCCCTAAGCGAATTAACTGTAAAACAACTTTACCCATATTGGCTTAATAAAAAGGCGATCAAGATCAACAAAAAATACTTTTAGTTTTAAATAAAAAATAAACAACAGAAAGCATCCAGCAATAAAGACCAAGACAATACACTGTTTTAATTGAATTTATTTTATAGAAAACATCAGAAGGTGGAATGAGATGTAAGATTAGGTCTAAACTAATTTTAATAAAATTTGATCTAGATCGATTTTTATTGACGATTTTGTCAGTACTGTATTTAGGCAGTCCAAACAAACACAAATACTTGTAAGGAAACCTCAATGTCAGCACTTAAAATTGGTGAAATATCTAAGCCTCGATTTGAATTTCGTACCTTTGGTCAAGACTTTAGCGCCGCAGCAGAGCGTATGGCACGCTTGTCTAATCCGGTTCCAGAAAAAGTTTGGCATCGCGAAAGCGATGAAATCTATATCATGTCGCGTACCAATGATCTCAATAACACCAAAATTCGCGATGGCAAGATGGATGTGAAATCTTATGTACAAACCGTAGATGGACTTGAGCAATGGGATCCAAAGCTCAAAGCCGAGTTCCCCATTAGCCGAGCCCAGCTGGTTGAAGAGATTTTTCCTGCCTTCATGGTCGAACTTCCTGAACTGACTCAAAACCAATACAGCTTTGACGAGTTCATCGCCATTATTGATGCCCATGCGGATTTGCAAGCGGTGAAAATTCACAAGCAACGCTTTGGCTATATGGTTAACGACACCATTTGTGAAGTGGCCAATGTGCTGGTTAATGGTGCCAAGATTGTCAGCATTAACAGCGAATCTACTGAGCTAGAAGATATTCAAAAAACCATTAAGGATGTGCAGCTAGAAGGCGTAGAAAACATCAACTATTTACAAGCTATTAAACGTGTTATCGGTATGAAAAACCTGCCGCTAGCAAACTAAATATAGGAGAACAGCGCAATGGCTCAAGAGATTGAACGTAAGTACCTAGTCAAAAACGATGACTTCAAACATCAAGCTGCTCGCGCTGTACGTATTGTACAGGGCTACCTAAGCAGCGTACCCGAGCGCACAGTCAGAGTACGCATAAAAGGTGAAAAAGGCTTCCTAACCATCAAAGGAATCGGCAATGAATCTGGTGCTTCGCGCTATGAGTGGGAGCAAGAGATCCCTGTTGAAGAAGCCAAAGCATTACTGGCCATCTGCGAACCTGGAGTCATTGATAAAACACGTTACCTGGTTGAGCATCTTAACCACATATTTGAAGTCGATGAGTTTTATCAAAGTAATCAGGGCTTAGTTGTCGCTGAAGTGGAGTTAACTAGCGAAGATCAAGTGGTCAATAAACCCTCTTGGTTGGCGCAAGAAGTGACTGGAGATGCACGTTACTATAACTCCATGCTGATGAAGCAACCCTACAGCACCTGGCAATAGCCCATGACAGTGTCGCTATTTAAAGCTGACCAGTACCACCTTAACGTGCGCGCCGAATTTCCGGCCCACGTTAAGCGCGCCCAGCTTAAGGTTCACTTTTTTCTTCCCTCGCAATTGGCCGAAAATAGCGACATTGCCAACCCCAGTAGCTTCTATCAAAATCTATCGCAGAAGCAAGTGATTAGGTTTGATGAAACCGCCAGTGTGGATTCAGTGCAGCGTGCACTATTCACTTTAAAACATACGGCATATGCACAAGCCCGGACCAATCAACGCCGCTACCGGCTAGCACTGTCTCACTTTGTCACCGACATCCGTCAGTTACTTAACGGTGCCGATGAGCCACTACTATTACAACTGAATGACGCGATCGAGCAATGTTGTGCAATTCATGACAACGAGCAACATCTTGGACAAGCACGACTATATAAACTCGCGCGCCACCAGCTCACCTATGATTTGCACCAGTCGCTGCTGGCACTATTGCGCCAGCAAAACTCAACAGATACGCCTAGGCTAAGCCGATTACTCGAGCGCAATATTGCCTTAGCAAAGCAGCATAAATTTAAGCTGCATGATGATAGTGAAGAGGGCCAAGAGCGTTTACTGAATAAGCTCCATCTCGGCCGAAAAGTGATAAATACGCCGTATAAAGTCAAGCGTAAGAAACTCAAAAACGGCCAATATGCTGAGCAGCTGATTTTTGGTGTAGCGGCTGCGCTAGCGATGGCATTCGCAACCGCAGTGGCATTTTTCACCCAGCAAGCATTTGGCAATTTCTCTACACCGTTCTTTTTCTCTTTGGTTATCTCCTACATCCTCAAGGATCGAATTAAAGAGCTTGGGCGGCAATATTTAATGCAAGTATTTTCTTCTCGTTATTTTCAACACCAGTCACGCTACTATCAAGGCAGTCGTCAGGTAGAAATTGCTGCCACCACTGAGAGTTTTTTCAGCCAATCACAACAGCATTTACCCAAGCAAATTCAGTCGATATTAAATCGCCGACCGGGACAAGAGACGTCCCAGGATAGTCGTCATTGGATCTACCAACGACGTTACAATTTTAACACCGAGAAACAACGAAAAAGCAAAGAAAAGTTTATAGATGAACTGACAATTAACTTAAGTAAGACTTTGCGTTCATTGCCGAAAATCCTCAGCAATCATCACTACCAGCAAGGGCAAAACATTCGCCTAGCGACGGTACACAAAGTCCATACAATTCACCTGTTGATCAGCGTAGATTTAGGCGATGGCTTGACCTATAGTCAGCACCGAATCGTCACTAGCAGAAAAGGGGTTCACGGTATATACAAGATCAAAATCAATAACTTATAGCCGCAACCAGTGTTGACCAACTCACTTTTACTACGCATAAACTCCCTTGTGATTGGGCGTCGCCTCCCCACGCCTTAAAGTAAATCTCTCAACTTATACTGAACTATATCACTGCTAAAAAACCATCATTACTCGCAAAAATAAAATAAAAACATTTTGTACGATTAAGTTGAAATTAATAGACATGGATCAAGTTTTTCTTACCGCGATCTGCTTACTATTAGTTCATCAGGAAACAGCAGATTTCTTACACCGCGTTAACATCTAGAATAAGATATTAAGGATATGCATTATGGTGAACAAAAATGGTTTTTCTCGGTCTCGCATTGCCGTTGCAATCTCAACCTCACTACTGTGTTTTTCATCAGCCGCGATGGCGACTGAAGCAGATAAAATCACTGAGCTAGAGGAGCGCCTAAACGCGCTAGAAATTGAGCTCATAGAAGCAAAAGATGCTGCCAACGCTAGCGATAGAGTCAAATTTGAAACCGGTGACCCGTCACCAGAGTTAATGTCCAAAGATGGCCAATCAACCATGCAGTTTACGGGGCGTATTCAGCTCGACTATGTTAACGCCGATCCTTTCTATACCGGCAACAAACTGGAATACCAAGAGGGCATTAATGAAGTCAGCTTCCGTCGTGTTCGGTTTGGGGTAGAAGGGTATTTCTCCAATGTATGGAAATACTCGCTGGAATTTGATTTTGATGGCGTGTCAGAAGTTGAAGTTAAAGATGCCAACGTCAATTACCGTGGGTTTGATAACAGCGAAATTAAACTCGGTTTCCAGAAGTTTGGTTTTGGCCTTGAGGCCACAGGCAGTTCAGCCCATTTAGCATTTTTGGAACGCGCCAGTACCGATACCTTCTCACCTGAGCGTGCAGTTGGTGCTTCTTGGTTATACTACGGCGACGGCTATAATTTTAGCACTGGCTACGGTGTGACAGCCTTGGTGAATGATGATGACCTCAATGAAAAGCAAGACGTATTTAATGCCCGATTTACCATGGCACCCATCAACAACAGTGACCACCTATTGCACATAGGCGCCAGCGCACTGTACACCAAAAACAATAGCAATATGGAAGAGACCCGTTACCGCGCTCGACCAAATACCAAAGCCACGGGTCGTTTGATTGATACGGGTAAATTCAATACCCAATCAACCCAGCATTATGGTTTGGAAGCAGCATACCAACATCGTAGCTTACTGATGCAAGCCGAATACATGCTAGCAAAAACCGATGATCTGTACATTAAGGGCGATAACATGGGCAGCGCGACCTTTAACAGTGGCTATGCACAAGCGGTTTATACCTTAACAGGAGAGAGCTGGCGCTACGGCGATAAGAAAGGCACCTTTAAAACGGTTAAACCTGAAAACGCACTATCAAAAGGTGGTTATGGTGCCTGGGAAATTGCCGCGCGAGTCGACTACGCTGATTTCAATGATACCGATGCCAACATCTATGGCGGCAAGAAAACCGACTATGTTATTGGCGTTAACTGGTATATCGAAAACAACTTAAAAGCGCAGTTTAACTACGTGCATACCAAAGCCGATTATGAACAGGGGTTCGAGCATCATAGCGACCCCGACCTGATGTTGTATGAGCAAGACGGCAACATATTCCAAGCCCGCTTACAGTACGCATTCTAAAAGGAGCCAAGCAGATGAGAAACAATCTATTTCTAATCGGTCTGGTCAATTTATGCCTAAGTTCAAGCGCTTA
The DNA here is from genome assembly GCF_013394145.1 of Shewanella sp. Scap07. Lineage (NCBI taxonomy): Bacteria > Pseudomonadati > Pseudomonadota > Gammaproteobacteria > Alteromonadales > Shewanellaceae > Shewanella > Shewanella sp. Scap07. The sequence goes on from NZ_CP041329.1 coordinate 4,738,276, forward strand.
TGCGTTATCACCAGAGCAATTTACTTCGTTGGAGTATCACGTCAATACTGGGGTAGGTAAAACATTACCCTATGGCGCGAATAAGCTCAGTAACGACTTCAAACAAGCTTTTGACTTCATCACGTTTGACGATGATATCTCGGTTAAATTAGTGACTTATATTGATACTCCTAACCGCGCTTTTAAAGCCAAAGATATCAATATTCGAGTGAGAGAGCATGTCACTAAACCGCGCAAGAGCAAAATTACCGTCAAACTCCGCGCTGAAGACCCGCAAGGTTTTGGTGATGTGAGCCAGTACCGTAAAGCGGAAATCGATTTTACCAATGGTAAGGCGGCTTACAGCGTCAGCTACGATATTCCCTACTCACCTGGCGATATTAACGTCAAAGATGTTGATTATGAGCAAGTGTTTAATATCTTGAAAAAAGATAAAGCAATTTGGTCTATCGTCGGTGATATCTATCAAGCCAACCAACAAGATCTTGCACAAACCATTGTTATGCGTACCCATGGTTGGGAGGGTGCACTTAAGGATCGTCGCTTTGATGATTTGGAAATAGACTTTCAACTTTGGACGCCCTACTACCGACAACCGCGTATCACGTTTACTGAGTTTTCATTTAAAGGCAGCTTAAAGAATCAGGACAGACTCGAACAAGCTTATGAGCATTTATTTGAACAGGTCAACGCCGTCAATCTAGGACAGGGCCATCAAGGCTCTAAAACTAAAGCGACGTTTGAAATGAGTAACGCCTTCAAGTAGTACTGCGCGACCACTGCAGGCTCGCTAGTCCCTGCTCCCGTCTAGCGAGACTGCCACCTCAAAAAATCCCTACTTCCCTCACGACAAGGAGATGCCATGTTTGGCTTTTCTCGGCTCACTACGCTGCTTTCTCAATCCCAATCGACCGAAACCAAGGTCTATCTGTTCTTAGATCAAGTCACTTTATCGCATCATAAATCGGTAGAAATGTGGACTAGTTACTTAAACTACGGCCCACAAAGCGACGCCTTTGCCCAAGCACTAAAAGAACTGCAAGAGATTGAACATCAAGCGGATTTACTTAAACGCGAAATCGAACAAACCCTGTATCGAAAAACCTTGATCCCCGATCTACGCTCCGACGTGGCTTCACTTATCGATCTGACCGATCGATTAATCAACCGCCAAGAGACTATTGGCCTGCATCTTAAAATTGAGCAACCATTGATTCCCCAGCCTGTAGGCCAAGAGCTGCTGGCTTTACTCGATATTGTTGGTGCAACCATCGACCATACATTGCTGTGCGCTAAAAGTTTTTTTACCGACTTGCAGCGAGTACAGGAGTATCACACCAAAGTCATCGCTTTTGAGAGTCAAGCCGACAAGCAGTGCACCCGCACCAAAGTGATGTTATTCGATACCGACATGCCACTCGTGAATAAAATCCAACTGCGCTATTTTTGCGACCGCTTAGACCAAGTCGCCAACTTGGCCGAAGATATCAGTGACCGCATTGCCATCTTCACCCTCAAACGTGTGCAGTAAGGGGCGACAATATGGATATTGCGATTTGGGTCTTTCTCTCTAGCGGCTTATTTCTCGGCTGGTCACTAGGCGCTAATGACGCTGCCAACGTTTTCGGTACTGCTGTAGGTTCGAAAATGGTCAAGTTTTCCACCGCGGCCCTCATCTGTTCGGTGATGGTGATTCTAGGCGCGGTGATCAGTGGCGCTGGGGCATCACACACCTTAGGCGCGCTAGGAAAAGTCTCTGCCATAGGCGGTGCATTTACCGTGGCATTATCTGCCGCTACCACGGTTTATTTTATGACTAAATCCGGCCTGCCGGTCTCTACAGGCCAAGCGATTGTGGGCGCTATCATCGGTTGGAACCTGTTTAGCGGTATGCCTACAGATTCAGAAGTGCTGACTAAAATCCTCAGCACTTGGGTGCTGTGCCCTATTTTAGCGGCCATTACCGCGGTGTTACTGTTCAAGCTTGTGAGTACCAGTATCGCGCGATTGCGCCCAGGGTTGTTCCAACTGGATAAATGGACCCGCATTGGATTAATCCTTGCTGGTGCGTTTGGTTCTTACAGTTTGGGGGCTAATAATATTGCTAACGTAATGGGTGTATTTGTACTCAGCGCCCCCATTGATCCAATGGATCTGTTTGGGCTGACATTAACCCCGGCCATGCAGCTGTTCTTCATTGGCGCCATCGCCATTAGCATCGGCGTATTTACCTACTCTAAAAAAGTGATGTTAACCGTAGGCGATAACCTCATCGCCATGACGCCTGTTACCGCTTGGGTGGTAGTGATGGCTCATTCAATTGTGCTGTTTATCTTCTCATCTCAAAGCCTATCCAATGCCTTTGTTAGCTTAGGTTTACCCGCAATCCCGCTGGTGCCGGTATCGAGTTCACAGGCGGTAATTGGCGCGGTGGTCGGTATCGCATTATTGAAAAAGTTGCCGGTACAGTGGCGAGTATTGGGGCGGATTCTTATCGGTTGGGTCATCACACCAATTATGTCCGCTATTGCCTGCTTTATTGGCTTGTTCATCATCCAAAACCTGTTTAAGCAAGTGGTCATTTAACGCCACTGTGATCTGCTCTTTGCCAACAAAGGTGCGCTATGAAGCTACGTCATCGATTTAATGCCTTACTGATCCCCTTAGTCACATTGGCACTCGTTAGCATTGCCTATGTGTGTATCAGCCTAAGTTTAACCATGATGCAAACAGCATCATCGAGTGCCATGCAAACCAGTGCAGCATTGCTCCGTGACAATATCAGTAGTTGGGTGAACAACCACCAGCACACCTTAGCAGCACTGGCAGAGAGTCCATTTGTGCGCTTAGCGGCAAAAGATCAGGCTTGGCAGACCAAGCTATCGGCTCACTTAGCGGCCACAGCCCAACACAATGGCGCCAGAAACATCGCGTTATTGGACAGTCAACAACGGGTGATTGCCGCCAGTAATCCACAACGTATCGGTAAAAACTATCAAACCATGCCCTATGTCACGCAGGCGCTGAACAGTAAGCAACTGGTTATTTCTGAACCTGTGCATAGCCGAGTTGATGGCAAGTTATTGGTCACTTTTGCCCAACAGGTTTCCCGCGACAATATCTTATTCATGAGCCTACCACTGGACAATTTTTACAACGAGTATGTCGACTTGAGCCAAACTCAGCCCCAAAGCAGCAGTTTTGTGCTGTCGAGTCGTTGCCAATTGGTCGCACACCCGCAGCCAACGCTAGCGAACGAACAACTTGATTTAGATAGCTTATGTCATTTGTCTGAACAAACGGTGCAGTTTAACCAAGCGCAACTTCACTATCGCGGCTGGGTGGTCAAAGAGCCAACTAGCGGCTGGTCAATTATCAGCGCCGTAGATACCCAAGTGTTAATTGCCAATGAGCGCAAGTTGATACTTGTTAGCTCGGCTGTGGCTGCTGTTGCCATCATCATTGTGGCACTGCTAATTGTTAAACTGGTGAATGTCGTCACCCGAGGTTTGAGTACCGTTTCCAGCGCCGTGGCTCACCTTGCAGAAGGGGATATTCAGCTCAGTCAGCTAAATCAAACGGCTTGGCACAAGCTATTGCAACGCCAAGATGAGCTTGGGCATATTGCCCATGCGGTGGCGCATTTGGTGCAAGTACAAAAGCAACAGATTGCCACGGCAGAGAAAATTGCCCACGGCGATCTCGCCTTTGAGGTGCAATTGGCCGGCGAGCGAGACGCACTGGGGCTAGCGCTACAAAAAATGCTGCTGAATTTGTCCCATCTAGTACGGTCGGTGCAGCAGTGTACCCAAGCAATTGAACAGAATAGTCATGATCTTAACAACGGCAGTCTAGATCTGGCTCAAGGTGCAACCGAACAGCTCGATTTGGTCACCGCCATGAGCTCTGCACTACATGAAATTGATAGCCAGACTAAAATCACCGCCACGGCTTCAACCGATATCAATGTACAAGGTCAACACAGCTTAACGCAGGCCAGCCAGAGCCATCAGCAGATGCAGCAGCTGTCTTTAGCCTTAGCGCAGATGCGAACTTCTGGCGATGAGATTGCCCATATCATGAGTGAAATCACCAATATTGCCGATCAAACCAACTTAATTGCACTGAACGCGGCCATTGAAGCGGCCCGAGCGGGCGAACATGGACGAGGGTTTGCCGTCGTTGCCGATGAAGTGCGGCAGCTTGCTAATCGCACGGCTACCGCAGCCTCAAAAACCACGCTATTGGTTAACGCATCCATCACGCAGATGGCCGACGGCAACGATATTGCCGCACAAACCGAGCTGGCATTTGAGGGGATTGTGGCACAAATGGATCAAGCCACTTCACATTTGGCATCGATTGCCTCTGGCTGTCATGAACAAGCTCAGGCCACCTATGAACTCACGCGAAGTTTGGCACAAATAGAAGATGCCAGCGGTCAAGTTGCCAGTATCTCACAGCAAGTGGCGCAGGGCGCCGCTCAGCTTAGTGAGCTGACTAATCAGCTAAGCACTGATTGCAATAAATTTCACCTAACGCCGACTAACACTTAGGCCGCTTTGCTACCCTGCAGTTGTTGCAGCCATTGGCTAAAGTGGGCTTTGGTGGGAATGCGCTTATCTGAGTGACCCAGTAAGTGAGTAATGGCGTAGCAGTATTGATGATATAACTGCGGATCATCTGCTGACTTGTTGTCGTCATCACAGTTAATGATCGCGCCACGCAAGTATTGAGAGACGAGCTCGTGGCGATCAAAGCCTTCTACCAAGCCTATCTCGGCAATGGTCGCTGCTAGCCACTGTTTGTATTGCTGGTAGTGATGGTTGAATTGGTCTCGGTAGTAATCACCTGCTGCATTGAGGATATCTTCATTGGGCATCACCCGCTGAATCACAAACTTCTGCTGCGATAGAACATGATGCAGACGCCAGCAATGGTGATATAAAAAGCGTAAAAATGGATTGCTATAATGCTGTTCATCCAACTGCGCTTGGGCCAAACACATTTGCAAATCATCTACCGCTACTGCAACGATTAGATCGGCCTCACTGGGAAAATGATTATAGATAGTACCTTTAGAAATTTGGCTGGCTTTAACCAAATGTGAGCGACATAAATCAAACGATTTATGGCCTTTGAGGCAACGTTGAGCAACCTCAACTAAATATTGTCCACGCTGTTCCCAGTTACTCATATCGACCCCGTCACACTTTGTTAAATGGCATGAACATTCAGTTCACAATACCAATATAGCAAGCTTTGCGACTACCCCATATTGAGTAATACTGATACCACTATCAATAAACTCAATAGCACTATGTTAAAGATAGAACTACTTGAAAGTTTCATCGCTGTGGCAGAATGCGGCAACCTCTCTAAAGCCGCTGAACAAGTGTGTCGCACCCAATCAGCATTGAGTTTGCAAATCAAGAAATTGGAAGAATCTGTGGGCCAAACCCTACTGGTTCGAGACAACAAAGGCGTGCAGTTGACCGAATCAGGTACAACACTACTCAACTACGCTTATAAAATGATGCAATTGAGTTCTCAAGCGCTTGATGACATCAAAGATTGTCAAAATCGAGAAGTGATTCGCCTAGGTGTTCCCACTGACTACATCAAACGCTATTTAAGTAGCTGTTTATTGGAGTTCATTCGTGAATTTACTTGTATTGAACTGGTGATCGATACCGATGTCAGTGGCAACTTATACAAGCGCCTACAACAAGGTGAGTTTGATCTGATAGTGGCAACTCACTGGCAACCGCCAGCCCACGGAGAGCTATTGTTTGAGCGCAAATTCCATTGGGTCTCGGCAAAAAATGGTCTGGCCCATACTCGTGATACCATCCCGATGGCGCTATACCCTGAAAACTGCCCGATCCGCGCGCAAGTTTTTGCTAACCATCAGATTTCTATGCGACCCATCAATGTATTACTGTCGACCCCATCGCCGCAGGCTTTGTGCATGGCGGTTGAAAACGACTTAGTCGTAGCACCTATCGCAGAGTTTCGCATCACAGACGCGATGGAAATCCTCGACCCTATGGAGCATGGCCTACCCTGTTTGCCGACATTTAATGAGTCACTTTATCTCAACCCTGAGACCCAAACAGATGCTACCATGCAGCTGATTTCATTGATAAAGGCAAACGTACTGGAATTAGCTGAAGTCCCTTAGCACAAGCTGTGGTTTGGTTACACCTACCTACAAAAACGCCAACCTTATCGGTTGGCGTTTTGTTGTTGATTACGTCAATGGCTAACCATTAGAAGTAATATTGCATGTTGATGTTGAAACGATAATTCCAGTCGTCATTTGCTTGCGTTAGACCTAAGTTGTTTCCTCCTAACCACAAGACATTTTTAGCGCTATACAGGTCAACATAGACAAAGAATTGTCCATAACCTACCGAGACACCTGTCGTGTTTAGTATTGAGTCATCAAACTCGTCCACCTCAGGCTGCACCATGCTAAAGTCATTATATAAGGTATAACTGCCCCAGCTAGTCGCAATAGTTTTAGATAAGTTGGCCGTATAAATATTGCCTTTGCTCGCCACTTCATAAAAGCCACCTAGCATGCCCATACCGATTTTGTTTGGATCAATTTGGCCATCATCATACTGATCAAAATCAAACGCCAAATACTGCGCCTGCAACCCCCAACCTGCGTAGTTCATATCAACATGCAGTGCATAGTTGAACATATCGCCGTTTTCACCAAATTCATCATTGTACAACTGGCCATATTCGACTGAAGCACCAACAACGGTGGTCAGTTCACCACTATTGAAAGTGAAGCTTTGACGACCCGCCAACATATTGGTCTGTTCATTGTTATAGGTCGTGTCGCCAATCGTGCCCTTTGCAACAGTCCCTGCAAAATCGCGATGGTCGGTTCCGCCATAAACGGCATTTTTGATAAACGCCAACTCGGTGGTCGACGCCCCATTCTCATAGGCCATTCCTAAACCCAGCCCAAAATCATCTTCAAAACCTAAATAGTAATTAAGGCTGTACCACCAGTTGTGTGATGCATAATTTTTATTACCAAATGGTTTACTAATTGCCCCGATATCAAACGTGATCTCATCACTATAATTCCAAAATGCGTAGCCATATTTTAAATGATCATAGCCATCATAAAAACGATATTCTGCCGCCACACCAAAATCATCCCAACTATGGTTAATTTTAATGCCAAGCATATTGAAATCTAAATCACCACCTTTATCTTTAGATGCATCAGAATATTCTTTATAACTATAATTAGCGCGTAGAGAACCACTAACCACCGAATCATCAGCAAATGCTGACACACTATTAATACCCACCACCAATGCCACCATAGACATGGCAAAATTACGTTTACTCATCAAAACCTCTAATTAATTATTAAGCGTTAGAATATTTATTAAAAGACCGAACTAAAATTGATAGATCCCGTTCCTTGGCGTTGGTGGCAGGGGGAGCGCCCACCACCAATACCTATTGGCAACTACCATTTCAACTTCGTTAAATCACACTGAATTATTTCGCCGCGTTTGGCTGGGGTGCCGGGATTTTTAGCTGATTCACACAACAACGTAGTACCGTAATCATTGCGGGTATCATGGGCATTACTGCGCGCCCATACAGAGACAATAGCGCGCTCTTCTGGCTTAGCTTCACAGCTACCATCGATGTCAAAACCATGGATGGTGTTTTGGTGGAAGTACAACAGCGCATCTTGATTGGCACTACCTGATAACCACATGGTTTGCGAGTTATGCTGACCTTCGTCAAACTGAACTCGACGCATGCTGTCGGTCTCTTTTACGGTATTAACCAATGGCGAATCTTCGCGAATTGCCATAGTTTGGAATTGATTGGCACAAGCGGGCTCACGCATGTTGTAGTACATTTCTGAAATGGCATGATTGTGGAATGGATACAGAGTATTAACTGACTGTACTGTCATACCCACTTCAGCACCGACTTTCTCTCCATTAATGGTATCAATTCGCAATAACCCCCAATGGCCAAAAATTTCAGCATAGGCATAACCACCGCGGATATTATTGAAATTTTTGTCATTGCGTTTGCTCTCTTCGGCATACATAGGGAACCAACCGGCCGCCGCCCATAAATTAGGAAGAGATTTGGCGCTAATGTCATAGGGGAAAACCGCTGGCATTTTAACTTCATCGCCAGTCACCATTTTGTAGAAGTTTTTGGTGAATGAATGACCTAGTTTTTTAACGTCTTTGTTAGTGACTTTAGTGTCAAAAAACTCTTTAAAGGTTGTGCGTTTAAAGTGCTGTGCAACAGGAGAATTTTTAGTAAGTTCACCACCTGGGTTGTAAATCCAATTCACATCCTCTCTGACGCCAAAACACCGTTTTGCTTCATCCGGATTGTTGAGTACTTGATGAATATTTTTCACCATTAACTTCATATCACGACGATCCATCACACACATTTTCTGACCACCATTGGTAGTATCAAACATCGCCGTATCAGAGTTGAGGCAATCACCGGCACTGTCATTAGTCAATGCCGTTGCATAAGCTTGCAAATAGCTCAGCGTTTCCTGCCAAAGTATGTCTATGTACTTTTGATCTTTTTGAGAATAACTAGGCGACTCACCCAAACAAACAAACTGCGCACTATCAATATCATTGACGTCAAGATAATCAGGAATATCAGCAGCCACTGCACCGCTTGATAGTAATAAAGAACCAAACAAAATATTAAACTTCATACATCACCACTTATATTTATTAATTAATCAACACCCCTTTTCGACATCAATAGTAATATTGGAATCAATTCCAAAAATTTAACCAAAGCAAAGTAACCAATTAACATTGTTAACCCAGTCACACTTACATAATAAAAACATTTATAGGTCAAAACGTTAATAAACCAGATATTAATTTAGATAAAAGCTGGCAAATTGAAAGATAAAATAAAACATAACCACCAACAAAATAATTTCCTATCAAAATATAAAAAGTAAAAATAACCACACAAAAAAATTAAAATTAACCGGCGGCTATTTAGTTATATTTACAACGAAAAAAAGCCGCCCAAACGGGCGGCTTTTAGATGCAAGGAAATATAGAGATGAGTGAAGGTATTTGAGTTCTATTTACTCTTTATGTTTATCAAACTTAAATGTATGACAGTTGCTGCACATCGGCTGCTTAGATTCATGCTCACCGTGACACTCTTGGCAAGGCAGCTCTTTGCCATAGTGCAAGTTATTATGTGGATTTTGCCACTTGTCTTCTTCACTACGTGCCGTTTGTTTGGCTAACTCATCAACATCGTGACACTGCAAGCAAGCCTGATCAGAAGGGAACTGCTTGATACCGTTGTCGTGACAAGCTTTACAGTCTTTGCCAATAACATCTTTGTGGTGGTCGCGAATTTCTACCGCTTGGGCTGATAGGCTCACTAAACCGGTCAGGACCAGTGCGAGTACAATATTCAGTGTTTTCATTATTGATTCCTCTTATTATTGGTCCAGTTAAGCCTTCATCATTGAGCGAGCGGCTGTCATACCCATCACCATGCACTCAGGAATAGAGCAACTACCTAAACGACTCACACCATGGATACCACCGCAAACCTCACCCGCTGCATAGAGCCCAGCGATTGACTGACCTGTGAAGCTATCTTTTACTTCGGCCTTAGTGTTGATCTGTACACCGCCTTGGCAGTAGTGCACTTTTGGCCATAGGCGAACCACAGTAAAGGGCGCTTCAATGTACTTGCCAGCGGCTTTAGTCATATTTTTGCCAAACTGTTTATCTTCACCAGATTTCACATAGCTGTTGTACTCTTCAATTTGCGCTTTTAGTGGCTTAAGTGGCACATCAAAGTGTTTAGCTAGTTCCTCGACGCTATCGAACTTCCAGCCCACGTTATACTTGATAACCTTCTTAGTATTTGGGTGTTTTTTCGAATCTTTGTAGCTAGTGATCAAAATTGGAGGTAATGCATTACCTTGCTCATCGCGACACGCTAACTCGGCATCAGCACGGGTTTTACGGTCGGCAATTTCATCCATAAAGCGTTTACCCGTTAAGCGGTTAATCGCCATTGAATGCGGGAAATTATAGATAGAGTAGTTAGACACATAGCCAAAACCACCTTCATCTGGTGATGCCCATGGACCTGACTGAATATGCGCTAAATGCACAGGAATCGCCCCTAAACGGAACATTTCATACATGCCTTCACCGGTCGCCCCTGGCGCATTGGTACAACCCACTTCAGATGTTAGAGTCGGGTCTTGTGCCATACGTAAGTCAACATTTTGTGCAAACCCACCGGTCGCCATAATCACGCCACGCTTGGCTTTTATTTTAAGTACTTCACCTGGCTGGTCTTCACCGAAGTGATAGTTTTGGCGCATTTTAACCCCAACCACTTCACCTTTTTCGCCAACAAGGAAGCCTTCAAACTTGCTACGGTTGTGTGTGTTAACGCCTAACTTACGACACATTTTTAGCAATGGCTGGGTAATCCCAGCGCCACAACTCACCGTGGTTTGATAAGTCCGTGCAACCGAGTGACCGCCTAATTGTTGCAGATAAGGGTGATACTCACTGCCGGCATCAAAGGTCATTTCTAACGCTTCAACAGCATGCTCCGCCACATGGCGTAATAACGCTTCATCGGCAATACCGCGACCCGCGGCAAGTTGATCCGCAACCATACGATCAACACTGTCCTTAACGCCTTCTTTTTTCTGCATAGGCGTACCCGGCGCAGCAAACAAGCCACCGTTAATCGCTGAGTTACCACCGAAATAAGACATCTTCTCGAAAATGTGCACATCTTTTGCGCCTTTTCGAGTCGCTTCGATTGCCGCGGCTAATCCCGCAAACCCTGAACCAATAATTAAGACTTCAACTTCTTTGTCCCATGTTACACCGTCAGCTTTCTCTGAAACTGCCATTGCTGGTGCGGCCATAGCAACACCTGCTGCAGCTCCCATACCTTTAATGAAATTACGGCGTCCAAGCAGATCTACATTGCTCATCTGTCATCACCCTTTTTAGTTTTAATTGACGCTGTCATCATAGAGCTGGAATCGGTTCCAAAATGGGAATAAAGGCACAATTGTGCTGTCCCTTGTTGCGGTAAATGTTAGAAATATGTTCGCGGTTATAATTTCTGCAGAAATGGTCAATGGCTAACAATTTGGAAGCCATTCCAAATTGATATCTGATGCAATAAGCCTAACAATAGGCTTGACGATAAACAGAGTGGATTAGCAATATGGAACTTGAAGAAGTTTACAGGCAAGACATTAGTCTTTTGATTGCATTGCAAATTTTAGTAGAAGAGCGCAGTGTAACGCAAACTGCAAAACGGCTTCATTTAAGTCAATCAGCCACCAGCAGAATTCTCAGTCGCTTGCGGGTGATGCTCAACGACCCATTATTTTCACGGGTAGGCCAACAACTGGTACCGACACAATTTGCCCTAGATTGTTATCAACAGTTACAAAACCCACTTGGTGAAATTATTGAAGTGCTCACACCACAAGCTTTTGTGCCACAGCAATGCCAGCAAAAGTTCACCATTGCGGCGACGGACTTTGCCATTCAAGCCTTATTACCATTTGTATTGGCAGACATCTATCGTCAAGCACCCAATATCAGCATCGAGATTGTGCCGGTGCAGCACCAAACTTTGTTATCACAGTTGAGTGTACAAGATGTCGATGTCGCCATTTGCCGGGCAATCGGCCCGACTGATAACCTGCACCACCATCCATTGGGCCTAGTGGGTGTCAGTTGTTTAGTGGCAACCGATCATCCATTGGCAAATGCCTGCATGAGTCTAAGTGATTACTTACATTACCCCCATGTGACCACTGCCATTAGTGATGGCGTAAAAGCCATTGTCGACGGGGCTATTGAGGCTTACCCACCAAGAAAAGAGTTACTGCGCACCCCGTATTTAGGCGGCGCACTGAACTTGATTGAACTGCAACCGGTCATTATCACCTTGCCCCAAGGGATGGCGCAACTTGCTGCTGAGCAGCATCAATTAGTGACCAAGCCGCTACCCTTTGCTATTGCACCATTGAACTACAGCTTATTTTGGCATTCCCGTGGACAATTAGATAAAGGACAGCAGTGGTTACGGCACACCTTAACCACTGCAATTACCAAACTATTAAATAATACCGCGGCGGAAACTACAGCTTAACCAAGACTCGGCCTGTCACTGCGCCTTTAACAATCTTTTGCGCGAACTCAGGCACCTGTGACAGTTCAATGGTGGTACTCGCTTGGTCATAGTAGACTTCTGGCAGCAATTCAACCACACGCTGCCACGCAGCTTGGCGTTTAGCAAATGGACAAGATACGGAGTCGACTCCTAGCAAATTTACCCCACGTAGAATGAATGGCATCACCGTGGTGGGTAAACCAAAGCCACCAGCTAAACCACAAATAGCAGCTGCGCCACCGTAATTCATCTGTGCTAAGGCGGTAGCGAGCACTTTGTCACCCACAGTATCAACTACGCCAGCCCAGCGCTGCTTTTCTAATGGCCGTGCATCGATAGCTAGTTCGCTGCGATCAATAACTGCATTGGCACCCAGCTGCTTAAGCCAATCGCCGTTTTCGGCAACTCGACCTGAGCTAGCCACCACTTTATAGCCTAACTTGGCTAACAGGGTTACCGCCACACTGCCCACCCCGCCGCTAGCACCGGTGACCAATATCTCACCATCTTCGGGCTTGATGCCGGCTTGCTGCAGCGCCTGTACACATAACATGGCTGTTAGACCTGCAGTGCCAATCGCCATGGCTTTTTTAGCATCACAACCAGCAGGCATAGGCACTAACCAGTCGGCTTTCACTCTGGCTTGCTGCGCCATACCACCCCAGTGGTTTTCACCCACCCCCCAACCAGTAAGAATGACACTGTCACCGGGTTGATAACGTGGATCAGCGGAAGATTTAACCACACCGGCAAAGTCGATACCTGGCACCATGGGGAACTGACGAATGATTTTGCCCAAACCGGTCACCGCCAATCCATCTTTATAGTTTAATGATGAATAGCTCACTTCAACCAAGACATCACCAGCTGGCAGTTGCTCTGTGCTCAGCTGCCCTACGTTGGCAATAGTTTGTTTATCTTCTTGGGTTAAAATTAATGCATCAAACATCATTGGCTCCTATGATTAACTAACTCAAGCAGCATAATCTAAATTTGATTATGATTGAAATGCATTGTTTGCATGTTGAACATGTGCACAATGCAACAGTTATCACTGCTCTCATTAGCGTCCAAGATTGAATCGCCCATCACCAGTAGATTTAGGTATAATGCCAACATTCACTTTTAGCAAAAGACTCATATGTTTCATATCGCCCTTTACGAGCCAGAGATAGCTCCCAATACCGGTAATATTATTCGCCTTTGCGCTAACAATGGTTGTCAGCTGCACTTAATCGAACCTTTAGGGTTTGATTTAGAAGAAAAGAAGTTGCGCCGAGCGGGATTAGATTATAGCGACCTGACCCGAGTGACTCGCCATAAAGATTTCGCCAGCTTTCTGCAGGCCATGCAAGGCAAACGAATTATGGCCTGTACGACAAAAGGCAGTCGGCCACATTCTGAATTGAAATTTGCCCAAGATGACGTGCTGCTCTTTGGCCCAGAAACCCGAGGGTTACCCGCTGATATTATCGAGTCACTGCCATTAGATCAGCGTATTCGCATCCCAATGGCGCAAAGCAGCCGGTCGTTAAATCTATCTAACGCAGTGGCGATTATCAGCTATGAGGCATGGCGACAAATCGACTATCGCGGCGCCTTGTAGGCTTAACATCAACCTCGCGCTATGGCCTTAACTTTTTTGAGGTTAAGGCTTGGCCTGTTGCAAGCTGATGCCACGGAAGAGTTGGTACTGATCGCTATCGTCATCGAGGTACATGACACTTTGACGCCATAGCCACCCTTGGGCTTGCCTATCAAACCTAAGCTGAATCAGCGCCGGACGAGACAGACGCTGGCCTTCACCTAGCAAGGTATAGCTAGTCGCTTGTTGATACAGGGTAAAGCGCTGTTGTTTATCTTCATCTTCACCGGCATAAAAGGTTAATAGCACCTCATCGCCTTGCTGGCGAAACCACCAAGCTTCTGTGGCAGCGCTGGGATGCTTGGCACTAACATAGAGCATCAACTGTTGACCATCGGCGCTACACAACCCCTTGACCGAACTCGCCACCACCTCGCCTTGCGGCTGCGCAGAGTCACCTACCCAATATCCCTCTAGTGCTTGACATAATGAAGCCAGCTCAACCCGCTGGCTAGCGGTCGCGCTAAAGGAAACCAGCATGCCAATGTTCAGTAAGATAGCAACAAGTAGGTTGGGCATAGATGCAGCTCTTGTCAGGCGGTAACTGAGGTTAATTATTATCCTAGCGCTGACCTAGCAAAATGGCTAGCATAAAAAAGGCGCTCGATAAGAGCGCCTTTTCACATCAGTAAATCGACTAACAGCAATTACTTACCAAAGCCGACATCTTTAATTTCAACTTGCTGCACTTCCCCATATTGCTTAGCAACATCGGCAATTTTTGCAGCGTTGCCTATCAGCACGTACTGCAGGTTTTGCTGCGGAAAGTAATCCGCCACTAGACGCTGACTTTCGGCGATAGTCAAGCCATCCACCTGCGCTTGGAAGTTATTGATAAATTGATCGTCAAAACCATACAGGTACATATCGGCCAACAAGCCAGCCAATTGGGCACTGGTTTCAAACTTAGGTGGAAATTGCCCTTTAACGTAAGCTTTGGCTGAAGCCAATGTGGCTTCATCGATGCCTTTTTCCCACAACCTTGCATAGGTTTTCAGCGCTAAGTCCATTGCCTCTTTTGTGGTTTCGCTTTTAGTAAAGGTACTGATTTGAAACACACCGGCTTGAGAATAAGCGCGAAATCCAGAACGTGCCCCATAGGTGAGACCCGCATTAACCCTGAGCTCATCATTTAGCCAAGAAGTGAATCGTCCACCTAAGATAGTGTTGACGACTTGTAGACCAACATAATCGGGATTGCTGCGAGCAATACCCTTACCACCAATCATAAATGTGGTTTCAATCGCATCATCTTTGTTGACTAATAATACGCGGCTTGCAGTTAACGGGGCTAAACCGGTATCCAACGCGGGCGCTTGCAACTGTTCAGTGTTTTGCCACTGGCCGAAAAGTGACTGCAGTTGGCGCTTCATCGCTGCGACATCAAAATCACCCACTATCGAAAGCGCACTGTTGCTTGGTTGATAGTAGCTTTGATGGAATGCACGCAATTGCGAAATAGTTAACGATTGCAGCGCAACACTATCACCAGAGACGGCATTACCATAAGGATGCTCGCCAAACACCAGTTTATCAAAGTAACGTGAAATCACTCGACGTGGACTTTCCTTCGCTTGCGATAGCCCAGCAATTTGACGCTGACGTAATTTTTCAAACTCCGCCGCATTAAACTCTGGAGCGGTAAGGACATCACGCACTAACGGCAACATCACATCGAGATCTTTGGCCATAAAGTCACTGACGATATAGCTACCTTCTTTACCGGCATCGGCATCAATGGATGCCCCAAGGAAATCAACTGTCTGTTCGATATCGGTTTTGGTTTTACCATTGGCGCCGAGCAATAGTGCTTGAGCGGTCATGGCAGCAACGCCGGATGTGGTGTCTTTAACAGCACCGGCGCGCACAACCGCATTGACAGTGATCAGAGGCACTTCTCGTTGCGGCATTAAGTACACAGTTAAGCCGTTTTCAAGCTGATAGGTCTCATAACTTGGTACGGCAAAGCTACCGGTATCGACCACATCACTGGTTTGAGTGGCAGCGCAACCACCTAAAGTTAATGCAGCGCCTAAGCTGATAACTTGCGCGAGCTTGGATAATGGCGCTGAGGTTAATTTGGCAAATATCATTGGTCCGTCTCCTCGGTTGCAGCCAGTACACCAACAGTGCGGTTTGAGCGGCGTAAATAGGTTTGAGCTACCCGTTGTACATCGGCAACGGTGACCTTGTTATATTGCTCTGGCGCGTTAAATAGCTGAGCATAGCTGCCAAAGTACAGCTCATAGGTCCCCAACGTATTAGCCTTACCATTAATGGTTTCCATCGCCCGGTAAAAATCCATTAGTTTAATGTTCTTCACTTTATCTAACTCGTGCTGGCTCACCCCTTCTGTGGCGATACGATTGATTTCGGCAATCAGACCTTTCTCGAGTTCAACGGCGGTAATGCCAGGATTGGCTACGCCCATAATATAAAACAGGTTAGGGTCAAAACTCATTGGCATGTAGGTTTCTACATTCAACGCAACCTGCTTTTCCACCAAAGATTGATATAGGCGAGAGCTATTGCCTTCAGTAAGAATGGATGACAATAAATCCAACGCATAATAGTCGGCATTTGATGTCGCTGGTACGTGGTAGGCCAACATGACATTTGGCGTACTTACCGAAGCTTTATGCACAAACACGCGGCGCTCACCTTTTTGCAACGGCTCCACGGTTTTCACTTCTCTTGGTGGGGCCTGGGCAGGAATAGGCGCAAAATATTGATTAGCGAGTTTTTTAACTTGTGCTAATTTCACATCACCCGCAATAACGACTACTGCGTTGTTAGGGGCATAATAGGTTTTGTGGTATTGCACCAGATCGTCTAAGGTCCAAGCAGCAATATCTGACTCATGACCAATCACTGACCAGCTATAAGGATGGGCACGAAAAGCAGCGCCTTTGACCTCTTCTTGCAAGGTACGCCAGTTAGAGTTCTCTAGCCCGGTTGTTCGCTCTGAGGCCACCACGCCACGCTCGCTTTCCACCATACCCGGATCGATATCAAGATCGGCGATACGGTCAGCTTCTAAATCAAAAATAGTTTCAATGGCATTGGCGGGAAACCAATTGGTATAAACCGTGAGGTTTTCGGTGGTGTAAGCATTATTTGCTCCACCCGCCGCTTCCATAGTGCGGTCAAACATCTTAGGTCCATACTTTTTTGAGCCATTAAACATCATATGCTCGAAAAAATGAGAAATTCCGGTAATCCCGGGGACTTCATTACGTGAACCCACTTTCCAAAATAAGTACATGTTAGCATTAGGAATAGAAGCATCTTCTATCACCATAATCTTCATGCCATTGTCGAGCGTAAAGCTCTTAATATCTTCAACTTGTGTGGCCTTGGTTGTCAGCGATACTAATAGCATCGCAATCGACAGACAGACCGCCATCATTTTACACTTCATGTGTCGCCCCTTTTGGATGAGCAAAGTCATTTGAACTTGCAACTTAACTGATTAGCACTATCCCGCGCCAATCAAAACTTCACTATCAAAAGCTATCTGGCCACTAAGATCAAGCGCCGAACATTATTCAACGCTAGTTATTTGTAACTTAATACGTTTATTCGCTACTATTAAGCGTCAAGCCAAGAGATTTAAACGGCTAACAGCGCCCATCGCATTGACATATTAAGGAGAATCGTCAGTGGCTAGCCCCAGTGATAACGACCATGCTCACTTAGACAGTATTAGCTGCAACACCGAGGTCAACCTACAGGTGTTAACCCCCACGCAGGCCATTCGGCTTAAAACCCGCTTAATCGGCGTCGACAGTGGCAAAGCAGTGATATTAGCATTAGGTAAAGACCGCCAATGGCAACTGGCATCTGAGTTCATCACTCATGGTCAGGGCGTAGTGGTGCGCATCATCAATGCGGAAGACCCCGAGGCCAACATCGTTGCGTTTCGCAGTAAGATATTGAAGTTACTTAATAGCGCGGGGCAATGGCTCATTATCGATTACCCCAAACAACTGCAAAGTGTCGCCCTGCGTCAGCATTCGCGTATCCCGATCCGCGTTGAAGCAGCAATTTATTCCACTAGCAGCAATACTGACGTTACCGGTGACAATGTCAGCGTAAAACCACTATCACGCGGCCATTTAGAAGATATTTCGATTAAAGGTGGCGCCTACCTTGGGGAAGCTATTGCTGAAGCTTCTGCAGACGATGAATATCAATTACAGGTCAACATTGAGCACGCAATGGAAACCTTATACGTGCCAATTCAAATCAAAAATATTCAGCCCATTGAACAAGCTGGGCTATGCCAATATGGATTTTGTATCGCAGAATCCAGCGAAGATGCAGAACAGTTTGTCCAAAAGGTAATTCTTAGCCATCTGATGCAATAACTAAAATAGGCCGCTTAGCGGCCTATTTATTGTGAATACGGTGAGTTTAATCGATACTTAGCTAGGTTTAAACATTAACACCACGTCTTTATCAGCAAACTCAAGCCGCCAGCCCCGTTTTTCTGCCAACCACTTAAAGGTGTTATCACTATAGAAACGAATGTGGGTCAAATCATTTTTATAGTGCCAGCCGGCAAATGCCGCTTCATCTTTAGCCCGTTTGGTCATAATCGCAATAACCGAGCCACTCGCCATCACGCTATCCAGTTGTGCGATTAACTGCTTGGCATCAGCAACATGCTCAATCACCTCGGTCATGGTGATAAAATCATAACGGCGCGTGAGCAACTGCGGCTCATTAAAGTAGTACAGGTCATAATTGCTCATATTGATGCCCTGCTCTTTTGCCATTTCGCTAATCGTTGGCCCCGGGCCACAACCAAAATCCAACCCTTGCATACTGCCATCTATGTAGGCCAATAGCGGCTGCCAAGCTCGGCTTAAAAAGCGTCGATAGCCGAGGTCTGCGGCATCATTTTGATGTTGATCATAAATGGCTTTTTCCTGCTCGGCCGAAAGCAGATAATCATCGGGTACGCTAACCAAATCACACTGGCGACAACGTACATAGCGGCGAAACTTATCTTGATGAAAATTATCCAGTTGTTGGCTGTCACATAGGGGACAATACTTCAAAAAAACTCCAAAAATCGGCAACAAAGGCCTAAATTTATCATGACTTAGTTTGGCTTGGGGATTTTACGATCTTTTGCGGCTGCTTCTTTGGCTTCGCGTAAGTATCGCTGTTCACGACTTTCACGCTGATTGAACTGTGCATTGGCTTTAGCCTTTTGCTCAGCCTCCCAATCACCAGATGCTTGGCGCTCAAGCACCTGCTTTTCTCGATCTTGCGTCTGCTTGGCTGCTTCTTGAGCTTTGAGTAACTGTTGCTGCTCAGTTTTTGCTGCAATATCCTGCGCTTTTATGTAGGGCTTTTCTTTGGCCGAATTAGCCCAGCTACCCACGCTCACCACCAGCAAAGCCACTGTCCACGTTATACGGCTTAAGTTACTCATTTGTCGCTCCCTTTGACAAAAACTGCGCGTTATCATCCACGGTCTCCTTGGTAGAGGCCTGCCAATAGTCAACAAAATCTGCGGCACTCAGCGGTTTAGCAAAGAAGTAACCTTGCTGCAAACGCACCCCTTTACTCAACAGATCTGCTGATTGCGCGGCGGTTTCGACCCCTTCAGCAATGACTTGCAACTTTAACATATTGGCCAGTTGAATATTGGCATCTAATACTTGGGTTTTCTGCGGCGAATATAGCAAAGTATCCACAAATAGCTTATCAATTTTCATCACATCGATACTGAGCTCTTGTAAATATGACGAGCCACCATATCCGGTGCCCGCATCATCAAGCTCAACACATACGCCTAAATCTCGCATCGCCTTTAAATGTTTATTGGCACTCACTAAATCGTGTAACGGCAAACGCTCAGTTATTTCAACTGCTAACTGCATTGTTGGGAAACCTTGCGCCGCTAATCGCGTCAGTTCATCGGAAAAGTCGGGCAACTCCACGTGCTTAGGTACCAAATTGATACTGCAACGAAACGACTTTGACTGCGCTAAAATTGGCGCTAAATCGGTAGGCATACGGCGCAATATCTGCAGGGTGACCTCATTAATCAGGTCGCTCTCTTCCAACGTTTGAATAAAATACCCTGGTGGCTCAATACTGCCATCGCTCTTACGCCAACGTAATAGTGCTTCAGCCGCAACAACCCTACCGGTCTGCGCATCAACGATGGGTTGATAGTAAGCGATGAAATCACCTTGTTCGGCAGCAACTTGCAACTGATAACTCAATGAATTTCTTAATGTATGTAACAGTCGCAGTAAATAGTAAATTAACAAAACCAGCATGGCTGAAAGCGGAGCGGTGATCAGCAAGCTATGTTTAAACTTTGCCAGTAAATCGGTTTGGCTAATATAAGTCGTGGCATAAAGTGGATAGCTGCTACTCGACGCTTCTACCGTCATCGCCACCGTCTCAGGCAGCTGCCCAAATTTGAGCACTTCAACATGATTAGTCAGATTGAGTGACACCATTTTTTGCTGCGGATTGCGATTGTCGGTGTAAAAGGCAGTTTCACCCAGTGCCACACGCACGGCATTGACGCGATCATCACCGACCAAACCGATAAATAGATCGCGACGTTTCTGCCCCTGCCAATAATGACCTATTACCGCCAGCGGCTTTTTCTGCGCCTGCCCATCAAGAAACAAGTAGCGAGAAGGATCACGATCTTTATCTTCAATAACTAAATTGCCCACTACAGAGCAATAGGTCCACGGCGGCGCGTCAACATCGCGAATAAGGAACAAACCTGAGCCTAAGTGATTAAAGATAAATGATTCAAGCGCCTCACGACCTTGGACATCACACTGCTTGAAGTCTAAGGCATTGAGTTCAGCCAAACTGTGCTCGGCAATGCGCAGTTTATTATCAACAAAATGAAGTAATTTGCGCGCATCGGTCAGCGACTCACTGCGCAACGACCAAGCACTATAAAAATAAGCACTACTGAGTGCAAAGAGTGCAAAGACTAAGGTCAACAATACCCTCAGAGTGAAACGCCTCCGCCGCGATGACATCATAGCGCAGCACAATTTCGGCAGGGTCTACCCAGTCCATTGATTATGTGCATACTTGTCTCCCCCAAGAACAATTGGCTAATTAGTGCCATTCTAGCGGCAAATTGGTCTAAAGGTATTAATTAATTAGCGAATTATTCTTAACAGGCGCAATATTTGGCTAACAAGTTTGAGTAATCAGGCAATAAAGGTTATTTTTAGACCAATAACAATAAGCTATAAACCGTCAACGTGTATTAAAGGGATGCCGCCCTAGCTGTTGCAGGATGGTGATAAGGGAGTTTCACCCATGGACCTATGGTCTGACACATTAAGCCAATTGCGCTCCAGTCACGCTGATACTGAACGCCATATTATTGCGTGGCAATCAGCGTCATCATTGCCTATGCTGGCGGTTATTAAGGACTTTCATTTTATTCATGCCACCGCGCAAACCTTAGCGTATTTTGAAAGTCAGGCTGAAAACTTCATCAATGCGACTCCCTACGACTTCTCGCCACGCATTCAATCATCGGGTCGCAACAGCATCGAGTTCGCCCAGCACGTGATGCAAGAAGCCGCCCGCGGCAGTATTAAATCATTCGATTGGTTACATATGAGCCAGCAAGGGGCTGAACTGCCGACAAAGGTCACTCTGTATCCAGCCTCACTCAATGAGCAAGCGGTGTTAATTGCCGAGCTCACCCCAGTTAACCGCCGTAGTCGAACCAGAAAAAGCAGTCGAAATGGCTTTGAGAGCCTGCCCAAACAGCTGCTTTCAATTGCATTAGAAGACAGCGCTGAAGCGGTATATATCACGGATAGTCAGCATAAAATTATTGCCGTCAACAAAGCCATGTGCCGTATTTGTGGCTATAGTGCAGATCAATTACTCGGTAGAAGCCAAGACTTTATCGACAGCAGCCGTACCAATGATGTTGTCGATAAAAGTTACCTTGGTACTCTCGAGGAGCGAGGCAACTGGCAAGGTGAAGTCGAAATGCAGCGCTCAGATGCGACACATTTTCCGGCGTGGAAAAGTTGTCGTAAAATCCATACAGAGCAAACCGCTTATTTTATTACGCTTTTTAGTGATATTAGTTCCAAGAAAAAACTCGAAGACCGACTAACAGAGCAGGCGCTATTTGACACATTGACCGGCCTTCCCAACCGTCATCAGCTCAAAGAGATTCTTAATCAAGCTTTAGTGGACAGTAAGCAACAGCCGCATTTAGTTGGCGCACTGATGTTTATGGATCTCAACGGCTTTAAAAACATCAATGACTGCTTTGGTCATGCTACTGGCGATAAAGTGTTGCAGCTAGTCTCGGCACGGCTTGAGGCCTGCTGCATAGAAAAGGCCGACATCGCGCGGCTTGGAGGTGATGAATTTACCTTAGTCCTGCAAGGCTGTGTTGATAGAAATGAAGTTGAAGAGGTTTCACGGCAGGTCATGCAAGTATTTGATGCACCTTTTGAAATTGACGGCCAAAAATTCTATCTCGGCACCAGTGTTGGCATCGCCATGTTCCCAGAGCACAGTGACCAAGCATCACAACTACTAAGCTTTGCCGATACAGCCATGTATTGCGCGAAAAAAAGCCCCAATCATTTGCTGTTCTACAGTGCCAGTATGCATGAAGATGCCGAAAAGAAACTCAACATGCTTAGTGAGCTGCGCCATGCCCATAGTCTGAACCAATTTCAATTAGCTTATCAGGTGATCGTCAATCTTGAATGCAACAGTGTTATTGGCGCCGAAGCGCTACTGCGCTGGCAAAAACCTGATGGCCAAATTGTCCCAGCGGTTGAATTTGTCCCACTGCTAGAAGAAGCCGGGCTACTGATCACCTTAGGCCAATGGGTGCTAAATCAAGCTTGCAGCCAAATCGCAAAGTGGCGTGCCAGCCATGACACCGACCTTAAAGCCTGCGTGAATATCTCTCCAACGCAACTCGCGCACCCCGATTTTCTTGAGCATGTCACCACCGCACTGGAACGCAGTAATTTGCCAGCCGATGGGTTAGTGCTCGAGATCACCGAATCGGCACTATTAAGACAACCTGAGCTTATCAAGGCCACGCTTATCAAGCTAAAAGGTCTGGGCATTAATATTGCGATTGATGACTTTGGTGCTGGGTTATCATCACTGAGCAAGCTAGGCTCGCTACCCATTGATAGCTTAAAAATTGATGCAGGTTTCGCCCAGCGCCTCAGTGAGCCACAGGGTAAGGAGTTATGCCAGGCGATGATTCAATTGGCACAGGCGTTAGATATTAGCTTTGTGGTAGAAGGGGTTGAAACTCGACAACAAAAAGAGCTACTGGCGCGCATGGGGAAAGGCTTTGCACAAGGGTATTTCTTTGGTCACCCGAGTGCAGCAGAGCAATTTACCAGTGACAATTTTGACGACTAATATCAATTTGATTAGCGGGAAGCTGTGCCACCTGGGTTTCCCCTAAAGCGTTGCCTCCCTGCATGGACAACGCGATGACACAACCCCCAATCCCCCATTGGGCGACAACAGGCATTAGACCTGAATCCTTATTGAAATATCGTGATCTGAGCGAAGATTTGTTCAGCAAGCCCTGATATATGTCACAAAATTGCAGTAAAGCCAGTGACCTAGATTTATCATTCTGTGTCAGTTGATTTGCGGTAACGTTGACGCACCTCTGCAGGCATTGCCGCTAAACGCCTATTAACCATTGCTGCCAAAGCGTCGGTGAGCGGTGTCACATCGAGATTATTGTCCAGCTGTTTTAACGTCATCGCAGCTGCCTCTAACGTGGATAGACTATCACTGCGACTGGATTTACGAATGGTGTAGTTAGACGCTGACGCTAAATCAAAATGCAATGCCCGATACTGGCTCAACCAGGGGTTCAGTTGCAATAATTTGTAGGCCTTACGCCAGGTACCATCAAGTAGAATAAATACTGCATTGCTCGGCACTGCAGCTTGCCCTATCTCTTTGCTGTCATCACTGGGGTAAATCAAAAACACCGGTTTACCGCACTGGTTTAAGTAGTGTTGTAACGCGACAAAATCTGCACTTTGCTCACCCACAAACACTTTTAAGTTGCTCAGTACCAACTGCATCAGCCGCACACTGTTTTTGGCATGACCCACTTCACTAGGATGCTGCATCACAATCAGTTCTTGCTGATGATTGAGCGGGCGAATGGCATCACATATACATGCATTAAGCGGAAATGAGCAAGCATCACAGCAGTTTCTAGACATGACTTCCCAATGATTGATTACGAGATATTGATACAGTTTGATTCAATTAATATCTATATGTATCAGCCTGTTAAATGCTAATTTAATGCACTAGTTGAAGATAAAGTTAGCTGGCTTTATTGCGCTTAGCTAACATAACGCCGTCACTATTTAGTCGCATCATTAAGCTGTCGCTAAATAGATCAACAATAACAAGGATGTAATATGCGCAAACCTGCGAAGTACCCAATCATTGCCATGCTCGCTGTACCCTCGTTGGTACTTGCCAACACTGGCCAGTTTAATCATCAAGCTGATCTGAGTTATATCAACAATGATAACATAGACAGTTATTTGTCAGGCAGTGATCTATGGCAAGTCAATTATCGTTACTACCTCGATGAGGTCGATGTTGCCAATGGCCCCTATGCACTCAATGGTTTTTTAGCTCAAAGTAGTCAATTTGGTGCGTTCTATACCGCTCAACAAGACTCGTTATCAGGCGGTGCAAAAGCCGATAGCGACTTCTACGGTGTAGATGCAACGTATGTGTTCGATAACGGCTGGTTTGTCGGTGGACGTTATCAACAATCTAAACCTGCACAACTGAATAACGCCTTTTCCCAAGACAGTGATGAATATGGTTTATCTTTAGGATATTACCTTAACGATAACGCATCAATTACAGTGTTTTATAGCAACGAATCACAGGATGATTCACGAACGCTTATCGATAACCAACCTAGCAGTGAAGAAAGGAGCGTCGATCGTTTTGGGGTTGAATATCAACATTTTTTCCGATTCGAGACTACCGCCGGTATTGATTTTAATCTCGTTGGTGAAAAACAGGACATCGACCATACTATATTAGGTCATCAGCAGTCCGGCCCTACCACAACCCGATATCAGGCTGATGTGTATGCAGTTTCGGCATCGGTAGATTGGTACATTAATACCTCGTGGTCATTGGGCGCAAGCTACATGTGGTTAGACCGCAGCTATGAGTCGAGTTCTGACCGCAATAATGGCTATTATGAGAGCGGTAGTAACACTATTGATCAGCTTAGCCTCAACACCGCCTACTGGTGGCAATTTTCTGATCATCTAGCCGCTCAATTTCATGCAGAACAGTTTTTTGGTGACCGATACGATGGCACATTAGAGGGCTTTTCCGCAGGCGCGAGCCTAATAGGGCGTTTTTAGATAACCATAGAAAAACGCCACTGTGGTGAGCAGTGGCGTTTGGGGTTAGCACTGAGTGATAGGGTAAGAGATCACTAAGTGATATTGCGAGCAGCAACTTGAGTCACTGCGGTGCAATTTAGTGGTGATGTTGCTCTTGGTGCCAACTATCAAACTTTGGCATCGCCATCATTAATAACAGTGCGCTGGCTAAACAGCCCATCACCAATGCCACAGCATAAGGGGCGGGAATTGCCGTTTGCTGCACTAATCCGGTCAGCAATGACGCACCACTCATCTGAATAAAGCCTAACGTTGCCGTTGCTGTACCTGCCCGCTCACCAAATGCTGACAACGCCATACTAGTTGCGGGGCCAAGCAATAACGCAAAACCTATACACAGCAGCATCATAGGTAACATAAAGGCAAACGCAGCAGCTAGACCTTGCTGCGGACCAACCTGTTGGGTAATAACCTGAATCACCGCCGATGCTAACATTGCCGACAAGGCCACAATTACCGTTGGCCGGTTGCCTAAGCGTGTTATCACCATAGGTGCCACAAAGCAGGCCACAATATTGACCAGAGCATTAAGTCCAAAAAGCCCACTAAAGGTCAGCTCAGATACCCCGAGACGATCGATTAACCACACGGGTGAATAAGACACATAGGTTAAAATCGCCGCCATACCGGCCATACATGCAAAGGCATAGAATAAGAAATGCGGTTCTTTCAATACCGGCTGATAACGGGCCCAACGATATAGAGGGCCAGTAGTCACGGTATTGCTAGGTCGAGTTTCAGGTAATCGGTAACCCACCAAAACCATAATGACCACCGCATAAAGCGTCATAAATACGAAAGTAGATCGCCAACCAAATTGCAGTGCTAGTAAGCCCCCAAGGGTGGGTGCTAAAGCTGGAATGACACAAATCACCCCGTTGAGATAACTGTAGTAACGTGCGCCCTCTTTTGGTGTAAAACAATCACGCACAGCACTAAACACCACAATAGAGGTGGAACAAGCCGCTAAACCTTGCAGCACTCTGGCAATTTGCAACCAATGAAACTCAATGGCAATTGCCGCTAATATACTGCTGGCGATATAGAGTAACACCCCACCTAAAGCGACAGGTCGACGACCATAACGATCAGCAAGCGGGCCAATCAGAATTTGCCCGACACCCATCGCAAATAGGAACAATACTAATGTCGACTGCACTTCACTGGCCGATACCGAAAATTCGGCGGCCATTGTGGGCATAGAGGGTAGATAAATATCAATGGCAAGTGGGCTTAACACCACCATCGACATCAGTATTGGCAGTAAATTTCGACGCATGATTCTCTCAGTATTACAGCTCAGTGAGTGTGCTCAGTTGAGCCTTGGTGTATCCGTTATTGAGTGTTGATATTACCCAAACATTGTTATGAATAGAAATGGTATAATTTCAGAACTGAATTTCCCCTGAGGAATATCTTGATGAGCCTAGATAACCTAGCCCGTATCGATCTTAACCTGTTAGTAATTTTGCAGGTATTACTTGAAGAACACAGCGTGACGCGGGCCGCCAATCGGCTCCACCTAAGCCAATCTGCGCTAAGTAAAAGCTTAAATCGACTAAGAGAAACCTTGGACGATCCCTTATTTATTCGTACCGCTCATGGATTAAAACCGACAGCCCATGCGGTGCAACTCAGTCAGCAATTACCCGATATGTTGCAGCGCTTGCATCAGCTAACTCAGCCACCGAGTTTCATACCAGCCAGTAGTACGCGGCAATTCTCTTTTGCCATGGTTGAAAGCGCCTATGAAACCTTAATGCCTTATTTTATTGGCCCACTGCTGAACAACGCCCCCAACCTGCGCCTAGATACCTATTTTTGGTTGGAGCAGTCGATGCCAGCGCTGCAACAAGGTCAAATCGATTTTGGTATTGCCGGTCGCGATCTGCATCCCCAGTCAGATTTTCGCGTTGAGCAATTACCCGAAGGCATCGCCCACCAAACTTTGTTTACCGACCATCAGGTTTGTCTCGTCCGTCAAGACCACCCCATCTTATCTACGGTGCAGCAAGGACAGTGGAATTTAGCGGTTTATTTGGAAATGAGCCATGTACAAGTGCGTTGTGAGGGTAACGAATGGTGGGCGCTAGACTACCACTTAGCCACCCAAGGGCACCGCCGACGCCTCAGTACCACGGTACCGGACTTTTATGGTGCTGCCAGTATTTGTGCCCATAGCGATCTGATCTTTACCTTGCCATCGAGTTTCGCCCGCCATGCAAGCAAGCTCTACCCATTGGTTGAGCTGCCACTGCCAATTAAGTTTCTGCCGCTGGCCTATGTACTGTTATGGCATGAACGTAATAACGATGAGCCAGGGCATAAATGGATAAGGCAAACGATTTGTCAGAAAGTCGCCGAAGCATTTCGCGATAACCATGATGCCCCTTAATTCGTACTGATTCAGCTTAGGTTAATCCGCCAGCTGCTATCATTGCCATGGCAACAATGAAAAACTCAGTTACATTTGCGCATCAAGATTAAGCGGATTTAACGTGAAATTCGTTTAGTAAATAGGCAGACTGAGTCGAAGTAACCAAGGGAGTACCCAATGATTTATAGCCAATTCAACCAAAGTCCATTGCAGCGTTTTTCTGGCGGCAGAGGCTGGTTAGCATTTGTGATCGGCTTATTAGTGATGACATTAGTTTTAATCGCACTGCCATTTGTATTATTGGTTGGTGCGATCAGTTTTATAGCGTTAAGTTTATTTGGCAGAGTATTTTTGAAACGCCAACTAGCTAAATTTAACCGACAGCAGTTTGAGCAACAACAAAGCGATTTTGAACCTGCACAACCGCAACGATTCGGCCAGCGCGAGACTTCATTTAGTCCACGCCCTCACCAAGGCCGTACGTTTGAGCACGATCCTAACGGCTAAGTCCTGCCAATATTTGTGAAGCACTCAGAGGCCCTCTAAGTAGGGTCTCAAACGCTTGCCAAGCCGTTGCGCCCTTGGCTTGTTGTGCCGCAACCCAGTTTTTCACACTGTGTTCGCCAAAGTTATAATTGATCACATAAGCTTGATTGGCTTGATAGAAGCGTACCCGCTGGGCGGCACGCGAATCTGAGTACAACCCATATTTGACCAATAGTGCAGCCGCGGTATCGGTATCAATGTGGCCATCAGTCAGCTTTTGGCATACATAGTTGTCCAAATACGCCAACTGCTTATAGACCTGCATCACTTGCTGATAATGCGCAATATCCGCCTCAATACCTGCCATTGGCATTAGCACATCACGTTCAAAAGCTAGTCTTTGCTCATCTGTCATGATCATAGCAAGCGCATAATTGGCACTGCCTTCAGACAGAAAAGATATTGGGCTAAATAGTGGGTAAATCGCGTACTCTACCCAGCCTTGTTGCTGTACTAAGCTTTGCTCTTGTAGCACGTTAAATACGTGATGGCCTGGATAACCTTCGTGGCTGGCTAGCTCCATGGCTCGCTCAAGATACAAAGGCTGATCTTGATTTAGCTGAATCACACTATTGAACTGGCCCTGATACCAGTTATAGGCCGTCCAGATTTGGTCTGTCACATATTCGATTTTAAAGTTTTCAGCCGTTGGGAGCGTAATGTGCAATCCGGTCAGTTGCCGCGCTTTTTGCACGCACGCGTTAAATACGCAGGCGACTGCATGACTGGGCACAATAAATTGGGCACGATAATCTTCAAAACGCTGCCTTAAATCACCATTGCCCGGCAAAAGCTGATCAAGCGTCGACAAACTAAGCGCAAAATCACTCAGTTGATACTCAGGAGCCAGCGCATCATACAAGCCAGCCGACTGCTGACGAAAGCTAACCGATTTGCCTTGTAACTGTTCAATGTAAAAAATGACTGAGTCGAGTTGCAACTGCAAGAACGACAAACGCTGCGACTGCGTCTGGCTGAGGGTTTGCTGCGCTAAAGCCGCAAACTGAGTGTTGATGCCCTTTGCGTTTTGTAGCAGTAAAGGTAGTGGCAGCAAGCGCTGCTCTGTACGCCATGATTGCGGACCATAATAGGCGTCGACATAATCACTTTGATGACACCCCACCGCCAAGACTAATTTCACATACGCCTCGGCCTGCTGATCGAGCATACTGTTAACACGCTGTTCGGCAACCGGGAATTGAACTTGGATCGGGCTTGAAATAGGCACTGAGCTCACCTTACAGTGGAAAATCATGCGCCAATGTACTATTTTTGAATATTGTATTCAATAAGTAGGGGTTTATCGACGAAAATGCTCATGTTGAAGCCAAGTCATGATCATCATTAAGCAACTCTTGTGCACGTGTTAACGCTTGGCGCTCGTGAGTATCATCGGTTACCGCCAACACACTGCTGATTTGCTGCTGTAATGATTGCCATAAAGGCGCAATAACCTGCTGCTCTTGTTCATTGCCACGGCTGCGAGCCATATTCAGTAATGCCGCCGAACCCACTACATCAATGCGCCCCAAAATACCATCTGCTAAGGCAATGCTAAGTTCAATCATCGCCGGGACACTATGGCCATAGCGCACGACTTCACGCAAATACTGCTCTGCTTGTGAAAGGTCATTGCCAAATGCATTTTCATCATTAAGCATATGCTGTGCACGAGTCAGCATTGCATCTAGCTGACCTTGTTCAGCGGCTTCGGCCATCCACTGCTCGCTGGCTATTGCATCCGCGGTACAGCCCTCACCTCGGGCCAGCATTAACGCTA
Organism: Shewanella sp. Scap07; assembly: GCF_013394145.1. Lineage (NCBI taxonomy): Bacteria > Pseudomonadati > Pseudomonadota > Gammaproteobacteria > Alteromonadales > Shewanellaceae > Shewanella > Shewanella sp. Scap07. The sequence continues at coordinate 4,768,347 of NZ_CP041329.1, forward strand.
GATGATACTGGGCATGGGGAAAACCAGCTTGAGCCGCTTTAGAAATGAAATGATGAGCTTGTGGCATATTGCCTTGTTGATAATAAAGTACGCCCAGATTCGCCATCGCCTCAGATTGCTCTTTAGCAGCTGCCGCTTGCAAGTAATGCAATGCATCCCCGCTATTGGCTTGAATGGTCTCGCCACCCACTAAGTAGAAGTAACCCAACAGCGCCATCGCATTGGCCACCCCGAGCTTAGCCGCTTGGGCAATCGCTTGCTCACCGGCAGCCACGTCAACACTACCGCTATAGCCATGAATTAAGCTAACGCCATGTTCATGCATGGCATCATGATGCTGTTCGGCGGCTAAACCAAACCAATAAGCGGCTTTGGCAAAGGTCGCATCACTTTTAACGTCAACAGACTGGGAGTTTTGCGCATTTTGCTCTAACGCTTGCTCTTGTTCTCGTTGCATCAAAGCACGTGTTTTCAGTGACATGCCCAATAAGTACTGCGCCTGTACATCATCTTCCATCACTGCGCGATAACACAGGTCACGGCCAGCAAATGAATCGAATGCTTCAAAATGATATTCAGGCGTGGGTTGCTGTTTTAACACCGGATAAAGACTCGTCACCAAACTAAGTAAGCGTTCGATGGAGCGTTCACCCAATGTTTGCAGCTGCTCTGCTGTTAAGTGATATTTTTCTGGATGGGCGCCGCGATTACCGTCCCCGCGTAAGCGATGAAGCGCCCGAGTGACGCGTACATCGATAACACGCTGCTGATTGAGTCGCTCAATACGATCATACAGGTTAGGGCTATCAAAAATGATTTGTCGGCTAGCCGCCAACGCATCGGTCAACTTGTGGGTAAAGCTACGAATATGCAGTAAAGCATGGGTCGGTACATCACGTACGTAGCTTTTGGCAATGGCGTAATCTTCACCTAGTTCAGCTGAAAACTGCGTCACGAATTCAATATCAGTTAACACGTTAATGGCTCCAATATTTTAGCGACAAACCCACAAGTTTCAGCGTTAATTACACTTGCTCGTCCACAGATGGACGCGACACCATATACAAGCGGAACAGGGCCACATTGACGAATAGGCCGATAAACGCAAAGCCGACTTCAACGATAAGCTGCACCGGAAAGCCAGCACTTTGAGCTATCTGCGAAAACGTGCCGCCTAATAGCGACAGCGGGATATAGAGCATCAACACCATTAGGGTTTTAAACGCAATTGGCCCACTGAACTTAAAGCTACCTTTTATCGCCTCTAATGGCGTAAGGCGCTCTACCACTACCATGAAATTAACGAAGGCTAGGCGCGCAAAAATATAGATACTTAACGTCAAACCAATGAGCCACAATGGGCCAAACGCTGCGAATAACATCACCGGCGCTAAAATGGCTAGACCTGAAAACACACCAGCAAGCAATAAGCCCGGCACAAAGTTCAAACTGGTTTTTAAAATAAGCCCAGTGCTTGGGTCATGCCCTTGCGAACGCAGCTCTAAAAACAGCGTCAAAGCTGCAATCAACAGTGAAAATACCAATAACAATGCCATCATGGCCGCCATGTGCGGCGCACCAAACTGAGGATTTTCTAGATCGGCATTGGCCATTTCCATTCCAATCCATAACTGAATGCCGACTTGGACAAACAGAATAGGCACAGTAAGTATCGCTAACTGGCTAATATGATTGCGAAAGAAATTAAACGCTTCGCTTAATATCGCTGACAATGACATGTGTCTTTCCAATAAATAATTAAAACAATGTAGTAAGTCGCACAGGATACCGAAAATTGAGTTTTTTTGCACAACTGATGTCATAAAATAACTGCAAACTGTGTGACAAATTACGCTAGAATGGTTCGCTAATTTAGATGTTGTAACCATAGGATGGCAAACAATGAGACTTTCTGCTGCATTTGCACTACTAATCAGTGCCACAATTCTAACCTTTCCCTCGCACGCGAGTTGGTTTGATGATTTAACCAAGAAAGAAGAGAGTAAAACTGAGGTGACTGACAGCCAGTCAAGTGGACTCGTCGATAGTGTCATGTCGCAACTCGGTCTCAATCAAAATCAAGCCGAAGGTGGATTAGGCAGCCTATTATCTTTGGCCCAGTCAACTTTAGGTGGTGATCAATTTGGTCCCATTGCCGCAGCGATACCGGGCATTGACGGTCTACTTGCTGCCGCACCAGAAGTGGATAGTGACTCTGGTATGTCAGGTTTGCTCGCTAAAGCCGGTGATTTAGGTAGCTCGCTGCAAGGTGGGGCTCAGGTTTACGATGCTTTTGAACAGCTCGGTATATCAAAAGAGCTCGCCGCACCTATGGTAGATATTCTCAAAGGCTATGTGGATGAAACGGCCGGTGCCGGCACCACCGATTTACTGATGCAGGGATTAGGCGCACTGCTATAAACCACTATAAAGACGGCATTAGCTAAGATTAAATCGAGTTCATCCTAAGCGATTATGATGAACTCTTCTTTTTTATCGGACTCTAATACCCATCAGTATCATTGTCACAGCGAATAGGTACCTATCTATGCTAGCGAAACTAAAGCAATTTTTGACCTCTCACACCGAAGCGGTCACCCCAGAAGAGCAAGAGCGCCAATTACGCCTTGCCGCTGTGAGTTTACTGCTGGAAGTCGTTTATGCTGACGAAACCCTGAGTGATAATGAAGCCGATCTATTGCCGCAGCTGCTGACTTCATCCATGCAACTTTCTATCGATGAGGCAAATGAGTTAATTAATGAGGCGAAATTGATTCAAGGCAATGCCACCTCTTTGTACGAATTTACCCAAGAGATTAACCAACAATGTAGCGTTGAGCAGAAACAAAAACTCATTTTAGCAATGTGGCAATTGGCCTACGCAGATGGTCAACTCTGCCAATATGAAGATCAAATTGTGCGCCGCACGGCAGAGCTATTGTACCTAAAACACAGTGAACTGATTCAGATGCGTAACTTAGCAATCGAGACACAACGCAGCCAATAAACGTCCTTTATTACAGGCTCATGTTTCAAGAGCCTAGCTTGCATATTTAGCACCGCATTAAGATCTGCTTCGTTAGCCGCTAGGCTTTACCCACCGCACCTGTAAACACAAGGTTGCAACCTTGTTATCAATATGAAATAAACCGAATAAAAATCAAACTATTACTAGCGGGAGTAACAAAACACTGCTAAATGTAAAAGTGTGTTTCTTCTACTCATGAGCAAACTTTCAAGTAAAAAAACTTCAAAGCTGCGACTGAGTACATAATGTAAGGATACGATTATGAGCAGAACTGCACTACTAAAACCCACTCTCACCGCACTATTTGGCGGTATTATTACCTTGGCCCTGTTTGCCTTTATGGCAAGCCTAATCAATATCGAACATCAACCGCCTGGCGAAATTGCCAAGGCACCTGAATTTAACTTAAGTTTTATCCCAGACGAGTCTCCACCTGAGAAAAAAACCTACGATTTAACGCCGCCGAAACCCGCTGTTGCACCGCCATCTATCCCTAAATTACAACCAACCGATGATAATACTATGGCCGTTGCGGTAACTATGCCGTCCATGGTTACACCCACAATAAATTATCAAGGTAGGCAAGCTACAGACGCACAAGCACTGCCGGTGATTCAGATATCACCACAATACCCCATTGATGCTGCTCAACGAGGTAAGGAAGGTTATGTCATTGTCAATTTTGATATATCAAGCTCGGGCAGCGTCGAGAATGTCTCTGTCGTTGAGGCGCACCCCAAGCGCATCTTCAATCGTGCGGCAATACAAGCCATTAAAAAGTGGAAGTACAAGCCAAAAATTGAAAACGGCCAAGCGGTCCCCCAAGGCAATCAGCACGTCCAACTTGATTTTAAACTCGACCAAATGATTTAACCCAAAGGCCCTTGGTTACAATACTAAGGGCCTTATTTAAACAGCCCCTAAGGCTGAGGGCATCGACGATGTTGGTGTCTTTTTCTAGCCATTAGCGCAGTCGATACAACCGTTGTTAACAACAAGGCGTACAACATATTTTGACCCAGAGCCACCATCAACAATAGACAGAAGCACACGCCCATGGCCACTAAAGGCAAATAGCGGCGGCGCAATAACTTAATCGCGGCTAACATCGCAGCAAGATAGATAATCACGAATACACCGTTAGTCCAAGCAATCAGATGCTCTAACTCTTGCCCAGTTAGGTGGGTCAACGTGATCACCACCGCCATGACTAACAAAACCGTGGTAAGCGCACGCACTGGCACCTGATGTTGATTGAGCTTATCAAAGTAGTTTGGCAGCACTCCTTCACGGCTAAAGCTCCAGATTAGCCTGGCCACACTTGCGGTATACACATTCACGGTCGCTAAGCCGCCTGCAATGCCGAGTACGCCAATCACTTGTGCTCCATAGCCGCCGAGCAACTCATCAAATGCGCGCACCATGGCCAATCCTTCACCTTGCGGCACAAATAACAACAATAGCGTGCAGGCTAAATACACTAAACCCACCAATGCAGTACCGATCATCATCGCTGGGATCATATCAGCACGTGGGTTTTTAAAGTCATTGGCTAAATGGGTCATCGCCTCTACACCTAAAAAGCTCCAAAAAGCGATACCAGCAGCGGCCATAACCACACTCAAATCAAAATCTTTACTGACATTAACTTCCAGTGCCGCAATATTGGCACCACCGCTACCAAACATCGCCACCACCACAGACACAATTGCCAGCGTTAGCGCAAATTGCAGTTTGGCAGAAACCTGAATACCACGTAGGTTCAATAGCAACAATAGTAGTAACAAACACAACTCTGTTAGCAGTTGATAAAGACCCGATAGACTCACGAGTTCATTAACGAACTGAAATGTCATCAAAATAGCAGCAGGTGCACCAAGTGGTACCACCAAGAGAAAGATCAAGCCAATAGTGCGACCCGCAATTTTACCAAACGCTTGCTCGACAAAATAAGCGGGGCCAGCGGCATGAGGAAAGACACCTGCTAGGCGAGCGAACACCAAAGTGACCGGCAATATCGCAATAGTTAAGCCAATCCACGCCCATAAGGCGCCAATGCCAGCTGTGGCGATGGTCATTTGCGGCAAAATAAATACCCCAGTACCAAGCAAAGTGGTGGCCATTAATCCAGCGCCTTGCCAACGTCCAATGTTTCCTTGAATATGTGTCATAACGAATACCGCTCTAGTGTTCAATTGCGCTAGTATAGATCTAGTCACCGCAACATTCTGTTGGAGTTGACCTACAAAAACAGATTAACAACCGACAATTTGACGGCTTTAATAACTTAAACCGACAAATTGCCGGATTTTGATAGGAAAAATCATTGGATAAGTTTGATAAAGCAATTATCGCCACCCTAAGACAAAATGCTCGCCACAGTATCTCCCACATTGCTGACTCGGTGAATCTTTCTCGCAGTGCGGTATCAGAGCGGATCAAAAAGCTAGAACAAAGCGGCATTATTCGTGGCTATCAAGTCTTATTGAGCGAGTCACAAAAAGAAGGGGTATCGGCCTATTTTGAAATACAACATCGCTGCCCTCGTTGTGCCGATGTCGTTCATGTATTTCAGACCATTCCAGAGATCATCACCTGCCGCGGCATCACTGGCGATATGGACTTACTCGTATACGTGCGCGCGAGTTCGATGAAGCGTCTTCACGAAATTCGCGAGTATATCGATGCCCAAACCGACATCATAAAAATCAAAACCCATGTGGTAATGAGTGAGTGGATTGACAATCAGGCCAGTAGTTAGACATAAGATTCACCCGAACAAGTCATGCCACACCTTATAAAACACAATACGGTCCAACACTGCCATAGTAAAAACACGCTTAGGCATACTCCTAGAGCCAAAATAACGTTAAACTTACTAGGTCAATAAGTTAGGTAAATACTATGCAGATCAATAAGACCGCTGAGCTCAACCTATTGTGGGGCACGCTAATTTTAGAAGAGTTGGCTCGTTTGGGCGCCAAACATGTTTGCCTTGCACCCGGCTCACGTTCAACGCCGCTCACGCTCGCGGCAGCGAAACAAACCAAACTAAAACAACACCTGCATTTTGATGAGCGCGGTTTGGGCTTCTTAGCACTCGGTTTGGCGAAAGCCAGCAAAGCACCAGTTGCGATTATCACCACCTCAGGTACTGCGGTGGCTAACCTTTATCCGGCTATTGTTGAGGCTTGGCTCACTAAAGTGCCTTTGATTGTCCTTTCAGGAGATAGGCCTCCAGAGCTAATTAATTGCGGTGCCAATCAAGCAATCAATCAAACAGGAATTTTTGCCGACTATGCAGTGCAGCTCAACCTCCCCACCGCAGAGTTAAGTATTGCCCCGCAAGTATTATTGACCAGTGTAGACAATGCGCTCGCGAGCACATCAGGGCCTGTACATATTAACTGTATGTATCGAGAGCCGTTGTATCCGAGTCAAATGAGCAGTGACTTTACTGACTACCTTGCCAGTTTAGGCAATTGGCAACATGGTCATGCGCCCTACAGCCAATATGTCACGCAGCCAACACAAGCCACTCCTGCCAATGATATGCTAGCGCGATTTGTTCACGCTAAAGGCGTGATTGTGGCTGGCACCTTAGCGCCGGAAAGTGACCCTGAACAATTGGTCTTGCTGGCGCAAAAACTGGGGTGGCCGATTGTGGCCGATGCCCAATCACAACTGCGGCAGCATCCAGCAGTGATCGGTCACATTGATCAATTACTGCACCAGCCCAAAGCAACCGCACTGCTGCGCCAAGCAGAAAAAGTATTGGTTTTCGGTGGTCGTTTACTGTCTAAACGCCTAATGAGCTTTATTGATGAGCAGAAATGGAAAGAATACTGGCAAGTATTACCCCATCAACAACGTTTAGATCCGCACCATAATACCAAGCAAGTTTGGCTATCTGAGTTAGCCCATTTCTGCCAACTGCCTTGGCCACGTTCATCACAAGCTCAGTGGGCGCTTAGTCTTACCCAGCTCAATCAAACTATGGAGCAGTTATTTGAGCAACAGATCGATCACGGTGAGTTTGGTGAAGCAGCGGTAGTGCGTCATATCAGTCAGCACTGTGAACAACTATTTATTGGCAATAGTTTACCCGTGCGGCTTTATGATATGTTTGCGCCGATAAGTCCGGCTTGGCCCAAGGTATACACCAACCGTGGCGCCAGCGGCATTGATGGTTTGCTGGCAACAGCCTGTGGTATTAGTCAGCACCAAGATCAGGCCACAACACTGATTATTGGTGATATTTCACAGCTACACGACCTCAACTCATTGGCGATTGCTAAGCAATGCCAGGGTCCTTTTATTGTGGTAATACTCAACAATGACGGCGGCAATATCTTTAATTTACTGCCCGTTCCGGACGAAAAGCTGCGCAGTGACTACTACCGCTTAGCCCATGGGCTAGAGTTTGGTTATGCGGCAGCCATGTTTGGTTTGCCCTATAACCAAGTCGATGACATTGACACCTTTAAGGCGGTATATCGCGAAGCCAGTTGCTATCAAGGCACCTCCGTCATTGAAGTCAGCGTCAGCCAACATCAGGCCAGTGAGCAAATTGCCCGCCTTGCTAGCTGGATAAAACAACACTGATGGCAACTCATATAAACTGCTTTGGCCAACGCCAACAGCCCGCCCTTGTCATGTTGCATGGTTTTCTGGGTAGTCAGCAGGACTGGCAAGCTACAGTGGCGGCGTTAAGCGAGCAGTTTTACTGTATTTGTATCGACCTGCCTGGCCATGGTCATCACCCACCACGCAACATTGATAGCTTTGATGATGTGGTCAGCGCCCTTTTGGCTGATTTACACGCACTCGGGGTTAGCCAGTTTCATTTACTTGGTTATTCACTCGGAGGCCGCATCGCTTTGCACATTGCCAAGCGCACGCCGCAGCAGATCTTAAGTTTACATTTAGAGTCGTGCCATCCAGGGTTAATTCACCAGCAGGATAGACAGGCACGAGCGCAATCAGATGCATTATGGGCGCAAAAACTCGCCACCCTGCCGATAGCTGAATTTCTACAGCTTTGGTATCAACAGGGCGTGTTTGCCGAGCTCAGTGAGCAACAACGTCGCGACTTAGTGACTCGCCGCAGCGCGAATGACCCACATGCACTAGCACAAATGTATCGCGCCACCTCATTAGCTAATCAACAAGATTTAATGACTGTTGTTGACTCAATTATCGGAACTAGCCATTTCTATGTGGGCGATCAAGATGCTAAGTTTCTTGCCCTAGGGCAACGCTGGCAGCAGCAAACCCAACTGCACATGCACATAATTAATGCGGCGGGCCACAATGCCCACCTTGCCCAGCCAACCTTGTTTAACCAAACATTGTTAGCTCAGTTACTTAAGGACGCCTGATGACTTCTCTGACGCTGCACCTAGCTCGCTATCATGTGCCATTGTCGCGCGACTTACCTGTTGCTGCACAACGTATCAACGAGCGCCACGGCTTAGTTTTAGCCGCAGATTATCAACAGCAACGCCACTATGTCGAAATTGCACCGTTATCAGGTGTCGATATTGATGGCCAGCCAATAAAGGACTTTAGCCAAGAAAACCTCACCGAGGTGGAACAGCAGCTGCTGCATCTGTTGCCGCAACTGGCCGAACAAGGTGTCGAAGGGCTACAATCCGCTGCGGCAGCAACTAAGTTGCCTTCGTTAGGCTATGGGTTAAGTATGCTGCATGCTAAGCTCACTAATCAGTTACCCAAAGCCCGACAAACACCCATTGCTATCCCACTGCTTTACCAAGCCAATGATGAATCGCTTACTGCGCTGCAAGAGAGAGTTCGCCAGCTCCCAGATGACATCACTCGTGTAAAAGTTAAAGTGGCTCAAATGGCAATGACAGATGAAATCACCATGATTCATGGCATTTTGGCCGTCAGACCCGATCTGCGCTTACGACTCGATGCCAATCAAGGCTTTGCTCTTAACGATGCCATCGATTTCATCGCCTGCTTACCGCTAGCCGCAATTGAATATATTGAAGAACCTTGCGCCTGCATCGAAGATAATATTGCCCTATACCAAGCGGTCGATGTGCCGTTTGCACTCGATGAAACCCTCAATAGTGCTGATTACCAATTTGCCGCCTTAAACGGACTAGCTGCTGTTGTCATTAAACCTATGTTACTTGGGGATATTACAGCAATACAGCAATGGACCTCGGTGGCCTATGAACATGGCGTCAACGTCATCCTCAGCTCCAGTTTAGAATCAAGCCTCGGAATAGACATGCTCAAAGATTTAAGCGTGCAATTAAGCCCAGACCAAGCCCCGGGCATCGATACTTTGGCGCCATTTAGCCAAGATATTATTATCGCCACTGGCAGCAAACCCTGTTTAGGCTTTGAAGAGCTCACCCCTTTGGCAAGTACAGGCGCTTAAAGATGAGCTGCGCAATATCGCCACTGCATCAAGCTGCAAAGCGATGGCCACACCAAGTTGCAGTGCAATATTGGGATGCGGCTAGCGCGAGCTATCAACCGATAAGTTATCAGCAATTAAGCCAACAAGTGCTCAGTGTCGCGCAGCAATTGAGTCAGCAAGGGTTAACGCTAAATAGCCGCCTCATGGTGACAGATGACAACTCCCTAGAACAAATCATCTTGTATTGGGCCTGTGTTGAGATAGGCGTACTGTTTTGCCCTATTTCGGCCAAATTTCCAGCACAACAAGTCACTGACTTAGCCAACAGATATCACTATCAATATTGCTGGACCAGTCTGAAATATCTGTCACTGCGGCCTAAAAATAGCACTACAGTCGACATCGACTTGTCTGCCGACAACAGATCAACGGCCAACGACGCGGGTCAGTTTGACTGGCAACGTGGTAGCAATGTGATCCTAACCTCTGGTTCAAGCGGCACGCCTAAAGGTGTGGTGCACTGCATGGACAATCATGTCGCCAGTGCCCGTGGCTCGGCGCAGCTCATTGACCTGAGTATCGGCGATGCCTGGCTGCTGTCATTGCCGCTGTTTCATATCGGTGGACTAGCGATTGTGAATCGCTGCGCCGTAGCGGGAGCGGCTGTAGTATTGCCAATACCGACAGCCAGCCTCGCCGAGCAGCTACAAGCGGTTTCCCTATCGCATTTGTCATTGGTAGCCGCGCAGCTCATTAAGTTATTAGCTGACAATCCACAACAGGTTAAATCGCTAAAAGCGCTGCTACTCGGTGGCGGAGCGGTAGCAACTAGCTTAACCCAGCAATTAAAACAACTAGGCTGTAGCGCCTATACCAGTTACGGTATGACAGAGATGAGCTCGCAAATTACCACTGGCGATGCCAACCTTCACGGCAGTGGTGAGCTACTGAGCTATCGGCAACTCAAACTGGTTGAGCAACGCATTTACGTGAAAGGTGAAACCCTGTTTAAAGGCTATCTGTATCCGCAAGACAATGCTGAAGGTCAACAAGGCTGGTACTGCCCTGTCGATGCCGAAGGTTGGTTTGATACCCAAGACCGTGGCGAGTGGCTGGATAATGGCCAACTGCATATTTTAGGTCGGAGCGACAATATGTTTATCTGTGGTGGTGAGAACATTCAACCTGAAGAGATTGAACAGGCGCTATGTTGTCACCCATTGATTGATGACGCCATTGTCTATCCAATTGAAGATGACCGATTTGGCTGGTTACCAGCCGCCATAGTAAAAGGCCCCATTGCAGCCTCAGCTATTGAGCAATCTCAATTGGATCAATTTCTGCAAGCCAAAATAGCCCGCTTTAAGCGCCCACGACATTACTCGCCTTGGCCTAATGTGCCGCAAACAGGGTTAAAGATATCGCGTAAAGCGATAATCGCTGCCGTATTATACCAATCGGCATAAGAAAGTGATCTACTCAGAGCTATTTTTGGCAAACTAGTTCGAGACGAATAACTTAAGTAATAGTGGTTCTATTGGGAAGTTATTCAACGAAGAAGTAGGCAGCCAAAAAAGCTCCCAAAGGGCGAATTTTAGCGCTTCTGATACTGTGTAAACGAACTTGGACGTAGAGTAACTATGCCCTTAATTCGTTGCAAGCCACATGGATGTGGTGAATGTCATTAATGCACGACTATAGGGATATAGGAGGTAGAGTAACGCAGGAGCAGTTACCGAGGAGCATTTAATGACCTTGTCTCAAAAGCGATAAACTCTCGCTGAGCAATCACATCTTTATGCTGATTGGTATTAGCCTCACCACCAGCAGCCAAATAGCAAAAAACCTGCCAGTGGCAGGTTTTTTAGATTCAGTACTTAGGCGCAAAATATAGCTTAATTAGGCTTCCATTCGCCCTTTCAGCTTATTCATGGCATTTTTTTCAAGTTGCCTGATACGTTCAGCAGACACTTGATAGGTTTCAGCCAATTCTTGCAATGTGGTCTTTTCATCATTTAACCAGCGAGCTTGCAAAATATGTTGGCTACGCTCATCTAATGTCTTAATCGCAGACAATAATCGCGCTTGGTTATTGGCTTCTAGGTTATCGTTTTCAACCTGAGCAGCAAGATCTGATGAATGGTCTTCCAAGTAATGCATGGGAGCATAGTCTTGGTCGTCATCATTGTCACTGGCTAAATCAAATGCTGGATCTTGGGCCGCCATGCGCGACTCCATCTCAGTCACATCAGACTTAGATACGCCTAAGCTTTCAGCAACCATACCCACTTCAGCATCACTAAACCAACCTAGACGCTTTTTCGCCTTACGAAGGTTAAAGAACAATTTACGCTGGGCTTTAGTGGTAGCCACCTTAACAATACGCCAGTTTTTCAATACGTATTCGTGAATTTCAGCTTTAATCCAGTGCACAGCAAATGAAACCAAACGCACCCCAACATCTGGGTCAAAGCGTTTAACAGCTTTCATCAAGCCGATATTACCTTCTTGGATTAAATCCGCCTGCGGCAGACCATATCCCGAATAACCTTTCGCCACATGAACGACAAACCGTAAGTGAGACATAATCAACTGCTTCGCAGCCTGCAGGTCACCGGTCTCTTGCAAACGTTTTGCAAGCTCATACTCCTGCTCCGCCTCCAACATAGTGATGTTGTGAGCAGAATGGATATACGCCTCTAAGCTGCTAGAGCTTTGGGGTACCATCAGTGCCATTGATTGCGTTTGACTTGTCATTAACGCTCCTACTTTCATTTTACTACTGGGTTAAACTTAGCTTAGTCACATGAAGTGTTGATGACACCCATGCTGTGTGGCTCAAAATAATCATTTCATTGGAGCCAAGCTGATGAACTATCGGCGATCTCATCGGTGATGTCAACCGTCGGCGATATCACAAATTAGATTTTGCGCAATTTAATAGACTTTGCAAATGAAAAATAGTTCATCTAAGGGCAAATTAACCCTACGAAGGCTCGATGGCTCTAAGGTGTTGGCGGACCGAAAGGTAGGAGCCCAACCAACCTAAAAACGATGCTAAAGCAACCAATTGCCCAAGCTCGGTAAAGGTTAATGCCTGCATTTGCAACTGGCTACCATATAAGCCAAGTAATTCAGCCAATGCCCCATCGAGGTACCACACAAGTAAATTAATAATCATCCAAGCCAATATGCCGCCAATCACGCCATACCAAATACCTGTGTATAAAAAAGGACGCTGAATAAACGCTTCAGTGGCGCCCACCAGCTTCATGACCTCAATCTCAGTGCGGCGATTCATGATAGCTAAACGAATGGTATTCCCAATCACCAGCACCACTGCGAGCACCAACAATGCCGCAATGGCCAACACCGTGCGCTCTAATAGCTTGACGACCGCTTGCAGTCTTTCCAGCCACTCAATATCTAAGCGACCAAAACTCACTTCAGCTTCTTGCTCAAGCTTGCCCAGCAGCTGTCTAGCACCAGCCGGACTGGAATATTTCAAACTTGGCGTCACAGTCACAACTGCCGGCAATGGGTTTTCATCTAGGTAAGCCAATGCCTCACCAAACCCAGATAAGCTTTGGAACTCTTCCAGTGCTTGATCACGGTTGATGTAGTTAACGTCACTGACTTCTGGATAGGTTTCGATTCGGGTGATTAAACTCTGGATAGTTCGCTCACTGCGGCCTTCATTAATAAACAGCGAAATCTCTGCCGCGCTGTTCCACGAAGCCGTCACTGTCTCGGCATTTTTTACCAACACTTGCAGTGCAGCAGGCAAACTGAGACTCACGCCTAGCACTGCCATGGTCATTAACGACGACAACGGGTTACGCCATAACTCACCCATGCTCGCCATGGCATGTTGAATATGGCGAATAAAGAACATCACTATTCGTCCAGATAGGGGGAGCTTGCTGCGGTTTAGTTGAGGCTGCTGAGTCATAAACTATTTACCTCACTGTGCCGGCACGTTGACGTGACTGCTGAGCTCTTCTCCACCCAGCACCCGTCCCTGTTTTAGGGTTAACGTGCGGTACTTCATTCGCGCTATCAGCCCTAAATCATGGGTGGCAATCAACACTGTGGTACCCGCGTCGTTAAAGGTTTCGAACAAGCGGAGAATGTCCATCGATAACTTAGGATCTAAGTTACCGGTAGGCTCATCGGCTAATAGCAATGGTGGCTTATTCACAATCGCTCGGGCAATCCCCACCCGCTGCTGTTCACCACCAGATAGCATGATTGGGTTGTGGCGTTCTTTGCCATACAAGCCCACCATATCTAATGACGCCAGCACCCGCTTTTTAATTTCGTTATGGGAAAAACCTTCGATAACCAGCGGTAAGGCCACGTTATCAAACACGCTGCGATCCATCAGCAGATGGTGGTTCTGGAAAATCATGCCAATATCACGGCGCAGAAAGGGCACATCACTGCGTTTAATTTTGGCAATGTCATGACCATTAATCGATACGCGACCCGCATTGGCACGTTCAATCACAGTGATCAATTTGAGCAAGGTACTTTTACCCGCACCAGAATGGCCGGTTAAAAACGCCATTTCACCACGCTGTAAATGAAAACTCACGTCTGAGAGCGCTTTTTGTCCACCGGGATAGACTTTGCTTACTTGCTCAAATCGAATCATGATTACCCAATATTATAGATTTTGTATTATGTCGCTCCTGCAACTTAACGTGAACGACCTAGCTTTGCAAAAAACAACCTAAATCTTATCACCTTAGGCAGACTTGTCTTCTTCTGCTTGGCTAAATAACGCATCAACAAAATCTTTGGCATTAAAGGTGCGTAAATCGTCAATTTGCTCGCCAACACCAATGTGACGGATTGGAATACCAAATTTATCGGCAATCGCAAAAATCACCCCGCCCTTAGCCGTACCATCTAGTTTACTGATGGTAATACCGGTCACGCCCACCGCTTCTTTGAACAACTGCGCTTGGCTAATGGCATTTTGACCTGTGCTTGCATCTAAGGTCAGCATGACTTCATGGGGCGCCGACTCATCTTGTTTCTTCATCACCCGCACCACTTTCTTAAGCTCATCCATTAAGTGGGCTTTATTTTGCAGACGACCGGCGGTATCGGCGATCAAGATATCAATATTCCGGGCTCTAGCCGCTTGCAGTGCATCAAACAATACCGAGGCACTGTCTGCACCAGTATGCTGGGCGACAACAGGGATATCATTACGCTGACCCCATACTTGTAGTTGCTCTACCGCTGCAGCACGGAAAGTATCCCCTGCCGCTAACATCACCGACTTACCTTGTGATTGATATTGCTTAGCCAACTTACCAATGGTGGTGGTTTTACCCACGCCATTGACACCCACCATCAAGATCACAAATGGGCCGTCTTTATTTTCAGGCACCAATGGCACATCAACCGGTGCTAGAGTATTTTGCATCTCTTCACGCATCAGCTCATACAGTGCTTCACCGTCTTTTAGCTGTTTGCGGCTGGCTTGCTCGGTCAAGCTATCAATGAGTTTGGTTGTGGTTTCAACCCCAACATCGGCGATCAGTAACTGCTCTTCGAGCTCCTCAAAAAGGTCGTCATCGATCTTTTTGCCTTTAAATAGACCAATAAAGCCGCTACCAATGTTTTCACTGGTACGCTTCAAACCACGCTTAAGGCGCGCAAAAAAGCCTTCTTTGCTAGGTTTAGCCTGTGGCTCTGGCTGTGCTTGTGCCGCCTGTTCAGCGTCAAGGCGCTCTTGCTCAAGACGCTCCGCTTCTGCTTGTTCTTGCTCTAGACGAGCCTGTTCTGCTTGCTCAGCAGCAACACGTTCAGCTTCAAGACGTGCTTGCTCAATACGCTCCTGTTCAAGGCGTTCGGCCTCTGCTCGCTCAGCCGCTAAACGCGCTTGTTCTGCCTGCTCGGCAGCAAGACGTTCAGCTTCAACACGTGCTTGCTCAATACGCTCCTGTTCAAGGCGTTCGGCCTCTGCTCGCTCAGCCGCTAAACGCGCTTGTTCTGCCTGCTCGGCAGCAAGACGTTCAGCTTCAACACGTGCTTGCTCAATACGCTCCTGTTCAAGGCGTTCGGCCTCTGCTCGCTCAGCCGCTAAACGCGCTTGTTCTGCCTGCTCGGCAGCGACACGTTCAGCTTCAATACGTGCTTGCTCAACACGCTCCTGTTCAAGGCGTTCGGCCTCTGCTCGCTCAGCGGCTAAACGCGCTTGTTCTGCCTGCTCGGCAGCGACTCGTTCAGCTTCAATACGTGCTTGCTCAATACGCTCCTGTTCAAGGCGTTCGGTTTCTGCTTGCTCTGCCTGCTGGGCAGCAACACCTTCTACTTCAGCTTGATTATCTGCTGATTGGTCAGCTTCTACTGGTGTGGTGCTCTCAGCCTCTGCTGCCTTAACTTCCTCTTTCGACTTATCTTTGCGAAACCAGGAAAAAAAACCTTTTTTTGCCATGTGTAATACCAGTACTCAACTAACTGACTTGAAAAATGCTCTCCCACGGGAAATGAAGTGGGCACTTATGTGGGGGGCATTATACCCAATCGTCACAAAAATTAACCTGTCACAGCGAGGAAAATGCCATAAAACTGCTCGCCGCACATCAATAACACACAGCGGTTCACTATTTGCTGTGGCTTTGGGGTAAAATAGCGAGCTAAATTTAGCAAAACAGTCTAGCACTTTCAGTAGCCGGACAACATCTAAGCAATGGCGGTGTACATCTATGGCAAAAAACCGACCTTCGAGCGGACAAGTACGGATCATTTCAGGACAGTGGCGTTCGCGACGACTCCCCATCCATGATTTAGAGGGCTTGCGCCCAACGACAGACCGTGTTCGAGAAACCTTGTTTAATTGGTTAGCTGGCGACGTAACTGGCGCCCGCGTGTTGGATTGCTATGGTGGCAGTGGCGCGTTATTTTTCGAGTCACTATCGCGCTATGCTAAGTTTGCTAAAGTTATTGAACTACAAAAAAGTGCCGCTAAGCAGTTACAAGATAATTTAACCACCCTTAAATGTGATGCCGCTATGGCTGAGGTTATTCAAGGCGACACCCTTAAAGTACTTGAGCAGCCGCCGGAACAAGGATTTGATATCGTTTATATCGACCCACCCTTTCGCAAAGGCTTAGCAGAGCAAACCATAGATCGACTGCGTCAACATCAATGGCTCAATAACAACGCGCAAATCTATGTTGAAACTGAAAGTGAACTGCAATCACTTGAGGTACCCAGCGATTGGGTGATGCTGAAAGAAAAGCAAGCCGGCCAGGTGATATATCGCTTATATCAATACCAAGCGTAACAATATAAACCCCGTGGTAGATGATGTTGCCCCTGACATAGTGATTTAACTTAATGGCGGCTAACAGTGCAATTATGACAATGCAGTAGATAGAGAGGCTATATGAAATTGGTAATCGTGATCGGCAAAATGTTGACCTTAGGGGCATGGCTATTAATGGCCATTAATCTCATTCAGCCTTTTGAAGGGGAGATCGGCACCATATTAAACATTTTGCTGGCAGCCACCGCATTGATGCACCTGTTTCAGGTAGCCATTTTTCATAGCCTTTTTAAGTCCTACTTAACTCTCAAAGCCGCTGACTATCTGCAGGTTTTTGCTTTTGGCGCATTTGCTTTAATTGGCTACCGCCAGAAAGTGCTCAGTAGCGATAAACACAACTGATCTACAGCGAGCCGGTTATTTTCCGGGTCATAAATACGCTATGGGGATCCAATTGGTAATCCCCAAAAGGCCCACACTCCTCAAAACCAAATTTCCGATATAAATTTCTCGCAGGAATGAAAAAGTCCATACTGCCGGTTTCTAAACTTAAGCGCTGGTAACCCCGGCTCGCCGCTTGTCGCAATAGATGTTTCAACAAGGTCACTGCCACTTTTTGTTTACGAAAAGCATTTGCGGTGCGCATAGACTTAATCTCGGCATGTTGCGGCGTTAATTGCTTTATTGCCGCGCAGCCAGCAAGTTGGTCACCTTGCCACAGGGTCCAAAATGTCACTGAAGCATGATTGAGTTCACTCAAATCTAATGCATGCACACTTTCAATGGGTGAAGTCGCATGCATATCTTGTAAATGCGCTTCCAATAGCGCTATCACTTGGGGGTGAGTTAAGTCCCCCACGGAAATACGCATCAAAATTGAACCCTCACTGGTTAGTCTATCCAAACAACTTCCTACCAATATAACCTAATCAGTTTCATGGCCGTTGTCGACTAGAGATAGTCACAAGCGGACACAAAAAAGCCCCAACATAGTTGAGGCTTTATGACAGCGTATTGCTATTTTATCTCAGTTGGCGATTAGCCTTTTGGATAAACGTGAGCAACACCTTTGTGGCAGTCTACACAAGTTTTACGATCCGCAGGTTCTTTTTGGAAGTTGCGCTCGTGCATTCTCTTAGCCATTTTCTTCATTGACTCAGGCTGGTTCTCGTAAATACGAGTGTGACAGTGAGTACAGTTAGCAGAGTCATTGCCCTTGAAGTACTTAAGCGCTAGGTCTGCTTGCTCTTTACGGTTTTCGTCTAACCACTCTTGAGTGTTGAAACCGTCAATCGTTAGGTAACCATATAGATCTTTCGATACGATGATCTTCTTAACTAGGTACTTAACTGGGTTGTGAGGTAAGTGACAATCTTGACATTGAACAGTCACACCTGCGCGTCCACCACCGTGAGCCGAAGCCAGTACTTCATCCTTCAAAGAATGGTTACTGTGGCAAGACATACAGAACTCATCTGTACTGGTTGCGTGTAAAGTTTGTTGTGTAGCGAAATAGCCCACAACACCCACTACAATACCAACCACTAAAAGGGCTAATATTGAGTATTTCGCGCTCGGTTTAAATAGTGCACGCCAGTTCATCACTCTTCTCCAAAACTATGATTATTTTATATTCTTACAGCACTTCATCTCTATGGTTAGATTATAAACCCATTAACCAATTTTAATCTGGGTTTAATAGCGCAAAATGAGAGCTAGCTCTAACTCTAATTTCCAAAAGCGAGAAAAACGTATTGCTCAAAACGTACTTTCGCTAAACCTAAAGCTAATGCATAGACCTATTTTCTGCAAGGTTTAGTGCTTAAACAAATGAATTTTCTAGAATTTCATGTTTTTTGATTTGTATAAATACTTAATAAGCTAAGAAAAACGGGCAAATCTGCGAAGAAATTTCCGATCTTTATGAAACTAAATTCGAGTATTAGCGGTCTATTTTGTCAACACACTCACAGTTAAACCTGATTGCAGATGATGAAACAGCAACTGATACGGGGACTCTTAATTATCGCACTGGTTGGGCAGGCACTGCTCACACCAGCAATGGCGATGCCGAGTTTCCTGCACGCTGCTTCTCATCAACACAGTGAATTAGCTGAGCCGTTATCTGATGATGTTTGGTCACCACAAGATGGCATTACTGAGCTATCACTGACCAATAGCAAGCACTGTGACACACCCAATGCTCACGCCAATGTTCCACAAATAGATTGTGATGCATTATGTGAAATGCTCAGTAGTGGCAATTGCTTAACTCACTGTGCTAGCGCCAGCGCTATGTTACTGCATAATCCCATGAGCCTTGCTCAGCCAAGCAGTCACTATCCGCTAGTGCTATATATTTGGTATGCCGAGACGGCATATTTAGCCCCCATTCATCGGCCACCGATAACCGTTTAGTCCCTATCACTTATTTATCTATCGACAAATTAAATGATTGCTTCAGCCACTGACAGCGATATTGGATCGCTACACCCTGAAGCCAGCTAACACGATTTTGGAGCTTATTATGAATACCTTACTAAAAACTGCACTTATCACTGGTTTATTTGCAACATTGAATGCTAATGCGACTACACTCGCGTTTCCTGACACCATTAAAGTTACCGGCGTCAACGGTGAACATAATAGCCACAGCCAAATGGTTGACCTACAACAAGGGCAGCAACTTATCGAGATTCAATATCACGATATTTTTGCCGCCAATGCCGACGATTCTGGCGCTTGGGTGAAATCAGATCCGTTATATCTGTTGGTTAAGTTTGCCGATGAAGGCGATTACCAACTGGAGTTGCCGCAGATATACTCTGAAGATGACGCCTACGACTTCCTCGAGCAACCTATGTTAACTTTGCGTAACGCCCAAGGCCAAGGTGAGCAGGTCACACTCATGACCCATCACCAACTTATGGCACAACTGTTGTTTGCCAAGCAGTAATCACGCACTACATGTGCACACAAAAAGCTGCGTTGATTAATCAAAACGTGAATTAAATCAACGCAGCAAGATTGCTTCGTGATAAACTTGAACAATCTTATTAGTTGGAATCAATATGTTTACTGCTATTCGACGCCATTTTCTCGTCACCATGACTTTGTTTGCCCTTGTGGGTCAAACTTTGTTGTCTAATGGTTTCGCGATGATAAACGTTGCCCATGCCAGTGAAGATATGCCCGCTATGCAGATGATGGAACAAGCCGATTGTCACAGCAACAATGCCGTTGACCAAAGCCACTGTTGTGACCAAATGCAGTCAGCGGCTCAACAGCAATCAAATTGTTGTGAAGGCGAAGGGTTTTGCCAAGGAGACTGTAATCACTGCCTAGTGATATCAGTTGCAGGTACCTTGTTAACGATAGAATCTTGGCCAGGTTTTGTCGGTTCACAAATCGCGACGGCCACTCAAATGCCTCATTTCCACTCTATTTCATTACCGAGAAATTTACGCCCTCCAATTGCCTAAACTGCAACTTGGTTCAACCCAGTAATGGGAAATTTCTTAGTAAAAAATGTCTATATCAATCACAATTGATGTGAGTTAGTTTACACCGAGTGTATGCCTATCGGCCCCTATGCTTAGTGCTGCGATAACGCAGAAAAATGCTACTACTGATATTAATTGCGGTTATTTATATTAGCCTGAATTTGTCTTACCAGATGCTTTTTTGGTAAACACAGCAAAGGCCATCATCATGATGGAGTGAGTAAATGAAAACCATAATCAGCTTAGTCGTATCAGCTTTTCTTGTTTTGGCTATGGCGCCACAGGTATCCGCGCATGCACACGGACATCACAGCGAACAAAGCCAAAGCCATCACTGCCCAATGCATCCAGAAGTGCAAGGCGCTAAGGGCGACTCTTGCCCTAAATGTGGTATGGATCTAACCGCCAAGAAAGTTGCTGCTGATAGCCAACACCCTAACTGCCCACACGCCAAAAAAGAGCAGTGTAAAAACTGCCCTCATGGTCAACACGCGCAAGCCAAAAAGTGCCCTCATTCTGAGAATGCAGAGCATAAGTGCCAAAACTGCCCAGCTAAAGGACAGCATCACGCACAAGCCCAATATGATTGCCCGATGCATCCTGAAGTCACAGGTAAAAAAGGCGACACTTGCCCTAAATGTGGTATGAACCTCGAACCCGTAAAATCTGCTAGTGCTCAACCGCACAAGCATCATTAAGTAACTAAGTGGAGTTGAGGCATTATGAGTTTATTGAATTTAAGTCGTCCGCTAGTAACCTATCTAGTCGGGCTGACACTGTTTTTTACCCCACACATGTCGATGGCTAATGGCCACCAGCATGAGCAACATCAACACCAGCAAGCACAATCGGCACCTAGCGATGCGCACTACTATTGCCCAATGCACCCAGAAGTCACCGGTGATAAAGATGACCGCTGCCCCAAGTGCAATATGTTTTTAGTTAGCGATCAAGCTGATACGCATCAACATACCGATGAGGTCAAGTACTACTGCCCAATGCACCCAGAGGTCACCGGTGATAAAGATGACCGCTGCCCCAAGTGCAATATGTTTTTAGTTAGCGATCAAGCTGATACGCATCAACATACCAATGAGGCTAAGTACTACTGCCCAATGCACCCAGAGGTTACCAGCCATGAAGCGGGCCGCTGCCCTAAGTGCAATATGTTTTTAGTCAGCAAAGAAGAGGAAGAAGAAACTGATGCAGAGCCGCAATCAGTATTAGATCAGCCTAAACCCACCCTCGTTGCCAGCAATGACAATAGCAGCAATATTAAATACGTGTGCCCCATGCACCCCCATGTTATTTCAGATGAACCGGGCAGCTGCCCAATCTGCGGCATGGATTTAGAGCAAGTCTCTACCAGCGGCCAAGCCGGAGAAGAAGTGGTCGTCGGCGTCAACGGTGGTATGCAGCAAGCTTTGGGCATGCGCAGTGAAACCGTTGAACGCGGCACTTTGTGGAAGCTAGTCAAAACCATAGGTACCGTAGAGTACAACGAAAATGCCATTGGTCATGTCCATACGCGCGTAACGGGTTGGATTGAAACCTTGCATGTCCACAATGTGGGCCAGCGGGTGAAGAAAGGCGAGTTGCTGTATGAGCTTTACTCACCCGAGCTCGTCAACGCCCAAGATGATTATATGCAGGCCAAGGACTACTTAAAGCAAGATAAAAACCGCGGCAATGTACTACTGAAAAAAGCACGCCAACGTTTGGAATTATTGGGCGTGAATGACGCCACCATCAAACAACTAGAACGCACTGGCGAAACCATCTACCGGGTACCTTTTTATGCCGACCAAGATGGGTTTGTTAGTCAGCTCACCGTGCGCCACGGCATGTATGTGCAACCTGGCGACACCTTAATCGAGATTGTCGATCTAAGCAGCGTGTGGGTTATTGCTGATGTATTTGAGAATGAACAAAGCTGGTTAGAGCAAGGTCGCCCTGTGGAGATCACCTCTTCAGCGCAAGGATTGTTCGATCTCGAGTCAAGCATCGACTATATCTATCCTGAACTCGACCCTGTCACCCGAGCCATGCGCGTGCGTATCAAATTGGATAACCCCAATAAAATGCTCAAACCTGGTACCTTGGTTGACGTCAAGCTGTTCGGTGGCCCCAGCCGCGGAGTGTTATCTGTTCCCACAGAAGCACTTATTCTGACCGGTCGTGAAAACCGTGTGGTCGTGCAGCGCGATGACACTCGCTTTGCCTCGGTACCGGTTAAAGTTGGCATTATCACCCAGGGCCATGCCGAGATCATTGAAGGGCTAAATGAAGGCGATAAAGTCATTGTATCTGGACAGTTCTTGCTTGACTCTGAAGCCAGTATTCAAGGCACATTACAACGCTTGAGCGGCAGTAATAGTCAGGCACCTGAGTCTGACCCTCATGCGCATCATTAATCGGAGTTCGCTATGTTAGAAAAAATTATTAGCGCTTCGATTAAACAGCGTGCCATGGTGCTATTGCTGACCTTTGTCGTTGCACTTATTGGGTATCAGGCAATGCGGATGACACCGCTTGATGCCCTTCCTGACTTGTCGGATGTACAAGTGATCGTCAAAACCTCTTATCCGGGCCAAGCCCCGCAAC
This sequence comes from Shewanella sp. Scap07, assembly GCF_013394145.1. Taxonomy (NCBI): domain Bacteria; kingdom Pseudomonadati; phylum Pseudomonadota; class Gammaproteobacteria; order Alteromonadales; family Shewanellaceae; genus Shewanella; species Shewanella sp. Scap07. The sequence continues at coordinate 4,791,168 of NZ_CP041329.1, forward strand.
TGGTTGAAGATCAAATCACTTATCCGTTATCAACCGCCATGCTAGCCGTACCAGGAGCAAAAACCGTACGCGGCTTTTCTATGTTTGGTGATTCATACGTTTATATTATTTTTGAAGACGGCACCGACATATATTGGGCACGATCACGGGTATTGGAGTATTTATCACAAACCCAAGCCCAGCTACCAGAAAACGTCACCCCGACACTCGGCCCCGATGCCTCCGGAGTCGGCTGGGTGTTTCAATATGCCTTAGTTGATCGCAAAGGCCAACATGACTTAGCCCAACTCAGATCCTTACAGGACTGGTTTTTAAAGTTAGAGCTGCAAAGTGTCTCTGGGGTATCTGAAATTGCCACCATAGGAGGCATGGAGCAGTCATACCAGATCATTGTCGACCCGCATAAACTCGCGCTATATCAAATTGATTTGATGACCGTGAAAAATGCCTTGGACAACTCTAATAGCTCTACGGGTGGCTCGGTCATTGAGATGGCCGAAGCTGAGTATATGATCACCTCATCAGGCTACCGCCAAACCTTGGCTGACTTTGAAGAGATCCCGCTCGGCATCGTGTCTGATTCTGGCATTCCAGTACTGATGAAAGATGTGGCGCAATTACGTACCGGCCCAGCTGCAAGGCGCGGTATTGCTGAGCTGGACGGTCAGGGTGAAGTGGTTGGGGGAATTGTGGTCATGCGCTATGGCGAGAATGCCTTAGCGACGATCAACAATGTGAAAGCTAAGCTCAAAGAAGTAGAAAATGGTCTGCCAGACGGAGTCGAGCTGGTGATTACCTATGACAGATCTGAGCTCATCCTTAACTCAGTCGACAACCTCAAGCAGAAAGTGATTGAAGAGATGCTAGTGGTTGGCTTCATCTGTCTCATTTTCCTACTGCATGCCCGCTCTACATTGGTGGCGATAATCTCACTACCAATATCCATCTTAATCAGCTTTATTGTCATGAACATGATTGGGGTGAATGCCAACATCATGAGCTTAGGCGGTATCGCCATTGCCATTGGCGCCGTTGTGGATGCCGCCATCGTGATGGTGGAAAACGTGCATAAGCACTTAGAGCATTATCGCGCCCAACATAACGGCCAAGCCCCCACGGGTGATGCCCATTGGGATTTGGTGCGTAAAGCGTCAATAGAAGTGGGACCGGCGCTGTTTTTCAGCTTGCTGATCATTACCTTGAGTTTTGTACCGGTATTTGCGTTAGAGGCACAAGAGGGACGGTTATTCCACCCACTCGCCTACACCAAAACCTTCGCGATGGCGGCATCAGCCATATTAGCCATCACCTTAATCCCAGTGCTATTAGGTTATTTTGTTCGCGGCAAGATCCCCGACGAGAACAAGAACCCTATTAGTCGCGTGCTGATTGCCATTTACGAGCCCACACTGCGACTGGTACTGCGTTTTCCCAAGGTGACACTATTGCTGGCTCTGATGGCGTTGGCCAGTGCTCTCTACCCTATGAGTAAAATGGGCAGTGAGTTTATGCCAGAGCTAGAAGAGGGTGATCTGCTATACATGCCCACCACCTTGCCTAGCGTTAGCTCCGGCAAAGCGGCGGAAATATTGCAGCAAACCGACAGGCTCATTAAAACAATTCCTGAAGTGAAACGAGTATTTGGTAAAGTGGGCCGCGCGATGACCGCAACCGATCCGGCGCCGCTGACGATGCTGGAAACCACCATCATGCTCAATCCAAGAGAAACTTGGCGTGAAGGCATGACTTTAGAAGGCATCATTGCTGAACTACAAAAAACAGTACGCGTACCCGGCATGACCAATGCGTGGGTGCAGCCGATTAAGACCCGTATCGATATGCTTTCTACCGGCGTTCGTACCCCCGTTGGCATCAAGATTTCCGGAGCCGATATTGACGAGCTGCAACGTATTGGTACTGAAATAGAAGCCGTAGTCAGTCAGTTACCGGGCACCATGTCAGCCTTCGCCCAGCGCACCAGTGGTGGACGCTATATCGACATCGACCCTAACTTGAAGAATGCTGCTCGCTACGGCATGACGTTAAAGGATATTCAAGATGTCGTACAAATGGCCATTGGCGGTATGCAGGTGGGTCAATCAATACAAGGGCAAGAGCGCTACCCAATCAATATTCGCTATCCACGTGAACTGCGAGACAGTATTGAAAAGCTGCGTGATCTGCCGGTACTGACTAAAACAGGTAAGTATGTCCCTCTGGGGAATCTAGCCACCATAGAAGTCAGTGACGGTGCACCTATGTTAGCCAGTGAAAATGGCCGTTTAATCAGTTGGGTATTTGTCGATTTAAAAGATATCTCAATTGGTGAATACATCACTATGGCGCGTGCTGCGTTAGATGAACAAGTCAATCTGCCCGCACGATACAGCTACAGTTTTGCCGGACAATATGAATATATGCAGCGAGTCGAAGCAAAAATGCAGTTGGTTATTCCCCTCATGGTGGCAGTGATTTTCATGCTGCTGATGATGACGTTTAACTCGTTTGTACAGGCGAGTGTAATTATGCTCAGCTTGCCGTTTTCTCTAGTCGGCAGTGCCTGGTTGTTATATGCGCTGGACTTTAACTTTTCGGTGGCTGTCTCGGTGGGAATGATCGCACTGGCTGGGGTCGCGGCTGAATTTGGCGTGGTCATGCAAGTGTACCTCAACAATGCCATTAAAGACCGTCAACTAGCGGGCAACTACCGTCAACAGCGAGACTTAGTTGAAGCCCTGGTCCATGGTGCCGTGATGCGGATTCGCCCGAAAGCCATGACCGTCGCCACCATTTTCTTCGGCTTGCTACCGATCATGTGGGGCACAGGCACGGGTAACGAAGTGATGCAGAAAATCGCTGCACCTATGGTGGGCGGCATGATAACCGCGCCATTGTTGTCTTTGTTTGTATTACCGGCAATCTACTTACTGATTTATAAACGCAAACTCGCCGCTTAGTCACATTACCGAGCACGGCCTTTGCCGTGCTCGGTATTTTCTATGCTAAGTTAAGCAATCCTAGAGTTAACGATTCATTATTATGCTCAATAGTTACCGCTTACTACTCACGCTATTGCTCTTTTGCTTGCCTACCCTATCCGCTTTTGGCGCAAACATCAGTATCACCGCTAACTGCCCGTTGTACCAATCGAAAAACAAGCAAACTAATCCAGATAACCGGCAAGCGATTGTAGGTAGTCGCTACGCGGTAAAGCAAACATTAGGCCCGCACGAAGCCCCCACATGGGTGCGAGTCGACACAAAGCAGCAACCACATCCATTGCGCTGGATTGCGGCTAATTGCACCGATATTGCAGGCAACACGTCTTTATCTGCTGTAAAAACCAACAATAATGCGGCGCAATGTCAAATAGCCAAGCAATATGACAGCCATGTGCTCGCCCTAAGCTGGCAACCCGGCTTTTGTCAGACCCGTGGCAGTCAGCGCACCGAATGCCAACAGAGCAACAATCAGCAGCTCAGTGCTAAACAATTTAGCTTGCATGGCTTATGGCCTAACCGCCAAGGATGCGGTATCAGTTATGGCTACTGTGGAGAGGTAACTAAGCAACCGGCGCAGTTTTGCAACTACCCTAAAATCGACTTAAGCCAGCATACCCGCGAGCAACTGCATCAAATCATGCCCAGTGCGGCATACGGTACTTGTCTGCAACGTCATGAATGGTGGAAGCATGGCACCTGTCGAGATAGTAGTGCGCAGCAATATTATCAGCTCGCCATTAAGTTAACCCAGCAGGTCAATCAATCCACATTAGTGCAAGAATTTGTGCAGGCCAATCGAGGTAAAACGGTGTCGCGCAGTCAGTTTAATCAGGCGTTAGATGCAAGCTTCGGCCAAGGCAGTTATCGTCATGTCAGTTTGCAATGCCGCCAAGGCCAATTGGTAGAGATCCAGTTGCAGCTGCCAAAACAGCTCAGTGGCGGAGCAATTTCGCAATTGCTGCGACAAGGTAGCCATGCCCGCAAAGGCTCTTGCGGGCAACGCTTTATGCTATCGCAATACCCGTAGCTACGGGGCCGCTTGTGGACTAAGTGTGATGACCGAAAATACCCCACCTTGAGGGTCGTTGATCACTGAGAACCGACCGACAGTTTCGATGTCGGTTGGGGGGACACACACTTGGCCACCTAACTCCGTGGCTTTGGCCACCGCCGCATCACAGTTTTCCACCATAAAATAACTCATCCAATGGGCAGGAATATCACCCCATTCCTCGGTCATCTCCATCATGCCGCCTTGTGGGCCTGCCGCGGTAGTCCATTCGGTATAATCCATGCCGGCCATTTTGGAAACACGAGTTTGCCAGCCAAGCACTTTGGTATAAAAAGCGTTGGCTTGAGCACTGTCGCGGCAAGCTAATTCAACCCAGCACAAGGTATTAACCTCATCCTTACGCGCCGAACCAATATGTTGCTTGGCTTGCCAAAGTGAAAAGTGCGCCCCTTCCGGGTCTTGGCACAGCGCCATGCTGCCAGCATCGCCAACATCATGAGGCCCCATCACTATCTTGCCTCCCTGCTGCGCGACCAGTTTAGCGCTAGATTGAACATCATCCACTGCAAAATAAACTCCCCAGTGCGTCGGCGTTCCCTGCTCAGACATTTCAGGTGGCATTTGATACATGGCACCAATATCATCGCCATCAATGGTGAACATGGTATAAACCCCTTCAGGGATCGGCATATCATTAAGGCCCCAATCAAATAGTGCCGCATAAAAGTGCCTTGCTGAAGCCGCATCAGTACTGGCCAATTCAATCCAGCAAGGTTGCCCCTGTTGGTAACTCGATATTTTCATCTGTGTGTCCTTGTCTAACCAACGGTGATAACAACTAGTTAAGCTGGTTTTGGCCACTCTGTCTAATGCTGCTAGGTAAATTTAATTGCCTTAGTCGTCAACGATTACCTGCTATTGATTGCAGCCTTAGGTAGTGGCCAACGCTGAGATAACATAGACTTATTAACCACAATCACGTACAAATATTATTATCGACTTCATTTGATGTTCTCAGTGTCGATCTACTAATAAAAACCTACCGCATAAATGCGCAACAGCGGTTGATATGTTGAAGTAGGAAACGGTATTTACGCAAAATAGTTGTTTAGTTGGGAGTAATCTTGGTCTCATTTTTTCATGGATGTCGCTACGCAGGTGTGCCAGTGCTTATCACCTTGTGTGCCATTGTCGCGCTGCACTTTTCCCAGCAAAATTGGCAGTCTTGGCAATCGAGTATCGATTATGCCCCCTATTGGTTACTGACCATTACCAGCCTATTAGCCATTCAGTTTAACCGTAGCCGCTTGGCTTATATCGCCGGTTTATTATTGCTGTACTACAGTGTGGTCAATCAACAGTGGTTAACCGATAACACCTTAGCCTTGTACCAAGATGTGTGGGCCGTCGCCATTGGGTTAGTGATTGGCGTGCTATTACTTACTAAAGATAGAGGGCTGTTATCCCCCCACAGTCTATTAAGAGGCGCCGCAATTATTGTGTGCTTTGGATTAGCCTATCTTTGGCTGCGTGGACTGGATGACATTAATCTGTTTGTGCAACAAAAGCTGGGAATTACACTGGATCCTATGGTGCAGATATACGCTCCCATAGGGCTCGTTGCACTCATCGTCATCGCCCGTACACTTTGGCAGGCTAACCTAGTTAACAGCGCCATCAGTATCACCTTTGGTTTGTGGCTCATGCATACACTGCAGCCACAACTATTGCCGCTCAGTGTGCTGCTGTGCGTTGTCGCCGTGGCCTATTTGTTAGCTATTTTGATTGATTCCTACTTTCTTGCCTACCGAGATGAGTTGACAGGATTACCATCACGACGCGCACTGTATAACTTGGTCCTGTCGCTGGGTAGAACCTACAGTGTTGCTATGGTTGATATTGACCATTTCAAGAAATTCAACGATACCTACGGCCACGATGTCGGCGACCAAGTATTGAAATTAGTGGCCGCCAAACTGGCCAAAGTCACCGGTAACGGTAAGGTTTTCCGATACGGTGGTGAAGAGTTCACCATTGTTTTCCCAAGAAAAAATACCGACGAAACCCTAGATCACCTACAAGGAGTCCGTGAGGCGATTGAGCAATACCAAATTGTGTTGCGCGATGAAAAGCGCAAGCAACAAACCAAGCAAACACGTGGTAAAGCCAATAGTAAAAACCAGCAAACAGTTAGCGTTACGGTATCTATTGGTGTCGCAGAGCACCTAAAAGGACAAACTTTTGATCAATGCATGAAAGTGGCTGATGAAGCCTTGTACCGTGCTAAGAAAAAAGGCCGAAATCAGGTTTGCCAATAAAAGCCAAGCATCGGCTTGGCTTTTTACCATCTGCATTCCTACAGCGAATAGAAATAGTAGATCTGCGATTTCATCCTGATCACGATACCGCGAATCACATCCAAGAATGACAAGAAGGCAATTGGCTTTTCACCTGATACCCATGCCAGTCCAACCGAGCCAACAGGAATGTCATAGCCCGGTGCGTCATGCAGTTTTAGACGGACAAAATGGTGCTTATTATTGACGTTGCGCACCGTAGTTTGGCGAACATTATCATCTAGCGCCAACAGCCTACCTTGGGACTCCCCGGTGGCTTCGACAATCCCTTCGACTTCTGCGCTAAAAATTTTGCCGGGAAATACCGCGGAAGTATACTCAGCCAGTTGCCCGACTTTAACGTTACGAATAGCTTGGTGGTTAACGCGCATCAAAACGTACTTTTCATTGGTGTACATCTGTAATCGCGGCACTAGGCCTATCAGTTGTCCCTCGCGCATAATAAAGTTAGTCACAAAGCCATCGGTAGGTGCAAATACTTTGGTATGGTCTAAATTCCATTGCGCTTGAGCCACATTTTCAATTTCACCGGCCAATTCTGCACTGCGGGTTTTCACCGTCAACTCCGCTTTTTCAATGTCCAAATGGCTTTTATGAAGCGCCAACTCAGCTTGCTCAGATTCAGAGGTATAGGTATCGACGCGTGCACTCGCAATATCAACCGCATTGATTTGCTCGTCAAATTGACTCTGGGAAATAGTGTCTTTGACTTTGTCATTCTGCTCAACATATCTGGCTAAGGTTTTTTGCTTCCAGATAAGATCTTTTTTGGCCGCATTCAATTGATTGAGTTTCATATCAATGTCAGAGAGGGCCGTTTGACGTTGCTTCTCGGCTAACTTCACATCCTCTTTGGCTACCGATAACATCACTTCTGCGGCTTGCAGTTGTACCTGTGCCTTATTCAACGCAATTTGGAAAGGCTCATCATCTAGCTCGTAAATCAACTGTCCTGCATCAATTTGCTGATTGGGACTAATATGAATCGCTTCGACTTGCCCCTTAATCTGAGTTGAAGCGGGCCTCAACTGGATATGGGGTGACTGTACAACGGAGCCACCAGAGACATCCATTGGCGCATAATTAAGTAATCCAACCCACACAAACAACAGCCAGCTGCCGCCACCGACATAGGCAAAAGACTTGCTGTATTTATTCCACGGCATGCCCACCATACGCAGAATGTAGATAAACAGGGCCCAAACCGCTAATCCCTCTAACATAGTCTACCCTCTGTCGTTAGCGATGTTATCGCTACTGTGTGGTTGGCGCCATATATCACGCACCTTGATCAAGGCCTTTTCTGCATCGACAAATGCCACGATAACGGCCAGCACCCACACCCAATGCCAGACAAAGCCTATCCAAGTGAGCGCGGTGATCAAGCCTATCTGCTGATGTTGCTTTTTATGTGCTTGGTTAATCGGTAGCTCATGTAATTTCCAAAAACCAAACGCTAACGCTGCAATGGTTGCCACCATAAACACAGTACTGATCACATGCAGAGTCGTATCCACCCCACTATCAACAAATGGCATTGCCATTAAACTCATCTTCCCCACCCTTTTCATCTCAAAATGGCGGCCATTTTTGACAAATACCGGCAAGGCAACAATATTGACAGTCTATTTATATCAATTTCGTGCTAAATTTGACTAAATTGGAACCCTTACTAGCTAAAGTGAGTTGATGAAATCTGATATCGCTTTTATCCGCATGAACTACGTCAACATTGTCTTAAGCGCCGCGTTTGAGCAATTTCAGCTTGAACCTAACGATCTCGGTATCCCAAATGCTCTGTACAAGGATCCGATGGCGTTAGTGCCAATGGGGGACTACTTGGCGTGGTTAGAACAACTCAGCGTACAATGTGGCGAAAACTACTTAGGTGATATTGCCCAGTCTCTTAACTTGAGCGAAATGAATATGCCCGCTGACTGGTTCATGTCAGCGCCCGACTTTGCTATCAGTTTACGACGAATTAATTATGGCATCACTGCGTTTCAATCTGGCGCAAGTTACTACGTTATTCAGTCGGGACGAATTATCAAATGGTGCTATAACACCCGCTATGCTAAAGGGCTGCAGCGCAGTTACGACTCTTTGCGAGTCGCACTTATGCTAGTTAATACGATGCGGCACTATTTGGGTGTTGATTTTAGTCCGCATAAAGTGCATTTGAGTGGCCCAGCCATGAGCCATCTGCAGCTAGAAAAACTGTTTAATTGCCCAGTGGTGTACAACACTAAGCAAACAGAGATATGGGCTGACAACACGGTTTTGTTGCAATCTAAACAGATGCAAGGCTTACACGACCCCACCTTACAAATGCCATTGTCACTGTTTGAAAAATACATCAACATGCCACAGCCTGACGATGTGCCCAAAATTCTCTATGAACTGGTCAATTTCAGTCGCTATTACGGTTTGCCGAGTATTACCGATGTCGCCGGTAAGTTAGGCCTATCAAAGCAGCAACTACAGCGGCGCCTGCAAGAAAAGGGCTTTAGTTTTATTTACCTAAGGGGGTATGTGCTCAGCAATCAAGCGGTGAAATATATGTTGGAAGGTAAACAAATTGAAGAGATTAGCCAATTGCTTGGCTATGGCAATAAGCAAAGTTTCACCAAGGCCTTTAAAACATTCCGTTTGTGCACGCCACAGCAATACTTACAGCGTCTTCAAGGTCAACAACACCCCGCAGATTAAACTGCGGGGCAGGCGTTAAGCCACTAGCCATACACAGGCAGCAGGTCCGCCATGGCAAGCAGATGACAAGCTCCGGTAATGACGCCAAAGGCAATCACAATCACAATCACCGCAGTGCCACCGGGAACACGATAGCTATCACTATTAGCAAACATTTTGCGCGACTTGTGAGCCATTAAAGCTGGCACAATTGCCGCCCAAACTGTTGCAGCCAATGCTGCAAAACCAATTGCAATAAGGAAGCCATTAGGGAATAACAAGCCAAGTACCGTAGGTGGTAAGAAAGTCACCGCAGCGGTTTTTAGACGACCTAGCCTTGATTCATCAAAACCAAACAGATCCGCTAAGTAATCAAACAAACCTAGGGTTACCCCTAAAAATGATGATGCCACTGCTAAATTAGCGAACAGGGTCAGCATTGTTGTTAACCAATCACTGGACATCACATCTGACAATGCAGCGACCAGTACGCCCATATTGCCGCCCTGGGCAATCACATCAATAAATTCGACTCGGGAAATATTGCCCATGGTGGCCACGAGCCAACAGAAATAGATCACAAAGGCGATACTGGTACCAATCAAAATCGCTTTAATAATGGTATTGGCATCTTTGCCGTAATACTTAACCAAGCTCGGCACGTTACCATGATAACCAAAACTGACTAGTCCAAATGGCAGTGCGGCCAGTAAATAAGGCAGGTAAGTCGCTTCACCATTGGGTTCAAATAGCTTGGCAGGCTCAGCGCCCATCAGCAAGTTACCCACGGCCAAGAAAAAGGTGATCACCATACCACCCAGCATGATGGTGGTAATACGGTCGACGGCTTTGGTGCTAATAAACACCACAAACGCTAGGCCTAACGCAAACACTAACCCAGCAATACCTTGTGGCAGCGCAATGCCCAGTGCTTGTAGGCTGTGATTAACAATAGAGCCACCACCGCTGATATAAGCATACGCTAGAATGTACAGTACAAAGGCGATAGACAACCCGTTAACAATACGCCAAAAATTACCTAAGGTATCTTTAGTAAGGGTGTCGAAACTCGCGCCTGGTTCAAAATGCAAGTTGGTTTCGAGTAACAGCAGGCCCGACACCAACATACAAAACCACACCAGTACCATCATCAATAACGAGTAACTGAACCACATTCCGGCACCCACAACAGGCAGAGAGAACATCCCTGCACCGACTGCTGTACCGGCAATAATCATTGCCCCACCTAAAATAGATTTACCTGCTACCTTATGCTTGGCAGCATTCATATGATTTGCCATTTGGCTTATTGCTCCGCAGCGACGCTGTCTACAATAGTCTGTCTAACAGAGGCACGAAGCAAGCCATTAGTGCGTGTGCGGATCCGTTGGATATCAGACTGATTTTTATCAGATAGGTAACCCAAATCCTTTAGCTTCACACTAAGAGTCCCATACAGTTTTTTGTCATAAAATTCTGGTGCAGTAATACCATGTAGCGCGCCTAAGCGTTGCGCTAATGTGTGGCTTTCACGCTCTAAATCAGAACGTTCAATCTGCGGTTTGGTCGCCAATAAATTGAAGATAATCGCATAGCGTTGCAAGGTTTCGCTCACGGTATTGCTTAGCAATAACATTTGATTAATTGCGTCAGCTTCAACCACCAGCTCACCAGATTCGCGCACAAGCCCTTGCTCAATAAATAGATCTAGCACCTGGTTAACGTATTGGGCTACATCTTCAATACCCATAAACAGTTCGGCTTGCAGCAGTGGATAGAGATCTTCAACAGTGGCGATCACTTCATCACGTTGACAATGCTTAACGCGAGTTACGCAGCTGGCAATCAACGATGGAATAATCAATAAGTGGATAATGTTATTGCGATAGTAGGTCATCGCAATCGCGATACTGTCATCAATGGAGATGATATCCCCTAGCGGATCACTATCGAGCTTGAGCTTTTTCAGCTCTAACCCCTGTTGCACCAACTTACTGCCATCACCTTCAACCACCGACGCATACTCGGTATAAGGCAGTGACTTAAGTAGGGTTAGATACAGGTCTAGTTGTTGCTCTAATTGGCTGCGCTGTAGCGCATGCTGCTCTGCGGCCAGTAAGGTTAAACTGGTTAATGTGACCGAGCTGACGGCGGCGGCATCGTTGATATTAGTCATCACCTGATTGGCCAATGTATTGACCACAGGTGTTAGCCAGCTTGGCTTTTGCTCTGGATCTTTAGCAATCTCTTCACGCCATTCTGGCGCTTGCTCATTGAGGAAACTGTGCAGCGTGATTGGCTGGCCGAAGTTAACATAGCCTTGGCCAAAATTACCCAATTTACGAATAGCACCAAATACTTGCCAAACTGATTCTTTCTTTTTCTTCTTACCACTAAGCTCTTTATGATAAGTCGCCACTTCCATGACATGATCATAACCAAGGTAAACCGGCACTAAGGTTACCGGACGCTCTACTCCGCGCAGTACACTGTTAACCGTCATCGCAATCATGCCGGTTTTCGGCGCTAGCAAGCGACCAGTGCGCGAACGTCCACCTTCGGTAAAGTATTCAACCGAATAGCCTTTAGTGAACAATTGGTCGAGATACTCTCTAAATACCGCGGTATAAAGCTTGTTACCACGGAAACTACGACGGATAAAAAACGCCCCGCCACGGCGGAACATGGGACCCGCAGGCCAGAAATTCAAATTAATACCGGCAGCGATATGCGGCGGTACCATGCCTTGATAATAGAGAATATAAGACAGCAGTAGATAATCCATGTGGCTACGATGACAAGGCACATAAATAATCTCATGGCCATCGTGGTGCAACTGACGGATCTGCTCGGCGCCTTTAATATTGATGCCTTTGTAAAGCTTGTTCCACAACCAAGTAAGAAAACGCTCAGCAATACGCACCAGACTATCTGAGTAATCAGCGGCAATCTCGTCTAAGTACTCCATCGCTTTAGCGCGTGCTTCTGTTTCAGAGATCTTCTTATTATTGGCTTCTTCAACGATGGCTTTTTTAAGCGACTCAGACTTAAGCAGCGCATGGAACAACGCTTGACGGTTAGGCAGTACAGGACCCGTCATCACCTTACGCTGTCTATGGAAGTGAACCCGAGCCACTCGCGACAGTTTTTGGGCGATGCGTTTATCCGTTCCATGCTCATCAGCCATATGGCGTAGCGACAGCGCATTAGAAAATTGCACAAAGTTGTGGCGACCAAGAAACAGAATCATCAAACATTTACGCAGCCAGGTGGGGTTTTGACGCTCCAACACTGCCGCACGCATGGTGTCATCTTCTTTGCCAGGGGTACGGCCCCAATACAAGCTTACTGGCACCAATTGAACATCTAGCTCTGGCCGACGTTTATGTGCGCCCAATAGGCGCATAAAAGTGCTTAAATAAGGCGAGTTGCTGGCACGCTTGCCCAAAAGCGGCTTAGCGCCTTCAAGACAGACTACTCGCGGTGTCTGTTCACCATCGACCTGCAGCGGTTCATAGGGGCTAGGCAAACCAAAATTAGCGGTAATTTCACTCAGCGCGGCAATATCGCTGACGGATTCAGTTTTCATCACATAAACCACCGGCCTACTCGGGTCTAAATTAAGATCGGCAAATGGATCATGAGGCACAACGATAGTGTGCACTAACTTTTTTTGAATCCAGCGCAGTGATTTGCGCCAAATAGAGTCTTGTTTGGACATGAGTTTATTATTTTTGAGTCTCGTTGTTAGCCCCATAGAATATCAGAAAAACTCATCAGGTCGCTATTAACCATGCACATTATTAATCTGCCGACCACAATACTGCTAGCTGCCCAGCACAATTACAGCGTACAGTGATAACGGTTCAATTCAGCCTATCGCCAAGTCCCTGCTGCAATAGATAAAATTAATCACTGGTTAATACTTGCACTACTTACAATACTGTATATACTGACAGGTACTGTATGGAAAAACAGGTTTAAATATGAGACCGCTAACCCCGAGACAATCTGAGATATTAGATCTCATCAAAAATAATATTGCTGATACTGGCATGCCACCTACCCGTGCAGAAATTGCTAAAAGGTTGGGTTTTAAGAGTGCCAATGCTGCCGAAGAGCATCTGAAAGCGCTAGCCAAAAAAGGCTGTATTGAAATTATTCCTGGCACGTCTCGCGGTATTCGCCTCACCCAAGAAGATGATGAGTCTGAATCTGGCTTACCCTTGATTGGTCAAGTTGCCGCAGGTGAGCCAATACTCGCCCAAGAACATGTTGAGCAGCACTATCAAGTGGATCCAGCCATGTTTAGACCCGCCGCTGATTTCTTACTGCGAGTACGTGGTGACAGTATGAAAAACATCGGCATTTTAGAAGGCGATCTATTGGCGGTTCATAAAATGGCTCAGGCCCGTAACGGTCAAGTCGTGGTTGCTAGAGTAGAAGACGATGTCACCGTTAAACGCTTCGAAAAAGTCGGTAGCACGGTATTTCTGCATGCAGAAAATGAAGAGTACGCCCCAATTGAAGTCGACTTAAACTACCAATCCCTGACCATTGAAGGCTTGGCGGTAGGTGTGATTAGAAATGGAGACTGGCAATGAACAACTTGATTGGAAGCAGCCCACGCCACCCAGGGCTATGGCAAGATGAAGCCAAACTCAGTAAAGGGGTGTCACGTATGCCCAGCCACACTCAAGGTGTGCAAGAGCTGCAAACCCTGACACCTGAACTCGCACGACTCAGTCAGCAAGGCCAGTGGATTGTATTAATTAGTCCACCCAATATTGGCTATAAACAGATGTTGGCTCAAGCTGGCGTACGCATGGATCGCATTTTGTTGGTACATGCTAAAGACGAGATAGAAACGCTATGGGCAATGGAAAAAGCGCTAACCAGTGGCACCTCTAGCGCAGTAATATGTTGGGCGCCTATGCTAGATAGCCGCGACAATCGCCGCCTAGAATTAGTTGCAAAAAGTGCCACAGCTTTAGGCGTGGTAATTGAAAGCGGCAGTGACCACATTGCTGCTCAGCTACCCTCAGTAGCGGATGTTCACGTTAATCAAGGTTCGTTATTTAGCGCGTTTCATTAGTCCGTATAAGACTGTTTTTCCCATCTAAGCCTCCTTTCGGGAGGCTTTTTTGTTGCTGTTTTTTTTAATAAAAGTTAAAAGTTTGATCTTGATCAAAAATTCAACAGGCAGTAAGTTAGAACAAGATAACAACGATTATTTGTTATATCCGAGCGATTTAGTCGTCACTTTTCCTCTCGTCAATTTGGCTTATGCAGTGAGCTCCGTGCGAGAAAAGAGTAGAAATTGGACTGATATATTCAGCCGTAAGTGCATAGAGTGGTAGCCAACTGGCAAATAACAACACCGCGCTAAACCACCAACGCACTTTGAAGTCATCGTTGCTTTTTTGGGAACCGAAGAGTTTGCATAGAGCAGAGACTTACTGTGTGGCTCTTCTTTGTAGTTGCCTTCGCAATTGACAGAGGAGAAGTCTAGTGAAGCAAGTGTTGTATTATTTGCTGGCGTTGCTGTTTACGCCCCCCATTTTCGCCGCCGATATGCCCCTAAATATGACAAAAGGGGTAACGGACATCAGTAATAAAGTGTTCAGTCTACATATGACGATCCTTTATATCTGCTGTGCTATCGGTGTGGTCGTGTTCGGCGTAATGATCTACTCGATCATCAATCACCGCCGCTCTAAAGGCGCCGTCGCCGCCAACTTTCATGAAAGTACCAAGGTTGAAATCGCATGGACAGTGATTCCTTTCGTTATCCTAATTTTAATGGCTATTCCTGCCACTAAAACACTGATTGCAATGGAAGATACTAGTGATGCCGATATCACCATTAAAGTGACGGGCTCACAGTGGAAATGGCACTACAGCTACTTTGATCATGACATTGAATTCTTCAGTGTGCTTTCAACTCCTAGAGATCAAATTGAGGGTGACGCCACAAAGAGTGAAACTTACCTACTTGAAGTCGACAAACCTTTAGTTATCCCCACCAATAGAAAAGTCCGTTTCTTAATGACATCCGATGATGTTATTCACTCATGGTGGGTACCTGCATTTGCAGTAAAGAAAGATGCTAACCCAGGCTTTATCAATGAAGCATGGACGCGGGTCGACGAACCCGGTACTTACCGTGGTCAATGTGCTGAATTGTGCGGCAAAGACCATGGCTTCATGCCTATTGTGGTTGAGGTGTTATCGGAAGCAGATTTTGACGCATGGATCGTAGCGCAAAAGCAACTCGCTGCCGATGCTGAAGCCGCTGCGCAAGCCGCGTTAACTAGCACATTGAGCATGGACGAGCTAATGGCTAAAGGTGAGCAAGTTTATCTAGCTAATTGTGCAGCTTGCCACCAGCCTAATGGTGCGGGTCTTCCTGGGGTATTCCCATCACTGATTGGCAGTCCGTTGATTGTTGGCCCAGTGGGTGAACATATCGATATCGTACTCCATGGTAAAGCCGGCACTGCTATGCAGGCATTTGCTAAGCAGCTAACTGCAACCGAAATTGCAGCCGTAGTGACTTACGAGCGTAACGCATGGGGCAACAACTCTGGCGATAGTGTTCAAGCAGCAGATGTTAACGGTGGAGGCGCAGACTCTGGCGCCAGTAGCAGTGATGCTGAGGTTCCCGTGACCTTGCCAGCCACTTTGCCTGAGGCTGCCACACAAGTTGAAGCTGTCGTTACCGAAACCGCAGAAGTTGTACTCGATGACCTGACAATGGATGAGCTAATGACGTTAGGCGAGCAAGTCTACATGACGAGCTGCGTTGCCTGTCACCAGCCCACCGGTATGGGTCTTCCTGGTGCATTCCCATCATTGGTTCAAAGCCCAATTATTAAGGGGCCCGTTAGCGATCACCTTGAAATGGTGATTAATGGTAAGCCCGGTACTGCAATGCAGGCCTTCGGTGGTTTACTCAGCCCGCAAGAACTCGCCGCAGTGATTACCTATGAGCGTAACGCCTGGGGTAACAATTCTGGTGATGCTGTGCAGGCATCTGACGTTGATGGTCACGGAAAGTAGGGGAATCAAATGAGCACAATTACACAAGACGCACCGGCCGCTCACGACGATCACCATGATGACCATCATCATGGTGCGCCAAAGGGCTTAATGCGCTGGGTACTAACCACCAACCATAAAGACATCGGTACTTTATATTTGTGGTTTAGTTTTATTATGTTTTTAACTGGCGGCGCCATGGCGATGGTGATCCGTGCAGAACTGTTCCAACCAGGGTTGCAGTTAGTGGACCCTAATTTTTTCAACCAAATGACCACGGTCCACGGGTTGATAATGGTGTTTGGCGCAGTCATGCCCGCCTTTACTGGATTAGCAAACTGGCTGATTCCAATGATGATTGGTGCGCCTGATATGGCGCTGCCACGCATGAATAACTGGAGCTTTTGGATTCTGCCTTTTGCATTTGCGATTCTATTAAGCTCACTGTTCATGGAAGGTGGCGGCCCTAACTTCGGTTGGACCTTCTACGCCCCGTTGTCGACCACTTACAGTCCAGATAGCACAGCACTGTTCGTATTCTCGGTACACATTATGGGTATCAGCTCCATCATGGGTGCGATCAACGTCGTGGTGACTATTGTCAACATGCGTGCCCCGGGTATGACGTGGATGAAGCTACCGCTGTTTGTATGGACATGGCTCATCACTGCCTTCTTGCTCATTGCCGTCATGCCGGTACTGGCAGGAACGGTCACAATGGTCTTGACCGACAAGTACTTTGGCACCAGCTTCTTTGATGCTGCCGGCGGTGGCGATCCGGTAATGTTCCAACATATTTTCTGGTTCTTCGGACACCCCGAAGTGTACATCATGATCTTACCGTCCTTCGGTATTATCTCAGCGATTGTGCCGGCCTTTAGTCGTAAACCCCTGTTTGGATATTCCTCAATGGTGTACGCCACAGCCAGTATTGCAATATTGTCATTTCTGGTGTGGGCGCATCATATGTTTACCACGGGGATGCCGGTGTTTGCCGAACTCTTCTTTATGTACTGTACCATGTTAATTGCGGTGCCCACTGGGGTGAAGGTGTTCAACTGGGTTGCGACAATGTGGCGCGGTTCGTTAACGTTCGAAACCCCTATGTTGTTTGCCGTGGCCTTCATTATCTTGTTCACCATTGGCGGCTTCTCAGGGTTGATGCTGGCTATTACGCCGGTTGATTTCCAATATCACGATACCTATTTCGTCGTGGCTCACTTCCACTATGTGTTGGTGACCGGGGCCATCTTCTCCATTATGGCAGCCGCCTATTATTGGCTACCCAAATGGACCGGTAATATGTATGACGAGAAGTTAGGCAAGATCCACTTTTGGTGCTCAACGATTTCAGTCAACGTGCTGTTTTTCCCCATGCACTTTTTGGGCTTAGCCGGTATGCCACGTCGTATTCCCGACTATGCTATTCAGTTTGCTGACGTAAACCAAATAGTCTCAATTGGTGGATTTGCATTTGGATTATCGCAGCTGATTTTCCTTGCGGTAGTGATCAAGTGTATCCGCGGCGGTGAAAAAGCGGCAGCTAAACCTTGGGATGGAGCAGAAGGACTTGAATGGACTATCGCCAGTCCTGCGCCCTATCACTCATTTACCACACCACCAGAGGTGAAGTAGCCATGAGCCAAACTCAAGCAAAGTCGAACCGTAAGCTCATCATGATGTTGATTGCTGGTGCAATTGGTATGTTTGGTTTTGGCTTTGCTTTAGTGCCGCTTTATGACGTTTTGTGCGAACAACTAGGCATTAACGGTAAAACCCAAAGTACCGCTGCTCAATACACACCTATCGCTGTAGATGAGTCACGAACCATTACCGTGGAGTTTATGGCACAAATCCAAAGTGATTTGCCATGGGAATTCACGCCAGAAGTCAGGCGCATGAAAGTGCACCCTGGCGAGTTAGTACGTACTCACTACACCGCACAGAATATGTCAAACGCCAGTATAGTTGGCCAAGCTATCCCCTCAGTATCACCCGGACAAGGGGCTGCCTACTTCAACAAAACCGAGTGTTTCTGCTTTAATCAGCAGGCCTTGGCTGGCAAACAAGACGCTGCATTACCGCTTATATTTTATGTAGATCCCGATCTACCAGAGTCCATCACCACGCTGACTCTGTCATATACTCTCTACAACATCACCGACAAAGGCTATGTCGCGCGTGTTGAGCAAGGAGCTGAACAATGAATGCAAAACATGAACACTATTACGTCCCCGCCCAAAGCGCCTGGCCGATTATCGGCGCCATAGGGTTATTTCTGATCGCGGTGGGTGCCGGTAGTTATGTCACTCAACTCGAAACCGAGCAAACCAGCGGTGGGTATATTCTTACTGCTGGTATCGCCGTCATTATTTACATGATTTTTGGCTGGTTTCGTACTGTAATCAACGAATCAATGTCGGGCTTATACAGCCAACAAATGGACCGCTCGTTTCGTCAAGGTATGAGCTGGTTTATCTTCTCTGAGGTAATGTTCTTTGTCGCCTTCTTTGGCGCCTTGCTATATGCCCGAATGATTGCAGTACCTTGGTTAGGTGGCGCGTCAAACAATGCCATGACCCATGAGGTACTATGGCCAACGTTTGAAGCCGTGTGGCCCTTAATTAAAACACCTGACGGGACCACCACTGAGGCAATGCCTTGGACGGGTCTGCCTCTTTATAACACCCTTATCTTGTTAGCCTCATCGGTCACTTTACACTTCGCACATGTCAGCCTAGAAAAATCCAAACGCCAAGCACTAACAGCTTGGTTAGCGATCACCATTTTACTGGGTATCGGCTTCCTATTTTTGCAGGTAGAAGAGTACATTCATGCGTACCAAGAGATGGGGCTAACGCTGGCTTCGGGTGTATACGGTAACACTTTCTTCTTGTTAACCGGCTTTCATGGCATGCACGTGACCTTAGGTACTGTATTCCTGCTGGTGCTGTTTTTTAGGGTATTAAAAGGTCACTTTACCCCTGAAAACCATTTTGCTTTTCAGGCAGGTAGTTGGTATTGGCATTTTGTCGATGTGGTATGGCTGTGTTTATTTGTGTTCGTTTATGTACTTTAAACAACAATAAACACTATCCCTTAGTAAGGTCTGGGATTGGGTGCTATCACGCCTAACCCCATGGCCGCTAACAACAGCACCACCACCAACGCAGAAAATATCACTCGGCGACCAAGAAACTGACTCATCGGCACTTGCTTGTCGCCTTTAACCATCACAAATAGCGCACGGCCCAAATTAAATAAAATGAACAGTAGTAGCAGTACCAGTAGTAACTTGAACAATAGTGATGGCGTCATTCGCTCTCCTTTGCGTGTTGTGCTGCGTTCAAAAACCTTAGTGGTTATTGTTACTTTGATACTGTTTACGATATTGGTCAAGCTAGGATTTTGGCAACTAGATCGCGCAGAACAAAAACAAACGCTTGGGGCCGCGCTAGCAGAGCGCCAGCAAGCTAGCCCACTAAACTTTAGCCAGTTAATGGCGCTGTCCACACAACAAGCCGTTACTGGTTTTAATGCCAACATCAGCGTTAAACCAACGCCAATAGGGCTGATTTTACTCGATAACCAAGTCTATCAATCCAAAGTTGGCTACCTTGCATATCAGGTTGTGCGGCCCGTGGCCAGTGACCAGTTAATGCTGATTGAGTTAGGTTTTATTGCCGCAGGGTTCGATCGACAACAACTGCCTCAGGTGGAGTTTTTAGCCACCGAGCAGCAAATTAGCGGGCGGGTTTATCAAAAATCCATTAATCCTGTTAGCTCGCAATTGCAGGCAGAACCCGGTTGGCCTATGCGCATACAAAACCTCAATCTCACGCAGTTGAGCGCACACTTATCTCAACCGATAGCCCCATTTGTGGTGCAGGCAAATAACATCGAGCACAACCCATTGCCTCAGCCATGGCAGCCCATTCCGATGGCCGCTAAAAAGCACATCGGTTATGCACTGCAGTGGTTTTCATTGGCTTTAGCCCTGATTATTTTAAGCAGTTATCTTTTGATATCTAAAAGAAAACGTTAGAAAACATCGTTGGCATGTTGCGTAACGATAAATGAGCGAGTAGGTTAGAACTTAAGCAAAAGAAAGAAACAATAAACAATAATAAACTTGTCTCCTAGCCGTCTCGGGAGTGACTATTCAGCAAGCCATTGCTTGGTATTTTTGATGCCAGCGCACGGCTTAGGATAACTAACGAGAGGAGATGGAATGAACTCCCCAACAAAAACGAACGGCGCTAAATCCTTAATCATATTATTGCTGGTATTTGTTATGCCAGTGGCCGTCGCTAAGCTTGTCTTAGCCTTTGACCTCTACCAAGGCGGAGCCACTAACAAAGGCGAGTTGCTAAGCAATGACATCAGCTATCAAAGCTTAGCCATCACCAACCCCTTACCTGCCCACTGGCAGTTGGTGTACTTAGTCCCTAGTGATTGTGCTCAACAATGCCAAAACCGCCTCTATATTCTCAAACAAAGCCATACGGCGATGGGTCGTGAACAAGAGCGCATTCAACCTGTGGTGTTAGTTAACCAACACAGTGATACGCGCCATCTTGGTCAATACGATTTTAATGTTGTTGATATTGGCGCGCAAAACCCCAGTGTACTTGAGCAGCAAGCCGTTGTGGTAGTCGACCCATTAGGATCGTTTGTGATGCGCTACCCCAGTGTGAGTGACAAAGAGCAGCAGATCATGCAAGGCAAGTCTATGGTTGCCGACCTACGCAAGTTACTGAAATTGTCGAGGGTTGGCTAATGCGTTTGCAGTTAGTGTTAAAAATCACCCTAGTGTTCACCCTGTGCGTGATATTGATGGGCGCTTATACCCGCTTATCCGACGCTGGCCTTGGGTGCCCCGACTGGCCCGGTTGCTATGGCATGCTGAAGGTTCCTAGCCAAACTCATGAGCTGTCGGCTGCACAATCTGCCTTTCCTGGACATACGATAGAGCCAACCAAAGCCTGGCTAGAGATGATTCACCGATACATCGCCGGTGCTCTGGGCTTATTTGTGCTGTACATCTTGTACCTGTGCTTGCGCCAACAGGATGCCCCCAAGAAACTGCCCACTTTTATTGCGCTGTTGATTCTATTTCAAGCCGCATTAGGTATGTGGACTGTTACCATGAAGCTGATGCCAATCGTTGTGATGGCCCACCTCATTGGCGGCTTTAGTTTAATCTCACTATTGTTGCTGCTTTACCTGCGTACCGGACAGATCCGCATTCCCGGAGGGGACCCGCATATTCGCAAATTGGCCCCCTTCGCCATGGCTTGTTTAGCGGTATTAGTAGTGCAAATCATGTTAGGAGGCTGGACCTCATCAAACTACGCCGCACTGTCTTGCACTGTGCTGCCGATATGTGAAGGGGATTGGTATAACAAGCTCGATTTCATTAGCGCTTTCAACCCGTTTCAGGGGCAACATGATACCTATGAATTTGGTGTACTCGATTACGGTTCACGGATGACCATCCACGTGACCCACCGTATTGGCGCAGTGATCACCGCAGCAATGCTGATCATTTTAGCGGTCAAACTACTTAAACATTCGCAATCGGCCCTGCTTAAACGCAGCGCTTGGATACTACTGACATTACTTGCACTGCAAATTGGGCTTGGCATCAGCAATGTGGTGTTGCATTTACCACTTGGCATCGCCGTTTCCCATAACGGTGGCGCAGCCTTACTGCTGTTAGCCATGGTATTCATCAACTACGCCATTTGGCGCAAAGCTTAGCGAGGTTCCATTATGGCAGTCACACAACAATCAACGCCACTTACACAATCACAACCACAAACATTGCAGTGGCGTGCTTACTTAGAGATGACCAAACCCAAGGTGGTAGCACTGATGCTGCTGACGGTACTCGTGGGCATGTGCCTAGCCGTACCCGGCGCCGTTCCAGTTGTCCCTATGATCGCAGGGTTAGTCGGTATCGGCATGATGGCTGGCGCCGCTGCTGCCTATAACCATATGATAGACAGACGTATCGATGGTTTGATGGCACGCACTTACAATCGACCGCTGCCAAAGGGCCGCGTGTCGATCTATAAGGCACTCACCTTTGCCACCAGCATGGCACTGGGCGGCTTTGTTCTGCTTTATGCGGTAGTCAATCCGCTAACCGCTTGGTTAACCTTTGCCAGCTTGATTGGCTATGCCGTTATCTATACGGCTTATCTTAAGCGAGCCACTCCGCAAAATATCGTGGTCGGTGGGCTAGCGGGGGCAATGCCGCCGCTGTTAGGCTGGACATCTATCACTGGGGAGTTTCATGGCCACGCGCTGTTGTTGGTGATCATCATTTTTGCTTGGACACCCCCCCACTTTTGGGCGTTAGCCATCCACCGTAAAGCTGAATATGCCAAGGTTGATGTACCGATGTTACCGGTCACCCATGGCGTAGAGTTCACTAAGACCTGTATCTTGCTTTATACCGT
This sequence comes from Shewanella sp. Scap07, assembly GCF_013394145.1. Classification (NCBI taxonomy): domain Bacteria; kingdom Pseudomonadati; phylum Pseudomonadota; class Gammaproteobacteria; order Alteromonadales; family Shewanellaceae; genus Shewanella; species Shewanella sp. Scap07. The sequence continues at coordinate 4,813,735 of NZ_CP041329.1, forward strand.
ATTGTTAGCCGTTGCCTGCTTGTATCCGGTCTTGGTGGGAATGTGCGGTCCGCTGTATTTGGTAGGCTCAACCTTGCTCAGCTGTGGCTTTATTTATAAAGCATGGCAACTTAAGTACCGAGACAAACCTGGACTGGCGATGGACGTGTTTAAATTTTCCATCTATCACTTAATGATTTTGTTCTTAATCCTATTAGTTGACCACTATTTATGGACCTAATTTATGCCTAAACTACTTTGGATTGTTGTTGCGGTGGTGATTATGACCGCCGGTAGTTTAACCGCTGTGCGTTTAAGTGAACCAAAAGCCTTGCAGTTACAAACCAGTTTTGTGCTGCCACAAGCACGACCTGTTGCACCGTTTAAGATGCAAGATCAATATGGTAACGCCTTCACCGAACACCAATTGCTGGGTAAGTGGAGCTTAGTCTTTATTGGCTACACCTCATGCCCTGACGTGTGCCCGACAACAATGGGTAAACTGTCTGCGGTGTACCCAAAATTGAAACAACAGATGGACATCCAAGTGATATTCTTATCCGCCGATCCTGAGCGCGACACCCAGGCTCGGTTACTGGACTATATGAACTTCTTTAATCCAGAGTTTATTGCCATTACCGGTGAGCATAAGCAGTTACACCCACTAAGCCGTGATTTAGGCTTTGTCTATGCCATGGTTGGGGACGGTGAGGATTATCAAGTCGACCATAGTGCATCGATGACATTGATTTCGCCACAGGGGCTTAAGGTTGCGACAATTAAACCTAAGTCATTAAAACTTGGTCAAATCCCGCAGATTGCCAACGCCGCGCTCGTGAGCGATGTGGTGGCAATTGTTGACAACCAACGGGGTTAATAGGCAGCGAAGCACTACGACTGTGCAAGTTTATGCAGCCTGCTATTAGGTATGGCAGGCTAGCTGTTAGGCCTACTCTTTTATCCAGCTACCATCATCTTTCGGTCGAACCCAGGCTTGGGAGAACCAGTAGTAGCGGCCGCTAGATTTGCTCGGTACGGTACAATTGTAACGCGATCGCCCCGGCGGCAAGTCTAACCCTGCACGGATAGTAAATTGGTTTTCACTGATCCACAGCGGCTTTTTTTCACCTTGACCTTGCACGAAACACATTAACTGGTGTGGATAGATATCGTCCATATTTAACGTGACTGTCAACTCAGGACGCCACTGGCCATCACTAAGCTCAGGGTTAGTTAGGCTTAACGCGGTCACCGGCATATTTAAACTGTGCAGTTTCACTTTCAAACTCGATAGGTCTGCATAGACACCTGCTACTGGAAAGCGTGGAATCGCCGTCATCGAGGTATATTTGCCAACCGCACCACTTTGCTGGCCTAAGCCAACATAGCCTTGTTCTGTTAACCACTGCTCTATCTCAGTGTTGTACTCACCATAGGGATAAGCCAGCATTTTGTAATTATGACCAATGTGCTTAGCAATGGCGGCTTCGGTATCTAGAATGCTCTTTGCTATGCGCGCTAGCCACTTCTCATCACTCTCATCAGCTTGCTTACGAATAAGGTGCTCATGGGCCCAGCTATGATTGGCTATTTCAGCGCCTTCATCGGCCAACTGTCGCAAGCGTTGCCAACTCATCATTTCACTGTACTGCTTCTCTATTGGCTCAATAGCCACAAAGATGGTGTATGGGAAGCCGTATTCCTTTAAGATAGGATGCGCGGTGTCGGCAATATTGTTATAGCCATCATCAAAGGTGATCACCACAGTTTTGTCTGCTAATGGCTCACCCGCTTTTACTGCCGCCAATACTTCTGAAAGCGGTCTAACAACAAATTGATTCTGCTTTAAATAATCCATCTGTTCGCGGAACTGTTCCGGCGTTACACTGGTAATTGCCGGCGTATCGGTCGCCACGTGATGGTATTGTAAGATCACCGCCGCGTGAGATGAGAAACTAACCATCGCGATCAGCGAAATGATCAAGCGTTTAAACATACTGTATACCCCAGAGAGTCTATGTCGCCGCTAGCACTACTATTCGACAAACAAAAAAATAAGCAATTGTTGGCACTCGCTCTGCCAATGATTTTGTCCAATATCACTGTGCCGCTATTGGGTCTAGTCGATACCGCCGTCATTGGTCACCTAAGCAATGCTTATTATTTAGGCGGAGTGGCAGTCGGGTCAACGATTATTACCCTAATCCTATGGATTCTCGGCTTTTTACGCATGGCAACCACCGGGCTAGTTGCCCAAGCTTACGGCGCCAATGATACCCAGCAGCAATATCGTTTACTGTTACAAGCGGCAAGTTTAGCACTCATTTTAGGATTGTTCGCTATTGCGCTGCAGTATCCCATCATGAATACCGCTATGGCCTTGTCAGATACCAGTGCGGCAGTAGAGCAATATTGCCGAGAATATTTCCACATTCGTATTTGGTCGACGCCTTTTGCGTTACTTAACTTAGTCCTACTCGGCTGGCTGCTAGGCCGGCAACAGCCCCGCGCAGCTATGTGGCAATTAATTATCGCCAATAGTGTCAACATTATTCTCGATGTGGCATTTGTCATCGGTTTAGACATGGGCGTCAAGGGCGCAGCTTGGGCGTCGGTATTTGCAGATCTAGCCGGTCTTTGCGTGGCCGCCACTATGGTTTATCGTCAGCTGGGCAAAATGGGAGGTTGGCGCTTCAGTGATACGGTAAAACAACTCTCTTTTGCCAGCTATCGACAGCTACTGAGCCTGAACGCCGACATTTTTGTGCGCAGTTTATGTTTACAATCCACTTTTGCATTTATGACCTTTTATGGCGCAGGTTTGGGAGACAATACCGTGGCCGCCAATGCGGTGCTATTAAACCTGTTACTGCTGATCTCTTATGCCCTTGATGGTGTCGCCTATTATGCTGAAGCTGAAGTCGGCAGAGCGTTTGGCGAGCGCAATCGCCGCCGTTTACAACAATCGGTCACTTTAGCCCTAATGTGGTCGGCCATTGCGTCGGTCGGATTTTGTCTGTTATTCGCCCTTGCGGGCAGCCAGATTATCGCGCTGCTGACCAGCATAGATGCGGTCCGAGAAGTGGCCAATACCTATCTGATTTGGGTGATATTTTTACCCTTACTGGCGTTTGGATCTTACCTGTTTGACGGTGTGTATATTGGTGCGGCCCAAGGCAAGGTAATGCGCAATAGCATGCTGATTTCTACCTTCTGTGTGTTTTTCCCCACTTGGTATACCTTACAAGCGAGTGGCAACCATGCATTATGGGCGGCAATGAGTCTGTTTATGCTCAGCCGCAGCGTGCTATTAGCTGTGCATTACTATGGCCGTCTACGCCACAGTCAACTGGTGAGGGGCTAACCTGCCGCGCCATTGAGCCACAAAAAAAGCGAGCAGATAAATCAGCTCGCTTTTTCAATGCTAAGGCGGTGATGCCACCGCTAACATTTACTGATAAGAGTGGTCACCGTGTTGATGCTCAGTCACATCTTTCACGCCAGATAGTTCGCCAGGGAACATATCTAATAGTTGCTTTTCAATGCCATCTTTCAAGGTCACATCGACCATTGAACAACCATTACAACCACCACCAAACTGTAAAATGGCTACGCCATCTTCAATATCAACCAACATGATGTTACCGCCATGGCTAGCAAGCTGCGGATTGATTTCAGATTGAATAACATACTCAATACGCTCTTTCAGTGGTGCATCGCTGCTCACTTTACGCATTTTCGCATTAGGGGCTTTAAGGGTCAGTTGCGAACCAAGTTGGTCGGTAACGAAATCGATAGACGCATCTTCTAAGAAAGGCGCACTCTTTTCATCAACCATGGCATTAAAACCATTAAACTCTAGTTCCATATCATCCGCTTCAGCAGCATCTGGTGGGCAGTAAGAAACGCCACACTCCGCAGATGGGGTGCCAGGGCTGATAACAAAAACGCGAATATGAGTTCCTTCAGGCTGGTCAGCAAGTAGCTTTACAAAATGTGCCTGAGCTGCATCGGAAATGGTGATCATTAAGACATGCTCCGTCAGGTTAAACCCGAGTGTTTTAGTAAGAATTAGCGGTATGATACTCCTACTGTGCAAAGCTTTGTAGTCTTGATTACATTTTGTGAAGCTTTTTTGTGAAAGAAAACGGCATTTTTGTCACGACTAAGCTATAGTAACCCAGCAAATTAAATAATAATTTAACTAGAAAATACAATGATAAAGATTCGTTCTGCCTTGCAAAAGTCGCTGCTTTTTATTTGTTATTGCTGCCTTTCCCTACCAGTACAGGCAGACCCAAAAAAGGTGAACTCTATCGCAAATTCAGCGGTGGTTTCGCCTGCAGAATTCTTAGGTTATGAACTCGGCGAGTGGCATCTACGTCATGACCAATTACAGTTTTACTTACAGACTTTGGCACAGCAAAGTCCGCGTATAAGTCTAGAGCAAGCCGGTCGCAGTCACGAATATCGACCACAGCTAACAGCGGTGGTTACGTCCGCAGCCAACCAGCGCAATTTAGACAACATATTACAGCAACGACAACAGGCCAAATCCGGCGAGCAACAACAAGGACCATTGGTCATTTGGCTCGCTTACTCGATTCATGGTGATGAAGCCAGTGGCTCCCATGCGGCATTATTACTGCTACACCAGCTAGCAACTGCCAACGATGCTTGGACGCAAAAGTTACTGGATGAAACCGTGGTGTTAATTACCCCGAGTCAAAATCCGGATGGTCTTGACCGATTTGCCACTTGGACCAACAACTACACTGGCGTCACGAAAGTCAGCGATCCTGCACACAATGAACACAAGCAAGCTTGGCCAGCAGGTCGGCGCAATCACTACTTTGCCGATTTAAACCGCGACTGGCTGTTCTTACGTCACCCAGAATCCCAAGGCCGAGTAGCACTGTTTCATAAATGGCAGCCCCACTATGTGGGCGACTTTCACGAAATGGGTCACAATCAAAGCTATTTCTTTCAGCCGGGCGTACCGGATCGCACTCACCCACTCACCCCCAAAGAAAATCAGCAGCTCACTGAACAACTGGCCGACTTTCATCGCCAAGCATTGGATGAACGCAAACAAGGGTACTTTAGCAAACAACTATTTGATGATTTTTACTATGGCAAAGGATCAACCTACCCAGATATTAATGGCGCCATAGGCGTACTGTTTGAACAGGCCAGTGCCCGTGGCCAAGTGCAAGACTCGGTCAATGGTAAGGTACACTTTGCAGAAGCCATAGCCAATCAATTGGCCACGTCTCACTCCAGTCTCAAAGGTGCACTTGCATTAAAAGCGCAGTTGCTTGAATACCAGCAGTTATTTTATGGGCGCAAAGACAAACACCCACCAGCAGGGAAAGAGGCTGGCATATTGGTATCAGCCTCAGGTGATACTCAGCGTCGTGACGACCTCGCGTCGACCTTAGCGCAGCATCAAATCGCCTTTTATTACCTGCCTAAGTCGATATCTCAAAGCAATATCGACTTCGCACCCAATGATGCGTTGTTTATTCCAATTAATCAGCCACAAAAGAGCTTGTTATTGGCCATGTTCGATGAACGCACTGAATATGAGAATGCCACTTTTTATGACGTGTCGACCTGGAACTTTGCCTTAGCGTATAACTTAAAAATCAAGCGCAATGTCAACCTGAATATCGACTCGTTAAATACTGAGCCCGCCACATTTCAGCAAGCTCAATGGCCAAGCAATTCTGTTGCCCTGCTCGTTGATTGGCAACAAGGTAATGCCGCGCCCTTGCTGCAGCAATTATTGTCGCGAAACATTCTGGTCAAATTTGCCGCCAAGCCTTTCGCGATTAAAGCGCCAACCAAAGCTAAGCAATATGTTGCTGGCAGCTTAATGATCCCACTCAAGCAAACCGACCACTCCGCTGAAGCCATCAAACAGCAGGTGCGCGAGCTGGCCAACGCCTTGCAATTGCAAGTCGATGCCACCACAACCAGCGCCGCCCGTTCAGGCATTGATCTTGGCAGCCCGGATTTCCACAGTATCAAGCCAATAAAACCTATGATTGTGACCGGATACGGTACCGACCCTGAAGAGGTCGGTCAGCTGTGGTACTACCTAGACCAAGTACTTGGCGTGCCGCTGACTCAAGTTAGTAGCCCTCGCCTCGCTAAACTGGACTTGCAGCCCTATAGCCACATTTTTTTGGCCGATGGCAACTACGATAACCTCGATGAAAAATATGCCCGTAAGCTCAGTCAGTTTATGAGTCGTGGTGGGGTGATTGTGGCGCAAAAAGGCGCACTAACTTGGCTATCGAAAGGCAATCTCCTTAAAGCCGATATCCGTAACAAACGCTACTTTCAACAGCTATTTGACCAGGATAATTTAAGTTTTGCTGAAAAGTCACAACTCAAAGCCAAACAATCAATAGGCGGTGCTATTGTCGGGTTACAACTCGATAGTAGTCATCCGATTAATTTCGGTTTGGGACAAACAAACCTACCAGTTTTGAAAAATAAGGCCTTTGGCTTTAGCCCTTCCAGTAAAGCTTTCCAAAACGCGGCACGCTATCAAGCACAGCCGTTAATTGACGGCTTTTTAGCGCCTGAATACCAACATGCTTTAGCCAACACGCCCGCCATTGTCGTCGAGCCCCACGGCAAAGGGGCACTGGTGGCACTTGCTGACAACTTAGTGTTTAGAAATATTTGGCTCGGTTCACAGCGCACCTATGCCAATGCCTTGTATTTCATTCCCAAACTTCACTAAGCGCTCATAGTTACAAATTAGTCCGACAGTTTCGGGGCTTCTGCTCGGGCTAAGCACCAAACCTGCACGTGCACCCCTTGTTTGGCTAATAACCCGGCTATGGCATGAACAGTAGTGCCTGTGGTCACCACATCATCTACTAAGGCAATGCGCTGATAAGCAAATGGCTGCGCAACACTAAATGCATTAGCGAGATTAGCGCGGCGTTGTTTGCCTGACAGTCCCGCTTGAGCTGGAGTATCAAGTATGCGTTTGATACAGGTATGATCGATAGGAAGTTCAAGAGCTTTAGCTACGCGCTGTGCAATAAGAAAGGCTTGATTAAAGCCACGCTGGCGCAGCCTATTTGGGTGCAATGGCACTGGGACGACCACCTGTGGCATACGAATCCAATCCTGCTCGTTAGCGTACAAGATTCGTTGACTAAGCTCGGCGGACAAGGCGGGCAGGATCGCTAATTGAGTGTGGTATTTGATTGCCGCAACCCATACGCCTAAGCCATCATAGTAGCGACACGCTGCCACCACGCTTAGCGGTTGGATCACCTGACAAGCAGCGCAGTACTTCGCCCGTATTTGTAAAACTTTACCACATCCTAAGCAAGTATCAGCTTGGTAAATACTGGCAGTAAAACACTGCTGGCACACACCTTGTGCGCCACGCTCTACCTGCTGATGGCACATTAAACAGCTATTGGGGAGCCCTGTAATAAGCCACTGCCAGCCCTTTTGCAACCAACTCCAAATCCTACTCTGTTTCATGCGCTCATCCGTAAGCCATGTTGTGATAATTCCCGTCCTTGAGCTGCAAACTATAGGCTAAAAATACGCTTAATGCCCTAGCCATTTCTCATTGAATAATCTGTTACTGCAAAAATGAATAACTCTTATACGTCGAGATAAAAAACAGTCTCGTTAGACTTGTCACTAACAACAAGGTGTCGATGACAAGTGCGGTTATTCCACGGTCACGACCAATCAATTAATTCATTTGGAGATGGTTGTGAAATACATAGCCCCTGTCACTGTTAAGTCCCTCGTTCCTACAGCTACTGCTATTGCTGTTATATTTTCAACTACTGCATTGCTGAGTGGTTGCAGCCCTAAAGTGGATTCAAGCACCACCACTGACATAGTGCGTCCCGTTTATGTTGAGCTCGCCAGCAATACTGCAATAGCGGATCTGTCTTTTAATGGCACTATCCACTCAGCGAGTCGTGCAGAACTTTCGTTTCGCACCAGTGGTCGCTTGGTTGAAGTACTTGTACAAGAAGGCGACTATGTTGAAAAAAATCAACTCATAGCCAAGTTAGATGATACTGATGCCAAGATCGCACTCAGCGCGACCGAAATTGAACTCAACAATGCCCGCTCTGAATACCTAAGAGCCAAGACCTTGTTTGAAAACCAGCAATCAATTTCAAAAAGCCAATTTGAAGAACTGACGCTGCGTTTCAGCTTAGCAAAAAACCAGCACAAAGAAGCCATACGCCGACTAGAAGACACTGCGTTAAAAGCACCTTTTTCCGGAGTGGTCAGCCGTCGTTTTGTCGACAATCACGTGTTAGTGCAAAGCAATGAAGCCATTGTTGTATTGCACGATCTCAATGATCTTGAAGCTGTTATCCATGTACCCGAAACGCTCATGACCCGTAACACTCAAGTGGGTCAAATCTATGCGCAATCGACCATTGCGCCTTTTGAGCAATTTAACCTGAGTCTAAAAAAATATGAAACTGAGCCAGACAGTGTCACGGGTACTTATGCGGTAACATTCAGCGTGCACACCGATGCCCAAAGCCGTCTGCTTCCTGGGATGAATGTCCATGTGTTTTCGGCAGAAGTTCACAGTGATTCACAAACCATCCAAATCCCCTTATCGGCGATATCCCCTGACAATATGGGTCAACAATTTATCTGGATCGTCGATGAGCAAAATACCCTGCAAAAACGCCACGTGGTTACCGGCAGCTTAAGCGGGGAGCGAGTCAATATCCAAGCCAACTTAGTGGTTGGTGAGCAGGTGGTGATATCTGGTACCCAAAATCTACAAGTCGGCCTTTTGGTTCGCCCTGAGCAAGTGGAGGTTAACTAACATGAATATTGCACAACATACCATTGCCAAGCGCACCAGTGTTTGGGTGCTTATCGCGCTAATGCTAATTGGTGGCTATATCAGCTACATGAAGCTAGGTCGCTTTGAAGATCCTGAGTTTGTTATCCGTCAATCGGTGATTGTCACGCCTTACCCTGGCGCCACAGCGCAAGAAGTCGCTGACGAGATCACCGATGTGATTGAAGGCGCAGTGCAGTCATTGCAAGAAGTGCAAGAGATCACCTCGGTGTCTAAACAGGGTGTCTCAGAAGTCACCATTGAGATTAAACGCGAGTTTTCAAACAATGAAGCCGAGCTGCAGCAAGTTTGGGACAAGTTAAGGCGCAAAATTAACGATGCACAGCGTTCACTGCCTCCAGGTGCCGGCTCCCCTATCGTCAATGATGATTTTGCTGACGTTTTTGCCCAGTTTTATGCCGTAACCGGCGAAGGCTACAGTGACAAGCAGCTGCAGGATTATGTCGATACCCTACGCCGAGAACTCGTGTTAGTCCCTGGGGTATCTAAAACGGCCACTATGGCCGAGAAGCAAGAGACCATTTTTGTAGAAATATCCAGTGAGCGACTTGCCAATTTTGGCGTGTCAGCCCAGCAGGTCTATCAGGTACTAGAAAAGCAAAATATTGTCACCGTTGCTGGGGCAATGGATGCTAATGGCATGCGGGTATCGGTGATGCCCAGTGCCAATGTTAGCTCTTTCGAGCAACTGAAGATGCTACAAATTGCCCTAGGTGATAACCAGACAGTCATGCGTTTGCAAGATATTGCTAATGTCACTCGTGGCTATGAAGAGCCTGCTTCAGTATTGATGCGTTACAACGGCATGCGCGCGATTGGCTTAGGGATTTCCAATGTGGCCGGTGGCAATGTGGTGGAAATGGGTGATGCGGTCAAAGCGCGACTTGCAGAGCTGGACAGTCAACGTCCCCACGGCATTGAATTGCATGAAATCTCGATTCAATCGGATTCGGTGCGCGAGTCGGTCGCTGACTTTATCAATAACCTCATTGCCGCAGTAGTAATTGTATTTTTGGTGCTACTGCTGTTTATGGGGGTCAGAACCGGCATCGTCATTGGCTTTGTATTAACCCTGACGGTGGCAGGTACATTGGTGGTGATGCTCTTTGATGATATCGCCATGCAGCGCATATCCTTAGGCGCATTGATTATTGCCCTGGGCATGCTAGTCGACAATGCTATCGTGGTTACTGACGGCGTATTAAGCCGCCTAAAGAAAAACCCCGATGCCGACAAGCAAACAGTGATCAACGATATCGTCAACGAAACCAAATGGCCGCTGCTTGGTGGCACCATTGTGGGTATCTGTGCATTTAGTGCCATAGGTCTTTCACCGTCGAACATGGGCGAATATGCAGGTTCACTGTTCTGGGTAATTCTGTATTCAATGTTCTTAAGCTGGGTACTTGCGATTACGGTAACGCCATTGTTGTGCCACGACTTTTTGAAGGTAAACAAGCAAAGCCAAGACAAGCCACCAGCAAAAGTAGCAGTTTGGTATCGCGCGTCTTTAGAATGGGTACTTAACAATCAACTCAAAAGTCTAGGTGTGGTACTCGCGGTATTTGTGCTTGGGGTGAAAATGTTTAGTTATGTGCCTCCTGGCTTTATGCCAGAATCACAACGCGAGCAGTTTGTCATTGACGTGTTCTTACCTCAAGGCACAGATATACGCACCACTGAAGCGGTCATGTTAGACATAGAACTCGACGTCCTAGCAAAAGCCGGTGTGACTAACACTACGAGCTTTATCGGCTCTGGCGGACTGCGTTTCATGTTGACTTACTCGCCTGAAGCGCAAAATACCAGTTACGCCCAAATGCTTGTTGATGTCAGTGATTTCAACATCATCGAGCCGTTGATTGAGACATTGCAAGCAGAGCTTAGTGAACGCTACGAGCAAGCTTCAGTCAATGTCTGGAAGTTTATGCTTGGCCCTGGCGGCGGTAAAAAAATTGAGGCAGCTTTTAGCGGCCCAGATAGCCAAGTCTTAAGAGGGTTGGCTGAGCAAGCAAAGCAAATTATGGCCGACAATCCAGAGCTTATTGCTGTGCAAGATGACTGGCGCCAACAGGTACCTGTTATTCGCCCAGTGTACGCATCAGATAGAGCCCAACAGTTTGGTTTAACCACCCAAGAGCTCAATCAAGCATTAGCACAATCTTTAGTTGGACAACAGGTAAGTGTATATCGTGAGGGCAATGACCTGATTCCAATTGTGGTACGCGCCCCAGAGCACGAGCGTAATCATGATAGAAGTATTGAGAACACCCAAGTGTTTAGCTCTACTGCTAACAAGTACCTGCAACTGTCGCAGTTTGTTGAGCGCGTTGATCTAGACTGGCAAGATTCAATGCTCAGACGTATTGATCGCGTACCGACAATTATGGCGCAAGCCGATCCTCGCGCTGGCGTGTTAGCCTCTGAAGCCTTAGCATCGGTGAAACAACAAATTGAGCAGATCCCTTTACCTGTGGGTTATCAGCTTGAATGGCACGGCGAATATAAAGACGCCAAAGAAGCCGACGAAGGCTTAATGATTGCAGCCCCCTATGGTTTTGCTGCCATGGTATTAGCCGTCGTGTTTATGTTCAACGGCATACGTCAGGCATTGGTGATCTGGTGCACTGTACCATTGGCTGTACTGGGCGTTGCTGTTGGATTGGTTATATTCCAAACACCATTTGAGTTTATGGCAACACTAGGATTCTTAAGCTTAGTGGGCATGATGGTAAAAAATGCCATTGTTCTGGTCGACCAAGCAGAGAATGAGATCCGTGACGGCAAAGAGGCTTATGACGCCATAATTGAAGCCGCTATGAGCCGAGCCAGACCGGTAATACTAGGTGCTACCACCACCATACTGGGTGTGGCGCCACTACTGGTTGATCCTTTCTTCAAGAGCATGGCGGTGACAATTATGTTTGGTTTACTGTTCGCCACGGTACTGACTTTAGTGGTTATTCCACTGAACTACGCGCTGTTCTTCCGTGTAAAGCCCAAAGCCACGCTAGTTAAATAGCTAGCCATCTCTATCAACAGCAAGCCCGAAGCAGCTCGGGCTTGCTTTACTCATGGCCATACCAACAACCCAGTTCACCGTCGCAGAACCCTTGTTACATCATGGCAATCGATACGTAAGTGAAGTGACTATGAAAAACAATCTCGAACAGCTAGACCTCAACCTATTGCGGCTTTTGAAAGTTGTCGTAGATACCCGCAACACCTCGGTGACCGCCGAGCGATTAGGCATTTCTCAAACCAGTGTCAGTAGAGGGCTAGCAAAGCTTAGAGACACCTTTGGTGATCAGCTATTTATTCGTAAAGCCCATGGTGTAGAGCCATCCGAGTTAGCAGAAAAGCTGGCGGTAGCAGCTGAGCAAATGCTCAGTCCTTTTACCCAAGTGCTTGACGCCTATCAAAGTTTCGACGCAACAAAATATCAGGGCGATATTGTCATTGCCTGTGAGCTGACACTGCTAGATATCTTTGGTAATGGCTTATACCAATCATTAAGGCAAGCTTTACCTCAGGCCAAATTTAAGCTGGTTTATTGGCAGCCACAATCACTACAAGCGATGTTGGCACGTAATATCGACTACGTGTTGCATTACAGTATGTACAACTTGCCACAAGAGATATATACCCATCACTTATCTAACATCGCGCTCAATTTAGTCGCACGTAAAAATCACCCTATCCTTAAAACCACCTCTGACTGGCAGGCGATCAAAGATATTGCCATTGTCAAACATGCTTCTGATTATTCTGCAAAATACGACGTGTATGATGAACTATTTATCACCCAGGGGATCGAGCCCAATATTTCGCTAGTAAGCCATAGCGTACCTATCATCGTTGATAAGCTGGTTCATTCTGACGCCATCTCTATCAACAGTAGTTACCTTCTCAAAAATAATCAGCAACTTGCTTGTTATCCGCTGCCACCTATGCCCGAACGTTTAAAAGCCTTGTCGATATCTGGCGGTTACTTGCAATCGCGCCGCGGCTACCCGTTAAACCAATTACTTCACCAAACCATTCAAGACTTTTTTAACGCGATTACCCAGCCAGTCCAGCAAAAACAGCCATGACGGTTTACACCACCTTCCCCTAAGCAGCTTGAGCTCGAAAGTAATAAACTGCTAACTATTTAGCAGTTTATGCTATGTTGTCACTACAAGTATTGGCATTAAATAGCGGTGAGTCATGGAGAAACATCTAGACAATCTAGATTTAAACTTATTGCGATTGTTAAAAGTCGTGGTTGAAACCCGCAACACTTCGGTTGCTGCGGAGAAGTTAGGGATATCACAAACCAGTGTCAGCCGCGGTATGGCTAAGCTTAGGGAAACGTTTGGCGACCAGCTGTTTATTCGCAAAGCCCATGGTGTTGAACCATCAGAGTTAGCAGAAAAACTGGCCGAAGCGGCTGACAATATGCTGCTACCTTTTGCGGAAGTATTAGAAGCTTACTCGGCATTCGACCCGCAGCAATATCAAGAATCAGTGGTAATTGCACTTGAAGTCAGCTTACTGGAAATGTTCGGCAAAGGTTTGTATCGAGCACTGAGTGCAGCCCTTCCTCAAGCCAAGTTAAAACTGATTTATTGGCAAGAAGGCTCATTGCAAAATATGCTTGATAGGCAACTGGATTACTTGGTGCATTTTAGCTTATATCCTCTACCACAAGATATTTACACCCATCATCTATCCAATATCGCCCTAAGCTTAGTCGCTAAAAAAAACCACCCAGTTCTCAGTCAATCCTCTGACTGGGAAGCGATACATCACTTGCCTTTAGTCAAACTGGTCTCCAATGCGGTTAACGCAAAGCACGATCCATTTGATGAAATTGCCATTGCCAGAGGCTACCAGCCAAATATCAGTCTAGTCACCCACAGTATTCCGATCGCGGTGGATAAGCTGCTCACCAGTGATGCAATCAAATTCAGTAGTAGCTATCTATTAACTCACAGTGATGAGCTGGAATGCTATCCATTACCGACGTTACCCAAAGAGTTACAAGAGTTAAGTATTGCCGGTGGTTATTTACAGTCGAAACGGGGTTATCCATTAAACCAATATTTGCACCAAACCGTGCAATCTTTTTTTGATGGCATCACTCAGCCCAAGTAATAAATATGAAGATCTAAAAATAAACCCCAAATAATAAAATATTATTTGGGGTTTATTTATTATTTAAAGACTAACTTTAATTTTCAACTAATAACAACTAGAATTTATAACTCAAACCAATTGTCGCCAAATAGTCATCACTTGTATAAAAATCAATATTAGTGTCGTTAACATTGATACCTGCAAATGACACTAAGCTCCAGTTGTCCCAACCACCAATATTGGCATACTCATAAGCTAAAAATAACATGTGGCGATGATCTTCACGAGTTTTACTGTAAATCGGGTTATAACCCTCATATTCACGGTAAGCATAGCCACCAGTGACTGCAAAAGTATGGGCATTATGACTAACAAAATAAGTCATCTCTAACTCGTACTGATCATAGGTTTGTGCCTCACCATCAGCGTCATTATGCACATAACCCACACTGGTCATCAGTCCCATTTGCGGGGTAAAAAACTGGGTGTAACTGCCTTTAATATAGTACATTTCACTGTCTCGAAGCAGCTCGGCATATTCAACACGCTCATGCTCAATTTCTGTGGTGGCATAAGCCATATCTAGCGAAAACCCTGATCCCCAAATGTTATTAAACTGCAGTCTATAGGCATGACCTTCAATGTCCGTTTCTTTGCGGCGCCCCTCTAAATAGGGGTTTTGCCATACCTCACCAGACAGCACCGTAGGTAAGTAGGCAATATCGATTTGCGTGCCATTTTGCATATCAAACTGATAGCCAATTTCAAATGCTAAGTCGCCCACGGCTAAATCATCACGGGAGGTACCCATATAAAAACGTTGATTGCGATTCTCACCTAAGTCGTAAGCAACATTACCCAACACCATACCGATAAACTCCTCATTATGGTTCCCCTTTTTCGTGTTATCACTAAGCAGAGCATCGCTTTCTACACTGAGATTTGAATTAGTTGACTTAAAACCACTACCAAAGATTAGCTCACCACTCCACCTTGATGATTCTGATGCCATTGCGCCAGCAGATAATACAGATAGGATTGCTGCAGATAAAATCGTTTTTGTGTTCATTTCAATATCTCTCATTAATAAGTTTGTTAATTACTCTCGTTTGATGAGACACATGTTAAATTTATTTTTGAGAAATAATATGGATAACAGATATGCAATTATGAATAAGACAACAGTTAAATATGAATATCTCTTATTCATATTTGTTTGTTGAGTTTTTATATAAATTATCTGTACAACCTTTAAATTGAGAACCACAATGAACTTAAGTTGTATGTTAAATGAAAGCCAATACCAAGCAACGCTTTACCTCAATGATAGACCCTATAACGTACTCGACATCGGCGAGGGCCATTGCCTGATCATCATTGTCGATGATATCGACCAATACTTAAGTCGGCAGCCAACTTTGCTTCAAGGACAACGCATTATCATTGTCGATATATCAAAGGTGTTGCATCGAAACAAACTCTACATTGTTGAACAATGCTTAATTCGTGACTTACACCTTTTATTAGATGTATTTTGGCTAGAAGAAGTAGAGATAAAAAATGAGGTAAACCATATTAAAATAGATGCTTTATATCGCATCACAGCAATCAGAAACGAGTTTAATGCGTCACTAAAACACCGACAACTGGGTCACATCGGTTCTTAATAACTACAAGCGATACATCGGCCTGACAGCTATATCCTTATCGGCCCAAATTGCCAGTACAGAGTAATCAGCATAAAGTTGTCAGGGCAAAGCTTTTAGGCCGAATCTTACACCCTCAAACTAAAGCACCCACTTGCTTTCAGTGGTATGTCTGACTGCAATTGGGGTAGACTAGCCACCACCTTTTTACTTTTACAATCGGCCAATATCGTGAGTTCAGCGCTAAGCATCCATACCTTAGGTCAAGGACAACCTATTATCATGCTCCACGGCTGGGGCATGAACAACGCAGTATTCGCACCATTACATGACCACCTGCAAGATTACTGTGTGCACTATGTAGATCTGCCTGGTTTTGGCCATAGTCCAGCCATTGACGGCTGTTTTGAGCAATGGGTTGAGCACTTAGTGAACCATACCCCGTCAGGCGCGATTTGGGCTGGTTGGTCATTAGGTGGGTTATTGGCAACTCAAGCGGCGATCAGTCATCCACAACACATTTCAGCTTTGGCCACTATCGCTTCGTCTCCCTGCTTTATGGCACAAGAGAGTGACAATTGGCCGGGAATACCTGCAGCGATACTGGCTCAGTTTGGCGATCAATTAGGCCAAGATTTACCCAAAACTATTGAGCGATTTTTGGCAATTCAAGCGATGGGCAGTGCCACAGCCAAAGAAGACATTAAGCGATTACGTGATTTAGTGTTGGCTAAGCCTTTACCCAATCAATTAGCGTTACAGCAAAGCCTAGCCATGCTACAAGAGATTGATTTGCGACCTCAGTTACCGCAAATTACCCAGCCATGGCTGAGGGTATGGGGACGGTTAGATGGACTGGTTCCTCGCCGAGTGCCACCACGTATGCCTGCGCATCCGCACCCACATCAAGATTTGATGCTGGCCAAGGCTTCCCATGCGCCATTTTTCTCTCATACCGAAGAATTCAGCGACGGTTTTATGAACTGGTTATCAACTTTAGCGTAATCGACTTTAACTCTTTAGTTATTTTGGTTATTATTTAACCATGACTGTAGGAGTTCAATAATGTTAGTGGTAACCAACTATCCCCAAGTACCGATTGCGACGACCAACGCCGCAACCGATGCTGCGCGCGTGGATAGTCAACAGCGACCACCTATTGTCCCACCACAGGAAGCGACTAAAGGCCACGAAGAACGCGCATTTAATCCACAAAATGAACGCGCGGCCGAGCAAGCTAAAGTTAATGAAAAACTGCAAGGCAAACAGCAAGGCTCAGGTCAGCAGCAACAAGAAGGTAAGCAACAGCAAGAGCAAAAACCCGCTGCGTTACCAAGTATATTAAAGGCTGCACTGCGAGGGAAACCGGCATTACAACGCCGAGATATTCGCGCTCAACAACAAACGCCCCAACCGAAGAGCAACAACAATGTCTCCAAACTGTTAGTTAATCAATCGCAGGAGTTTTACCAAGCTGTGGCCCATCATGTGAGTCAATTTTATCAGCAACAAACTCAGCCTAAACCAGAACCTGCACTGTCCTCTTCGGTTTAAAATCGCGCAAAGCAAAACCCATAAAAAAACGCCGGATAATCTATCCGGCGTTTTTTATTATTGTTAGCTAGAACTATTTTTTCAACTTGGCAAAGGCATCAGCAAAGGCGTTACCCATTGCGGCATTAGCCGGTTGTTTGGGATTATGCCTTGGCTTATGCTGCTTTTGCTGACTGCTGCCTTTAGCCGAATTTGACTTGGGCTTAGCTGCTGGTTTCGCAGAAGCTTGGTCATCCAATCGCATCGTTAAGCCAATACGTTTACGCTCAACATCCACTTCCATGACTTTGACTTTCACCACATCACCGGCTTTGACCACCGTATGTGGATCGCTGACAAATTTGTCTGTCAGTGATGAGATATGCACGAGACCATCTTGATGCACACCCACATCGACAAAGGCACCAAAGTTGGTCACATTAGTCACCACGCCTTCAAGCAACATATTGGGCTTTAAATCATTGATCTGGTTTACGCCCTCTTTAAACGTCGCCGTTTTAAATTCACCACGGGGATCTCGACCCGGTTTATCCAGTTCAGCCAAAATATCGGTCACCGTTGGCAGACCGAAACTGTCATTAATAAAGGCTTTGGCATCAATATTCTTAAGCAGGTCACTGTTACCAATTAGCTCCTCAACCGGGAGTTGATGCTGCTGGGCAATGGTTTCTACGAGTGTATAGGCCTCTGGGTGAACCGCTGAACTGTCCAGTGGATTGGTGCCGCCACTAATACGTAAAAAACCAGCGGCTTGTTCATAAGCTTTTGGTCCTAAACGCGCCACTTTTAGCAACTGTTTGCGTTGGCTAAACTCACCATTGCTATCACGATAATCAACAATATTACGGGCTAGAGTTTTGTTTAGACCAGCAACTTGGGCCAGCAAAGGTGCTGAGGCCATATTGAGATCCACACCCACACCGTTCACACAATCTTCCACCACCGCTTCAAGCGACTGAGATAACTGGCTCTGGCTCACATCATGCTGATATTGACCTACACCGATAGATTTAGGCTCGATTTTAACCAGTTCCGCTAGCGGATCTTGCAAACGGCGTGCAATAGAGACTGCACCACGAATAGATACATCTAATTGCGGAAATTCTTGTGCCGCGAGTTCAGATGCAGAGTACACCGAAGCACCGGCTTCGCTGACCATAATCTTAGTTAGCTGCGGCACATCAGCTTTCATAGCCGCGATGACTTCCGCCGCCAACTTATCGGTTTCGCGCGATGCCGTGCCATTACCAATGGCGATCAGCTCAACCTTATGCATTTTAATTAAGTTGCTTAGGGTGCGAATCGACTTATCCCATAGGTTTTGTGGTGCATGGGGAAATATCGTTGAATGCGCCACCAGCTTGCCAGTTTGATTAACAATGGCAATTTTCACCCCGGTACGTAGACCTGGATCTAAACCTAAGGTGGTTTTGGCCCCCGCCGGCGCCGCCATTAGCAAGTCACCTAAATTGCGCGCAAAGACATTGATCGCTTCGCCTTCAGCTTGCTCGCGTAGCGATGCAATGAATTCAGTTTCCATCTGCAAGCCAATCTTGACTCGCCATGTGGCAGTAATCACCGTTTTAAGCCAACTGTCCACCGCACTATCAGTCAAATTCAGTTGCAGGTGCTCAGCAATAATCACCTCACAATAACTGGCCGATTTCGCCTCACTTGCGGGATCAGCATTCATTTTTAGAGACAGCGCACCTTCATTGCGACCACGCAACATTGCTAACGCACGATGCGAAGGCACCTTGCTAAATGGCTCACTGTACTCAAAATAGTCTCTAAATTTACTGCCAGCCTTTTCTTGGCCTGCCACTAAGCTGCTTTCCAACACCGCATTTTGCTTCAAATGACGACGAATTTTATTAATTAAGTCAGCGTCTTCTGCAAACCGTTCCATCAGAATAAAGCGCGCACCATCAAGGACCGCCTTAACATCACCAAAGCCTGCTTCACTGTTAATAAATGCTTGAGCTTGACTGTCTAGCTCATTGCCACGCCCATCAAACAAGCGATTGGCTAATGGCTCAAGCCCAGCTTCAATGGCTATTTGCCCTTTAGTGCGACGTTTAGGCTTAAACGGCAAGTAAAGATCTTCAAGACGGGTTTTACTATCTGCGCTGCTAATGGCCTGTCGCAGGCTATCGTTAAGTTTACCTTGGGCTTCAATGCTAGAGAGTATCACTGCACGGCGATCATTGAGTTCACGTAAATAGCCTAAGCGGCTATTGAGGGTACGCAACTGAGTATCATCTAAGCCACCTGTCACTTCTTTACGATAACGGGCAACAAAAGGTACTGTGGCACCTTCATCTAATAATGTAACTGTGGCAGTCACTTGCTGCTCACGGACATTCAATTCTTCAGCGATAATACGAGCGATGTTTTGCATAGAGAGCTTAGAGCCTAGATAGGAATTTGTTTAATGCCGCCAAAGATACCACAGCCTTGGGGCAAGGTGTATTGTAAAACAGTATAGCTTGCGCCATATCGATTTAAGCTGCTTTAACGCAGCCAAGCGTGATGAGAACGGCCATTAACTGTCGCCGTTTACACCATCGCGGTTCTGCATTGTGGTTAACAAATGACGACTTAGAATGCTTGATACTGAATTTTGTTCACATACCACTCTTTAGTACCAGCCGGCGTTTTAACGAGCACTTCATCATCAACTTGCTTACCAATTAACGCCCGTGCCATGGGTGAATCAATGGTAATGTAACCTTGCTTGGTATCTAACTCATCTTTACCAACAATTCGATACTGCACGATTTCACCCGCTTCGTTTTCCAGCTCGACCCAGGCGCCAAAATAAACCTTACCTTCTTGCTGCGGTGAATAGTCAACGATCTTGAGATCTTCAACTCGCTTAACCAAATAGCGAACACGGCTGTCTATTTGGCGTAATAAACGCTTATTGTAGGTGTAGTCAGCATTCTCTGAACGATCACCCTGCGCTGCGGCTTCTTGCACCTTTTTAGTGATTTCGGGGCGGTACTCTTTCCATAAATACTTCAACTCGCGATCAAGGGCTTGCCAGCCTTCACGGGTTATGAGCATTGCTTTCATGTTGAACTTCCAAATACTGTGCAATAACGGAGAATTAGCTAGATTTTAGCGCTAGCGCAGCAATATTGCTATGCGTGCTAGCTCGCAGCTCATGGGCGTATCTCTTATTGCTTAAACTATTCGATAGTCAAATAGAAACTAATTCAGCAATTGTGCGATGCCATGACAAGATAGCCAAGTCGACGTAAGCGGCATGAAAATCAAAACTTGCCTTACGACTCCCTTAGGGTGCCATTGTCTAACGCTCTCGGACATTGGCACCCTTTTCTTTTAGCACCATAAAACCATTTTCCGATTGTTTTATAAAGTAATAGCTGCGCTTCACAGCCAGTATGGCAGGCCTTTGTCGTCTCTCAATGTATTCGATTTAACTATACTTATTAACGTTTAAAATTAACAAAACTTCGAGATAATAGCACTTCATCATTATCCTGTAGCTCACCGAATGTGATGCTGTTGCACGCCAAGGACGGCTGCTTTTTTCTGCAGGATGATGAATCCAGGGTTAGCAGCCTTAACGAATTAACGGCAACAAGTTAGCACCAACAACAATACACAGAGATGAGCCAACAACATGAACAGTATACTTAATGAGAAACACTTTAAGCGTAAATGCCTACTGGCACTGATATTACTTGAGTGTATGCGCTATAGCGGCCTAATGAGTTACACGCTAGTGCTAGGCTAATCTTGAGCCGAAGAATTAGCTCAATAACCTCAACGAGATTCTATTTACTTGCCCTAAAATACTGGTTAACCTAGCAAATAACTCAGTTATTTAGAGGTTAATTTGCAACGCTCACAACAGCGTCTTCCCCCGTGGTTTATTGCGGCATTAAAAATGACCGTGGTGTCGAGTATTTTTTTACTCATGCCCAGCTATTTAAATGCAATTTCACACCAGTTTAATGCATCCGTTTATTCACTCACTTACTTAGCCTCCATCGAACTTAGCGGTTTTGCTGTCGCGTCATTATTTTCTTTTATTATCACCCAAAAAAAACACATCAATATTAACGAGCAATGGGCTTGTGCTGGCTTATTTTTAGCTCACTTGCTTAGCGCATTTTGCCATGACATCAATTTGTTTATTGCCGTACGGATTATCGCCGGTGTTTGCGCCGGTTTAGTGCTGGTGAAAAGTTATGAAACCTTGGCGGCGCAGCCCAATCCAGATAATGCTTTTGGCAAAGCCATTGCCATGCAGATGCTATATAGCGCCGTTTTGTTTGTCATATTGCCGCCAATTTTGGCTCAATTTGGCGTACATGCTTTTTTCTTTGTGCTAGCACTATTGAGTCTGGTTATCGCGCTACTGCCACAATTACAAGTGCGGGTGTCCAGCAATGATTACCAAGCACCGCAATCAAATCATGCGATGTTTTATGCTTTAAGTGCCATGTTCATGCTAATCCTCACCCACTCAGGCGCTTGGTCACTACTGGGAGTCGTTGCCAGTAAACTTGAGATAACTCCGCAGTCTCAAGGCAATATTTTGGCAACGGGTACCCTGTTTAGCTTAGTGGGCGCGGTGCTAGCCAGTTACTTAGCCTACAGCCAATTTAAAAAGTGGATTATTGTGATAGCGGTGGTCACTCAAGGTGCCTGTATCGCAACGATTTTTTTGGCAACCACACCATGGAGTTACTTTGCGGCAGTGAGTCTATTTATGCTGCTGTGGAATTTACTGGTGCCACTTTATATGGGCACCATTGCCAGTATTGATAAGGATGGGTCAGTTATTCGCTTAGCGGTCGCTTCGCAAACCTTTGGCGCAGCGATTGGCCCCTATATCTTACTGCAAGGTTGGGCGCTGTCGGAATTATTGGTGTTTCTCAGTTTGACCTTATTACTAGTGTTACCGCTATTGCCTGCTTCGCAGTCGTGGCGCCGATCAAAAAAGCCGCAATAAATGCGGCTTTTATTATCGACAATCGGCTTAGAAGTAGTAGTTTGCTTGTATCCAAGTAACCGTATCTTCAGGCATATTAAAGCCATGTTTGTTTTTGACTTCGCCGGTGTATTCAACCTTGGCGCCCACAGACACATTGTCTAACAACATGAATCCCCCACCCACTTCCACTTGGTTAGTAAAAGTTTTGTCTTTAAAGTGGTACGTGGTTTTAGGGTTGATGTATAACCAGTGGCCAGCATCAAATCCATACATCGCATAGACACCAGCTTGGGCTAGGCCACTGCGATCGTACTTGTCTTTTTCACCAATGCGTTTGTTCTGGGTGCCACCAGCACTAAGCATAGGGAAAATAGAGATGTTGTCGGTCACCTGAAACTTATAGATAAGTCCACCCAGTACCGTTTGGTTGTTCTCATCGCCAATCACGTCGACAGAGTAGCCTAAGCCGTCCGTCACATGGAAATAACGCCCGCGGCCACTTAAGTCGCCACTTTTGTTATTACGGCTAATATCCAGTTGGAAAATATTTGAGCCCAGCCCCATCATACCGTTAAGTTGAGTGACATCTTTGCTGGCGCTGACCCCAACGGTGGTGAAACTTGCTGTAGGATCGCCATAGTTAACCTCTTCTTTGGCCGCTTCTTCATTCGCAAACGCACTAGTTGCTGTTAATAACGAGATAAGTGCTACGCTAGTAAGTGATTTTTTCATAATTTGTGCCCTCTAAATAAACTAAATGTCTTGTTGGTGTGGCTAAATTATGCCAATTGATGTTTAATACTTAAAAGTGATAACTATCGACATATCGAATAGGTGAACTATGCTTAACTTAGAACAGCTCAATGCATTTGTGGCCGCAGCGGAAAAAGGCTCCTTCTCTGCAGCCGCTCGTCACATAGGGAAAAGTCAAAGCTCTGTGAGTATTGGCGTTAACAATCTTGAACTCGATTTAGGATTAACACTGTTTGACCGCAGTACTAAATACCCGACGTTGACAGCACAAGGCGAGCGCCTTTATCAACAAGCTAAAGTACTTATTCGCCAAGCAGAGCGAATGGAAAGTTATGCTGAAGGTGTGATTGAAGAAGTAGAAGATGAGCTGATTATCGGCCTTGATCCTTTAGTGCCACTTTATAGTATTGATGCAGCGCTGGAAAAACTAGCCAGGCAATACCCCCATACACAAATTAAGCTCGTTAAACAAAACTCCACCGATCTAGCGCAAGCCATTTTGGATAAACAGGTGCATATTGGTATCACTTTGCCACTAGAAGCTGTGCCAGAGCATCTCGACTTTATCTCCTTCTATCAGCTGGAGTGGGTATGCGTATGCAGTCCTGACTCACAATTTGCTGATATGGATGTTGTTGATACCGAAACTCTGATCAGCGAACGGCAAATCGTTTGTACCAGTATGATTGAAAATAGTGTCTTAGCAGCCATGAGCAAGATGTCACAGCAAATTTGGCAAGCCTATGACCAAGATGATTTAATCCGCCTTGTTGAGCAAGATCTAGGCTGGGCATTTGTGCCAAAACAGCTGTTAGTGGAGAAAATGGCCCTAGGTACCATTGTCCAGTTTGTGCCTGACTACCAACGCACTCCTATGATTAATGCCGCTGAAATCACTTGGCGCTCCAATGTGCAACATGGGCCCGTGGCCAAATTTTTGATTGCTCAGCTCAGTGAGTAGCCCTTGCCAAGTTTACTGGTCGCTCAACGCTAACTGGGCGACCATTGATCCTACCACCTATTCGATTTAACTATAATAAGTAACTGTGGATAACCTCTAGGCAAATATAAGATGGCGCCAATATCTTTATTGCCACTCTTAGGGGTTATTATGCGAACGTCAGCCAAACTCGTCGCCATTGCTACTGTTAGCTTATTAAGTGCCTGCTCAGATGAGTCAGCCACACCACAAGTTAACAGCAGCATCGCTGTGACCACTCACCACCTTACTTTGCAAGACACTCATATTTCCGAGCAGTTTATCGGTAAAACCCAAGCCGTTGATGAAGTAGATATTCTGCCGAAGGTATCGGGATATATTTATAAACAACACGTTAAAGATGGTGCCTTGGTCGCCAAAGGTGATCTGTTGTTTGAAATAGACCCAGAGCCTTTTCAAATAGAAGTGCAAAAAGCCAAAGCCGTTGTGGCGCAAAAACAAGCACAATTGGCATTGCATAAAAAGAAATTAGAAAAAGCCAATAAGCTCAGGCAACAACAAGCACTAAGCGCAATTGAGCTTGACCAAATCATTGCAGCACACCAAGTGGCGAGTGCTGAAGCCCTAGCGGCTCAGGCCAGCCTAAAGAAAACACGCTTAGATTTGAAAGACACGCGGATCGTTGCGCCATTTGATGGCTATATCAGCGATAGCAATGTGAGCCCCGGCGCATTAGTTGGGCCAAATAGCCAAGCGCTGACGCATTTGGTTAGCTACCGCAAAATGTACGTCAACATTCAGTTGGATGAGAAAGAGTATCTCAACGACTTGCAAAAAAAACTCCAAGCTGGCGCGGCTATCAACCCGCCCAATATCAAGTTGCAGCTCGCTAACGGTACCCCTTATAAACACCGAGGCAGCATCGACTTTATCGATAATCAGGTCGATACCGACAATGGTACGGTACGCTTTCGCATCAATTTCCCCAATCCCGATGGCTTATTACTACCAGGCCAATTTGTCACCGTCACATCAGCCCAAAGCGTGCCGACACCTAAACTTGTGCTGCCCCAAAGCGCTGTGCAAGAAGACCAAGGCGGCCGTTATGTCTTCGTGGTTAATAGTGACCTAGCAGTTGATAAAAAATACCTTACCCTCGGGCAAAGACTCAAGCAGGACTGGATTGTAGAGGCAGGTTTAACCTCAGGTAGCCAAGTCATTATTGGCGGTATCAGTTCAGTACGACCAGGCATGCAGGTGACCGTTAAGAATGATGCTCAATTAACTATGGTTAAGGAGTAGACTCATGGCCGATTTCTTTATTAACCGCCCCAAATTTGCCATTGTGTTATCAGTGGTGATGACATTGGCGGGTATGCTTACCCTAATGAAAATGCCGGTATCACAATTCCCTAATATTGTGCCGCCATCAATCGAAATCTTTGCCCTTTATCCCGGCGCAGATCACAACACAATCCGTAATACTGTCGCCACAGTAATTGAGCAAGAAGTTAACGGCGTTGAAGACATGATCTACATTGAATCAAAGTCTAACAACGACAATACCTATCTTGCTTATGTCACCTTTGCTATTGGCACCGACCCAGACAAAGCACAAACGTTAGTGCAAAACCGGGTAAACAAAGCCATGGCCAAGCTGCCTGATGAAGTTAAGCGCCAGGGCGTCACCGTCGAAAAGGTTGCCAACTCAATCTTAATGACGGTCAACCCCTACTCACCGAATCACAGTCTAGATAATCTATTTTTGTCTAACTACAGCTCACTTAATATTAAAGATGCGCTGTTACGTGTTAAGGGCGTCGGCAAGGTGCAAGTGATTGGCGAGCAAAACTATTCAATGCGGGTATGGCTTGACCCAGAGAAAATGGCAGCCAAGTCAATTACGGCTAATGATATAGCCACCGCCATTAGCGTGCAAAACACCACTGTCGCAGCGGGAAAACTCGGTGAGCGACCAACGGCAGGTAACCAGGTCTTTCAGTACACAATCCAGACTCAAGGCCGGCTAGTTGAAGCGGCAGAATTTGAGTCTATTATTCTACGGGCTGAAAAAGAGGGACGTTTTGTCAAACTGAAAGATGTTGCGCGGGTTGAACTGGCTGCCGAGCAGTATGCAGCTATTGCCAGCTATGGCGACCATGAAAGCCCAATTTTGGCTGTCTATCAAGCGCCCGGCGCCAATGCACTTGAAGTTGCACAAGGCGTACGCGAAGCAATGCAGCAGCTATCACAACGCTTTCCCGACGACATGGATTATGTGGTCTCTTATGACTCGACCACCTTTATTGAAGTGTCGATGGACGAAGTGTTTGAAACCTTGTATATCGCCCTCGGTCTAGTGGTGTTAGTCACCTATTTATTCTTGCAAAGCTGGCGCGCGACTTTAATTCCAGCCCTAGCCATTCCGGTGTCACTGATCGGCACGTTCGTGGTCATGGCCGCGATGGGAATTGATATCAACACCATTTCAATGTTTGGCTTAATATTGGCAATTGGTGTGGTGGTCGATGCCGCAATTGTGGTGATAGAAAACGTAGAACGCTTGATGGAAGAGCGCCACCTTGATGCCCCAGAAGCAACCTCACTAGCAATGAAAGAGGTAACGGCGCCGCTGATTGCTTCCGCCTTAGTGCTGCTGGCGGTATTTGGCCCCGTGTCTATGGCCCCCGGTATGGTGGGTCAAATGTACCAACAGTTCGGCGTGACAATCTCAGTTTCTACGGTAATTTCAACCTTAGTCGCACTCACGCTGACACCGGCATTATGTGCGCTACTGATGCGTCATGAAGCCAAAAAGAGCCACGGCTTTTTAGCGCAGTTTAACCGTTTCATTGCCTGGGTAACCCGCGGCTATGTTAATTCGGTGAGTTTTCTAGGCCAACGTTTATTACTTAGTGGCGGACTGTTTGCCATCTTACTGCTGTGTATTTATGGCTTTAACCTCTCGTTAGCCAAAGACTTTATACCAGCAGAAGATCAAGGTTCGTTTATGGTTGATGTCAATTTACCCGAAGCCTCAGCCCTCGACCGTACTGATGACATGGTCAGTGACATGGTGAGCCAAATTACCGCAATTGATGGCGTAAAGCATGTTGTGGCAGCCAAAGGTTATAGCTTGCTAAAAGGGGCGGCATCGCCTAATTCTGGCATGATGATTGTCGTATTGGATGACTGGCAACACCGCAATAGCCAACAAAGTGAGTTTGCCATCGTTGCACAAGCGCAAGCAGCCATTGATGCAAATCCAGATGTTAGCGGCATGGCGTTTTCAATGCCCGCCATTCCAGGTTTAGGTACTGCTGGCGGCTTAACTCTGCAACTCGAAGATCTCAATGGTCGACCCGTTGAAACCATGGCTCCTGTTATTGAGCAATTTGTAGCACAGTTAAACCAATCTGATGAAGTGATGATGGCATTTACCACGTACAGTGCTAATGTTCCTCAGCTCTATTTGAATGTGGACCGAGCCAAAGCCATGGCGCTAGGTATTGATTTGGCCGAGGTCAATACCACACTTGCAGCCATGATGGGCAACATGTACGTCAACGACTTCACCAAGTTTGGTAAGAACTATCAGGTTAACCTGCAAGCCGAGCAAGACTACCGCAATAGCGAACAAGATTTGGGGCATATCTACCTTAAATCTGCGACAGGTGACATGATCAAGCTATCGAGCATCGCCGACTATCAGCCATTGGTCGGTGCAGATAGTACCGCTCGCTACAACCTGTACAACACAGCACAAATCATTGCCATACCCGCTGAAGGTTATAGCTCAGGCGATGCGATTGCCGCCATTGAAGCGCAAGCAAATCAATTACCTCAAGGCTACGCCTATGAGTGGACGGGCATGACCTATCAGGAGCTACAAGCGGGTGATGCTGCGCCGCTATTGTTTGCACTCGCCTTGCTATTTACCTATCTATTTTTAGTCGCTCAATATGAGAGCTGGTTAATTCCATTTGCCATCATACTGTGTGTGCCCACCGCACTGCTTGGTGCCCTGGGCTACACCTTGATTGCTGGCGGTACGATGAACCTCTACACCCAGATAGGTTTAGTCCTGTTAATTGGCATGGCCAGCCGCAACGCAATCCTAATAGTCGAGTTTGCCAAAGTGCTCCGAGAAGAGCAGCAATTGACGATTATAGATGCCGCTAAACAAGCCATCGCACTGCGTTTGCGTGCCGTTTTGATGACAGCCTTCTCCTTTATCTTAGGGGTACTGCCTTTGGTCATTGCCAGTGGTGCGGGCAGCGCCAGCCGTAACGCCCTTGGTCAGGCAAGTTTTGGTGGCATGTTTGCCGCCACATTAATCGGTTGTGTATTGGTGCCAGTATTCTTCATCGCTTTGCAGCGATTAAGAGAATATCGCCCTGGAACTAACGCAATACCATCGACCGCAACTGGGCACTAAATATCAGTTTCGTTCCTCACCAGCTATCAATGTTTTGGCTGACGGCGCAGCTGGCTGGGGAACACCTTTTCAACCACGATAGTCAGCCTGCGCCCAACCTAAGTTGGGCGCACTCCTTCATACCGCGCTCACTCGTTCACTGTCAAAAATCGCCAACTATTATAAAAACGAATAAATACTAATTTAAATCATTCGTTTTTGTTACGTATCATCAACTCGAATTTAATCCACTCCTAACCAATCGAGGTTGATATGAAAGCAAAACATCTAGCGTGTTGTATGGCATTGAGCTTGGCAACACTAACCAATTTCGCTCACGCAGACTATTGCGATGACACCTTAGGCAGTGTTGTCGGCGGCGCGCTTGAAGGTGGCCTAATGGGCACAGCTGTAGGCGCTATCGCTGATGGCAGAGAAGGCGCCAAACGCGGCGCTGCAATCGGCGGCATGATCGGTGCCATTGACGGTTTAGTCGAAGGTGAAGTGAGACGTGAGCGCTGTAAACGTGACTTTGAAGACCTTGAAGACGCAGTTGTTGAAGGTGAGCTTGAAGATATGTACATCGAAGACGCCATTATTGACGACGCCATTCTATTTGGTGATTAACCACCTATTTAATGTTGAGTTAGGTGGTCATCTTCCCGGGGCCACCCACAAACGAGAGCCCAAATTATGTTTAAGTCAGCCAAAAAATTTAATACCACAGCGATGAGCACACTGCTTATCGCCACATCTTTACTGTCAGCAGGTGCCAACGCTAGCTTTATGGATCAATTTAAAGATCCCGTTGATGGTCGCCTAGATGCCAGCCAATGGATCCTTAACAATGCCCACGGCTTCTTGCCGGTACCCATAGTGATCACTGAACCTGCCGTTGGTGTCGGTGGCGGTGCGGCACTGTTGTTTTTCCATGAGAATGACGAACAAAAGGCCATTCGCGAGCAAAACCCTAATGCTGTCTCAGGCATCCCCCCTAGTGTTACGGGCGTTGTCGGTGCCGCAACCAATAACGGCAGCAAAATTGCCGGCGTGTTTCATTCTGGCAATTGGTTTAACGACAATGTCAGATATTTAGGTGGCCTATTTGGTGCCGATTTAAACTTAAAATATTATGCCGATGCCGATAGCTCCACCGCGCAACAATTTGGCATTAAAGGGCTGTATTTCTTCCAGGACATTGACTTTAGACTCGCGGGCAGCAACTTCTTCCTGGGTGCTGAATACGTCAACATGAGTTCAGAAGCCAATTTTAATCTTGATTCCGGTATCCCAGAAATAGACAACTTGGCGCTCAATAGTAGCGATGCATCAGTCGCCGTAAAACTCACCTATGACAGCACTGATAATCAGTTTGCCCCGCGTTCAGGTATTAAAGCTCGCGTAAAAGCAAACATGCACCACGAAAAAATTGGCGGTGATTTTAACTACCAAGACTACTCAGCGTTCATCAATAGCTACCATAGACTCAATAAAAAATGGGGCCTCAACTGGCGTGTAAATGCTAAATCAACAGTTGGTGAAGCACCATTTTACGCTAAACCCTACCTCGACATGCGCGGTATGGCTGCCATGCGTTATCAAGCCGACAACACCGCTTTGGGTGAAGTTGAAATCACCTACGATATTGATGATCGCTGGACCATTCTGGGCTTCGCCGGCACGGGTAAAGCGGTGAACAACAATCAAAGCTTTAGTGATGCCAAATGGCAAAATGCCCAAGGTGCGGGTTTCAGATACTTAATGGCACGTCAACTCGGTTTGCGCACCGGTGTCGATATTGCTAAAGGCCCTGAAGAATGGACTGTTTATCTACAAGTCGGCGGCGCTTGGTAACGCTGCCCTTTAATCCAGTTAATAATGGAGCTCACTCAATGAAGCTATTTACTCTACTTGGCACCATTATCAATAACAGGTATCGCCAGCTGGCAATACCAGTATTGATAGCCACTTTTGTGTCAATGTGCAGCATTCCAAGCAGTGCCAAGCTGCTTGAAGCTACGCCTGACAATACCAATAACATCCAAGCCAGTGAACTCATCAAGGATGCAGAGCAGCATTTAGATACCTTTCTTACAGATGAGCACTGGGCTGCGGTACGTAATCTCACCGGCATCGCCCGTGCCATATTCATCCTTCCCCGCGGTGGACAGGTTGGTTTTGTGCTGGGGGCGCAATGGGGAAAGGGCATTCTAATGGTGCGCCATCACCATCAATGGAGTCAGCCGATCTTTGTCGAAGTAAATAGTCTGCAGTTTGGCCTGCTTGCTGGCGCCCAATCAGTCAATGGGGTTGGAGTGCTACTGAGCGATAACGCACTGCAACAAGTGATCGATGGCAATTACAAAGCCGGTGGCTCAGCCGATCTAACTCTAGGCCCTGGGATTAGCGGCAAAGCCGCTGGCGGTAGCAAAGGGGTAGAAATGTTCATCGTCTCTTCCAACAGCGGCCTCTATTTTGGCGGTAGCTTTGAAGGCATCCAGTTAAAGCTAGATGACCACTTAAATCATTTAACCTACGGCGATGATTTCGATGCCAGCGCATTAGCCCAATTTCACTTGCAACCCCCACAGGCACTCGCCCAATCGATGCGCGAGAAGCTCTCAAAGGTGGGTTATCAAGCGGTGTATTCATCACCTCAAGTGATTCGCAGTGAGTAATTCACTTAGCCCATTGAGCCTGCTGACTATCAAATATCAGCTATCGACAATGGGCCCTATACAAATGGACCCACCTATTGGAAAGTCGAATACATACTAATTAATAGCAATCGATTTGCTTATATATAATCGTTGACCAATAAAATCACACATCTCGGACAGATTAAAAGGTACAGACAATGCAATCTAACCAACTTAACTCAACATCATCACTGCTATTGCCTAAGCTCCCGACACAGGGGAAACGACGCTCTAAAGTGGCGAACTTTATGGTAGTAGCCTTACCTGCGCTCATGCTCAGTATTATCATGATTGGTAAAGCCAACGCTGAATTTTACTGCGCAGCTGATGACCTAGCCTGTCAGGCGCAACGCAGTGCCAATATAGAACAGGAGCTGGATAAGCGACTGGCCGCTTTCGAGGAACAACAAGCCATACTGGCAGCTAAAGCTAAAACGGAAGCTAAGTATTTAAAGCAAGCGCACAACATCTGCATCAAAAGTGCCCATGGTGAACAAACTGACAAATGCGATTAACTCCATGGTGGCGCTGCCAATGATCCACATTCACCCATAAAAACGGACCTTAGGTCCGTTTTTTATTGCCCAAGTCGCCAGCTATTCTTTGCGTCAACAAATCTCTTTTCTTACTAGTACCTACGCCCAACATCACTCTCAAGGTCAAACCTAGCGAAAAATCTCAATCTCTAGCATTTACTCACACTTTCGCCATAACAGCCATTAGTTGAACTTTAACTGAACCGAGTCACTTGTTACTCATCAATCTATTCGAAAATCAAATAATACCTAACTCAAACAATCCGAAAGACACTGAGAAAATAGCCTCACTTAGTCAGCAGCATCATTGTTGACGAGTTAAACAACATAATTATTTGATGAGGACAAACACATGAAAAAGTCAGCCATTGCTATCGCAGCGTTACTAGCCCTATCTACAGGTGCAGCCAATGCACAATCTAACACTGAATTGCTAAACGGTTTCACCGGCAAAATTGAAGCCGATTACACCACTCAAGAAAAGAACACTAAAGTTGAAGCACAACTCGGTTATGACTTTAATTTTGGTGCAGTTTCTGTCATTCCATTTTTGGCAGCAGAAACTAACTACTCAGGTGAAAAAGATATCCTGACAAACAAGTATGAAGGTTTTGACCGCGGCGCATTAGGCGGTGGTTTTACAGTGCGTACTAACTTTGACAACTTCTACGCTTATGCTGAAGGTCGCGTCATGGTCAAAGATCGCATTAAGCTTTCAGTTCCTGATGGTGTGTTGCCTGAACTGCCAACTCCTGAACTACCTGAACTGCCTATTCCAGAGCTACCTGAATTACCAGGCGCACAGCCATATGGTGGCGATACTTTAGTAAAAGGTACCGTTAATCAATACCGCGTAAAGCTCGGTACCGGTTACCAATTCGATAATGGCTTTAGTGCAGGTGTTGAAGCCGCCATGGTGCGTGAGAGCTTTAAAGATCTCAAAGAAGACCAGCGCGAAATTTTCGCCGTGGCTGGCTACAACTTCACCGATAACTTAAAGCTATTTGCTAAAGTGGGTGCAGCTGATACCGGCGACCAAGCTGAGCCGTATAAAAAGAGCAAAGATGACGGTAAGTGGGAAACAAAAACGGTTATCGGCGTAAGCTACGCATTCTAATGACCTAGTACACTAAAAAAGCGAGCTCATTTTGAGCTCGCTTTTTTTTGCAGTAACGCCACAGACTCCCATTCACTCTCCCCCTGCCGTCTAACCCTATTGCCTGATCTCAACTCTAAGCTCTCGATTCACAATTCTCGGCTCTCTCACGTTTACTACCCATCTCTTCTACCACAAAGAAAGCTCCAAAATAAACACCATTAAATCAACAATGCCCGTCTTAACCCGTGCCAATACACCGGCAATAACCCATTCGAATGTCGAATAGTTATTGACTAAATGAATTTGAAATTCACTGAGATAATAGCCTCACTTAATAAGCACTAACGCTTATTAACTTACAACCCAATTAAACTCTATGAGGAATACAGTAATGAAAAAGTCAGCCATTGCCATTGCAGCCCTATTAGCACTTTCAACTGGTGCAGCCAATGCAGATGTTATGAACGGTTTTACCGGTAAGATTGAAGCGGAATACACCACTCAAGACAAGCATGCCAATGTTGAAGCGCAGCTTGGATACGATTTTAACTTAGGCGCCGTATCGGTTGTGCCCTTCTTATCAGCAGAAACCGGCTATTCTGGCGAGAAAGATGTCATCACAGATAAAGCAGAAGGCTTTGACCGCGGCGCGATTGGCGGCGGATTAAGAGTAGAAACCAATTTCGACAACTTCTACGCCTATGCCGAAGGCCGCGCAATGGTGAAAGACCACATTAAAGTACAAGGTCCGATTGCTGCACCAATGAAAAGTAACAGCAACACCTTACTTGAAGGGACTTTGAACGAATATCGCGTTGAGATTGGCAGCGGTTATCAATTTGACAGCGGCTTTAGCGCTGGTGTAGAAGCGGCTTTCACACGCGAAGATACCAAGTTGAAAGGCATTAACAGCATCAAAGATGATAAGCGTGAAGTCTTTGCGGTTGCTGGCTACAACTTCAACAACAACTTCTCACTTTATGCCAAAGTAGGCGCTGCTGATACCGCAGATCAAGCTGCGCTAATGAAGAGCAAGAAAGATGACGGCAAATGGGAGACCAAAACTGTCGTTGGTGTTACTTACAAGTTCTAAGCAACTCCTCAAGCCCAATGCGCGCAGCGCATTGGGCTTATATCACAAAGCATTACGATTCATTGCCTAATAATTCAATTAGTATCAATTTAGTTACAATTTCTCGTCCAACACTTCGAAAAATCAAAATTTATATTTAATAACAATTAATTAGCAATCACAAAATACCAATACGCACTTGAGTTCACACCTGTAAATCCAAAATCATCCTAGTCTTTTACGCGCCAAACCAGCTATATTAACAACATTATGAAGATCAGCCAGTTGAGCTGTCATCAGCCGCTGCCGCAAACTGTTTAAAGGACTACAAGCATGGGACAAGAAACCTCGAAAATCCTCGTTGTCGATGATGATATGAGACTGCGTTCTTTACTAGAGCGGTATCTTGTAGAACAAGGCTACCAAGTACGCAGTGCAGCCAATGCAGAGCAAATGGATAGATTGCTAGAGCGCGAAAACTTCCACCTGCTTGTACTCGATTTGATGTTACCTGGCGAAGATGGCTTATCCATATGTCGTCGATTGCGCCAAAACGAAAATACCATCCCTATTGTTATGCTGACCGCAAAAGGTGATGAAGTCGACCGGATTATCGGTTTGGAACTGGGCGCAGATGATTATCTGCCTAAACCTTTTAATCCGCGCGAGTTACTTGCGCGCATAAAAGCGGTGATGCGTCGCCAAGCGCCAGAAGTGCCCGGTGCCCCCACCCAGAAAGAAGAGCAAATCGAATTTGGCGAATTTTCACTTAACCTTGCTACTCGAGAGATGTACCACGGTGATGAGTCTATCGCACTGACTAGTGGCGAATTTGCTGTGCTTAAAGTACTCGTTAGCCATCCTCGCGAGCCACTATCACGTGATAAGTTAATGAACTTGGCCCGAGGTCGAGATTATTCCGCCCTTGAACGCTCAATCGATGTACAGGTGTCACGTTTACGCCGCCTAATCGAAAAAGATGCCGCCAATCCTAGGTATATTCAAACCGTATGGGGATTGGGCTATGTATTTGTGCCCGATGGTGCGGCGCGCCGATAAATATTCGGCATGAAATGGTTTAAAAAATTCTTACCCGCGAGTGCATTTAGCCAAACAGTTTTACTGATTGGCTCTTTGCTGTTGGTCAATCAACTGGTGTCTTATCTATCAGTTGCGGTCTACTTTATTCAGCCTACCTATCAACAGATCAATCAGCTCATCGCTCGACAAGTCAATTTGCTGTTTGTTGATGGCGTGGATGTGGGACGTGAACATTTAACCATGGTCGATGCGCTCAATGCCAAAGTGCGCGACGATGCCATGGAAATCTATAACCAAAAGCAGGCCCGCGAAGCGGGAATTGAGCGAGCAACCTATTACAGCTTATTATCTTCACAGATGTCAGAGCATTTAGGGGGGAAAGCTGAAGTACGTATTGCCCAAGGTGAGAACTTTGAAATTTGGATTAAGCCACCGCAAGCCCCCTCAATTTGGATCAAAGTACCGCTAACGGGTTTTAAAGATTTTGGTTTATCGCCACTCACCCTTTATTTAATGGTGATTGGTGCACTGAGTGTGGCCGGTGGATGGTGGTTTGCTCGCAAGCAAAATCGACCGTTAAAACGCTTACAAAAAGCCGCATTGTCGGTTTCACATGGTGATTACCCTGCGCCACTACCAACCGATAGTGGCTCAACAGAAATTATCGAAGTAACCCATGCGTTTAACCAGATGTCCCACAGTATGAAGCAACTCGAGCAAGACCGCGCGCTGCTAATGGCTGGGATATCCCACGACCTTCGCACTCCGCTTACTCGCATTCGTTTAGCATCTGAAATGATGGTAGAAGAGGATGAATACCTCAAAGACGGCATCGCCCATGATATTGAGGATATGGATGCGATTATTAATCAGTTTATTGCCTATATTCGCCAAGATCAGGAAAGCAATCGCGAGCCTGCACAACTTAACGATTTGATTAACGATGTTGCCGAAGCGGAAGCCAATCGCGCTGGTACGATTGAGCTTAACCTCAGCACTCTGCCCGACATCCCGATGCAGGCCATAGCAATAAAACGAGTCATTAGTAACTTAGTGGAAAATGCAGCGCGTTATGGTAGTGGCTGGACGCTTATCAGCTCCACCTTAAGTGACAATAAAGTAGGCTTTAGTGTCGAAGATAATGGCCCCGGCATTGATGCCAGCGAGATTGACCAACTGTTCCAACCTTTTACTCAAGGCGATACCGCCCGTGGCAGTGTTGGTTCAGGATTAGGCCTTGCAATTATCAAACGTATTGTCGATCGTCATCACGGTAGTGTCACCCTGACCAACCGCCCCCAAGGTGGCTTAAAAGCCCAAGTCTGGTTACCTTTAGACTAAAATCATATAACTAGCGGCAACGAAAAACCGCAGTATTCGCGGTTTTCGCCTATACTTCGAGCTAGCCATTTCCCCCTGTAATACCTGTTTACATAAACGACCAACATGACATATTTATCTAGTACACAATGCTAATTAACAGGGCCGTGTCAGGAGCATATTGTTTATGGACGAAGTGAGATCGAAAATATTGCTGGTAGATCAAGATATAAACAGTAGAAACACCATAGGTAAATACCTATCAGAGCAAGGGTTAGAGGTGTGTTTTGCTGAAAATGCCAGCCAAATGGACCAAATGCTAGAAAGGGAAGAGTATCATCTACTGTTACTCGACATTAAATTAAACGGCGAAGATGGACTGTCAGTCTGCAAGAGGTTGCGGCAAAAAGACAACCACATCCCGATCATTATGAAATCTAAATACGGCGACGAGATTGACCGTATACTGGGACTCGAAATCGGTGCTGATGATTTCCTTCCAGACCGATGCAATGAACGAGAGATGCTAGCTCGCTTACATGCCGTGATTCGACGCAGACCTATCGACAATGGGTCTGCGCACGCACCCCATGAAATTAAATTTGGCCATTTCACGCTCAATTTAGACAGCAGAAAAATGTACAAAGACGATCAAAACGTGTCGATAACCAGCAGCGAATTTGCCATTTTGCAGGTATTTGCCAACCACCCTAATACACCGCTAACCCGGGAGAAAATTGCCGCTTTCTCTAAAGGCAGTGACCATATGCCTTCAAATCGCGCCATCGATGTACAGATTTCTCGGCTTAGACGCATCATAGAGGCTGATACCTCCCACCCAGATTACATTCAAACGGTGTGGGGACTAGGCTATGTTTTCATTCCCGATGCGACAGAGGTAATGACAGCAGAAAAAGCATGATTCAAGCGCAAGGCTAATTCAATTCACCTTCAAATCTGCTGAATATTAGTAAAACATACTGTTCTATAAAGTGGTCGAGCGAGCGTCATCATTTTGCAACATAAGTGCAATAATCTGGCGGCAAATTAATCGCTTGGCCCGCTTCAATGAGAATATCAACCCTATCATTAACAGCTTCAGCTAGCCTGCTGTTGCTTGCTGCCACTTTAGCTGCGGTGGTTATATGGAGCAGCCAGCAACGTCAGCAAATTGAGCAAGAAACTGAGCAACTGGCGCAAATTCAACAAACCTTTCTTGTCGAGATTCGTCGTGAACTGGAAAGCTATCTCAACACAGGTGATAGCACCCGCTTAGCCGCTGCAAAACAGCAACTGCAATCGATATCGGCAGAGGTTAATGACATCAATCATGCCACGGCCCAACAAGTACAAAGCCAGCTATCAACATTCATTCAAGCGTTAGACAATGAATACCTTGCCGCCGGAAAGCTCGCGGGTAATCCTCGGCAACTGTTATCACATGCAGAATCAGAGATGCTCGATAACAATCGACGATTAGCCCAATACGCCTTTGACGGGTTACCAGAAAACCCAGCACTTGCCGCAAAATATTTAGTGCTCACCAACGAGCTGGGGCCGTTAGTTTATCGCCTCTCCCAGTTGACCCAAGATTACTTGATTGGCAAAGAGCAAAAACTTAAGCCGTTTCTAGAGCGTAACATCAACAACTTAGCCGACTGGCATGATCAATTGCGGGTACTGGGGTTAATCGGTATCTATCAAGTTGAAGAAGTTGATGAGTTTGCCTTAGGTGACGATGAAGGTGAACGTTATGAAGTGGGTGAAGCCTACCGAAGTGAATTACTCAGCCTGACTTTACGGTACGGCAAAGAAGTAGAAAATACCCATAATCTGCTGATAGAGAATCAGAACGTCCAATCAGCCATGCGCACGGCAATCGCCAACATTGAGCAATCATTACTTGCCCTTGGCCAGGTACAGAAAACCCAAAACTTGCAGCTCAAGCAAGAGTTACAAATGGCACTATATGCCATGGTTTCAATCTTAGCCGTTTTTGCTTTGGGCTATCTGTTTTTACAGCAACGCCGCGTTGTCAAACCGCTTAAGAATCTTAACCGTGCCTTTATGCAATTGAGTGAAACCAATAGCCGTGAGCGTCTGATCATTCAGCGTCGCTGCGAAACCGGTCAGATTGCCGGTCACTTCAACCAGCTGCTAGACCGTTTTGAAAGCGAAGATGAGCAACAGCGCCAACAAATCACCACGGTATCCCAATCGCTAAGCCAGTTGGTGCAACGAATTAGTATGATCAGCTCTAGCACAGAACAAACTCAACAAATTGTGGCCGTAGCCCTCGAACAAACTGAGCAAGTACGCGAATTGGCCCGCGAAGTGAACTTAAGCTCAGAGCAAGTGGAGCGCAGTGCTGAATCTACCCGTGCTGATATGCAACGTTCACAAACCGAAGCCGAAGCGGTCTTGTCAGCCACCGAGCAAACCCAACAGGCAGTCAATAACTGCCATCAATCGCTATCGAGCCTCACGACCTCAGTCAGTGATGTCTCAAAAATCATTGATGTGATTGGCAACATTGCCGAGCAAACGAACCTATTAGCACTGAACGCCGCAATTGAAGCTGCGCGAGCCGGTGAGCAAGGCCGAGGCTTTGCGGTTGTTGCTGATGAAGTGCGTAATTTGTCGCTACGTACCCAACATTCACTCAAAGAGATCATGACCATTCTCACTCAGCTGACCGAAGCAAATGGTGAGTTAGAGCTAAGTGTCCAAGGCATTGGTGCTGCATCTGAAACGCAAAAACAGCGCGCCCAAGCACTGTGGCAAGTGGCGCAAGATGTCCAAACCCAAGCCCACGAGATGACCCTAACGGCTAAGCAGGGCTCTGCCCACTCGTTGGCACAAGTGAGTCACTTAGACGATTTTGTCAGTGCCATGGCAGAGTTGAAACTGCACGCACAAGGGGCATCTAACCAAAGTGATGAAATAGCCGAAGAAGTACAGCAAAGTGTCAAACGCATTGAAAGCAGCTTAGGTATCGAAACCGAGGCCGCGCCGGTCACCTTAGAACACGCAGCCTAAGCTCTTTATCTCGGCTGTCACCAGTTACCATGGCCACAAAAAGGCGCCTGTAATGGCGCCTTTTACTCGTCTACCAGCTTTAAAGAGCTGCAAGTAAGGTTTCAGCTTTACTGGCCTCAAAGGTTTTCGGCGCTTCAATATTCAAAGTTGTCACCACACCATTATCGATAATCATCGCATAGCGCTGCGAACGTAAACCACCAAATCCGCCAGTATCCATTTCAAGCCCAAGTAACTGAGTAAAACTACCATCACCATCTGCGAGCATCATCAGCGCCTCAGCATTGTGTTGCTGACCCCACGCTTTCATAACAAAGGCGTCGTTGACCGATACGCATGCGATAATGTCCACACCTTGCTGCTTAAATACATCGGCGCTGACCACATAACCGGGCAAATGGGCTTCTGAGCAAGTTGGCGTAAATGCGCCAGGTACAGCAAAAAGTACCACTTTTTTATTGGCAAATAGCTCATCGGTTTTGTGATTGAGCATACCTTCATCGGTAAGTTCACTGAGTACGCCACTGGGTAATGTTTGACCTTGTTCTATCATGTTACTGAGAGCCCCCATTGATTATTGATGGTTATTATTTTGTTAAACAACCACTATCCTTGCATACAATAACTGGCTTTCGCAAATCAGCGCTAAGCGAAGCGTTATGCCATTACTCACTACCTTCACCCGCTTGTTGCAGTACAAATGGGGTTAATGGCTCGGTCTTATCAATTAGCTTGGCCACTTGGGTAATGGCTGAAAGTGCCACCGCATCTTTACGATAGGACAAATACACTGGGCGATACCAAGGCTGCTGGCCATCGACTTCATATAACTGGCCAGACTCAATAAACGGCGCCGCGACTACCCTAGGCAAGTAGGCTGCGCCGCCTTTTTCTAAAATGAAGTTCAAGGCAATTTGACCATTGGATGTGCGTAAGTAGGGCGGTGGCATCTTAGCGTGTCGCTCTGCATGCTCCGATGCGAATCGCGTGCCCCAATCAACATAAACATAGCCTTCACTTAAAGCACTTGATTGATCTTTCTTCGCAGAGCACACCATGACCAGCTCTAACATCGCCACCTGCTGGCTGGCAATTTCATCGGACTTCATCGGGTCAAAGCTGACACCAATATCCAAGGTACGTTCAATCTGCGCCCGTGTCATCTGATCTAAACTCAAAACATCGGCGCGAAACGAATAACCCTGCAGCTCTTCTGTGACCACACTCAGCCAATGCTGCAAGAAGGCATCCCAAATATTCGGCGTACCGGCAATGGTTAATTGAATGGCGTAATCTTTGGTCAACAGTAATTCAGTTTTGGCTTGCTCAAGGGTGCGTACCATATTTTGCGCATAGGGCACTAAGCGCTCGCCGGCGCTGGTTAACTTAATCGCATTACGATCGCGCACAAACAAGGTGGTATCAAAAAACGATTCAAGCTGCTTTATGCGCGCACTCACGGCCGCTTGCGTGATATAGAGGTTATCTGCAGCTCGGCCAAAGTGTTTTTCTCGCACCACTTCTAGAAAGGTTCTAAAGACTTTTATATCCATAATTATTCCTTGCTAAACCTTGAGCCCATCACCATTAAAATTGACATATTGACCAAGACTATTCCGGGTCGACACGCCGCCCAAATAGCCCCTTATTTACTTCCCATAGCCACTCGGCAAACGATCACCTTTGCAGCGGTTGCCACCTAGCAGACTAACAAACAAGTTTTGTTGTGACGATAGAAATTTTTCGTTTTCTTTTTAAGCAGTTTAACACTAACTTTCGCCCCACGAACTACCCCATAAACGGTTTAGGATTTATCACAAAAATTTGTGACTAATATCTTTTTAATCAAAAGGATGAATAACGTGAGCAACCTTAAGTTTAGACTCAGTGCCAGCCATTTTTATGACGATGCGAATTTTCCAAGAGGATTCAATCGTTGCGGGGAGTTCACTCGAGTGCAAGCAGAACTACTGACACTGTACGGTTTAAATATGCGCGCACTGGCTGCTGGCATGTTACTGGCAGAGAACGAAGAAGAGCAACACTTTATCAATGTAGTTAACGGCATTGAAGCCGCCAATACCTTGATTGAATTTACTTGGTTGAAATACATGAGTTTAGTCACCACACCAAAGCGATTCTTCTCTTTGTCCGGTGAGCGGAACTTAAGCAAGCAGCCCGCACTCATGCCAAGCAGTGAATATTAGCAACATTAAATTAATTGAAATTTTTGACAACACAAGGCCAACTACAATGCGTATAGCAATCCTATCAAGAGACGCAAACCTCTACTCTACTCGCCGCTTAAAAGAAGCTGGCGAAGCCCGTGGGCACCAAGTAGATATAATTGATACCTTGCATTGTTATATGGACATCACTAGCAGCAACCCAACAGTGCGTTACATGGGTGAAGTATTGCCGCAATATGATGCGGTGATTCCACGTATTGGATCATCTATCACCTTTTACGGCACCGCTGTTGTGCGTCAGTTTGAGATGATGGGGACCTTTTGTGTCAACGAATCTGTCGCAATCAGCCGCTCACGCGACAAGCTGCGCTCTTTGCAGTTACTGTCTCGTAAAGGTATTGGCTTGCCTAGAACAGGGTTTGCCAGCCGGCCAGATAAGATTCAAGATTTGATTAAAAACGTCGGCGGCGCGCCGTTAGTCATCAAGCTACTTGAAGGTACCCAAGGTATTGGCGTGGTACTGGCTGAAACCAATAAAGCGGCAGAAAGCGTGATTGAAGCGTTTATGGGTTTAAAAGCTAATATTTTGGTGCAAGAGTTTATTGAAGAAGCCGGCGGCGCTGATATTCGCTGTTTGGTGGTAGGCGATAAAGTCGTCGCGGCGATGAAACGCCAAGCGGCTGAAGGCGAGTTCCGTTCTAACCTTCACCGTGGTGGCAGTGCTCAGTTAGTGCGCTTAACCAAAGAAGAGCGCGCAACGGCGGTCAATGCTGCAAAAGCGATGGGGCTAAATTTATGTGGCGTGGACATTTTGCAGTCTAACAATGGTCCAGTGGTGATGGAGGTGAACTCCTCACCGGGTCTTGAAGGCATTGAAATGGCCACCAATAAAGATGTGGCTGACTTGGTGTTTCAGTTCATTGAAAAGCATGCCAAGCCCAATGCCAATAAAACACGAGGCAAAGGCTAATGCCAAACATTTTGACCATCGGCGGGGTGAATATTGCCCCCGGGCAACAGTTGCAACTGCAATTGCCGGTTTCAAGGCTATATACCGACACCCAAATGTCGCTGCCGGTGCATGTGATCCGGGCTAAAAAGCCCGGTCCAACGGTGTTTGTTAGCGCGGCTGTACACGGAGATGAGCTCAATGGTATTGAGATCACCCGCCGCTTAATTGCGCAAAATCTCAAGCTCAGCCGTGGCAGCTTGATTATTGTGCCTATGGTGAATGTGTATGGGGTGCTCAACCAAAGCCGATATATGCCCGATAGACGCGATTTGAACCGCTGTTTTCCAGGCAGCGCCAAAGGCACACCAGCTGGACGTTTAGCGCATATTTTCTTAAATGAAATCGTTAAACACTGTGACTATGGCATTGATTTACATACCGGTGCGATTCATCGCTCAAACTTGCCGCAAATTCGCGCTAATTTGAAAGATGAGCAAACCTTAGCACTTGCCGAAGCTTTTGGCGTGCCGGTGCTGCTGAACGCTAACTTGCGCGATGGCTCACTGCGCGAATCTGCGGTCAATAATGGCGCACGAATCTTGCTTTATGAAGCCGGAGAAGCGCTACGCTTTGATGAACTGTCGATTCAAACCGGCATTAAAGGCGTACTGAATGTGTTATCGACTTTGACCATGATTCGAAAGCGCAGCAGTAAACGGAAAATTGCGCCGTTTGTGGCTTATCGCAGTGACTGGACCCGCGCCAGTGCCAGCGGTTTTGTGCACGACTTTGTCGAGCTGGGCCAACAAGTGGAAAAAGGGGCGGTATTATCCCAGATAAACAGTCCGTTAGGCCGAGTGATTGCCGAGGTGGTTTCCCATCGCGCTGGCATTATTATTGGCAAACAGAACATACCATTAGTGCAAGAAGGCGATGCCATGTTCCATATCGCCTACTTTGGTGATGCCGACGATGAAGTCGCCGAGCATATTGAAACTATGCAAGAGCAAGTACAACCCGTGAGTGCAGCCATGCCGATGCTTTAAGCGGCACACGGCATGATTTACCGCATACACAGTGAGATAGAGAAATGACCAGCAACAGAATGATCATTGGTAACTTAGAAACCTGTCACCTACCTGACTTAGGGATTCACGACCTTCATGTCAGAGTCGATACCGGCGCAAAAACTTCGGCGCTGCATGTCGACAACTTACGCCAGCTAAAGGTCAATGGTAAGCCCTATGTCGAGTTTGATTTGCACCCAGATGTGTACAACCTTGAACAAACGGTGCGTTGCCAAGCGCAGTTGCATGACTCTAGGCGTATTAAGTCATCAAACGGTGAGGTTGAGCAACGCTGCGTGATTCAAACCACGATTCAGCTGGGCGAGCAAAAGTGGTTAATTGAAATAACGCTGAGCAATCGCAAAGATATGAGCTATTTAATGCTACTTGGCAGACAAGCCATGGGTGAACGAGTTTATGTCGATCCCTCAGCCACCTACTTGGTAAGCAGCTATAGCGAATAAACAAGCCAGTGAGATAACCCCAGATATCTCACTTCTGGTGATCTCACTGGCCGTTACACCTCTACGGTGCATTACTCAAAGCATCGTCAATTGGTTTAACTTGATAATGCTGCGGTTGCAAACCCAATAAGGTAGGCAATGTCGTCCCAATTGAGATTGACGACCAAGTCCCACTGGCAATGCCCACACACAAGGCTATGGCAAAGCCCTCAAGCACTGGGCCGCCTAGTAACCATAATGCTGACACGGTCACGAGCGTGGTACCCGAGGTCACAATAGTTCTTGAAAACG
The DNA here is from genome assembly GCF_013394145.1 of Shewanella sp. Scap07. Taxonomy (NCBI): domain Bacteria; kingdom Pseudomonadati; phylum Pseudomonadota; class Gammaproteobacteria; order Alteromonadales; family Shewanellaceae; genus Shewanella; species Shewanella sp. Scap07. Next base: position 4,857,776 of record NZ_CP041329.1, read on the forward strand.
TTGACCGGACAGATTGATCCAATAACGGATTCACCTCGCCATCTGGCTTGCCCCGGAATACCTCGCGAATTCTATCTGAGATGATAATCGAATCATTCAATGAATACCCCATAATGGCAAGTACTGCGGCTAAAATTGTCAGGTTAAACTCCAGCTGCAAACAAGCAAATAACCCCAAAACCAATAGCACGTCATGCACCAATGCCCCAATGGATCCTAACGCTAAGCGCCAATCAAAACGCATACTCAAATACACCAAGATCAATACAAAACAAGCCAGCACCGCCAGCCCACCCTGCTCGACCATGTCTTGGCCTACCTGTGGCCCAATAAAGCTGCTACTGATAATGCTGTATTGCGGACTAAACGTTGCTATCGATTGCTGCAAAGATGGACTGTCATTCGCAGCATCAACACCAAATCTCAACAACCAACGACCATCTTGGGTCGCAATCACTTGTACATCTTGCTGTAGTTGATGGTCCAAATACGCTTTTATACTCTCGGCAGATAACTGCTGCTCCAGCTCCACTTCAGCCACCACGCCACCAGTAAAGTCTAAGCCCCAGTTAAAGCCTTTAGTGCTGATAAATACCACTGAGAGCAAGCATAAAATTAACGATACAGTGGTCATCGCTGAACGAATTGAGGTCATACGATCTAACTTCATCATTAAATCCTCACATCTTTACGGGTATCTTTACCCCAAAAGAGATTAATCATTATTCGGGAAGCAAACACTCCAGTAAACATACTGGTCAACAACCCTAAACCTAACGTCAAGGCAAAGCCCTGGATCGGACCATTACCAATGGAGTAGAGTGCGATAGCAACGATCATCGTGGTCAAGTTAGCATCGAAAATTGAGGATGCAGCACTGTTAAAGCCGCGCTCAATCGCCAAAGATAAGTTTCTACCTTCGCGCATTTTGTCTTTTATTCGCTCAAAAATAAGGACGTTGGCATCTACCGCCATACCGACAGTAAGTACTAAACCTGCAATCCCTGGCAACGTCAGCACAGCCCCTGGGATCAAAGCAATCAGCCCAAACAAACAGACTAAATTTGTAAGTAGTGCCGCATTCGCCACCCAACCTAAACGACGATACCAAAAGGCAATAAAGACCAGAGTAAAGCTCAAACCTAAGGCTAATGCGGCAAACCCACTTTTGACATTTTCCGCCCCTAATGTTGGGCCAATAGTGCGTTCTTCAATAATCGTCACTGGGGCAGTCAATGAGCCCGCACGTAATAACAGTGCCAGCTCTTGCGCCTGCTGCATTGAACCGACACCCGTTATGCGAAAGCGGTTGCCTAATTGCGATTGAATGGTCGCAACACTAATCACGGTATGCTGCTGTTGACTCGCCCCAGACTTGTCTCGACTGTATTCGCTAAACACCGTCGCCATCGGTTGTCCGATGTTGTCGCCAGAAAATCGGGACATCACTCGTCCACCAGCAAAATCTAGCGAAATATTCACTTCAGCGGTGCCTAACTCGCCCACCCCAGCTCTGGCATCAATGATGTGTTTTCCATCTAAAATAGGCCTTTTTATCAGCGGCATTTCGTTACCAGTGTTATCTTCTACCATCAATGCGCGATTTGATTGCTGTGAATACAGCGCATGAAATGCTAACGAGGCCGTCGCGCCAATCACATCTTTAGCCGCTGCGGGATCCTGAATGCCGGGCAGTTCGATACGAATGCGGTTTTCACCTTGTCGTTGCACTACGGCTTCTGTGATACCGAGCTCTTCAATTCGGCTACGCATAGTTTGCAAATTCTGCTGCACTGTTAAGCGACGAATGTTGCGCTTTTCATCATCAGAGAACACCATGCGGATCTGTTGGTCAGCAAAGCTGGTAGACCAATGCGGAAACTGGCTGTCTAATTGGCGTTTTATTTGGGTAGCATCTTGTGTTTCACGTAAATTAAACTGTAAGTCGCCATCGATAATACGCCCGCGCACTCCGCGAAACTCTCGACGTACTTCATCAAGCACCGATTGAGCATGGGCCTCATAGACCGGTGCCAAATCGACATCAAGTAAGAACTGCACACCGCCACGTAAATCTAGGCCCAGTTTAATAGGTTTTAAGCCCCTGTCGGTGAGCCAATTCGGTGCTGCAGGCTCCATTGCTAAGGCGATAGTGACCTCATCATCAGCAAAAAATTTATGCAGAGCATTCCGCGCCAACTCCTGCTGGCCCGAACCTTCTAATGACACAATGTAGCGCTCATCTCGCTGCTCAATTTGATGCACAACCAATCCGTGCTGATTGAGATGCTTTGCCATTGCAGAGACATCGGCAGCAACAGGAAGACGATGAGAGACATGCACGGCTTCACGTTCACCAAACACCGATGGCAATGCACTGAAAAAAAGTAACAGCACAGTTACCAGCAATACCACTTGCTTCCATTTTGATGAGTAATTAACTGGCCTTACTGGCTGCATTCTGGCTGATTTCAAGATGAAACCCCTTTTGTTTATCGCAATAAGCCACAGGAAAGTGCCTACAAAAGGCAATATTAAGTGATTTCAGCCAGTCACCCTATGAATTGCTGAAATTCATTTTTGCTATGGCCTTTTAAAAATCAAAATTGATAATAGGCGCCGAATAATTAATAGCAAACAGGTATTTTTTAAGTATTTAACAAACCAAAGCGATTCACGTAAAACATTGATTAAAAATCATTTTAATTACTTGAAACGAGTAAATTAAATGACAAGGGGCCTATTACAGGCAGTGGCATCAATCGCCAAACTCATCACTGTGGCGACAACATTAACAATGATTAAGGTTAACCAAATGCGCATAGCGATTCTTTCTAGAAGTGAAACTCTCTACTCTACTCGCCGCCTAAAAGAAGCGGGCGAAGCCCGTGGGCACCAAGTAGATATTATTGATACCTTGCATTGTTATATGGACATCACTAGCAGCAACCCAACAGTGCGTTACATGGGTGAAGTATTGCCGCAATATGATGCGGTGATTCCACGTATTGGATCATCTATCACCTTTTACGGCACCGCTGTTGTGCGTCAGTTTGAGATGATGGGGACCTTTTGTGTCAACGAATCTGTCGCAATCAGCCGCTCACGCGACAAGCTGCGCTCTTTGCAGTTACTGTCTCGTAAAGGTATTGGCTTGCCTAGAACAGGGTTTGCCAGCCGGCCAGATAAGATTCAAGATTTGATTAAAAACGTCGGCGGCGCGCCGTTAGTCATTAAGCTACTTGAAGGTACCCAAGGTATTGGCGTGGTACTGGCTGAAACCAATAAAGCGGCAGAAAGCGTGATTGAAGCGTTTATGGGTTTAAAAGCTAATATTTTGGTGCAAGAGTTTATTGAAGAAGCCGGCGGCGCTGATATTCGCTGCTTGGTGGTAGGCGATAAAGTCGTCGCGGCGATGAAACGCCAAGCGGCTGAAGGCGAGTTCCGTTCTAACCTTCACCGTGGTGGCAGTGCTCAGTTAGTGCGCTTAACCAAAGAAGAACGCGCAACGGCAGTCAATGCTGCAAAAGCGATGGGGCTAAATTTATGTGGCGTGGACATTTTGCAGTCTAACAATGGTCCTGTGGTGATGGAGGTGAACTCCTCACCGGGTCTTGAAGGCATTGAAATGGCCACCAATAAAGATGTGGCTGACTTGGTGTTTCAGTTCATTGAAAAACATGCCAAGCCCAATGCCAATAAAACACGAGGCAAAGGCTAATGCCAAACATTTTGACCATCGGCGGGGTGAATATTGCCCCGGGACAACAGTTGCAACTGCAATTGCCGGTTTCAAGGCTGTATACCGACACCCAAATGTCGCTGCCGGTGCATGTGATCCGGGCTAAAAAGCCCGGTCCAACGGTGTTTGTTAGCGCGGCTGTACACGGAGATGAGCTCAATGGTATTGAGATCACCCGCCGCTTAATTGCGCAAAATCTCAAGCTCAGCCGTGGCAGCTTGATTATTGTGCCTATGGTGAATGTGTATGGTGTGCTCAACCAAAGCCGATATATGCCCGATAGACGCGATTTGAACCGCTGCTTTCCAGGCAGCGCCAAAGGCACACCAGCTGGACGTTTAGCGCATATTTTCTTAAATGAAATCGTTAAACACTGTGACTATGGCATTGATTTACATACCGGTGCGATTCATCGCTCAAACTTGCCGCAAATTCGCGCTAATTTGAAAGATGAGCAAACCTTAGCACTTGCCGAAGCTTTTGGCGTGCCGGTGCTGCTGAACGCTAACTTGCGCGATGGCTCACTGCGCGAATCTGCGGTCAATAATGGCGCACGAATCTTGCTTTATGAAGCCGGAGAAGCGCTACGCTTTGATGAACTGTCGATTCAAACCGGCATTAAAGGCGTACTGAATGTGTTATCGACTTTGACCATGATTCGAAAGCGCAGCAGTAAACGGAAAATTGCGCCGTTTGTGGCTTATCGCAGTGACTGGACCCGCGCCAGTGCCAGCGGTTTTGTGCACGACTTTGTCGAGCTGGGCCAACAAGTGGAAAAAGGGGCGGTATTATCCCAGATAAACAGTCCGTTAGGCCGAGTGATTGCCGAGGTGGTTTCCCATCGCGCTGGCATTATTATTGGCAAACAGAACATACCATTAGTGCAAGAAGGCGATGCCATGTTCCATATCGCCTACTTTGGTGATGCCGACGATGAAGTCGCCGAGCATATTGAAACCATGCAAGAGCAAGTACAACCCGTGAGTGCAGCCATGCCGATGCTTTAAGCGGCATATGGCATGATTTACCGCATACACAGTGAGATAGAGAAATGACCAGCAACAGAATGATCATTGGTAACTTAGAAACCTGTCACCTACCTGACTTAGGGATTCACGACCTTCATGTCAGAGTAGATACCGGCGCAAAAACTTCGGCACTGCATGTCGACAACTTACGCCAGCTAAAGGTCAATGGTAAGCCCTATGTCGAGTTTGATTTGCACCCAGATGTGTACAACCTTGAACAAACGGTGCGTTGCCAAGCGCAGTTGCATGACTCTAGACGTATTAAGTCATCAAACGGTGAGGTTGAGCAACGCTGCGTGATTCAAACCACGATCCAATTAGGCGAACAAAAGTGGTTAATTGAAGTGACGCTGAGCAATCGCAAAGATATGAGCTATTTAATGCTACTTGGCAGACAAGCCATGGGTGAACGAGTTTATGTTGACCCAGCAGCAACATATTTAGTCAGTGGCGACAACGGCTAATCATTATTGGTGCTATCACAAGTACAATGCTTGGATAGCACCGGTCCAATGTAATGACAGCATTAGCATGCCAATTTAGCCCACTTTGCACTAGGTAAAAATAAACAGATCAGCCTCAAAAACTAGTCTATCCAACGACGTTATTGCCTCACCTCAAGTCGCAGCTGATATGCACCTTTAAAAAAAGGTTAAGATGCATATATCTTACTGATTTAGAATGCTGTTTTAGTAAAAACGAAACCACGTTCCCATCGCATAATTACCGATTAACCGATGCACTTCAAGCTTTTACCATTCACCGAATTGTAACGAAAGAAAGTCGACCTAGATCAAACAACTAAAATGTTGGTTAGATAACAATCAAGTGAGGACTAGATGACAGGATAGATACATTATGTGCACAGATTGCGGATGCAGTTTTACCCGTTCTGATAAAAATCACCAGACTAATCTCCAAAGTAACCCTCAGCTAAATGATCAACAGACATTGTCTGTCATTCACAAGATCTTAGACAAAAATGATAGTCAAGCGAATCACAACCGCACACATTTTCAGAGTCATAACATTAGTGCCTATAACTTGATGAGTAGCCCTGGGAGCGGAAAAACCTCACTGTTAGAACATCTTGTGGAGTATTGTGACTTAAACTACGCCGTGATCGAAGGTGATCTAGAGACCAGTCGTGACGCGGACCGCTTAAAGGCCAAAGGAGTTGAAGCGTATCAAATACAAACTGGCTCGGCCTGCCACTTAGACGCATTTATGGTGCACGATGCATTACATAATATCCAACTCGAAAGCGCCGATATTTGCTTCGTAGAAAATGTTGGCAATCTTGTCTGCCCCGCCAGTTATGACCTCGGAGCCCATAAAAACATCGTCCTACTATCTATACCTGAAGGCGACGATAAAGTTGAAAAATACCCAGTTATGTTTCGCCGTGCAGACATAGTGCTGATAACAAAATGCGATCTACTACCCTATTTCGATTTTGACATGTCTGCCGCTAAATCCCATATCACTCGGCTCAACCCCACTGCCACTATTTTAGAAGTGTCAATTAAGCAACCTGAATCTTTACACGCAGTCAGTAAGTGGCTAACCAATATCCACCAGCAGACTATCATCAATCCAGCTTCGCAATCATAGAGAGTCAATCATGTGTTTATCTATTCCCTCTAAGGTGGTAGCGCTACACCCTGAAGAAACCAGCATTACCGTCGACACCTTAGGTGTAAAACGTAAAGTGAGTTACCACCTCATTGATGATCCGATAGAAATTGACGACTACGTGCTGATACATATTGGATTTGTCATGAACAAGATCAATAAAGCTGAGGCACTTGAGACGCTAGCTCTCTATGAAGAAATGGCGGAAAAAATGCAACCTGAGGGGTAAAAAATGCTGGAGCTAAAGCAATTATATCAAGGTTTTAGAGACCCAAAAACCATAGCGACCATAGCGAAGAAAATAGCGGGCCAAGCAGAACTTGTACGTCGACGCTCTCCAGATGAAAACATTTATGTCATGGAGGTCTGCGGCGGACATACACACACCATAATGAAGTATGGCATCGACCAATTATTACCCCCCAACATTGAGTTTATTCATGGACCTGGTTGCCCAGTGTGCATCATGCCTAAAGAGCGTATTGACCATGCCATTACCCTTGCTTCTCAACCTGAGGTCATCTTAGTCACACTTGGTGATATGATTCGAGTTCCTGGTTCCAAAGGCTCACTGGCGCAATGCAGAGCAAGCGGCCACGACGTTCGCGCCATTTATGACCCACTCGATACGCTGCAAATTGCGATAGATAACCCCAAAAAACAGGTGGTATTCTTCGCCATAGGTTTTGAGACTTCGACACCTATGACAGCAGTGCTCATTCAGCAAGTTCAAGCGCTAGGGTTAAAAAATCTACTATTTCATATCAACCATGTACTGGTTCCGCCTGCAATGGAAGCAGTCATGGCTGACAGTAAGGTCAAGGTTAACGCATTCATTGGTCCTGCCCATGTCAGTGTCATTCAAGGCAGCGAACTCTACCAATTTGCCGTCGATGAATACAATACACCCGTTGTCGTTAGCGGATTTGAACCTGTAGATGTGATGGAGTCCATTTTTCGAATCGCCAAACAACGAGCAAATGGCATTGCAAAGCTTGATAATCAATACAACCGCGCTGTGACGCCTAAAGGCAACATCAAAGCGCAGCAACTCGTTGACCGTTATCTGTGTATACGCAGTGAATTCCGATGGCGAGGGTTAGGACCTATCCCTAATTCAGCTCTACGGTTAAGGGACGAACTTAAGCACCTTGATGCTGAACTCAAATTCGCTGAATTACTCACTCACGACCCCATTGAAGATCATAAAGCTTGTCAATGTGGCGATATTTTACGTGGGCTATGTAAACCAAAAGACTGTAAAGTTTTTGCTCGAGGCTGCACGCCCGATTCCCCTATGGGGAGTTGTATGGTGAGTTCAGAAGGCGCCTGTAATGCACACTTCCGTTACGGTGGAGTCAGCAACACAATGCCACACTCACTAAGGGTTAATAACGATGAATAACAAATTACCTAAGCAAGTTCAGCTCAGTCATGGTGGGGGTGGGAAAGAAATGAATGCCCTGATCCACAAATTGTTTTTTACTGCATTCGACAACCCAATTCTGAGCAGTGAAGAAGACGCTGCCACAATAGAACTTAATGGGCTAACAGCATTTACCACCGACTCTTTTACCGTCTCACCCTTATTCTTCTCTGGCGGAGATATTGGCAAATTGGCTGTAGCTGGTACTGTCAACGATTTAGCAATGATGGCTGCCAAGCCACAATATCTCAGTTGCAGTTTCATCATTGAAGAAGGATTTGCTATTGATGACCTTACTACCATTGTAGAGTCCATGGCCAAAGAGCTTACAGCCAGTGGCGCTACAATTGTGTGTGGTGATACTAAAGTGGTTCCCAAAGGCTGCGCAGATGGTATTTTCATCAATACTTCGGGTGTTGGTAAGATTTTGCAGCAAGGTATTTCTACTAGCAACCTACAAACAGACGACGTCATCATTGTCTCTGGTGACATTGGTCGTCATGGGGCTACAGTGTTGATGGCTAGGGAAGGGCTTACTTTAGAATCTGAACTGACTAGCGACTGCGCGACACTGTGGCCTTTGGTTGAGTCACTGATTAATGCAAAAATTCCTCTTCATTCCATGCGGGATGCAACTCGTGGCGGCCTTGCTGCGGTGCTGAACGAATGGGCAAATGCGTCAGAAGTCGGTATCAAGATATACGAGGACGCAATACCCGTTACTGATGAAGTCAAAGGTCTGTGTGAACTTTACGGATTTGAACCATTTGATCTAGCAAATGAAGGAACCTGTATTTTTGCCCTTCCCAGTGAGTATGCAGAACAAGCCTTAACCTTGATTAAGCAACATCAACCTGGCAAAAATGCAGCTGTTATTGGCAAAGTCACCCAAGATCATAATGGCAAAGTCATACTCGAAACCCCCTGGGGAAGCTGCCGATATGTCGACCTTCCCCAAGGTGAACTGCTTCCAAGGATCTGTTAACTATGCACGAGTACTCCATCGTATTAGCCCTGATCGAACAATGTGAGCAGCATGCGATACAGCATCAAGCCAATAGTATTAAACGTGTTTCAATAAAAGTTGGTGTCCTTAGCGGTGTCGAGCCTGAGTTGCTTAAAACGGCATTTGATACCTTTAAAGAAGAAGGGATCTGCAAAAATGCTGAATTGGAAATGCACATTCAACCTTTGGTTATCCACTGTCAAGCCTGTGATAACCACCAAGAGGTTACTCAATACAATATCAGCTGTCCTAAGTGTCAAAGTACCCAAACCCGGGTATTGGACGGTGAAGATATGTACTTAATGCAGTTAGAAGTTGGCCCACGAATAACTCAAACGAGCTAATTGAACCTTACAGCTTATCGTCTAGCCAGTGATGTTAGTGAAAGAAAAAGCACAAACAATTTATTCAGAGGTCAACTGTTCAGGGGTCACTACAAGGTTTACCCCTTTGGACAGCTTTCACTTCTGCAACAGCAAGCTAAGGCTGATGCACATCTGCCTTAGCTTGCTCAAGACGATGAACATGACTATATACATTTGCCCTGCCTGGGCGACAAAAACCCGCTAACGTAAGATTATTTGCATCAGCTAACTTAACAGCCATTTCCGTCGCCGCAGATATTGCCAAAAGAACTTCAATACCAGCAAGCAAAGTCTTTTGCACCATTTCATAACTGGCCCGACTCGTCACTAATATCGCACCGCCGCTAAGGCCATGCTTGCAAATATAGCCAATCAACTTATCTAACGCGATGTGGCGGCCAACATCTTCATATATTGCCACTAACTTTCCGCTAGCTGACAGGTAAGCTGCGGCATGAGTTGCGCCGGTTAATTGATTTAACGCTTGATGCTCACGTAACTGTGCCAGTGCACCATCAATACTTGAAATATCCAATTTAACGTTAAAATCTAGCGGAATAATAGGTTTGGAAAATCGGTCTAAACTCTCAGTGCCGCATATTCCGCAACCAGTACGACCCACCATGTTTCTTTTCAATTGCTTAAGTTTATGTAAACACCGATTAGCCAGTTCAATCCGTAGCTCTATGCCATTGCAGCTGGGCACGACTTCGATATCATGAATATCACGATAATTGTCAATAATTCCTTCAGTGAGTGAAAAGCCCACAGCAAGTTCTTCAAGATCATTATTGGTACACATTAAAACAACGTGGGAAATGCCGTTATAACTTAAGGCTACGGGAGTTTCGACCACCAACATATCTTCCGCTTGCTGACAATGAGCGTCGCGATACTGATGAACATTACTACTAAAAGCAACATCGCTACCATTTTCAGCAATATGACTGCGTTGCCTAGCGCTAACCATTTTTACCTTGTTGTTTGAACAACACTCGATCACTTCATTCATTTGCATATTGTTGGCCCATAAATTACAAAATTTGTGTTTGGTAGACTATTTCGCAATCTATAAGCCAAGTTATGCTATGTAGCTAAATTAACTACTGTAACTTCTTGAAGAGATCCCTAGTCGCTGCATGCGAGATAGCAAAGTTGTGCGCTTCAATCCCAGTTTCACTGCTGCACCCTTAGGGCCTGCAACGATACCGTTGGTCTCTTTTAAGATTGCGATAATTTGTTCTCGTTCTAAATCTTGTTCATCTTGCTCAGCACAGTGCAATTTATCCGTCTCTGACACAGACTGTGCTCTCAATACTTGCTCTTGACCACTAGGCAACAATGCCTTTAACTCATTTGTTGGGATAACTAGTGTTTTTCCCTGTGTTGTTATTACAGCTCTTTCAATCACATTTCTTAATTCGCGGATATTGCCATACCAAGGTAACAATGCCAGCAAACGCAAAGTCTCTGACGGAATAGAGGTAATGTTCTTACCCATTTTCGCAGCAACTTCTTGCACAAAATGCTTAGCTAACAAACCGATATCCTCTCGGCGCTCCCGCAGCGGGGGAAGCACAATTGGAAATACATTCAATCGATAGTACAAATCGGAGCGAAACTCTTTGTTTTTTACCATTTCAAGTAGGTCACAATTGGTCGCAGCTATGAGCCTAACATCGACGGGAATGAGTTGATGCTTACCAACCCGCTCAAACTCTCCCTCCTGCAGCACCCGCAGTAGTTTGGGCTGCAAATCAAGCGGCATATCCCCGACTTCATCCAAAAAGAAGGTGCCCTTATTGGCCATTTCGAATCGGCCTATGCGTTGAGTGAGTGCCCCAGTAAAAGCTCCTTTTTCATGGCCAAACAAATCACTTTCAAATAATCCTGATGGCACAGATGCACAGTTCATTTTCACCATAGGTTTACCTTTACGTGCGCTCAACTGGTGCACAGCTGTAGCAATCAACTCCTTACCCGTGCCTGTTTCTCCCAAAATCAAAACGGTACAATCACTTGGCGCAACCATTTTGACCTTTGCCAGTACTTCCTCCATCGCTTGAGACTGATAAACAATCTCACTGAACTCACTCTGATTACCAATGTCATCAGCTACGGGTTCGTTCAACTGAGCAGCTTGAGCAAATTCAGCATTAAGATGAAAGTGATTTAGTCCCATCGCCGCTCTTGCGCCGACCTGTAAAAGCAAATCAAGGTCGCATTGCTTAAAATAGTCTTTGTCGCTGTGACAAAACTTCAACGCCCCCCAGATCTCTCCCCTAAAAACCAGTGGTATTACACATGCTGATTGCAAATCATGAGAAATAATGTGCTCGCAAAACTTGTATTTTAGCTGATAACTTTGTAACTGTTCCTTGCATATAAGTAGTGGCTTTTTAGTTTTAAAAACTATTTCTGCTGGCGTTTCGAATATTTTTATAAGCCTGACATTTATTTCGGTCCCACCGGGGTCACTATTGTCACCTAAAAACTCAACTTTCTTCATTTTGTAAACATCATGGCATATTAATTCTTTCTGCTCATGATCAATTGACATCAGACTCAAATGCTCAATATTAAAATGCTTCCTCATATGGTCTTGTAAAGTTATTGCCAACCCTTTTAGACTTTCTTGACGTAGAACTGCATTTGTAATATCAACCAAAACTTCACAGCTTTTCTTTTCTTCTCTTAGCTGTTTTTCCTTTGTTTTTGACTTTTCTTTATTAAGTACATTTCCTATACCAATAGTTATAATATTGGCTAACTGCCTTAATTTACTTACTGTTAGGCTATTAAACTCATCGACTTGCCGACTCTGAAACTCAACCCAACCAACAATTCGTTCATTAACTTTTAGTGGCATTCTGCAGTAGCTTGAAAAATTTAAATATTTAACTTCTTTTACTAATGTAGGATGATGATATTCAAACTGTTCATAACTCATGATAGCCAAGCCAGGCTGTTCATCAAAATCTAAATATTGATAATTCTTGTACGTGGAAACCTCACAATTAACATAATTATATTCACTATAATAATTAGAGTTCTCTTCATTAAAAGAACGTAACACAACATGAATACCGCTTATATTGACGAATCTAAAGTGATATTTATTAACAATTGATACCAGCTGCCTTACATCTGTCGCCAGCAATATATCTTGGGCAACATCAATAAATATCGGCTCCCATTTCGTGGAGATTTCATCTATCAAAGGTGTCATCTTTAGCATTGGTGAACCTCTTTAAATTTATCATTTTAGTTATCTTTATAGATTATATTTAGACACTAAAATTTAACAGTGATTGAGATCCAACAATCTTGATTTTCAGGTTAAATTTAAGCCACCTCCCACATTTATCACCTAATTTAAAGTGTAATTCATATACACTTTTAGCTAATTACCCCTGATGCCACAGAGTGGCATCAGGCTCCACAGGTTTATAATCAAAACTTAAGTTTCAATTGTGTACCAATTAACTAGTTAGTAGATTCAGGCACTCCACTAGCCGCTTTCTTAAGCTTAGATTTAAGCGCGCTATACTCTGATTTCACATAGTTCTCCGCCCAAAGCTGATCCTCTATCCCCTCTATCTTCACAGCGCAGTATTTATATTCAGGAGTGAATGACACAGGGTCTAGATGCTCAATTGTTAGCTCATTACAAGCACCAATCCACCATTGATATGTCATATACACAGCACCGATATTCACACGCTCATTGACCGCAACTCGGGTAATGACTTTCCCTCGGCGTGAGGATATCCATACTAACTGCTGATCCTTTAGACCTAGCGCACGAGCATCATCAGGATGAATCTGTACATATCCGGGTTCATCTGCAAGTGTTTGCAAAGCGCTGCAATTACCAGTCATCGATCGACACGAATAATGTCCCACTTCACGTACTGTTGATAACACCAATGGATATTCATGGTCTGGTTGCTCAAGCGGCGGCCGCCAATCAGTCGCAAATAGCTGTGCTTTACCATTTGGCGTGGTAAATTTACCCCCCTCGAATAGGTAAGAAGTACCGGGATGCTCTTCCGATGGACACGGCCACTGCACGGACTTTAAGCCTTCCATTTTTTGATAGGTCGCACCGGCAAATAGCGGTGCTACGCTGCGCAGCTCATCCCATATTTCTTCAGTATTGTTGTACTGCATCGGATATCCCATCTCGGTTGCTAATAGACAGAATATTTCCCAATCATGCTTAACACCTTCAGGCGGGGTTACTGCAGCATGGCTGCGCTGGAAGCCTCGGTCTGCACTTGAATAAACACATTCATGTTCGCCCCAGCTCGTTGAAGGAAAGATAACATCAGCCATTTCAGCAGTCTGTGTCATGAAAATATCTTGAACGATGACCAATTCCATACCGCGAATAGTTTCTCGTAAGTGAGCTAAATCCGCTTCTGTTTGAGCTGGATCTTCACCGAATATATAATAAGCACGACAACTGCCATCTTTGACTCTATGGCCTAGAGTAGTCAGCGTGTAACCCGGATTAGGGGACAATGGTACTCCCCACGCTTGCTCAAATTTTTCTCGCGCTTTATCATCAATGACATTCTGATACCCTGGGTAAACATTAGGCAACATGCCCATGTCACACGTACCCTGAACATTATTTTGACCACGCACTGGACCGCAACCCACGCCAGGGCGCCCAAAGTTACCAGTAATTGCTGCAATAGAAGCGATGCCTTTGACTACATCAACTGCTTGACCGAATTGAGTAACACCCATTCCCCATAAAATCATGGCTTCAGATGCTTCTGCATAGGTTCTAATTGCTTTGCGTATTTCAGCCGCTGTAACGCCTGTTATAGACTCAACATATTCAGGGGTATATTTCTTCAGAGTTTCACAATATTGCTCAAAATTATCGGTATTTTCTGCGACAAAATCAGGCTTATATAAGCCCTCTTCAATGATCACATTGGCAAAAGCATTGATAATTGCCATATTGGAGCCATTTTTTAACTGAATCCATTGATCAGCAATACGGGCCGTTTCGATTTTACGTGGATCACACACAATGATCTTAGCGCCGTTAGCCTTGGCTTTAAGAATATGCTTAGCAACGATGGGGTGTGAGTCGGCAGCATTGTACCCAAACACTAATAGACATTTAGCTTTTTCAATCTCGGTGATGGCATTACTCATTGCACCGTTTCCAACTGTTGTTACCAGACCGGCAACTGAAGGGGCGTGTCACACCCTAGCACAGTGGTCAACATTGTTAGTACCAATCACAGCACGAGCAAACTTCTGCATGACATAGTTAGCTTCATTACCCGGCCCACGAGCCGAACCCGTCGTCATAATCGAATCTGGGCCATACTGCTTCTTAATTTTAGTTAATTTATCACCAGCAAACTTAATCGCTTCTGCCCAAGAGACTGGTTCCAGATTCGCATCTTTCGTACGACGAATCATTGGACTTCTTAAGCGTGGTGTAAGTAAATTAGTATCATTTAAAAAATCCCAGCCGTAGTAACCCTTAAGACAGAGCTCTCCCTGATTGGTGCGCCCATCAGCGGGCTCAGCCCCCACCACTTTACCATTTTCAGTAATGAGGTTTAGTTTACATCCGGTACCACAATAGGGGCATACCGTTAGAGTTTTTTTCATATCTACACTCCGTTATCTCAAAACAAGACCGTCTTAGAAATCATGTTAATTTATTAAACAGGTAGGCCGGCTAATGCCGCCACAGCAGCCTGTTTACGTTTATCTTGCTTTATTTGTTCCATATCTTGAGAATCAATCATACGAATAGCATTGGTTGGGCAGACTTCAACGCAAGCTGGTCCCTGTGAGCGTGTTTCACACAAATCACATTTTAATGCCTGTGCCTTAATGGTATTCATTTTGAATAACTCAGACGGCCCACTTTGCGGTGCCGCGAAGGCAACGACATTCATCGCACCATATGGACAAGCTACGGAACAAGTTTTACAACCTATACAGCGAGACTGAATGACATGTACTTGGCCATTTTCACGATAGATGGCGTTATTGGGGCAAACTTGTTCACAAGGCGCATCTTCACATTGGCGGCACATAATCGGTGTAGTCACATCACCATTTCTCACCAAGCTAAGCCGAGGGTAAAACTTGCTTGAATCAAGCGATTCTACCCTGCTTATCTTTTGATGAGATAAAACGCAAGCCACCTCACAGGTACGGCAACCGATACACTGATTGGGGTCTGCAAACACAAATCGATTCATAAGTGATTTCCTCTTCAATCGATCAACATCAAATTCAACCTAATACTTAAATTGGATATCTGCTACGTCTATGCCAGATACCCTTATAAAGCAGGATACGTACCAGTTAAGTAAAACCACCAAAACTTATATTTTAAATAATTTAAAAACAACAGCTTAAACAAAGAACGACAACTAACAGCGGTGCAATATCTGAGTAATTTCCGTCTACTTCGACACCAGGTTCGTCACCAAATTCGACACCTAGCTATGGCCTTCAAACCAGACGTCTTGGCTTATGCTGCATACAATGTGGGTGTCATACCAATCAGTATAAGAATTTGGTCTACTCAGCGCGCTTTGGGCAAACTAATTCAAGGCGAATGATTGAAACAATGGTTGTTCCCTTGTGAAATTATTCAACGCAGAGGACGTTACGAAGATGAATCAGCCGCGATATTGCACGGAGGAAGAGTTTGATTGAGCTGATATGACAGAACTCAGCACGACACTATATTCATCAAGCATAAGGGACTGTCTGAGTAAATTAGTGCAGGATAGATAGCCGCGTTAAAGGTCAAACGCATGATAGAAAATACCAAGAAGGGTTAATTGCTGCAGGTTGTCTTGCTATCGCAAAATAGGTAGCGGCATCAAAACCTCGCCGCCACCATTTTCAGCATGTCATTGTACGGCTAAATGGCGCCATAACCACCATTGCCTTGCCAGCTAGGTAAACGCTGATAAAGATCACCCACTGCATTCTCAACCATTTCTGTCATCGGGAATGAAAATGCCACAATTGCAGGCTGCACACCAACAAACAGCACTTCTGGCACGAAAGTCTTTAAGTCTTCGATTAAGAAGTTGAGTGGTAAACTATGAGTCGACATAATAAACATATCAGCAATGGCATCAGGGTCAATAACCCTGACCTCACCAGCTTGCTCGCCAATTTCTGCTGCATCAAACACAATCACTCGTTCTGGTGCCAACTGACGAACTTGATGTATACAGTTTTCCGGCGCACTACCTCCATCAATAACGGCCCAACCTGCTATTGGATTGTTCTGCATTAACTCAGCTAGAAGTGGGCCAGCACCATCATCCCCCATCATGTTATTACCTACCGCTAAAAGCACATTTTTCACTTTGGATGGTTCAGTCGTACTAAGATCTGACATGATTATCTCTCCCTTATCATAATGTACATGTCGGGTTCACGATAAACGGCACCTAAAGCCTTAATGAAGTCTCGACTCAGTGTTTGGTATTTTTCTGGTTGCACTGCAATAGCGGCTTCGAACGCATTCGCTAACATATGAATATGTTCAGGAAAAATAGTAATTTCACCGAAGGTGAAAAAACCCTCCATCTTGCGTCTAGCTGGACTAGATTCAGGTAGAAACTCTAACCACGTTGTATACTCATAGCGAGAACAACTCACCACTGCTGTTAGGCAATCGACAACACCTAAATGATGGCCAATAGCTAAGCCATAGTAGATCACTGATTTAGCTTCTTCTGGCACATTGGTTTGTTCATCAACAAACTTTCGGCTTAACGCATAAAATAACACCTTATCCGACATAGACACCTACCCTTGATTAACAGCGACAGCTTCGCCCATGGTCGCGGGTTGCCCCATTCGATTTAGCACAGCACGATTAATGCTGGTAATAATCTCGGTTAGCCGCGGGTCACCTTTTTCATCAAGGTAAGCCTTTATTTTGGCATCAACATTCGCTGGAGATGAATCGGCCAACACCGTCATGAACTCATCAGCAATTTGCGCACCATAACGATAACCAGCAAAACGTCGCGCTTCTCGCTCAATCAATACTCTAATTTCTAAAGGAATCCCGGTATGCTTTAATGTCACAACCTCTCCATCAACCTCGTCATGGTGCTTAGCTTTAAGTTTTTGATCAAGTAGACCTAACGCCACTGCAAAGCCATAAATCGTCGCTGCTGGAGTTGGCGGACACCCAGGAATATACACATCAACCGGCAGGATTTTGTCGGTGCCGCCCCAGACGCAATAAAGATCATGGAAAATTCCCCCATCATTGCCACACGCACCATATGAGACAACAATCTTAGGGTCAGGCGCCGCTTCATAAGCCCGCAAAGCGGGCATACGCATAGACCGAGTCACAGCACCGGTATAGAGTAATATATCGGCATGACGAGGCGATGCCACCACTTTAATACCAAAGCGTTCCGCATCGAACACCGGCGTTATCGCGGCAAAAATTTCAATTTCACAGGCATTACATCCACCACAATCGACACGATACACATACGCTGATCGCTTAATGTCTTTTAAAAGCGTGCCTTTTAACTTAGCCGCCTCTGCATCTATCTCAACCGGTACTGCTTGTGTATGGTCATTGCCAACTATTTTTTTAATACCCTTCATTGAGCACCTCCTGTTGTATACCATTGCCTTTCATGAGGTTTTCGCCTTCAAGCATGTTGGCTTTACGACGACATTCAGGACAAGTGTTTAACTGCTGACTACGGATCTGAAGTTGCTCTGGCTCTAGGCCCGATTGCACAAGTAAATCAAGTGCATACTGCACCGCTTTCTTGGGTGCAAAAGGAGTCTCACAGACTTGGCAATGGGCCAATTTAAACACGGCTTTCTGATAAAGATCGGCTTTATTGGCAACAGCAAGTTCAAAGTCTTGAGAGAGTTTTATTGCCCCTGTTGGGCACACTTCTTCACAGCGACCGCAGTATATGCAGCGTGCTAAGTTAAGCTGCCAGCAACGCGTATTGTCATTGGGCTTAGTCTCAATCGTTAGCGCATTAGCTGGACAAGCGCGAGTACAAGCAGCACACGCAATACATTGCTCAGGCTGGTATTCAGGGCGACCGCGAAAATCATCACTCGTTTCATATGGAGCAAATGGATATTTTGTGGTTGACTCGCCCGCTTTAGCGATAGTTTTAAATAATTTAAACATGATCTCTCCTACTTGAGCGGTGAATGCTTACGTTCCATTCCGTAACGTTCAAACTCTTTATAAGAGAGCGTTTTGGACTTGCTCTTACGCTTGTCGACAATAGTGACGCGGTCAGTACAAGAGTAACAAGGATCAAGTGAACCAATAATCAGTGGCGCGTCAGATACCGTGTTGCCACGCAGCATATAGCGTAATACAGGCCAGTTCGCGTAAGTCGCAGCGCGACATCGCCAACGAAACAGCTTCTGATTGTCACCTGTCATACTCCAATGTACGTTTTCGCCGCGGGGGGCCTCTGTAAATCCAAGAGCGAATTTATTGGGCTGGTAATCAAACCCTTCAATTAATAATTTGCCAGGCGCTAAGTTATCAAGTCCCCATTCGACCATATTGAGCGAGTCATAGACCTCGCGAACCCTCACCAGCACTCTCGCTCGCACGTCCCCTGTACTTTCAATCTGTAAGTCCATCGGCATCTTTCCATAAGATTCAAGCGATTGACCATGAACAATTCGAGCGTCACGCTGCCAGCCAGAGCCACGAATTGCCGGTCCCACAGGACTAAAATCTCTAGCAATTTGTCTATCTAGAACTCCGACACCATTAATACGGCTTTCAAGATTCGGCGTGGCCATAAGGAAGTCCACCAGCTCATTAAACTCGCTACGTACCTCCTGTACCATTTTGATACCTTGCGAACGATGTGCGGCAAGAATGTCGCGTCGTACCCCTCCAATGAGATTCAAACCATAAGTTTTACGCGCACCGGTGAGCAGTTCAGCTAACTCCATGGTCTTTTCACGCACTCGGAAAAATTGCATGAAACCTGTATCAAAACCAACAAAGTGGCTTGATAAACCAATATTGAGTAAATGCGAATGTAATCGTTCTACTTCAAGCAATACTGTCCGAATCATCTTGGCACGCTCAGGAACTTGAATTCCTAGGGCATTTTCAACACTATTTGAGTAACCAACACTATGGGTAAAGCCGCAAATACCACACACACGATCGGTAAGGAAGGCCACTTCGTGATAACCCATCCGCGTTTCGGCTAGCTTTTCCATTCCCCGATGGACGTAGAACATACGATAGTCAGCATCAATGATGTCTTCACCATCAACAAACAAACGGAAGTGACCGGGCTCATCAGACGTGATATGTAAAGGACCAACCGGCACAATTCGGTTCGAGTCATCACCAAGTTGGTTATCAAACGGATAAGTTTCATCCTCAGTGGTTGGCATTGGGCGTTGTCGATAGTCCATAGCGTCTTTACGCAATGGATGTAGATCTTCAGGCCAGTCATCAGGTAATACTAAACGACGTTCATCTGGCAACCCAACAGGGCGTAAACCGTACATGTCACGCACTTCACGCTCACCCCACACTGCCGCAGGAATATAAGGGGTGATCGATGGAAATTCTTGCGATTTTTCGTCAACCAATATTTTAACGGTAACCCAACTTTTGACTTCTCCTTCCATAGAGAGCGCATGATAAATTGCAAAATGACCATTAATACTGCGCTCATCATTACCCCATGACACCGCTAACCAGCCACCTTGTTCGTAGTACAACCACTTCATCACTTCAACTAGCGACGTCGCTTTCACAGTAATAGTGACCTGGTTTTCTGTTTGCCATTCCTCTTCGAGAATCGCTGAAGGGAAAAACTGATGGACACCTGCAACATAGCCGTAACCAATCTTATTTTCAGTTGTGTGATTGGCGAGATTAAAGGTTTGCTTTTCAGCCCCAACTTGGGCCTCACTGTTTTGATAATTAGTATTGTAATCCACAGGAACTCCTCGCTTATTGCTGCGCTAGTGGTAATTCAGATGTTTGGGCATTGGCCTGATGCTGAATGTGATTAAGAGATTCAAATGGGAGGTTCAACGTGTTCATCACGCTACTCTCTTCGCTATCAAGAATAATCAGCGCAGCACTGTCTATGCCTTTTAGTACAGAGGTTGGAATGGCTGTACCCATGACAACCAGCATGACAACGATTGCCGCCATTGGCGCTAAAGTCATAAAACCAAGTTCACCTTTCTCCACTTCCTTAGGTTGCTCTCCCATCACACATTGGGCGGCCATATAAGCTAGCCCTCCCAAAACGATGGTTAATACCAATAGCAATATAAGAGTGAAGAGCATTCGTCCTTCACCGATTGCAGCAGTGACAAGCGTGAACTCACTGACAAAAATACTAAACGGTGGAACACCTCCAAGGGCTAGAGCGCCAACCACCACAAACACACCGGTAATAGGTGCAACCTTCAACACCCCCTTAACAATGCCAATATCGCGAGTACCATATTTCAGTAAAATATTACCGGCACCACAAAACATCAGGGTTTTCGCTAAGCTATGATTGATGACATGTAATAACGCCGCAATAACGCCTAATGGCCCAAGAGCAATAGCTAAGGTAATCAGCCCCATATTTTCGACACTGGAGTATGCAAGCAAACGTTTAATGTCACGCTGAGTGATAATAAAGAAGGCGGCAGTCACTACAGATAAGAAGCCAAATACCAGCATCAAATTCTGTGGCAAAGCAGGGCCAATCGCTTTCACTGTAATAATGTAGTAGCGCAAAACGACCAATAACGCGCAATTTAATAAGCCAGCTGACAATAATGCACTCACCGGACTGGGGGCCTCAGAATGCGCATCAGGAAGCCACGCATGCATTGGAAACAGGCCCACTTTTGTCCCAAATCCTATGAGTACAAAAATGAATGCTAGGTGCACCAAGGTTGTATCTAACGCTTGCGCATTTTGATGAATGTCAGTCCAGAAAACCGCATTAGCTGGGTCAGCAAAAACCGCTGCTGCATTGGAGTAAGTTAATATAGATCCAAATAAACCAAAGGCTAAGCCGACGGTACAAATGACAATATATTTCCAAGCTGCCTCTAACGATGATCTTTGACCGTATAAACCAACTAAGAACACCGAACAAATCGTGGTAGCCTCAATGGCAACCCACATCATAATTACGTTATTTGCGGTCACCGCCATTAGCATTGAAGCAATAAACAGATTAAACAAACCGTAATACAACGACACTTTGGTGCCAGAGATTTCACCGTGCCTATATTCATGGCCAATATAACCAATGGAGTACATGCCGGTAAGAATAGAAACTAAGCCCAATACACCTAAGAATAAACCGGACAATCCATCAAGATACAGCCACTTCCCCGCCGACAAAACCGGCCCTTCGAAGAACACTGTACCTGCTAGCGTAAAAGACAAGACCAAAATGGCAATCATTGATAGTCCATGACAACCTATTGCCACTTTACGGGCACCTTCTCCACCTTTAATGCTAGCAAATGACACACCTGCCGCGACTAAAGGGATCACCATAAGCAGAGTCAACATTTCAGTTGCAGACATCTTTACTACCCCTTGAGTTGATTAAGTTGATTGACATCGAGTGTGTTCAACTTGTTGTAGATTTGACGGGCAAGGATAACCATAAAGATCACCGCAAATACGGCGTCAGTAGTGATCCCAATTTCAACAATACCAGGAGCCTTGTTTGCTAATAGCGCTAAGGTCAACGACGACCCATTTTCCATCAGGCAATAGCCAAACAGCTGTTTAAGTATGTTGCGTTGACTGACAATGCACAGTAATCCCAAAAAGAAGTGACCCAACGAGACCGCTAGTGCGGGCTTAAGGTGCTCAACGATAGGGAGCTCAACTGTCGCGACGGCCTGAAAACTGGCAACTGAAATAAGCCCAGCAATGGGAATTAACCAACCCATACTGAGTACAGGCTTGTCAGCGCTAGGATCACTCATCTTGCTCAGCGCATAGTAAAGTAACGCTGGTAACGCGATTACTTTGGTAAAAAATGCGGTAATAGACCAATGGTATAGCTCGGTGGCATCAACTGACTTAGCTATAGCCAAGAAAGTTAACACTAAGACCAGCGACTGCACCGAGTAGAGAATCGCCGCGGACTTCGCCTTACGCGTGCCGATCAACATCACACTGGTAATGATGAGCAACCCTGCAAGGTTATTGATTACAATATCTGGATTCATAAACCCTTCCTTATTTGTGCTATATGAGCCAGTTCGCAGCAATAACGCTTGAACACAGTGACATCACAATTAAAATGACGATCACTACTTTCATCGATGCTGGTAACGGCTGCGCGCTGGCCACCTCTTGCGAAGGTTCTCCAACTACTGACTTGCCAAACCAATATAAAATCCAACCAAAACTCGCTACCGACTCAATCAATGCCAAAATCATGATTGGCATTAACCAACTGTGGGTTGCGGTTAATTCAAAACCTGCAGCAAACAATGGAAACTTACTGAAAAAACCGTTGAATGGAGGAACCCCAGTAATGGCTAAAGTGGCCACGCAAAATCCAACCGCCAGCAGTGGCGACTTTTTCACAACCCCTTTTAGCTGAGGTAACATGCGTGTCCCCATGCTGTAGCTAAATGCGCCAGCGACTAAGAAGAATAAACTCTTAGCAAACGCGTGATTGAAGATGTAGGTAATACCTCCTTCCAGTGCGAGCTTGGAGCCGAAAATAGACAAAGATAATGCCAAGAAAATATACGACAGCTGAGTGATAGTGGAATAAGCAAGTAACCGCTTCATATCCTTTTGTGGCAGGTACATCACAAACCCATAAATCAGCGTTATGATGGCGCTAACGACACCGATGACACCAATTATTTCAGGGATTTCTCCCCCCTCCATGATGGCGCGAGCAAATATATATACCCCCACCTTTACCATAGAGGCTGCATGCAAATACGCACTAACAGGAGTGGGAGCATTCATTGCATCGGGTAGCCACACATGCAAAGGCAATTGAGCGGACTTTGCCCAGGCCGCAAACAAAATACCGATGAACACAAGAGTCTTGGTATTGTCATCTAACGTCGCCAGAGCACTAACCGCAAATGTACCTGTGGCATTGAAGACCAACGCCGCAGCAACAAACAAACCAATCGAACCCACATGGGTAACCAACAGCGCTTTAAGTGCTGCTTTAAGCGATTTCGGTGACTGATAATAGCCAATCAACGACCATGAACATGCACCTGTGACTTCGAAGAAGAACAACTGACCTAACAGTGTCGAAGATAAAACCAGCCCGGCCATCGCACCGATAAATATCAGTAAAAAGGCATAGTACCTAGGCTGGCCCGTATGTGGATGCTCTCGGTTACCTTCAGACATATAGCCCAGCGAGTACAAGCTGACCAAGAAGCCTAGTACCACCACCGCTACCGTAATGAGCGAGCTAACTTTGTCGATGGTGATGCCAAACAATTCAATTTGGCCAATCGAGAGCAATGAATAACTCACGCTTTGTTCGCCGGAGCTAAATAGAGCAAACCCGATGCCAATCGCACCCACTGATGCTATAGCAGCAAAGCACTGACAAACCCACTTCGCAGTGTCTTTGGGCACTAGTACCGTTAATACCGCACCGATAAAAGGTGACAAAATGGTGAGTAGAGCAAGTGTTTCTAACGTCATCTTAATTGCTCCCTATAAACCGATTAGGTAGAAGATGAAACCCAGCACCGCAATACCGAATCCCACCGACGTCAAATGATGTGTTTTTAAAAAGCGGGTACGAGCTACACTGTTTTCGATAACACCGGCAATTAAGAACACCATGAACAACTTCGCAAATAGGATGGGCGTGGCGACTAGCAAAGCACTAAAGGTAAGCTCTGCCGCTTTTCCGAATGGAATAAATATGGCAAGGAATAACTGCGCAACAACTAATTGCTTAAGGCCTAAAGCCAGCTTTACTAGGGCGAAACCAGAACCCGAGTATTCAGTTAACGGGCCTTCTTGTAACTCTTGCTCTGCCTCTGCACTATCAAATGGCAACTTGCCCATCTCAATAAACACAGCAAAAGCGCAAGCCACACCCGCTAGCAACACCGCCCCTGGTACCGCCCAAGTCTCAGTCGCCATATAGGTACTGATATAACCTAAGTCAAAGGTGCCAGCTGACAGCGCCATAGTGAATATAGCAAGCATCAGAATTGGCTCAACCAGCACCCCTAACGTCAATTCACGACTAGAACCGACGCCAGCATATACGCTGCCGGAATCCAAACCCGATAGAGAGAAAAAGAAGCGGAATATGGCAAATAAGTAGATATCAGTAATCACGTCACCAGCAATGGGAAACGGTGAGCTATTTGTCACTGTTGGTAACGCCATACCTATCAACAACATCGTTGAAATAAGGACAAACGGCATCACTTTAAAGACAAGCCCAGAAGGATTAGGGGCCACTTCTTGACGACGAAGCAGCTTAGCGATATCGCGGTAGTCTTGCAGCAAGCCAGGCCCTTTACGAGAGTGCATCTTAGCGCGAAGCACACGAGTAAAGCCGGTGGCCAGTGGAGCAAGACCAATCATGATTAATGCCTGAATGACTGCTAAAGCAATCCACTCAGGACTTGGCATTTCAAGCCCTTGCATTAGTTTACTCCTAAGTTAAATGGAACAAATAGCAACACAAGCAGTGCCACAATGATGTACAAGCAATAAGCGCGGAAGTCGCCGTACTGAAGCCGTTGAACCACTCGGCCAATACGTTGCGCAAACGCAACAATAGGTAGAATCATCTTGTTATCAAATTGCGGTTCAAGTGAGCCCGCCCCCTGCGTAGTGACCTGTAAGGCTTTCGACATCAATGGCGCTGGGTCTATGCGTTTACGTAGTGTATAAAGTGGCTTAAACATCGAACGCACGGGTTGAGTAACGCCGCTTGCTGACACTGACATTTTGTCTTCGTAACCGTATCCACATGCCCAAGGGTCGCCAGCGTTACGGCTCGCCATTTTCGGTCCTTTGAACAGAGCAACTAATGCAATAGGGACAATGAATAATGCGGTTAAGGCGATGACGATCACTGGTGTAGAGAGAATGGCTTGGCTAGGGTCGCTCGGGATAAGCGCAAAGCCTTGCGTTACTGTCACGGTTTGAGTGTCAATCAAGGTGCTGGCGACAGATGAAATAATAGGGGCGATCCAAGGTGAGCCAACCCCAAGCACAATACACAGTATGGCTAAACTAGCTGTACCCACGACCATCGTCATCGGCACTTCGGTCGCTTTCGCTGCCTGTGGGCTTCGAGCACCACCAGTAAAGCAAATACCAAATACCTTAACGAAACACATACATGCGAGTGCACCGGTAATCGCTAGCATCACCACGGCGATAGGTGCTGCACTTTGCATTGCAAGCGTGCCCTCTCTGCTCATAGTCAGCAGTGACTGATAAATAAACCATTCACTAACAAAACCATTTAACGGTGGCAGTGCTGAAATAGCCATGGTACCAATCAAGAATGCAATTGCAGTAAGCGGCATTAACTTGGCTAGGCCACCCATTTTTTCCATATCTTTGGTGTGTACCCGGTAAATGACTGAGCCGGCACCAAGAAAGAGCAAACCTTTGAACACTGCATGATTGAGTAAGTGGTACAAGCCGCCTAATAAGCCGAGGGTAGCAACAATTGGCATATCCTTAGCTATCCCAATCATACCGATACCCACACCAATCAAGATGATGCCGACATTTTCAACGGTGTGATAAGCAAGCAGACGTTTGATGTCATGTTCAGCAAGCGCATATAGCACCCCAAGCACTGAAGACACGCAGCCAAAGGCAAGTACTAGATAACCCCACCAAGCAGTTTCAGCACCTAAGAAATCAATGCTCACTTTGATGATACCGAACACACCTATTTTCACCATAACGCCCGACATCATTGCTGATGCATGCGAAGGTGCCGCTGGGTGAGCTTGAGGTAACCAGCCATGTAAGGTGATAATCCCGGCTTTAGCCCCAAAGCCAAAAAATGCCAACAGGAATACAGCAGATGATTGCAATTCCGTTAGCTCGGCATTGGCAAAGTCAGCAAAGTTCAAGCTGCCTGTTTCTCGATACAGGAGGTAAAAAGCAATCATGATCAAGACTGAACCCGCGTGAGCAATAAGGAAATATTGCAAACCGGCTTTCACACTTTTCTCATTCTGCTCAGCAATTACCAAGAAATAGGAGGCAAGTGACATCATTTCGAAAAAGACGATGAAGTAAAAAGCATTGTCACAGACAACCAAGGCCACCATAGAAGCGATGAAGCTATACATGAAGAACCCCATGGCATAAGCGCCCTTGCCATAGTATTCCTTCATGTAGGAGATAGAATAAACAGAAGTCGCCACCACCAATAGCGAGATAACCATCAACATAAATGCCGACAAGCCATCAAGGCGTATGATGAAATCAGAAAAATAAAAAGGGCTGTATATCGCTTTTACGATCACATCACTAGAAAGTAAAATGGGAAGACTTGCGGCCATACCGGCTAAACCGGCACCAATACCTAACACGCCGGAAAGCTTTGCAGCTATTGCTTCTTGTTTGTAGAACAACAATGAACCACATGCTGCCGCCACATATAAAATGACTGATAACAGTAAGAAATCAAGCGATGTCATGGCCGTCACCCTCCGCAACGTTGTGTGGTTTTTTGGCGATCAGTAAGGGCTGCTTTGGCGTATCTATGCCTAAATCGATATTGGCACCACAGCTCGCGGCTTGCTTACGTTTATGTGCCGCATCACTGGCCAGATTTCCTTCATTAGCAAAGAAAATCGACTGTGTTGGGCAGGCCGCGGCACAAGCGGGCCCTTCTGGTTGACCTTGGCAAAGGTCACACTTGATAGCGATACTCTTTACGCCTGGCTCCCAAGCCAATAAGTCATGACCAAAACACGCAGGCGATGATGTTGACGGGTTACTTGAATGAATATCCGAAGGAATATGGATATCGTAGGAATTTGCCATTGCAATGGGACGGCTACCGTCTAATGCAATAGCGCCAAATGGGCAAACAATTGCACACAAAGTACAACCGACACATTCAGTTTCATTTAAAAGCACCTTACCGTTTTCCTGAGTAATTGCTTTTACCGGGCAAACAGCAGCACATGGTGCATCTTCGCAATGACGACACATCACCGGCGCAGTTGCGCTTTTGTGCCGCATCACCGTCAATCTTGGTTTTGCTTGCAGTCCTTTCGCCTTATGCACTGAGGAACATGCTGCCATACATGTTCCGCATCCAATACATTGCGTTGGATCTGCAATAAGGAAACTATTCATAATCAGCCTTTTGTTTTTATTGCAGTACTTAGACTGGTATTACAAGTTCCACACCAAGTTTTTACCTCGATGTACGATTTGAAAAAAAATAACTCAAGCCAATGTTATTAAAAGGTTTTTAATCACCACAAACATCAGAGAACGCTAATCAAATAGCTTTTTACACTAAACGCATTAAGCTTTTTTAATACTGTCGACACTAATGTCGAATACGAAGAAGGGGAATGACAGTGACGAAGATCACAGCGTGTTGTTGACAAGCCACTGATATTTGGAAGCAAATTAGTGCAGGCTTCTCTGGGTACTCGTAGTCCCACGAACACCGCCGAAAAATACCTTTTTACCAAGAAGGGGCAAACCGCCGTGACAGATTGTTAACGGCTTCCAACTTCAGAGGAAAACTTCGAGGAAAATCTTGAATGCGAGCCAGCGAGGAAAATATAGCCTACCCCAAAACTTCGCCACGGTAGCGTGGGATTCACAGCCATTGCAACCTAGAATAGTGAACCCATAAAGGCTGCAATTATAAATAGGGTTATTGAATACTCTTCAG
This sequence comes from Shewanella sp. Scap07, assembly GCF_013394145.1. NCBI lineage: Bacteria > Pseudomonadati > Pseudomonadota > Gammaproteobacteria > Alteromonadales > Shewanellaceae > Shewanella > Shewanella sp. Scap07. Next base: position 4,885,922 of record NZ_CP041329.1, read on the forward strand.
CACCAAGCGATGATTATCTTGGCGCTTCACCCAACCATCTCGTTCCATGCGATTAGCTAGTGGAATAGCATATTTACGACTCAATTGAGTACGATCTTTGATATCCGCCATAGACAACAAATCCAGCTGTTTGGTGCCAGTAAGTACATCGCGTACTAACTGCTCATATAGCTGAGCATCATAATAAATTTGATCATCCAATAAAGTCACATACTTTAGTCTAGCAAGGTTTTTTATCAGCTTTGCTTCGGTACTAGTCAGTTGCTTTGACGCACTCAGTCCCGCACGTTCAGCATGACGAATTTTACTGAGTAGATTCTGACTGGCTGAACACAAGTCATCTTCGCTAACACCTTGACCAAGCACCCAAGTGCCACAAGTTAAATATACTTTTTGTTGTTGTTTTAGGCGGTGTAACACCGTTTCAATAACGATTAGATTTAGCTTTAATCGGGACTCAAATTCAGCAGTGGTAATTGCCGCTGCTGGTTCTGATAACAGCATCATGATCTCAAGTTCAGCATGTGCTGCTACACTTGCTAAAACAACGTGACTTTCTGTTTCTATCAGCGCCAAGTTCCCCACGGTTTCAGCCATATTGACATCAGCAGCGTGCTGCCTAGCTATTACCCCATCTAACTGTAACCGTACTTTCAGTTGGTCAGCGATACTAAAATGCTCTGGCATTATATCGAGCAAGCCATACAGCCTCCTGCGTTGCCAGCGGGCAACCGGCTCAATCCAAGCGATTCTTCCACCCGCAATGAGACGGCTTCCTCCCTGCTGAATTAAGGCAACGGGCTGACCAAAGTAACAACTGACTGCAGATTTAAGCTTTATCCGCACTAGCGAAGTGTCAGTGATATTAATTGCCTGCGCGATACCATTCCAGCTGCCTATCGCGACTTCAAGTTGGCAATTACGGAGCTGCTTAGCTGGTAAATTTAGGCGCAATATGATTTCACAAGTGGCTTGATGAATTTGCGGATGTTTCGTTATACAGTCACCACGCTGAATAAGCTTGTAGTTAACACCTTTGACACCCACTGCAACTCTACTAGTACCGAAAACCTCGTCTTGATGTTGATTGTAGGTTTGTAAATTTCGCACTTTAACCACTTGCTGGCTCGGCATCAAATACACGCTATCCCCTACAGCAAGCGAGCCGCCCACTAATGACCCGGTAACCACTGTACCGATGCCGCTTATGCTAAAACTCCGATCAACATATAGGTGACAACCATAGTGCCGTTTGTGGTTCTGATCGTGCTGAGTTTCTTGTTGCGGCGAAGCCGGCACAGCTGCTGACTCAATGAGTTCATCACTTATCAAGGCTTTCAATTCAGTAATGTTGTCACCAGTGTGTGCACTCACGCAAATAACGTTTGGTAGCTGCTCACATGCATCCATCACCCGCTGCATGCATTCCTCTTCCAGCTCTATCAGTCTATGCTTGTCAACCAAATCAGATTTAGTAATACAAACGAGTATCTTGGCATGACTCATCGCACTCGCCACCTCTAAGTGAGCTTGCGTCATCGTCATCCAGCCCTCATTGGCTGCCACGACGAGCAGCACCAAGTCGATACTCCATAGCCCTGCCACCATATTACGGATATACCGCTCATGACCTGGGACATCAATAATACCTATTTGACGTCCCGAATCATCTTGAAAATGCGCAAAGCCCAAGTTCTGGGTCATACCACATTCTTGTTCGAACTTGCGCGCAGTCATGATGCCAGTCATCGCATGAATCAACGCGGTTTTCCCATGATCAACATGACCAGCCAAAGCTACAACAGAAGAGTGGTGACAATCGCAATCCGGTGAGGCAACTTGGCTGGTCATAGCGTAAAATCCTGATTATTTTTTAATTTATCAATAACTATAGCGAGGCTGAACTCACTTAGTTGCCACCCATTTAATTTCAGGTTTTTGCGCCGGAAACAAAATGCAAAACTGCTTAAGCAAAATCTCAAAATCGTCTTCTGTAACACCAGCTAAATTAAGGATGAATCGGCCGTGACTGATGACCCCAATCACAGGCACAGAACAGGCACGGAATTGCTCACTAATGCGCTTAGCTTCACCGCTAATTGCCACCCCATAACAGGGGTAGTCACAGTCGGGCAACGTACCACCTCCGACAACTGCCGTTAAAGTAATCACCTCTGCTTTGTTTGGCAGGTGGCTTGCTAGCTTTTCAGCAAGCGCCTTAGTTAACGGCAGTCGTTCAAGTAGGGTTTCGCTAATTCCTTTCCCCGCTTCATGTTGATTGAGCTTTTCAATTAGTAATGCTTCAAGCAGAGATAAGATGATGCGCCCAGGCCGAAACGCCCGCATCATAGGGTTTTTCTCGAGAACTTTGATGAGATCATTTCGGCCGCAAACAATCCCGGCTTGCGGTCCTCCCAATATCTTGTCACCAGAAAAACACACTAAATCGGCCCCATACTGAATGTAGCGGCCTATGGCTTTTTCTTGAGGACAGAAACTTTCTGTAGAAACACCAGAACCTTGATCGACCGCCAATATCACATTTGCCGGCAACTTTGCTTTTAGCTGTCTAATGTCTACTGATTCAGTAAAACCACGAATTACAAAATTTGATTGATGTACCAACAACACCATAGCGGTGTTTTCAGTGATGGCATTAATGTAGTCATCACATGTCGTCACATTCGTGGTACCAACTTCCACCAATTTGGCCCCCGACATAGCCAATATATCCGGAATACGAAACCCACCACCAATTTGAATTTGCTCCCCACGTGATACGATCACCTCTTTACCTTGAGCAAGCGCAAGAATAATGAGATACACGGAACAAGCGTTATTATTCACCACAAGGCTATCGTCCGCGCCAGTGAGTAAACCCAATAGCTCCGCGACTAACCCTTTGCGCTGCCCTCGTTTGCCCGTATTCAGGGCCAGTTCCAAATTACTGTAATGAGTATTCACATCGCTCACTTGCTGCCAAAGCTTTGAACTTATGGGTGAACGGCCTAAGTTGGTATGAATGATTGTACCGGTAGCATTGATGACTCTGCTTTGACGGACATGTAAGCGTTGTGAAAGCAGACGACATACGTCAGCCTCAAGCCATTGATGCCCAGAGTGCTGACGATTTTTATCATGACGAACGGTTTTAAAATGCTCACGAACGATTTGAGTCACCAGCGGTCTGCTCAATAACGCTATATAAGGCTGTATGCAAGCAAGCTGTAGAAACTGTTCAACTTGGGGAAGCCTTACCCACTCACGTGAATAATTATTCAAATCAGAATAACAGAGAGCAGTATCTGAATTATTGTTTTTTGGTGTATTCATATATTATCGCTCCACTGATTGATGAAATCATCTAGATAAAGCGACAATTAAGAAGCATCTTATTAAGACGTCACACCAATAAAAAACAATGAGATTCTATTATATAAATTGGCGGAAGAGGCAGGAATCGAACCTGCCAAAGCCTATTAGGCTCACATCGGTTTTGAAGACCGAGAAGGCCACCAGACCTCATCAACTTCCTTAATTTCAATCAAGTATACTGAGCTAAAAAATTAAATACTTGAACCAAGTCTCAATATAAAATAAAACACAAAAATACTTTAAAGATAAAATATACGTAACAATGTGACACCAATCACTTTTACATAAAGTTTAACGCATTACCATTAATTAAAGGTCATGCTGAGTTTAGATGGTTACTAGAATAAGCTTTTACTTAATAATAAATAAGAGAAGCTTATAAGTTCGTAAACTGTTGTTTACCTATTTATGGAGTAACTATGTTAATTCGCAACCCCAAACAAGCGTTCGCTAAATTCTCAGCCATCGCTACCCTGACTTTAGTGCCTTTTTTCTGCGTAGAAGCGGCGACATTTACCTTTACCGCAATTCCTGATGCCGATGAAAGCCAACTAAGAACCCGCTTTGATAAAGTGGCCAACTACCTTGAACAACAACTTGGGGTAGAGGTTAGCTATGTACCGGTAAAATCATACTCCGCTGCTGTAACCGCCTTTAGAAACAACCAAGTACAGCTCGCTTGGTTTGGTGGCTTGTCTGGCGTACAGGCACGAAAACTGGTTAAAGATTCACAAGCTATCGCTCAAGGATACGAAGACCAGTTTTTCAAAAGTTATATCATTGCTCATCAAAGCACTGGGCTTAAGCCAAGTACCGATTTCCCCGACATTAGCGGCACGACTTTTACTTTTGGTTCAAAAGGGTCAACTTCTGGTCGTTTGATGCCACAGTATTTTATCGAGCAACAACTACATAGTTCACCAAAAGATATCTTTAAACGGGTAGGCTTCTCTGGTGATCACAGTCGCACAATTGCCCAAGTTCAAGCGGGTGTTTACCAAGTGGGTGCAGTCAATTATAAAGTCTGGGAAAAAGAATTGGCGGAAGGAAAAATTGATACGAGTAAAGTCGATGTCATCTGGGAAAGCCCTACTTATCCCGATTACCAATGGACAATCCGCGCCGATGTAGACCACAAATATGGTGAGGGTTTCACTCAAAAAGTGAAAGAAACTCTACTTAGCATGGACGATGCCGATCTACTAAGTAGCTTCCCGCGCTCCTCTTTCGTTGCAGCAACTAATGACGATTACCAACCCGTTGAGGATGTGGCCAAACAAATAGGATTAATCGACTAATGTTAACACTTCGCGACCTCAACTTATTTTACGCTGCCGGTCCAATGCCTGAAGCACAACAAACACAGGTAATTTTCGATCTTAATCTCGACATTGTAAAAGGCGAAAAGGTCGCGATCATCGGCCCTTCAGGGGCTGGAAAGTCAACACTACTGAACCATATCTACCAGAAGTTGCATAGTCGCGCAGCACTATGCTCACAAGCGCAAGGACTGGTAGATAATCTCAGTGTTTATCACAATATCTATATGGGGGCGCTATCTCGGCATCACTGGAGTTATAACCTGTTTAATCTGGTTAAGCCCTTTAATCAACACTTACAAGCGATACAACAATTATGCCAACAACTTGAACTTGATCAACCACTTGACAAAAAAGTCGATCAACTTTCAGGCGGTCAACGCCAGCGAGTGGCTTTGGCCAGAGCACTCTATCAACATCAACCAATATTCATCGGTGATGAACCGTTCTCTGCACTAGACCCTTTGATGGCACGGCGGCTCATAACGCAGATATTTAGCCTTCACGATACTGTCATCATGATTGTCCATGACAAGGAGCTTGCTCTCAGTCATTTCAATCATGTTATCGCATTGCATAACGGTACTTTAGCTATAGACAGCCATAGAGAAGTGGTAACCGCAGAGAAAATATCTGAATTATATAAAAAACCTGTACTCAATACGGCAAATCAAAACAGCATTGGCCAAAACACACAACTAGCCCCTCGCACTCACAAATCAACGCCAAGTGCCCATTTAGTAGTGGATTAAGATGACACAAACGATTCCAGGCATCACTCCCCGACCCAGTTACGCTGTGGGTTACTGGCAAAAAGTCACCGTATTCATCTGGACTCTGGCTATCATAGTGCTCCCTTTTGCGGACCTAGAGATCGTCAGTTTCGACCCTTGGATTGAACTAGGCTTGATGATTGAAGGAATTGCTTCACCGGACTTTTTTGCGACAGAATATCTAATATCCGCAATCGTTCAAACGATTAACTTTGCCCTTTTAGGTATTACTTTTGGCTTGTTATTTGGATTGCCTCTGGCACTAATCTATCGCCATCCATGGATCGCTACCTTGTGCTCACTCTCTCGGGCTATCCATGAGGTCTTCTGGGCACTATTGTTCTTGCAAGTATTTGGTTTATCACCAATCACCGGCATATTGGCCATCACTATTCCTTTTGCAGCAACATTTGCGCGCGTATTTAGCGATATACTCGAACAATCCTCAAACGCCCCGCTAAATAGTGTCTCCCAGCAAAGTGACAGGATTAGTCGTTACACCTACTGCAAAATCGCACAAGTGTTACCACAAATGATGTCTTACACCCGTTATCGCTTTGAGTGCGCTTTGCGAAGTAGTGCTGTACTAGGGTTTATCGGCATGCCGACTTTAGGCTTCTACTTGGAAACGGCCTTTAGGCAAGGCAATTACCATGAAGGCGCTGCACTCTTGATGATTTTTATTGTGCTTATTGGCTGCATCAGGTTTTGGTGTCGAGCCAAACTGATTCCATTCTACCTTGTCATTGCGATACTCACTCTTGCCGACATACCTGCAGTTGATACTAGTTTACTTGTAAGATTTCTGACCCAAGATATTTTGCCCCCAGCGATATCTGATGCGACAAATATACTAACGATAGATTGGTCTGCACTAGGCCAATGGTATAAAACGATACTCTTTGAACAGGCGCTCCCAGGCACAATAGTCACTGTAGTCCTTGCCTTGCTCGCACTTGCTGCCACTCATTTGATGACACTGCAAGCTCACGCTATCGGCTGTCGCCATTTTTTGCCAAAACCACTTGCTAACATAGGTCAGCTGTTGCTATTAGTCGGTCGCTCTATACCTGAGTACATTTTGGCGTTCATTTTTTTAATGATACTGGGCCCTTCGATGCTGCCAGCTATCCTTGCGCTCGGAATACACAACGGCACAGTGATCGCCTACCTCACTACACGTCAAAGCCGGCAGCTACAACCCCAGCAAGTTAACCAAGGTAAGTTTAATCTCTACCACTACCATATCGTACCGACCATATATCCTAGCTTAATGGCGTTGTTGTTCTATCGTTTTGAGATCATCGTTCGTGAAACAGCAGTGTTTGGCATGTTAGGAGTGATGACACTGGGCTTTTACATTGATAGTAATTTTAGCGAAATACGTTACAGTCAAGCCATTGTGCTTATTGCCTGTACAGCACTCTTAAACGTATTCATTGATAGCATGTCTAGACGCTTACTAAAAATGCCACAACAAGCGCAAACCTGTTGATAGCCACTTGTCGCGATTGATTATGCGTTTTATTTAAATGCTGTTAGCGCACTTAAAGCCCTCCTGACGCCTCGCAATTTTCATAACCAACTGCAAATATGATCCCACTTTACCTACTGAAAGAATAACCTGTGTCGATCACACCTCTCCCCCCTCGACATAAGTGTCGACAATGGTATTCCCCTGCAAACACAAACTACAAAATATATATAAATAACAACAATTTAACCACATGCAAAAGGGTTGGCACTAGTATTGCTTTTAATAATACACCAACTGAACTTGGTATGACCTACGAGAATAATGTCAGCAGTTTGCTGATCAATAATAAAGCGGCACCAAGGCTGGTCAGTCAAGCGTGCCAGGCCATAAAGTCACCTAAGGAGGGTGCAATATGGATAACAATCCTTTTGACGCATTGATGCCGCCAGCAATGACCCGTAAAGCAGAAGATGTCGGTGTAGCCAAAGCAACAAAAAAACCACTGCAAGCACTATTTTTAGCGATGTCGGCAGGGGTGTTTATTTCAATCGCTTTTGTTTTTTATGTCACAGTCACCACTGGAGCTGGAGACGCTCCTTGGGGAATGACTAAGTTTGTTGGTGGTATAGCCTTTAGTTTGGGACTCATTTTAGTCGTCATATGTGGCGGAGAACTCTATACGTCTACAGTTCTAACGGTAGTGGCAAGAGCCAGTGGTCGACTCACCAATGCCCAACTTGCACGAAACTGGAGTACGGTTTACCTAGGCAACTTTATCGGGGCGATATTCTTCGCAATTGTCATCTTTTTAGCGGGACTTTATATGGGAAAAGGCGGCGAGTGGGGTATAAACGCCATGAAGATAGCCCAGCATAAAGTCCACCATACCTTTTTACAAGCAGTCATCTTGGGCACGCTTTGTAACTTATTAGTTTGTCTCGCCGTATGGATGACTTTTTCATGCCGTACGAACACTGACAAAGTATTAGTTATGATATTACCCGTCAGTATGTTTGTTGCTTGTGGTTTTGAACATAGTATTGCAAATATGTTCATGATACCAACCGGAATTCTTATTCAAAACTTTGCATCTCCAGAATTTTGGATTGCAACTGGATATAACCCAGCTGACTTTGCCGATTTAAATATCAACAACTTTATATTTGCAAACTTAATACCTGTAACTATTGGCAATACAATAGGAGGAGGATTACTCGTTGGATTTGCTTATTGGGTTGTAAACAGAAGACCTGAATTAGAATTAGAAAAGTCTAAGAAAGAAAAAGCATCCGGTACTTTTATAAAGCAAAAAGCAAGATAAATGATTTTATTTAAAGTTGCCAGAATCCTGGCAACTTCAACAACACAACAATGAATATAAACTCAAAAAAATGCATAAGGAAAACCATGAAAAAATCAATCCTCAGTATGATTTTACTATTACCTTTCTCTGCACTCGCCCATGAAGGCCATGGCGGGTTAGGCCTGTTCCACCACATGTACGATTTATTACCGGTAATAGGTGCCATTGTCATCGTTCTCGGCCTTTGGTTGGTAAAAAAGCGCAGATAGAAACTACTCCACACTCAGTTCTATCACTAATAGAACCACTTTAGCCAAGGAGCTCCATAGATGAGTCATGAAAATATTAAACTCACGGAATTTAGCCACGGCGCAGGATGCGGATGTAAAATATCGCCCAAAGTACTCAATACCATACTCGCGTCTTCGCTACCCACATATCATGATCCCAATTTGTTGGTAGGCAACAGCAGCCGTGACGACGCTGCGGTTTACAAGTTAGACGAGCACACGGGCATTGTCAGTACCACCGATTTTTTTATGCCGATTGTTGATGACCCATTTACTTTTGGCCAAATCGCAGCAACCAATGCTATCAGCGACATTTATGCCATGGGTGGCACCCCCATCATGGCAATTGCAATTCTTGGTTGGCCAATAAGTAAAATTGCACCTGAAGTGGCTCAAAAAGTCATTGATGGCGCCCGTCAAAAGTGTGCAGAAGCCGGCATCACGCTGGCGGGAGGCCACAGTATTGACTCACCAGAACCCATTTTTGGGCTTGCGGTAACGGGTCAAATACACCTCAAACGGTTAAAACGAAATGATACTGCCAAGGCGGGCGATAAGCTTTACCTCACTAAGCCATTGGGCATTGGCGTGCTGTCCACGGCACAAAAGAAAAAACTTGCCACCACCGCTGATATCGACAATGCCATAAATGCAATGTGTACCTTAAACAAAGTTGGCCAGCTCATTGCCGAAGTTGACGGTGTTACTGCCCTTACCGATGTCACAGGTTTTGGATTAGCAGGACACTTAATCGAAATTTGTCAGGGTTCAGACTTACAGGCAAAGATAGATTTCGACGCGATTCCTTTGCTCGACAACGTCGACAAGTTCATAGAATTGGGTTCTATTCCAGGTGGCACCACACGTAACTACGACAGCATTAAGCACCTGATTGAACTCACGCCACGACAGCAAAATATTCTGTGTGACCCACAAACAAGTGGCGGTCTACTGATAAGCGTATCGAAAGAGGCTGAAATAACACTACAAAAGCTACTTGCGGAGCAAGGTATCAAGCCTATCGCCATTGGCGAACTCATTCCGGTACAGAAAAACACAACCATGATCCAACTATAAGAGTCAGGTCTGACTCTGTTAAACCTGAACGACTAACCAGCGTTCAGGTTATCTAGATAAACCAATCAGCACAGCCATAGCCATTGTCATCACCTTGGCCTGCCAGTGCAGTCAAAACTAGGAATTCTTATGCGCACTAAATCTACTTTAGCTGGGCTACTTGTATGTAGCCTCAGTTTGATGAATACAGCTCAAGCTACTGATACCGAGCAGTTTAACCAACTATCAGGCACTATTAATATTGCTGGTGGTACCGCTCATATCCCCGTCATGAAGCAGGCTGCTAGATCGATCATGACATCGAATAACAACATCCGTATTACCATTGCAGGCGGTGGTTCGGGGGTGGGTGCCAAACAAGTTGCCAGCGGACTGGTTGATATAGGTAATACCGGCAGACCATTAAAACCTAGTGAAGCCGAGCAAGGACTAAACTCTTTTCCATTTGCAATTGATGGCGTAGCCATCATTGTTAATCCGCGTAATCCAATTCAAGGACTAACCCAAAAACAGGTGGCGGATATTTATGCTGGAGAAATCACAAATTGGCAGCAACTAGGTGGCGAAGACCGCCGAATTAATCTGTTTACTCGCGACGAAGCCAGTGGTACACGCTCAGTCTTTGTCAAAAAGCTACTAGACAATTCACCCGTAATAAATTCAGCCAATGTTGTACCCTCTAATGGCGCAATGAAAACCGCCATTGCACGTGATCCCGGCGCAATTGGCTATAGCAGTGTTGGGTACATCGACATCTCAGTGAAAGCCCCCATGTTAGACAATGTTATGCCTACCAACGAAGCCTGTGCATCCGGTGAATACCCAGTAGTTCGCAGACTATATATGAATACCAAAGGGGAGCCTCAAGGTCTGGTGCGCCAGTTTATTGATTTCATTTACAGTCCCCAAGGCGCAATATTCATCCAAGAGTCAGGCTACATACCTGTTTCAAAGACTTAATCCGGTATCATCTGAACCTATGGCAGAGCGAATTCAACAGCTATTGAGCGGTATCGTTTTAATGATGATATTGCTGATTTTTGCATTTTTGTTTTGGTTTGCTCTGCCAGTGTTTTTTACTCCAGATTCGACGACGTTTTCATTGTTATGGCAACCCGAACATGGCCACTACGGCATATTGCCCATGCTGGCAGCATCAAGCATGCTAGGTGTCATGTCATTAGTTGTAGCCTTGCCGGTTGCCGTAGGCATTGCAGGTTTTTGCCAACTCAATCGTTATAGAACAATTGCCACTTGGATACGTCGATTAATCCGTCTGATGTCGGGTGTCCCTACGGTTGTGTATGGTATCGCTGCTGTGTTTCTACTCGTACCCTTTCTGCGAAACAGCGCTCAATGTGGATCAGGATTTAGCCTGTTAGCGGCAACTTTAATGATTGTGTTGCTAATCTTGCCCGTCATGGTGATGGTGTTAGACAGTTTTTGTCAGCCGCTCGCTAAGCAACTGAATTTAACCGCGGCCTCTATGGGGTTGAGTGATACACAGGTTGTTTTTCATGTAATCATTCCTGCTGCTAAGAAAGTTATAGGCAGCGCAGCTTTACTAGGGTTTAGTCGCGCGATAGGAGACACGTTACTGCCGTTAATGCTAGCCGGAAATGCACCGCAAGTAGCCGAAAATGTATTTGACTCTATCCGTACATTAACCGCACATATTGGACTGGTGATTGCTACCGAGAATGCTAGTGCGGAGTACAACTCGCTTTTCGCAGCAGGCTTTTTACTACTGTGTATCAACGTCTTCATCACATTGCTGATAAGAAGAGTCGAACATGCCTATCAGCATGGGAGTTCACTGCGATGAAAGCTAAACTTTTCCATATATGGTGCCTAATCTCAACTAGCGCCTTAGTCATCAGTACAACAGTTTTTGTCGGTTTTATTATCGTTAAAGGCGCACCGACACTCAGTACCACACTTTATTTTGGGGATACTTCCCCAATTGATGGCATGCTCGGATTAGCGCCTATCTGGGATGGTATATGGCCTGCCTGCATGGGAACACTGACGGTGGTCACAGGCGCACTTGCCCTCGCTCTCCTGCCCGGTATTTCTACCGGAATTTGGCTTGCAACTGCTAAACCAAGCAAGTTTAAAACACTATTAGAACTCGGGATTGTGATTCTTGCGGGTATACCGTCAATTTTGATGGGCCTGTTTGGTTTCACCTTGATACTCTTTCTACGTAACCAATTATTGCCTTCAGCCAATACTTGCTTGCTTTTATCGGCGGCATGTTTGGCAATACTTATCATCCCATACTTAACGGTGACTACCCGCAGTGCACTGCTCGCCTTACCTACATCACTTACATTAGGTGCTTATTGTGCTGGCATGACACCTTGGCAAACACTTCGGTATGTACTATTACCACAAGCCAAGCCAGGAATAATCAGCGGTATCATGCTTTCAATCGGTCGCGCGGCAGAAGATACCGCGGTGATAATGTTAACCGGGGCCGTGGCCAATGCCGGCTTGCCTGGAGGAATATTTGAGCGCTTTGAGGCCATCCCCTTTACCATATTCTATTTCAGTGCTCAGTATCAAAGTAATGCAGAGCTCGATATGGCCTTTGGTGCCTCATTGAGTTTGCTGTGCTTTACCGCAATCATCTTTTCATCGGCTCACATACTTGGACGCCGTTAAAGGCGGAGACTTAACACACCATGCACAAGACACAAACTAACTATGTCGCTAAAGTATCCGAACTATCGATATTCTTTAACAGCAAAGCTGTTGTTTCCGAAGTAGACCTCACCGTAAAACGCAACCAAATCCATGTACTTTGCGGCGCCTCAGGTTCTGGAAAAAGCACGCTACTGCGAGCCTTTAATCGTCTAAATGACTGTTTCAGCAATTGTAAAACAATCGGATCTATTGCGCTCAATATTGACGGGAGCTCGACCACTGTACAATCCCTCAAATCAGCCCAACTCCCAAAACTACGTAGAAAAGTGGGAATGGTATTTCAGCATCCAATGTTGCTTCCCGGTTCTATAGAAAACAATATACTGATGCCGCTACAGGTAACACGTAAGCTCAAAGGCGACATTGCTCGAGAAAAGTTAACCGCAAGCCTAAAACAAGCAGCACTGTGGCATGAAGTCAAACAAAGGTTAGCTGCACCCGCTCAGTCATTATCAGGTGGACAACAGCAAAGGTTATGTCTTGCTAGAACCTTAGCTCTCGAGCCAGAAATTTTGTTACTGGACGAACCCACAGCATCGCTTGATCCCGAAACAACAGCTGAAATTGAGCAACTAATCCTCACATTGAAACTCCACCACAGTATCATTATGGTTTCACACTCAAATCAACAAACTAAAGTACTTGCAGATCAATTGAGCTACCTAGAACATGGACGTATTGTTTAGAAACACCGGGGCGTATTTGGCTTAACATGTGCGCTCGATGTCAGCACCATTGTTATAAAACGCCTATGCAAACTAGCTTTTCATTGCCGCTTTGACATAAACATCAAAGCGGTTTTTCTTGGTTGCGATAACGGTGCTCGGCTTTACACCGTCGAGGTCATCTGCATAATCTGGGCGTTTCACCACCACTCGTTTACTGGCTAGTGCCATTGCCGGGGTCAATAGTCCATCGGCATCAAGATCTGCGCCAACCAGTGACTGAAATACCCGCATCTCTTTTTTCACTTGCGCTGATTTTTCTCTATGCGGATACATAGGATCGAGGTAAACCACATCCACATCGCCACCGGTTTGCGCACCTGCATCGGTTAAGGCTTCTAAACTTGAACCATGAAAAAGCTGCATACGCTCACGCATCCAATCACCAATTTCGGCATCTTCGTAAGCACGGCGTAATCCATCTTCAAGCAATGCTGCCACCACAGGATTGCGCTCAACCATAGTGACATAACAGCCCAGTGAAGCTAGTACAAATGCGTCTCGGCCTAGCCCTGCGGTGCCGTCAACGACCGTTGGCGTCACACCTTGTTTTAGCCCAACCGCTTTTGCAATAGCTTGGCCACGACCGCCACCAAACTTACGGCGATGGGCCACCGCACCACAGACAAAATCGACGCTAATGCCTTTTAGTTTTGGCTCGTCTCGTTTGTTTAAAATCAATTGGTCCTGTTCAAAAACCAGCTCAAAGGCCGCATCGGCATCAAAGACCAAGTTCCAGCGGGCACAAATCGCCTCCAATGAAGGATAGTGACGATTGAAGAAAATCCCAGTAGTAACGGCAGAAATAGCTTGGCTCACGATTAGTTATCTTTGGTTGGCAAGTGAGGCCCTATTATGCCAAAAGCCTCAGCTGTTGAATATAAAATGGCTACCACCAGCATGTTTAATTTACCTCAGTGCTGATTGGCCCTATAATTTGCCTGATTAAGCACCCCTGCCCCCCACTACTTTGGAAATCCCATGTTAAGTTATCGCCATGGCTACCACGCTGGCAATTACGCCGACGTACTCAAGCACACTATGTTGTTGCAAGTTCTACAGTTATTGCACAAGAAAAATAAGCCGTTGGTTTATGTCGATACCCATGCGGGCGCGGGGGGGTATTCGCTCAACGACGAATTTGCCCAAAAAACCGGTGAGTATATTGAAGGTGTTGGCAAAATCTGGACTAACAATGATTTACCCCCAGCACTGCAACAGTATGTTGATGATATAAAGCACTTCAATGACGGCAAGACAGAGCTTGATTTATACCCAGGTTCACCTGCTTTTGTGGATATGAACCTGCGTGAAAAAGATCGCATGGTACTGCACGAGTTACACAGCAGTGATCATCTTACTTTAGCTGAACAGTTCGCGGGTGATAGGCAAATTAAAGTGATTAAAGGGGATGGTCTAAAAGGCCTCATGGCTGCCGTACCGCCTATCGAGCGTCGAGGGGTGGTATTGATCGATCCAAGCTACGAGATTAAGACCGATTACATCGATGTGGCTAAAGCGGTGATAAAAGCCCACAAGCGCTTTGCGACTGGGGTCTATATGATTTGGTATCCCGTGGTCGATCGTGCACAAACCGAAGCCATGTTCGAGCTATTAAAAAACAGTGGTATAAAAAAACAATTGCGTATTGAGCAAGCGATTCGCGCCGACAGTAATGAGTTTGGCATGACTGCCGCAGGCTTATGGGTAATTAACCCACCTTGGCAGCTTGATGATATTGCCACACAAACCTTGAATTACCTCGACCCTATCTTAAATAAAGGTGACGGCCATATTCGCGTTGATTGGGAAGTGGGCGAGTAACCTTTTTGACTTTGATTAAGGTGCCCATTGCAGAGGCATCTTAATCAAATGCTTCACACACCGTACCTTGGTGGAAAGCCATTTGCCATTGGCCGGCATTGAGTTTCCAGATTGAGCTACGCAGGGAATAGCGCGGTGCAAATTCATTGGGCTTGTGCATCTTTGCCCGGTACAGCAGTTGCGCTACCCCTTCAGCAAGCATGCGCACTTCAAAATCACTGGTATGAAATTTGGGGCAGCTTTCTTGAGGCAGGCGACTTAACACCACTTGTTTACCGAAGCGCTGCCCTGATGCGCCAAACTCAATAAACTCATCATGAATCAATTGTCCCAGCTCAGCCACCGACGCTCTTACTTCGGCTTTAAGTAAATAGAGTTCTAATTCAATTAATTGCCGCTTTAATCCCGCTTCCACTGTGATGTTCCCCCTACGCTACTTGCTCCAGTTAACTTAGCACGCTTTTACACTTATGCCTGCAATTGTTGTTGCTTAGCGATTTGTTCGATCTCAGCGTAGAGCCACTCCATGACTGGCCCAAATGCTTGGTCACGTCGATTTACCACCCCAATTTCCACTAACAAAGGATCCGGAATGAATTCTGTGGCGAGTGATACCACCCCGGCATACCAGTGCGAAGTCGCCACATGGTCGGGCACCAAAGCCCAGCCAACGCCGTGGCTGACTAAAGCGGTAATGTAATAGTAGCTGTCGACATACCAATGGTTTGCAGCCAGGGCTTTGGGTTGTGTATCACCAACGCGATCACGAATAACCAACTGCCGATACTGGCTTAAATCCTTGATGGTCGGTACCGCAATCGCCGCTAATGGATGGTCCTTGGCCACAATCAAGTGATGGCGGAATTGACCGATTGACATAAATTCCAGACTATCTTGCAGCGGCTTAACATGAAACAAAATGCCTAAATCAGCCCGCCCTTCATCAACCCACTGGGCGATGTCATCTTGAGTACCATTAAAAATCGATAGACGCAGCAACGGAAATCGGCTGGCTAAACGGGCAAATACTTGCTCAAACGCATTTAGCGGCACAGCTTCATCAATCACCACATTCAAGGCAACCTCTTCTCCGCTAGTGACCGTCAGTGCCCGCGATTGCAAACGCTGACACTGAGCTAAAACCGCTTGCGCTTCGGCAAACATTTCTCGGCCATTGGCAGTCAACTCAGGTACTTTGCCACTGCGATCAAACAGCGTTACCCCAAGGTCAATCTCCAGATTGGCAACAGCAGTACTGACCCTTGATTGCGCTTTACCCAGTTTGCGTGCAGCAGCAGAGAATGACCCCTCGGTCACAGTGGTTACAAAAGCATCTAACTGTGCGATTGACCAATTCATATCGACTCCTAATATCCGCTTTTCGGATAGTAACTAACTTTATCTCCTACTAACAAAGAGATTAACCTATCCGCTCAAACATTGGCTAGAGCAAACCATGAGTACAACCACAGCAGTATCAGACCCGACTTCTCCACTAGAACAGCACAATATTAGCCGTGTTTTTTGGCGTTATGCCATCCCGTCTATTGCTGCGATGTTGGTCAATGGTGTGTATCAAATTGCCGATGGCATTTTTATCGGCCATTACATAGGGTCTGTGGGCTTAGCTGCTATCGGAATGGCTTGGCCAGTGATTTATGTCATTGCCGGGTTGGGCTTAATGATTGGCATGGGCTCGGGTAGCTTAATTTCTATTGCACGGGGCGCTCGCTCCTCTGGTCAGCAAGCTAGCCAGATTTTATGGCATGCTTTGGCGCTTATGCTCACCATGGGCGTACTAGGCGCCGGTTTTCTCTTGCTGTTTGCCAATGATTTAGTGCTGCTACAAGGTGCGGATAGCGCTACATTGGCCATGGCTCAAGCGTACATTTTTCCGTTCATCTGGGGGGCGCCGATAACCATTTTGGCTGCCGCAATGCCAATACTTATTCGGAACGATGAGCAACCAAAACTTGCCACAATACTTATGATTGTGGGCGCCAGCTTAAACATTGTGCTCGACTACGTGTTAATTGGCGTCTACGGATTAGGGCTGCAAGGGGCTGCAATTGCGACCATTATTGCCCAATCATGTGTTTGCCTGCTTGGACTTGGCTACTTTACTCTGCGGTCTACTGCGCTATTGCCACTGCAACAAGCCAAATTTAGCTATAAACTGCTGGGGCAAATCAGTTTACTAGGCTCCTCTAGTTTGGTGATGTATTTGTATACCAGCTTTGTATTTGCTCTGCACAACCGATTATTTATGGAGTATGGCGGCACGATAACGGTCGGCGCATTTGCCATCGTAGGTTACTTAATGGCCTTGTACTATTTGATTGCCGAGGGGATAGGAGAAGGGGTACAACCGCCGGCGAGCTATTTTTATGGCGCGAATATGCAGGTCAAAATTAGACAGCTGATGACGCTGGCCACTAAAGTGGTGATTGGTGTGGGCATTGGCTGGATGCTCCTGCTCAATGGCATGCCGGAAATCATGATAGCCCTATTCAACAGCGACGATGCCACATTGGTTGCCGAGGCAAAAACCGGCATACGCCTGCATTTATTTGCGATGTTTTTAGATGGCTTTATTGTGCTAGCTACCATGTACTTTATGGCCGTAAACCAAGGCAGCAAAGCTTTAGCGATATCAGTCGCCAACATGCTAATTCAATTGCCATTTTTATTTTTATTGCCACAATACCTGGGCCTAACAGGCGTGTGGTTGGCACTCCCCATCTCAACGGTGCTACTTAGCTGTGTGGTTATGCCATTGGTGTGGCGTGACTTGCACCGCGGTCAACCCGTGATCAATAAGGTGCAAGCTTGCACTCAAGCACACTAACCTTGGTCACGATAACGGCTCAGTAAAATTTGCACGCGCTTTACATAAGCTTGAGTTTCTGGATAGGGCGGAATGCCTTGATACTGGCTCACTGTAGTTGGGCCAGCATTGTATGCCGCGCAAGCCAGCTCGATATCACCGTCAAAGCGTTGCAGCATTTTGGCTAAATAGCGGCTGCCACCATCAATATTTTGTTGCGGGTGAAAAGCATTGGTTACCCCTAATGACTTGGCCGTATCAGGCATTAACTGCATCAGTCCCATCGCCCCTGCACGGGACAATGCATACACATTAAACGCTGATTCGGCGTGGATCACGGCGCGAATGAGCGCCGGCTCTAAGTCATACTCTTTCGCTGCGGCCTGGATCAGCTCGCTGTAATCATGATCTTTTAGCGGCATATTCTGCCAGTCGATATCAGAGTCCAGATCGCAAGCGAAACAGTCGTAAAGCAGCACCCGATAAGTTGACTGACTCGGCGCATGATCGGCAAACATCACTACGCCATTGTCTTGGGTATACTGGTAAACCTTAACCTGATTTTCGTCGAGGCTAGCATCGACACTGGCATTATTAAGTATGCCTTGCTGAGAATATTTGGCTTTGTAATGCGGTTTATCATTGGCACACACCCACCAAGGCGCTGCGATGCAGATTAAAGCTATCACACAATAATGCGGCCAATGTTTCACTATAATCCCGTGTATTGATCGAGTTTCAGTACTTCAATCATAGCAAACAGCTGCTTCATCTCGCGGTTTATTTGACTAAATTCATATTCAAATGTGGCGCCTTGAAATATCGAGCCAAGCTCAAAGCGGTTTTTGTTACACGCTAACATGATCAATAACTTGTCTTCATAAAACGCACATTGGATCTTGCCACCAAAACAGTCAGCCAGTTGTAATAAGCGCTCCATAAAAACGACGGTCAGAAGATAGCGTGCCTCTATTTGGTCAGAAGAAAACACATCAAATTGCTGTTCAAACCGAGGGTCTTCGAGCTTAACCCGTGACAAACGCTTGAAAGATGCTGATAAGAAATTAATTAAGCCACCACGACTCTTTACCACCACAGTATGACCACTGAATGCTTTGTGACTGCTAAGTTGCACCATCACACCATTAAACACGGTTTGTTTTTCAGTCCGCTTATCGCGTTTGACATCAATAGTCAGATGCAGTTCGTTGATGGCGATTTCGACGCCTTTGTGAGTGCCCTGTACATAGTCATCAAAATCGGCGTCATCGTAACTAGGAAGCAACTTTGATCGCTTTAGGGCACTTAAGCTCATGGAGTGACTTTGGCTATAAATAAAATCGTGACCAAAGTATCGAAAAATTTTGGGGAAAATAGTGGTTTTAACCGCAAGCCGGAACTGGCTAACAGGCCGAGAACACCACCATATAAAGGGTAGCAATATCGCGATATAGACCAAGAACATCATGTCACTCCACTGCCGTGTGGCAAATAAAGTGATGGCGACTGCCAACATCGCGTACATGCCAATGCTGGCATAGATTCTTTGTCGAAGTGATTTCAGGCAAGCAACTCGACGGTTTTCAAATTGGCGCGTATGGGGAGCGATTTCTTGTTGATAGTATTGGGTTAACGCCGCAATTTCATCGCTCTCGCCACTGAGTTTGCCCGTTTCTCGTTGTGCCTTAATTGGCGCACCAAACAAAAAGCTAAACAGGTTCATACCGCGACAATCCTTGTTTCAACATCATAACTTACGACTGACTTTGGCTGTTGGTGGTTACTTTAAATAATCACTGGCATCAACACTTTGTTTTGCTGCCTCATCAGCCTGATAAAACGGCATCACCTTCACGCTAGCCATTGCGGCAATAATTGAACCTGGAAATATCTCCACGGCATTGTTGAGTTCAGTAACCGCTGCATTATAAAAACGTCTTGCAGCGGAGATATGCGCTTCAACCTCATTGTAGGTTTGCATGGCTTGCAACATGGTATTGTCTGACTTTAACTCAGGGTAATTCTCAACATTAACCATCAGTTGTGCCATTTTCTGATTAAGTTGCTCAGCAGCGGCTAAGTGTTGACTAATCGCTTGCGGATCTTGTTGGTCGTACCCCCCCGCCACTTGCGTGCGCAGCGCAGTAATTTCGGAGAGTAGGCTCTGTTCATGGTCCATGAACTTTTGGGCGATTTTAAGAATATTAGGCACTAGGTTGGCGCGCTTTTTTAGCTGCACATCAATGCCTGACAAGGCTTCCCTGGTGGTATTGCGCTTCTTGATCAGACTCACATACCAAAGGTAAGCCACAATTGCGACCAGCGCCAAAGCTAACAGTAACCCTTCCATCATACGTCCTTATTATTGTTTTAACGGCACACTACACTCGCTATAACCCCCTAACATTACCTATTTTGTCTAACAATTCCAGCTATTTATACAATATTAGCCAAAATTATTGTTGGTTACTAAATACGCCTTTTTCACTCTCAACGGCCATAAAAAGCCTTTAAGGTAAAGATTGATACATCAATTCCAAGGCTACAGGGGTAATCATTACTCAACTGGCTATAACAACAAATATTCTTAATCCCTTGTACGCTAATATTTCAGTAACAACCTGTTTTGTATGGATTCTTCATCCCTTTATGTAGTGACAGTTTTTAATCACCATGACAGATATCTCGGCTTGATTGAGTGGCTATGCCGTCAAAGCTTCATTAAAAGCCCGCAATAGTGAGATCTTGATCGCACTAATCGGCAATTTAGCCTTTTTCAAGTTTAGTTTCAGTTAGCCTTAAGTAAGCACAGCCTATAATTACGCCATCCTTTTAAAGGAAGCTTGTGAATATTCCCGTTTAGCCTCTTATTGCATAAGAGGCTTTTTTTTGTCCCAATTTCAGCAGCCAAACCAGCCTTGTTACCGCTCGATATTTGTTCAGCTTAGGTACAGACATAAACACGTATTATTAACTCAACCAAGCGAGACCACCATGGTTAACCCCAACATGGCGTGCGGTGAAATGTTCAATCCCAAACATCCCTTCGGAACCCATTGCGGTTCCTTTTTTTTGCCCAAATTTCATTAATCTCATCTACGGCAATACAAGTTTTCACTGCACAAATTTGATTCAGCTTAGGTACAGATATTATGGCGTAATATTAACTCAACCAAGCGAGGCTACCATGCTCAATCCCAACATGGCGCAAGGTTAAAAGTTCAATCCAAATATCCCTTCGGAACCCATTGCGGTTCCTTTTTTTTGCTTAAATTTCATGAGCTTTACCTAGCTAAATGGAAAATTAATAACTGCAAACTTGGTTCAGCTTAGGTACAGACATCAAGGCGTAATATCAACTTAACCAAGCGAGACCACCATGATCAATCCCAACATGGCGCAAGGTTAAAAGTTCAATCCCAAATACCCTTTCGGAACCCTTAGCGGTTCCTTTTTTTTGGCTCAAATTCTACATTACCTGGGCCGGAATATTCAATTGCGGCGCCGACTTGCCGATCTCACTGTGGATCCTTTTTTTTTGTCCTTTATAATGCTCCCTCTGCTGTTAATAACAGCAATATTGACCAGTTTTTAAGTTTCAATTAAAACTTCTACGCCACTATGGCCGGTCTACTCGAAATTACCGAGTATTTTCGCCGAAAAAAACGATATTTAGGGTACAGAAGATACCCACAAAATTTGAAGGATATGGTATGAGTGCAAACAAGTGTGACAGCGGCTCCCCGCCAAACACCAAACCTGAACAGATCGCCCAGAGTGGTGCATTTGTACGTTTTCTTAATGTTGTAGAACGATTGGGTAACCTGTTACCACATCCCATCACGCTATTTGCCATGTTCTGTCTTGCGGTTATCGCAATCAGTGGCATCGCCGGTTATTTTGAACTCACAGTTATCGATCCCCGACCCGAAGGTGCCTCTGGCCGCAGTGCCGACGGTATGATTCATGTCGTCAGCCTGATGAATGCCGAAGGTTTGCGGATGATCGTATCAAACCTGGTCACTAACTTTACCGGGTTCACACCACTAGGTACGGTATTGGTCGCTTTACTAGGTGTCGGTATTGCTGAACGTTCTGGTTTACTTTCAGCGGCTATGCGTACACTGGTTATGGGCGCTTCAAAACGCTTAGTAACCTTAACTATTGTGTTTGCTGGTATCGTGTCTAACACCGCTTCAGAACTTGGGTATGTAGTACTCATCCCGATGGCTGCGATGATCTTCCACTCATTAGGCCGACACCCGCTAGCGGGTCTAGCTGCGGCATTTGCCGGGGTATCAGGGGGCTATAGTGCTAACCTACTATTAGGCACAGTAGACCCATTGTTATCGGGGATTACTGAAGCTGCCGCACAAATGATTGACCCTGATTATCTCGTGGGTCCTGAGGTGAACTGGTATTTCATGTTTGTCTCTACGTTCTTAATCACCACATTAGGCGCCATCGTTACAGAGAAGATTGTTGAACCTAAACTAGGTAAATACGACGCCTCTGAAGCATCAATTAATCTTGATGAGCAAAAAATGGATGGCGTGACCGCACAAGAAAAACGCGGCCTGAAAGCCGCTGGTCTATCAATTCTATTGTTAGGTGGTGTGCTGGCTCTAACCATTATTCCAGAAGGCGCTCCGCTGCGTAACCCAGACACGGGCTTAGTTGCAGGCTCGCCATTCCTTAAAGGGATTGTGGCCTTCATCTTTATCTGTTTTGCCATTCCAGGCCTAGTCTACGGTAAAGTCGTCGGTACCATGAAAAAGGATAAAGATGTCATCGATGCCATGTCTCACAGCATGAGCACCATGGGGATGTACATCGTACTGGTATTCTTTGCCTCACAATTTGTCGCGTTCTTCAAATGGACTAACCTAGGTGCCGTATTGGCGGTAACCGGTGCAGACGCACTCAATGCCATTGGCCTAACCGGTCCATTGGTGTTTGTATTGTTCATTATGATGTGTGGCTTTATCAACTTAATGCTAGGTAGCGCCTCGGCGCAGTGGGCGGTGACAGCCCCTATCTTTGTACCTATGTTGATGCTAGTAGGTTATGCGCCTGAGACCATTCAAGCAGCCTATCGTATTGGTGATTCAGTAACTAACCTTATTACCCCCATGATGAGTTACTTTGGTTTGATTCTCGCGGTTGCATCGCAATATAAGAAGAATTTGGGCATAGGAACGTTAGTGGCAACCATGTTGCCGTATTCTATTGTGTTCTTTATTGGCTGGACCTGCTTCTTCTTCCTGTGGGTATTTGTATTTGGCTTGCCAGTTGGACCCGGCGCGGCAACTTACTACACGCCGTAGATATCCTCTTTAGAATTCACCCTAAAAGGCATCATATTTGATGCCTTTTTTATTATCTAGCACGCTTGCGTAGCTGCACTAAAGCGACTGCACTGATTGAGCTAATCCCGATAAACAGTGGGTCAATCAACCAGCCTGTGCCTTCAGAGAAGTCCCCTACAGGAATCCCCAGCGAAAGCGGTGCTCCCAACATCATTGCACTACTGCCTCCAATCGCGCGTACACTGAGCAATGCAGCCCAAATTAAGCTTAAACCGAGGCCGAAACGTGGACGAAGCCAAAGCAACCAAACAGTCACCATGGGCAGCAAAGTGTACACCAATAGATAAACCGCTAGGCCTCTAGTTGCCGTCGCCTTACCAAAATAAGGCACTGTTACCACAACGGCCAACAAAGCCATGGCAGATAACAGCATACTCAGCAGGAAAATTATGCGCGCGGGTTTGGTTGATTGCACAGTGACATCTGTCCTTGTAACTAAAACAGCTTTTGAGGCGATAGCATGAGTATGCAAGCAGCAAGGTGACAATTGCAATAATACCAATCAGTATAAGAAATTGATCTACTCAGCGCGCTTTGGGCAAACTAATTCAAGGAGAATGATTGAAACAATGGTTGTTCCCTTGTGAAATTATTCAACGCAGAAGTAGGCAGCCTAAAACGCGCCAGAATGGCGAGTTTTAGCGGTTCTGATGCTGTGTTAACGAGTTTAACCGTAGAACAACTATGCTCTTCACTCGTTGCCTTACCTCAGAACCGCTAAATTCTCGCTGAGTGACTAAATGTTTATACTGATTGGTATAAGCTAGTCACGTCAGGCACAAAAAAGCCCAGCTAAGCTGGGCTTTTTTATCGAGTTAACACGACTTAGTCAGTGCTAGTCGAGCGGGCTTGTTTTGCCGCTTTGGCTTCTTGACGTTCGCGCTTACTAAATATCCGCTCTACCACAACAAAGAAGATTGGGATAAAGAAAATACCTAAGAAGGTCGAGCTCATCATACCGCCAAGTACACCCGTACCAATCGCGTTTTGGCTACCAGAGCCTACAC
Source organism: Shewanella sp. Scap07 (assembly GCF_013394145.1). Taxonomy (NCBI): domain Bacteria; kingdom Pseudomonadati; phylum Pseudomonadota; class Gammaproteobacteria; order Alteromonadales; family Shewanellaceae; genus Shewanella; species Shewanella sp. Scap07. Next base: position 4,909,997 of record NZ_CP041329.1, read on the forward strand.
CCGAGCTAATGGCTAACGGTACAACACCGAGACCGAAAGCGAGTGAGGTCATGATAATAGGACGTAAACGTACTCGAACCGCGTGCAAGGTTGCATCAACCAAAGTCGCGCCTTTTTCATAGTATTCTTTAGCAAATTCTACAATCAAAATCGCGTTCTTAGTTGCCAGACCCACGGTAGCTAGCAAGCTCACTTGGAAGAATACGTCGTTAGGTAACCCGCGGGCATTCATCGCTATCAATGAACCAATAATCCCTAATGGCACTACCAGTACGACCGCAAAAGGCACAGACCAGCTTTCATAAAGAGCCGCAAGTACTAAGAACACCACAATAATCGACAGTGCATATAGCAATGGTGCTTGGTTACCTGATAAACGTTCTTCATAAGATAGCCCGTTCCACTCAACGCCAAAACCAGGTGGTAGCTGTTGCACCATAGCTTCAATGTCAGCCATGGCTGCACCGGTACTATAACCTTGGACTGTACCACCTTGAATGTTCACCGCCGGTAAGCCGTTAAAACGTTCTAGACGAGGTGAACCAAACTCCCACGACCCTGTAGCAAAGGCTGAGAATGCCACCATTTCGCCTTGTGCATTACGCACATACCAAGTGTCTAAGTCTTCTGGCTGCATACGATATTGCGCTTCACCTTGAACGTAAACCTTCTTAACACGGCCACGGTCGATGAAATCGTTAACATAGCTGCCACCCCAAGCGGTACCAATGACGCTATTTACGGCATCAATGTCCACACTAAGGGCACGCAATTTGGCGTGATCGACATGAATTTGATACATAGGTGCATCTTCTTGGCCATTAGGTCGCACGCCAACTAAGTTGGGATTTTGCGACGCCATACCAAGCAACATGTTACGGGCTTCAATCAGCTTTTCATGGCCTTGACCACTACGGTCCTGCAGATACAAATCAAAACCGTTAGCGGTACCAAGTTCAATCACTGCTGGCGGAACGAAAGCAAATACAAAGGCTTCTTTCATCTGCATGAACATGCCCATGGCACGCCCAGCAACAGACTGCACATCTTGGCCTTCGCCTTTACGCTCCGACCAATCTTTTAAGCCAACGAATGCGATACCCATGTTTTGACCGCTACCCGCGAAACTAAAGCCCGAAACACTGAAGACCGACTTAACATTGTCGCCTTCTTGGTTCAGATAAAAGTCAGTGACTTTTTCCATCACTTCTTTGGTGCTTTCTTGGGTTGAGTTCACCGGCAAAATCGCCTGAGTAAACAAGATACCTTGGTCTTCGTCTGGCAAGAATGCAGTAGGCATACGCATAAACACCCAGGCAACGGCAACTGAAATTGCCAAGTACACCAACATCACTCGACCGGTACGCTTGATCATCTTAGCGACGTTCGCTTCATAACGAGCAGTTAAGTTGTCAAAGCTACGGTTAAACCAGCCAAAGAAGCCGGTTTTAGCATGACTGGCACCCTTTTTAATCGGCTTAAGCATGGTGGCACACAGTGCTGGTGTCAGAATAATTGCAACCATCACTGACAACGCCATTGCGGTCACAATCGTCACCGAGAACTGACGATAAATCACCCCGGTTGACCCTGACATAAATGCCATAGGAACAAACACGGCAGACAAGGTTAAACCAATACCCACCAATGCCCCAGTGATCTGATCCATGGATTGCTTGGTCGCCTCGATAGGGCTCAAGCCCTCTTCTTGCATGACCCGCTCAACGTTCTCCACCACTACGATGGCATCATCAACTAACAGACCGATGGCCAGAACCATAGCGAACATGGTCAAAGTGTTGATTGAGAAACCTAGCGCTGACAGCACGGCAAATGTACCGAGCAATACCACAGGAATCGCAATAGTTGGAATCAAGGTGGCGCGGAAGTTCTGCAAGAATAAGAACATGATCAAGAAAACCAATACCACGGCTTCTAGTAAGGTATGGACAACACCTTCAATCGAGTTCTCAACAAATGGCGTAGTATCGTAGGGATAAACCACTTCCATCCCTTCAGGGAAGAAAGGCTTTAACTCTTCAATCTTTTCTCGTACTAAGCCTGCGGTTGCCAAAGCGTTGGCGCCAGTAGCAAGCTGAATACCAATACCCGCCGCTGGCAGACCATTGTAGTATGACTCAACATCATAACTTTCAGCACCTAGCTCAACACGAGCCACATCTTCTAAGAATACCTTAGCGCCTGATGGATCAGACTTAATGATAATCTTTTGGAACTCTTCCGCTGTCGTGAGACGACTTTGGGCAGATACAGTCGCATTAAGCTCTTGGCCTGCAACCGATGGCGCACCACCTAATTGACCAGCAGAAACCTGCGCATTCTGTTCTTGAATTGAGCCGATGATATCTTGTGTAGTGAGGTTGTATTGAGTCAATTTCATTGGGTCAACCCATATACGCATCGCGTATTGAGCACCAAACAATTGAATCGAGCCCACACCAGCCACACGGCTTAGCGGTTCTTGAACGTTTGAACCTACATAGTCAGAAATATCATTCTTTTCTAACGAGCCATCTTGCGATACAAAACCCAGTACCATCAAGAAACCCGCACCCGACTTAGAAACGTTTACCCCTTGGGCTTGCACTTCTTGCGGTAGCAAAGGCATGGCTAATTGCAGTTTATTCTGCACTTGAACCTGGGCAATATCTGGATCGGCTTCAGCGTTAAACGTTAGGGTAATTTGCGCATTACCAAAACTATCACTGGTGGAAGAGATATAACGTAGATGGTCTAAACCTGTCATACGTTGCTCGATCACCTGAGTAACCGTATCTTCCATGGTTTTAGCCGATGCACCAGGGTACACCGCCTGAATAACCACCGAAGGTGGCGCAATACTAGGGTATTGCGAAACCGGTAATTTGGAAATCGATAGCACACCCGCTAACATCACCAAAATGGCGATCACCCAAGCAAAAATAGGGCGATCGATGAAAAAACGTGCCATAACTTAACCCTATTTCTGTTGCGAAGTTTCTGACTTATTCATATCAACTTCTTTAGCCGATACTGGCGCGCCAGGACGAATTTTTTGTAAGCCTTCAACGATCAGTTTATCGCCAGTTGCAAGACCATCAACCACTCGCCACTGGTTATCAATCACTTCAGCCGTGGTGATAATGCGTGATTCCACTTTATTGTCAGCGTTAACCAACATGGCGACTGCCTGACCTTTAGTGTTACGGGTAATCGCTCGCTGCGGCACCATAATCGCTTGAGGATCGGTACCAGCATTTAATACCGCACGCACATACATACCAGGCAATAACACACCTTCTGGATTAGGGAATTCTGCACGTAATGTCACTGAACCGGTGTTTTCATCCACACTCACTTCAGAGAACTGCAAAGAACCGATGTGATCGTAATGCGTACCATCTTCCAAAATCAGCGATACATCAGCATTCTCAGCCGCCTGCAACGAACCTTGCTTCAATTTTGCCTTCAGGCGTAACAACTGAGCACTCGACTGAGCGATATCAATGTTAATTGGGTCAAGTTGTTGAATTTTAGCTAGCGTGTCAGCTTGATTGGCTGTCACCAATGCACCTGCTGTCACTGATGATTTACCAATACGACCGGAAATTGGTGCGTTTACATCGGTGTATACCAAGTTGATTTTGGCAGTATGAATCGCAGCTTTAGCCACAACGACATTCGCTTGGGCTTCTTTATACAGCGCGTCAGCTTCATCAAAATCTTGCTGACTAATGGCGTCGGTTTTAATCAATTCTTTAAAGCGTAAAGCTTTCGCTTTAGCTGATACTAACGAGGCTTCAGCACGAGCAAGGTCTGCTTCAGCACTTTTCAGCGCAGCTTCATAAGTGGCTGAGTCAATCTTGTACAAAGACTGCCCTTCTTCAACCACGCCACCTTCTACAAAGGTACGCGCAGTGATGATGCCGGTCGCTTGTGGTCGAACTTCAGCTTCTAAAAACGCTTTACTACGACCAGGAAGCTCTATTTCAATGGCTTGCGATTGTGCGCTGATGGTTAATACTCCCACCTCGACACTATTCGGCCCTTGCTGTGCTTGACCTTGCCCTTGTTCATCCTTCTGCCCACAAGCAGTCATCCATAACGCCACACTGATTATCGAGGCAATTTTAACTATTTGCCGCATGAGCACTCCTGATCTTTACTTATCATTAACCAACCCACCTGAAACGTAGATAATTTATCCAGTTCAAGTGGATTAAAAACATAATATATATGGGTAATATTTGAACGTGCTGTTATCTCACAAGTTACCGAAACCAACAAGCAAAACAGGCGAGTTAAATTGTAAGTTTGTGCAAATAAATGGGATAAATCATGATGTTATGTTAACCGTCGGTTAACTAATGATCAGTGCTACAGTGAAAGTTACACACTTGTAAACAACTGCTAATCTTGCCACTCGCAACCCTTTACTGAATGTCACACTTTCCGCTGCAAACTTAATTTTAACATCAGGTCATCAACACGCTGCGCTCACTGCCCATGCTGTACCCGTATTCGGGTCACCTATCACTAGACTGCACTTTGCAATCCAATCAACATATTACGCTACATTAGCATTAATATAGTTGATTAGGATGAATTTATTGTCACAACTATGATAAAAGTTGGCAATTTGTTGCGATAAAAGTGTAATTATCTTTTACGGCTAGCAATCGACACTTCAGAGATAAGATATGGCCACTATAAACGGTTGTCACCCACGCTGAGCGCCAAAATTCGACTGATGTCATTGAAGCTTCGATTTGACTGTTGCTGCCAATGGTTAAACGTTTGCTGGACTTGCTGCAGTCCTCGTTTAGAAGTAAACCCAGCATCAACCAACTTATGAGCCTTGAAATAGGCTTGGATATCTTGGGTAAGTAAGAAGGTATCTTTACCCACTGCTCGCAGAAAATAAGGGCCAGTATTGCCGCCAAGTCGCTGGCCTTTGCGCTTTAAGGTTTGCCAAAGCCCAACCATATCCTCCTGCGGCCATTGCGATAAAAACTTGCCGAAGCTGCCATGCTCGATAGCAAGTTCATGCACCATCAACGCATTGTCATAGATGGCTTGCGTCTTTTTAAAGTGGCGGATTAGTTTTACATCTTCTGCACGCTGTTGAATCTGATCTGGCGACAACATCAACACTTTGTGGGGTTCAAAATCGAAAAAAGCTTGCTGATACGCTGGCCACTTATTGTCGACAACCCGCCATACAAATCCACTTTGAAATACCTTTTTGCTCATCTGCGACAACAGCTCAGCATCAGATAACTCAGCCAAGGCCAATGGCGTTTGCCATTGTGCTAATAGTAACTGTAATTGCTCCTCGCCCCCTTTACGCTCACAAGCACGCTGGTAGATAGTTGCAAAAGATTCGGCGGTCATATTAGATGGCCCTCAATCATAAATTAGTCAGCCCATTATAAAAGTGTTACCCGGTTTAACTAGCGGTTTTTGCTTCGCCAACCATTAAATTTGAGTAATTAATAAACAAGTAATATAGTTAATCTGTTAGTTCTGATAACCAATTGAGGTATCACATGGACGCGGGGCAACTGTATCGCATGCTGGTTTTTGCCAGTGTGGTAAAACATGGTTCTTTAACTGCGGCAGCGGATAGTCTGGCAATTAGCCGCTCAATGGTCAGCCAACACCTAAAACGCTTAGAGCAGCGATGTGGGACGAGTCTGTTACACCGCACCACTCGCAAGATTAGCCTAACAACCGAAGGCCAAGCGTTCTATTTCTATTGCGCCGAGCTACTGCACTTAGCAAACCAAGCTGATAGCGCCCTTATTCCCGCAGATGACCAGCTAAGGGGCAGTATTAAACTCACCGCTCCGGTGGCCTTTGGCGAGCGCTGCTTAATTCCAATCCTCACTGATTTTCATCGACAGTACCCGCATCTACACCTCAACTTGCAACTTGACGACAATCAACGAGACCTGATTGAACATAAGATTGATTTGGCTATTTCGGCACAACCACTTAACGATACTCGCCTCACCAGTGTCAAAATTGCCCAGTATGACGAGTACATTGTTGCCAGTCCCAAATACACCGCGAAGCAAGGCACTCCTTTGCACCCCGATAGTTTAGGCGAACACCGCTGGGTACTGCATAGTGGCAATCAATTACCCATCAAGTTGCAGCTAGATAATAGCGACAAAGAGCGCTTCGGCGTGGCCATCACTCCCTTTGCCTGCTGCAATACGCTAAACGGGACGATGGAACTGGTTATTAGTGGTGTCGGCATAGGCATGCTAGAAGAGCACCTCGTCAGTGATGCATTAGCTAGCGGTGAGCTAGTGCGACTATTGCCAGATTATCATCTTGGTAATAAAGGCTTTTTTGCATCACATCCATATCAAGATCAGCTGCCGCCAAGAGTCGCTGCATTACTCAATTTGCTGCAGCAACAGTTTGCCAATCCATAAGAATAAAATTGACTACTTTTCTCTGCAATAGGCCGACTTTGGGGCTAAAATTAAGACTCTAGTTAAACAAAGGAGGCAGTTAAGATGGAGCTATTTTACCATCCCTTGTCTCGCTACAGCCAAAAGGTATTGCTGGCTTTATATGAAAAGCAGGCCAATTTTTATGCCCGCATTGTACATTTAGACGACCCTTTATCTCGGCAACAATTTCTAACCTTAAGCCCTTTAGGTAAATTGCCTCTGCTACAAACTGCTGAAGGCACGCATATACACGAAGCCAGCATTATTATTGAATACTTAGATCAGCAACTAAACCAAGGCACACAACTTATCAGTTTACAGCCACAGCAAGCGTTAGAGATCAGACGCTTCGATCGCCTGGTTGATCATGATTTTAATGACATACTCTATCAAATAGAATGTGCAAAGCAGGCTACATTGGATGAAATTAAGCTACTCAGTCTGAATAAACGTTTGGCCCTGTTGCTTGATCAGCTTGATAGTCAATTGAGCCAACAACATTGGCTTTGTGGTGACCGGTTTAGTTTGGCAGATTGCGGGCTGATTCCTTGCTTAGTAGAAGCAAAGCACCATGTAAAACTCTACCAATACCAAGAAATTAACCGCTATTTACATCAAGCTATGGCCCGCGGCGCTTTTACCCAGGTATTTGACGAAGTCAGTGTGGCTAAAGACAAAGCCTCAGCGGGATATCGACCGATCCGCTAATGGCTTTGTGTAGTGCTAAACTAGATATTGCGCTCTTTTTTCAATTGCAAAAATGCAATCCACTTTTGCACTTCAGGCGGCAGTTCTGGCTCGGGGCCAGTAAAACCGGCCTCTTTAACAATATGACTAATAGGCACTTGCTTACCTTTACACACAAATACCCCACGAACATGGACAATGCAATGCAGGCCTTTTGCACTGACAAAACGCTGCTCAATGTAAAAGTACTTCTCGTCCCAACCCACCAGCTTAGATTCAATTTCAAACTTAACAAAGGGCTTAATATCGCGAATGTAAGTAAACTCTGCCGCATTAACGATCGGAAACCACTTCAAAGCTAAAAAGCGCTTAAGCAGTCCCATTTCAGCTAACATATAGGTTCGCGCTAAATCCATCAGCGCCGGATAACGCGAATTAGTCATGTGCAAGTTGATATCACAATCGAGCGGTAGCGCGCGAAAATCGATATGACTCGTCCCCAAGAAATCGATTTTTTTACAATGACGTACCCGCCAAACCATTAACCATATCAACCTAAAATAGAGATTCATTTACCACTTTCCCTTGTTTGTAAGGCCGAAAAGGCTATCAGAGGTCTTACCAGATCACAAGTCACAAAAAATCATTACAGTAGGTGACCAGTCGCGCAATAAAAAAGGGAAAGCTTTCACTTTCCCTTTTAAATAGTACCGCCGTAATTACTGCTCTATTCCGCTGTGTCGCAGTAGCGCATCAATTTTTGGCTCGCGGCCACGGAAACGTTTAAACAGCACCATAGGTGACTCACTGCCGCCCATCTCAAGAATGTTTTCTAGGAAACTGCGGCCCGTTTCACGGTTGAAAATACCCTCTTCTTCAAACCGTGAGAACGCATCAGCAGATAATACTTCAGCCCACTTATAGCTGTAGTAACCCGCTGCATAACCACCAGCAAAAATATGAGCAAAGCTGTGTTGAAAGCGATTAAAGTCTGCGGCTTTTACCACTGCCACTTGCTGTCTAACTTCATCAAGCTTTTGCTGCACATTCGCGCCCTTATCGGCATCAAACTCGTGATGCAGGCGAAAATCGAATAGTGAAAACTCCAATTGACGTAACATCATCATGCCTGACTGGAAGTTCTTTGCCGCCAGCATCTTATCTAGCAGGGCTTTAGGAAGTGGTTCACCGGTTTCAAAATGGCCAGATATCTCTGCCAACGCTTGCTCTTCGTAACACCAATTCTCAAGGAACTGACTAGGTAACTCGACTGCATCCCAAGGCACACCATTAATGCCAGAAACACCACCCACATCAATCTTGGTCAACATATGGTGGATACCATGACCAAATTCATGGAACAACGTCGTGACTTCATCATGGGTAAATAGCGCTGGCTTACCATCAACCGGTGCATTGAAATTACAGGTGAGATAAGCCACAGGTTTTTGCAAGCCATTGGCAGTCAAACGTCGTGCGCGGCAATCATCCATCCATGCGCCACCACGCTTACCTTCTCTGGCGTATAGATCGAGGAAAAAGCTGCCACGATGGCAATCTTCTGCATCGAAAATGTCGAAAAAGCGCACATCTTTATGCCATGTATCAACACCTTGTCGCTCTTCTATTCGCAAACCAAATAGCTGCGATACGGTATAAAACAATCCAGACAACACCCTATCTTCAGGGAAATACGGGCGTAAGGTTTCCTGTGAAATCTCATATTTATGCTGCTTGAGCTTTTCGGCATAGTAGCTCAAATCCCAAGGGGCTAGCTCAGTTACGTTAAAATGCTCTTTAGCAAATGCAGTTAACGTAGCTAATTCGTTTTGTGCTTGAGTTTTAGACTGCGACGCCAGTTCATTGAGGAACTCAATCACTTGTTCTGGGCTTTCAGCCATCTTGGTTGCCAATGATTTGTCAGCAAAGCTGTCGAAACCAAGTAGCTGAGCAAGCTGATGGCGTAACGCGACGATTTCATCCATAAGTGGACTGTTATCAAACTCACCGGCATTTGGGCCTTGATCAGAAGCTCTGGTCACAAACGCGCGATAACATTCTTCACGCAGCTCGCGGTTATCACTGTAGGTCATCACCGGTAGGTATGAAGGAATGTCTAAGGTAAACAGCCAGCCTTGTTGCTCTTTAGCGCTTGCCATAGCTTTAGCAGCTGCAATCGCAGACTCTGGTAATCCTGCTAACTGCCCTTCATCGGTCACTAATTTTTGCCATGCATGGGTGGCATCAAGCAATTGATTTGAAAAACCACTGGTTAGTTCAGATAAACGTTTAACCAGTTTTCCATATTCTTGTTTACCCTCATCATTCAATCCAATACCTGAAAGCTCAAAATCACGTAAACTCTGGCTGATCACCTGCTGCTGAGCTTGGCTCAATGCGGCAAACTGCTCAGATTGATGGATCTGCTTATACGCTTGATATAAACCTTGGTGTTGGCCGACATAGGTGCCGTATTCAGATAATAGCGGTAAGCAGGCATCATGTGCTGCGCGCCACTCATCGGTACTGAGCACCGAATTCATGTGGGAAATAGGCGACCAAATCTGGCTCAACTGGTCATCAACTTGTTCTAGCGGCGCAATGAGGTTATCCCAGGTGAATCCACTATCATTACTTAATAGTTGATCAATTTTTTGCCGACAATCAGCTATCCCCTGTTCTACTGCGGCTTGGATATGCTCAGGTTTAATTTCAGAAAAAAGTGGCAACTCGGTACCGCGTAGCAAAGGGTTACTCATGTCTTGGCCTCAAAATCATTGTGTTAATTGATGAGATATGGGCGCACGCGGCTAGATTCAAGTTAAATCTGCCACTAACAACAACCTAGCGCACGTCTAACAGCCTATTGCATAAAAAACCTTGATCATGCTCAAGAAAATAATTTACACATAATTTACATTTGAGGTATTGATAAGTTGTTCGCAAATACAACCCATTATCATTTACAGTCGCGAATAGCGCTTTAAGATGACAGTGAATCTTTCGCCAATCACCTAAATTAGAGTCTTTCTATGTCTAGACTAATTAATGCCACCTTAGCCACTGCGCTCATGCTCACCGGCACTCAGGCTTACGCCCAAACCACTAGTGCCAATGTGGACGATGCCCACAGCAAAAATCTCATTGCCCACAACGACAGCCAAGATGTGCAAATACTGCTCGATCTTGGTTGGGACTCAAAATATATTTCCGAAGGGCGTAACAACCTCGAAAATGGGGGCATCTACTGGGGAACCGCCGCTATTCAGTATGACAATATCAATCTGTACGCTACGGTGGGGCGTGGTGATACAGACAACTACACTGAGTGGAACTTTGGTATTGAATATGGTTTTGATATTGGTGACAGCATAGAAGCCACTGTGGGCTATCAGCGGATTGAGGTTTATGCCGATGAACGTGAATTCGACAATGAGATATTTGCAGACCTCGCTTATACCGGCATCAGCTGGCTTACCCCCTCGGTTGCATACACCTATTCAACCGAAGCCGGTGGCTACTTTGTTGAAGCCAGCTTACACAGTAGCTGGGAGCTAACACAGCGCCTAACCGTGACCCCCTATGTCACTCAAGCATTCGATTTTCAATACGCCACAGAAGATCATAACGGCCCCAATCACTTTCAGCTGGGTGTAGAAGCTGAATTTGCCCTTAGTGAGCAAATCATGCTTTCAGGTCACATCAGCCACACCATCGCGCAAGACGACATCAAGCGTGAAATGGGTCAAGAAGTAGACAACCTTGATGAAACTTATGCTGGTATTCACCTGAGCTTTACCTTCTAAGCCTATGAGTCAACTCAACTAAGCCTAAGCGTTTGAGTTAAACTCAGGCAACACTTTGCCAATGGGACAATCGTTGACTACATTTACTAGCTATTAAAGCGAAGGAACGCTTTCAATTGTGCACAAGGAATGGCCTATGTCAGTCAACCTACGTCCCTATTGGTGTTGGGGCAGTTTCTGTCTGTTAGTTTGGATAACGCTCAGTCAAGTAAGCGCCAATGAAACGCAATCACACCTGCCGTTAGGCAGTGTGCTCGATAGTCACGGCAACCCCATTGCCATGCCAGAAAAAGCCGACGTGGCGTTACAATACACGCCTACGGTAAGCAGCCAACCTCAACGAGTTCAGCCCCGACACTCGACTAAACATTCAAAAGCCGATCGCCGCTTGAACAAACGCCGCCCAAACGTAGCCGATAACCCCAGTTGTCGCTGGCTCGATAAACGTATGCAAGGATTAGAAAAACAACTAAACAGTCAAAGACGCCAGCAATTTAGTCATCATGCTGAGGAGCTCGCCGTGCGTCAGCAAGAGTGGCAATGTTTGCAGTGTGGCGACACGGGACCAAAACCAAGCGACCATAGCCGTTGCCAATATCGACGTTAACTTGCAATACAAAACTCAATAAACGGGTCTTAGCTATATCGAAAGCTGGTTTGCAAATTTAATTGCCCCTACAATGACCAGCATCTGCATCAATGCAAAACTTTGGAGAAAGATATGGCTCAGCATTTTGACTACATCTGTTTAGGCGCCGGCAGCGGTGGCATCGCATCAGGTAATCGCGCGGCAATGCGTGGCGCTAAGGTGCTAGTGATTGAAGCAAAACACGTAGGTGGAACCTGTGTCAATGTGGGCTGTGTTCCGAAAAAAGTCATGTGGTATGGTGCCCATGTCGCTGAAGCAATGCACCTTTACGCTAAAGATTACGGTTTTGATGTTTCAGTCAATAAGTTTGATTGGAACGCGTTGGTCGATAACCGTGAAGCCTATATCGGTCGTATTCATGAAGCCTATGGCCGTGGTTTTGCCAGCAACAATGTTACCGTCATCAATGGCTACGGCCGCTTTGTTGATGGCAACACCATTGAAGTCAATGGTGAACATTACCAAGCCGACCACATTCTCATCGCCACAGGCGGCGCACCGACTATTCCTGATATTCCTGGTGCTGAATACGGTATCGATTCTGACGGTTTCTTCGCTCTGCGTGAACAACCCAAACGCGTTGCTGTGGTAGGCGCGGGCTATATCGCTGTCGAACTTGCAGGTGTGTTACACGCATTAGGCAGTGAAACCCACTTGTTAGTGCGTAAGCATGCGCCTCTGCGTAACTTTGACCCAATGCTCACCGAAGCATTAATGGATGCAATGGCGACTGACGGCCCGACTTTACATACCCACAGTATTCCAAAATCAGTCAGCAAGAATGCCGATGACAGCTTGACGCTGACATTAGAAAATGGCGAGAGCATCACCGTTGATACCCTTATTTGGGCCATTGGTCGCTCACCCGCAACCGGAAACATTGGTTTAGAAAATACCGATGTGCAGCTCAATGCTAAAGGTTATGTGGTCACTGATGCGCAACAAAATACGACCGCTAAAGGTATTTATTGTGTGGGCGACATTATGGAAGGTGGCGTAGAGTTGACGCCAGTTGCAGTTAAAGCCGGCCGTTTACTGTCGGAGCGCCTATTTGGCAACATGCCAGATGCGAAGATGGATTACAGCGTGATCCCAACAGTAGTATTTAGCCACCCAGCAATTGGTACGATGGGGTTAACCGAGCCAGAAGCCATCGCCCAATATGGTGAAGATAATATCAAGGTATATACCTCTGGTTTCACCTCAATGTACACCGCCATTACTGCCCACCGCCAAGCATGCAAAATGAAGCTAATTTGTGCCGGTGACAATGAAGTGGTTGTCGGTATCCACGGTATCGGCTTTGGCATGGATGAGATCCTGCAAGGATTTGGTGTCGCAATGAAAATGGGCGCCACCAAAGCCGATTTTGATGCAGTTGTTGCTATTCACCCCACTGGCGCAGAAGAGTTCGTTACCATGCGCTAACGACGACGTTAGGCTAACCTATTTAGCCAACGCCTACGCTAAAAGCTAGCCAACTCAGGCTAGCTTTTTTATTGCCAGTTACCTGCCCTTAAGTAAGAAAAATTGATGCTATGGATAAAATGATTTGAATTTTATTAATCACCGGCAATTTGTATAGTGACCCCATCCAGTACTCAGGCTTTCAATCTCACTAAACAAGCTGCTGCCGCAGCAAACCCAACTGAAAACCTAGACGACACCACTTATTCTTTGCCAATGAGGTCACTATGATCAACACCGCTAAACGAAAGTTACTCAGTGCGCCCACGCCTATGGCAGGTTTGGCCTTAGCCATTGCCAGTTTAGGTTGGTGTTGGGAGAGTTTTATTGACTTACACGGTTACGGTCAGTGGAGTAGCGCTGCCATTGCCAGCGTACTGCTGTTGATTCTAACCAGCCGATTTATTGCTCACCCACGCAGTCTTTTGCAAGATCTTGCCCATCCTGTAGTGGGTAGTGTCGTGCCGACCTTTGCTATGGCAACCATGGTGGTATCTAACTCAGTGGGACAATTCTCTGCATACGCGGGAGACATTCTGTGGTTGCTAGGGCTTGCGCTACACATTATTTTTCTGGCCAGTTTCTTATTCCATCGGGTAAGCGAGTTTGAGCTGCACCATATGGTGCCAAGCTGGTTTGTTCCGCCGGTGGGCATTGTGGTCGCTGATGTGTCGTTTTCAGGCAACCCCAATTTGTACCTGCTGGCCATGGCGGCACTGGTATTTGGGATGGCAACTTATGCCATCATGTTACCTATTATGATCTACCGATTGATGTTCACCCATGAGATCCCCGATGCCGCTAAGCCAACGGTGGCGATTCTTGCTGCACCCGCCAGCCTCTCATTAGCTGGCTACCTAACAGTGTCTGCCAATCCATCGCCATTAATTATCGCGCTATTATTCGGCATTGCCGTTTTGATGACCTTAATTATCTATTTCGCATTTTTCAAACTACTGCAATTGCCTTTCAGCCCAGGCTATGCGGCCTTTACTTTCCCCATGGTCATCGGCGCTACGGCCCTATTTAAAACCGCTCAGTGGATGGACAGTGTCAATATTGCGGCCCAATATGTACAACAAGTAAACCTATTGGCGGTTGTCGAACTAACCATCGCCACCTTGGTTGTGGGATACGTCGCGCTGCGGTATATCTGCTACTATGGCGCTCAAGCTACGTCCCCCGCCAGCGCGTAAATGAGCCAGCAGCATCATCAATTAAAGCGTTTGATCGCCCAACCAGCCTAAAGAGTCAATTTAATTTAATCTATAAATAAAATGAATTGAATTTATTAAAGCTCAAACAGTTTGTATAGTTGAAGCTGACAACGACTTTGAGTAATGGCTGAATGACCGCGCACGCCCGCCCTTTTTATAAACAAGCACGCTACTGGCCATTTTGCCTCATCGCCGTGGTGTGCTTGCTGCCAATTATCTCATCTCCTGTTGCACTCATTCTTGGATTAACTTTAGCCAGTTTAGGCCTAGTACCAAAGCAACTGGATTTAGGCGCCATCACCAAAAAGCTGTTGGCCTATTCGATTGTCGGCCTCGGATTTGGGATTCAGCTAGAGTCAGCCATCAATGCCAGCTTGGCCAACTTACCTTTGATTGTCGGCTCTATCATTGCCACTCTACTGCTAGGCTTTTTACTGACAAGGCTGCTTAATTTTGACAGTAAAACTGGCCACCTCATTTCGGCAGGAACCGCGATTTGCGGCGGCAGTGCCATTGCAGCGGTCGTCCCTGCGATACACGCTAAACCCGATCAAACCGCCATCGCGTTAGCCACCGTATTTATACTAAACTCTGTGGCTCTGTTTGTATTTCCAACTATTGGTCATTTGCTGGACTTAAGCCAATATCATTTTGGGGTTTGGAGCGCGATTGCTATCCATGATACCTCATCGGTTGTGGGCGCAGCCGCAGCTTATGGTGATGAAGCACTGGTCACAGCCACCACAGTGAAGTTGGCCAGAGCGTTATGGATAGTGCCATTGGCTTTATTCAGCGCCATGTTATTCGGCGGTGATAAAAAGCGCTTGGCCGTACCTTATTTTATTGGATTCTACTGTGTGGCGATTGCCATTGGACATTGGTTGCCACAAGGAGAGGCGCTCTACCAAATACTCTTTAGCTTGGCTAAACGACTATTGATTGTCTGCCTATTCTTTATTGGTGCAGGTATTACAGTGAACAAGATGCGTCAGGCCGGACATAAACCATTGTTGCTGGGTGTGTTGTTATGGCTAGCAATCGGTGGTGGGTCACTTATCTACATCATCAGCTTTACTTGAGGCTTTCATCCCCACCAACAAATAGAGCAACAGTAAAAAAGCACTTAAGTCGATGACTGAACGTAATAAACCTTCAGTACTGAGTGAGGCGCTAACAAAAACAACGCAACATAATATAATTAATAGTTTTCGCACGATTACCCCCACGGCCGACAATTAGATAGGCTAATTATTTCGCATCTGTGCCGTTGGGGATAATATTGTAATCCACTAATAAATAGCTAAAACTAATAAGTGGTATTTTGACTATACTGAAATAGCATAAGGATCTTGGCGACTATCGCTGTTCCATTGATATTCCGTGAGTTGCTCTATTCGCCGAGCTTCAGCCTCACCTTGGGTTTGTTTAATGTAATGTAAGGCGGCATCGATACCCGCTGAAACCCCAGAAGAAGTTAGGTACTTGCCATCATCAACCCAGCGGGCTGTCGGCTGCCACACCACTTGGCTATTCAAACTTGTTACCCAGTTATAGGCCATTTTATTGGTCGTCGCACTCACTTGATTCAGCAAAGCGGTTTTGGCTAACAATGCACTGCCAGTACACACTGAAAACACCTTTTTGGATACTGCACATTGGCGTACTAGCCAATCAACCAGCTCATCATCATCAACCAAAGTGCGAGTCCCTAAGCCACCGGGTATCAAAAATAGATCGCACGGAATCACATCTGGCAACTGTCTGTCGGTCACCACACGAGGGCCTTGATAACTGCGCACAACACTTTGGTTTCCCACCAGCAATATCTGTCTGTTGCGCATGTGTCCGAGCATTTCAATCGGACCATGCAGATCTAACGTTTCGTAGTCATCGAAGACCAACGCAACCGTTTTGTGGCGAGCGCCGGTATCACTTAATGCTGTGGGCGATAGCATCGCCGCGACTATGGCTGCACTGCCACCAATTAGCACATCTCTTCTATTCATATTCATCTCGTTGCGTATTGATCTTTCATCCCCTGCGGGCTACGGGGCCTGCGGGTACTTGGATAACATCACCTTAGTAGAGTTCCTTGGCTTTTTTACAGATAACTCAGTTTGAGGGACTCACCACAGTAGTGCTGCAAATTGCGAGCTAACCAGTCTATATAATCCCATGAATTATGGCCTTATTTTGACAACAAACAGGCAAAACCACATGGCTGTTCTACACTTGATACATACTAATTAAAACTAAGGTTTGCTCAATGGCGCAGCGCTCGTTTTCTACTTGGCTTTCACTCAACTCTATCGGCACCAAAGTAATTCTCGCCATGCTCTCCATTAGCCTGTTAGTCATCATCTTGTCTACTTCCAATTACCTGATGAACCAGCGGGTTTCAACCGATACCAGCAGAGTGAGTCAATTTGAAATTCCCAAGGCAATTGCCACCATCAATATGCTTGATGAAATAGGTGACATGAATGCCAACATTTTAGAGTATTCCTTAGGCGAAGTAGATGAAAAACAAGAGTTTGATAACAACCAAGCCGAGTTCTACCTCTATTTAGCCCAACTTAAAAATGCCCTCAAAAACAATGATAAACGGGTGGCAGAAATCGAGCAGCTGTTTCAAGATTACCAAACTATCGCACGGGCAGAGGTTTTTAATCGCTATAACCCAGAAAATGAAGAGTGGGCCAAACAACGCGTAAAGGGACTCACAGAGGTAACAGGGCGCAAACTGGAGGTGTTACTTGATTCGCTAAAGCAGAGCGAAATTAACGATGTTGGCTCTCAAGCGGATCTGCGCGAGGTGATTAATGATGACCTACCGGGAGTACGCTACTATTTAGAGCTGGTTGATGAAGCTGGCGATATGGTCGCAAACCTGACCGAGTACATTACCGGAGTCTATCAAGCAAAGAATGACTTTGTCGAAAACGCGCAAAACTTTGAAGAGTTCTTAACTAAGCTCAAGCCACTTGAGCAACGTACAAAAGAAGTTGAACAACTTAATGATGTTGAGGCGCTCTACAAAGTGCTGCGAGACGGCGGATTTGAAGTATTTCAGCGTTATGACTCTGCTAACAAAATCACGGCTATTCAAGCCATTGATGAGCTAGAGCATAAGACCTTCGCGCGGCTAGAGCAGTTGCTTGATGACATGTCAAAAGAGGCTGAATCCAGCGCCTCAATCTCACTTAACGGCCTCAATGATGTCACTCAGTCTAACCAATATGTCCTGATCACCTCCCTGGCATCGGTGTTGATTCTTTGTGCCGGTATTATCCTATTTACTTACCGAGTCATCACCCGCCCCATTACTAAACTGAGCGGCACCATGAAGCAGCTTGCCGATGGTGATACTGACGTAGATATCGTCTATAGCGGCCGCAATGATGAAGTCGGCTATATGGCCAAAGCCATGGAGGTATTTAAGAAAAATATCATCGCCCGCAACCTTGCAGAGCGCGAGCTCGTTGAGGCTAAAGAAAATGCTGAAGCAGCTTCTAAAGCCAAAGCCTCATTTTTGGCTACCATGTCCCATGAAATTCGCACCCCGATGAATGGGGTCATCGGTATGATAGATCTGATGTTAACAACGCAGATGAACCATGAACAACGGCAGATGACCTCAACCATACGTAGCTCAGCTTTTTCACTGCTCAACATCATTAATGACATTCTCGATTTTAGTAAAATTGAAGCCGGTAAATTAACCCTTGAACACATCAGTTTCTCTATAGATGAATTACTCGAAGGGGTGGTTGATACCATCACCCCCAACGCAGACAAGCAACAAGTTAGTTTGCAACTGTATATCGACCCCAGTTTGCCCACACATTTAATTGGTGATCCTATCCGTATTCGCCAAGTCCTATTCAATCTAATTGGTAATGCGGTGAAGTTTTCCGCCAACGACAACCAACAAGGGGTCGTTAAAATACTGCTTAGGATGACCGACGTTGGCAGTAAAAAAGTCACCTTTAACATTGAGATTGTCGATAACGGCATCGGCATTTCTGCCGACGTTATCAGTATGCTGTTTAAGCCCTTTACGCAAGCTGAGTCATCAACAACTCGGCGCTATGGCGGCACAGGTTTAGGCTTAGCAATTTGTTATAACCTGATAGATTTAATGGGTGGCACAATTGCGGTAGACAGCAAAGTAGGTAAAGGCTCCAACTTTAGCATCGACCTCTCATTGCCTTATGTCGCGCAGGAGAAAATTAACCTCAGCGAATATCAACACACGATTAATTTTATCGACATTCAATCGAACTGGCACCGTCAAGTGGTTGAAGAGTATCTGAGTGACAGCCAAATCCCCTTATCTGAATTGTCGGCCGCCAATCTTCATAGCGTTGCCGCCACAAACCAAGCCATCATTACCGTCATCACCGACAACCTAACGTCAACCTTGGCGCAATATACCGAATTTATGCAACCTCCACTGTCATTGCCACTGCGATTTCTTGTGCTGGATTATGCATCTCGTGGGGCGGGCATTATGGATGAACGCACGTTCGCCATTGCGGCATCACCACTAAAACGCTCAACCTTACTCTACGGATACCGTGTGACACTAGGTAAAGACAGTCCGTTAGAGATGTCTGAGTTTGATAACCAAGAGATCTTTACCCCAGATGCCAGCATTGAAGAGGCTGAAGCCGCAGGCAGACTGATCTTGGTTGCCGAAGACAACCAAACCAATCAAGAGGTGATTAAGCGCCAACTGCTAAAACTAGGCTACAGCAGTTTGATAGCTAATGATGGCATTGAAGCTGAGCAACTTTATCCGCAACACCAGTTTGCTGCCGTCCTGACCGACTGTCATATGCCCAATAAAGATGGTTATGAGCTTGCCGCAACGCTCAAGGCTGTGCAGCAAGATCAAGGTAAGCACATTCCCATTATTGCTATTACCGCCAACGCACTACTCGGAGAAGCAGAAAAATGCCTTGCTGCCGGTATGGACGACTACCTTGCCAAGCCCATTGAAATGGCCAAGCTCAAGAAAGTGCTGCAGCAATGGTTACAACCTCAAACGCAACCCACTGCCAAAGTGCTGCCCGCGATGGAACCGATGACATTTAGTCCGCCAGCCTCAATTGTGCCACCGACTCCCTCTGCCCCCCATGGTGCGAACGCGCCTATGCAGGACGATGATGTCAGTGATATTTTTGATGACAGTGTGATAACAGATGTGTTTGCTGATGATATGCCTGACTATATCGCTTCGCTGGCAGACTTTATCGAGCTCACCATGCCGCAATTACGCGCTATGGTGCGCGATAGCCAATTTGATATATCCACCATAGGTCAGATAGCCCATAAGCTGAAATCATCTGCAAAAACCATGGGCATAAAGCAGATTGCCGAACACTGTGAACTGATCGAGCAAGCCGCAGCTCAACAAGATGCGCCAACAATTGGCCACTCTCTGGCAGTTATTGCCGCACAACTTGATGATGTAGAGGCGGCAATCAATGACAGAATCAAGCAAAATGGCAGCCAACTAAGCTAAGCTGGCTAATGGTGACTAATAAAAAGGCGAAGGGTCGACGTCTAAGCTACTTGGCGATACGCCGCGTTCAATATGTAAATCTGACTTGAGCAGATCGACCATAGCGACATCAACATAACGCTTGTGCTTATTAGAATAGAAACATTTCAAGATTGGATGCAGTGCATCACGGTTTTTCGCATCCCAGACAATGCCCACTCGGCCGTCAGAAAGTTCAACGAGCGAACCAACCGGGTATACCCCAACACACCGAATAAACTCATAAACCAGTTTTTCATCTAAATGGAATGGTGTCAGGCTCAACAATACTTTAAACGCAGCAGCAGGGCTCATGGCTTCTTTATAGCAGCGGGTAGCCGTCAGTGCATCGAAGATATCCACGATACAACTCATGCGCCCGTGCAAGGGGATTTCATCACCTTTGAGTCCATGGGGATAGCCTTTACCGTCGAGCTTCTCATGGTGCATTAAGCATACGTCTTTGCTGATCTGCGATAACCCTGTGGTTTCAGCCATGATCTCTGCTGCATAGACTTGATGCAACTTCATATGCTCAAACTCTTCAGGCGTTAATCTAGCAGGCTTATTTAAGATCTCATCGTCGACTTTAATTTTGCCAATATCATGCAAAATTCCACCAATTGCCATCTGCCTAAGAATGTTCTTCTCTAGCTTGAGGTATTTACCAAAAGTGATCAGCAAAAAGGCAACATTGATTGAATGTTCGAGCAAGTAAGCATCTTTGGTTCGCAACGCCGATACGCACTTCAACGCATCGCTATCGTCTAACACTGATGCAATCATATTGTCCGCTAACGCTTCAAATGGCTCGACTTCTACCGCTTTGCCCTCGAAGGTTTCAGACAACACCTTTTTGACCAAGCCTTTCGCTTCAATCAGCAGTTTTTTAGCTTTAATTTGCGACTGTTCGCGATTAACCGTTTTCTTGACTATCGGTTTAGCCGGCAAAGATGACGCTTTTTTCAAGCCACAACTTTCATCCGAGCGCTCGGCGTCTACCCAAACATATTGGATACCGCTTTTGCTCAGCTTATCGATTGACTCTTGGCTGCGGATTTGACCCGCATTAGCCACCGCCACATGACCGCGTTTATCCACAGCAGTGACAAACATTCCGACCTGCAAACGAGGTACAGGAATACGCATCATGTCGGCGCCTGGCTTGGTGGTTTCACCCATCTGAACTACATCCCCCCGGATGAAAGCAAATACGTTACTTTACGTTAAATTCTAGACCTTTTATCAACACTATAGTGACAAGAACAACAAAATAATACTGAAAAAGGGCGACATTTTATGCTGAGTTCAGGGAAATGGCTATATAAATCAGTAGTCCATTGGATAAAAAATCACACAAATTCCTACCATACGACAAAAAGCATAAGCAAAAGCTAAACTAATCAAATAGTTTATGCCGCAACAGCTCAACTAGGCGGTAGCTTCATACATTCGACTCCCTGTGCTAACCAGCGACGAAACGCACAGTTAACACAGGAAATAGCCACATCATCGACCTGCTCATCTTCATCATCGGCATCAAAATAGTGACAGCAAGCAGCAATGTCTCTCGAGGCTGACAGATCATTGCCAAAATCCGCATACCAGCGGCTATCGATTTTAATAAACTGGCTCATAGCCCACCTTAATAAGTTTTAAGCAATTGTTTATCGGCATTAACCCATTGGCCGGCAAGTGGCATCACCAAAATGCTATTTTGATGTTGTCGGTAAACTGCTTTTAATTTGCCGGTCACCATCACCAACTCCGTCAACGCGAGGGCATTGTCTTT
Source organism: Shewanella sp. Scap07 (assembly GCF_013394145.1). Lineage (NCBI taxonomy): Bacteria > Pseudomonadati > Pseudomonadota > Gammaproteobacteria > Alteromonadales > Shewanellaceae > Shewanella > Shewanella sp. Scap07. The sequence continues at coordinate 4,931,630 of NZ_CP041329.1, forward strand.
GGCATCAATCACGCGATCCACGCCCGTTGTCTCAATCAACTGGGCAACGCTGTAGATCTGGCCAACTTGTTGCGTCAACAACTGGCCCTTAACCCGACCATCATTGCCAAATAGCCGTAAACCTAAACCAGCTAACGCACCAATGACCCCATCACCCGTGCCACCATGCTCACTAAGATCAACCCCGGCATCCGCTGCAACTTGATAGGCGTTTGCTTTGGTCGTGACCTGCTGCTTGGCTGCTAAGCCAAATTCAATCAATGCCGTTTCATCAAAAGCTTGGTGCAGATCAATGATTGCCAAGCCCGGATCGGCTACCGCCGCCATCTGCTGCTTTATGTGGGCGATCGCTAACGTTTTAGCCTGAGCTAGCGATAACCGCGTCCTGATTTGGAAGCACATCGCGCTGTTATGCGATGTATAGGCAATATCAGGGTGAACCAAAAGTTGATGACGGGTGACAAACGCGCAGCGACTCAACTGGCCTTCGCTGACTATCATGGCAATCTCTTGGGCAATCTCACCCGTGCCCTTAGTGCCTATGTCATCGGTATCGTCAATACAAATCAGTAATGAGTGGGTTGTTGGTGTCATTGCATCACACCTCATCTTTATGGAGAAGATCATGACTTTTCAGTCGCTGTAATACGCTCGGAACCAGCAGTGCAGCTGCAATCGCGAATAAACTGCCAAAAAATAAACTCTTAGCACCTTTTAGTAGAGATACTTCGACACTTAAGCCCACCAGCAGATCGCCCACAAACCCCTTTAGCGCCCACGCCAACGTCGCCGCCAATGCTAACGCAATAAAGCGCCATAGCAGCGGCATAACACTGGGTAGTAGCATTAAGGTGATATCCATGGCCACCGCGGGTAAGGCGAATTTGGCCAGAATTAACGGCCCGCCTTTGCCAACACCTAAAATCATGGCGACTACGCCTGCGAGTACGCCGCATAAGGTAATGGCGCCGCAACGCCCCACCCCGCCATAGCAAACTAAATAAAAGAAGCACATCAAAAACATCGAGTGCCCAGTTAGCCCTAGTTTTAAGCGCAGCATACTTTTCAGTGCCACCAGCAAAGTGGCACAAAAACCGATAAATAGTGCATCTTGCAATTGGAGTTTTTTATCAAACATATGTTTTTCTCAATCAAAAAAGTTAATAACGCCAGAAAGTGGTTTTTTGCCGCTGGTCGAACTGGCGCAATTTGGCAGCATTGGCCATCTGCTTGGCTAGCTTTAACAGCTGAATCAACAACGGCACCAAAATGCAGTGCACCAACTCTGGCCAATGGCGTGGATTGCGCAGCGCTTTAGCGGAAATGTTAGCGCCGCGCATACGCTGAATAGCGTATATTTCCTGTATTTCACGGGAGAAAAATGGCAATAACGAGATAGATGCTGCAACAACAAATGCCCATTTCACCGGCATCACCCAATTAAGCACTTCCGCAATACGCTCTGGCGAGCAGCTCATTGCCAACCACCAGCCCGGAATGGCGGCCAACAATAAACGACACACCGCCAGCACACCTTCAAGCATGCGATCAGACTGCTGCATTAATAGATATAGGCAGCAAGTCACTAGCAACTGCACCACAAACAACTTAATCAAACTCATCAGTTTGCCGCGCAGATAGCAGCCATGTAATAACAACATGCCATCCACTACGCACAGATAAACCAGTTGAGTTTGGTCAATAAAGAATGCGCTGCTGGACAAGGTCAGCACCAGCAGTAAAGCTGCAGCACACCAACTGGGATCGTCGATGACAAAATAGCGCTGCGAGGCGCCACGCTGCGTACGTGAAGTGAACCTGAGCGCTTTATTAGCCAACTTGGTCGACCTCTAATTGCCCACCACTAAGATATTGCGCCTGGATCTGCCATTGCCTATCCACTTGCAACTGCGGCAACGCTCTATGGCTAGCAAGCACAATCCCGCAGCCCCGTTGCTGCGCTTCGTTCAGTAACGCAACGACCTGCTGACAATAGTCGTCATCCAATCCAGCAAAAGGGTCATCAAGTAGTAATATTTTGGGCTGAAGACACAATAGCGAAGCTATCGCGATAAGGTGCTGCTGACCGTACGATAAAGTGTGAGGCGAATGCTCACTCAAGTGAGAGAGTCCAAGACGCTGTAGCATGCTAGTTGCGCGCTCCAGTGGCAGATTGAAGCGCTTAAGGCTAAAGCACAGCTCCTGCAGAACTGTGGTTTCGAACAATTGCCTTGAGGGGCGCTGAAATAGCATCATCAATTGCTGGCCAAAGCCACCTAGCTTAGGCCGTTTACCCAACACCTTTATGGGGACTTGCACAATGTCGGCCTGAGCGCCGAGTAACGTTTTAAGCAGGGTGCTTTTTCCGGCACCATTACTGCCTACCAAAGTGACCAATTCGCCACTGAACAACTGTAAACCTGCACATTTAAACAAACAGTTGCCATCGGTAAACTGTAACGAAAATGCCGATGCTTCTATCAGTAACTGGCGCTGTTTAGCGCACTGAACTGGCCGATAACGCTTTGGCTGTGAAACAGCAAACAAGCTCGCTTGTTTATTTAGCCGCCCTTGATGTAGGTGCCAACAGTGGCTATAAAAATCTGCGAAAGCTTGAGGTTGATGTTCGACAATGACTATCGCGATTCCACGTGCCAACAATGATTTGAGTACCGCACTAAGCTCTACAACCCCCTGGTCATCCAACTGTGCCCAAGGCTCGTCAAGTAGCAGCACATCCGGCTCGCATACCAGCTGAGCTGCCAACATCAGGCGGTATTTTTGCCCCAGTGACAGGCTATCTACGGGTGTCTCCAAGCTAACCCATAAACCGACTGCCCGCAGGGCATGTTGCACTCGCACCAGCATTTGACTTGGCTCAACGGCCATGTTTTCCAGCACAAAAGCGATTTCAGCCCCTACGGTTTGCCGTAGAATTTGTACCTGTGGATCTTGCATGACCATACCCACCACAGCCTGAGTGTACAGTTCACCTGTAATGGGTCTGGATACCACGCCAGCAATAATCCCTAGCAAGGTCGATTTACCGCTACCTGTTGCACCGGTGATCAAATGACACTCACCAGCCCGCAGAGTTAAGTCGACGCCATCGAGTACCGCATCTTGCCGACTAGAATAGGCTAAACCAACTTGCTTAAGTTCAACTAATGCTGACATGCCCATGTGCTATATCCGCCACTTGATACCGGCAAAGACCTCTCGACCTGCTTGTGGCAAGGCCTGGCTTTGATAGTAGTTTTCATCAAGCAAGTTGCTCACCCGCAGATAAACGTCGAGCGTGTCATCAATGATCGGCTGGCTAAGATTGATATCAACTAGGGTATAGTCCTGCAACGACTGTTCTACCCACACTTGTTGACCCGACACTTTTTGCTGCTCATAGAACTGCTGATCCATGATGTGCTCTGCATTCACATTCACCCGTAGGCCAAAATCAAATTGATAATCAGCTTGCAAGCGCAGTTGATGCCTTGGGCGATATTCTAGAGACTGCATACCCACTTCGGCATCTTTGTCTTCAGTATCTAAGAAACTATAGGCAAAGTTCAGTTGCAACTGATCAATGCTGGTGTTGGTTATCGCAACATCGAGCCCTTTAAACTTGTAGCGGCCCATATTTTGGTAAATGCCGTCGATATCTTTAGCAATGTAATCTTCTGAGTCCGTGTAATAACCTGCAACGGACAATGATGTTTGCGCGCCAAGTCCCTGCTCTATACCCAGTTCAGCATGTTTAGAACGCTCCGCCACTAATTCATCGTTGCCAGAAGACTGCGAGTAAAGGTTACGCATAGAAGGAAAACGCACTTTACGCGCTATGCCTGCATGCAATTGGGTACTATGACCTACTTGCCAATAGCCCGCCGCTTGCAAACTATGGTCGGTCTCATCATCGACAACCCGCTGCTGCTGATGTAATGCGCCACCAAACGAGAGTCCGTAGTCTTGTTGCTGGTATTGGTATTCCGCTGCCACACTGTATAACCATGCCGCATCATCAAAGTTATCACTGCTGCCACTGCCATTACCGCTACCGTTTCCTCCGCCGCTACCACTTCCTCCGCCGCTGCCACTTCCACCGCCGCTACCACTTCCACCGCCGCTACCACTTCCACCGCCGCTGCCACTTCCGTCGCCACTGCCGCTGTTGTCATCACTGGACAGATCCGTAGAAACCGATTGCCAATGCTGACGCTCAGCAATCACAGCGGTAGTCAATAGGTGTTCAGGGCTAAAACTGCTGATCAGTTGGATATTGCCACCTTGAACTATAGAGCTACCGTCTTGGGTGCGCTCAAGGACTTGGTAGTCGCTATCAACGTAACGGTTTTCAATCACATCGCTGCGGTTGTAATAGCCATAACCTCGCAGTGTAAACAACGAATTGAATTGATGGCCTATGCCGATTTGAAATGTTTGCGAGTCATAATCATCGACACGCTCGTATTTAGGGTTACCATCACTACTGCCATCCAGTGCGGGTTTACCCCATTCACCGCTACGAACACTAAAATTAGCTGACAGTTGAGTGCTATCAGATAGTGCATAACTGCCTTGGCCATATAGGCTACTTAGCTTGCGGTCACTGTTGTCGCGAACATCACCCGCTTCATCAGCGGTAGGCTGATAGTCACTGGATAATGGGAAACCGTCGGTTTGTTGATGTGAAGCAGATAGCAACCCCTGCCAGCGCTCACCAGAACCGGCAATACTTAAATCACCGTTAACAGTATCGTTGTCTGCAAACTCCACCGAGCCCGACACAGCAGGGGCATTGTCTCCTTGCTTGGTAATAATATTGATGACACCGCCAGCACCGCCTGGTCCATAGAGTACCGAGGTCGGCCCCACCGAAACGTTAATAGCGGCAATTTGGCTAGCCGGAATCACGCTAGGGTCAAATTGACCATCTTCGGCACCATTGGCTGGCACACCATTGATGAAAAACAGCACATGTCGTGCTTTAAAACCGCGCACGTCGACTCGAGGGGTGCCTTGGCCGCCAACACGCACATATATACCGGGGACATTTTTAAGCACTTGGTCTAGCCTAGTTACCCCCAATGCTTCAATCTCATCGCTAGTGACTGTCCAGCTTGTCGTGGCCGTTTCTATACTGGTCGGGCGTTCACCTTTCACCACAATCACTTCAGAAATATCTAAAATAGGACTACCAAGGTCGTCGGCCATACTCATTAATGGCGTGGCTGCTAGTGCAATAGATAATGTACTCAGACTCAATATATTATGTTTGTTTTTCATTGTTGTTATGACATCTAACCGATTAAAAAATGTTATTTTTCAGAGTCGACGCGATAACAACAAGATAATAAAACCGAAAAACCAACTTAGATCGACAAATATCGACACAGGGAAAAGAATTAGATCACTATTAAAGACAAAATGTCTAACATGGACAATTTGGCAGACAAAAGTTCACAGCGTTAAGCTCACATAAATAGCGATAACGACTGTGCAATTGCCGAGCAAGTTCACAGGTTAAAAGTCTACGACTTGACAGTTTTTACCTAGGCCATTAGTTTGTGGTAAAGATTCTTATTACCAATTGTTTATCCCACTTAAGTGGGAGTGAACTGAGTAGATGGGCTCGGCACGCAACAATTTATTCAGGTAACTTTTGGAGTATTGATTGAGCGCCACCTCATTAGCACAGGCTGTCAAATCCCTAACCGCTAAACTTGAAAAGCTGCAGTTTCAACCCTACGGCGAACCGATAGTGCAACTCTCAACCGAAATGAGTGCACTGCCGACGATTGCGTGGTTGGCAGCACAGACGTGCTTTCCGAAAATTTATTGGAAAGGCCGCGATACCCAAGAAGAAGTGGCGGCAATAGGCAGCTGTAAAGACTTCATATTTGATGACAGCACTGATGACAATCAGATGTCGCTGGAATACCAAAAGCAACGTTCCCTGTCGAGCAATCAAGATATTCGCTATTACGGTGGCGTCGCTTTTGATCGACAAACCACGAGCTGGCCCGAGTATGGTCGAGCCCACTTCGTGCTACCGCGCATAGAGATGCGCCGCAGTGGCAATCAATATCGATTGGTGATCAACCTTAATATTGAGTCTTGTGACGCCGAAACTGAGCGTCAGCAAGCGCTCAAGGCATTGCAGTTGCTTACCCCTCCAGCTCCTTTGCCACCGCCAAATAAGATTAATTTGTTGGCACGCAGTGATCGCCCAGACCGCAATCGCTGGACTGAGCTCGTTAAACAGATCACCCATGACAAATTCATTAAAGAAACACCCAAGGTGGTTCTGTCACGGTTGACCCAACTGGAAGTCGACGAAAAGGTTGATCCTTGGATGTTGCTTGCATGCTGGCAGGGCCGCAACAGCAACAGTTTTCAATTTGGATTCCAGTTCAACCCCGACAGTGCCTTTATCTCTTGCACACCAGAGCGACTTTATCGCCGACGTCAGCGCGAGTTGTTTACCGAAGCACTAGCCGGCACCACGACCCGTGGTTTAAATGAAGAAGAAGACAGATTGCTTGCTAACCAGCTGCTTGAAGATGGCAAAAACAGCCATGAAAACCAATTGGTACGAGAGCATATTGTTGAAGCGCTTACCCCCTTAAGTCATTACGTCGGTGCCGATGAGCTCGCCAAAGTGTTTAAGTTGAGTCATATTCAGCATTTACATCGCGCAATTCGTGCCGAACTCAAAGCGGGTGTGGATGATTTTCAGATTTTACAGGCATTACACCCAACACCCGCTGTCGGCGGCTTACCTAAAGAGTCCGCGCTGAGCTTTATTCGTCAGCAAGAAGGTTATGCTAGAGGCTGGTATGCGGGAGCTTGTGGTTATTTTAATAAGCATGAGAGTGAATTTGCGGTGGCGATTCGTAGCGCCCTTATTGAGCCCAACCGCATTAATCTATTCGCCGGTGCCGGCATTGTAAAAGGCTCTGAAGCGACCGCAGAGTGGAGCGAGCTAGAAAATAAGCTTGCTACCGTGCTGTCAATTTTGACCGAACTATAACGCCGTTAAGGAAGCTTAAGGTTTCCTTGGCGGTCGTTCTCCTTCACATATAAATCAAACATCTTGTCTAGCTCGCCGCTACTGATCAGCACAGCTAAGTGTTTATCAAAATGGGTTTTTATCACCTCGCCATCGCTGTTATTAGCAAATACAAAATAAACCGGCGCTTTTATCACCGCTTCGATGATCGTGTATTGACGTGGCTGTGATAACTGCTGCGATAAACGCAGCATCGATGGCTTATAATCCAATACCGCATCAACTTTGCCGCCATTAACACGATTGAGCATACTCAACAGATCGCTAGATTCTTCATAGTGCATTGGCACCTCAATGAAGTCGTTAAATCGGTAGGCGAGCAACGCCAACACCTTTTTGTTCTCAAGACTGTTTATCCCTTGCCATGTTTTGGCCATTTGCGGACTTAATGCGGCATCAACACTGTCTATTTCAACCGGTTTAGCACTGTAGAGAATGTCCGCCATATCGCCACGATAGAATCCCAGCGCCATATGCACTCGCTCATGCTTAAGCATGTACCTCACTCGAGAAAACGGCAATACCTGAACATTGACCTGCCACATTGGCTGCGGAAAAATACGATTTAGCACGTCATAATAGAACCCAGAACCATCATGATTGGTATAGCCCTGTAAGTATTCGGTAGCAACATTAATACTAATAGGCGCACTGGTACTGCCCAGCGAAACCAACATTGCCATGCCAGATAACATCAACTGCCAGTTCTTCACTTCACACCCCCAAAAGGCGAATCAACAGTTCCATTTAGCCAACTCATAACCAGCTACTCTGCCATCAAGTTTAGGTGCTTTTCGCTAGGTTTGACCTAGAATTTAGTGTGAACTGTCACTTAAATTGAGTCTTTGGGCTTGCACCATAATAAAAGCTCACTATAATGTGCCGCCCGAATTATCGGCAATTTGCTTACTGATGACTTAACGGTCGTCAGTGATTTATTCAACCTTAGCGGGTTCCCTCACCCCGCGCTAACCCATCAAAAAGGCCACAAGATGTTAATGTTATCTAACGAGCAACTTAAACGTGCTCTTTTCTGCCTTGTCAGTTTTCATATTCTGATCATTTGTGCCAGCAATTACTTAGTCCAATTGCCATTCCAAATTTTTGGTTTGCACACCACTTGGGGGGCGTTTAGTTTTCCCTTTGTCTATCTGGCCACCGATCTTACGGTGCGCATATTTGGTCAAGCTGCGGCGCGCAAAATTATTCTCAAAGCAATGCTGCCTGCATTGGTGATCTCTTACTTAGTTGGAGTGATGTTTCACAATGGCCTATACCAAGGCGCTGGTGCTTTGGCTGAATTTAATAGCTTTGTGTTTCGAATTGCCTTTGCCAGCTTTGCTGCTTACCTTGTCGGTCAGCTTATGGATATCACCGTATTTGCCAAGTTAAGAAAGCAGCAAACTTGGTGGATAGCACCTGCCGCTTCCACTGTGATTGGTAACTTAGTCGATACCTTAGTGTTCTTCAGTTTGGCATTTTACGCTTCTACCGATAGCTTTATGGCAGTACATTGGCCTGAAATCGCTATGGTCGATTATGGGTTCAAGCTAGCTGTCAGCTTATGTCTATTCTTGCCGGCTTACGGTGTGCTGTTGCGCATACTGCAGGATAAAATCTTGCGTTCGTCATCACAAACAGCAATAAGTTAGCGCAACAACTGGCCTGACCAGTCATTTTGTAATAGAATCTCGCGGTCGAAATTTAACCTATATTGAGGCCGCCATCTTTGTTGCGGCCCTATGAGAGAGCCGCGATGTACTCAATTACGATTGAACAACACACCCAAATTGATGCTGACGCTATCAATTTAGTCATTGAACTGTGCAGCCAAATACCTGAATTTGAACGTCAATACAATACAGAAACACTCAAACAGCGACTAGCTGAAAGACGCTGCTTACTGCAATTGATTCGTGTTGAAGGGGAAATTGCGGGCTTTAAACTGGGCTACGCCATTGATGAGCAAAAATTTTATAGCTGGCTTGGGGCAGTTTTACCTGACTATCGACAGTTAGGCTTGGCACAACAACTACTGGCAGACCAAGAGCAATGGGCATTGGCTCAGGGCTTTAGCATCATGGAAGTCAATACTTACAACCAATTCACGTCGATGCTGAAAATGCTGATAAACCACCAGTATCAAATCGCTTCTGTCACCAATGACGAAAAAAATATTTCGCAGAATAAGATTAGATTACAAAAGCTTATCGCAGCTTAATAACAAAATAGTCAAATTTGCAACAAAAAGACTTGCGGACGCGAATGATAATGATTACTATTTACATGCGTTCCAAAGCTCAATCTTAATTAAGCACTTCATCTCTGTTTAATTTAATCTGAGTTCGCAAGCACGACATTGCTCACACACTCTTTGTGGCCAGGATAATTATCCTGGCTTTTTTTTTGCCTGTAATTTACAGGCCAGCAATCTTTACACTAAGAATCACAAAAAACCATTGCCAACTTAAATGATAATGATTATTATTTACATGCGTTCCAAGGACCGGCTCTTAAATACATCACGCTGTATATAGGGCGTGTTGACCTTTCGAGCTGATTTTTGCAGCAGTTTGTGAGTTCTTTATACAAGGCAGAGGCTTTGATATGTAGTGCGCTACTTGATAAGCCAATAACGCAGTAGAAAGAAGCCACAAACGCTGCCCGAAGGGTTCGGATACAAGCGTTTTACTCTTTGTTGAGAGGTATTTTGCTTAGCATGCTAGGCGGCAAACCTCTCGCCGCGATAAAAACGCTTTTATCTCGAACAAAATTTAACCGCGAAAGGTCAACACGCCCTAAAGGGTTTAGGTTTTCAAGCACGACATTGCTCACACACTCTTAGGCCAGGATACTTGTTATCCTGGCATTTTTTTATCTACGCCACCTGAAAAGTGCAGCCCTTCATAGGGCAAATTAATCTGATCTTCTTTGGCTTTATGGTACAGGCCAATAGTGAAAATTGTCCCTTTACCTAAAGTTGAAGTCACATCAATGGTGCCGCCAATGCGCTTAATAATACCGTAGCTCAACGATAGCCCTAGTCCGGTACCATCTTTACGAGTGGTGTAAAATGGGTCGAAAATACGTCCGAGCTGTTCCTCGGGTATGCCCTTACCTTCATCTTCTACTTCAATTTTGACCCCAATAGGCTCACCCGCCACCACCCAATCATAAGTGCGGATCCAAATACGTCCTTGGCCGTCCATCGCGTGAGCGGCATTCACCACAAGGTTAATCAATACCTGCAGCAATTGCGGACGATTGACTTGGATCGGGTAACTGGCATTGAGCTCTTGGTTAAGCACCACTTGCTGTTTCTCAATAGAGTGACGTACCAGCACCAACATCTCTTCAATGATCGGTGTAAGCTGGTGCATCTCTAGCGGGGCATTAAACTCGCCTGGTCGACTGTATTGCAGCAAGCTGCGGATAATGGTGCTAATACGGCCAACCTGCTGGATAACAATATCGATCTCTTCTTCCACATCTTGCGCTTGATCGCCAAGCTCATATTTAAGCAGCTCCATATTGCCTAAAATCACCGCGGTCGGGTTGTTAATCTCGTGGGCAATACCAGCAGTTAACTCACCCAGGGCGGTGAGCTTTTCATTAGTCACCAACTGCTGACGGGTTTCGTTTAGCAAGGCGACGTTGCGCTGTAATTCGTCGGTTTTCTCCTGCAAGCTGCGGGTCCGCTCTTCAACTTTGACTTCTAACTGCTCGGCGGCCGATTGAATCTGTGCATTGCGTCTTTGTAGCAAATCCAACATGCGATCAAACTGCTCCGCTAGGTTAGACAGCTCATTTTCACGCTCTAAACCCAAAGATCCAATCCGCAAATTCCGTCCTGACTGCACCGCTTTAACAACGTGATGAATACGCTCAATAGGTTGCAGTAAGCTGTACGCACCGCGATATACCAGCAAACCAGACACGAGTAGCACCAACATCAATATGGTGCCCAGCTCAATAATGTTCAGTAAGTAGTTGTGAATGAATGGCGATTCGGAAAAGCCGGTATAGATCATACCGATACGCTGACCGCGAATATCTTCTAACGGCGCATAGGCTGAAATAAACCAATCATTAAACACAAAAGCGCGGTCGACCCATAGCTGTCCCTGAACGAGCACTTTTTGCTTCACTTCTTCAGAAACCAAGCTGCCTAAAGCCCGACCTCGGCTCTGATTATCTTGTGGGAAAAAGTGCAGCGGTACATTGGTGCTAATGCGTGTGTTATCTAAGAAGATAGTCACGGTACCGATAGAGCGCTCAGGTAAGGTACCTTTGTCGTACACCAGATCGCGAATATGGTCGACAATGCGCATGTCACGGTTGAGTAAAATACCGCCATCAAGATACCAAGAAACTTCACCGTCGGCGTCGACGATAGGCAGCAAGCTGCGACTTAACATCCCGCGTGTTTCTACCGTTTTATCCGGTTTTTGCGAGCGCGGTGTTTCGACTAAATCGATGGCAGCGGTATCAACTAACGCAGGATTAATGCGCGCTAAACGCGTGGGGGCTAACACCATCAATCCAGACGTGGCGGCATTGTCACTAATTTGGGGCAACATCAAACGTAAATCGGGATCAGCAGCCGCTTCCGCCACTGTCACTAAGCGCAAAAAGTCTAAATTAAGTGTTTGACGTTTTTCAGCTAAAAATTGCTCAATCTGCTTACGGGTCGCCTTGCTATTGCGATCAATATTGCGAAAATCATTTTGAAATTCCCAAGATGCCTGCACTAACTCGAGCTGTTTCTCTTGGGTATTTTGTACTGCCACCAAAGTGTTATTTGCAACAGTCAAATCTGCTTTGACCTTCATAAATAACTGCTTGCCCGTGTAGCTGATATTCCAGTAGATGGTAATAAACACTAGGCTCACTAAGGTCAGCAAGATCGGCAATAATGTCAGAATAAGAATGCGATAACGCACCTTAGCTTGCACTTGTTGCCAATTAACGCCAAACAAGCGGGAGAACCAAGAAGTGCTAGTCTTCATCTTCTTTATTACCGTCAAACCATTCTTTATATTTACGATCGAGTGTTTTACGTGATACGCCCAAATCCCGCGCCGCAGCAGATTTATTACCACCATGTAAGTCCACTACTTGGGTCACGTGGTGTTTCTCGACCTCTTTTAGGGTCCAATCTAATGGATAACCAGAGTCACCATTAGCTTCATTCTTCGGTTGTTGCTTCCAGTATTCAGCAGGTGGCTTACCCAATAGAATACAGCGCTCAATCATATTGCGCAGTTCGCGAATATTACCTGGCCATTCATGCTGTTGTAGTTTGAGCAGATCTTCATGGCTCCACACCACTTCTTTCACACCCAGCTCTGACGCTAATTGGCGAGTAAAGTGGTGAGTTAATTCCACCACATCTTCCGGCCTGTCTCTGAGTGGCGGAATAACAATATCCAGCACATTAAGGCGATAAAACAGATCGCGCCTAAAATTGCCTTCTTCGACCTCTTCCGCCAGTTTGCGGTTGGTTGCCGCCAAGACCCGTACATCAATATTGATCTCTTTTTCGCTACCCACAGGCCTGATGGTACGTTGCTCTAGTACCCGCAATAATGCCGTCTGCATTTTCAGTGGCATTTCACCAATCTCGTCGAGGAAGATGGTGCCACCGGAGGCAAAACTAAATAAGCCTTCACGGTTGCTCTTAGCCCCCGTGAACGATCCCGCAGCATGACCAAACAGCTCGCTCTCTAATAGCTCTGGTGCAATGGCACCACAGTTAACCGGCACAAATGGACCTTGGCGCCCAGAAAGCACGTGCAGTTGTCTTGCCACCAGCTCTTTACCGGTGCCAGACTCACCTTCAATTAAGATCACCGCATTGGTAGGGGCAACGCGCTCGATAACGTGCTTCACCTCCATCATCGCATCACTGCTGCCAATAATCGTTGATGATTGGTTTATCGACACTTCGCGGCGCAACATCAGGTTTTCGCGTTTGAGCAAACGGCGTTCAATACAGCGGTCAACCGCCTTCATCATCTGTTCGAGATGAAACGGTTTCATAATGAAATCGGATGCGCCAGCACGCAGCGCTTTAATCGCTACGTCCATATCGGCATAGCCAGTCATAAAGATAATGTCAGAGCGGCGCTCTTGATCATTGAGCGCCTCATGCCACTCAATACCACTGCGACCTGGTAGGCGGATATCAACAATTAATAGGTCGAAATGGCAACGACTGCGTAATTGCTCAGCATCTTCGATGCTCGAGGCGGTTTCGACCAAAGCGAATTTTTTCGCCATCGCCTTTTTCAAAAAGCTGCGCATGCCGGGTTCGTCATCGACAATCAGTACCGAAACGGCTGACGGCAGTGGCTTAATCTCTTTCTTAGTTTGGCTCATATTGTCTTCTTTAGGACATTTTGACTCATATTAGCCTAATTCTATCACCATAGTTAAGAAAATTGGTCAGCCTGAACCACTAATACTGGGCTTTGGGACATTATGTCTGGATGTTAATTTATGAGCTTGCGACGCAGCTCACACTTTAATCGCTGTTTGTGACTCGGCAATTAACCGTTAAAACTTGGCATTCAACTTGCTATCTAATGACTGATATTTATTGTTTAGCGATGGGATCGGCTTTCATCGCTCTTTTTTTTGCCAGGGAGCATCAATGTTTAACGTAAAAAAAGCGTTTGGTTTCGCCATTGCAGCCACACTCATTATTGTATCGCCAGTTAAAGCTGACGAAATTATTAAGCTTGCCACGACAACCAGCACTGAAAACTCAGGACTACTGAAAAATTTATTGCCGACTTTTGAAGCTGAAACTGGCTACAAAGTACAAGTCATTGCTACCGGTACCGGTAAAGCATTGAAATTGGCACGCCAAGGTGATGTGGATGTGATCATGACTCACGCGCCTGATGCTGAAGCTAAATTTGTTGAAGAAGGTTACGGTTTGAACCCTCGCGGCATTATGGCTAACGATTTTGTGATCTTAGGCCCGAAAAATGACCCAGCTAAAATCCGTGGCAGTAAGACAGCTGAGGAAGCATTTGCTAAAATAGCCAATTCTGGTGCCACGTTTATCTCTCGTGGTGATAACTCTGGCACCAACATGAAAGAGATTATCATCTGGAACAAAGCTAACATCGACAACAACTTCCCAAGCTATAAGGCCGTTGGCCAAGGCATGGGTAAAACATTGTTGATGGCAAATGAATTACAAGGCTACACACTTTCAGACCGTGGTACTTTTGTTGCTTATAAAGCAAAGTTAGATTTAGCAATTGATTTTGATGGTGGCGCTGCACTAGCTAACCCATATCAAATCATGCAAATCAACCCAAGCAAGTACCCAGATTTAAACCACGCCGGGGCAAAAGCTCTAAGTGACTGGCTAATCAGTGCCGAAGCTCAAGGCATGATCAATAGCTATAAAGTACAAGGTGAGCAACTATTCAAGGCAACATATAGCGAATGAACGACGGCTGGTTAGCCCTTATACAGCAGGCATTGAGCCTGCTGTTTTCTTTAGACCCTGAAGTTTGGTCTATTGTATCTGTCTCTTTTTCTGTCTCTTTTGCAGCATTAGCCATCACACTAATACCCTCATTAATATTAGGGTTTATATTGGCGTTTGGCCGTTTTCCTGGTCGCTGGCTGGTCACCAACTTAATTCAAACTCTGCAATCCATTCCCACCGTCGTCATCGGCCTACTGGTCTACTTGATGCTAACCCGCATGGGTCCCTTGGGCGATCTTAAGTGGCTTTTCACCCAAAAAGGGATGATTTTAGGCCAAATGCTCATTTGTGCGCCGGTGCTCGTCGCCATGAGTCAGGCCGCTTTTACCAGCGTAGATAGGCGAGCTTGGGAAACCTCACGCACCTTAGGTGCATCGTGGGCCCGAGCAGTTTGGACCGTTTGCCGTGAGCTAAAAGTACCGCTGTTAATGGCCATTGTTGCGGCGTTTAGCCGGATTTTAACCGAGGTTGGTTGTTCAATGATGGTGGGTGGCAACATCGCCGATGTGACTCGAAATATTCCCACAGCCATTGCTTTAGAAACCAGTAAAGGTGACTTTGCACAAGCCATTGCGTTAGGCCTAGTACTGCTAATTCTGTCACTTGTGCTTAACTTTACTTTAGGCACATTGCGCGGCAAAGCCGAACCAAGGAGTCATTAATTGATGGTTAAACTGACTGCTGACAATATTGAAATGCGCTTTGGCGAACGCCTGCTGTATCGTTTTCAACATTTGAGCCTAGCGCAAAACCAAACCATACATTTACAAGGTGACAATGGCTCAGGCAAAACCACATTAATGAAAATGTTTGCCGGACTCATTGCCCCCTCAAGCGGTGAAATCAATATTCAAGGTGCTGACCCTTTGCCTTGGTGGCGACGTAACCCACTATTGGGCAAAGCCGTCTATCTGCACCAGCATCCATACTTGTTTGAGGGCAGTGTCGCCGCAAATTTAAGTTATGTGCATTCGCTTTGCGAAGGTGATAAAGCCACCATCATGGCGCGCACCGAGCAAGCGGCTAAATTAGCGCAACTCGACCACCTAATGCAGCAAAACGCGGCCAACTTATCTGGTGGCGAGCGTCAACGACTGGCAATAGCCAGGGCCTGGATCATGCAACCAAAGCTACTGATGCTGGACGAGCCGACTTCCAACATGGACAAGCTATCTCAAGAATTGGTACTAACACTGATTAAAGATTTGCAGAAACAGGGAACCGGCATGTTAATCAGCAGCCATCAGGCCTGTGTGTTAACTCAGCTATGCAATCAAATTTGGAAGATTGAGCATCAAGGCTTGACGAGTACGCAACATACGCCGACCATGGCAAAATACAGCAACACAGGTCAATCTCAGGAATTTAGTTATGTCACAGCAAGTTGATGCCGTGATCCTCGCCGGCGGTAAAGCACGTCGTATGGGCGGAGATGATAAAGGGTTGGTACTGCTAAACGACCAACCAATGATAAAACATGCCATTGATAGGGTACTTCCGCAAGTTAAGGAGATCCTGATCAACGCAAACCGTAACCAAAGTGAGTATGCTAAGTTCGATTTCCCAGTGATTAGCGATGAAGACTCGGGTTACCTTGGTCCGCTGGCAGGTATGATTACCGCCATGGCCCATACTCAAGCCAAGTATTTGATGGTAGTGCCCTGTGACTGCCCATTACTGCCAA
This sequence comes from Shewanella sp. Scap07, assembly GCF_013394145.1. Lineage (NCBI taxonomy): Bacteria > Pseudomonadati > Pseudomonadota > Gammaproteobacteria > Alteromonadales > Shewanellaceae > Shewanella > Shewanella sp. Scap07. The sequence continues at coordinate 4,947,893 of NZ_CP041329.1, forward strand.
CCGATTTGGTTGAGCGAATGGTCAGTGCCTTGGAGCAACAAGGGGCAGACTTAGCGGTTGCCAGTGATGGCAAACGAGAACAACCAGTAGTGATGCTACTGAAACCTGAATTGCGAGACTCCATGAAGGCGTTTCTTGATGCAGGTGAGCGAAAAATCGATTTTTGGTACGCGAAACATCAGTATGTCGTCTGCGAATTTGCAGACCAACCTAATGCGTTCGTCAATGTAAATACGCCAGAACAAAAACAACAACTTGCTGAGGCAATTGCCCACTAAAATTGAGGTGTGAATGAGCATTCCGTTTAATAATCCGCTGTCTATTCCCGTACTCGGATTCTGTGCTTATAGCGGCACAGGAAAAACCACTTTGCTTAAAAAGCTCATTCCAGAGCTTAATCGTCGCGGCATTCGCTTAGCAGTGATTAAACATGCTCACCACAATTTCGATGTCGATATTCCTGGCAAAGATAGCTTTGAGATGCGTAAGGCCGGTGCAAGGCAAATGCTGGTTGCCTCGCACATTCGTTGGGCGTTAATGACCGAAGATGAAGTCGAAGATGCCCCTAAGCTTCCGCACCTGCTGCAACAGATTGAACAAGACCAAATTGATATCGTGTTAGTCGAAGGATTTAAAAAACTAGCACTACCAAAAATTGAGTTACACCGTGCAGCTCACGGTAAACCTTTTATCCACACCCACGATGACAATATCCAGGCCATCGCTTGCTGTGATGATACCCAGCTACCCAGTGACCTGCGCCGTCTCGATATTAACAATGTTGCCCAAATAGCCGACTTTGTTATTGAATACAAAGATAACTACCAAGTTAAATCAAAATTGCCATTGCAAGCTGCGCCAGAATGCGGTTGTGAGCTCGACAGCAGCAAAACGCTCTCAGTACGTGCCGGCATCGACAACATCTTATCTTATGTCACTCCGGTCACTGAACAACAAACCGTTGCGTTGGATGAACTGAGTAACCGTGTATTAGCCCAAGACGCCATCTCGCCAGTAAATGTGCCGCAGCAAACTAATTCAGCAATGGATGGTTATGCCTTTAAACATAGCGATCCTATGCTTGAACGCTACACCATCGTGGCCGATGTGATGGCAGGCCACAGCTACGATAAAACTCTGCAAGCAGGTGAAGCTGTACGCATCATGACGGGTGCCCCCGTCCCTGCGGGCGCCGATACCATCCAAATGAAAGAGATGGCCAGCGAATCAGCTGAGCACGTCAGTTTTTCTGGCGATATCAGCCATGGCCAACATGTGCGTCTTGCCGGTGAAGATATCGCCCAAGGTAAAACGGCACTGGCGGCACATAACCGCCTGCAAGCTGCCCATCAAGGCATGCTGGCATCACTTGGATTTGGCGAACTACCGGTATTTAGAAAGCCCGTTGTAGCGGTCTTTTCCACCGGTGATGAAGTGTGTCAGCCGGGTGAACCACTGCAACCCAACTGCATCTACGATTCTAATCGCTACACCATTAAGTCGATGGCTAAACAACTGGGTTGTGATGTGATTGATTTAGGCATCATCCACGATTCAGAAGCGGCACTGATTGAGGCACTAAAATCTGCCGCAATCAAAGCCGATGTGGTGATCAGCTCAGGTGGTGTGTCAGTGGGTGATGCTGACTTCATCAAGCTGGCTCTTGAAAAAGTCGGTCAGATTAACTTCTGGCGCATCAATATGCGCCCGGGTCGTCCCTTGGCCTTTGGTCAAATTGGTGACAGCTTATTCTTTGGTTTACCCGGTAATCCGGTTGCAGTAATGGTGTCATTCATGCAATTTGTGCAGCCAGCATTACGCAAATTGGCTGGCGAACAAGATTGGCAAGCGCCGTTAGTTCCAGCGATTGCCGATGTGAAGATGCGCAGCCGAAAAGGACGCACCGAGTTTACTCGCGGTGTATACCACCTTGGCCAAGACGGCCAACTGCACGTAACCACAACAGGTGCACAAGGTTCAGGAATGTTGAGTTCGATGGTAAAAGGAAATTGCCTGATTGTTATCGGTGAAGATGACGATCAAATGCTGCCTGGCGACACCGTCTATATTCAACCATTTTCCGACCTCTTGTAGGTATTGTTGTAGGTAAAAGTTATGAGTTTGATTGTCGATACCTTTGGGCGAACGGTGGAATATTTGCGCCTGTCGGTGACCGATAGATGCGACTTCCGCTGTGTGTACTGCATGAGCGAAGATCCCTGTTTTTTAGACAGAGAGCATGTATTGAGCTTAGAAGAGCTAGCCTGGATCGGCCAAGCCTTTACCGAACTCGGGGTAAAAAAGATTCGCCTGACCGGTGGCGAGCCCTTAGTGAGAACCGACTGCGATCAGTTGGTGAAATTACTGGGTGATTTACCTGGGCTAAAAGAATTATCCATGACCACCAACGGTTCTCGATTGACCCGTTTTGCCGAAGAAATGAAGCAATCAGGCCTTAGTCGACTCAACATCAGTCTCGACACACTCAAACCAGAGCTGTTTACTCAACTGACGCGAAACGGCAAGCTTGAGCGGGTCATTGCAGGTATTGATGCCGCTAAAGCTGCAGGCTTTACACGTATTAAGATCAATGCGGTGATTTTACGTGGTCAAAACGATGATGAAGTTCTCGACTTAATCGAGTTTTGTCGAGAACGTGAACTCGATATTGCCTTTATTGAAGAGATGCCATTAGGCGTTATTGATGAACGCAAAAAAAGTCGTCATTGCAGCAGTGACGAAGTCAAAGCCATCATTAATCAACGCTATGCACTGCACTTATCTGACAAACGTACTGGTGGCCCGGCACGCTACTACACTATGCCGGGCAGCAATATTCATGTTGGCTTCATCTCTCCCCATAGCAATAACTTTTGCCATGAATGTAATCGTGTCCGCGTTACGGTTGAAGGTCGGCTGTTACTCTGCCTCGGCAATGAAAACTCTGTCGATCTAAAAGCAATAGTACGCCAATACCCCGGTGATATTGAGCGCTTAAAAACGGCCATTCTTGATGCCATTAAGCTCAAACCAAAAGAACATCACTTTGGACCAGAAGGCGATACCCAAATACTGCGCTTTATGAATGCCACTGGCGGATAAGCAGTTACGCTATTGAGACCGCGCCATTGCATGATAAACTCACCCTATCTTATCAAGGATAATGACGAGTTTATTTAGCCATGGCGCGCTCACAAAAGTCGAAGAAGAAATGGAACAATATCATTATTATCGCCTCGATATTAATGGTATCTGTATTAACCCTTCTAGATGATAAAACCGCTAAACTTCCAGACGATGCAGTGGCGATGTTTGACCAATCTGCGCCGCTGTCGCAGCTCCAATTCGATGACTATTGGCTTGATGGTGCTGGCTTTCGCTGGCAATGTGATGAGCGTGTTCTTAATTGCCAGCAATGGGCCGAAGCCTGGAAAAATATTATGATTTCACCTCAGGGCTATTCACCTGCGGTGGACAGCGTACCCCATCAATTACAGATCCAAGTGGGTGATATCAACGAACCTCAAAGTTGGTGGTTTTATGCCCAAGAAGGGTTACTTAAATCCCCTGCCGGGAATTGGTATCTTATCCCACCGAGTTTACGCCAAGCCTTAACTCCCATTATTAAAGCTGGACAGGAATAATCATCACCATGCCAGAGCTCCCAGAAGTTGAAGTCACCCGCCAAGGTGTTGCCCCGTATCTGATTGACCAAACCGTTACTGAACTTACAGTGCGAAATCCGTCACTACGTTGGCCAGTGCCTGAATTGGCACAGCAAATCGTCGGCCAAACCATCACTCAGGTTCGCAGGCGCGCCAAATACTTACTAATTGATACAGCTGCAGGCACCACGATTGTCCATCTTGGTATGTCCGGTAGCTTACGTATTGTGCCGTGGCATACTCCAGCTGAGAAGCATGATCATATCGATCTACACTTAGCAAACGGTAGAATGCTCAGGCTCAATGACCCTCGCCGTTTTGGCGCGTGGTTGTGGTGTGAGTTGCCAGAGCAAGCCCATCCACTGTTGCAAAAACTGGGGCCGGAACCCTTAACTGATGACTTTAATGCAGCGCAACTTGCAGCAGCGATTGCCAATAAAAAGAAAGCCATTAAATTGTGCTTGATGGATAACCACATCGTCGTGGGGGTCGGCAATATCTACGCCAATGAAGCACTGTTTGCCGCTGGCATTCACCCACAAATGGAAGCAGGCAAAGTCGACTTAGCAAGATTGACGCAGTTAGTCGCCGAGGTGAAAAAGATTTTAGCTAAAGCCATTGAGCAAGGTGGTACCACCTTGAAAGACTTTACCAATGCCGAAGGCAAACCGGGCTACTTTGCCCAAAAACTGCATGTTTATGGCCGTGGAGGAGAAACCTGCAGCCAATGTGGCCATTTGCTCAGTGAGATAAAACTGGGGCAGCGGGCAACAGTATTTTGTAGCTTATGTCAGACTAAATAAGCGAGCTGAATAAAAAAGGGCTAACAATAAGTGTTAGCCCTTTTTTTGTGCCTAAACAAATGGTTTAGAAACGATATTCATAGGTACCAAATAACGTTGCATCAGTATCTTTATCGGCCGATTCAAATTCTGATTGTGATACCGTGCCGCCAATACTCATCATACCTTGCCAAATTGGCATGCGATAACTGAGCTCCAGCATCAATAAATCTTCTTTGCGTGGTTGCGGCGCCCACCCATGTCCTGGGCTGCTGCCATCTTTATTCAATTGAGCATAGCGTAGTATAGAAGTGATGCCTCTGCTGTTACTAAATTGACCCACCATACCCAATGCATAGACCACAGCATCACTATCATAGGTGCTGCCCAGTGAGCGCTCATAATAGCGTGAGCCACTTTTGTAGGTAGAGTGTTCGTAGAAGCAATTAAAGACATTCTGGTTGGTGCCACAGGCGACCATCGTATCGCTGTATTCAAAAAATAGCTTATATTGTTGATTGTCAAAGTCGATACGAGTATCCACACCAAACATTTTGGCACAATCAGCCAAATCCCAAGGCATAGGACCACTAGAATCTTCACAGGTGCGTTCTAAATAGATCCCTACCGGAATATCAAACCAAGTATCAGCGTAACGGGCATCAAAGCCAGCCATTTGGTTACCGATTTTGGTTTCCATAGCCGGATCGCATGAGCTGGCACCATTAGCACATTCGGTATTGCCTGAAATGGCATCCCACAGTGTACCTATGTCACAAGGCTCGCCTTCACCACAAAACATCGTTGTCCAAGAGAAGCCTAACTCAAGCTGACGCAAGGGCCTGATGGTACCGCGAAAGCTCCATAAAAGTGGGTTTTCTACCGCCCGCTCCTCTTCTAAGCGGCTTATGCCAGTTGTTAAGGTCCAAGGGCCGATCCAAGATAACCAAGGTGTTTCAAATGCCGATGCATTATTACGAGTTAGCATCAATGAGGGCATCGGACGAGCATTACTCGAACGATGTAAAGCAGAATCAAACCCGGGACCCCACCATTGATCTATGGTCCCAGCAGTGACCATCCAATTACCGAGCGCCATCGCAAAATACGAATCATCTAAACGCACTTCTTTGTCATCGGCCGGATCATAGTGAGCAGAGGCAGAGACTTTAACCGCAAACCGATCCCCTAAGTACTCGTGGGATACTTTCACATCACCTTGCTCACGATAGTCGGAGCCAAAATGCTGAAAGCGAGCGGGGTCTGTAGCAGCTGCGGCCTTGATGCTTGTGTTGCCAAAATTACCTACCGCACGGCGATAATAAAAATTAACTCGCGCAAATGCGTCAACTAAACCAGCGGACATCAACGACGGTTCCGCTTTGGCCAAATCTTGTCCGATGCCAGACCACATTAATGGATACGTATTGATAGGAACAGTAATCACACCCGCATCCGCTAATGCTTGAATATCAGCCCGCAAATAGATATCTGATGTATCTACCCAAGGCGCAGCAACTAACTGGGCACTGCCAAAAAATGCGAAAAGAGCGATACAACTTGCTATCAACTTTTGTTTGATAAACATCATGGTTGATTTGCTATCCCTGTTTAAGAAGTGCCTTAGACACTTCTGGGTGGACAAACTGACTGACATCACCACCGTGTAATGCCACTTCTTTCACCAAGGTAGAAGAGATAAATGAATTCTCTTCTGCAGGCGTTAAAAATACACTTTCTAACTCTGGGCTTAAGCGGCGATTCATATTCGCCAATTGAAACTCATATTCAAAATCAGATACAGCCCGCAGACCACGAACTAACACGCTGGCTTGCTGCTCTTTAGCAAAATCCACCAGCAGTCCTGAAAAACCCACCACCTCGACATTATCTAGATGAGCGGTCACATGTTTCAATAACTCAACTCGCTCAGCTAAGCTAAACCTTGGTTGTTTAGACGGATTAGCCGCAATGCCAATCACCACATGTTTAAACAGTTTGGCTGCTCGCTCAATCAAGTCGGCATGGCCGTTGGTCACCGGGTCAAAGGTGCCGGGATAGATAGCTCTGGTATGCATAGTGTCACTAGCCTCTACTCAATTACTGATTAGCCATAATATTTTCGATAATTTTGGTCGTTGATATTCCATCTTCAAAGCAGAGCACTTTGACAACACCACCTGCCGCAATCACCTCTTTACCACCAGCAATCTCTTCAATCTTATAGTCGCCGCCTTTAACCAAAAGATCTGGCAATAAACGGGCAATCACTCGCTGCGGCGTGTCTTCACTAAATGGAATTACCCAATCAACAGAAGCAAGTCCTGCCAACACCGCCATACGACGATCAACCGGATTAACCGGACGGCCATCGCCTTTAAGGCGGCGAACAGAGTCATCGTCATTCACTGCGACAATTAACCTATCGCCTTGGGCCTGTGCTTCTTGTAAATAACTCACATGTCCAGCATGCAAGATATCAAAGCAACCATTAGTCATCACCACTCGCTCGCCACGCAATTTTGCTTGCTCGAGGGCATAAACCAGCTGATCTTCGGTCACCACCCCAAACCCCATTTCACCTTGGGTGTGTGATAGCGCTTTAATCAACTCAATTCGAGATACTGTTGAGGTACCCAATTTAGCAACAACGATGCCAGCTGCAGTATTGGCAATGGCACACGCTTCAGGCATATCGCTACCTGCAGCTAATGCTGTGGCAAGCGCTGATATCACGGTATCACCGGCACCAGTCACATCGTGGACTTCGCGGGCTACGGTTGGAATGTGCAACTCAGTATTTTCGGCAGTAATCAGAGTCATGCCTTTTTCTGAGCGCGTAACCAACAGCGCTTCAAGATCAAACTGCTTAAGCAGCTTATGGGCTTTTTCGACTAAATCGGCTTCACTGGTCACCGTACCAGCGACGAGTTCAAACTCATGCAGGTTAGGAGTCAATAGTGTGGCACCGCGATACTTAGAAAAATCGCTACCTTTAGGGTCAACCAGTACTTTAACCCCTTGGGCTTTGGCTTGCTGAATAAATTCGCGCGGGTCTATCAATGCGCCTTTGGCATAATCAGACAAGATAACCACATCAACATCAGGCAGCGAGGCCACTGCACTATCTAGCAAAGCTTGGCTATCTGTTGCTGAATAAGGTTCTTCAAAATCCAATCGAATTAACTGTTGACTGCGCGACATAACCCGGAGCTTAGTAATGGTGGGTTTCTCGGCCACCGTATGCCACTTAGGCGTTACCCCTAAAGCCTGAATACCTGTAGTGAGCGCGTCTGCATTCTCATCTTGACCAACGATTCCAGCCAAAGAAACATGCCCGCCTAAAGTCGCGATATTCAATGCTACGTTTGCCGCTCCGCCAGGGCGATCTTCATTTTGATTAATCCGCACGACCGGTACTGGTGCTTCAGGCGAAATACGCCCTGTGGGTCCGGTCCAATAACGGTCTAGCATGACATCGCCGACCACTAAAACTTTAGCTTTTTCAAATGCTGGCAGAGAAACCTTCATAACGCTCATTCTTTTGCAAAAAATTAGCTGGTAATTGTACCTAATTTTATTGTCATCTGTTACTTTTCATCGATTTTTATCTAGCTAACTTAGGTATTAGCGCTAATTTTTGGCCACCACCCACCAGGTAAAGCTGTTATAATGTGCCACTTATTGTCGAATACCCTATTGAATCACAGCGATGAACTCAGACATCTGTAGATGATTCGATTTAACTATACGAATTAACGATGAAAAGAATCCTGGTTTTTAGGCACGATAAAATTGGCGATTTTGTGCTGTTGTGGCCGGCGTTAAGCTTGCTCAAAAATGCACTGCCTGACGCCAGTATTGAAGTCTTTGTCGCGCCAGTTTTAAAGTCTTTCGCGCTTGCGTGTCCATACATCGATAATGTGATTGTTGACACAGGTGATGATGCTGCCATTCGCAAAGAGATTGCCCAGAGAAAATATGATGCTGCGCTGGTCTCCTTGTCCCAGTTTCGAATCTACAAAATCATTCGCAACTTACCCATTCCTTATGTTTTAGCCCCTAAGCACAACTGGTATCAGTATTTTTATAAGCACCGCACTGATGCACAGTACAAAGTAGGCGAAGGTTGTTGGCGTGGAGGCTGCATTTTGGTGGAGCACTTCTTAACCGAACACAAGCTCGACATCCCTGCATTGCCAGAGCAATATTGGGATGTCAGCGCTGAGCGCGACCACTGGCAACTGTATTACGGTAAACAAGCCGATGAAAAACTCATTTTTGTTCATCCAGGTACGGGTGGGTCATCTGGCAGTTTAACCCCTGATGATTTTGTAAACCTATTGACTCAAGTTAACCATGCCAGTATCCACAAATGCCGCTTTGTTCTGACTTATAGCGGTGATGAAATTGTATTGGCACAGGCAATTTTTGATAAGCTTACACAAGCTAATATCAATGTAGAAATGGCCACCCCACTGAAAGATTTAACCGATTTTGCTAAATCGATCGTGGCGGCAGATATGTTTATGGCCGGTTCAACAGGGCCATTGCACATTGCAGGGCTGCACAATGTACCCACGGTTGGATTTTATGCCGGACGTAGCTCGCAACCCAAAGTGCGCTGGCAAACACTCAGTCAAAGTCATAAGCGACTCGCTTTTACCCCACCAGAAGGGAAGAAAACTGGCCGTAATATGAGCCTGATTGATTTTGATGCTACCGCAAAATCTATTGCAGAATTTTTGAATACTCACTACAAAGTATAAAGATTAAGGCACAGCGACATGGCCGTTTAATGTCGCCCTAAATGTGGAATTGAATATGATAGTCGTAACAGGTGCAGCCGGATTTATTGGCAGTAACTTAGTAAAAGCCCTCAATGATATGGGTCGCAATGACATCCTCGCCGTCGATGACTTAACTGATGGCACCAAGATGTTCAATTTGGCCGACTGTGAAGTGGCTGACTACTTAGATAAAGATCAATTTCTCCAACAGATTGAAGCGGGGCAATTTGATGGCCAGCTAGAAGTTATTTTTCATCAAGGCGCATGCTCTTCCACTACCGAGTGGGATGGTAAGTTTATGATGAGCAATAACTATGAATACTCAAAAACTCTGCTGCATTTTTGTGACCGTAACCAGTGTCAGTACATCTATGCCTCCTCTGCTTCAGTTTATGGTGGCAGTGAGAAGTTTGTCGAGCAACGCGAGTTTGAAAAGCCACTCAACGTTTATGCTTACTCGAAGTTTCTATTCGACCAATACGTACGTCAGCAACAGTTAAATTGCCAAGTGGCAGGATTGCGATATTTCAATGTTTATGGTCCAAGAGAGCAACATAAAGGTGGCATGGCCAGTGTGGCATTCCATTTCAACAACCAAATCAAAGCCAACGATATTTGTCGATTATTCGAAGGCGTTGATGGCTTTGAACACGGTCAACAATTACGTGACTTTGTGTATGTTGAAGATGTGGTTAAGGTCAATATTTGGTTGTGGCAAAACCCTAAAATATCTGGAATTTATAACTGCGGCACCGGTCAAGCTCAGAGCTTTAATGACGTAGCCAATGCGGTGATTGGTTATCATGGCAAAGGTAAAATAGAGTACATTCCTTTCCCCGATAAGCTAAAAGGCGCTTATCAGAGCTATACCCAGGCCGACTTAACCCAGTTACGACAGGCCGGTTATAGTGCAGAGTTCAAATCAGTAGAGCAAGCAGTGCCTGAATACCTAGCTTGGCTAGCAGAGCAACACTTTATTGGCGAATAGTAAAGCCGGTTTATCCCATAAGTTCAACTGAACTTATGGGATTTCTTTAACCACTTCAATTAATTGAGTAGTAGAGATGGCGGGGGTTCTTGGCAAATACAATACTTCACAAAGGGGTTTAAGATGATCAAACTTTCCTAACCAGTCATCCCCCATCACCAAACAGTCAGCATTATGCTGTTTGATGTATTCCGCCTTTAGCTCTAGTGACTCCTCTAAGAAGACCTCATCGACACAACCAAGCGCACTAACTATTCGCATTCTATCGCGCTCACTACACACTGGATAGCGTTGCTTCTTTGAAAAGTTGAGAGCATCGGAAGATACACCAACTGTTAGATGGCAACCGACAGCTTTAGCACGTTCCATAATATTCAAATGCCCAATATGAAACATATCAAACGTACCAAAAGTAATAATTTTCATGTCAATTCTCTATCATTAAATAATCGACAATGCGCTTACTGCATTGCCCATCAACCGTACCAGCCAACTCATCAGTATACATAGCCCGCTCAGCTGCGAAAGACTCAGGTTGGGCAATTTGCTGATCTACCACCTGTTTCAAATCTTTATAAGACTTGGCATGGGCGGCAACACCAGCATATCGATACAGGTCTTCATCCATTCGTTGATTAAAACGAAACTTGAAAATACCTCGATAGCTCCAGCGTAAATGGTAAAAATCACACCACACAACCGGCTTATCTAACGCGGCAAATTCAAATAATGCTGAAGAAGCATCACTAATCAATAGGTCGGCACTGGCCATAAACGGCAATAAATTGGTTTGTTCTGCCGTTGCAAGATAAGCATTGTCAAAGCTCGCCCAGTGCTCCAATAGTTGCTTCTGCTTTTTATAAGCCGGCTTACTCAAAGAAAAATAATGCGGCTTCAGTAAAATATTGTAATCACTAAAGGCTGTAGGCCAATGCTTAGCCATTTTCTCAATACTGCTGGGATAGAATGTGGGTGCGTACAATAAGGTGGGTTTAGCCGGATCTAAACCAATTGCTGCCAAATCAAGCCCAGACTCGGCCCCCTGAATAATAGGGTCAAGTTTAGCGTAGCCGGTATCAATAAACGTTTTGTCAGGAAACATACCTTGTAAACGCTTTAAGCGATACTGACCTTCAACAAAACGTACGTCAAAATCAGAATCTGACACTGTGTAATACACAGCTTTTGGGCCGATACCATGCTGCATCAATGCCGTTTTACAGATGCCTTTAAGTTTCGAGTCACCTTCAAAGGTATTACCAAAAATCACCCATTTAGGCAGTTGATCAATATAATAAGCCAATGCTTGCTGCTGATTGTCTACCCAAGTGACCGATAGCTGATACTCGTCAACTAAGTGCTCTAAGGCAGCCTGCTGATCCTTACTACGGTAGATAACAAAGTGTACCGACTCGCCTCGTTTCAGCAATTCATGCATAACGGGAAGATATTGCGGTAGATAGTAGGGGTGTAATGCATCGAAGCAAATCAAATCAAAATCGGCCTTTTAAATTGTTAGCAAACACGACTTAAGCTGGGTTCTATACCAAGGTGACGATAATAGCATAATCACATAATGAAACTATATCGCGATAGGCAATTGTCTACCTTGGTTAAAAAAATCACCTTATTCCCCATTGAGACTGGCCGCTACCTTTCATATTCCAGCCAATTCAAGGTATGCTTAGCCAGTCAAAAACAGGAACAACTAGCCCATGGCAATTATCTCTTCCACTCAGCTTACACAATGCAAGCGTTTGTTATTTATATCTCCCGTTGCCTTAGGCGATTTCCTTTATTTAAAGACCTTTTTGATCGCCCTAAAACAGCAATTTCCGCATGTCACAATTGATATTTGGCTAGATGACAATCGCTGTAATGATGACGAATGGCGTTTATCTCGCAGTAAAATCCTGCAGCAATGGATTGAATCCGAACCGGCATTCTCAGCTAGCTATGGTTGTACTCAATCAAAACAAGACCAAGCGATTCAGGTTAAGCAAGCAAATCAACAGCAATATGACATCATCATTTGCCACTCAGGAAGTAAGAGTGCGGTTTTTTCAAAACTAGCCCGTGACATATCCCCGACAGCATTTATTATTTCCAGTATTGCAAAAGCGCCATTCAATGGATGGTTGAATAAGCTGATCTTTAGGCATAGTAATATTGTTTACCAATTGGATGTGAATGCACTACCAGCGAACCACCATATTACAGACCGCTTTTACCAAATCTTGCATGATATTACTGGGCTAACAGTATCGAAAGAGCTCTTTATGCCACAACTGGTATTGGCACCCAAATATCAAAACAGCGCGCAGAGTTGGCTAAATGAGAAGTTTGACGGCAATCCCAACAAGATCATACTGATAAATCACTTATCCACGAATACCAAGCGAGACTGGCAAGCACAACAAGTCGTAGAATTAATCCAAAAAATTGAACAGTATGACCCAAATTCTCGTTTTGTGATTAATGTGACCAAAGAACAAGTCCAGTCAGCAATGGCGTTGATTGTGCAGGCATTACCTACTGAGATGCAAAGTAAAGTGGCCATATTTACCATACAGAATCACTTTTTCGAGCTGCCAGCTATCATAGACACGGTAGATTTGGTGATTACTGTTGAAACTGCCATTATGCATTTTGCTACCGCAGCCAACACCCCATTAATAGCTTTAATGCGCTCCAAAAAACCATACTGGGCGCCACCTACTACCTCAACCTCGCAAGTATTATATGCAACAGAAGGTAAAGGTTATGTATCCGACATTAGTGTTGATAGCGTTCTAGAGCCATATCAATCAATGTGTTAGCCAAGTAATTGAGTATTCAGCAAAAAGGTCGCTAGATGAAAAAAGTTATTTTTACTCTCGCCATTGGGGACAACCCCATGTATCAGGCAGCCATTGAAAGTTTCAAAGAGTACGGCAACAAAGTCGGAGCAGATGTGATAGTTTCTGACCAGTTGCACTACAAGCTATATGTCAATAACAAACGATTTGATGCCAGCCCCGCTTGGTCGGAGAAGCTCTATATGAAAGAGCTTTTGAAAGACTACGATAGAGTCCTTTATTTAGATGCCGACATGCTGGTCACCCCTTGGGCAGAAAATATTTTCGAAAAATATCCAGACCAAGACACAGTTTATATGTTCAATGAAGGGGCTTACATCGACCGCTCCTCTCAAGCAGAGCAAATCAATCTCGTATTGGGTGATGTTGAATGGCCAATAGAAAACGATAAGATGGTCTATTTTAACTCAGGTATGATTTTAACTTCGAAGAATGCCAAACTATTCGATAATGCTAGCCAAGAAGAGATGCAAGCAATTTGTAACGAAGTGAAGTTTTACGATCAAACTTACATCAATTACTTGATTAGACGAGATAAACTTAAGAATGCCTCAGTTGATAAAGCATTTAATCGCATGCCTTTGGTAGGTGCGGCTGATTACCAACAAGCGAGCTTTATTCACTACGCCGGGCGTGGTTATAAAGATAAAGTGCCAATGAGAGATATGAAGTACATTATCGACTATTGTGAGATTTTTAAAGACAAGTTAACCGCATCACAAGTACTCGAATACAAAAAACAAGCTTGGCATGTGTATATGTTGAAGCAACAACGTAAAACTAAACTCCCTATTGGCCTGCTCAGCTTTGTATTTGGCCTCATCCATCCAAGCCACAAATACTAACGCCAGATTGCCCAGCCCTGCCCCATAAGGAGAGCATTTTGCTCTCCTTATTTCATTAACAAACCAGGCACCATTGACCCACCAAACATCTCACCACAGTGCAACAATATCGCTGCATCTTTAACCTCGTAAAAACAAAAAAGCTAATAAATTCGACGACTTATGAAAAATAAAGTATATAGAGGTCGAACAGTTCTGTATTGAGGTTGCGATGAAAATCAGTTTAATTATTACCACCTATAATTGGCCTGAAGCACTAAAGGCTGTGCTTAACAGTGTTTTGCAACAAACCCGCATGCCAGATGAAGTTATCATTGCTGATGATGGCTCAACTGCAGCAACTGAACAGCTCGTCACTCACTACCAATCTCTGTTTCCTGTGCCACTGCTGCACAGCTGGCAACAAGACAAGGGCTTTCGCTTGGCGCGTAGCCGCAATAAGGCCATCGATATGGCTTCAAATGACTACATCGTGATGATTGATGGCGATATCATCCTCAACCGAGATTTCATTGCCGATCACCAGCTCGTCGCAGAACCCGGCTATTTTGTTACCGGCAAGCGAGTCAAAATGTCGCCTAAACTCAGTCAACGTGCTCTGCAGCAACAAACGCGCTTAAACTGCTGCAGCCAAGGTATTTCTCGGGGCCGAGAACAAGCCATACGGCTGCCCCTTATCAGTCGTATGCTGAGCAAGAAAGTGTTGCGCTCTATTGAGGGTATTCACGGCTGCAACCTCGCTTTTTGGCGTCAAGATGTGCTCGACATCAATGGCTTTAATCAAGAGTTTGAAGGCTGGGGCCCGGAAGATAGGGAGTTCGCACAGCGCATGATTAACGCCAATGTATTACGCAAACAACTCAAATTCTCAGCGGTTGGTTTTCATATCGACCATAACGAGAGTTGCCGTGAAATGCTGCCAAAAAATGATGACATATTTCAGCGTAGCATTCGCCAAAAAGCGACTTGGTGTCGTGTGGGTATTAACGAGTTTTAGGGTTGTTCAATTGCACCGATGGGTTACTTTCTAGCGAGTGCTGATAAATAGCACGGTTTTTAAAGTAGCCATTATCAAACAACTGCACCGTTTTACCCAACAAACTCGCCGCGATACAGATATGTAAGCGGTTAGTACTAATGCTATCGAAACGATCTATTTGCTCAACAAACTCACGCGCGGTAAAAAAATTGGTCGCACGAGTTTTCGTGCCCAATGCGAGTAGCGCAGACAGATCGAGATTAGCCGCCGGCAATGGCTGCTGTGATTGCTCCTCATCTTGACGAAAAGCATTTAAATGCGCGGTACCATGAAGTGCCACAAAATGGTTGATTTCACGTCGAGAACGCCAGCATTTAATCCAGTTTCGTATTGAACTTAACCTACCGTGCGTGGCGCGTAATGCATCCATATCGACATCAAAAACCATGTCGTGAGCTAACTCGGCATGCAGTGCTGAATTGATGTTTTTGATATCATCTAACGTACGTTGCTCACGGCAAAAAATGCTCACATTAGCCGATAATTGACCAATGAGATCTTTGTGGCCAGCAATAGTACAAGGCAATAAAATCAAGCGATCCACATTATTGTGTAAGCCTTCAACGAGCTGGCGACTGTGAAGATAATCTTCAGTAAACCCACCGCCACCACCCAAAATAATACAGGTTTGAGTTTTATCAATTTGCTCAGCAAGCAGGGCCGGCTTAGCAACCAACTTACGTGCCGCCCGGGGTGATAAAGTTTGATAATTAAGTCCAATCCGATCTAGGAACTGGAACGTCGCAGCATTGATTAACGCATCACCGGCATTGCCTAGATTGGGAATAAAAATAACATGCTTATGCTGTAGGCGCTGAAGATATTCAGCCAATGACTTATTTCGCATCTGTCTCTTCCATCAATGTCGCTGCCGCTAGCATGTACTGCTCGCTCACATGCGCATGGGTTTTGTTCGCTATCAGCGCCGGCATCGGAATCTCTGGGTAGCTGACTAAAGCTTCATCCATCTTGTTCGCCAATTGTTTTACGTCGCGACACGGCACCAGAAACTTGCTGAGTTCACCAATCAAAATCTCATTAGGTCCGTAGGGACAGTCAGTACTGACCACTGGCGTACCACAGATTAACGACTCAACCAGTACATTGCCTAACCCTTCATAATCGGAGCTCAGTACCATCAACTTAGCCTGTTTAATCCAAGCATATGGGTTAGCTTGAAACCCTGGCAGAATGACTCTATCAGCCACCCCATAACGCCTGGCAAGCTTATGGGCCTTGTTGACGTTACCGCACAACAGGACCAAGGGAAGTTGGTGCTCAGCTTGAGCCAATGCTTGAAACAATATGTCATGGCGCTTTTGTTTAGCCACTCTACCAACATGAATAATAAAATCCCCCTCTATGGGGATGTCAATCGGCTGCGCCGCGGCCGCCACAATATCGTCAATATCAAACGGGTTGTATATGGTCGTCATCGATGCCGGATTGATACGCTTACCGCGGCTGATCTCATCAGCAATACCTTGCGATACCGTAATCAAATGTTGTTGATCTAATACCCGCTTTGCACGCCACATATTCCAAAAAGCTAGCGGGCCAAGTTTCATTTCCCGTGCTAACTCTGCTTCTATGGCGTTGTGTACCACACAAAATAGTGGCTTTACCTGTGCCTGAGTTGTCAGCAAGTTAGACTTATCCAGGTTGGAGATAAACAGATCAAACTGACCAAATTGTGCTGTTAATGATGATAGCCAACACTTAAAGCGGCGCACCGACGCATTAATTTTGAACACACTGTCAATCTGCTTATCGTGCTCTGTAAAACAAAAATGCACTGGTAGCGACGCCGGAAGTTGGTAATCACAAGGTGGTTGTAACACCAACAGATGCGGTTGATGGCCTTGGGCTAACCAAGCTTGAGCAAGGGTCAAGACAACACGCTCAGCTCCACCACCGGCTAAGCTGTCGATAACTATGCCTATACGTTTGGGCTGATCAATCACAATTTAGCAACCGTTCCACTTCAGCTAAACATATCGTTAAGCCATTGGTTAACGAGGCATCATCAAGATGCTGCTTTAACTCGGCCAATCGCTTTGGCTGCAACAACTCGCTAAGTGCAAGGCTCATGGCAGGGTGATTATTGTCTGCAGTAACGATAACCCCCGCTTGCTGGCACTTTTTAATGCGACTTGGTTGATCTTTCGATACCGCTGCAGCCAATGTGGGCGTTTTTAACGCAATGGCTTGCAGCAAGGTATCGCCACCGCTTAATAACGCCGCTTTTGCACCACCCAGTAAATGAATGAATGCTTGGCTATCTAACTCCGCTATCGCTATCACACCGGGAATAGTAGGTAATGGCTTAGGATAATTGGGGCCAAACACCACCACACAAGCTATACCCAGTTGTTGGTAAGTTGTCTGCGCGGTTTTTGCCCAAAGATCAGCCGCTAAGCTGCCGTTAATTTTGTGGCCGCCTGAACCGGCACTAAACAACACGTAATCGTTAGCCTGCAATTGGTAATGTTTTAACAGTGCTTGCTGCTGTTGCGGGTCAGGCTCGGTAAAAACCGAACCGGTATAAATTGGCTGAGGACGGTCTATCATTCGCAGTTTAAATTTTTCAAAAGCGGTAAGATCGCCAATCACAAACTCAGGTTGCACTACCCAATGACTGTCGGTAACCAAAGCTCGTTCAACTTTCATGCCTCGCGCCCGCTTGCGACGGTGCTGACTGATGAAAATCACTTTAGCGCCTTGACGATTGGCATGCTTAAGCTGTGCTTTACGGCCAGCGGCATCAAAAATGACGATATCGGGCTGCAACTCAGTAACGAGTTGATTAACTTCTTTGACTTTCTTGGTCGGCGTGTCATCCACCAAATGAGTCCGATAAGGACATTGCTGACTGTATGGCGCGTAACGGTTTAGCACAAAATCAATTTGTGCTGCTGGCCAGCGCCGCATAATTTCATCGGCAATAATTTTGGAGCGCATATATTCACCGATGCCTTCATCTGAAGAAACCGGCACAAATAGGAACTTAGGCGCAATTGACATTGAATACTTCCATAATGCTTAGCTAATTAATGTTTACATCCTAGTAAAGCTGCTTTTAAGCATAACTTAGCCAAGTAGATCGTCTGGATAAGCGAGTTTATCACAACAGCGCTTGTTGGTGCGATATCCGGTCAATTTGCGCTTTCACCATATCAATACTAATCATTTTCATTAAGTCTGCGCCTTTAGCACGGGTTCCCCAAGGAACAGAGCCATTAAACTGCTGGGCTATTGCCTGCGGATAAACATTGACCACGTAATCTAGGCTAGTATATGGGCCGGTTCGGCCCGGATTTGAATGTGCATAAAGACCAATAACCGCGGTGTTCTGGGTCACAGCCATATGCGCAGGCCCAGTATCTGGCGCAACAACGAGCTTAGCTTGCCCGAGCAATGCCAACAATTGGGTAAGTGATGTTTTACCGACCCAATTTTCAATGGCAGATTGGCTGTTGCCGGCAATTTGAGTCGCTAAGTTTAGCTCCAACTCAGACGGGCCGCCGCACAACAAGACCCGAAAACCCAATGTTGCAGCATGATCTGCGATTGCCGCATATCGTTCGGGCAACCAATTGCGCTCGGCTTTGCTCGCCGCGGCACAAATAATCATCACTTTGTCATTGCCAACCACGTTCGCTGCAAATTCGCTGTCGCTTGCGGGTACCGGAATATCCCAAGTAGGTGTTAAATCTTGCACGCCAATGGCTTTGGCAAAACCCATAAACCCCTCAAGCACGTGCGGGGTCGCTAAGGGCTCAACATGATGATTGGTTACCAACCACTGGCCTTCTTTAGCTCGAGCACGGTCAAACCCAACCCGAGTCTTGGCACTGATCATCATAGATGCAATCGTTGCTCGCAGCGCAACCTGCATATGCAATAGCACATCAAAACGCTGACCCGATAGTGCTTGTTTTAGCTGCCAATAACTGCGCCAACCCAAAGATTTGTCAAACACCACAAAATCAATGCCTTCAAGGTGACGTAGTAGCTGATATTCAACTTTCCCTATCACCCAGGTAATTCGCAGCTGCGGATATTGTCTCTGTATCGCCTGCACCATCGCCACTGCATGGCAAACATCACCAATGGCAGACAGCCGTAATAAACATAACGAACGAGCAGAATCTAAATTCAGTGTCATGGCTCTAAAAGCTAGCAAAAGGATATAGCGAGTGTAATCTACAACCGCAACCACACCAAGTGATGTCCACAAAAACTGTTAATCCATAACTCAAGCTTACCCCCTGCGGTCAGTTGGAGTAGAATAGCGCGATAGTTTGTTATTAATTAAGCCAATCCATGCAGATAAAAACCATAGAAAAGAGCGTCATTGCATACTGCCAAGACACACCAAGCTGTATCAGTCCGCTTTGGTTTACTGCAGCCTTTTGGCACCAGCATAGCGCGGTTACCGGCTCGTCAACGGGTCGTTATACCACTTGGTTTGTTGACCCGACAGTGATTGACGTTCAATCCAATGCCAATTGGGTATTGCGTCACTATTACCGTGGGGGCTTGATGGAGAAGTTAAGCCGTGATGCCTACTTGTACACGGGGTTAACGCGCACCCGAGCCGTTGCCGAATTGGCATTGTTAGAGCAGCTATATCAAGAAGGGTTTAACGTCCCTAAACCAATCGCGGCACAAATTACTCGTCAGGGGCTGCATTATCGCGGCGATATTATTATCGAGCGGGTAAGCGGTGCAAAAGATCTCGTCGCCTATCTCACTGAAACCGCCATGACCACGCCACAGTGGCGCGCATTAGGTGAACTGATTGCCACTTTTCATCAGCGTGGGGTGTACCATGCTGACCTTAATGCCAAAAATATCCTTATCAGTGGCGATAAGTTTTATCTGATTGATTTCGATCGTGGCTGCATCAAATCGCCGCATTCCAGCTGGCAGCAAGCCAACATTAAGCGCTTGCTACGCTCATTCAACAAAGAGAAGCTAAAACAGCCAACGTTGGATTTCGATATGGCGCAGTGGCAAGCACTCCTTGATGGCTACAACCACGTATCAAGTCAAAAGTAACAGCTATAATTGCGCAGCAATCAAATCAAACTGCTTGGTTAACGCGCCTTTATTATTGGCCACCACATCAAGGCCTGCTTGGCTCGCTTGCTGGTGCAACTGTGGCTGCTTAAACTTGCTGATTAGCTGCTGAGCTAACATCTCGCCATCATCAATCACGCTCAGGCTGCCGGCCTGCTGCAGCAACTGCGTGATCTCGGCAAAATCCCAATGTTGTGGTCCAACATAGACAGGTAAGCCCAGCGCAGCCGGCTCCAGTGGGTTATGGCCACCGTTATCAATTAAGGTACCGCCGACAAAAGCTTGATCTGCTGCGCCATAGAACATCAACAGCTCGCCCATCGTGTCCCCTAAAACCACTTGGGTAGCAGCTGTTACAGCTTGCTGACTGCTACGGCGACTGACACTTAAATTTGCCGCACTCACCGCCTCTGCCGCGGCGTCAAACTGCTCAGGATGACGAGGTACCATGACCATCAACGCATTGGGGAACTCAGTCAGTAAATGCTGATGAGCCGCAAGCATGGCGGCAAACTCTCCCGGATGAACACTGCCAGCAATCCATATCGGGCGCTGCTGTGCTTGCCAAGTTTGGCGTAATGTCTGGGCTTGTAAGCTCAAATCTGCTGAAATGTTTAAATCGAATTTTAAGCTGCCTGTCACCTTAACCTTGTCAGGCGCAACTCCCAGTGCCACAAAACGCTCAGCGGTCTTGTTATCCTGCGCCAAGATACCATCAAGCAAACCTAGCATAGGCAACGACAACTTGGGGCGTCGTTGGTATTGCTGCGCCGATTTATCAGATAAGCGTGCATTGGCAAGCATGAGTTTCACGCCATTTTTGTGCGAGTAATGCAGTAAATTTGGCCACAACTCGGTCTCCATAATCACACAAACACGCGGTGAGACCTGGGCAAGAAAGCGACGTGTACAAACCGGAATATCAAACGGTAGATAACAATGCTGAACTTGATCACCTAACGCTTTAACCACTTCGGCTGACCCGGTTGGACTCGTGGTTGTCACTGTAATGGTCAATTGGGGGTGCAGTTGCATAATCCGTTTGATCAGCGGCAATGCGGCTAATGTCTCCCCCATAGAAACACAATGGAATAGCAAGTCAGTCTGTTGCAAGGAGCTGCACCCAAAACGCTCGCCCCAACGTTGACGGTAACTCGGACTTTTAAACCCGCGTACCAGTAAATACAGCACCAACAAAGGTGAAATAACATATAGGATCACTGAATAGACAAAACGATTCATAAATTGTGTACTTACAGTCAAATTGGGGCGCTAATGGCGCAATTCTAACATAAGCCAGCATAATATCTGTGATTGCGCTGTTAAGGCTTGCGTTCAGAGTAAAGATTGTTAATGATAACGACAAATGAAAAAGGATTGCTAACTCGATGAAAACCAGCGAAAAGATTGTGCATGGAAGCTTAAAGTTATTTAACGAGCACGGTGAGCGCAGCATCACTACCAATCATATCGCCGCAGACCTTGGCATCAGTCCAGGTAATTTGTACTATCATTTCAAGAACAAAGAAGACATTATCCAGTCTATTTTTTCTTTGTACGAAGCTAAATTACAAGTCGGTTTTCAGCCCTATGTCGACCAACAGGTGGACGTGGAATTGTTGGTTGGGTATTTCGATACCATGTTCGATATTCTTTGGCATTTTCGCTTCATGTACACCAATATCACCGACATCCTCAATCGTGACCAAACCCTTCTCGCACGTTATTTGGTGGTTCAAGAGCAAGCTCTGGCACGCTCAAGTGCCATTCTCGCCAATCTTAAAAAAGATGGCTTATTAGAAATTGAAGACGCTGATATTAGCCCTCTGGCCGACACCATGCGTATGATTGCCTGTTTTTGGATTGGGTATAAACAAACCCACTTAAGTACCGTCACCATCGACAAAGCCGTCATCTATCAAGGACTGCTGCGGGTCATCATGTTACTTAAAGCGCATTCGACTGCCAGCTCTTTACCGACATTTCAACGCCTAGAGCAACATTATCGCCAGTTAGCCAATGCTTGAGTGGTCTGAGTAGCCTTAGTCAATACTTTACTGATAAATTGGTGCAATCAGCATAGTGTTGATTGCCCTGCACCACTGGGTAATAGCAATTTGACACTAAGGCCACTAGCGACATAAGAGTGAACAGGAACACCATGAAAACCCGCGATAAAATAGTTCATGCCAGCCTAGCGTTGTTCAACGAACACGGTGAGCGCAGTATC
This sequence comes from Shewanella sp. Scap07, assembly GCF_013394145.1. Lineage (NCBI taxonomy): Bacteria > Pseudomonadati > Pseudomonadota > Gammaproteobacteria > Alteromonadales > Shewanellaceae > Shewanella > Shewanella sp. Scap07. The sequence goes on from NZ_CP041329.1 coordinate 4,970,175, forward strand.
ACCACCAACCACATTGCCGCCCATTTAGGCATCAGCCCTGGTAATTTGTACTATCACTTTCGCAACAAAGAAGACATCATTCGCTCGATATTTAACTTATATCAAGAGCATTTGACTGCGGGATTTCAGCCCTACGAAGATGAAGAGGTCAGCATTGATTTGTTGATGGGCTATTTCGATGCGCTGTTTTATACCCTATGGGAATTCCGCTTCATGTACGCCAACTTAGTGATCATTCTTGGCCGTGATGCAGAGTTGAATCAGCTCTACGCGCAAACCCATCAAACCTTTCTGCAACGAGCCTCGCAAATATTGGTCAAGCTAAAGCAAGATGGTGTACTTGATATTGCCGATGAAGAGATCACCCCCTTAACTGACACGATTCGTATGGTAGCGTGTTTTTGGATCAGCAATCGCCTCACCCATCACGCAGATCACAGTCAAATTACTAAAACATCACTGTACGAAGGGCTCTTACGGGTCATTATGATTTTTAAGGCCTATGCCACACCGTCAGCCAAAGCGACATTCTTAAGAGTTGAGCAACACTATCAACAACTCGCTAAGCAACAAGCACAGCAAGTCGCATAAACCACACTTGGGCTATTCCCTTCAGCTGCCGCAACCACACTTGTTGGCAGCTGAATGTTATTTTTCGCATTAGTTTTTGTTATCTAAAAGTGATGAATGCACGATCTTAGGTAATCCCACAAAAAAAGAGTGTCTGCTTACCTTAGTTTAAGGTTAGAATTCGGCCACTTTAACGTTGTTTTTAACTAAAGAAGCCATCGCAATTTTGCCGAAAACCTGGAGCGATAATGAATACCCTCAAGGTGTTATCAGCAATATTTAGGTGATATGGCTAATGTAAACACAACGGGCAACAACCAATACCCATGCACTCACTACACCAATTGAGCGAATCTTCGCTATGATTAGTCGGATACTTAGTGAGCAAAACTAGAACAATTAAGTGAAGGAGACAGCAGGTGTCTACGACCTCATTCTACAACCAAATCAATCAGCAGCTTGCCGATACCAAGGCTGAAGGCCTATACAAAAGTGAGCGTGTCATTGTATCTGCGCAGCAAACTGAAATTGAAGTTAATGGCCATGAAGTAATGAACTTTTGCGCCAACAACTACCTAGGTTTAGCCAATCACCCTGAACTAGTTAAAGCGGCACAGTCTGGCTTAGATAAGCACGGTTTCGGGATGGCATCTGTACGCTTTATTTGCGGTACTCAAGATATCCATAAGCAACTTGAAGCCAGTTTAAGTGAGTTTTTGGGTATGGAAGATACCATTTTGTATTCGTCTTGCTTTGACGCTAATGCAGGCTTGTTCGAGACTTTGCTTAGTGCTGAAGACGCCATTATTTCTGACGCATTGAACCACGCTTCAATTATTGATGGTGTGCGTTTATGTAAAGCTAAACGTTTTCGTTATGCCAACAATGATATGTCAGACTTAGAAACTCAACTTAAAGCGGCAAAAGAGGCCGGTGCACGTCATATCCTTATCGCGACCGATGGCGTGTTCTCTATGGACGGTGTGATTGCCAACCTAAAAGGGGTTTGTGACTTAGCAGACAAATATGGCGCACTGGTCATGGTTGATGATTCTCATGCTGTAGGCTTTGTCGGCAATGAAGGTCGCGGCACCCATGAATATTGCGAAGTGATGGATCGCGTCGACATCATCACCGGTACGTTAGGTAAAGCATTGGGCGGGGCATCTGGCGGTTTCACTTCAGGTAAGAAAGAGGTGATTGACTGGTTGCGTCAACGTTCACGTCCATACCTTTTCTCTAACTCGCTTGCACCTTCTATTGTCACCGCGTCGATCCATGTACTTGAAATGCTCAAGTCTGGCCAAGCATTACGCGAAGCTGTATGGGAAAATAGCCGCTACTTCCGCGAGCAAATGACTGCGGCAGGTTTCACGCTTGGTGGCGCCGACCATGCCATCATTCCAGTGATGATTGGCGATGCTAAATTGGCCAGCGATTTCGCTAACCGCCTGCTAGAAGAACACATCTATGTTATTGGCTTCTCTTTCCCTGTTGTACCTAAAGGCCAAGCACGTATTCGTACACAAATGTCAGCAGCGCACACTAAAGCACAGCTAGATAGAGCAATCGAAGCCTTTACCCGTATCGCCAAAGAGATGGACATTATTTAGGAGTTCGTCATGAAAGCATTAAGTAAACTTAAGCCTGAAGAAGGCATCTGGATGGTCGATGCACCTGAACCAGAGCTAGGGCATAACGACTTACTGATTAAGATCAGCAAAACCGCTATCTGTGGCACCGATGTACATATCTATAACTGGGACGAGTGGTCACAAAATACCATTCCTGTTCCTATGGTCGTTGGCCACGAATATGTGGGCGAAGTGGTTGGTATTGGTCAAGAAGTCCGTGGATTCAGCCTAGGTGACCGCGTATCGGGTGAAGGTCATATTACCTGTGGTCACTGCCGTAACTGCCGTGCGGGCCGCACACATCTATGCCGTAATACCTCAGGTGTCGGCGTCAACCGTGATGGTGCTTTCGCCGAGTACTTGGTGATCCCAGCCTTTAACGCTTTTAAGATCCCTGATGATATTTCTGATGACTTAGCGGCCATCTTTGATCCCTTCGGCAATGCCGTACATACCGCACTATCATTTGATTTAGTCGGTGAAGATGTACTGATCACCGGTGCAGGCCCTATTGGTATTATGGCTGCCGCGGTCTGTAAACACGTGGGCGCACGCCATGTTGTGATCACCGATGTGAATGAGTACCGTCTAGATTTGGCCAAGAAAATGGGCGCAACCCGCACCGTTAACGTGGCAACGGAAAAGCTAGAAGATGTGATGAGCGAATTGGGGATGACAGAAGGCTTTGATGTCGGGCTAGAAATGTCCGGCGTACCCGCAGCTTTTCATTCTATGCTCGATACCATGAACCATGGCGGTAAAATTGCCATGCTCGGTATTCCTGGTGGCGAAATGGCCATTGACTGGAGTAAGGTGATCTTTAAAGGCCTAGTGATCAAAGGCATTTATGGGCGTGAGATGTTTGAAACGTGGTACAAAATGGCCAGTTTGATTCAATCTGGCTTAGATATCTCTCCTATTATCACCCATCACTACAACATCGATGACTTCCAGCAAGGTTTCGATGCCATGCGTTCGGGGCAGTCAGGTAAAGTCATTCTCGACTGGCGTTAATTTGCCAGTGCATAAGGAGCTGTACACCTGCAGCTCCTTATTGCACACTATGCTGCATTAGCAAAGATTCATTCAGGAAGTACCATGTCTGCTTTTCAGCACCTCAGCGTTAACCAACTCATTCAAATGAGCGAACAGAGCCAACCACAAATTGTTGATATCCGTGATGCCGCTAGCTTTGAAGCCGGCAATATCCCGCAATCAATCAACCTCACTAATGAAAATTTAGCGAAATTTATTGGCGATGCCGATATGGACCAGCCATTAGTCGTGGTTTGCTATCACGGCATCAGCAGCCAAAGTGCGGCAACCTACCTCAATGAGCAAGGTTTCGATGATGTATATAGCCTCGATGGTGGTTTTCAGGCTTGGCGAGAACAGTTATAGTTCAAGCTATTACTCCTAAAACGCGTTAAGGATTACCTATGTGGGAAATCGGTCACCTGCCTAACCCAAGGGCAGCGCAAGCCTTAGTCGATTACCTCAAAGGTCAAGGCGTTGATTGCCAAATACATCCTGTTGCCGAAGGGGTCATGCTTACCGTTAGCGATGAAACCCATCTGCACCGAGCGCAAACAGAGTATCAAGCCTTTTTAGCTAACCCCTATGATGAGAAGTATTTACAGGCTTCGTGGGACAACGGCTCAACCCAAACCAAATTTGATTATGGTGCGCCCTCATTGCAGCTCTTTAGTCAGTTTATTACTGGTGCAGGGCCGCTGACACTTGCTGTGATAGCCATTTGCAGCCTAATTTTTATTGGCTTCAATATTGGTTTTGCAAACCAAATTTTCGAGCAGCTAGCGTTTTTTGGCGCTGTACCTCAGGCCGAACTTAGCCAATTCTGGCGGGTGTTTACTCCAAGCTTGATGCATTTCTCTGCGCTACATATCATCTTCAACTTATTGTGGTGGTGGTATTTGGGCGGCAAGATAGAAAACCGCATTGGCCTAGCGCCGCTAGCCATCATACTGGTGGTTGCCGGCACTCTACCCAATATAGTGCAATATTATATGACTGGTCCCAACTTTGGTGGCCTCTCCGGGGTTGTCTATGCCGTGTTTGGGTACACCTGGATAATGGGCACCCGCGCACCACAGTGCGGCATCGGTTTACCGCGCGCCTATGTAGGTTTCATGTTGGTATGGTTAGTACTTGGCTTTACCGACATGTTTGGCTTATCCATCGCCAATGGCGCCCACTTAGGTGGCTTGCTAGTGGGCATGCTACAAGGGTTTATCGACAGTCAACGTCGCCGCGCTAACTCCGCGCCCTAGCGGGTTTGTAGATTTGTTCATTAAAACCAATTGCTATAGATCTATTTGTTTTAACCAAACTGTAACAAACTGCTTGATCTGTCTATTTTTCATGCTAAGTTAGTGCATCGACTTTGATGTGGGGAAATATGCGTCGCAGTCAAGTCGATTTACACGACAAAAAAATAATAAGTCCACAAATTAGAATTATTTGTCAAGAAGTCTTATCTAGTTCACACTTTTATTTTTTTCAACTATAAATCAGTAAGTTAAGATCCACACTCCGTAGCCTTATCTAAGTCTATGGATCTTATCCTATTTTTAGCTCACAGACTTATCCACAGGCAGTGGATGATTTTTGCGTGGCCGAAATCCTCTGTCTGTGGCATGCTAGCGCCATCATAGAATTGCCAAATCGAAACAACTATATGCCTACTATTGCCGATAACCCGCTGATCCTTGTGGATGGTTCTTCCTATCTATACCGTGCTTACTATGCACCACCACATTTAACTAACTCTAAAGGTGAAGCAACGGGGGCTGTTTACGGCGTGATTAATATGCTTCGCAGCTTATTGAATCAATATAAGCCTAGCCAAATGGCGGTTGTATTTGATGCAAAAGGCCCAACATTCCGCAATGAGATGTATGCGGAATATAAGGCTCAACGTCCACCCATGCCCGATGATCTGCGTAGCCAAATCGCCCCTCTTCATCAAATTATTAAAGCGCTTGGTCTGCCGCTAGTGAGTATTCCTGGCGTCGAAGCAGATGATGTTATCGGCACCATCGCCACCCAGGCGAGTAAAGAGGGTCGCGCGGTACTTATCAGCACTGGCGATAAAGACATGGCGCAATTGGTTGATGACAACGTCACCTTAATCAATACCATGACCAATACTATCCTTGGCCCTGCTGAAGTCACTGAAAAGTTTGGTGTTGGCCCTGAACTCATTATCGACCTGTTGGCGCTACAAGGAGACAAGGCCGATAACATTCCGGGTTTACCTGGTGTGGGCGAAAAAACCGCGCTAGCAATGCTCAACGGTGTTGGTGGCGTGGATGCGATATTAGCCAATCCAGAAAAAATGCCAGCACTCGGTTTCCGCGGCTCCAAAACTATGCCTGCAAAAATTGCTGAACATGGTGACATGCTAAAATTATCATACGAGCTCGCCACGATTAAATTGGATGTAGAGCTTGAACAAGATTGGCACCAACTGAACATCAATGAGCCCAACAAAGATGAGTTGATAAAGTGCTACGGGGAAATGGAGTTTAAACGCTGGCTAGCAGAAGTGCTTTCTAACAAGCCTGCTGCAACCGCAGACGATGGCGGTGAACAGGTTGCAGCATCACCCGCTATTGAAGCAAATTACACCACCATTTTAACCCTTGATGAACTTGATCAATGGATCGACAAGCTGTCCAACAGCGAGTTATTTGCCTTTGACACCGAAACCACTAGCTTAGATTACATGCAAGCGAAGTTAGTCGGGGTCTCTTTTGCTGTCAAAGCCGGTGAAGCGGCCTACCTGCCCCTTAACCACGACTACGTCGATGCACCAGAACAGGTAGACGCAGACATTGCACTGGCCAAGCTAAAGCCATTGCTAGAAGATCCACAGCTGAAGAAAGTTGGCCAAAATTTAAAATATGATATGAGCATATTGGCCAATGTAGGTATCACTCTCAAAGGGGTAGCATTTGACACTATGCTGGAGTCTTATGTATTTAATTCGGTTGCCTCGAAGCACAACATGGATGACCTGGCATTAAAATACTTAGGTCATAAGAATATCAGCTTTGAAGAGATTGCTGGTAAAGGTGCTAAACAGCTAACCTTTAACCAAATCCCACTAGAGACCGCCGGTCCTTATGCGGCCGAAGATGCCGATATCACTCTACGTTTGCATCAGCATTTATGGCCTAGACTGGAAAAAGCCAGCGACCTAGCCAGTGTATTTACCGATATTGAACTGCCCTTACTGACAATTCTTTCGCAAATAGAACGTGGTGGAGTGCTGATTGATAGCATGCTGCTTGGGCAACAAAGCGACGAATTGGCTCGCAAGATCGATGAACTTGAACAACAAGCCTACGACATTGCCGGTGAAGAGTTTAATCTTAGCTCTACCAAGCAGTTGCAAGCCTTGTTCTTCGAAAAATTAGGATACCCGGTAATCAAAAAAACCCCTAAGGGGGCACCATCAACCGCAGAAGAGGTGCTGGTTGAACTGGCTCTTGATTACCCTCTGCCTAAGATCATTTTGCAGCACCGCAGCCTGATTAAGCTGAAAAGTACCTACACTGATAAGCTCCCTTTGATGGTAAACGCCCAAACAGGGCGAGTACATACGAGTTACCATCAAGCAAATGCTGCGACCGGGCGCTTGTCTTCTAGCGAGCCCAACCTGCAAAATATCCCCATTCGTACAGAAGAGGGTCGCCGTATACGCCATGCCTTTATTGCAGCGCAGGGCCGTAAAGTACTTGCCGCGGATTACTCACAAATTGAACTGCGTATTATGGCGCACTTGTCACAAGATAAGGGCTTATTGAGCGCGTTTGCTGCCGGTAAAGATATTCACCGTGCAACTGCGGCAGAAGTGTTCGACGTCGATTTTACAGAAGTCACCACTGAACAACGCCGCCGTGCGAAAGCGGTTAACTTTGGTTTGATTTACGGCATGTCTGCATTTGGATTAGCCAAGCAGCTCGATATTCCGCGTGCAGAAGCCCAAAAGTACATTGATACCTACTTTAAGCGTTACCCAGGGGTATTGAAGTACATGGAAGATACTCGCGCAGAAGCTGCAGATCTTGGCTATGTTTCCACGTTATTTGGACGCAGACTGTATCTTCCTGCCATTAAGGATCGCAATGCGATGCGCCGTCAAGCTGCCGAGCGCGCCGCCATTAACGCGCCAATGCAAGGTACGGCTGCCGATATCATTAAGAAAGCTATGATTGATGTCGCTAAGTGGATTGCAGAAGAGACTCACGGTGAAATCACTATGATGATGCAGGTACACGATGAATTAGTGTTTGAAGTCGATAGCGAGCATGCTGAGGCACTGAAAAGCAAAGTCTGTGACATTATGGCCAAAGCTGCCAGTTTAGATGTCGAACTGCTTGCTGAAGCCGGTATCGGTGACAACTGGGAACAAGCGCACTAAACCTCACAGCGCGAATCCAAACTCGAGTAAAAACGTAAAACGTCTCTAAAAGATCATTTTAGGGACGTTTTTTGTTTTATTGTGCGTAAGTTGCTCAAATATCGCTATAAAATTGAAAATTTACTACCAAAACCCGCTCAAAAATCAGTCTACTCGTTAGATCTTGATCACATTATTGTCGTTTTTTACAAAAAACAGTTTTTCATATGCCGTCTAATGCGCTAATATTCTCTGCGTAGGGTACAGAGGTTAAGATGTTCTATCTTTCAGACCTTTTATTTCACTTTATAGTGACAGCCAAATTATGGCGCCCCAGCAGAGACTCTCTGCTGGGGCTTTTTTTCGTCTGTAATTTATTTTAGAGCAAATACTTTAAACTGTAATATAAATGCGCTATGCTGTGGTCATTGAGCGCCATCGACCTAACTTGATGGAACTTGAGTCTTGTTGAATTTAGCTTCTCCCCAAAAGAGCTAATTTATATTTTTGCCGATGGTTTATCCGTCGGCATTTTTTTGTCCGCACGTTCCCCAAGCCCTATCTACGGGCATAAAAAAACGCCCCCATATGGGAGCGCTATTCGTGCAATCAATTAGCTTACTTTTCTTGCTGTTGAGCCTGTTCTTCCAACGCCTCAACTAACCACTGCGGGTGGCACCACTCATTAAGAATGCCCAGTACCTTATTTTTGCCTAAGCCTTTAAGCGACGAGAAAGGTTCAACTTTCACGGCATCACCATAATCAGCCAGCTGCTTGCGTACGCTGTTGACGGTTTTCATTCGTGCACTTTGTGCCAATTTGTCTGCTTTAGTCAGCAAGGCCAATACCGGAATGTCGCTTTGCACGCCCCACTCTATCATCTGTAAATCCAAGTCTTTAAGTGGATGACGGATATCCATCAATACCACCACACCACTTAAGCATTCACGTTCTTGTAGGTATTGCCCTAGCGCCTGTTGCCATTTACGTTTCATCGCCAACGGCACTTGCGCAAAACCATAACCCGGTAAATCCACTAAGCGGCGGTGCTCGTCTAAGGCAAACACGTTAATTAGCTGGGTGCGACCGGGAGTTTTACTGGTTCTTGCTAAGTTCTTTTGCTCTGTTAACAGGTTCAAAGCACTCGACTTACCCGCATTAGATCGACCCGCAAAAGCGATCTCTACCCCAACGTCGCCAGGCAAGTGCTCATCAAGGTGCGCAATGTCTGGCGCACTGATTAAAAATTTAGCCTTACGGAAGTCCATACGAGATTCAGACACTTGCCACTCCAAAATTTGTTAATTCTGTACGTTAAATATCGAAGAGTTGCTTACATTTGCACAATTTCGTGTAAAATATTACTCCGATCACATAAATTACATTTTATCACGCTTGCAGGTATCCCTAGTAAGCTCAGGACAAAAAAATTAACTAAAAGTTGGAACGCCATGAAAAAGCTAGCAATTGCGCTATCAGTTTTAGCCTCAATCTCTTCACCAGTAATGGCTGAAGGCAATGCTGAAGCAGGGAAAACTAAATCAATCGTTTGTTCTGCCTGTCACGGTGTTGATGGTAACAGCATGATAGACATGTACCCAAAAATCGCCGGTCAGCAAGAAGGCTACCTGAAAAAGCAGCTTGTTGATCTACGTAAAGCTGCTCACACAGGTGGTAAAGAAGGTCGTAACGACCCAATGATGAGCCCGATGGCTGCCGCGCTAAGTGATCAAGATATTGAAGATTTAGCGGCTTACTATGCCTCACAGACTCAAACTGCAGCAGACGTTAAAGACGTACCCGCTTTAGGTGAGCAACTGTATAAAGGCGGTGACATGACTCGCGGCATTACCGCATGTATTGCCTGTCATGGTCCTTCTGGTAAAGGTATGGAAGCAGCCGGCTACCCAATGATCGGTGGTCAGCATGCTAACTACATCAAGATTCAGTTGAATAAGTTTCATGATACAAATCGTAACAACGATTTAAATGGCATGATGCGCGACGTAGCTAAAAAACTTAATAGCGACGATATCGAAGCATTATCTAAATATATTTCAAGCCTTAAGTAACCATTAGTGCTTGTGAATGAAAGGTGGCTAAGCCACCTTTTTTATTACCACCAAGCTTACGTTTACGTAAACTTCATTAAATTGATGCTTGACAGTGATCACAGATTTAGGTTTAATTGTGCCCGTATCGAGATGAACCCAACTGTTTGTAACAAAAATTTTTAATAACAACGAACAGATTTCGATATGTAATCATTTAAGATATAAGAATAAATATATTCAATAACAATAATATACTTAAGACCACTCTCTAAAAATAATAAGAGTAGTGATTTCAACTTGAAGTCCAGGTCCAGAATATTTGTAAGGAAATTGGTTAGGAAGGCCAATCGCTGATTAAGCACTCCTCCTTACTCGTTCAGAGATGATAGCAACGCAGTGCGGCTGTTGATGCATTATTTCCCTGAGCAACTAAGCTAAAAAAAATCAACATGGATGGTTGGCTTAACGTCATAGAAGACGGCATGGATAAACGATGAGTCATTGAAGACCATCTACGGAAGCTGTGGTCAGGAAGGCAACAGGATGAAGATAAAGTGTCTGGAAGACCGAAAACGAAAAGAAATGCATGGAAAGCAGACTAAAAAAAGATGGATACTGACCGGGAAAGTCGCATAGCAAGTAAGGAAACTTGGAATCAGGATTAAGTACCTTGAGTACTTTTTTGGAAGGCGACAGTCATACTGTCGCCTTTTTTTATGGCAAAATACCGCTACGCTGTCGTTAACAAGAGTCAATCCACATTCATGCGAAGATGTCCCCTGTGTACGCGTAATCGTGTTGTTAATTTCTACCAAGATAGGAAACGCCATTATTTCCGCTGCGAAGAATGCCAACTCTTGTTTGCCGACGCCAGCTCTCACCTGCCTCCGAGCGCCGAACAAAGTAAATATCGCCAAGCCAACAGCAAACAACGGCCACTACAACAGTTTATTACTAGCTTAGTTGACCAATGCCAGCAACAACAAAGCACACCGTTAGTCGGACTTAATTTCGGACGCATCGCCGATGCCTCAACCCTCGCCAATGTTGAGGCTCAAGGCCATCAATTGCTGCAATATGATCCATTTTTCGCTGCTGACCACACTTTATTACAACGCCAGTATGACTTTATTTGCTGTTACCGCGTATTTGAGCACTTCCGCTTTCCCCATCGAGAATGGCAACTATTGTGCTCACTATTAAAGCCTGGCGGCTGGATGGCCATTAGCACTCAGTTGCTAACCCAACTTAGCGGCTTTGAGAAATGGCACCACAAAGATAATTTAACTCACGTGAGCTTTTATCAGCGCGCCACTTTTGAGTTTCTAGCCAATCAAGCCAACTTTAGGCTATTATTCGCTGCAAATGATCTCATTTTGGTGCAAAAACCATCAGAATCTGATATAACACGCGACCCAAGTTCATCTGCTTGAATCACACCTCAAGCCGATACACTATTTATTTGTTATTGAGATAAAGCTATGTCCCGCAAAAAAACGCGCAAAGCCAATGAAAATGCGCCTAAACTCGCACCAAGAACCAAGAAGAAAGACCGCGTGTTGGCGGGAAAAAAGCAAGAAAGCGGCAACCGTGCGGGTAGCCGTCACGACGCCAAGGTCATCAATCAAAAAGCACCTGGTGGCAGTAAGCAGTCTGCCGATCCACGTCACGGCAGTAAAAAGCCGGTTGCGCTCAACTTGCCAGAGACACCTAAAGCGGCAGTGAGCAAGCCAAAGCAGCCTAAGCTGACCGACGAGCAGAAGCTACTCAAGCTTGAAGATGATCCTAGACTAAATCAGCTGCTCGACATGCTTGAAGAAGGCCGTGATCTTAACGATGCCGATCAGAAGTGGCTTGATGTACAGTTGAATGAAATCGAGCGCCTGATGGAGCGTCTTGGCATTTCTGAAGCTGACGATCTAGAACATGTCATGAAAACCACTACCGGTAGCGATGACGACTTGTTAGAGAAATTTGAGTCAGGTGCAGACCTACTTAAAGATTACCAAGACAAGTAATTTCGTCCCCAATGAACTATAAATGGCATCGATATCGATGCCATTTATCTATCAGTAACCAATAAAGCAAACGCCAATGACTAACTCTTTACTCTTAATCGGCTCACTCGTCATTATTGCCTTGGCAACCTATGCTGGGTTCTTGTTAATGAAGCTGCGGCAGCAAACGCAAGCCCAGCAAGCTAAACTTGCAGAGCAGCAACAAGCCGCTTTACAACGTGAACAAGCCATTACCACCGACATCCATTACATAGCCACCGCCATGCTAGAAGAGCGCTGTGAACTGTCTGAGGGGGTGATGCGTATAGGGAAACTATTTGCCATAGCTAACCTAGCAGAGCAAGCAACGGCGAACTACCCTGCACTGTTTGAACATTTTGCACTCATTGAATCGCACCCAATCATGGAAGCGCGTAAGGCCTTGCCTAAAAAACAGCGTATGCAGCTAGATTTGGCCCGCATGAAATCGGAAAGCGCATTAGAAGCTCGTATTTTACAAGAAGCTAAACAAATTGCCGAAACCTATCAGGTGACAGCAAACGAGAATCATTAACACGCCTTCAACAATGATAGGCTTCATAGTTTTCAGTTTTTTAATATCCGAAGTGTGTACAGATTCAAATTTTTCAACATGGATCAAGGTTATTTAATCGATTACATTGCATACTTCGGAAGTTGCTAAATTACCAGCTCGGAGGACACGCCTTGAAGCAGCCCACCCAAATTAATTGGGATCAGTCAATGATCGAAAAATATAATTATAGCGGTCCCCGTTACACGTCTTACCCGACCGCGCTTGAATTCGACGATTCTTTTGTAGAAGAAGATTTACTGACTTCAATCAAAAATAGCAAAAGTGACAAGCTATCGCTGTATATCCATATTCCTTTCTGCGCCAAGCTTTGTTACTACTGTGGCTGCAATAAGGTGATTACTCGTCACCAACATAAAGCTGACCAATACATCGAGTATCTTGCAGCTGAAATCGTTAAGCGTGCACCACTGTTTAAAGACTACCTAGTGACACAAATTCACTGGGGTGGCGGTACTCCTACATTCTTAAACCCAGAGCAAATCCTGCGTCTATCTGCATTGATTAAAGAACACTTCAATGTGGCAGATAAAGGCGAGTACTCGATTGAAGTGGATCCACGTGAAATCGAACTCACTATGCTAGACACCCTAAAAGAGGCGGGTTTCAACCGCATCTCTATTGGTGTGCAAGATTTCAACAAGAAAGTCCAAGTGGCGGTTAACCGTGAGCAAGATGAGCAGTTTATCTTCGACCTCATGGCAAAAGCCAAAGAGATGGGCTTTGTATCGACCAACATCGATTTAATTTATGGTCTGCCACATCAGACGCCAGAGACCTTTGCTGAAACGATGCAACGTGTACTGGATCTATCACCAGACCGTTTATCCGTGTTTAACTACGCACACTTACCAGCACGCTTTGCGGCGCAACGTAAGATCAAAGATGAAGATTTAGCTTCGCCACAACAGAAGCTAGACATGCTGCATCAAACCATCGAGACCTTAACCGGTGCCGGCTACCAGTACATTGGTATGGATCACTTCGCTAAGCCAGATGACGAGCTATCCATTCTGCAAAACGAAGGTCGTCTACACCGTAACTTCCAAGGGTATACCACCCAAGAAGAGTGTGACTTATTAGGTTTAGGTGTCTCTTCAATTAGCCAAATTGGCGATTGCTACGCACAAAACCAGAAAGATATTCGTCCATACTACGAGTCTGTTGACGCATCAGGCCATGCACTGTGGAAAGGCTGCAAACTTAACCGTGACGATGAAATCCGTCGCGTAGTAATTAAGCAGCTAATTTGCCACTTCGACCTTGATATGAACAAGATTGACGAGCAGCTAGGGATCACTTTTGAAGACTACTTCAGTGAAGACCTAAAATTACTGCAAACTTTCGTCGATGATAAGCTTGTTGATATTACCGACCGTCAGATCACGATTAGTCCAACAGGTCGCTTGTTGATCCGTAATATCTGTATCTGTTTTGACGTCTACTACCGTGAGAAAGCCCGCCAACAGCAGTTCTCTCGCGTTATCTAAGCAATAGCTTGATACAAAAAGCCACCCGTAAACGGTGGCTTTTTTTATACCCTTTTGTTGTAGCTTTGAGGCATAATCAAACGGCTATACAAAACAATAACGAAGCAAAGGGAAAATGATATGTCTAAGCTACTTGTGCCGAGTTTACTCGCATTGAGCCTCAGCGCCTGCCAACTCAACACCACGGCCACCGACTACAATCGGTACGCATATGATGCGCAAAAAGCCAAGCCTGAAGCCATTGAACAGGTAGCAACAACCCCAGAAGTCGCGGTCATCGATCGTGATCTAAAAACCATCATCGATGCCGCATGGCAACTATCGCTTAGCGCCAACCCTGCTCTGGCATACAGTAAAGGGGATCAATCTGCAGCCGGTAAATTAACCGACCTGTCTGCACAAGCCCTTGCACAGCGCAATAGCCAAGCACAGTCATTGCTGGCTTCACTAAAGAAAATTGACCTCAACAAGTTGTCTAAAGCCGATAGCGTTAACGCACAAATATTGCAGTACCAACTGCAAAATCAGGTTGACCAATATCAGTACAAAGACCACTACACGCCCATTTCTGCCGAAAGTGGTTTCCATGCCTACATAGCCAGTATTGCTAAAGGCGGTTTTAAAACCGAAAAAGACTATCAAAACTACCTCAGCAAACTCGCGGCCTTACCGCGCTATTTTTCACAGCAAATGCATTGGATGAAACTCGGGTTAGCCGAAGGTTATACACCGCCTAAAGTCACCCTAAAAGGTTTTGAAGACAGTATTAGCGCATTTATTGTGCCGGTAGAAGACAGCGGCTATTACAAGCCATTTGAACAATTTCCTAAACATTTTAGCGAAGCACAAAAGCAAACCCTAACAGCGAAAGGGCGCCAGCTGATAGAGCAGCAAGTCTTACCGCTGTATCAAGACTTCTATGATTTTATGACCCAAGAGTATATTCCTGGTGCACGCAGCAATATTGCAGCAGCGAGTCTACCCGACGGCTTAGCCTTTTATGAAAACCGTGTGCGCTACTACACCACCTTAGATATGAGTGCCGAAGAAGTGCACCAGCTGGGGTTAAAGGAAGTCAAACGTATCCGTGGCGAGATGCAGCAAGTGATTGAGCAAGTCGGCTTTGACGGTAGCTTTGCCGATTTCTTGCACTTCTTACGCACCGACCCACAGTTTTATCCCAAGACCGAAGAAGAGTTACTTAAAGAAGCCGCGTATATCGCCAAAAAAGCCGATGCGATGTTACCTAAGTATTTTGGAAAACTGCCCAGAACGCCCTACGGTATCCAAAAGGTCCCAGATGAAATCGCACCTAAATACACCACGGGCCGTTATTCTGGTAGCAACCGCGACGATGAGCCGGGCTATTACTGGGTCAACACTTACGCCTTAGACAAACGCCCGATGTACGAGATGGAAGCATTAACTTTACACGAAGCTGTACCTGGGCATCATTTGCAGATCTCACTCAATAAAGAGCTCAGCAGCCTACCTAACTTTAGGCGCTACAGTTATATTTCGGCCTTTGGTGAAGGCTGGGGATTATATTCAGAGTACTTAGGCCTTGAAGCCGGCTTCTATCAAGACCCTTACAGCAACTTTGGCCGCCTCACTTACGAGATGTGGCGCGCGGCACGCTTAGTTGTTGATACCGGTATGCACGCTAAGGGTTGGAGTCGTCAACAAGCATTAGACTTTATGGCTCAAAATACCGCGTTATCACTGCACAATGTCACCACTGAGATTGACCGTTATATTTCCTGGCCTGGGCAGGCAGTGTCATACAAAGTGGGCGAGCTGACCATCAAACGTCTCAGAGCCAAAGCGGAGCAAACTTTGGGAGAAAAGTTTGATATTCGAGCTTTCCATGATGCTGTGTTAGCCCAAGGTTCGGTACCCATGCCAATTCTTGAACAGCAGATTGATGAGTTCATCGCCACCAGCCAAGCTAACTAAGCCATTACTGCATAAGCACCAGCGATGCTGGTGCTGCAGTTTTATCGATACCGAGCAACACTGACTCGCCACCAACAAGCTATTGCCATGACACATATATTTAGCCAAGAATCCCAACTTAATACTGAGGCACAACGCACCCTTTGGCAGCAGGTGAGTCATCAGCGCTTAACCACTGCCGATGGGATAACTTTGGCCTATGGTCGTATCGATCACCCATCGCCTAAAGGCACCATAGTGATCAGCAACGGTCGAGTGGAATCCTATCTTAAATACCATGAGCTAATTTTCGATCTGTATCAGGCCGGCTATCAGATTTTCGCAATAGATCATCGTGGTCAAGGTCTATCCAGTCGCACCACCCATAATCATCATCAGGGTCATATCGATAACTTTGACCTCTATATCGACGATTTTAGTCACTTTATCGACGAGGTTGTCCTGCCTAATGCTCAAGGGCAACTTTATTTGGTCGGTCACTCAATGGGGGGCTGTATTGGGAGTTTGTACATGCAGTCTAAGCCGAGCACCTTTAAAGCCGCGGTGTTCTCTGCACCAATGTTGGGTATTAGATTACCGATTAACCGAGGCTTTATTCGTTGGTTAGCTAACCTGCTTGATAGCCAGCGTCGACAACAGCAACCCAACTACATATTGGGTGGCAAAGATTACTCACCACACCCATTTAAAGGCAATGACCTGACTTATAGCCAAGCGCGTTATGAGGACTATTTACACATTTATCGTGACGAGCCGCAATTGCAGCTTGGCTCACCAACCAACCGCTGGTTAGTTGAAGCCATTGATGCCAGTGAACAAGCCATCTTCGCAGCGCGTGACACACAGGTGCCTAAACTGATATTGCAGGCGAGTGAAGACAGCATTGTTGACAACCAGGCCCAAAACCGAGCCCGCAGTCAACACTGTCAGGTGGTCCCCATTGCCGATGCCCGCCATGAAATTTTTATGGAAAAAGACACCCCACGCAATGCGGCGTTAACCCAGTTATTGCAGTTTATTGAGCAACACCCTTAGTCTCAGTGCCCGTGCCGCCATAATATGCTGGCGGCACAGGCATCCATGTCAGCATTAGCCTAATTGGCCAGCAACCATTAGCTCGCGACTTTCAGGCACTTCGTTGTAAGACAGCACATGTAATCCTCGGGCAAACGCCAACGCATACCTCGCCAGTAAAGGCCGCAGTTGCGGAGATACCAACAACAGCGGACTGTGTCCCTGTGCTTTGGCATCGGCCAGTAATTGCGGCATTTTTTGTTGCAGTTGCGCCAGTAATTGCGGCTCAACCGGAAAGCTGTCCATCGCCACTTTACCTTGTTGCTGCGCTTGAGTGAGCGCATTGGTCAATGTCTGCTCCAGTTCTGGCGCTAAGGTCATCACATTCAATGTGTTGTCGCTCCCCGCTATCGAATGCAATATTGATTGCTTGAGCGCGCAACGAACATCAGCCGCCAACAAAATTGGATCTTTACTGTTTTCACTGCACTCCAACAACGTGGTGCCAATGGTACGAATATCTTTCAGTGACACTTGCTCTTTGAGCAATAGACGAAACACCTTAAGTAACTGGATGGGCGTTAACGC
Organism: Shewanella sp. Scap07; assembly: GCF_013394145.1. Taxonomy (NCBI): domain Bacteria; kingdom Pseudomonadati; phylum Pseudomonadota; class Gammaproteobacteria; order Alteromonadales; family Shewanellaceae; genus Shewanella; species Shewanella sp. Scap07. The sequence continues at coordinate 4,987,520 of NZ_CP041329.1, forward strand.
ATTACTTAATGCCTCGGCAAGTTTAGGGGACTGTTTAGCCAACCGGTCCGTCATTGCGACCACATCGTCATGCTGCAGCATATCGGCCAATGACTCGCGCACCAATTTGCTCACGTGAGTGGCAATAACTGTGGCGTTGTCCACCACCGAATAACCTAAATTTAGCGCCTTGGCTTTAGCTTCATTATCAATCCACACTGCGTCCATTTGATAAGCGGGCTCTTGAGTCAAAATGCCATCAATTTCACCATAAACCGGACCACTCTTAATCGCCATCAGCTTATCGGGTTCAAGTTCGGCAGTCACAATAGGGTTGCCCATCAAGTTAATCTGATAGGCATTAGGCGCCAGCGCCAAATTATCCCGCACCCTGACTTCAGCTAACAAAAAGCCCGCTTGCTCAGACAAGGTACGGCGAATACCGGTTAAACGCTTTTGCAGTTCTGCGCCCTTACTGCGCTCGACCAAGTGCACTAAGCGATAGCCAAGTCGCACCTCAATCAGATCGGTAAATGGCAACGCATCCCAACTGGGAAGTGAAGGCTCTGCGAGACTTTTTTCAACCTGCTGCTCCACCGCTTGCGCAGGCGGATTTGCCTGCCGCTGACCTTGCTTCCAGGCCGCAAAACCCAACAAGGCTGCAAAAGATAGAAACACTGCCGCTGGCATGCCGGGAACAATGCCCAGTATCAACATTACCGCAGCTGCTGTGGCCAGTGTTTTTGGGTTGGCCAGCAGTTGTTGGCTTAGCTGGGTGGGCATCTCTTCGGCATCGGACACCCGGGTCACGATAATCGCTGCCGCCGTTGCCAGCAATAGCGATGGGATCTGTGCCACAAGACCATCACCTATGGTCAGCAGCGCATAGGTTTTAAATGCATCGGCAGCACTTAAATCGTGCATGAATACACCGATGGCGATACCCCCTAGAATATTGATAGCGAGAATCAAGATCCCGGCAATCGCATCACCACGCACAAATTTAGAAGCACCATCCATTGAGCCATAAAAATCGGCTTCACGGGCCACCTCTTGTCGGCGCTGGCGCGCTTGCTCCTGACTGAGCACGCCTGCATTAAGATCGGCATCAATCGCCATCTGTTTACCCGGCAAAGCATCCAAGGTAAAGCGCGCTGAGACTTCAGATATACGCTCACCACCTTTAGTGATCACCACAAAGTTGATGATCATTAGAATTAAGAAGATCACCCCACCAACAACATAGTTGCCGTCAATCACCACCTCACCGAATGCTTGAATAACCCGACCAGCAGCATCACCACCTTGATGGCCTTCAATCAATACCACACGTGTCGAGGCAACATTCAAGGTTAAGCGCATTAGCGTCGCCAGTAGCAAAACCGTCGGAAACACCGAAAACTCTAGTGGCCGGCGAATCGACACCCCCACCAACAACACCATCACCGCGAGCACAATATTAAAGGTGAATAAGATATCGAGTAACCAAGGCGGTAAAGGCAGTATCACCATCGCCAGAATGGCTAACAGCATGATCGGAATTCCGATATAAGCTTTGTTACCTTGAAAAGCGTTAGACAACCAATTCATCGAATCATATTTCCTTTAGTCATGGCGTAAGTGAGGCGGAATGAAAAACTGTGGCAAGGGCTCAGGTTTAGCTTGCTTACCTTCCCTTGCAGCCTTGATCTGCAATACATAATTAAGTACATGAGCAATCGCAATAAACAGTGCTGCCGGGATCTGCTGCTCTACCTGAGTCGAGTAATAAATTGCGCGGGTTAGTGGCGGCACTTCAATCACCTCAACATCGTGGCGCTGCGCAATTTGGCGCATATACAGCGCTAACTCATCGGTTCCTTTTGTCACCACATAGGGCGCTTCTGCTCGGGAAAGGTCATATTTAAGCGCAACCGCATAGTGGCTGGGATTGACCAATAATACGTCGGCTTGAGGAATCGCCACTTCGGCCCGAGAGCGACCAATTCGCTGCTGTAACTGACGAATCTTTGCTTTGACCTCTGGTTTACCATCTTGTTGTTTTTGCTCATCTTTGACATCTTGGCGCGACATTCTGAGCTCTTTGTGATGATGCCAATACTGGTACGGTACATCGATGAAGGTGATCACCAGTAGGCCCAGCCCTAAATAGAACATCCCCAAAGACAACATATTGATGCCATGGCGCACTGCTTCATCAACAGGCAGCTGGTTATAACTCAACAAGGTTTGTAGATTGGCTTCAAGGAAGTACACCATAATGCTCAACAGCAAGGTGACTTTAAGAATGGATTTCACCAACTCGACCAAGGATTTCACCGAAAAAATGCGTCCAATACCTGAAATCGGGTCTATACGACTGTACTTAAACGCAGCATTTTTAAAGCTAAACACTGGTCCACCGGGCATGGCACCGGCGATCATCGCAATAAGCGCCACCATAATGAACAGCGGGCCCAGCAAGTTCAGCATCGCCACCAAAGAGCCACCTATGTGCTGTTGCAGCACATCGTCGCTCAGTAGCTGCTCACGGCTAACTTGCATGTTAAATTGCGCCAACGCCGCCATGTTCCCAGCAAACCAATCCGCACTAAGAGTCAACATCAGCGCACAGCCGATAATAAGGGCGGTTGAAGCCAGATCTTTTGAGCGCGGTACCTGACCTTTTTCGCGGGCTTTTTTCAGTTTTTGTGGTGTCGCCTTCTCCGTTTTACTTTGACCAGAGTTTTTATCACTCATACCGCGCCCCCAATAAATTGGTACATGGCGGCGAGTGCATCAAGGCACAGGTCGCTGTAACGACTGGGCAAGCCGCTAAAAGAGAACATCACACACACTAAGCCCATCAACATCGACATTGGAAAGCCGAGTGCAAATACGTTTAAAGATGGTGCAGCCCGGCTCAACACACCAAAGGTAATGTTGACCATTAACATGGCTAATATCACAGGAATCGCCAGCATAAATGCCGAGGCAAATAACCAAGCAAAGCGACCCACTAATCCCATCAAGGGTAAATCGAAAATGCCACTGCCAATCGGCCACAGAAGAAAGCTATCGACTAAGATACCAATGGCAACAAGATGGCCATCTAGGGCCAAAAACAGCAAGGTACCATAGAGCAAAAACCACTGACTCAGAATGGGGTTCGATGTGCCATTAGCCGGGTCATTCATGACTGCCATGGCCAAGCCCATCTGCATCGACATCATCGCCCCTAATAGGGTCATGACATGGATGAGTATTGAAAGAAATAGCGCCAACATGAAGCCGAGCAGAAGCTGCTCGATTGCAATAAATACTGCGGCCATCGACAGTGCGTCGACCTCGGGAACGTTAGGCAGCATCGGCGCTAGCAATGCCGCAATCACCACCGCTAACAAAATCCGCAGCCGAGCAGGAATATAGCTACTGCTAAAAAAGGGGAGGACTAGAAATGCCCCCATAATCCGGCAAAATGGCCACCAAAAGGTTCCAATGAAAGCACTTATTTGCGGCGCAGTTAAAGACAGCATAGTTAACCAATAATGTGCGGAATTGTCATAAACAACTCGGCGAAAAAGTCACTGATCTGCTGTAGCAGCCAAGACCCAGAAAACAGCACCATTAGCAGGGTAAGCACTAACCGAGGTAAGAAGCTCAAGGTTTGCTCGTTGACCTGGGTCGCCGCCTGAAACACCGCAATCATTAGACCCACCAGCAGCCCTGGCACAACCAATACAGCCACCATGGCCACCACCAGGTAGATTGCATCGGAGAACATCACCGTTAATTCATTCACATCCATGAGCAGTTCCTATTGGCATGCCATCATCTCTATCATCACTAGCCAAAGCTACCCACCAAGGTACTGACGGTCATGGTCCAGCCATCAACCAGTACAAACACCATTAGCTTGAAAGGCAGGGAGATAATCAAAGGTGATAACATCATCATCCCCATCGACATCAACACACTCGCGACAACCAGATCGATGATTAGAAAAGGCAAAAACAGTAAGAAACCAATTTGAAACGCCGTTTTTAGTTCACTGAGCACAAAAGCCGGCATTAGCACAAAAAACGGCACTTGATCGGCGGTTAACGTCGTGGGTTCATTGGCAATCTTTAGCATCTGCTCGAGATCGGTTTCACGGGTCTGTGCCAACATGAACTGCCTCAGTGGCCCTTCACCTATTTTCACCGCTTCGGTTAACTCAATATCACCATTGTCATAAGGCAAGTAGGCTTGCTGATAGATATCATTGCCGGTCGGACGCATAATAAAAATGGTGATCACCAAAGCGATCCCAAGTAGCACTTTATTCGGCGGACTTTGCTGCAGGCCAATCGCCTGACGCAAGATTGCCAGTACCACAATGATCCGGGTAAAGCTGGTCAACATCATCAGTAGCGCAGGTAAAAAACTGAGTACCGTCATCAAAGCAAGGATCTCTAGTTTGATATTGACGGCTTGGGCTTGATCCCCTTGACCATAGGTAAATAAAGTCAGGCCATCATTGGCGGTAGCGAACGGTGCAAACAAGAGTAAACCTAGGATCAGCAGTAAGCGCATGCTAGTCGTTGGCTCCGGTCAGGCTAATCGATTCAACTTCCAATAAACGCACGCCATAGCGACCATTCACTTCCACCACTTCACCGCGGCCTAATAACGCACCGTTCACACGAATATCTAGCGGCTCGCCCACCATACGATCTAGGCCAATGACATCGCCTTGCCCCATCTTAGTCAGCTCACCAAGTGCGATTTCAGCGCTGGCTAACTCAAGGGTGACTTGGACGGGTAGCTGCTGAAAAAACGACATGTCTTTCACTGGTTTTTTTGCCACCGGTGCCGCTAGGGTGTCATCGGCCGCAAATAGATCATCATCGAGTAAAAAGTCATCATCAATTAAGCTTTGTTCAGTCATGGGGAATCTCCTCTTGTGGAAAAGCATCTTGGGTCAATTTGGCCACCATCTGACCATCGTGGGTATGGACCGTGGCGTAAAACAAGGGCCGCTTTCCGACCGTAACCGGACAGCGAGAATGTAAACTCATGGGTAAAATGTCACCCACACTTAAGTTGCTTAGCGAGGTAACCGGCGTCACTTGCCGCCCCAGTTCTAACAGTATTTTGGTAGGGATCTGACTCAATCTTTGCGCCAGTTGCTCAGGTAAATCCGCAGCCGCCATGTAATGACTTGGCTGCTCAGCCATTAGGCCCAACAGTTTTTCGGTCATACAAAAACGCATGTCGGCACCGCACTGCTCTTGTGGAAAAGACAGTTGCCAGCTAAATGGTGCATCTAAGGGAGTTTGGTTAGTGACTAAACTAAGCTGCAACGCGTGTTCATCTAACGTGACAACGGGCAAAGCCGACAACGCCGCTAACATCAGTTTTTTGGCAAGACGAAACTCAGATTGGCTAGGCTCTCGAAGTGGTGAACACAAGGGGCTATCAACGCTGCCATAATACCCACTAGCTAGTTGGTCTAATGTGCAACGATCAATACGCCACCACGCCAATGGCGAACCTTGGTAGCTCAGCAAAAACCACGCGCCATGGATATCCGGTGTCACCGTTTGATCTTGAGTCGACAACACACCCTCATAGACTCCATGATGCCCCTGGCGAATAATCGGATTAAGCACGGTGTTAATGTTTTCTATTAACTGCTTTTGACAGCTTTCAATCTGTATGATTAACCGACTTCTAGCGAGTTTTTCTTTGATTAAAACAACCGGTCTAATATTCTCCATTGCAGGATTTTTAATCAATCTAGCTTTAGATGTTATTTTCAAAACTCACCCCAATATATATTAGCGTCAAAAACTCAACACAAAAAATATAAACACCAATAAAATGACAGGTGACATTTATATGACGCCACCACAAAGTTAAACCATAAAATTAATAAATAAACTGAGTATCAAAAAACAAAATAAACCATATAGCGACAATTTTTCATAAAACTTAAATTATTTTTTGAGTTTTTTCGAATAAAAATTCCAAACCATTAAAAAACAATACCTTAAAAATGAAATATTTTGTTTCACCAGAGATTTTTGTCCCACAAAAACCTCAACCGACAATCACAAAAAAGCATTCAAACATATTAAACCATCAAATTGGAATATATTTTTAATATTTTAAAACCAATATTTACAAGCAGATCAAAAAATACAATAATTCACAAAAAAAGCATTTACTTATAATCTAAACAATGTTTTATTAGCGACCTAAAGCTTCAAATGATGAGGCGGGTTATTTATTGAGTGTGTTTTATAAACTAAAAATATTCACTAAATTAGAATAACAAGAAAAAGGAATGAGTTGGTTTGGCATCAATAAACAGTATTTTATGCTGCATTTTGTTAGCGACATTCTTTTTTGCTGGCAAAGTACAAGCAAGTACCATCGCTTATCAAACCCCTATGGAATTATCGCAATGGCAATTTAATGGCAGCCCTTATGGCTGCGAAATACGCCACCATGTCGATGGCTTTGGTGACTACGTACTTAGTGCAAAACCGGGCGAGAAAATTGATATCGCACTGCAAACCGATTGGCTAGCACTGCAGCAGCACGCAAGCAACATTAGTATTGTCAATGCCAGTTGGCAGGCAAATCAGCCGGTCGGTCAACACGGTACTCAGCTACAATGGCTGGGCAGACAAGCAAGTAGCCAACACAACACCGCCCAATTTGTTGAAGCGTTAGAGCTGGGCAAAACCTGGCAAACTTATATTCAGCCAAGTGCAGATATCGGCTACTTAGTAAAAAGCGCCCCAGTTAATACTCGCTCTGTCGCGCTCGCCTTTCGCCAATGTCGACAACAGTTGCTACCAAAGCCTTTCGAGTATGTACGCCATGTGACATTCAATTTTGCCAGTGCTGAGAGTCTGCTCACCCCGACTCAATTTAGCGATATCGAAGCGATCGCGGCTTATATCAAGGTCGATTCGAGCATCAAACAAGTCTTAGTTGATGGCCATGCTGACGCAGTGGGTGATCGCCTAGCAAACTTGGTACTCAGTAAGCAGCGTGCTGACGAGGTCAGTGCACGCTTAGTTGAAGTCGGCATTGATAGCGCCATGATTCAAGTTCGTCACCATGGCACCCGAGCACCACTAGCCAGTAACCACCATCAAGCGGGGCAAGCTAAAAACCGTCGTGTTTCCGTGAGGCTTATTAAGGACTCACCCAACCCACCGATAGCCCAAGACACCGCTGGAGTATCACAATAATGTCAACTTACGACTACCAATTGTCTAATGTTGCACTGTCTACGCACAGTCAAAATGAGTTGGCGTTATTAGGGTTTATGCCTTGCCATCGCCAAGCCACACACCCTTGGCTCGCGCTGATCGATCTCAGTCAAGCCGTTGCCGAAGACGTCACAGACATATTGAAAGCCAACCCGGCAAAAAACCAAATTGCTGTGTTAAAACCAGAACAAACTGACATTGCCACTACCGCCATGCAGCAGGGTGTTCAAGACTACCTTTTACACCCGATTGATGAAGCTCAGGTACAATCGCTATTTCGTCGTCTTCGCCGCCTAGAGCAACCCGATAATGAATTGGTTGTTGCTAGCGCAACGAGCCGACAATTACTGATGTTGGCCCATCGCGCGGCATCAACGGAGGCCAGCGTATTACTCACTGGCGAAAGCGGTACAGGCAAAGAGCCCGTAGCTCGATATATCCACCGTCACTCAAATCGTGCTGACAAACCTTTTATTGCAGTTAATTGCGCCGCAATCCCTGAGAGTATTTTAGAGTCGATCTTATTTGGTCATGTTAAAGGTGCTTTTACCGGCGCCAGCTGTGATCAAGCTGGAAAATTTGAGATGGCCAATGGCGGCACTATCTTACTCGATGAAATTGGTGAAATGCCGATACTGCTGCAAGCCAAGCTACTGCGAGTACTGCAGGAAAGAGAAGTTGAACGAGTGGGCGGTCACCAGTCAATCGCGCTGGATATTCGTGTTATCGCAGCAACTAACCGAGATTTACGCCAAGCGGTTAAGCAAGGTGACTTTCGCGAAGACCTATTCTACCGACTTGATGTGCTACCACTAAAAATTACCCCGTTGCGGGATAGGCGCGAAGACATTTTGCCATTAGCGGCCCACTTTCTAAAACGCTACCAACCGATACAAACCGACAACTGTTTTCTCAGTGAAGCTGCAAAACAACTATTACTGGCCCACGATTGGCCGGGTAATGTACGTGAGCTAGAGAACACCATCCAACGTGCGTTGATTATGCGACGAGGCTTAGCCCTACAGGCCGCCGAACTCGGTATTGCCAGCGAGTCACATCACTGTGTCGTTGCCCAAAGCAATAGCGAGTCGGGTTTGAAGGCTTCTAAGAAACAAGCTGAGTTTCAATACATTATCGACACACTAAAACGATTCAATGGTCACCGTAGTCACAGCGCCGACTCCCTGGGAATGACCACTCGAGCTCTACGCTACAAGCTCGCACAAATGCGTGAGCAGGGCATAGATATTGACAAAGTACTGGCTGATAAAGGCCAGGCGGCCTGATCCAGCCACTCTGATTTAGGAATTTAATCATGTCTAACGCGACACTCATCAGCCCTCAGTCGATGATGGATACCATGAGTATCCACACAGAAATCGCGAAAGGGGCAATCAAAGTGGCCAGCAACCCCAGAGATTTTGGTGTGGCTACCCCTAGCTTTTCTGAGCTGATGCAGCAAAAAGTCACCGCGGTCAACAGCGACCAAAACTACTCCTCCGCGTTGATGCGAGCTGTAGATAGTGGTGAAAGCGATGATTTAGTTGGCGCCATGGTTGCTTCACAAAAAGCCAGTTTGTCTTTTTCAACCATGATGCAGATCCGCAATCGCTTAGTTCAAGCATTTGACGAAGTGATGAAAATGCCACTGTAACTATGCCGGTAACAATGACCCCTCCAGTAACCGCCAAACTTCATAGCAAGGATTAATCGAACATGTCTACCACTCTGGCCCAAAGCGCTGACGCAATCACGGACGTTAACGACAACCAAGACCTGCTCTCATCAGCCAAAGCCAAATGGCAACGATTCAATCGAGGAGACCGACAAGTATTGGTGCTCGCCGTGCTGGCCTGTGTGGTCGCATGCGTAATTGTACTGCTGCTGTGGACCGCCTCTCAAGGCTACCGTCCTTTATATGGGCATCAAGATAAAGTTGATACTGCTCAGGTGATTGAAGTACTTGAGGCAGAAGGGATCAATTACCAGATTGAAACCAATAGTGGCCTCATCTTGGTGCAGGAAGACAAACTCAGTAAAGCACGGATGTTACTCGCAGCAAAAGGCGTAAAAGCCCAACTACCTAGTGGCATGGAGTCACTGGATAACTCCGGTATTGGCACCAGCCAATTTATGGAGCAAGCCAAATACCGCCACAGTCTCGAAGGTGAGCTTTCACGCACCATCATGGCACTCAAATCTGTGCGCACCGCGCGGGTACACTTAGCCATCCCTAAGCGAACACTATTTATTCGAGCCCAGCCAGAACTACCTTCGGCATCAGTGATGCTTGATTTATACGCCGGCGCCAAAGTACAAGCCAATCAAATTGAAGCTATTGCAAATTTAGTTTCCGGCAGCGTTACCGGTATGACCCCAGAACGGGTTCAAATTGTCGACCAAGAAGGCAATCACTTAAGTGCTGGGGTGGCCATGAACCAAGACATCACCCAAGCACGAGATAGGCAACTAAAATACACCCAAGAGCTAGAGCAAAGCTTAATCAATCGGGCTTCAAGCATGTTAGCACCGGTATTGGGCCAAGAGAATTTTCAGGTTCAAATTGCCGCTCAGGTTAACTTTAACCAAGTCGAAGAAACCCGTGAAGCGATCGATCCTGACACCGTCGTGCGCCAAGAGAACTCTAGCACGGCAGAAACCAACAGTGAGTTAGCACTTGGCATTCCGGGCGCACTGGCTAACCAACCACCGGGTAATGATGCAGACGAAAACAATAATGCTAGCCGCAATTTAAATCAGCAGCAAAGTCGCCAATTTGAAGTGGGACGCTCGGTACGTCATACCCGTTTTCAACAGATGCAACTGGAAACTCTGTCGGTGTCAGTACTGCTTAACAACCAAGCTGCAGGCGAAGGTGGTTGGAGCGATGCGCAACTTAACCAGCTAGGCACTATGGTACAAGATGCCATCGGCTATACCGCTGCACGAGGCGACCAATTCAGTATTAATAGTTTCGATTTTGCGCCAGTACAAATCGCTCAATTTGAGCCAATGCCTTGGTGGCAAGCTGAGGGTTACCAAGCTTATCTGCGCTATCTGATTGGCGGCATTTTAGGCCTTGGGTTGATCTTATTTGTCCTGCGTCCGCTTGTGAGCCACCTCACCCGTACCGTGGACCACCACAGCGAAAACGAAAATGATGCGCAGCCGTTGGCAGCCATAGAAGACAATCAAGCCGCGGCATTGCCAGCCACCGATGATGCCCAAGCTTTAGCCGATCAATTAATGGCTGGCGGTAACGACAACGCCAGTACTTGGATGGGAACCCAGGGATTACCCGAACCTAGCTCGCCACTGACAGTGAAAATGGAACATTTGAGCCTGTTGGCAAATCAAGAGCCAGCGAGGGTGGCAGAGGTCATATCCCATTGGATCAGTGATAAAGAAAATCCGTAAATAACGCCATCGTGCTGAACAGAAAACAGCCCAACTTGATCATTACAGAAGTGAAAGCGAAATGAGTGAACCGAATATCAAAATGGACAACTTAGATCAGGCAGCGATGTTGCTATTAAGTATGGGAGAGAAAGGCGCGGCCCAAGTAATGGCCCACCTTGATCGCAACGATGTACAGCATCTTAGCCATAAAATGGCGCGACTTTCGAGTATCACTCAACAAGAAGCTGAAGCAGTACTCGGCCGATTTTTTATGCGCTATCAAGAGCAATCCGGTATCGCACGAGCCTCTAGAGGCTATTTGCAAAAAACCTTAGATATGGCATTAGGCGATCGGGTCGCCAAAAGTTTAATAGATAGTATTTACGGTGACGAGATCAAGACCTTAGTTAAACGGCTTGAATGGGTTGAACCCCAGCTGTTGGCGCGAGAAATCACTAATGAGCATAGCCAATTACAAGCTGTATTACTGGGGCTACTGCCAGCAGAAAGCGCCGCTCAAGTGCTGCAAAGTCTACCTGCAGCCGGTCAAGACGAGGTATTAGTGCGGATCGCGCAATTGGGTGAACTCGACCGCGATGTCGTCGACGAACTCAGACAGCTAGTCGAACGCTGCATGCTAATTGCCATGGAAAAAAGCCACACCCAAGTCGCAGGTATTCGCCAAGTCGCCGATATTCTCAATCGCTTTGAAGGTGACCGTGAGCAGCTAATGGAGATGATCAAACTACACGACAAAGGCCTAGCCAGTGACGTTGCTGACAATATGTTTGATTTCATCATACTAGGACGACAAAAAGCGGAAACCTTACAAGAAGTGATGGCCAATGTTCCCGCAGAAACCTTAGCCATCGCCCTTAAAGGCATCGACAGTGAACTCAAATCGACACTGTTGGACGCACTGCCAAAACGTATGTCATCGGCCATTGAGACTCAAGTCGACGCCATTGGCGCTGTACCAGTTAGCCAAGCCATTGCCGCACGACGCGAAATTATGGAGATCGCCAAGCAATTGATGGATGAAGGCGAAATTGAATTACAGCTCTTTGAAGAGCAAGTGGTGGAGTAACCATGACCCGCAACCCAAACAATAAATGGCGATTAAACAGCCAGTTGGCACGACGTCATCGTTTTGCCCCTTTGCAGGCACCAGAGCACAGCGATACACAGGAGCCTGGGTGGGACGACTACCAACAAGCTTATGATAAAGGCTATGAAGAAGGGCTCACAAATGGCCATCGTGAAGGCCTAGAGTCAGGTAAAGAGGAAGGCCGCCGCGCGGGGCATGCCGCGGGCTTCAACCAAGGAAAGACCGCCGGTGAACTGGCAGGAAAAACCGATATTGATCAGCAGCTCAATGAGGTGCTGACACCACTGAGTGCGCTAAAATCTCTGCTCGAAGAAGGCTACAACCAACAGATCAATGAACAGCAATCACTCATTCTTGATCTGGTTCGCCGCGTATCTCAACAAGTGATTCGCTGCGAGTTAACGTTGCAACCACAACAGATATTGGCTTTGATTGAAGAAACCTTAGCCGCCCTACCAGATAACCAAGGCAACATTGCCATTCATTTGGAGCCCAGTGCAGTAAAACAACTGCAAAATCTTGCAGCAGACAAAGTGGCAGGCTGGCATTTAGTAGCAGACGCTGACATTTCAGCAGGTGGCTGTCGAATCGTTACCGAACACACAGATGCCGATGCATCGGTTGAAACTCGTCTCAATGCTTGCATGGATCAAGTGCAGGCCAAACTCGCTCAAGCCCATGACTGAAGCAGGTAAAATCGATAATATTTTAGACTGGCCAACTATCCCAGTTGCGCAGATCTATGGTCGATTGACCCGGGTAAAAGGGCTCATTCTCGAAGCGGTAGGTTGTGAGTTGGGCATGGGAGATCGCTGTTTAATCGAATGCCGTGATGGCCGCTATATTGAGGCTGAAGTGGTCGGTTTTCATAAAGAAACCCTCTGCTTAATGCCCATTGAACACACGTCAGGCTTAATGCCAGGGTCTAGGGTATTGCCCTATCACCAAAGTGGCCAACTGTGCATCGACGATAGCTTGCTAGGCCGGGTGCTAGATGGTCGCGGCCAACCGCTTGATACTGGCCCTACCCCAGCCATGTGCTCGGCTACCGACAGCCATAAGCCCGTCACCAACCCCTTGTTACGTCGTCCAATCAACACCGCTTTAGATGTGGGTATTCGAGCAATCAATGGCCTGTTTCCTGTAGGACAAGGACAACGACTTGGATTGTTTGCAGGATCTGGAGTCGGCAAAAGTGTGCTACTCGGTATGATGACCCGCTTTACCCAAGCTGACATTGTCATTGTTGGCCTAATTGGTGAACGTGGCCGGGAGGTCAGTGAGTTTATCGAGTCAGCTTTAGGGCCAGTAGGTATGGCTCGCGCAATCGTCATTGCAGCCCCTGCCGACACCACGCCGTTAATGCGGCTACGCGCTATGCGCCTATGCCACACCTTAGCCTGTGGCTTTCGCGATCAAGGTAAGCGGGTGCTGTTACTGGTTGATTCGTTAACCCGCTATGCCCAAGCTCAGCGTGAAATTGCTTTGAGCTTAGGCGAGCCACCCGCCACCAAAGGTTATCCGCCTTCAGCCTTTGCCCAATTGCCTAGCTTAGTAGAAATGGCTGGTAATGGTCAGCACCCCCAGGGCACCTTAACCGCATTTTATACCGTACTGACGGAAGGTGACGATCAGCAAGACCCAATTGCTGATGCCGCTCGGGCGATTTTAGATGGTCATATCGTTCTCAGTCGTAAGCTAGCGGAACGAGGCCACTTTCCCGCTATCGACATCGCTGCCTCCATTAGCCGTTTAGCGGCGCAATTGAGCGATACCTCGCAGCAACAAGCAATACAACGGTTTCGTCATCTCAACGGACGCTATCACGAAGTCAGTGAACTGTTACCCCTTGGCGGCTACCAACCCGGGCAAGATGCGGATATGGATCTGGCGGTACAAAGTTACCCACAGCTGGTCGAATTTCTTACTCAAGGGATAGATGAACGTGCTGATCGCACCCAAAGTATGCAGCAATTATTAGACTTAATTGGCCCATTGCAACCACCTTCGTCACTGGCATAGGAAAGCAAAATGCAGCAGTTAATCAAGCTTAAGCAACAAGAAGAAAAGAAACTGACCAAGCTAGGACAACAGCGTCACGAAGCGGCGAATCGACTGCAACATAGCCAACAACAAACGGCACAACTGAGTGCAATGCTGCAGCAATATCAGCAAACTAGCGATAAGAATTTGCACCCACTACTCTTGCAAAATAACACCAGCTTACAACAAAGTTTGCGGCCGATGGTGCAACAAATGGTCAGGAAAAATGGCTTGCTTGCCCAAGAACAACAACGAATAGATGATTTGTGGCGCCATCAACTGCAACATAGACAGCGGTTAAATTGGTTAGTACAACAACGCCACAAACAGCGACTACGAGACATTGAACGACGTGAGCAGCAACAACTAGACGATCTCGCCCAAAGAGCGCGAATTAACGACTAGCGAAGTCCTTCACCATAATCGTTCACGCCGGTATCTTCTTGCTGCAAGATACTGGCAATCACAGCTTGCTGAGTCACCAACAGTTTACCATTAGCATCATTCATCGCTTGGCTCTCTTTCACCGCAGCCAATAAGTTCTGCCACCATAAACTCAATTGCTCTTTATGCTGGGCAGGTAGTTTCTCTAACAACAGCGCCATGCCTTGTGCATCACCACTGAATCCAAGCTGATTGAGAAATTGACAGCGGGCTTTGGCGCGTAACATCAACTCATCACAAAGCGCAGTTTGGTGCTCATTATGGTGTGATAACCCTTGGTTATCTCGACGCTGCATCAGCTCTCGTTGTCGCTTGAGTAAACTTTTGAGTTGTTTATAGCCTTCGATATCCTGACGAATACCACGAACCAGTGACTGCAACACTTCGCGTTTATTGACGGTAAGTTTATCCATGTTGACGTAACATCGCCTCAGCTATTTCACCAATATCAATACGAAAAGTGCCATTGGCTATCGCTTGACGTAAGCCACTGACTTTGTCGCTATCTACCTCTGCAAGTTGCGCAAGTTGCGGCTTGGCTTGGTCGAGTAATTGCCAATCATCACTGGTACTTTTGGTCGCACTCGGATTAGGTTTGGCTTGCTGTTCATCGCGCTGATAGTGAGTCTGTGCGCGCTTATTAACGCCAACTTCCGCACTTAACGGGCTATTAACTTTGGTGATTTCCATCATAGATACTCAAGTGATAATGCAGTCACTATTAACAAGCGACACTTGAGCGTAAAAACTAAAATCAGATAGCCGAAAATTAGAAAATGGTTGCCACTCGCCCTTTGGCTATTGGATAAGCAATAATCACTTTGCCAGAACTGAGGTTTTTTACCCTAATACCTTTGCCCTCTCCCCCCGACTCTAGCGCCTCTCCTGGCATGTTGGCGTAAAAGCCGTTACTACGAGCTTCAATAATCACTTTATCACCTAAATTTACCCACATAGGTGCCGAAAGCTGATTGATTTGTATCGTTCGATGACGCCGGAGTTGCCGCTTCACTTGGCGACCAAGTAAATCCTCTAGCTGGCCCACTAACTGGCGATCACTACTTGATAGCACGACTGATTGAAAAACAATATCTTGCTCGCCAATGATCTCCCCGCGCTTTATCGCACGTGCAGCCACAGGCAGTCGCGCCGTCACCGTCACCTTGGCACGTACAAATAGGCTCCAGCCTTTGTCAAAGCACTGTACCCGCCGCTGCAAATTACCAAACGGCACTCCGGCAGCGGATTCAATGGTAATTTGTGAAGGGCACTGAGGCAGTGAACTGGCACCAGAAGGTACCCGAGGTTGAATTTGATGACTGACAATTTCAATCCCATTGAGCTGTTGCCACTGCTGTAACTCTGCTTCCAGCTGGGTGACAAACTGCTGGCGTATCTCATCAGCAACAGTCAGCGACTGCGCCATCGCCCCATGCGGAAGTAACAGGAAAACCGTCCACAACAAGCAGGAAAGACCTATTCCGTTTTTCAACAGTCACCTCAATTAAGCCATTGATATAAAACATCTAAGTTTGTTGGCACGTAAATTGATTGCTCAGATGCAGCAATTGGGAAATCGACCATACATTACTAGGAGTTTTCATGGCTATCAAGCTCGATGCCGCACTGGGCATTCACCCACAAACACTCGACTTTCGTGTCGAACGCAGCAAGATGCTGGCCGGGAACCTCGCCAATGCCGAGACCCCAGGCTACAAAGCCAGAGACTTAGACTTCAAGACGGTCATGACGCAAATCAATGCCGGAATGACTCCCGATCGCAACTACGAAGCCGCTTACCGAGTGCCTTACCAATCTTCCAGTGATAATAACACCGTTGAACTCGGTAAAGAGCAAGCTCGTTATTCGCAAAACGCCATGGACTATCAAACCAGTCTGACCTTCCTCAACATGAAAATTGCTGGCTTGAAGTCAGCCATTGAAGGCAAGTAGGAGAACAGCCAGTGTCATTTTCTGAGATCTACGATATCGCCGGTGCCGGCATGCACGCCCAAACCATCCGCCTAAACACGGTGGCAAGTAACTTAGCCAACGCTGGCGCAGCGGCAGAGAATCCCGACAGTGCCTTTAGAGCACTAAAGCCGGTATTTTCAACTATTTACAACCAAACCCAGCAGGGGCAACTCAGTGGCGCACATGTACAGGTCGCCGGTATTGTTGAAACCGACGCACCACTTGATATGCGCTATGAACCCAATCACCCGTTTGCCGACGAACAGGGGTATGTGGCGTACTCCAACGTCAATACCGTAGATGAAATGGCAGATATGATGGCTGCAAGCCGGTCGTTTGAAACCAATGTTGAAGTGATGAACCGCGCCCGTTCTATGCAGCAAGGCCTGCTGCAACTAGGAGCCAACTAACATGAGCGTACAAGCCCTAACGAGTCAACAAGACACCGGTACCCAAGGCGCTGACATTATGAGTTCCGCCGGTAGCGCTGCTGGCACCATCAAAAATGACTTCATGACATTGATGCTGGCTTCAATCCAAAACCAGGATCCTACCAGCCCCATTGATAGCAATGAATTTGTCTCGCAGATGGCGCAAATATCTCAAGTTGAAAGCTTAGAGCATATGCGAGCCAATCAAGCCATGAGCATGATCATGATGGAAAATCTCGGCATCGTGCAATCGGCACAACTCATAGGCAAAAGCGCCATGGTGCCAGCTAACGAATTTACGCTAGGCGATGACACTATCGACGGTAAGGTTTATCTCGAGTCAGGCGCAGAAGAGCTAGAAATCGAGATTAAAAATGATCAAGGTGAAGTGGTCGAAACTATCGTGCTGGGCCCGCAAGATAGCGGGGACATCGCCTTTAGCATCGATCCAGAAGAGTTAGACTTACCCGCTGGCGACTATGAAATTACCGCCAAGGTCACTGCAGGTGAAGAAACCAGCAACGCCGATACATTTATAAAAGCTCCCATTGAAAAAGTTCACTTTGTCAGCGCGTCCGGCGTGATGATGGCCGAGTTGGGCAATGGTCTAGGCACGATTTCTGTGCTTGAAATCTCTGAAGTGTCATAACAATTTAAGTTAAGGAATCCTAAGCATGTCATTCAATATTGCCCTTAGTGGTTTACAAGCAACAACCCAAGATCTCAACACCATCAGTAACAACATTGCCAACGCCTCAACAGTAGGCTTTCGTGGTGGCCGCAGCGAATTTGCCGCTATTTATAATGGCGGCCAAGCCGGTGGTGTTAACGTCATGTCCACCAGCCAAAACTTCTCTATGGGCGGCGGTCTAACTTACACGGGTCGTGAATTGGACATGGGCATCCAAGGTGAAGGCTTTTTCATGCTTTCTACAACCGATGGCGGCACACTTTACTCTCGTGCAGGCATGTTTAATCAGGACGCAAACGGCTTTGTGGTTGACCCTATGGGTAATCGCTTACAAGGCTATCCCGTTGGCCCAGGTGGTCAATTGCAAACCGGTAATGTGAACGACTTACAAATCCACTCAACATCACTGCCGGCGAAAGCCACTAGCGATGTTAGCCAAATATCAAATTTAGATGCGCGTGTTGATGCCATCGACCCTGCTACCACCCCGTTTGATCCTGATGATGCCTCAACTTACCATTCGTCAACAACGGTAACGGCTTACGA
Organism: Shewanella sp. Scap07; assembly: GCF_013394145.1. Lineage (NCBI taxonomy): Bacteria > Pseudomonadati > Pseudomonadota > Gammaproteobacteria > Alteromonadales > Shewanellaceae > Shewanella > Shewanella sp. Scap07. Next base: position 5,005,385 of record NZ_CP041329.1, read on the forward strand.
CTCACTGGGTAAAGAGCATGCGCTAACCCAGTATTACGTTAAAACTGGCGACAATACTTGGCAGGTTCATTACCGCATGGATGGCGAAGATGTCACTCCTGCAGGCGGTCATACATTGGATTTCGACTCAGATGGCAACCTCATCGCGGGCGACTCAATCACTTTAGATATTAACGATCCCAATATTGTCGGCGGTGCTTCAGATATGAGCCTGACGCTAAGCTATGCCAACAGCACCCAATATGCGGCCGATTATAACAACTCAAGCTTGACTCAAAATGGCTACACCTCTGGCGAGTTGAACGGTATTCGTCTCGATAACGACGGTATGCTGTACGGGGTATACACCAATGGCCAAGAGCAAGTGCAAGGACAAGTGGTTTTAGCTGCCTTTAACAACCCCAATGGCCTTACACCGGTGAGCAACAACGCCTGGACCGCTAACCCTTCAACGGGACAAGCCACTGTCGGCACCCCTAATACGGGGACCTTCGGCAACATGGCTGGAGGCTACCTAGAAGGCTCAAATGTTGACACCACAGCGGAAATGGTGGGGTTGATGAATGCCCAGCGCAACTACCAATCTAACGCCAAAGTGCTTCAAGCCAATACCAGCATGCAACAGTCTTTGCTTAACGCTATTTAGGATCGCACATGGATAAGATGATCTATACCGCTGCCAGTGGTGCTAACCGAATAATGGAAGCGCAAGCGATACGGGCACATAACTTGGCCAACGCTGATACTCACGGCTTCAAAGCCGATTTAGAGCGAGTACAGGCTCAAGTGGTGCCTGGAGTTGGCAATAGCCTAACCACCCGCGTCATGGCGCAAACACATAGCAACAGCTTTGACCGCCAAAGCGGTGAGCTTAACCCCACTGGCCGCACTTTAGATTTAGCTATCCGCGACCAAGGCTTATTCAGTGTCATGACCGGAGCAGGTGAAGGATATACCCGCTCGGGTGCCATTGTCCCTGATGCCAATGGCCAACTCACCATCGATGGCCGTCCTGTGGTCGGTATCGATGGTCCCATTGTGCTGCCTGAATACCGAGATTTGTTCATTGGCGATGACGGCCGCATTAGTGTGCTAGCCGCGGCCGGTGAAGTCATTGAAGAGGTTGGCCAACTAAAACTGGTTAACCCTGACCTGCAAGCAATAGAAAAAGGCACCGACGGTCTACTTTATAGCCGTGATGGCCAGATGTTGGCCGCCAACAATGAAGTAAGAGTCAATAGCGGTTACCTCGAAGCCAGTAATGTCCAAGCGGTGAGCGAAATGATCGCCTCAATGGATTTAAGTCGTCAATTTGAAGTACAGGTCAAGTTGATGAAAAGTGCAGAAAAGCTAGCCGAAGCGGGCAATCGCCTGCTTAAAAACGCGTAATTAAGGAGCATTAAGGTGCAATCAGCATTATGGGTAAGTAAAACTGGGCTTAGTGCTCAAGATGTCAAAATGACCACCATTGCCAACAATTTAGCCAACGTTAATACCACTGGCTTTAAGCGCGATAGGGTGGCATTTAACGATCTGTTTTATCAAACGCAACGTCAACCTGGCGGTCAAGTTGATGAACTCAATGAACTGCCTTCAGGTTTACAGCTTGGTGCAGGTACGCGGGTGGCAGGCACCCAAAAAGTGTTTACCACTGGCGATCTGTTAACCACCAACCAACAACTTGATTTAGCCATTGAAGGCCAAGGTTTCTTTCAAATTGAAGAACCCAATGGTGAGCTAGCCTACACCCGTGATGGTCAGTTCTTTCGCAACAACGATGGCCTAATGGTGACCTCTCAAGGCTTACCTATGGTGCCCAATATCGAGATCCCGGAAGATGCACTCACCATCACTATCGCAACCGATGGTGTGGTATCGGCGCAAATAGCCGGAGAAGCCGAAGCACAGGAACTTGGGCAAATCACCTTAGTTAGTTTTACCAACCCTGCAGGTTTAGAGGCGCGCGGTGACAACTTGTACCGGGAAACAGGCGCATCAGGTGCCGCTCAAGAGGGCATTGCGGGTGACCAAGCTATAGGTCAATTGCGCCAGGGCGCGTTGGAAGGGGCGAATGTCAATGTGGTTGAGGAGATGGTTGAGATGATCTCTACCCAACGCGCATATGAAATGAATGCCAAAGTCGTATCAGCGTCCGATGACATGCTGAAATTCCTCAACCAAGCCGTGTAATCAACGCCCACGCGTAAGGAGTCATCATGCGTTATTTATGGATAGGGTTCATGTTGTGTTTATCGGGCTGTGCCGCCCATTTTCCGGAGCCCGAAACAAAACCTGGGCAACCGGAATGGGCGCCGCCGGAGATTGATTACAGCCTGCCAGAAGCTAAAAATGGCAGTGTGTACCGTCAAGGCTATATGTTGACCCTATTCAAAGATAAACGCGCGTTTCGCGAAGGTGACATTCTCACCGTCGCGCTTGATGAAAAGACCTATTCCAGTAAACGCGCCGATACCAAAGCCAACAAAGAGCAAGATATGGCGATTGGCGGCCAAGCTTCGACCGGCAGTGACAGTTTCAATGGTAGCGGCAGCGGGTCAGCCTCTCGCGGATTCAAGGGATCAGGCTCCAGCACGCAGCAAAACCAGCTATCTGGCTCTATCACCGTCACCGTCGCCAAAGTATTACCTAATGGCGCGTTGTTAATCCGCGGTGAAAAGTGGCTGCGCCTGAACCAAGGTGATGAATACTTGCGTTTACTAGGGCTGATACGCACCGACGACATCGGTAATGACAACACTATCTCATCACAGCGAATTGCCGATGCTCGTATCATCTATGGCGGCCAAGGCGCGATTGCCGACAGCAACGCTATGGGCTGGGCGGCACGCTACTTTAATAGTCCTTGGTTCCCACTGTAATGCAGCAACTCACCCCCACAAGAGGCACAATGATGCGACGATTATTAATTGGACTTGCTAGCGCATGTATGGTGATCGTCAGCAGCACCAACATTAGCCACGCCCAAGGTCAACAACGCTACCTTATGGATATTGTTGATGTACAAGGTATCCGCGACAACCAACTCGTGGGTTATGGTTTAGTCGTTGGCTTAGATGGCACCGGTGATCGTACTCAGGTGCGCTTTACCAGTCAGTCTATCGTCAACATGCTCAAACAATTTGGCGTCCAAATAGATGATAAAACAGATCCCAAATTAAAGAACGTCGCTGCCGTTGCGGTCCATGCCACCGTGCCACCTTTGGCGAGTCCGGGGCAAACATTAGATATCACCGTCTCTTCTATCGGTGATGCTAAAAGCTTACGTGGCGGCACACTATTGATGACACCTTTGCGCGCCGTTGATGGCGAAATTTATGCAGTGGCTCAAGGCAACTTAGTCGTTGGCGGGGTGTCAGCTCAGGGCCGTAATGGCTCATCCGTTACCATTAATGTGCCTACCGTAGGCAACATCCCCAATGGTGCGCTACTAGAAGCGCCGATGTACAGCGACTTTACTGAAACCGAAGATATTGTGTTAAACCTGCGTACCCCGAGCTTTAAAACGGCGCGCAATATCGAGCGCCAGGTCAATCAGCTATTTGGACCCGATGTCGCCCGTGCAGATAGCCACGCTAAAGTACTGGTTCGCGCCCCAAGTACCAATCGCGAGCGGGTTACCTTTATGTCGATGCTCGAAGAATTACAAATTGAGCAGGGCCGCAAGTCACCTCGCGTGGTGTTTAACAGCCGCACCGGCACCGTGGTGATGGGCGGCGAAGTGGTGGTACGCAAAGCTGCCGTCAGTCATGGCAACCTCACCGTATCGATTGTAGAGCAAGAGTTTGTCAGTCAGCCAAACGGGGCTTTTTGGGGCCAAGCCCAAGGGGAAACTGTGGTCACTACCGATAGCCAAATTGACATTGATACCGGCGATGCACGCATGTTTGTCTGGCCAGAAGGCATTATGCTCGAAGATGTGGTTCGCGCTGTGAATAGCTTGGGCGCCTCACCCATGGATTTGATGGCCATCTTACAAGCCCTCGATGAAGCCGGTGCCCTTGAAGCAGAATTGGTGGTGATTTAATGAAACTCGACAATAGCCACGGCTATATTGGCCAGCTCAACGCCAATGAGCTAATTAAAGCCAATGGCGAGCACGGTGCATTGCAGGTCGTCAGCCAACAATTTGAAGCGCAGTTTTTACAAACGGTACTCAAACAAATGCGCAGTGCCTCAGATGTACTGGCGGATAGTGATAACCCGCTGTCACCGCAAAAGGATAGCCTTTATCGGGACTGGCATGATGCAGAGCTTGCAGGTCGTCTTAGCCAACTGCAATCGACGGGGTTAGCGCACATGATGACAAAACAATTATCTGGTGCGCTTAAGTCCAGCCCCGAGCCGGTCGCCTCTACTAATCAAATGGCCACAATGCCTGCTGCCAATGGTGACATCTCCTCACAGAGCGTTGCGACCAAAGCGATGCAACCGGCATTGATTGCACCTACGTTCAATCAAGTATCTAACAAATAACTGCCGCTTTGCGGCTTTTGAGGACCAACAATGAGTATGCTTAACATTGGCATGTCTGGCTTGAACGCCAGTATGGCAGCTTTGAACTCAACGTCGAACAACGTTGCCAATGCAATGGTACCCGGTTATTCACGCCAACAAGTCATGATGAGTTCAGTGGGCGGTGGCATTTATGGCAGCGGTGCTGGGGTACAGGTCGATGGCGTCAGACGCATATCCGATCAGTATGAAGTGGCGCAATTGTGGAACACCACCAGCAAAGTGGGCTTTACCCAAGTGCAAAGCAGTTATTTTGGTCAGGTCGAGCAGATTTTTGGCTCTAAAGGTAACAGTATTTCATTTGGTTTAGATCAGCTATTTGCGTCATTGAATTCCGCCATGGAGCAACCCAGTGATATCGCTTACCGTCAGGGAATTTTGAGCGAATTTAAAGCCATGGGACAGCGGTTTAATTCAATTAGCCAAGGCCTAGATTCACAACTAAGTCAGATAGAAGGCCAAATTGGTGCGTCAGCTAAAGAGATCAACACCCAGTTAGAGACCATCGCCAAGTTTAATCAAGAGATCCAACGCTCGGGCGATAATATACCTGCTGGTTTGCTTGATGCCCGTGACGCCGCCATTGATGATTTATCTAAATTGGTCGACATCAATGTGACCCACGATAGCACTGGCATGGTGAATATCTCATTGGCACAAGGACAGCCTCTGCTATCTGGCACCACCAGCGCCAAGTTTAACGTCACGCCAAACCCCAACAACCCGGCCATTAGCCAAGTCACGTTGCAATTTGGTGAAGCGCAATTTCCCATCGATGAAACCACTGGGGGCAGTTTAGGCGCGATGATTGATTATCGCGATAACAGCTTGCTGGAGTCACAAGCCTTTGTCGATGAAATGGCGGTCACCTTTGCCGAAGAGTTCAATGCCATTCTAGCGGCTGGTACCGACTTAAACGGCAACACGCCAAGCCAAGATCTGTTCACCTTTGACCCTAATAATCCCGCTGGTAGCCTGCGAGTGACTGACGGGTTTAGCGCCGACATGTTGGCTTTTGGTCAAGATGGTACTCCCGGTGACAACACTAACTTAAAAGCACTTATCGAGCTGGCAAATAAGAGCTTTAGCTTTGACTCCGTGGGTATTGAAGGGTCAATGGGAGAGGCTTACGCTGCCATGGTTGGTCAATTAGGCTCAGCGTCACGTCAAGCGCAAATGAGCGAAGAAACGGCGATGACTTTACAGATGGAAGCCCAATCACAATGGGCCAGTACCAGTGGTGTCAACATGGATGAAGAAGCGGTTAACTTGATTGTTTATCAGCACTCGTATCAGGCCAATGCCAAAGTGATTGCCGCGGCGGATCAGTTATTTCAAACCATATTAAATATATAGCCTTGTGCCCTCGTGGGCATACCACTCGTTAGTAATGAAGGTAAATTTATGCGCGTAAGTACTCAAAATCTGTATGCGAGCAATCTCAACAGTTTACAAAATTCCACGGCGGATATTGCTAGGCTAAATCAAATGATGGCGACGGGTAAATCTATCCTCAGGCCATCGGATGACCCCATCGGTTCGGTCAAAGTGATTGCTAGTCAACGCAACGTCGCTGAAACCGAACAGTACTTGAAAAATATTGACTCACTCAGTGTCAGTTTTGGCCGCGCAGAAACCCACCTGTCGTCATTGGTCGAAGTGCAGCAACGGATGCGAGAGATCACTATCGCTGCCAATAACGGCGCCCTGTCTCCGGAAGACCGGGCCGCTTATGCAATGGAGCTCGAAGAGTTACTTGAAACATTTGTCGGCAGCGTCAACGCCCAAGATGATGCGGGTAACTACCTGTTTTCCGGCAATGAAACTAAAACCGCGCCCATTGGTCAAGATGCCAATGGTAACTACGTTTACCAAGGTGATAGTAACCATCGTGAAGTGCAAACCTCGGGTTCATCATGGATGACAGCCAACGTCACAGCCGAAGCCTTCATCTTTAGCAATGGCAGTACCGACATACTTAACCAAACACAGGCATTTATTGATGCGTTAAACGATCCAAATCTCGCACCGGGCGACCCAGCATTTGAATCTGTCGCTAATGGCATGCTAACCACATTGGATGACACCTTAGCCAGTGTGGGTGGCGCTATCACCGACATCGGTGGTAAGCAAAATAGCCTGCAGTTGATTCAAGAATCCCATGAAGAGATGGTGCTGTTCAATGAAGAGGTCATTGGCGATACAGAAGGATTAGATTATGCCCAAGCAACGGCGGAATTTAATCTCAAGCTCACCACATTAAAAGTGACCCAACAAACCTTTGTACAAGTCAGCCAGCTGACGTTGTTTAATCAGTTATAATTGGAAGCGAATTTATGTCGACGGTAAACAGTGTTGTAGATACTCACAGTATTGCTCAGCGTAGCCAAACAGTGGCTGCGTCGTCGACAGCGCGAACCGCCGCCACAGACACTCACCCCACCGCTGAAAAAACCGCAATACCTATGCACCGGCTGGAAAGTTACCAGCGCTGGGCGAGTGTCACTCAGGGACAACATAAAGTCTCAGCCGCACAGGTCGCCGAGCAAGGGCTGAAACAAGTCGAAACCTTGCTCAAGCAGCTACACAAACAGGCCAAAGCCAGTTTAAGCAATGACCCAGCTCGCGCAAGCCAAGCCAATCAACAAGCACAACATATTCAGCAGCAATTGACTCAACTTGAAATCAGCTATTTTGACAAACCTTTGTTAGATCATCAGCTTAATTTGGTTTCATCGCAACGCCCTGCGGCTAAGCATCAGTTTGTCATGCGCTCGATTGATTTAACCAGCAGCAAATCACGTGATGAGCAGATTCAAGTACAAGCTAACGGTGAATCAACCACTATTTTGTTACCGGGTAATAGCGACAGTCGCAGTTTGCAAAACCGACTGGCCAAAGGGTTAGCGCCATTGGGAATAGAAGTGATGGCGACCGCTGCAGGTACACGCTTTGCTAGCGATAGCGAACACTGGCAGCAACTGCAACAGGGATTATTGATGACCGGCCAAGGGCAACGCTTGCCTGCCGGAGAACCTCGTACCATAAAGTTACAGGAACAGCTGAGCTGGCAAGATCCTCGCGAATGGCAACTTGGCAGCAATGAAGAGCTAAAACAAGCGATTGCCAAGATCAGTAAATCGCTGTTTAAAGTCGATCAGCAACTGGGCGAAATTCGTGAAGCCAAACAGAAAATGCAGCAACAATTGCATAAGATTAACCGCAGCCAAAGCCATAATGTAAACGTCGAACAAACCCTAGAACAGCTCCATGGTCTAATGCAATCAACGCCGTTTTCGCTACAAGTAACCTCTATGATGGCCCAAGCCAATGTGTCTCGCTCTCACGTCAGTGCACTATTAAAAAGCTAACAACCGCCTTCTCACGCCTTAACCACCGAATAAAAACCAACAACTATTAACTTAAAAATCAGTTATTTAATAATTATTTTAATATTTTTCATCTTTACAATTCAGTTTCGTTTTCCAGTGTCGTTTTATCAATTATGAGAGACAACAGATTATTTAACGTTGACTTATCGAGAGTCTGTTTCTCCTATGAGTTGACGTTAAATAGCCATAATCACACTTGGAGAAACAGCCATGTTATCAGTTCATACTAATTACGCCTCTTTAGTTGCTCAAAACGCAGTAGGCAAAAACAACAGCTTACTTACTACCTCTATGGAGCGTCTATCTACTGGCCTTCGTATCAATAGTGCTGCTGACGATGCGGCAGGCCTGCAAATTGCTTCACGCCTTAGCGCAAACGTTGTTGGCATGGAAACCGCTAACCGCAACATTTCAGATGCAACATCAATGCTGCAAACAGCTGATGGTGCACTTGATGAGCTAAACACTATCGCTAATCGTCAAAAAGAACTTGCTACGCAAGCAGCTAACGGCGTGAACTCACAACAAGATCTAGATGCACTTCAAGCTGAATTCACTCAGCTAACTGAAGAAGTTGACCGTATTGTGGGTGAGACGACTTATGCCGGTAATAACCTATTCGCTTCACTGGATACAGGCGTAACTTTCCAAATCGGTGCAGGCATCAATGAAACACTTGATGTTCAAGTAGCCTCAGCCGGTCTAGCGGGTGTGACAGACGATATTTCTGCAGCGGGCGGCGCAACAGCGGCAATCACTGCAATTGATACTTTCATTGATAACGTCGGTGCTGCACGTTCTGATCTTGGTGCCAACATCAACCGTTTAGGCCACACAGCTTCAAACCTTGCCAACGTGACTGAAAACACCAAAACAGCTGAAGGTCGTATTATGGATGCTGATTTTGCTGTTGAAACAGCTAACATGACTAAGAACCAGCTGCTAGTTCAAGCCGGTACCAGCATTCTTTCTTCAGCCAACCAAAATACTGGTTTGGTTATGGGCCTACTGTAAGCCCCAATTGCGAGTGGTTTACCCAAACCAATTTGAGGGAGCATTTAATGCTCCCTTTTTTTATGTCTATCGTCGCTTTTTCAATATTTACTCACCCACACGCTTAAGCAGTCAACCAATCAAGTCGCCTTACCTAGAGTAACTACAAACGCATTCTGCTCAGTAAGTTAAAGCGGAAAATTACATTCCCGTTGCAAGTAAATAGCGGAAATTATCCGGCCAGGGCTTTACCGTTAGTCATTAATAAACAGACACTTAGCAATTGGCACAGAGTTTGCGATAGCCCCAAGTATGGAGGAGATAAAATGATTTCAGGTATTAGCGCCGCCCAGTTTGCCGAACAGCTCATCATGGCCGAGCGTATGGGCAAAGATCAGCTATATAAAACACAGATGAATCGCTACGAAGCCCAGCTCAGCGCTTATGAGATCTTAGAGAAAAGCCTCAACAGCATGACCAGCAAGCTTGAACGCATTGATGGCGATGGATTTGATGAAAAGACAGTCTCAGTAAGTGATGACAATGCATCGGTAACTGTTAGCCCTGATGCGCCAGAAGGCCAGTATGACCTCTATATCCAGCAACTGGCACAAGCACACCAATTGTCTAAATCTTTTGCCAGTGAAGATGCAACCGGCCTACCTACATCTGGCAACCTTAGTATAGAAGTCGGCGGCGAAACGCTCACCCTTGATATGGGGGCAATTAATGCTGACGGTTCAATGACCATCACTCAACTACGCGACTACATTAACGACCATCCTGACAACCCAGGCGTGCAAGCTTCGCTGATGCGCACCGGCGGAAACGTTGAGTTTATGCTGACCTCTAAAGAGAGTGGCGCTAATAGTCAAATCACTATTCAGCATGATGGCAATGATATCGGCATGACCGAACGCCGAGCGGCCCAAGACGCACTCATCAACCTCAATGGCGTTGATATTCAAAGTAGCAGCAACTACCTAGAAAACGTGATTGATGGAGTCAATATCGACCTAAACAAGACCCACGAAAGCGGCCAAAGCACCACTATCACCATAGGTACTGACTTTGAAGCCAGTGAAACCGCTGTCACAGACTTTGTTGATGCTTTTAATGAATTGATGGATCAAATCAACAAGCTAACCCGCTCTATGGGTAGCGAAGTGGCTGATGACATTGATAAAGACAAAGACGACGAAGATGATGATGAAGACAGTAACACCAGTATTGGTGAAGACCAGCTTGGGGTTCTAAAGGGCGATGCCAGTATACGTATGCTGCAAAATAGCATGCGACAAATGATATTTGAGCCATCACCCAATGGTATGCGTTTATCTGACGTCGGCATCGAAATGAGTCGCGATGGCAAACTTACCGTCGATGAAGATAAGCTCACCGATGCCCTCAAAAGCGATCCTAATGCGGTTAAAGCCATGTTTGTCGACGACGGCGGTTATGTAGACCGTATTGGTGATGTCATCGACCCGTTTACCAAGAGCAATGGCTACTTAGATCTTAAGCAAGACAACTTAGATTCTCAGGTCTCACGTGTCGAAGACAATATGGATCGTCACGATTATCACATGCAGCAACGCTACCAAATTTATCTCACCCAGTTTACCGCAATGGAGGCCAACATCATGAAGATGAACTCCGCAAGCGGGCTGTTTTACTAAGGATACCGATCACTATGTTGAACGAAAATGATCCCTTTAGCGCCTATCGGCATACCACCATCGACGCTCGTGCGGCTGCGGCCAATCCCCATGAGATGGTGCGCATGCTGCTTGATGGTTTGCTCGACGAACTGGAAAGAACCAGCGGCTTTATGCAGCGCCGCAGCTTCGAACAAAAAGGCGGCAGCATCAACAAATGTCTCAACATAGTTCATGGCCTAGATTCGATGTTGGATCTAGACAATGGCGGTGAAGTCGCCGCCAGCCTCAATAAGCTCTATGACTACTGCAGCCGGCAGCTAGTCACAGCAAGTGTAGAAAACAACCCTCAAGCACTTACTCCCATTATTAAGGTAATAAGCGATGTCAGAGCAGGCTGGGCCAATCTCAATTGAACGATGGCAGCAATTTGAAACAGCACTTAACAAATACGCACAGCAAAAAGATTGGGATCGTGTGGTGTTAGTCAATGACCGCATGATCCAAACGCTGAAGCAAGCGGGCAAACCCACCACCCGTTCACAACTGATAGCACGGCAGGCGTTAGCAAAAACCCATGCCAACATCTTGCAGCAATTACAGCAAGCCAAGATGCAGCTAGCCCGTGAAATCGATCAGTTTAAACAGCAACAAGAAGGACTAGCCGCCTATCAGCTGACCAGCTTGAGTGGTGAACAACATGATGATTAATCTGACTTCAAACCTTGAAAAGTCACTCGAAAGTGATCAATCAATTCTCGATGGCCAGGGTGAACAAAGCGCTGAGAGCTTCACTGAACTGTTTGCTGATCCGGCATTAATGCTGCCGGGTCAACTCCCAGAAGACACTGAGCAAAACTTATCAACCATCGATCGTTTGGACGTCACCACCAATGCATCACAGCTAACCTCTTTGCATTTTACCGATCGACAACCGCAACTATCGGCACAAGTCGAACAACTTGTTAATAGCAAGACCCAAATTCTCGATGCGGGCAAGACCATATTCAACCGCCAAGATGTCAGTCCCACCAACATTGGTTCAAGCGCGACAAACACGTATTTAAACTCTGACTTGGCTGTAGCACGGACTAATATTGAGACGAATTTGCACCTTAAGGGGCAATCACTCACCAACATGCCTGAGCCTTTAACTCAGGCTTATGGCCATCACTCTAACCCGCATCAATCGATAGCCGGTAACGGTCCTACACTTGCCACTATCACCACCTCTCCAGCGCCGTCGAATCAGGCTCAACAAAGTAACTTGAGCCACTTGAGCAACCAAAGTCTCAACTCTACCGAGCAAAGTAATCTAGCCACGTCGCAAAACCTAGCGCCCAAATCGGCAGCAGTTAACGGCCATGGGCCTATCGTCAACAACTTTGGTCAGATGCTTTCAGATCCAACGGGGTCAATGGCACGTCAAGATCTCACAGTTTCCCCTACCATCCCTGAAGTGTTGAATAACGTTGCCAGCAAACCCACACAGGCAACGCCTGTAAGTCAGTGGGGGCCGGTAACCATTGCCACCGCCGCGCCACAATTGCAACAAGCACAACAGTTGCTCACGCCATTGCGCGAGCAACTACGTTTCCAAATTGATCAGCAAATAAAAACCGCAGAGTTACGGCTAGATCCGCCATCGCTGGGAAAAGTTGAGCTTAATATCCGCCTCGATGGCGATCGGCTACACATTCAGATGCACGCTGCCAATGCCGCCGTTCGCGACTCGTTACTCATGGGGCTCGATCGACTGAGAAGCGAACTTGCCAATGATCATGGTGGTCAAGTCAATGTCGATATTAGTCATGGTGAATCACACTCCGAGCAACAACAAACAGAACAACATTCAATTGCTAGCAGCTCGTTAATCGATACAGCAAGCACAACAGAAACCACTGAGCAATCAACCTCAAATCAAGTCGATTTACGCGCCTAACTTAAGGAAAAAACCATGGCACTGCAAAACAGTAGCATTAGCAAGAAAATACTTTGGTCCCTCTTTATTTTACTGTGGAGTGGTGGACTGTTTTGGGCTGGCTGGCAATCACCCACATTAATAGGTGGGCCATTTGTCAGCCAACAGGAACAACCTGATGTGGCACGATTCTACCCACTTGACCGCTTTGTGATCTCAGTACCAGGGGATAAAAACCCGCACTATTTGCTATTGGAACTAGCACTTAAAAGTCGTTCGCCTAATGTCGCCGCGACCCTGCAAGCCGCAGATCCCGTTGTTAAAAATTCACTCATGAAGATGTTCTCGCACAAGCATTTCAACCAGCTCAACGATGCTAATCAACTGGAAAGCCTACAAAACGAGGCGCTATTGCTGCTTTCGGCAGTAATGGTGGAAAACCAGTTCCCACTAGAAATTGACGAAGTGTTGTTCACTCGTATGGTGATTCAATAATCGGGAGTCATAATGAATGCGACACAACTAGCCTACCCGGCTGATTCTGAACCAACCACGACTAAACGCCTATCTGAGACGCAGGTCATGCGTCAATATTTGCCGCTGGTTAAACGCTCCGTCTCGCAACTACGCAGCCACTGTGGCACGGTCATGACCAGCGAAGACATGGAACAAATCGGCCTAATGGCGCTGCTTGAATCCTCAAGGCGCTACCCTGGCGAATATGATAATGGCTTTATTTCCTATGCTGGCCAGCGTATTCGCGGCGCTATCCTAGATGAGCTTCGCCGTCAGGATTGGCGGCCGCGACCAGTGAGACAACAAGCCCATGAGCTTAACGATCGTGTACGCACGCTCACTAAGCAGCTAGGACGCCAACCCAGTGATATGGAGGTGGCAGACGCGATGGGCCTGTCTCAAAGCCAATATCGAGAACGACTGTATGCATCGCAATCGGAGTCAATGAAAAGCCTAGATGCTTTGCTCAGCAACGGCGACAGCTTTAAAGATCAAAACAACGTTATTGAACAATTTTCGTCCAAACAAACTTTATTCTCTGCAATCGCAAAATTAAACAAAAGAGAACAGGTGATCCTGTCGCTTTACTATCAACATGAACTCAATTTAAAAGAGATTGCCGGTACATTGGGATTAACTGAAACTCGGATTTGCCAAATTCATAAGCAAGCCGTGAAACAACTTCAGCAAATCTACCAGCAATGGGATCGTTAAAGGTAGTGACATATGAGCAAGTTTGTAGGGCTGTTTATCATTCTAATATCCGTATTCGGCGGTTATGTTTGGGCGGGAGGTAGCCTCAACTCACTGTGGCAGCCGGCGGAAATCGTGATTATTTTCGGAGCCGGCTTTGGTGCTTTGATCATTGCCAACCCCAAAGCCGTATTGGTTGAGATGCGTTTGCAGCTCAAAGAGCTGGTCAATAGCGAACAGGAAGACCCTGAGCTCTATCCACAACTCTTTGGCTTAATGGCCATGCTAATGAACCAAGTGCAATCACAAGGCCTAAAAGTACTTGATGACCACATCGAAAAGCCGCAGGAAAGTTCACTATTCTTAATGTTTCCAGCAGTGCTTGAACATCCCAACGTCCTGCAGTTTTTGATTGATAATTTGCGCCTACAATCGATTGGCAAAATCTCAGCCCACGATCTAGAACACATCCTCGAAGAGGAGATACACCGTATAGAAGAGGATCGGTTGCGCCCCTCCCTCGCACTGGGCCGCGTAGCAGAAGCCATGCCTGGCTTTGGTATTCTTGCTGCCGTCATGGGCATCATTATTACCATGTCTAATATTGATGGCCCCATCACTATGATTGGCGTCAAAGTGGCTGCTGCTTTAGTCGGTACTTTCATCGGCATTTTTGCCTGCTACTGCTTATTCGAGCCACTCTCGAAAGCGTTAGAGCACTTGGTAGATAGAAAATCAGCGCAACTACGCTGTGTTGCTGCCATGTTGAGCGCCTTTGCTAAAGGTAAGCCCCCAATGTTGGCCATTGATGCTGGTCGCAAGCAGATCCAAAGTGAAAACCGACCTAGCTTTGTAGAGCTTGAACGTTGGATGGTGGAGCAGCAAAGCTAATGGCCTTAAAACCACAACCGGTAATTATTAAGCGCAAACCCAAACGTCGTCACCGTGGTAATCATGGTGGCGCTTGGAAAGTGGCCTTTGCTGATTTTACTTTAGCGATGATGGCGCTGTTTATGGTGTTGTGGATTTTACAAATTGCAGATCAGCAAGAGCGCAGCATGATAGTCCAATACCTGCGAGGTGATATGTTTGCATCGGGTTCAATTAACCCGTTTGATTTAAGCCAATCACCCTCTATGGTCGACCTTAATGGCAGCATCGCACTGCAACAAGCGATTTTGCCCGCTACGGGCACAGGCGTAGAGCGAGCAGGTCCTGCCATGCACAATAATATACCTGAAGGTGACAGTAACCCCAAAGCAGGTCGCGGACCTGAGCTTAACTCATTAGTACCGGGGCAGTTTGCCACCCAAGCACAATTGGAGTTTTTAGCGCGCGAGGTCGAAAATGTCATTGAGGAAGTGAACTTAACTGCCAACGTATCCATTCGAGTTGTTCCTCAAGGTATTCGTATTCTTATCCACGATAACGTGCACCAATTTATGTTCACCCGTGGTAGCGCCGAAATGATGCCCTATTTCGAAGATCTATTAATGGCACTCGGGCCGATATTGGGCCAAGTAGAGAACCGCATTAGTATTTCTGGCCATACTGACTCAACCCCTTATGCAGGTAAGAGTTTTACCAACTGGGAGCTATCAAGCAAGCGTGCATTGCTGGCAAGACGCGTACTTGAGTATGGTGGAGTTCAGTCTAAACAAGTGATACAAGTGACGGGTATGGCAGATCAGGTGCCTTACATTCGAGATGATCCAGCCGCCGCGGCTAACCGACGGATTGAAATGTTAGTTCTCACCAGTGATGCCGCCAAACAGTTACAAGAAATGGCTGGACTCACAGACAATAATGACACCAACCCACAAGTGGAACAGGCCAAGCGAATAGCTGAAGATAATCAGCCGCGTAACAGCTATCC
The DNA here is from genome assembly GCF_013394145.1 of Shewanella sp. Scap07. Lineage (NCBI taxonomy): Bacteria > Pseudomonadati > Pseudomonadota > Gammaproteobacteria > Alteromonadales > Shewanellaceae > Shewanella > Shewanella sp. Scap07. The sequence goes on from NZ_CP041329.1 coordinate 5,020,967, forward strand.
AGATCAGTGGCTAAGTCAATGAGGCCCCGTAACAGACAGGTCAAGCTAGGGGCACGTAGCCATGCGGTTAGTCCCGACGAAGACAACCGCGACCATAAACGTCATAGCTTACGTCCGCGCCCTAACAGTGATCTCACTTTCGCTTGTGATGGCATCACTACCGAGCTATTTCAACGAAAATGGTGGGGAAAGCGCCGCTTAGGGATCGCCAACATTAAAGATATAAGCTTGGGAGGAATAGGATTTATCAGCAGTGTGAAGTTGCAGCCTAATAGTCAATTAAAGCTGGTGTTGCAACAACAAGATATGTCGATAGAGATCATGCGCTGCCTAATGGTCAATAACAAGTTGTGGTTTTATGGCGCTAAATGGTTAACCCCGGATGACCCAGTTGTAGTGAAATTTATAAGCAATACCCATCAGCAGCTCAGTCACGATAACCGCTAACGCACGGCAGCTCATTGGTAATATTCTAGGGAGTGATAATGGCTAACGCACACAAACGTAAAGGGCCTGACGGGTTGCAAAAGCTGTTTCTATACTTGATTTTGCTGCACTGGATAATCCTTATTTATACCGCGACGACAATTCAAGACATGACCTTCCGCCACGGCTTGATGGCCTCTATCATGTTAGCGGTATTTAACCTGATTCTGGTTAATCTGTGTTATCGACGTGCTAGGCGTAGTGGCGATAGCTACCTAATATACCCGGTAGTTGCAGGTGCGTTATTGGCGTTTATTTTGATGTGTTATTTCTTTTTTTTCGCTTAACAAGACTAATGCGTATAATTAGCCACCGCAGAGTGATTAAGCTCTAGCAGTTCAATTAGAGCAGCACTCGGCATCGGACGATGGAAGTAGTAGCCTTGGTAAGTATCGCAGCCAAATGATTTAAGCCATTGCGCTTGCTGCTCTGTCTCAACCCCTTCAGCGACAAACTCCAACTTGAGGCTATGGGCCATATCAATTACCGACTTCACTATGGCAGCTGAGCGGTCGGTGTCAGTGATATGTTTAATAAAACTCGCATCCAACTTTAAACGGTTCAATGGCAAAGTCTGTATATAGCTAAGTGAGCTGTAACCTGTTCCGAAATCATCAACAGCAATACTGACACCGGCAGACCTAAGCGTTGACATAGTTTCTTTTACCTGTTGTAAATTGCTTAGTAGCGCGTACTCCGTCAACTCCAATTCTATCTTGCTCGGTTTAACATTATGCTCGTACAAAATATCAAGTAGGCTTTGAGCGAACTCTGGTTGGTTGAACTGCCTAGCACTGACATTGATAGCAAACATAGGCGCCGACAACCCTGCAGCTTCAATAGTATTGATAAACTGACAAACCGCATCAGTCACCCAGCGCCCCAGCTCGATAATAAGTTCGCTACCTTCGACAATAGGAATAAATATCCCTGGTGAGATATGACCTTTTTCTGGGTGGTACCAACGCAATAATGCCTCAACAGAACGCAACCGTCCTCGGGCATCTACTAAGGGTTGGAACACTAAACTCAATTGATTACGTTCAATCGCGTAACCTAATTCATTGCGAATAAGCTGGTGTTGTTGTGCTTTAGCTTCCATATCTGGCGTATAGAGTACGCACGCATCTTTACCATTCTCTTTGGCTTGCGACATGGCCAGATCAGCTCTCTTAAGCACCTGTTCAGGCTCGATATTATCTTGATGGCCTATAGTAGCAATACCCACGCTCGCAGAGACGTTTAAGGTGGTGTTGTTGATGTAAAAACTACGGGCAACTAGCTGCCTAATTTGGCTTGCCAACGCGGTCGCTCTGCGGCTGGCCTCTGCAGTCTCTGCCGGTAAGTGCTTCACCAAGATGACAAACTCATCAGCCGCTAATCGCGCAATCAAGGCATTGGTTGAGAAGTAACTCGATAGTCGCGCGGCAATTTGAATCAGCAGCCGGTCTCCAGCATGATGACCTAAGGTATCGTTAATAGCTTTAAAGTTATCTAAATCAATAACAAATAATGCCGCACTATCAATACATTGACTTTGCTTAATCGCGTACAGTTCATCTAATAAGGAACGCCTGTTGGCTAAATCGGTGAGTTGGTCATGGCTAGATTGGTGCGACACCGTTTTTTGATTACGGACATCTTCTGACACATCACTATGGGTGCCAATCATCCTTAGCGGATTACCTTCTTTGTCCCAATCGACAATCATGCCGCGATCAAGGACCCAGATATAATGTCCTTGCTTATGCTTCAAACGATGCACGTTCTCGAAACTCTCAGCTTTACCAGACAAATAGCTATTTAAGGCCTGCAACACCTGCGCTTTATCTTCTGGGTGGATCTTGGTTTCCCACGTTGCAAAACAGCCATCAAGTTCGTCTGGACTATAGCCAATCATGTCTTTCCAGCGATCGGAAAAATACACCTGATTTTGTTGTAGATTCCAATCCCAAATGCCGTACTGGGATACCTCAACGGCAAACAACCACCGTTGCTGGCTATCTTTTAACTCAATCTGGTTGGCTTCGTAACGTTGTGCCGTTTGATTAATTTGTTGCTGCAGCAAACTAATTTCAGCAAAAGGAGAACGCAGGTTAAGCGATTGAGCACTATGGCTTTGAAAGAAAGGGTGATTGGCAATCTTAGTTAACGGCCTAAGTAACAACAGGTAAACCGTCATCATCAATAACGAAAAACCTAGCAAGGCTAATAGAAACACCCGCAGCGCACTTTCCCGCAGTCGCTCATCGACCAAGGTTAATGCTGGGGCCAAATCATATTCGTAATAGATAACATTGGGGCTAGCAACATCCTGGGCTAACGGGCTGAGCTCTAACGGATAATAAGCCTGTATTGACTGCCGTTGTGGATTAAAGAAAATATCAATGTCACCTTGAGTCACGCTGAGCCGGTGTCGGTTGACATCGTAACCGTCTATCACCAAGGTCGCCAAACTGTTTTTCCACACCACATAATTGGAAAATCGAATACTACCTTGCTGATTTAAAAGGGTATAGACATTGGTATTGAGATCGGTAGAAGCAATCGATATTTCATCTTCAATTCGCACATAATCCCGACGTTCCATGGCTTCTTCAACAATATGCTTCATGCGCATAAGCTGTTGCACTGTGTCGTCTTGATGGCGTTCAAGCACCAGCTGTCTTTGTGAATCTCGTTCTGCAATATAAGCGCTTAGGGCTAATACACAAAAAAGACACAATCCAACAATGGGGATGGCATACGCCAATGGAATACGTTTAACCAATCGTGCTAACAATCAATCTACCTTTAAGGTTTATTATTATATTTTTAACTACTCAAGGTGCCCGACACCCAATAAAAAGGGCGCAAATTTGAACACTTAAGTGAGCATTGTCACACAATTTTTAGGTTAGCCAAAGCAGCAATTAGTACTATCAAATAAATTTAAGCCTTTTGCATTAAGAACAATCTGCGCAATATCGTTCGCTTGAACAGGCTTTAACACGACTACCGCAGTTATTTACAGACTTTCATCAAACTATTGCATGTCCAAGTTATTATTATTTTTTGCAATAAAAAAAATGAGCTACACGGTTCGTGCAGCAAACACATTGGGGCTTTGAAGTTTAGTGGCTTGTTACGAAGCTGGAGCCGAGGCACACAGCCTTTCCTTGGCATCCATGCCATCAAGGCATTTGTTAGTCCTAAACATCAGATTTGCCGAATGCCAGAAACGCATGGACGCAGTTTCTGGCCAAGCTCAGCGACGGGGCGACGTAGGGAGTAGGCATTGCACACACGTGCTTAAGTGGATAAGCCACCTAATATAAATACTGGCTCTTTGGAGCCATTAACTAGCCTATTTCACTATGCTCCAAACGCAAAAAAGCCACCTTAATAAGGTGGCTTCTTCACTTAAATAGGCGCCTGGAAATGACCTACTCTCACATGGGGAGACCCCACACTACCATCGGCGCAATTGCGTTTCACTTCTGAGTTCGGGATGGGATCAGGTGGGACCACAATGCTATGGTTTCCAGACAAATTTGGTACAATTTAGAAAGCTAATTATTTATGCCCTATTCAGGCTAAGTCCACTTCAATCAAGTGTTTGTATTCTTCTGTAAGTTTCACCACCAGTAAAACCCATTAGGGTTGTATGGTTAAGCCTCACGAGTCATTAGTACATGTTAGCTCAACGCCTCACAACGCTTACACACCATGCCTATCAACGTCCTAGTCTCGAACGGCTCTTTAGAGGAATTAAATTCCTAGGGATGACTCATCTTAGGACTCGCTTCCCGCTTAGATGCTTTCAGCGGTTATCGATTCCGAACGTAGCTACCGGGCAATGCTATTGGCATAACAACCCGAACACCAGCGGTTCGTCCACTCCGGTCCTCTCGTACTAGGAGCAGCTTCCTTCAATCATCCAACGCCCACGGCAGATAGGGACCGAACTGTCTCACGACGTTCTGAACCCAGCTCGCGTACCACTTTAAATGGCGAACAGCCATACCCTTGGGACCGACTTCAGCCCCAGGATGTGATGAGCCGACATCGAGGTGCCAAACACCGCCGTCGATATGAACTCTTGGGCGGTATCAGCCTGTTATCCCCGGAGTACCTTTTATCCGTTGAGCGATGGCCCTTCCATTCAGAACCACCGGATCACTATGACCTGCTTTCGCACCTGCTCGACGTGTATGTCTCGCAGTTAAGCTGGCTTATGCCATTGCACTAACCGTACGATGTCCGACCGTACTTAGCCAACCTTCGTGCTCCTCCGTTACTCTTTGGGAGGAGACCGCCCCAGTCAAACTACCCACCAGGCACTGTCCTCAACCCCGATTCAGGGGCCAGAGTTAGAACATCAACACTACAAGGGTGGTATTTCAAGGTTGACTCCACAAGAACTGGCGTTCCTGCTTCAAAGTCTCCCACCTATCCTACACATGTAGGGTCAATGTTCAGTGCCAAGCTATAGTAAAGGTTCACGGGGTCTTTCCGTCTAGCCGCGGGTATACGGCATCTTCACCGCAATTTCAACTTCACTGAGTCTCGGCTGGAGACAGCGTGGCCATCATTACGCCATTCGTGCAGGTCGGAACTTACCCGACAAGGAATTTCGCTACCTTAGGACCGTTATAGTTACGGCCGCCGTTTACCGGGGCTTCGATCATGAGCTTCTCCGAAGATAACCCAATCAATTAACCTTCCGGCACCGGGCAGGCGTCATACCGTATACGTCATCTTGCGATTTTGCACAGTACTGTGTTTTTGATAAACAGTTGCAGCCACCTGGTATCTGCGACTGCCGTCAGCTTAGGGAGCAAGTCCCATCACCAACAGCAGCGTACCTTCTCCCGAAGTTACGGTACCATTTTGCCTAGTTCCTTCAGCCGAGTTCTCTCAAGCGCCTTGGTATTCTCTACCCGACCACCTGTGTCGGTTTGGGGTACGATTCCTACTAACCTGAAGCTTAGAAGATTTTCCTGGAAGCATGGCATCAACTACTTCAGTCCCTTAGGACCTCGTCATCAACTCTCAGTGTATGCGCACCCGGATTTGCCTAAGTGCACCACCTACAGCCTTAAACGCGGACAACCAACGCCGCGCTAGCCTAGCCTTCTCCGTCTCTCCATCGCAGTTAGCAGAAGTACGGGAATATTAACCCGTTTCCCATCGACTACGCCTTTCGGCCTCGCCTTAGGGGTCGACTCACCCTGCCCCGATTAACGTTGGACAGGAACCCTTGGTCTTTCGGCGAGGGAGTTTTTCACTCCCTTTATCGTTACTCATGTCAGCATTCGCACTTCTGATACGTCCAGTGTGGGTTACCCCTTCACCTTCAACCGCTTACAGAACGCTCCTCTACCGCTCAATACAAAGTATTGAACCCATAGCTTCGGTGTATTGCTTAGCCCCGTTAAATCTTCCGCGCAGGCCGACTCGACTAGTGAGCTATTACGCTTTCTTTAAATGATGGCTGCTTCTAAGCCAACATCCTAGCTGTCTAAGCCTTCCCACATCGTTTCCCACTTAGCAATAACTTTGGGACCTTAGCTGATGGTCTGGGTTGTTTCCCTTTCCACGACGGACGTTAGCACCCGCCGTGTGTCTCCCGAGTAGTACTCATTGGTATTCGGAGTTTGCAAAGGGTTGGTAAGTCGGGATGACCCCCTAGCCTTAACAGTGCTCTACCCCCAATGGTATTCGCTCGAGGCGCTACCTAAATAGCTTTCGAGGAGAACCAGATATCTCCCGGTTTGATTGGCCTTTCACCCCCAGCCACAAGTCATCACCGCATTTTTCAACATACGTGTGTTCGGTCCTCCAGTTGATGTTACTCAACCTTCAACCTGCCCATGGCTAGATCACCGGGTTTCGGGTCTACACCTTGCAACTAAACGCGCAGTTAACACTCGGTTTCCCTACGGCTCCGCTATTCGCTTAACCTCGCTACAAAATGTAAGTCGCTGACCCATTATACAAAAGGTACGCAGTCACGGTCTCAAGGACCGCTCCCACTGCTTGTACGTATACGGTTTCAGGTTCTATTTCACTCCCCTCACAGGGGTTCTTTTCGCCTTTCCCTCACGGTACTGGTTCACTATCGGTCAGTCAGGAGTATTTAGCCTTGGAGGATGGTCCCCCCATGTTCAGACAAGATGTCACGTGTCCCGTCCTACTCGATTTCACGTAAAGTTAGTTTTCATGTACGGGGCTATCACCCTGTGCCGCTGTGCTTTCCAACACATTCCACTAACACCCTCTACGCTTAAGGGCTAATCCCCGTTCGCTCGCCGCTACTAGGGGAATCTCGGTTGATTTCTTTTCCTCCGGGTACTTAGATGTTTCAGTTCCCCGGGTTTGCCTCATAACGCTATGTATTCACGTTATGATACTCACTTATGTGAGTGGGTTTCCCCATTCGGACATCGTTAGCTCAAATGCTTGTTACTAGCTCGCCAACGCTTTTCGCAAGTTACTACGTCCTTCATCGCCTCTGACTGCCAAGGCATCCACCGTATACGCTTAGTCACTTAACCATACAACCCAAATAAGTTTCATAATGAAACCAACGCCCAAGCGGGTAAGCTCGGTGGTTGTATTGCAACTAATGGTGTTTACTTTCGCCAAAAGAATACTCATGAATACCCACCTTACGGTGTGCATTCGGCACTTGATTAAAGTGTTTGAGAACTCAATTATAAATAATTTCGCAATTTTAACTTTCGTTAAAACTACTATCAGCTTTCCAAATTGTTAAAGAACCAGCATCACCGCTTGGGTGTGCCACTCGCTCTTACAAGAACAAGTTATCTGTGTGAACACTCAACAAACATCAAGTTAGTCGTATAGGTAAGGAGGTGATCCAGCCCCAGGTTCCCCTAGGGCTACCTTGTTACGACTTCACCCCAGTCATGAACCACACCGTGGTAAACGCCCTCCCGAAGGTTAAGCTATCTACTTCTGGTGCAGCCCACTCCCATGGTGTGACGGGCGGTGTGTACAAGGCCCGGGAACGTATTCACCGTGGCATTCTGATCCACGATTACTAGCGATTCCGACTTCATGGAGTCGAGTTGCAGACTCCAATCCGGACTACGACGAGCTTTCTGGGATTAGCTTCACCTCGCGGCTTCGCAACCCTCTGTACTCGCCATTGTAGCACGTGTGTAGCCCTACTCGTAAGGGCCATGATGACTTGACGTCGTCCCCACCTTCCTCCGGTTTATCACCGGCAGTCTCCCTAAAGTTCCCACCATTACGTGCTGGCAAATAAGGATAAGGGTTGCGCTCGTTGCGGGACTTAACCCAACATTTCACAACACGAGCTGACGACAGCCATGCAGCACCTGTCTCAGAGTTCCCGAAGGCACTAAACCATCTCTGGTAAATTCTCTGGATGTCAAGAGTAGGTAAGGTTCTTCGCGTTGCATCGAATTAAACCACATGCTCCACCGCTTGTGCGGGCCCCCGTCAATTCATTTGAGTTTTAACCTTGCGGCCGTACTCCCCAGGCGGTCTACTTAATGCGTTAGCTTGAGAACCCAGTGTTCAAGACACCAAATTCCGAGTAGACATCGTTTACGGCGTGGACTACCAGGGTATCTAATCCTGTTTGCTCCCCACGCTTTCGTACCTGAGCGTCAGTCTTTGTCCAGGGGGCCGCCTTCGCCACCGGTATTCCTTCAGATCTCTACGCATTTCACCGCTACACCTGAAATTCTACCCCCCTCTACAAGACTCTAGTTTGCCAGTTCGAAATGCAGTTCCCAGGTTGAGCCCGGGGCTTTCACATCTCGCTTAACAAACCGCCTGCGTACGCTTTACGCCCAGTAATTCCGATTAACGCTTGCACCCCTCGTATTACCGCGGCTGCTGGCACGAAGTTAGCCGGTGCTTCTTCTGCGAGTAACGTCACAGCTAACGGGTATTAACCGTTAACCTTTCCTCCTCGCTGAAAGTGCTTTACAACCCGAAGGCCTTCTTCACACACGCGGCATGGCTGCATCAGGCTTTCGCCCATTGTGCAATATTCCCCACTGCTGCCTCCCGTAGGAGTCTGGGCCGTGTCTCAGTCCCAGTGTGGCTGATCATCCTCTCAGAACAGCTAGGGATCGTCGCCTTGGTGAGCTCTTACCTCACCAACAAGCTAATCCCACCTAGGTACATCCAATCGCGAAAGGTCCGAAGAGCCCCTCCTTTCCCCCGTAGGGCGTATGCGGTATTAGCAGTCGTTTCCAACTGTTATCCCCCTCGACTGGGCAGTTCCCTAGGCATTACTCACCCGTCCGCCGCTCGTCAGCAAAGAAAGCAAGCTTTCTTCCTGTTACCGCTCGACTTGCATGTGTTAGGCCTGCCGCCAGCGTTCAATCTGAGCCATGATCAAACTCTTCAATTAAAGTTTTGTTGAGACCTAAGTCTCGGCTCAATGAATTCTGATTCATCACTTAGACTCGGAAGAATCTAAGGATGTTTGTACATATTGCTATGAACACTCATTCTTACATTGAGTAAAATTTTTGATTACCTAAAAAGGTAATTTCGAATAACTCAACACCTGTGAGTGTCCACACAGATTTCTTGTTTCATCTTGTTAAAGAACGTTCGCCTCATACTGGAGTCCAGCGGGCTAGGGCTGCGTATTCTACGCTTTCCTTGGTTGGCGTCAAGTGATTTTTTAAAAAGTTTTTTAAGTGGTTACTTACTGCACACCAGTGCGTTAAGTCACAGCTAAAAACCTCATCTCACTTGCTGCCCTGACTCTTCTGTACATCGCTATGCAGCGCTGTTTGCCGTGTCAGTGGGAGCGCATTATAGGGAGCTGAACTTTTTACGCAAGTGCTTTTTGAAAGAAAATGACATTTTTATTACCGAGCGGCCATTTATCAGACGATACGCACAAAAAAGGGGCTAAAAGCCCCTTTTTTAGCGCTTTGCGCGCTGATACCAATGCACTACTGGCTGAAGAAACGTGACTCTTGGGTCGCTTCTATCGTTTTACCATCCGTTGTAGTCGATACTTTGAAGTTAACTTTCAGCATCGACCGAGACAGTTCGTATGGGTCGACCGCAACACTAATAGGTAACGTTAGAATCTCGCCACCTTTCATAGTGACTTGTTGCGGGCCATACCATTCATAGTTAGGTAGCCCCTCTATCGTCAACTTATATTGGTGAGTCTGCTCAGTCTTGTTGAGCAGCTTTAACGTAAAGGTGTTCTCTACCAGGCCTTGGTTATTTTCACGGAACAATTCATTACGGTCACGAATCACATCAATACGCACCGGAGCGATTGTTGCGCTGGCATAGATAAAGATAGTGATCATGGCTGCTAGCACTGCGCCATAGCCCACTAACTTAGGACGCAGTACTTTCTGCTTGATACCGTCGAGTTTGTTCTCGGTAGTATAAGCAATCAAGCCTTTGTCATACCCCATACGCTGCATCGTGGTATCACATGCGTCAATACAAGCACCACAGTTAATACATTCATATTGTAAGCCGTTACGAATATCGATACCCGTTGGACACACCTGAACACATAAGTCGCAGTCTATACAGTCACCAAGACCAAGGGCTTTAGGATCGGCTTTACGTGAACGTGGCCCGCGGGTTTCTCCGCGTTTGGCGTCGTAGCCCACAATAAAGGTGTTCTTATCAAACATCGCAGCTTGGAAACGTGCATAGGGGCACATATGAATGCACATAATTTCTCGCATCCATCCCGCGTTACCGTAAGTAGCGAAAGTAAACAGCACCACCCAGAAATAGATACCACCACTGGCATTGAGGGTGAACACGTCTCGATAAACTTCAGAAGTGGGCACGAAATACGACACAAAGGTCATGGCGGTTAACAAAGAGATGGCTATCCAGGCCGCGTGCTTTGCAGTTTTGCGCCATAACTTATTAAAACTCCATGGCATCTGGTCTAGCTTTATCCGTTTATTACGCGCACCTTCGAGTTTCTCTTCAAACCAAATAAAGATAAAGGTCCATACGGTTTGGGGACAGGTATAGCCACACCACACCCGACCTAAATAGGTGGTGACAAAAAATAGCCCAAATGCGGCCACCATTAATAGTGCAGCGAGTAAAGTTAGATCTTGAGGCCAAATGGTCAACGCAAAAATATGAAACTTCTGCTCACCAAGGTTAAACCATACCGCTTGACGGTCTCCCCAAGGGATCCAAGGTAAGATAAGAAAGAACAACATCGCAACCCAACCTAAGCGTCTTCTTAGTTGAGTCCACACACCCTCTATCGCACGTACATATATTCGGTTTCGCGGGTTAAATCTATCTGCCTTACTCGCATCAGGCTGGTGAATCTTAATCCGTTCGGCCTTGGAAAAGTCTTTCTTGGAAGAATTTGAGGTCATCTTTATAGCCTTACAGCTTTAATAATGCATAAAAACTAGCTTATTATACTCACATATATCACATTTTGTTCACCAAAAACTGGGGTTAGATCACATGAAAGGCTGGATTATTTTAGCTATCGGAGTAGGCGTGCTCTATTACCTGGCAACCGAAACCAATGAGCTCGACAAACCCATCGCGCAGACAGAAGCCTTATTGAGTCAAATCGAAAACAAAATCGATGCGATGACAGGTACACAGATCATCAAAGTCGACAATCGCATTAACAACATCAAGGATGAAATTAGTGATCGTTTATCTAATGCAGAACTTGTTGTATTAGATGCCATTCTCGCTTCAGAGCAAAGTGTCTCTGAGTACAAGCAGAGCTTTTGTGGTAGCAAAGCCCCAAGGCACAATGATCTCAGCCGAGATAATCAGCGTTTTATTTGCGATAAAATCAACTAAGCGCACTGCTTTTAGTTGAGACAATTGACCTAAGTAGAGAATAAGCCTAGCCTTTGCAGATTATGTTTTGATAATCATGTTAAGGGCTAGACTATGACTCAGCAGGTTTCCGATATATTTGATCCTACTTTATGGGAACAAGTATCTGAATTTGATTTTGAAGATATCACTTATCATAGAGCCAAAGATCAGGGCACTGTACGTATCGCCATTAACCGCCCTGACTGCCTCAACTCCTTTCGTCCCAAAACCGTTGATGAGTTGTACACAGCGTTAGATCATGCAAGGCAATGGTCGGATGTAGGTTGTGTGCTGTTAACCGGTAATGGCCCTTCGGCAAAGGGGCAACATTCATTCTGTGCTGGCGGCGATCAACGCATTCGCGGTAAAGATGGCTATAAATATGAAGCTGAAGAAGCGGGTAAGCCTGATATTGCGCGTATGGGCCGATTACATATTTTGGAAGTACAACGTCTGATCCGCTTTATGCCCAAAGTCGTGATTGCGGTGGTACCTGGCTGGGCAGTGGGTGGAGGTCATAGCTTACATGTAGTGTGTGATTTGACTCTTGCCTCAAAGGAGCATGCGGTATTTAAGCAAACCGATCCAGATGTAGGTAGTTTTGACTCTGGCTATGGCAGTGCTTACTTAGCTAAGATGATCGGTCAAAAACGCGCTCGCGAGATTTTCTTCCTTGGCTTTAATTACAGTGCTGAAGAAGCATTTGATATGGGTATGGTTAATCGTGCCATTCCTCATGCTGATCTGGAAACTGAAGCGCTTGCTTGGGCAAAAGAGATTAATAGCAAGTCACCCACCGCGATGCGTATGCTCAAATATGGCTTTAATTTGCCTGATGATGGTTTAGTCGGACAACAACTGTTTGCCGGCGAAGCGACTCGACTAGCTTATGGCACCGATGAAGCCCAAGAAGGTCGGGATGCATTTCTAGAAAAGCGCGATCAAGACTTTGGAAAATTCCCTTGGCACTACTAAGCCATTAGTTCGCCACCATAGAAAGTCAAATACGCCTGCCAATGCAGGCGTATTTATTTCATCGACCTGAGCCAATCGAATCTATCTATTAATGCTATCGGCACGCTATTAGTCTTTGCCTATTTACAACTCAAATGATAATGATTATCATTTGCAGCATATTCATTAGGAGATAACGGTCATGGCTAAAACACTTACCTTTGCTATATTACATTTCGGTGTTGCATTCACCATCACTTATTTATTAACTGGTAGCGTTGTGATCGGCGGTGCAGTGGCGCTAATTGAGCCCGCTATCAATACCGTTGTATTCTATTTCCATGAAAAAGTATGGAAGCGGTTTGAGAACAAACAAAAACTGAAGCCGTTAGCCGCCTAAATGTTTGCTCGGTGCTTGTTGTACATAAGTGCTCAAAAAACAACCAGCCACGCTTATGTCATAAAAGGTTCATAAAAGGTTTACTTTCACAATAATAAACTGACTTATTCACAGCCCACCAACGCGTGAGCTTAAGTGAAGATTAATTTGAAATGAACTGCATCGCCAAACACCTAAACCCATTAAACAGCATTAGCCAATAAGTCGCTATTGTACTTATATCAGCGGCTATCCGACTTGTTTTAAGAAATCTTTGCTTGCTTTTCTAGCAGAAACTCCATCTTTTTGAGTTATCCACATCCTGTAAATCTTTTGCGCTAACTTCATCACACTCGTCACGCGACAACAAAAAACCATCGTAACCAAACTGTCATATTCATCTGTCTTAATGCGCTGGCTTTCAAATTGTTGAAGCAGATAACACTCTCTATAACCATTTTAAGTGGAACTTGTAATGAAGAAAGTAATTGGTTTACTTACAGCTGTTGGTTTAATGGCAACCCCGCTTGTACAAGCAAGCACTGTAACAGTATCTGGCTCAACTTCTGTAGCACATGTGATGGAAGTATTAGCTGAAAATTATCAAAACAGCGCCAACAAGAATGTGGAAGTGCAAAGCACTGGCTCATCAGCAGGCATCCGCGCAGCTAAAGATGGCACCAGCATGCTTGGTATGTCATCACGTAATGTAAAAGATAACGAACTCACTAGCGATATCAAAGAAGTCGTCATCGCTCGTGATGGTATTGCAGCAGCAGTTAACAATGCCAACCCAGTTAAGAACCTAACTCAAGAACAAATCGCCAAGATTTACCGTGGTGAGATTAAAAACTGGAGCGAAGTAGGCGGTGAAGCACGTCCTATCGTTGTAGTGACTCGTGAAGCAGGTTCTGGTACTCGCGGTGCATTTGAAGAGATTATGAAGCTACAACGCACTGTAAACGGCCATAAAGTGACAGCAATTTCACCTACGGCACAAGTGGGTAACGGTAACGGCATGATCAAAACTATCGTAGCTAACAACCCTTACGCTATTGGCTATATCTCACTAGGTAGTGTTGATGATTCACTGCGCGCCATCGATGTAGACGGTGTTGCAGCAAGCGATACCAACATTGCAGCCGGTGACTATAAAATTGCACGTCCATTTATTGTATTAATGGATAAGTCAGCACCAGACAGTGCCAAGCAATTCATCGACTACATCATGTCTAACGACGGTCAAAGCATTGTCGCAGCTGAAGGCTACATTCGCGTTCAGTAATAGGCTTTTCCAGAACGGCAGTGATTGCTCCATCACTGCCGTTTTGCACTTTTTATAATCGGTAAGACATTGAGGCACAGTGATGGATACGGCAACAAAGATCCGCACAGCAAATATTAAAATTAAACCCAATAAAAGCTTTGACCCTATCGGCATGGCTTTTCATGCGTTATTCCTATGTAGCGCGATGGTTGGGGTGATCTCGGTCGCCACGATCGGTTGGTTTGTTTTTCAAGAAGGTTTACCTGCATTTTCAGAAGCAGGCGTCGTTAATTTAATCACCGGACGCGAGTGGCTACCACCAGCACTATACGGCATCTTCCCGATGATTGTTGCATCACTCATATCGACCTTAGGTGCGGTTATGATTGGTGTGCCCATTGCTATATTAACAGCAGTGTTCCTTGCAGAGCTGGCCCCAAAGTGGTTGGCAAATATTGTTAGACCTGCCGTAGAACTTCTTGCAGGCATTCCCTCTGTTGTCTATGGCTTCTTTGGCTTGGTCATTATCGTACCCGCCATCGAGACACTATTTAATATCCCCGCTGGTAACACAGTACTGGCGGGTATCATCGTATTGGCAATTATGATTTTGCCAACCGTAATTACGATTTCAGAAACTTCCATTCGCGCACTACCGGCCACTTACAAAGAAGGTGCGTTAGCACTGGGTGCATCGCATATTTACAGTATTTTTAAGGTACTGGTTCCGGCAGCGAAAAGCGGTATTTTAACAGGTGTTGCGCTGGGTATTGCCCGCGCTATTGGTGAAACCATGGCCATTATTATGGTAATGGGTAACGCACCAGCTATGCCTGGGTCACTACTTGAACCGGCACGTACCTTAACCGCCAATATTGCAATGGAAATGGCCTACGCAACGGGCATTCACGCAAGCGCGCTTTATTCTACTGGCATAGTGTTACTGGCTTTCATTGTATTGCTGAATGCTAGCCTACTGTATGTGAACAGAACACGAGCATAATCATGAGATTAACTAGAGATAATCAAGACAGGCTAATGCTTGTCGCCATCTGGGGCGCTGCCGCAACAACGATTATGTTTTTGCTGTGGGTTGTCTGGCATATTTTAAGTAATGGCCTAGCCCATGTGACTTGGGACTTTATTACTGGTGCCTATACACGTATTGGTGAAGCTTCAGGTATTTGGGCGATGATTGTATCGACCGTGTACATGGTACTGTTGTCGCTGGCAATTGCTGCACCTATTGGCATCATGACCGCCATCTACCTGACCGAGTACGCCAAGCCTGGCAGCAGCGTTGTAAAGATGATTCGCTTCTGCATTGAGTCATTAGCGGGTATTCCATCTATCGTCTATGGCTTATTTGGTATGACTTTCTTCGTCACTACCTTGGGATTAGGCTTTTCAATATTGTCAGGCTCGTTAACCCTAGCCATGTTGATATTACCTGTACTTATCCGTACCACTGAAGAAGCCCTGCTTGCAGTACCACTGAGCTACCGTGAAGGTGGTTATGCACTTGGCGCCTCAAAAATCTATACCATTTGGCGTCTAATTTTACCCAGCGCCATGCCTGGCATCGTAACGTCCGTCATCTTAAGTACCGGGCGAGTGATTGGTGAATCTGCCCCAGTATTCTTAACTGCAGGTATGGTGACCCAAATACCAGAATCGGTACTGGAATCAGGTCGAACCCTAACGGTCCACCTATACAAACTTACACAAGAGCTATTTACCCAATATGAATGGGATCAAGCCTACGCAACTGCAACTGTATTGATTGTGTTAGTGCTAGTGCTCAACATGGCAACGAAATTCATTGCCAGTAAATTTAACAAAGCCTCTCATTAAGGTCAGTAACCATGAATAAATTAGCCGTTAATAATCTCAATCTTTTTTATGGTGACAACCACGCCCTAAAAGATATCTCTTTGCCTATCCCAGCCAAACAGGTCACTGCTTTAATTGGTCCTTCTGGGTGTGGTAAGTCGACGCTATTGCGTACACTGAACCGCATGAACGACCTTGTTGAAGGCGTGAAAATTACCGGTGAAGTGGCCTTTGAAGGTGATGATATCTATCGTGACGTCGATGTGAAGCAACTACGGATGCGGGTTGGCATGGTGTTTCAAAAACCAAACCCATTTCCAATGAGCATCTATGAAAATGTTGCTTTCGGCCTGAAAGCACAAGGGATCAAAGATAAAAAAGTGCTCGACGCCGCCGTTGAAGAATCTCTACGCAGCGCCGCATTATGGGATGAAGTTAAAGACCGCCTTGATGCACCGGGCCAAGGCCTATCTGGTGGTCAACAACAACGTTTATGTATCGCACGTACCATCGCCATGAAGCCAGAAGTCATCTTGATGGATGAGCCTACAAGCGCGTTGGATCCCATTGCGACCCATAAGATTGAAGATCTAATGGATGAACTGCGTAAGAAGTTCACTATTGTTATTGTGACTCACTCAATGAATCAGGCGAAGCGTATTTCAGATAAGACAGCATTTTTCTGGATGGGAGAGCTTGTAGAACATGGGGAAACCACACAAATATTCAATCAACCACAAGATCAGCGCACACAAGGTTATGTCAGTGGTGAGTTTGGTTAACTAAATGCTATAAGCAGTTGTAGTATCACTATCACCAATAGGATGCCACTAACGCCCTGCCAGAAACGAACCGGATCACGCACCAGCAATGGTGCGTTTTCTGTTTCTGTCAGTACCGCTTGATTTGGCGTCGACAGATCAGCCACCAGCTCTGACATACTGGTATACCGCTCACGATTGTCTGGATGACAAGCCCGCTTGATAACCTGATCAACCCAAAAAGGGACATCTTGACGATGTCTGCTGAGCGGTTGATATTGCCAGTCATAGGCTTGGCGACTGGATTGGTAAGTCACACTGCGCTTTTTAAATGGCCGCTCACCACTAAGCATTTCATACAGTATCACCCCCATAGAGAAAATATCTGACTGGTGATCGGCACGGCCATCAATGTACTCAGGCGCAATATAGCCTAAATCACCCAGTGGAATAGCATCTGCCGGAGATTCACTATCTGCAAGCCCTTGCGCATCGGCTGCACCATAATCAAGCAACACGATCTCGCCGCTGGGCGTCAGCATCATGTTTTCTGGTTTCAAATCCCGATGAGTGACCCCAATTCGCTGCAAGGCTCGCACGGCTGCCGCCATCGCGGAAAAGACGTTTCTAACTTCAGTTAACGTGGGTTTAGGGTGGTCAAACATCCATTGCCGCAAGGTAATGCCAGGCACAAACTGACATAAATGATAAAGAAAACGAGATTCTTGCGGATAAATACGCATTAGCAAAGGTGAGCTGGTTCGCTCACCAATCCACTGCTCGCGAATAAATGCTTTGCGATAATCAAGATCATCTTGATAACTGAGCGACGGCACTTTCATCAAATAGGTTTGTTGATACCGTGGAGATTTAACCGCATAAATATGACTTCGACTGCCGCTGTAGAGTATTTTTTCAACCCGCCATTGATCGATACTTTGTCCCTGCTCCAGTACAGGCGGAATAACTCGATGTAACAGTTGCTGATTTAGCTCGCTAATGTCTGCATAAGGTAGCGTATTAACTTTAACCAATAGGCAACTAAGGTTGTCATTGCTGCCGGCCATGGCCGCTTGCGCAACAATGTCGTTGGCGCACTGTTCAAGATCGGTTTGTTGCGACAATAACTCACCAAGCTGAGTATTAGACAGCCAATCATGTACACCATCGGTACTTAACAGGTAAATATCATCACGCTGCAGCTCATGGGTTTGATAGTCGACCTCAACTTGACTATCAATCCCCAGCGCTCGGGTAAGAAAACCTTTATCACCCAGTCCCTGGCGACAATGGTCTTTAGTTATTTGCAACAACTTACCCTGGCGATAACGATATATTCGCGAATCGCCTACATGTAAAAAATGTGCTGTGGCCGACTTGAATACCACAGCACTAAACGTTGATACGAAGCCATTATGACGTAACTGTGATTGTTGAGAATGATGATACAGCCAACGGTTGAGCGAGCTTAACACTCGCGACACCGCCTGCTTAACTCCCCAAGTATCAGGCGTTGCATAATAGTCTTCAATAAATTGGGTAACACAAGTTTGGCTTGCTTGCTGGCCATGTTGACTGCAGCTGACACCATCGGCAATACAAGCACTGGCGCCTTTATGATTAAGCTGCGCCACACGGGTGGGTTTATGAGCCGCAAAAGCATCTTGGTTGTGCTCACGTACACCGGCACTAGAGCAGCCACCAAAACTGACATCTAGCTGATTTTCACTGACTAAACTCGGCTGCTTTTGCGTCATCATTAACCTTCACTAGTGATGTGAAACTTGAATCAGTTCAACACTACCATCTTCATTCACTTCTGCAATTTGGCCTTTAGGCTCTTCCATAAACAGTAAGATAATAAAGCCAAGTACAGCGGTCGCTGAAATCACATAGAAGAAAGTACTGTAGTCAACAAATGACAACACCGTTAGGTAACATACCGCTCCCACATTACCGTAAGCACCTGTCATACCGGCAATTTGCCCAGTCATACGGCGTTTAATTAATGGCACCGTGGCAAACACCGCGCCCTCTCCAGATTGCACGAAGAATGAACACACCATTGCTGCAGCGACTGCGACCCAAACAGGCCATTCACTGTTAACTTGTCCCATCAAGAAATAACCTGCCGCCAATCCTGCTGTGAGAATCAATAGCGTCGGCTTACGACCAAATTTATCAGAAATCCAACCACCGCCAGGACGAGACATGAGGTTCATAAAGGCATAGGCCGACGCGACCATACCGGCTAACACAGGCGATAAGGTAAAGGTTTCAGCGAAAAACAGCGGTAACATCGACACCACAGCCAGCTCTGAACCAAACGTGGCAAAGTACAACACATTAAGTACCGCAACCTGCTTAAACTTGTAACGATGAACTTCAGGCACCGGCTGGGTAAAGATGTACTTATTCACTTTCCACACTTGTGACACTTCGTACAAATAAAGTAAGGCTAAGCCAAGGTAGATGAAGTTAACTGCCATCTCACTAAGCATCGAGACGCCACTCGGAGACAGCTTCCATGCTAACAATGCCAAAGCGCCGTACATTGGCAATTTCATCAGTAACAATAGGTAAAAATCACCTTTAGAAGTGACTTCCATTGCAGTTAAGTTCTTAGGCTTGAAATAGGTCGCGCCTTTAGGGGTATCTTCAACATTGGCATAAAACACAAACGAGAACACTAGGCTCATTAGACCGGTAATCGCCATGGCATAGCGCCAGCCATCATCACCGCCAAACATCAAGGCTACAGTGGGCAGTGTAAAAGCGGCTGCCGCAGAACCGAAGTTACCCCAGCCCCCGTATATACCCTCAGCAGTACCTAGCTGGTTGTGGGGAAACCACTCTGAAACCAGACGAATACCAATAACAAAACCCGCACCAATAAAGCCCAGTAAGAAACGAGCTATAGCAGCTTGGGTAAAGGTGTCGGCCAGTGCAAAAGCAAAACAGGGTAAGGAACAGATGGCCAATAATGCCGAATATACAACACGTGGACCAAACCGGTCAGTTAGCATGCCGATGATCACCCGCGCCGGAATAGTAAAAGCGACGTTAAGGATCAACAGGGTTTTTATTTCTGCCGTTGTTAAGCCTAAGGTCTCTTTGACCGATTGCAGCAAAGGTGCAAAGTTAAACCACACCACAAAAGTGATGAAGAAAGCCATCCAGCTAAGGTGTAACACCTTCATTTTTCCACTGAATGACAGCAGGTTAAAGCGGTTATCCGTGCTCATAAGTTCTCCGTTAGCTGCCAAGTTACCTACTCAATAGGCCGCAAGAAGCTAGGCCGCTTGCGTAGCAGCATTAAATTAATAAAAGGGTTAACTAGGGCTGCCAGTAGGCAACCCACATCAATCTAGGCTGCGCTTAGCAGCTGTATCTGTTCACCTGCGTACCGCACAGGGTAGGTTTTCAGTTTGTATTGCGGTAATTGCAAACAACTGCCGGTATCTAAACAAAAATGCTGTTTATAAAGTGGCGACGCGACAACCACTTGTCCGGCAACGCACCCCATAATGCCCCGCGATAGCACATTGGCTTGCCCGATGGGGTCGTAGTTAGATACGGCATAGAGCTCATCGGTGCTACGGCAGCGAAATATCGCCACTTGCTCGTTATCTACTAACGCACACACACCTGTTCCGGCTACCACGTCATTGCGATGACACACATCAATCCAATTACTCATATCGCCTCCTAATCAACCAGCTCTACTATTTTAATCTGCTCCGCTTGGGGCTTCTCTCTCGGTACCCGTTGCTCACGCTCTCGAGAAAATGCCAAGCCATCATCGCCTAATTCACTATTAATAAAGTGTTGGAAACGCTTGAGCTTTTCAGGACTTTCTAAGGTAGTTTTCCACTCACACTGATATTGCGCGATACAGTGAGCCATTTCCGACTCTAGCTCAGCCGCTAAACCCAGTTTGTCGTCAATCACCACCTCTTTAAGGTAATCCAGACCGCCAGGTAAATTTTCCAACCACACCGAGGTACGCTGTAAGCGCTCGGCACTGCGGATATAGAACATCAAGAAGCGATCGACATATTGAATCAGCGTTTGGTCATCAAGATCAGATGCAAACAGATCGGCATGGCGAGGACGCATGCCGCCATTACCGCCGACATATAAATTCCAACCATTTTCTGTGGCAATAATTCCCACATCTTTTGACTGTGCTTCGGCGCATTCACGGGTACAACCAGATACTGCAAACTTCAATTTGTGAGGTGAGCGTAACCCTTTGTATCGGTTCTCTATATTAATCGCGAAACCTAGGCTGTCATTGACACCGTAACGACACCAGCTATCACCCACACACGACTTAACAGTACGCACAGACTTACCGTAGGCGTGGCCTGTTTCAAAGCCAGCATCAACAAGTCGGCGCCATATTTGTGGTAACTCATGCAGTTGTGCCCCAAACAGGTCAATACGTTGACCGCCGGTAATTTTGGTATAAAGGTCAAAATCCTTAGCCACTTCACCGAGTACAATCAGCTTGTCTGGCGTCACTTCGCCACCAGCAATTCTCGGCACAACCGAGTAAGTCCCGTCTTTTTGCATGTTGCCTAGGTACACATCATTAGTGTCTTGCAGACCAATGTGCGGTTCCTCTAACACATAGTCATTCCAGAACGAAGCCAGAATCGATCCAATGGTGGGTTTACAGACCTCACAACCTAGGCCTTTGCCATGGCTGGCTAGCAGCTCATCAAAGGTTTTTATCTTTTTAATGCGGACGATATCAGCAAGCTCTGGGCGAGTATAAGCAAAGTGCTCACATAAGCTGTTATCAACTTCGTGTCCCAGTGCGGCTAACTCACAATCCATCACCTGCTTGACTAATGCACTACAGCCACCGCAACCGGTAGACGCTTTGGTACAACTTTTAATGGCGGCCATATCGGTCGCCCCATCCGCTACCGCAGCAACAATGTCGCCTTTGGTGACGTCAAAGCATGAGCACAACTGCGCTGATTCAGGCAAAGCCTCTACACCAACACCTTGGCTCGCCTCACCGTCAACATTAGGCAAAATCAAGGCTGATGGATGATCGGGTAGCGGCATGTCATTGAGCATCATTTGCAGTAATTGACCATAGGCATCCACATCACCCACTAACACTGCACCTAAAACTCTATCGCCAGCCTCATTAACGATAAGGCGTTTATATACTTGGGCAACTTCATCATGAAAAGTATAAGACTGGGCGCCTGGAGTTTGGCCATGCGCGTCACCAATACTGGCTACATCTAACCCTAGTAACTTTAGCTTGGTACTCATATCGGCACCGGTAAATTGCTGTGACTCGCCACAAATGTGACTGGCTGCAGCCG
Organism: Shewanella sp. Scap07; assembly: GCF_013394145.1. Lineage (NCBI taxonomy): Bacteria > Pseudomonadati > Pseudomonadota > Gammaproteobacteria > Alteromonadales > Shewanellaceae > Shewanella > Shewanella sp. Scap07. Next base: position 5,042,849 of record NZ_CP041329.1, read on the forward strand.
CTGCCATGGCATACCCTGGTGCCACTAAACCAAAAATTCGTCCTTGCCATAATGCGCATTCACCAATGGCATAAATATCTTCATCACTCGTTTGGCAAGTATCATTAATCACAATGCCACCACGCTCACCCACGGTAATGCCGCACTGACGCGCTAGCTCGTCTTGAGGTCGAATACCGGCCGAGAAAACAATCATGTCGGTTTCTAAGTGGCTACCATCAGCAAAATTCAAGCGATAACGACTTTGACTACCAGCAACAATTTCCGTGGTGGCTTTTTCGGTATGAACGCTAACCCCTAAATCTTCGATTTGGTGACGCAGTAAATTAGCGCCCCCCTCGTCAAGTTGCACCGCCATCAGCCTAGGAGCAAACTCAACAACATGGGTTTCTAAACCTAAATTTTTCAGGGCATTAGCCGCTTCCAGACCTAGTAGCCCCCCACCAATAACGACGCCTTTATCACTGTGGCAGCTCGATTCTGTAATGGCTTCTAGATCATCAATAGTGCGATACACCAAACAATGTTCAGCATCACCGCCAGGAATCGGTGGCACAAAGGGGTAAGAGCCTGTCGCAAGCACCAATTTGTCGTAGCGTACCTGTTGACCACTGGCTGTCGTCACAAGGTGCCCCTCGCAATCAATGTCGGTGACTTTGTCACTCAGTAAAAACTTAACGCCATGTTGCTGATAGTAACTTTCATCGGTCAAGGCCAAGTCTTCAGCGGTTTTGCCACTAAAATAAGCACTAAGCTGCACTCGGTCATATGCCAGTCTCGACTCTTCTGAAAACGTCATTAAATCAAATTGATCAATCTTGCTCTGCGCTAACATGTTGTCGATAAATTTGTGACCAACCATGCCGTTGCCCACCACTAAAATTGAAGTTTTTTGCATCTTTATTCTCCCCAGAATAAGGTTAAGCGCTAAGGCGCGTGGTGGTGGAAGCTGTGGTTTCATTAATTTGTTGTTCAAACCAGCTGAGCTGCTGGGCAAGGTCAACAACCTTACCCACCACAATCAAGGTGGGTGACTGCAATTGATGCTGCGTCACCAATTGCGGCAACTGTGATAATTGGCCGCTGACAATTCGCTGCTGCGTGGTACAGCCTCGCTCAATTAACGCAACTGGCGTTTGACCATCAAGCCCTGCGGTTTGCAGCTCTGTACTGATCATCTCGCTTTTGCTTAATCCCATATAGAACACTAAGGTGTGGTCGAGCAACGCCAGCCCCTGCCAGTTGACCTGCAGATCGGTTTCGGCATGAGCGGTGACAAAGGTGCAGCCTTGAGAAACGCCGCGATGTGTCAAGGGAATCCCCGCATAGGCGGTGCAACCAGCACCGGCGGTGATACCCGGAATAATCTGTACGTCGATGCCTTTCTGTTTTAAACTCAGCACTTCTTCGCCACCACGGCCAAAAACAAAAGCATCGCCACCTTTTAACCGGCAGATATTCTTACCTTGTAAGGCTTTTTCAACCAGCAGCTCATTGATACGAGACTGCTCAACACTGTGCCTATTTTTCGCCTTGCCCACATATAGGGCCGGAGTGGTACTTGGAAACAGGGCGCAGATTTCAGCACTGACCAATCTGTCGTAGATAATCAGGTCTGCTTGTTCAATGCAGCGCAGTGCTTTTACCGTCAATAAATCCGGATCTCCCGGCCCTGCACCCACTAAACTGACACAGCCTTTAGCCGTTGATGTTGGCTCTTTACTACTGAATCTGAGTACACTCTGTTTTGCTTGGTTCGCTGACTTGGCCATATTGAGCGCCTCTACATTACTGAATTAATTGTCTGAACAAAATTCAGCAAAGGTGGTGCCAATCTTTACAAAAGCGCAACAAAAATATTTTAAAAACAATTAATATCAAAAGCTTAATGACAAACAACGCAAAACAAAAAACTAAAAGTGTTGATTTTGGTCAGCTAGAGATACGAAGCAGTCGCACCTTGTTAGTGCAAACAAAGATCAAAACAGGGCGCTGAAGCTATATTGCTGAAATTAAACGATTACACCATATACCTCTAAAGAGGTATATTGAAAAACCAACAAAATTAACCCACTGTTTTTTAAGTGTTTAATTTAACCTTGCAACCACAAAAACGCCTCTGGCCCAAACCTTGCTAAATAACCTAAACCTAGACAATAAAGGCTGTAATTGCGATGAGTCAAAACCCAAGTAGTCCATGGATAAAATCAACCTGTGCTTATTGCGGCGTTGGTTGCGGTATTGAAGCTAAACCACAACGTGATGGCACACTTAGTGTCCGTGGTGACAATGACCATCCTGCAAACTGGGGAAAGCTATGCTCGAAAGGAATGGCTTTAGGCGAAACAGTGACAACTACCGGCAGATTGCTACAGCCACACATAGCCGGAAGTCAATGTGATTGGTCTCAGGCAATCGCAACAGTCGCAAATCAATTTACCAAGACCATTGCTGAACATGGTCCTGACTCTGTGGCTTTTTATCTGTCAGGACAATTACTCACTGAAGACTATTACGTCGCCAATAAACTCATGAAAGGCTTTATTGGCAGCGGTAATGTGGATACCAACTCACGCCTATGTATGTCATCTAGTGTTGCAGGTCATAAACGCGCATTTGGTAATGATAGTGTTCCTGGTTGTTATCAAGATCTAGAAAGCGCCGATGCAATTGTGCTGGTGGGCTCAAACCTAGCTTGGTGTCATCCCATTTTGTTTCAGCGTATAAAACAAGCCAAGCAGCAACACCCCAACAAAAAGCTGATTGTTATCGACCCACGCGCCACCGCAAGTAGCGCGGATGCAGACTTACACTTGGCCATAAAACCGGGTAGCGATGTTTTACTATTTAACGGACTTTTTAAGTATTTACATGACCATGGCCACACAGACAGTGACTATATCAACCAGCATACCCAAGGTTTTGCTGCAAACTTAGCATCAGTGGCAGATCTGGACGATCTACAAGCGCTTAGTCAACAGCTGCAAATTAGCCAAGCCGACCTACTGACATTTTACCAAACCTTTGCCAATACAGATAAGGTCACTACGCTGTATTCTCAGGGGGTCAATCAATCCAGCCAAGGGACAGATAAGGTTAATAGCATCATTAACTGCCATTTGGTCACCGCAAAAATTGGCCGTAGCGGCGCCAACCCTTTTTCTATTACCGGCCAACCCAATGCGATGGGCGGACGGGAAGTGGGCGGGTTAGCCAATACCCTTGCGGCACACCTTGAGTTTAACAATGACAAGCACCAGCAACTGGTCAGCGAGTTTTGGCAAACAGACAACCTGGCAACACGGCCAGGACTGAAAGCGGTAGAGATGTTTGATGCCATCGCTAAGGGCAAAATAAAAGCGGTATGGATAATGGCGACCAACCCAGCTGTCAGCTTGCCCGATAGCGACTTTATCCAACAAGCATTAGCTCAGTGTCCGTTTGTTGTCGTCTCCGATTGCATTGCCAATACCGATACCGGAAAACTTGCAGATGTGCAACTGCCAGCCCAAGGGTGGTCAGAAAAGTCTGGTACGGTCACCAATTCTGAACGACGTATTTCCAGACAGCGACGCCTAACAGTATCCCCCGGTGAAGCACGACCAGATTGGTGGATCATAACTGAAGTAGCAAAAAAGATGGGCTTTGCTCAGGCTTTCAGTTATCGCCATGAAGCCGATATTTTTAGAGAGTATGCCGCACTCACAGCTGCTGCTCACCGAGCATTTAATACCGACTTAAATCTATCAGGGCTTGCAGAAATCAATGACCATCAATACAGCAACATGCCACCACAGCAATGGCCTGTGACCCACCTACAAACAGAAGTGAGTCATCAACACTTGCTTAGCGACGGCCAATTCTACACCGCCAACGGTAAAGCCAATATCATTCCCGTGCGCTATATCCCCTCACCTCAAGCTGTGACTAAACGCTATCCACTGTTGCTGAACAATGGTCGGATTCGCGATCAATGGCATACAATGACCCGCACTGGTTTATCGGTTACCTTGAGTAGCCATCAAGCTGAACCTTTGTTGTTAATCAACCCCGCTGATGCGGCAAGCTATCACTTAACTGAGGGCATGATCGCCCAAATTAACAGCCACCAAAGCCAACGTGCAGTCATGATGCGCGTCAGCCTTAGCAATCAAGTTAGTCCGGGACAGGTTTTTGCCCCCATTCACTGGAACAACAGTAATTCGGCGGCCGCAAAGATCGCCACATTGGGTCAATCAATTACCGACCCAGTTTCTGGCCAACCGGAAATGAAGCACACACCGGTGGCCATTACACCGTTTGTAAGTCGCAGTCAGGCCATATTGATCTCTCGACAACCGCTACTCTTTGCCAACTTGCCCGACAGTCCCGAATATTGGATTCAACAAACCATTGCCGGCGGCTATCGCTACATGATGGCCAGCAGTGTTGATGTGGCAGCCCTGTGTGAGAATTTACGCCAGCTGCAGCCGCAAAGCAGCAGTGCGCAACAAAGCATGCAACAAAGTGAGCAACAGGTTCGCTTTATTATGACCGATCAACAGCGTATCGAATTCGCCTTTACTTGCGCCACGGACCTTGATGTCAGTCAATACGATTGGTTTAGCCTGTTATTAACACAAACATCAACTGCACCAGAAAAGCTGCAGCAATCGCTAAGCAGTGTGTTGAGCGACCAACCACAGGGTGAACTTTGCCATGGCAAGATTGTGTGTGCTTGTAAGCAGGTGGGGATTAATCAAATTCATGATGCCATAGCCGATCAGCAACTTAGCGATGTGGCAGGTATCAGTCGCTGCACCCAAGCTGGCACCGGTTGTGGTAGCTGCGTGTCAGAACTGCAACAAATATTGGCAGAGCAACACAGCAAGGTAAGTGCTTACTAATCGCGAGACGCCCACTTGATGTAAAAAATAGATAGAATTAAAATCGACTACGCTGCAGACTCACTGATATTTACAGCCGAAAATATTGGCAAGCGCAGAAAACATATCAATAAGCGAGCTAACCTCGCTCGCTTATTGGCGCTAACATAGCCAGGGTTAAGCTTTAAGTGCCAGCACTTGGTCTATATCGGCCGCACTATGGCGCTCAACCAATTGCTCCCATTCTTCACCCCAACCACGATTAACAATGCGGCCGCGTTGCACAGCTTCACGTTGCTCAATTTCTTTGGCCCAGCGCAGTACATTCTGATAACTCGCGACATCTAAAAACTCAGCGGCTTCATACAAGTAACCCAGCACTAAATTGCCATACCAAGGCCAAATAGCCATATCAGCAATACTGTATTGCTCACCGGCAACATATCGGTGCTGCGCAAGCTGCTTATCTAGCACATCAAGTTGACGTTTCGCTTCCATGGCAAAACGGTTAATCGGGTATTCTTGCTTAACATCGGCATAAGCGTAGAAATGGCCAAAGCCACCTCCTAAGAATGGTGCCGAGCCTTGTGCCCAAAACAGCCAGTTTAAAGTTTGCGTTCTTGCTGCACCACTTGCAGGTAAAAACTGGCCAAATTTTTCTGCCAAGTGCAGTAAAATTGAAGCAGACTCAAATACGTTAACAGGCTCATCGCCTGAGCGATCCACTAACGCTGGAATCTTTGAGTTGGGATTCACCCCAACAAAACCTGAGGAAAATTGCTCTGACTCACTAATATTGATCAAATAAGCATCATACTCAGCTTCTTTTATGCCTAGCGCGAGTAGCTCCTCAAGCAAAATCGTTACCTTTTGGCCGTTCGGCGTAGCTAACGAGTAGAGTTGCAGCGCGTGATCACCCGCTGGCAATGCTTTTTCAAACCTTGCCCCCGACACTGGACTGTTAATATTGGCCCATTTATTAGCGCCGTTAGTATCGTTTACCCAAACTTTGGGCGGAGTATATTCATTTGTCATTGCCAATCCTTACCGTGAGAAATTCGCTCAATACTACCAACTAGTATAAAAGAGATATCTGGCCATTTTTTTCAGTTACAAGGGCAATCAATGATAATTGTTGAGCTATTTGGTCAACTTTCGGTTTTTAGCGTTAAGAATAACCATTATTCAATAGTTTAGAGTAAGCATAAAAAAGCCCGAGCTAATGCTCGGGCCATTTAACAACGCGCCATAGGGCTAGCTGATATAGCTTTGTCCTGCGTAGACAACAAAATGCCTAAGGGCGAGCACTCCCAATATCGTGCTGCAAGACACTGTCACTAAGAAACCTTTAGTGTGCTTCCAAGCACTTGGGGCGAATGTACTTGCAAGTACCGGCACGCCCAAACCAAGGCCCACAACACCAAACCAAAAGACACTCGCCCAGGTACCACTGGTAATGGCCGCGGTTGCTGCTTGCGCGGCAGGACCAGAGAAGTTAAGTCCAACAAACAGTAGTACTAAGCATAAGGCTTCGTTGAAGGCGACAGGGTATTCGATACGATGCACTTGTTCGATACAATCTGACTCTTTTTTGCTGAAGAACAGTGTCGCGACCAAAATGTTGCCCGCTGATCCCGCTGACAATGCCGAGGCTAAAAACAGCGCAGGTAAAACCGCGGTATTGAGGATTGGGTAGCTAATCATCGCCGAAAGTAAAAAGCCAGTGTAGACACCCACCCCTAATGCTAAGGCGAAAATCAGCTTGTTTAGGCTGCCTTCTAGTTTACGGCAGACCTTGAGTACACCCGCTAACCATGGGGCATAGTGCAGTACTTGTTTTTCAAAAACTAATGTCGAGAATACAAACACTAAGGGTATGTAGACCAGCAGTGCAAGCACCCCCCATGCCATCACCGAGGTGAAGTTGTAGTTGATGAGAATAAGATAAAACTCAAATGGCTTGGTTAAGTCGAGCACCAATAACGCCATTCCCAGGCAGATAGCCAGCGGCCCCAGCACCGCCGCCGCTTTAATCACAGGTAAGCCTTCACTCGGTAAGCCGCGGCTTTGCTTGTACCATTTCAAGCCAATGGCGACTAACATTGAGCCAGCGGATAGGCCGGCCATAAATAGGTAAACAGCGATAATCCAGTTCCACACAACAGGATCATATTGCTCCATAGAGCCCCAGATATTGTTCATGCTTTGATCCCTCCTTTACGGCTAGGAATACGGTAAACCCTAGGTTCTGTACCAAGGTTCACTTTCTGCTGATAGTTCGCTTTGGTATCTAGTACTTGGCGCACTTCAGAGTTAACATCGTTGGCATCGCCAAACACCAAGGCTTGTGTTGGGCACACACTCACGCACGCCGGGTCTTCTCCTCTAGCCAGGCGAGTACTCTTACAAAAATCACACTTGTCCGGAACGCGAGTTTCGGGGTTGATAAATCGCACTTTGTACGGGCAGGCCGCGACACAATACAAACAGCCCACACACTTGTTTTCGTTGATAGACACAATGCCATCATCGTTAACGTAAGCCGCACCCGTTGGGCAAACCTTGACGCAAGGGGCGTTTTCGCACTGCTCACACGACACCCTGTTGTACTTAAAATGCAGATTGGGGAAGTTGCCATAAGGCCCTTCAATGCGTACCTGTAGTCGCGTCACCGACTCAGGGACATTATTTTCACTGCGGCAAGCAACATTACATGCCTGACAGCCAATGCACTTATTTTCGTCGTGCACAAGAACATAACGTTTAGTCATAATGAACTCCGATTACAGCTTGGCAATTTTGACCCCGGTGGTATGCAAGTTCATACCTGTCACCGGTGATGTCACGTGAGGAAGTAAGTTGCCACAATGCACACCTTTGCCGGTTGCACGTGCTAACTCTTTGTTTTTCGAGCCGCAGCCCATATAAGCAAAGACAGTGTCGGGACGAATGCCTGGGGTAACCAACGCATGACCTTCTTCACTGCCAGTCGCGTTGTAAATACGGATTTTGTCGCCGCTACTGATATTAAATAGCCCTGCTGTGACGGGGTGGATCCACACGGCATTGTCTGACATCAAATTGGCGAGCATGGGCACGTTTTGAGTAGCTGCATTAGTATGTACCGCCACTTTGCCTTGAATAAAGAACAGCTCATCGGCTTTCTTAAGCGCGACTTCACGGTACTTAATGACTCCGCGGCCAGGCGCGAAACCTTCTACCTTTTTCGAGCTTAGCTCGATTTTTCCAGACGGTGTTTTAAAGCTCAACCGACTGGCGTAAGTCTCATCAGCATCCGGTTCGATGGCGTTGGGATATTGCGCGACAAAATCCTTAACCATAGAGGTTTCACGCAGCATTAAAGGTTTGCCGTAGCTTAACCACCCCTGCTGCTTAATATCTGCAAGCAAGCGGGTATCTTTATCTACTTGGAAAAGCCTTAGGGTATCCATGTTTTGCCAAGGGAAATATTCACCTAGCGCTAAACTGTCTGCCAACTCTTTCCAAATTTGCCAACTAGGTTTGGTATCACCGATAACATCAACAACTTGCTGACGTACATAATATGCAGGGTTCTTACCAGACTTATCGACAATCTCTTCATCTCGCTCTAGGTAGGTCGACTCAGGCAGGAAAATATCGGCATAGGCTGCACTTTCACTGATATAGATGTCACAAGCGACCACAAAATCGAGCTTTTTCATGGTTTCTACAATGCGGGCTCTATCTGTCATGGTTTGCATCGGATTGGTTCTGCTCATCACCCATGCGTGCAGCTGATACGGCTGTGCACTGAGGGTCGCATCAAGAATCGACTGGTAAACCCCACCAGACGACCACAACAATGAGTACTGTTCATCGACCATATCAATGCGCTTGGCATCAATTTTAGGCATATTATCTACACCCGGTTTGGCCAGTGTTGGGGCAACTTTTTCGCCGGCAAACTTGTTGTACTTTGATGCTTTTTTGCCGAAATACAGTCCGCCTTTTCGCTCGATATTACCAATCAACACATTGGCAGCATAAAGCGCGCGGCGCATTTCAAATTCTTCGGTGGTGAATGATGCTCGGTGGCCAAAATCCACCACGGCATGGGGCGCAGCAGCCGCATATTCATGGCTAATACGACGAATGTCTTCTGCTGGTACATCACTGACAGACTCAGCCCATTCGGGGGTATAGGCTTTAACTTCTTTGGCAAACTCGGCAAAACCTTCAACATAGCGAGCCACAAACTCACGGTCATAAAGGTCATCGTTAATCAGAACATGGCAGATAGCGAGCGCCACGGCGACATCGGTACCCGGCTTAATGGCGTACCACTCGTCGGCTTTATCTGCCACGATAGAAAAGCGTGGCTCAAACACCACTAACTTGGCACCTTTTTCCATTTGCGCATTCATCATGCCTCGAGTTTCAGACATATTGATGCCTTCATAGAGGTTATGACCAAAGTTAATGATGTATTTTGAATTACCTAAATCACGCTTTATTTTGCCACCAAACATTGCTTTAGCTGCAACTACATAACCTGCCGGGCACGTTGATGCGTGAGTAAAAGTGTTTGGGCTACCAAATGCCTTGGCGAGATGAAATAGATGTCCGGATAACGAACCTGACTTGGACGAGAAAGCCACGCTCTGTGCACCATGTTGCGCCTTTATACGATTCAGGTTTTCTGCAATAGTGGCGTAGGCTTCATCCCACTCAATTTCCTGCCAGTTGCCTTCACCACGTTCACCGACTCGCTTCAATGGTTTTACAATACGCTGCTTGTCATATAACTGGCTATGGCCGGCGCCGCCACGAGCACACACCGCACCACCAAATGATTTAGCTTGTTTATTGCCAAGAATTGAGACATTTTTGCCGTCAACAACCCGCGCAGAGATGGGGCAGCGAGTTGAACACATTTCACAAATACTGGCGATAGACTGTTCACTACCGCTAATAGAGGTTTTGCCTAATGCCGCGATGGATCCCGGCAACGTTGCTAGCATGCAGCCTGCAGTGCCGGCCCCTGCGCCTTTGATAAAGGTACGCCGATCTAGTTTCATGGTAACTCTCCCAATTGACTGAAATCCTTATAGGCGGTTAGCGAAAGTGGACGCTTGGCCAGATGCCCTTGATAGCGCTATATGCCGTAAGGTTTGCTCAATTGTGAGAGAGGAAGGGACGATTGAATATTGTGGTAAACCACATATCGAAATAAACAGTTAACGCTTTGTGATGTCATTCACAGTTCAAAATTCATCCAGCATAAGGAGTAAATTTTGGCTATTGTGGTTTACCACATATTTGCTAATACACTAGCGAAAAAACCAATACCCACCCTTAAGTGGCTGATTAATAACTAAATGACTATTTCTTTATCACTGCCACGTTTTTTTAAGACCACTTTAGCCAAACAACCGCACTGATTGTCATCGCGCGAAGTGAGACGAAGCCCGCCTTGATGCTCTTTAATCACCTCTTTGCAGATGGCCAAGCCCAAGCCTAGACCTTGAGACTTTGTGGTAAAGAAGGTGGCCGTTAAGGTGTCGCTATCTTGAGATAAGCCCGGTCCGTTATCAATCACGCTAAGCACAACTTGATGATCTAGAAAGTCCAAGTCGAGATGAATATGCCCTGGCTGAATATGGGCTTCGGTGATTGCATCAATGCTGTTTTTGACTAAGTTGACCAGCACCTGCAATAGGCCGACTCGGTCTGCGGTGATAAAGAAAGGTTCACCTTTAATCGAACGCTCGATTTGAATATCGTGGCGCTGTAGCTCTAAGCGCAACAAAGACACCGTTTCATCCACTAAGGTCAGAATATTCACATCACTCATCACCGCTTCACGGCGTTTCAACAGGCCACGAATACGATGCACCACTTCGCCGGCGCGAGTGGATTGTTTATGAATCTTTTCCAGTAAAGCGATAGCGGTTTGCTGCGCTTGGCGGGGATCACTTTGTAAACGCATGATGCCGCCTTCGCTGTAACTGGTTATCGCCGCGATAGGTTGATTAATTTCATGGGCTAAGCCGGCACCAATTTCTCCAACAATCGATGCACTTTGTAAGCGCTCAAGCGCAACAGCCTGTTGCTTTAGTTGACGCTCTGACTCCACCAATGACTCACTTTTTTGGTGAAAGCGATACTCAATCCACAGATGATATACCGTGGCGATGATAAAAATAACGATCGCTAACATACCCCAATGGCGATTTTCTTTAAGCCAAAACTGAACATCTTCCCAGCGGCTATTTTTTGGCGACTGCACATGCAGTTCACTAAAGAGCTGGATTACCGCTAACTGGCTAATGGGAGAGGTCCAGCCCATCAACTGCGCTTGCACTGCAGCCGGTGCATCAGCATCAAGATCCATCAGTGCTTGAGTGATTTTTTTACTCATACCAATGGCGACACTTTCACTGGCAGCAAAAGACCAGTTTGGATATAAATTGGTACTACATTGGCACTCGAAACCATCAGGCCGACTGGGGTTAAGTACCCGATAGTCTTTGGGATCAATCATGCCTCGCGCAACCATATCCTCGAAGGTACACAGAGGCGTAATCGCGGCATCGACGTTACCATCACGCACTTGGTACAGCAGCGGATCGAGGGGAAAGCCAAGAAACTTAGTTTCAGCGAAATAGGTTTTAGCGTCCATCCCCAATTTATGCATTAATCCCACGGTAGCTTGATACCCACCCAATGCATGGGGGTCACTGGCAGCAACGACCTTAGCTTTTAAATCGTAAACCGTGCGGTATTCGCTATCAGCACGCACTATGATTGCCGAGCCAATCGCCGATGTGGCGCCATTGTGTCGCCGCGAACGCATGGTCGCCAGCCAAGACAACGGATACTGATTAGAAAGAAACAGGTACTGACCGGGATTGGTGATAATAAACTGAATTTTGCCAGACTCCATGGCTTGATTCAGTGCGGTAAAATTGCCGGGATAGACATGAAACTGGGTATTGGACACAGCTTGCTCTAAATAGCTCATCATCGGCGTCCAGCGTTCGATGGCCTGCTGGTGGCCCCAATTGGCCAATACCCCTACGTAAAATTGTTGCGGCTGAGTTTGTGCGCTTGCCTGTAGCGACAAGGCGAGAAATATAAGCCCAAGCAAACGTAATATCATTGATTTAACCCCTAAATCACTCCTCACTAAGCTTACGCTAATGTAATGCCATATCAACGTGACAGGTTTCAAGGTTTATCAAGCTAAGATGGTTTAATCTGATGTTATGCGAGATAGGTCAAACACCACGACGACTGCAAGGATATTCCATGTCTATAAGCACCACAGGCCCCGTCTACTTAGTTGATGATGATGAAGCCATTGTTGATGCCATTGTTTTTTTGATGGAGGGCTACGGTTATGCCTTAACAAGCTTTCAGAGTGGACATGACTTTCTCGCAAACATCGATTTGTCCCAAGCAGGTTGCGTGATTTTAGATGCACGCATGCCCGGCTTAAGTGGGCCAGAGGTGCATCAGGCCTTAACCCAAGCTAATAGTCCGTTGGCGGTGATTTTCTTAACTGGCCATGGCGATGTGCCAATGGCGGTGGATGCCTTTAAAAATGGCGCTTTTGATTTTTTCCAAAAACCAGTACAAGGCGCAGCACTATCAAGTGCAATCGCAAAAGGCCTTGAATACAGTCATCGTCAGCACTGGAAATTAACCCACCAGCAGCTAATCAACCAATTGTCGACTCGAGAGAAACAAATTTTTGAATTGGTGATTGGCGGCCATACCAATAAACAGATGGCAGACCAGCTCTGTGTGGCTATTCGCACCATTGAAGTACATCGTGCCAAAATGATGACCAAATTAGGGGTGGCTAACCTTGCAGAGTTAGTTAAACTCGCCCCCTTGCTGCAATTACACTCCAATCAAACAGAGTCAAATTCCTGAGCGTATCGGCAGCGACTAACTGTAATTTAACTCATTAACTTGATTAATAAAGTACTCCATGACTGCATCTTTGGGTTTATTGTTGTGCCAAATAAGCTCAGAAGACCAGGTGTTGGCTCGCTGGTGTTTTTCTTCAGAGACATAAAAACGATCAACCTGCTGACTATCAATACTCTCTTGCAGCATGAATAGTGGCATCCAAGCCCATACGGGAGCGGATTTTAGCAATGATAATGTCTCATGAAATGAATTGCTGTATATCACTCGGTTACTGTAGTCATGGGTATTTTCTTGCCCGAGCTGCTTCATAAAATAAGCGGAAACCTGAGTTTTACCACGCAGTTCATCTAAGCTAATCTTTTGCTCTTTTAGACCCAATAGCGGCGAAGCTACCGCCACAACATCATAGCGGAACCCTTCCACTGCTTTTAGCTCTTGGTGACGATGAAAGGTGTTTACAGTAAGTGCAATATCAGCCTGATGCGACAACACCCAACTGCGTATTTGTAACGGGTCGCCACTTAACAGCTTCAACGAAACACTAGGATATTTATCGATAATAGCGGCAAAAATATCACTCAGCTGCGGTGAACTTAACATACTGTCAAAGGCTATCGTCACGCTACTGGGTGCATTTTGATAAAGACTATCAACCTTAAGGTCAAAAAATTCACTTTCGCGGACCACCGCTTGCGCGGCTTGGAATAGTTCATCGCCTTTGGTCGTTAACAATAACGAGCGTGGCTTGCGGACAAATAGCTCGATGCCCACTTCTGACTCTAATGCCGCCACCAACCCACTGACGGTCGATGTATGTTTACCGAGTCGGTAGCTAGCTTGCTTAAAACTTCCCGTTTTAACGGTTTCAACAAATGCATTTAATTGCTCAAGAGTTACCGCCATCAGCTTATCCTTATATTATCAATCAATCTTTAGAAAGGGTAAAACCCTCTCTTGGAGTTGTTCAACAATGACAATATACCTTCGATAATAGGTCTCAAGCAATCCAGCTTTGCAATTGATAACCAGTTACTAATTTGATGACCGAGAGGGTATTACCATGAAAAAATCTATTATCGCTTTAACTATGATAGCCAGCATTGCATCAGTCGCCAGCGGCACCGCAAGTGCCTGTTCACGTATTATTCAGGACACCGGTGATGCTCACGGCATTTCCATTGCCCGTTCTTATGACTGGGGCGGTACAGAGCTTAAATCAATCGCTCGTGTGCAAGTTAACGGTACTGAACGCACAAGCAAGCCCGTACCTGAATACCAGCATGCTGCGAGTTGGCAGGTGAAATACAACACGGTGTCTTTTGAAGAGGTAGAAACCTTCCACAATACCACTGGTGAGGCGATTAATACCGAGGGACTTTCTGCATCTATGCTTTATATGGACGATTCCAAATATTTTATTAAAGATATCAAAGATGATGGCAAACCCGCCGTACACTTAAGCGATATCGTACCGTTTATTGTAGAAAGCTACGCCAATGTAGAAGAAGCAGTACAAGCATTTGAAGACGGCCAATGGCAAATCGCTTTCAAAACAGGTATTGGCGGCCATCAGCATGGCTTTCATGTATCCGTGCAAGATAAGTCAGGCGACATCGCCTTATTTCAGCTAAATGCGGGTGGAAAAATGGTGGTGCATCGCGGCGATGTGAGTACCGATCTACGGGTAATGGCAAACTCTCCTCTACAACAAGACCATCGTGCATACGCAGCACAGTTCGATACAACTCAAACTGTTGGTTTGCCTAGCTCTATTAGCTCAGCGGATCGCAACGTACGAGGCTTAGCTGCGACCCATGCGGCCAACTGGAACGACGACAGTATTGGCACAGAGTGGATGAACATTCGTGGCAAAATAAAGTCAATCTTCGACTACGGCAACAAAGTGCCAGCAGATATGATTGATCCTACCAATGGTGTGGGCTACCGCACTTGGGAAACCTTTGTTTACTCACTTGAAACCGGCGGTATCACCTATTACAACGAAGGCAATGCTAGCCAGTTATCTTTGCACATCAATGACATCAAAACCATGCAAACTGAAACGTGTGCTGATATCTTTAATCAAGCGCACCAAACAGGAAAAATCTCATGGGGAGCATGCACTAAGTAAGCAACTCTCATACTAGCGAGTCACCACCAAGTTATTGGTGGTGACGCTTAAGCTACCAATATTGGGGTTGATTTAACGCCGCAACACATTGCACCGGTTCAGCTAATGCTGCAATAGCTTGACCGTTTAATGATTGGCCAATCCAGCCATGTGGATGCGACAAGGGAAACGGCGCAGCGATTACCTGCTCGCTAATCGGCTCAAAACCGACTTTGCCATAAAAGTTAGGATCGCCATAGGTCAACAATACATCGGCGCCTTGGGTTTTCAGTTGCTCAATAGCAAATCGAATCAATTGTTGGCCAACTCCTTGTCCTTGCATCGATGTCGCAACTGCCATCGGCGATAAAATAAAGCCCTGCTGTTGATTAGTCATTTTAAGCCGCGTCAATAAGGTAGCAGCCACAATGGTATCGTCTTGAATTGCAACACAAGTGACAATATCATCGGCAGCGGTCGTCCCGAGCATTTCAGAGACGAGTTGACCGATAACCTGGCCTTCACTTTCCCCTTCTGCATCGGCAAAAACGGTGCGGAACAGCGAGACCACTTCGGTGTTATCAACCACATTTAGTATTAAATATTGCATAGCTTACTCCACGGTATTGCTGCACCTTAGGCAACAACAAATCGATTTATTGGCACCAGCGTAGCGACATTAATCATCAAGGTGAACCAGTAGCTTACTTTTTAGTGGCCGAAGTAACATTTCACTGCCTATCACCGCATATAAAAACGGCAAAATTAACACCGGAATAGAATAGGCAAATACCTGCTGCAAGTGGTGTAAATCAAACTGCTGACCGATTTCAATCACCACCGCCACAAGGCCAACCAACCACACCAGTATGGCACTGGCATACACATAAGTGATCTGTTGCTGATATACATTTGCCAAGCGTCTAATGGGCTCACCACCTTGAATATCTTCAGCAAATAGATATTTAACCCCTCTAACACTCATCAGTAATCCTTCAACCCCCACACTCAGACAGGTTAATAAGCTAGTAAAGCAGAATATTAAAATAGCGATAGGCAAATCTATGTAGGTGCTGATTTCGGCGACAACCGAAAACAAACTCAACATTAACCCGATAACTAATGCAATGATGACTATTGCTCGCATGATCTTGCTCCTCGTCCAGTCGGCTTCAATGACAGCGTTAGCCCCTTGTAGATCGACAGGTGAAACTTGATAAGCCGATGCCAATGCCAGAACAGACTCAGCAGAAGCGCGCCCCTCTGACTCAATGCGTTGCACGGTTCGAAGTGATAAACCACATGCCTTAGCTAATAACTCTTGCGACCAGCCCTGCCTACGACGTAACTGCTTTAATTTTTCTACACTGAGCTGCATAAATGAATTCTCATAACTTCAATTATTTTCGACGCTATTAGCATGGTTTAATGGCTAACATTAGGCAATAAATACCCGTCGACAGTTTTACGACAGTGATGATAATGCTAATAACTCATGACTTGATAACTAAGAAAAAACTGGATATTTTTAATAAGATAGCGAAAAAGCAACCAGCAGTTGACAAAATAACAACTGCGCTTGCTAGTCTGCAACCAACCGATTTTTTACGCTAGGCTCACATCACTATACGAAGGAATGCACATTATGATTTTAGCGGAAAAGATTACTAAATTAAGAAAACAGATCGGCTGGTCTCAAGAAGAACTCGCGGAAAAAATGGACGTATCGAGGCAGTCAGTTTCTAAATGGGAAAGTGCCAATAGCATTCCCGATCTCAACAAGATAATTCGCTTGGCTGACATTTTTGAAGTTTCAACGGATTTTCTGCTTAAAGATGAATATGAAAACGTCAGCGAGCATGATGAGGTCAAACCCTCAGGCTTAACTCAGGTGAGCTTAGAGCAAGCTAGCCAATATGTAGACAGTAAAATGCAAGCGGCAGCGTTAACCACCAAAGGGGTGATATTATGTGTTTGCTCTGCAATACCGCTGTTTTTCTTATTAGCACTGGCCGAGACTCAACGGCTTAATATGACCGACGATATTGCCACTGCAATCGGTATCATTTGTATTTTAGTGCTGGTAACGATCGCAGTGAGTTTTTTCATCAAAACCAATCAATATGAAGCAGACACTGACATTATCGACAACCAAAAGTTTGAGCTAGCTTATGGCGTACATAGTGTGTTTAGCGAACGTTTGCAGACTTTCCGCCCCAGTTACAATACTCGCCTGTCTGTCGCAGTGGGCCTATTTATTTTTAGTTTTGTGCCGCTAGTCGTTGTTAGCATGCTATTTGATTACCCTGGTAGCGCGCTAATGATGTTGATTGTATTACTGTTTATGATTGCGATAGGGCTCGCTATTATTATTCCTGCCTCAACGCGGTTTGACGCCTATACCCATATACTCGAAGAAAGCGGTTTAGGTTCGGTAAAGTCTAAGCGCACCAAGCGCGCTGAAAAGCTCGCCGCTTTTTATTGGCCGTTAGTCACCGCTATATTCCTTGGTTGGAGTTTGTGGACCATGGACTGGGGCGTCACTTGGATAGTTTGGCCCGTTGGTGCGGTATTGTTTGGCGCCTTAGTCGGGTTAATGGAACTGTTCAGTAAAGAGGATGAATAGTCAATAACGGCTTCACAATGAATATCTCGGGGCGACCACTTCAGCCCCGCTTGGCTTACTGCACTAATTGCGTGATCAGTGTCCGTAGTTGCTGTAAGCCTCTACCTTTGTTGACCATTTTCCAAGCCATATAAATATCTTCAGCTTGATCGTTAGCATCAATCACATCAACTGCCACCAGCTCACCACTAGCAAGTTGGTTTTGTACCCGAACAAGCGGTAAAAAGCCGACCCCAACACCCGCACTGATAGCGGCAATTTTATGTTCAATACTGCTAACGTAAAACCGCTGTGATTGTTCAATGACGTTAGTAGACCATGGCACCGCTTTTTCGGCTGAGTCATGTACAACAACAGTCCTATACTGAGCAATATCTGCTTTGATGATCGCTGAATTTAGATTCGCTAACGGGTGCGATTTGGCCACTATCAGTTTTTGCACAAATTGAAACACCTTAGTTGCACGAATACCTTGCTGGCTAGGAATGGGGGCTGGCGCCCCGACTAAAAGGTCTATTCTGTCTTCAATTAACGCCTCCCAGCCACCGTGCATCACCTCTTCACTCAGATCAATTTCAATATTGGGGTGATGATGTAAAAAATCGGCCAGTACAGGCAGCAATAGTTTCACATCAAAAATAGTATCAAAGGCGATACGGATCCGAGGTTCCCAGCCGTGAGAAATGGTTTGTGTTTGTTGAGCAATATTACCAACAACGCCCAGTACTTTACGCCCCTCTTCAAGCAAATAGCGCCCAGCAGGAGTCAATACTGACCGCCGACCTTGACGAACAAACAAGGTTACCGACAGCTGCTCTTCCAGTTTTTGCACTATGTATGACACCGCAGATGGTACTTTATCGAGTTGCTCTGCCGCCGCAGCAAAACTGCCCCGGCTTTCAATGGCATCTAAAACAAGCAGTGCTTCTAGGGTGATGGGTGAATGCTGCATATCTGCTTACTCAATTGTTCAAATATTTTGAACATATTAAGCAAATAATTACGGTTATTCCAATAACTGCGCTTATTTACAATGAGTTCATATTCAAGACTACAGCAGTCGATGACCAAAATAATTTTAGGATATACGTTATGAACAGCTCAGCATTAAAAATGATTTTTAACTCAAACCCAAGCCTATCCGCCCTACCACTGCGACTTATCGCAGGTACTATTTTTGCTGCACATGGTGCCCAGAAACTGTTTGCTTGGTTTGGTGGTTATGGCCTAGAAGGCACCGGGCAATGGATGGAGTCGATTGGTCTGGCACCGGGTTTTTTAATGGCATTGCTGGCAGGGAGCGCGGAGTTCTTCGGTGGACTGTTATTAATTGTGGGTTTACTGACTCGCCCTACCGCTGTCGTACTGGCAGTTACCATGCTGGTGGCCATTTTTAGTGTCCATTTTGAAAATGGCTTATTTATGTCAAACAACGGCTATGAATTTGGTTTAGCACTGTTTGCTATCAGCCTAGCATTAGCATTGCAGGGGGCGGGTCGATTTGCGCTCGATAATTCACTCAGCCGCAAGCTGTCTTAAGCACACTAAAGCGACACCTAAACCAACATTAAACAATAGATTTTAAGGAGCATCATCATGGGACTAATCGTAGACGGTAAGTGGGTTGATAACTGGTATGAAACCAAATCCAATAAAGGTGAATTTCAACGTCAGGAAAGTCGTTTTCGCCATAGTATTTCAAATGACAAGGACAGTATTTACCCGGTAGAAGCGGGTCGTTATCACCTTTATGTC
Organism: Shewanella sp. Scap07; assembly: GCF_013394145.1. Lineage (NCBI taxonomy): Bacteria > Pseudomonadati > Pseudomonadota > Gammaproteobacteria > Alteromonadales > Shewanellaceae > Shewanella > Shewanella sp. Scap07. The sequence goes on from NZ_CP041329.1 coordinate 5,062,128, forward strand.
TCTTTGGCTTGCCCATGGGCGCATCGAACTTTGATATTTAGACAACTAAAACAACTTGAAGAGATTATCTCTGTGAGTGTCGTGCAGCCAGAAATGCGTGAAAACGGCTGGCAGTTTGCTGATGATAACAGTGACTTTAATGATGATTTGTACCAGCAACAGTATATGTATCAACTGTACCTTCGCGCCGCTAGCGACTATGAAGGCAGAGTTACTGTGCCGGTATTGTGGGATAAAAAGACCCAAACCATCGTCAATAATGAATCCAGTGAGATCATTCGCATCTTTAACAGTGCCTTTAACGATCTAACTGGCAACCATGAAGACTATTACCCCCTTGCACTGCGTAACGAGATAGATGCTGTTAACGAGCGTATTTACCACACGATCAATAATGGGGTATATCGCGCAGGTTTTGCGACCACTCAAGCAGCTTACGACAAAGCTTATGATGAGTTGTTTGCTAGTTTAGATTGGCTAGAGCAGCACCTAAGCACTCAACGCTATTTAGTCGGTGACACATTAACAGAAGCAGACTGGCGTTCATTCACTACCTTGATCCGCTTTGATGCCGTTTACCATGGTCACTTTAAGTGTAACCGTAATAAGCTGAGCGAATTCCATCACATCAGCAATTATGTGCGCGAGCTATATCAGTTTGGCAGCGTAGCTAAAACCATCGATTTGGATTACACCAAAATCCACTACTACGCGAGTCATGAGACCATTAACCCAACGTTGATAGTGCCTAAAGGGCCAACACAAGATTTTGGCTTGCCCCATGATAGAGCGGCAATCTCAAAGTAAACCGTCATCAACCAACGGGGAGATAAATGATGATCAACCACATTGCATTTGCACAATTAGGTAAAGCCAACCACGGCTGGTTGCGGGCCAATCATCATTTTAGTTTTGCCCACTATTACAATCCTCAGCGTATGGGCTTTGGCACTCTGCGAGTGATTAATGATGATTGGGTTCAAGCGGGAGCCGGATTCCCGTCTCACCCGCACCAAAATATGGAAATTATCAGCTTTGTGCGTAGCGGGGCGATCACTCATCAAGACAGTATGGGCAATACGGGGATTACGCCAGCCGGTGAGGTACAAGTAATGAGTGCGGGGACAGGCATTATGCACTCTGAATATAATCGCTCAACGCAGCCACTGACTTTATACCAAATTTGGATAGAGCCTAAACAACAAGGTGTAACACCGCGTTGGGACAGCAAAAAATTCGCCACCACCTCAAGTAAAGACAGCTTCCCTTTGCTGGTATCAGGTTATAAACAAGACGCTGAACAAGCACTGTTTATTCATCAAGATGCGCGTATTTACGGGGGGAAAGTGACTGCAGGTAGTAAAATCACTCTGCCTATCATTCATCAGGCTTATGTGCTTGCCTCCAGCGGCAGTTTTACGATTTTCGACGAACTAGGCCAAGGGATTAATCTACACCAAGGCGATGGAGCTGAAGTGACTGCGCAAAGCAGATTAAAAATAGAGGCGACTGCAGAAGCTGAGATAATTGTGATTGATGCGCCTTAGCGTGACATGTTGTGAGCGGCATGCTTGAGTATGATGCCGCGAAAACTAGTTCACTCCGTATAACCAGTCTAAACCTTGAATAAGTGTGGTGGGAAATGCCGTTGAATGGCTAGCACCATCAATCACAGAAAATTTGAGTAAGATATTGTTATCTGTCTGCATGCTTATCTTTGCAGCTAGTTGTTTCGCCCCGGCGACCATATCTTCGCGTTCACCAAACTTAGGTTGCTCCAGCTGACCAACAGACAAATAGACTTTGGTAGCCTTACTCGGTTTAGCTATTTTAGCAGTAAGTATGGCGTGGTTATTAAACCAAACCGAAGGGCTTCCCAGAATATAACTGCTGAACATATTAGGCTGAGTGAACAACATATAAGCACCAAACAGCCCACCAAGTGAGTTACCGACAAACGTTCGTTGTAATTGATTTACTCGATAGTGAGTTTCAATATAAGTAAACACCGTTTCACGTATGAACAGCGCATGCCCTTTGGCGTTACCAGTGGGTAGCTGCCAATCACTAGCGAGACTTGGGGTATAGTCTCGTACACGGCTAGACGGACCTTTTGCTCCCTTTGAATAAGAAATACCAACAATAATAGCTTCTGCCATGGCGCCGGTATTCATCGGAAAACGCGTTGCACCTGACGCTAACTGAAAACTGTAATTGGCATCAGTTAGATATATCACAGGATAGTGTTTATCTTGATTGGCTAAGTATGATCGCGGTAATTTGATATATAGCGGATAAACTCTGCCACTTTGCGGATCTGTCAGCTCAACCACTTTACTGCGCGGAATTTCAAAGCCCTGCTTTGCAGACGCCCACGGGCAGATAAACACCAGCACCAACCAAGCGACATACTTCACTTTCCAGCTCCCACCAAATCAAGCACACAAGTTACGACATATCGAAGGCCTGAATCAGTCGCATGGTAACTGACTCAAGCCCTCTCACCAAGTTACTTTACTAGCTCAACTTCGCCTGGTCGCCAAGTCTGATCAATCCATGGTTGCAGTGGTGAGTACATACGTAAAATCACAAACCAACTCTTTCCAGGAATGGTCTCAATCCAGTTATTTTCAAAGCCTTTTGGTGCCTTAGGGCCAAAAAATACCGAAAAAGAACCGTCTTTATTCTTGATTAAACCGTCTGTATTACCACCAACTGTTGGACTGGCTTGATGAGTTTGCAGCATCGAACGTGTTTGAGTGTCGTAAACCGTCACCGCCCAAAAGTTGCCCGTAGGCGGGTTGGCTGGAATGTTAAGTTTATAGGTCTCAGCGCCATCAAATGTCTGTTTGTTAGCATCGACATAGCTTATTGCATAGTCCGAGCCCTTACCAAGGCGTGGTGCCGCCATCGCTGGCGTCACTGCGGTATAGGGATAGTGGAACATAACTCGTGCGTCGGTGTTCATGGTTTGGCCATTGTCACCATTAAAATGCACATTACGATCCGTGTACGCCATGATCCAATTACTATCTGTATCAGGATAAACTCGCACACCGGCTAAATTTTTATCATCTCGTGGATACCAAACAATCGATCGCGACGCCGCATTACCCAGTGCAACACCGTCGGCAAGAATTTTCTTCATCCGAGCATCCGGATTAAACGGCTTGCCTTTTTCTATACCTATTGAAGCAAACAGCCCGCGAGTTTCAGCATCAACAACCGATAACGGTTCATATTGAATGATTTCATCAAGGTGATGATAGAACTCACTGTTATTGGGATGAATGGTGTTAAACGCCTTACCCGTTGCGCTAACAAATTTCATTTCTGGCTGTTCGGCAAATTTCGACAGTGGGTAAACTTTTACGTTATCAGTCACCAGTGATGCCGCAGCAGCAACATCGCCATTTTTAACTGAAGAACGTAAGAATACCCACACTTTATAAGTTTTAGGACGGTACACCGCAAAGCCATCAGGAATAGGTCCATCATACCCAGGCGGTACATATAAATATTTGCCAGCAGTTGGCAAGTTATTGATATAGCGGAACCACGCGTCGTTGGCAGCACCAAGCAAACCATCAGGTACTTCAACTACGGTTGGGCCATCTCGTTTTAGATCAAGATCGGGAATAGCGTAAACAGTTGAGCTATTGCCAGTTAGAAACAGCGACTCCGGCCCCATTAATTTATCAAAAATCATCACCTCATGGGCTTCAACCGCACCAAGCGAATGAGCACCATCAATCAATGCTTTAACTGAGGCGCCCGGCATACCTTTTAGAAAGCTGTCCATTGCCCGTGTGGTGTCGAGGTAATCATATACCCGGCGAGCGGTATCAGCGGTTGGCGCACCATCATTGAAACGCAAAGTACCAATCGAGGTTTTTACTTCATCGGGTGTTTTAATTGAATTGAGTACTTCTTCTGGCACGTCAGCTAAGGCGCTACTGCTAGCCAATAGTAAACCTGCAGATAACCAGGTGTGCGCGCGTTTTATTTGCATGAATCCTTTCTCCTAATGCTCATATCCATTGTTAACGGCTTCCCCTAGCGCTGATATTTTGCCTGTAAGCGACGACACCAGTGCTATATTTCACCACTGTTTACAAGGTTATTTTATTTTAAAATTTAGTGATATAAGCAAGTTAACATGTTAATTGCCATTCGGGAAACGCTATGAGTATCCCCCTAACTAGATTGATTGGCGAAACAAATAAAATGCGTTTAGCCCCCTAAAAACATAGCCAACAATCAATTATTAATAGCTTGTTTCTATTAGCTATTAATAAATAAAGGGGGCATCGCCCCCCCTACTTAATGATTAACCTTACGTCGATATGCTAGCCATATCATTAATACCAACAACTGCCATATTGATGTTGTCCCCCCACTAGAGCTTGCTTCTGGCTCTGGCTCTGGCTCTGGCGAAGGATTGCCTGCAAAATTAATTGTCACCAGTTGGATGTCCGAGTAACTTGCACCATCATAGGCTCTAAACTCAAATGTCACCTGATAGCTGCTCTCGCCCTCTGGCGTATATTCAAACATGCCAGATAAGTTGTCTAAACTTAAGGTTCCCATACTTGGCGGATTAACAATTTCAAATGAAACACCATCACCATCTGCATCACTTGCTTGTAATTCTGCAGATAATACCTCTTTCCAAGCAACTGAATGAGATTGTCCAACCGCTACCGGCGCATTGTTTGTCATAGCTAATTTAACTCTCGCTGCGCTTGATTCAACATTATCACCGGCCGAAAAAAATTCAAAACTGTCTTCACCTATGAATCCAGCATTGGGAACATAATTAAACTCACCGGTTTTTTCATCAACAATAATAAGCTGTCCGTGTAACGGTGGCGTTTTTATATGAAATGATTTCGTGTAGTTTGTTTGCTCCGTCATAAAAGTGCCATTATAAATCGAGTTTACATGAATCGAGATATTTTGAGCTATCGCAGAGTAAGGAATATAAGCTACCGTACTTTCATAAGCTTCATAAGCTGAACAATCAATTTTACAGGTTAAGTAATGGTCAACACCATTTCTTGCCATACTAGAAAAACTAGAAAACCTGGAATATTGAGAATGCCCTGTAACATCAACTCTCGAGATTATCTCTAATTTTAAAAGGTCATAAATACGTAATTCGTCATGACAAACAACACCGAGCTGGCTAATACTTTTGTGAAATATGGAAACTGCTCCAGCTTCACAGACTTGGCCTACTTCAGACAAGGTTAAGTCATTATCTACACTAAAAAGCCCTCCTGAAGAGCTAACAACCAAAAGAGACTCTCGGCCAAACGCAAGCCCGGTTGTAATCCCAACAAAAAGCGGGTAATTAATCGAAGTCATAGAGTTTTCAGATAAACTATAGATATGAAGAATGTTATCAGAAATAATTGCAGCTTCTTTTTCACCATTATTATTTATATCAATAAGGTTAATATCACTAAAACTAGGATTTTCATTAAAACTAAGAGGCTCTGACTGGTGTTTAACCTGGGCATTCAAAGGATCTATAACATAAATCCCGTCAGGTTTAGCTCCCAAAAGATCTGGTTTACCATTACCGTCAAAATCAGCAACAAAAATTGATCTCAACCCTTTAAAAACTTCATCTTCGATACGGTGTTGTAAACTGCCATTTTTACCATCTAATATATAAAGTGGATAACCAAAACTAAACTCATCAGCAATAACAACAACATCTTTTTCTCCATCATCATCTACGTCTGCCACTTGCACGTCTGTTATGTAAGTATGAATATCTTGAGAAAATGGCGAGTTATTTTCTGTTGACCATTTTAACCGATAACTTTCCGAGTCATAAACCTCAATAAAACCATCTTCATCATAATATCCCCCTACATTACTTGCAGTTACAATATCTTTATTCCCATCACTATCAGCGTCACCAAAAAAATAGGCAATAGAATTAAAACTTAATGGAACAGTGACTTTTGACCACTCTCTAACGCCAGTACTTACATCAAATATACTAATCAAGTCAATTTCGACAGATATCAACTCTAATTTAAGGTCATTATCACTATCAACTACATGGAGAGCGTTATTATAAATACCGTTAGTTATATTTTTTATCAACACCCCGGAAGCAGAGTCAAATATGGAAATGCCTTGCATACTACCTTGACTAACTAATATTTCATTTACACCAGAATAATTTATATCTTTTGTAACTAGAACCTCAACATTTCCTAGCCCGAGGTCATTCTCCCATATTACGGATGAATCTAAGACACTATACAGGGTTAATGTTCCATCCTCTGTTATAACTAGTTCTTCAATACCATCACTATTAATATCGACTACGGAGTAGTGCTCACCAATGAAATAATCATCTTCCTTAACAAAAACCAACCCATCTGGAGTAATATTATATAAACGTCCATCTGAATAGATAACCGATGGAATACTATTATTAGTAAAATAACCAACAACACCAAAACTTGCACCATGTTTATAAGTATCAGTTATTTTTTTTGAAGCCACATCAATTATTTTAGTTTCGTCATCACCAAAAACTGAAACCTTTACTGAACCATAAGACTCAAAAACTTGAAAATGATTAACATCAAAACCATATAAATCACATTCCAACCAGCTTTCTGTTGATAAATTATATAATTTAATCTCCCCTGAATCTAAAGCAATAAACAGTAGGTGGTTTTCTAAAAAACTATCAAAGACCCCTTGCATTGCAATATAATTACTGCCAACAGCAACTTCCTTAATATTTTCATAATATCCATTAACCGCATCCAAAATAATAAAACTATTGTCATCTATTTTAGAGAAAAGCAGTTCGTTCGAGCCGTCCCCATTAAAGTCTCCGCTGTAAATCTCTTCCTTACCAACACGACGACCCCAATTTTCATGAGACTGCCATACTTTTTTAATTTCAGGTGTGGAATTATTTAGGGGGGACGATGAAGAAAAACTAACAATAGGAGTAAGCATTACTGCGCATAGCAATACAAAAATAATTTTATTCATAGAATTAACATTTCCTTATGTATTTCTAAATAGCTCTAGTACAGGTAAGACAAAGGCAAGGAATGAATACTATCTAAATAGGTGGCATTAGTTTACGGCAATCCCTTGCTAGTTACCCTACAGTATCACCATAACAGAATAAGGTAAACACTTGTATTTAATGTTTTAATCCACAATATGAGCTGGAAACCAACCTGTTCTGACTTGGATAATCTCAGAAATAAATTCTACGATACAGTAGTGTATACATAATTGTTGTATGACACCTTTATCATCTAGCTAGTCATTATTCGCATTAATTATGGTGATAGTGATAGTGGCTAATTTTAGTAGTAAGCCACCTGATTTTAGATCGGACATTTCGATTTTAAAATGGCAACGAGACAGTAAGAGCGCTGCCATTTTATTATAATGTTTAAATGCGTTGGGTAGGGCTATATATTTGTCGGAGGACAATAAAGATTGAAACTTAAGACCCTCATAAGTCTATGGTATTCGCCTTACCGTAAGTACCGCCTTACAATAAAGGTTGAAACTTTTTACTTTTCGATAGTTAAAACAGTCTAGAAATGACATTAAAGAATGAAACTTTTGCCTAGAACCCAAATAGATTTTTCAACATACCACTAGCCCAACGCACAAACACTTCTGGAAAATTAAAAATCCATTACAGCCATACAATTCAAACTAAAACAAAATAGCTCTTTCAGAAAAAGGGGTTCAATGAACCTCTATCAAGCATACAGAGAAGCTTCTAAGGTACTGAAATTCATCTGCCTTCAAACAATCTATCGAGATACTCTAGAAGAAGTTTGAACTGTTCAACCTCACCATTACAAACGAAGTCTATTGGACTTATACCATTGAATGGTGAACTATGATTGACCATGCTCATAAAGCCGTAGACGTTCTCAGGGTTTGAAAATGTTGAGCGTAAGCCTGCATGAATATTTAGAATATAGCTAACTCTTTCTATTTGATCTCGGCTAAAACTCATTTGCTCAAAATCAAGGGCGTCATAGTTTGCCGGTAACTTCAGCAAGCCTCGGATTTGCTGTTCATTACAATTCCACTTTTTCATGATATTCAAAACAGTTCTCAACCCAACTCTTACAACACCAGGCTCGTTACAATCGATCTCTTGCATATGAACTCCTAAATAATGAATGGCACAAACACTCATCTAGGTACAACAAAAACAAACAAACCTTTAACTGCCATATACTTCATACTCGCACGCATCTTGAACCTAAAAGCACTGTCTAACTTTGTCCCTAAACAGTGAACCAAACAGTGAATGGTTCTTTGATTCATGACGAACTCTGCCAGCGATAATACAAGGGGATATTTCTAACTGCTCAGATAATAGCCTCACACTATCCGCATTAAACCCGATCTGCTGCCTCCAAAGCTCTATAGGTATCAGTGCTTCACCAGCCAAAGCATCAGCTTCCTCTTCTATTTCTGTACTCCCATAAGCATCTAAATCATCAAGAAACCAAGTTTCATTACCATCAAAATGTAAAGCAATATGAGCCAGCTCATGCATCAATGAAAACCAAAAGCTATCTAAACGGTCATACCTTAGTGTCAACGCAATAACGGGGTTCCCATCAGGACTAATACACACAGCCCCATCAAGGTAAGTTTTTGGTAGATGGGGTTCAATAATTAAGTGAATACCATGCTTATTCAGGTATTCTTTTGCTAATGCTGGGCCCTGTGATGACCAAGAAAATTGAGCAACCTTATTCATCCATTCTAGTTCAACAGTACCCTCTTTATACTTTTCCTTTAGCTTTTCTTCACTCGCTTTTTGGAGGACTCTTACCTGCCATGCCCACATGGCATAAGTATCAACTTCCTTGTCATTTGAACGCAAATGAGCTGAAGATCTCAATAGTGCTGGCTGAAGATTAAAGCCTGAGTTAACGGAAGATAAGAAAGCTGTTATTCTCTCTGCTGCATATTCCTTAAGATCTGTAAGCGAGCCATTAAAACCTTCGAAATAGTCTCTCTTACGCATTTCAGATAAAGGGAATGCATTCCAATCGATATCCTTAGTAACTGCACTTTGCTGAGCTGGTGCTCGAATTAATATCTCCGCAGAAATACCTAACCCCTCACTAAGCTTACGGATCATATTCAAACTCAAGTTACGCTTTCCACTCAGAACTTCTGAAACCTTTGGAGCAGAACCGATATAAGGAACAATATCTTTGTTACTTAGGCCTTGCTGCTCCATCCTAAATTTTATTGCTTCAATAGGATCTGGAAACTCTATCGGGAAAGCTACTTCTTCATACTTCTCAATTAATACGGCTAAAACATCAATTTCATCTGACTCGATGCTATTTGGTTCAGGATCCATCTCCATAAGCGCCATCAAACGACTAATCGCTTGTTCATGGTCTTGTTCTGATTTAATCAGCTTAATGTGATTCATTCCTAACTCCTCAAAAGTCTTGCTTGTCGTACTGCGCATGGGTTCCTACCCACTCAACAACAACAATACCGTTTTGATACCTTACTTTTACGACCAACCTATAATGATTACCTTTAATATTAAAAATTACTCGGTTATCAGCTAGAAAGTCTGCAGTTCCATACTTATTTTTAATATCTTGTGGTGTTTTCCAAGCAGCAGTCTCAGCCTCAGAAAACCAAGATTCTAAGGCTGACTTTACATTTGCATGCTTTTTGTAAAATTTGACTAGTTTGTCTCTTCCTAAGACCTTCATTTCACCACTAGGTTCCCAAAAAGGGATTTACAATTTAAGTTACCAAAAAGGGAACTTGATTATAGCAAAATAAATTGACACTCTACAAGATATCTTATATCTAAAGGCTTATGAGCAATAACAGCTCCTCCCCATCAAGTACTAATTTCCTACCGTATGCTGCATGCTTTGCGTCCATGACGCTTTAAATGCAGGGTCACCAGCAAATAATTTGTATAGCTCAAGTTCGTCCTTACGTCTTGCTAGCATGACTTCTTTGAGCATCTTCTCAAAGGCCAGCTCTCTGTTGTGAGGGTCTGGGTTATTTTGATACTTTGCTTTGAAATCTGGGTGGCTTTTAACACTTTCTGCAATATTGATGAACTTTACTCTTTGCTCTTCAGGCGTCGCACTCCAGCCTTGGAACCAGCGCTCATTGAAGTTTCGAATAATTTCATCAAGAGGATCGCGTTCATCGCCATTACCATGAGCACCACGAGGGTTGGGGTTCTGTGGCTCAAGCTCTGCTCCCGCTTCATCTAACTCAATAGCATGATTGAGTTTAACGCGTTGTAATCCATATGAGCTTAAATCAATGGAGTTGAGCAGAGCATCTAAAGCTTCAGACTCTGGATCCTTCACTATGAGCTTTGGTATTAAAAACTTCAGAAACCAAAATAGTTTTTCCCACGCTATAACTTCATACGGCATGATGGATGCCATCTGGCCGTATATTTTTACAAACTGTTTAGCCTTGATTTTGAAGTCGACCTTGTTTTCATCTTCTAGCTCTAGTTCGACGTTGAAACGGTTTGCAGCTGTATCAATAATAGGGCTTAGAGTTTGTGCATCTTCGTTGTTAAAGTAGAGCTCAATAAAGCTCTCAACTTCAGTCCATTCATATACACCCACTTCATCCATTGCATCCTTAAGTTCATGCAATACATTGACGTCAGTCGCTTCCGATAAAGTGGTCGAGGTATAGAAAGGGTCAAAAGATGTCTTAATGTCTTCTACACTATTGAAGAAGTCTAAAACAAACAGGTCTTCCGTTTTCTTTCCAAGCTTTGGAGCTGAACGATTCAAGCGAGATAAGGCTTGCACACATAATACTCCAGTGAGCTTCTTATCAACGTACATCGAACAGAGCTTAGGTTGATCAAAGCCTGTAAGATACTTGTTTGCAACGATTAATAAGCGATAATCATCGCTATCAAATTTATCTTTAGTATCACTTTCGGCAAAGCCGTTCATCTCTGCTTCTGTGTACTCGATACCATCAACTTCTTTTGTTCCTGAGAACGCAATAGCAACTTTAAACGGGTTTCCTTGCTCATCTAGTATGCGGGTTATAGCTTTGTAGTAGCGAATAGCCGCTTCGATACTTTGAGTTATCACCATACCTTTCCCTTTGCCGCGCAACTTCTTTGCGTTAACGACTTTAGGTATGAAATGGTCCAACATAATTTCAGCTTTGGTATTGATAGTTTGTTGGCTAGCTTCTACATATGCGCGTAAACGCTTTTGAGCCTTTTTAGAATCAAACTCAGGGTTATCTTGAATTGATTTCTCAATTTCGTAATAACTTTTGTAGGTTGTGTAGTTTGCAATGACATCTAAAATGAAGCCTTCTTCAATAGCTTGCTTCATTGAATACAGATCTATAGGTTCAAAACTGCCATCTTCTTGTTTGTCGCCGAATTTTTCCAAAGTGCTATTTTTTGGGGTTGCAGTAAAGGCAAAGTAAGATGCGTTTCCGCGCATTTTTCTTGAGCGCATTGCTTGTAGCACTTTATCTTGCGCATCCTCAGCCTCTTCAACTTCAGCCTTACCCATAGCACGATTCATATTATCGTGAGCAGAGCCTGATTGTGAGCTATGGGCCTCATCAATGATTACAGCAAAACGTTTATCACTCAGATCTCCAATTCCATCGATAATAAATGGGAATTTTTGAATGGTCGTAATGATAATTTTTTTGCCATTCTCTAAGGCTGATTTTAGTTCTGATGATTTAAATGCAGGAGCTACAATATTTTTAACTTCAGAGAACTCCTTGATGTTATCCCGTAACTGCTTGTCTAGCAGGCGCCTGTCTGTCACGACAATGACAGAATCAAATAAAGGCTGCTCAACGCCTTGACTGCCGGGAAGTTCTGCTTTTACTGGGTAAGTTTCTATCAGTTGATAAGCAGCCCAAGTAATGGAGTTTGATTTACCAGAGCCTGCAGAGTGTTGAATCAAGTAAGTTTGGCCGACTCCATTTGTTGCAGCATGCTCGACTAACTTACGCACTACTTGTAGCTGGTGGTAGCGAGGAAAGAATAGAGTGCGCTTTCTCAAATCATCTTTGATACTGCCATCTAAGCGCACAAAATGTTGAATGATGTTAGCCAGACTCTTTCTAGTGAATACTTCTTCCCATAAATACGCGGTTTTATGGCCACCCTTCAATGAGGTATTCGGAGGGTTACCTTGACCGTGATTGTGGCCCTTATTGAATGGAAGGAAGAAGGTGTTTTTACCTGCTAACTTAGTCGTCATATAGACTTCATCAGTGTCAACAGCCATATGAACTAGACAGCGGCCAAATTGCAATAGTGGCTGAGTAGCATCTCGATCATTACGGTATTGTTTTTGCCCATGATACCGGGCTGTTTGGCCTGTCCATGGGTTTTTAAGTTCGAGAGTTACCAATGGAATTCCATTGATAAATAGCACCATATCAATCTCTTGGAGTGGATTAGTTATCGAGTATCTAATTTGACGAGTCGAACTGAAAATATTCGCATTAAAGTTTTCCTTAACCTTTTCGCTACTACTCGCTAGAGGAGCTGGATACAGCAAAGTGAAGTGAGCATCATCAACGCTCAAGCCTTTTTTCAGCAAGTGTAAAACACCATTTTTTTTAATGAGTCGATCAAACCGTTCAAGTATTTTCCGCTCCCAATCATTAGGGCTATTTCGTTTGAGCTTTTCTAACTCATCTTTTTGTGTATTGCTTAAAAACTGCCAAAAAAAGCGCAAATCTAGAGCATATTGCATATCAAAGTCAGTCGCATACCCAAGCTTATATAGCTTATTGTCATAGTCAGAAGGTGGCTCTCCCAGGCTAACGGCCATTTCTTCTAAGCAAACACCTGTAAGGTTTTTTTCAATTGCAGACTCTAATGCTTGTTCGTTGGTTTGACTGACCATTAATAAGTCCCTCTATCTTCCGGTAGTAATAAAGATAACTCTTTAGCTGCGCCCCCTTTAAAATCACCTTTGGTGTTCAAAAAAGGTCTCCTTTCATTAAAAATAAAATCTTCTTTGTTTTCAGTGTAAAAGTCACACAATGCTATATAACTACCTTCATCCCACATTTTTTCGCCTAAGTGGTAGTTATACCATCGAAATTGCTCTAACAGAGAGTCAACTTTCTCAAATTGGAAGCTACCTCTTTTGCTGTGTAAGAAATCTTCTACAGATAATCCGGATTCTACTAGTTCCATAAATAATTGAGCGAAATTATCGTTTCCCCCCCGAGAACGAATGATATTTCTCCAATCGTTAAACTGGTAGTTTTCGTAGTAGTGGGGAGAGGTTCGCCGCCAAAACTTCCCATAATATAGAAGCAGGCTTTGAATGAGGGGGAGCTTACAATTATCACGTGATGTTGAAGAAGGAAAACACATAAAGAACGTATCTTTTATTCTCGCTAAACTATCGACGGTTACTTTGTCATCAAAGTTTACTAAGTGAGAGCTGTTGGTTAGGCCTACATCAGCACCATCAATGTTGAAAGGATGATCTTCAATTTCCCACAGCAAGGACTCCAGCTTATTACTGTCTCGCTGATTTTGAATCTCAGATATCCAGCGCTCTTTTTTAAACTCTTCACCATCACTGTTTGATATATGCCCTGTATTTAGAAGATTACTTACCGACTCTTTGATACCACTAATCCCCGTTACTGAGCGCATATTATTTTTATAGCGTAAGTAAAACTGACGAATTCCTCTAAAAACCTCATGAGTACTTATTTCTTTGTCAGAATTTTTCGCTTGTTCAACCCAATGGAGTACCCCCCAAACAAATACCATTCTGCGACGCTCTGTTGATAATCGATCATTGCTGTAGTCAATGATCCACGCCGTTTGTGAAGTATTCATCAATCCCCAAAACTCATGAAGGCAATGCTCTATCCATTCAGAATATGGATATGCCTGACGCATGCTCTCTTTTCCTGCCTCAATAAACTCGATTGTACTAATGTACTTTTCAACCAGTTCAAAACTAAGGACTTGTGATAGAATATTCGATGAGGGCTGAATAGATTTTTCGTTGCCTAACAAAGCATTGTTAGTATCTGAGAGGTATATTTGTAAGCCGGAGATACAGCTTAAAAACTCATTAAAACCTTTGTCAGCATTAAGCCCTTTTACTTGTGCTTGAGTTTTGCTTAGCCCACATTTGCGCTTTCGCCAAAAAAGGTCCTGCCAATTTTCCCATTGTTTACCAAATTCATTTTTTAGCTCTATCGAAGGTAAACGACTTAATAGCTCTGCTTTCAGGTTTTCATTACCTTGTACTTGTTCCCCCCGAGAGTTGAGGTAAATATATAAGTTCTCACCTTGTGCGCTGATATTGGTATCGAAGTACCAAAACTCAGTGTAAGCATTAAGATACTGATAAAAATCTAGTTCGTTGATACTCTGTTTTTCAAGCCATTGCTCTACAACAGATAGGTTTTTAAGTATATTTTTAACGGTAATATCATGTGCAAAGCTATTTAAGTACCAACTTTGCTCCTTTATATCGATACACGATTCACTTAGGACATAAGGCACTAGTTCTCTGATAAAGCTACAAGCAGATTCTCGTACGCGATAATCCAATTTAGGGCCCTTGTTTGAGCAATAGTTTTTGCTGAAGTCGGATTGCTGCCCCGAGCGTGAAGCTAGTAATAGGAGCACTAGGTATAGAGTTGTAACACGCTGTTGCCCATCAATGAGAAAGTAGCGCCCTTCATATTGCTGGTCACTATACGCGTAAATAAATCCAATGTTTGATGCATAATTTCGCTGTCTGTAAAAATCAGCAAAGTCACGATTTAGCTGTTTCAGTTCAAAGGCATCTTTTTCTGAAGCAATAACAGGAACATTAGCGTTGTTGAATCGATGGAAGTTAGCTGAAATCGAGCTGAGAAGCCCCTCAATTTGCGGTTTATCCCAAACGTAGTCGCGCTGAATTTCCGGAATAACGATTTGATCAACATATCGATTTACAAACAGCTCTTGAAAACTATACTTTCCAGCTCTCATTTCACATCATCCTTAATGTCCTCAAGAACAGTCATTGCAACATACTTCGCATGTGATTCAATGTCGTGTTTAGACCACTGTTCCAAACCGGGTTCAAGCCCTTTAATCATCTTCGAAAAAACATCAAAAGTATGTTTTGGTACAAAATGTCCAGCCTGAATAAGTTCTAAAATTTTGCCTCTCTTTCCCTCGAAAAATAGACAGCCTAGTGCACTGTTACTGCCGCCGGTAAGTAAGCACATGTTCCCAATATTATCGATTATCCCCGTTGACCTCATTGCATCAACATAAATCATTTGTTCGTCATGCGTTCGACTCTCTAGTTGTAATATATCCTCTATCTCAGAGTCTGTAGCTGCTGTTGCATTTAATATCTGTCGGATGTTGCGCTTTTCTATATCACTTAACTTGTGGCCTTTACCTTCAGGAGTTTGTGGGAAAACATGCTCCAATGACCAGTCTTGCTGTATGAACTCATCAAAATCAAAGCGTCGCGAAACATTTTTGGGAAACACGCTAAGGGCTAGCAAAACGGCATGAATTTGTTTGTCATTTTCTCCATACTTTAAGTTTTGAAGAAATGCCTGTTGGTCATCTTTTTCTGTACAGCTTCCCAGCAGTAATTCTAATTTTTTCTCAGTCAAAAACTGTTTTAATGCTGTTTTTGTCGATTTACCCAAGCAGTCGTATAGAAAGCTAAGTCGCTTATGTTCGCTATGTTTAGTAAATCGGCAAAAGCCAATTAGATGATAAGTTTCATCAGTCTCAAACCAATCGTTTAATTGCTTATAGATCGCTATCAAACGCTCAAAGCTATCTTTGTTGCTTGGCTGCTTTGAAAAAAAATTAAACAGTGAATGCTCCGCACTTTTTTGAGATCCCCCAAGTTCGATTTGCTTAGCCCCTATACTCAAGGCGGTTAATTTAAGTAACTCTAATAATGGCGAACGACTGCTGTTGAAGTAAAAGCTTGCAATTTCACTGCGCTGACTCCACTGTTGAATATCTTCCCATGTACGACTTAAGCCAAGCCTAACCTCCATCACTTCGCGAAAATGGCTATCTGATTGTCGTACGTTGCTGCGCCCAACTTTTGTGATAAATAGTGCTTTAATCAACTCGGTTTCAGAAAGCGGAACCTTGTGACTATTAAGGTTCTTAAAGACTGTTTCGCTAGTGATGTGTGGCTCAACAGAGTTAACAATCAACTTCACAGATCTCTTTAGATACTGCTGAAAATCGGCCAAGTCTGTTTGTTTTTTCTCGAAGAAAGTCGAACTTGCTCTAACGGCACTATGGAGGTAAAAAACATCCTGTCGGTCAAGTTTTTCTGGATCTTGAGCAATGAACTCATCCCAATTTAACTTACATAGCAGGGCTAATGCTTCTTGGTTGTATATGTACTGGTTAAAAAAGTTCTCTCGAATTGCATAATCAAGTTTGTTCAGTGCGATATTGCTAGGGCTGTCATCATCAGCAAGTATTTGGCTTATGACTGACAATATAATAGAAAGAGTTGTTAGCCTTTGTTGACCATCAATCACTTCTAAATACTGGTTAGATGACTCGCACAGTGGTTTAACGGTTATATATTGTAGGTAGTATTCAACCTCTTGATTTTCAAACGCACTCCACAAATCATCTAATAAAACACTAACAGCCCCATTGGGCCCCGACTCCCATTTATAGCCACGCTGGTAAGCTGGAATATGGAATGATGAAGCCCCATACTGTGCTAAGCATCCATCAGGCGTATCACTGTTAAAAATATCTGCAACGCTGAAAACAAGCTCTTTCATACTATTTCACTTCTATCCCTGTGGCGCTTTATGAATACTCATGTACCACTTATTAGCAAGGGTCTTGAGATTGATGCAGTATCACGCTACCTAAGTAAAGACCGCACCTGCATAACTTTACGCGAGCGTTGTACTGGCAACGGATACTGACATTTTACTTCCCTGTTAGCTGAGTACGCTTTCTTGGTTTTGTGGTACTTTTATTTTTCCAGTAACTGCACTGTTGATCAGCGTGGTTTTGTACTCTTTGAGCTTTTCAATTTGTTGAAGCTGTATTTTTACGGCTTGGTCGATTTTATTCGATTGTACTTCTACGTGTGCAACTATCTGGTCTTGTTCATTACGACAAGGAAAGCCTATTTCCATATCAAAGAACATTCTGGAATAAAACCTGAGTCTTGAAGAGTGCAACCCTGTAGAGACTTTATTGTAATGCTCTATATAACCGACAGTTTTAAGCAACCATTCAAGGTAAACAGGATTAAATATATTCAATGGCTTCTGGCGGTAAATACTATAAGCAGAGCTTACAATACCTGGGCGGTCTGACACTCCTAAAGCACCCATCCATGCCCACATAATATTCATAACTAAGTCATTTTGTTGGCATGTCTTTGAACCGCTATAATCTTCTGCGATCATTGTTACATTTTTTTCGGAGCGCGGAGTAACACCCGTTATGTGTGATACCGACAATAACTCTTCATCGCCATTGACTGAGCGTTTATCAATTTCATCGAATAAGTACTTTGCTCGTCTGACTTTCCAATGCTCTGGAATTTTACCAATCCAATCAATACCAGAGTCTTTCATAGGTACATTTGGAGCTAAACCTTGAGTCACAGCTTGTTGGATGATGATTTGTTTACGCTCTTTTAACAGCTCGATCTGCTGCTGTTTTATAGCTACAGCTTCATCAATTTGAGCTGTTTTTTTATCAAGGAAATTAGCTATTGATACTTGCTCATCTAACGGAGGTAGAGATATCACAACCCTTTTTAACTGTGGCCAATAAAGGTTTCTCTGGATTGTTCCTACACCTTTGGAGCAGATTAGGTATTGAGAGACCATGTTGCCATCACGAAAGAAGTAGTTCCCAAATTGAGGGTTAATCTCTTTTGATAGTTTAAGAATCAAATAAGCAGGACTTACAATCCCTTGATATTTAGAAACTCCGACTGAACCTCGCCAAGCTTGTTGATTATTTAAAACTAAATCATTAGGTTCAACTAATTGATATTTACTTAAGTCTAGGCTAGTAACATTTGTACGTTTGGCTTCAACATCCTTAAACCGAATAACCCCTTTATCCAAATAAACTGATAGTAATTCCTCATTTACTTTATCTGTAATTGATTTAAGAACTACTTTGCTGCAAAGAGGTGAAATAACCCAGTGACTAGGTATGCTTCCTATTGAAGTAATTCCAGTATTCTTATAATTTTGATATTTTTGCATTTTTAGTAAATCAGTCATCGTTACGCTTCCTGATCAACTACATCAATATCTAGATTTTTTAGTCCTAAAATGTCAGCAATCAAACCTTCGGCTTTTGTCTCTAGCTTTATGATATCAGCAGCAACTTCACTCATAGTGCGCAGTGACTTGTGTTGATAGAAATGCTTGTTAAAGCTGATCTCATAGCCAATTTTTGCGCTATCAAGGTTTATCCATGCTTCATCAACATGCGGCTGCACTTCATCAAGGAAGTATTGATGAATTTCACTGTTATTAGCGTTAGCTTCTTGGTTGGCTGAGGCATAATTAAGCGGAACAGATTCAGCGTCACGAAGATCTGAGTTACTCTCGTAGGTAGTAAATTCGTTTTTGTTACTCGTGGCATAGTAGCCAAAGTCACTCAAATCAGCTTGTTTACAACCTAAATGCTGTAACAGCTCATCAAGTTTATCTTGCTTAAATTTAACCACCTTTTTAATCACTTTTTCGGCATTTTCATCATACCAACTCACCGCGTCTAAAATGGTCTTCTTCTCAGCAGGGGTTACTTTGATAACCTCTTGTTTCAGCGCTTTCTTTAGCTCTGCTTGGCTCTTTATTTTAAGTTCAACGTCTTCCTTGAAGTCATTGAAATTATCATATTGCTTATCGCCAAATTCAGTGAGAAGCTCCGCTGCCATTTGATAGATATTTCTTAGCTTCAACCAATTTTCGATATCCAACAGCTTCTTCTTGGCTTTGGTATTTAAAGTAATGTCGTTTTCTTCACACCAAGCAAGAGTGGTGTTTTCAACGGTTTTTAAGAAGCCTTTTTGATAAACACTTTCACCATACTGTGCATACAGGTACTCCATTGGCTCACGTAGTGCTTTATCAAAACGCAGTGGTTCTATTAGTTCTTGCTTGAATTGAGCGCTTCGGCGATCTGGTCGTTCAATATTGACTTTGTAATAGCCAAAATCTTTGTTATTGAACACTTTCGAGGCTAGTCCAATAGGTTCATCATTGTCGTCTTTTGTTCGCTCAATCGACTTGCCACATAGGTAAGCCTGAGTTATTTGAGCTATATGCTCTGGAAGGAATTCGCAGTTCTTGTCGCCCAAGTTTTTGCGTAGCTTTTTAAACAGCAGACTAGCATCAATTAATTGTACTTTGCCTGTTCTGCCTTCTGGTTTGTTATTGCTTAATAGCCATATGTAGGTCGTTATACCTGTGTTGTAGAACAGGTTATTTGGCATTTGCACGATAGCGTCGAGCATATCGTTTTCAATGATGTAGCGACGAATATTGCTCTCGCCAGAACCAGCGTCACCAGTAAACAAGCTAGAGCCATTGTGTACAGATGCAATGCGAGCGCCCAACGGACTGTGAGCCGTTGATTTCATTTTGCTAACCATTTCCATAAGGAATAGTAATTGGCCATCGCTAGAGCGCGGCGTGGCATCAACAAAGCCATCCTTAGCGGGTTCACCCCAGTAATCGTTTAACGGAACACGGAAACGAGAGTCGATAACATCAGCGCCGTCTTTAATAAATTTCTGCTCACTTGCCCAACTTTTTCCGTAGGGAGGGTTAGATAAACAAAAGTCAAAGCGATTGGCCGCAAATTCATCGGTAGATAAGGTCGAACCAATCTTAATATTCTCAGGGTTATTGCCCTTGATCATCATGTCTGACTTACAGATTGCATAAGTCTCATCGTTGATCTCTTTGCCGTAAAGACGGATGTCACGCTTAGAGGCCCCGTTATCTGATGTAACTGGATACTTCTCTTCAATGAAGTTTTGCGCTTCGGTTAACATGCCGCCGCTACCACATGCTGGGTCATAAATAGTCAGAGGGTCTGGCAAGCCGCATTTAATCGGATCGAAGACTAAGTGAACCATTAGCTCAATGACTTCACGTGGAGTAAAGTGCTCACCCGCTTCTTCATTATTGTCTTCGTTGAACTTACGGATAAGCTCTTCAAACACATAACCCATGCCTAAGTTACTGACAGGCGGTAGCTTATAGCCATCTGGATCAATCTGTTCATTAGGAGTCAGGTTGATGTTTGGTGAAACGAACTTTTCTAGCACATCTAGTAGTACATCTTTGCTCGCCATGTGACGAATTTTTGCTTGTAGATCGAAGCAAGCAATGATCTCTTTAACGTTGTCACTAAAGCCAAGTAAGTATTCTTCAACATTGGCTAACAATATCTGTTAGTTGTTAGTTGCGGTGCTATGTAAGCTTTTTAAGGTCCATTTTGACGTGTTGTAAAACACGTAACCAGACTCCGCCATTAGTGGCGCATCATCAAGCTCCGTGGCTTCCATCTCTTCGGTTTGAAACTTAACTTCTGCTAGTACCGCCTCTTTTGTTGGCTCTAGCAAGGTATCTAAACGGCGCAATACCACCATTGGCAAGATAACATCACGGTATTTACCACGAACATAAACGTCACGCAGGCAGTCGTCTGCAATAGACCAGATAAATGAGATAAGTTTGTTGTGTACGCTGTGATCCATGAAAGGTTCACTCCTGAAAATTATTTGACTATAGATAGACGACTCGACTGTTTATAAGGTCAAGCAGCTAAGAAAATGTATTAAAGTAATTGAGTGTCGAGGCCGGCTGCGCGTAGTCGCTGGGTGAGATTACGCATTTTGCTAAACTCTGTGCCAAAGCTGCTTTTAAGACCTACACCTTCACAGAACTCTTTGGCTGTAATGGATTTCAGCTCATCTGCGTATTTGATCATTTGCAGGTGTAACTCTGCGGTGTATTGATTACGCGGCGCATCATTTAAGGCTTTTTTGATGCTGTTAAAAATGGCTTGTTCGGTCATGTGATGGTGCCTTAGATATACATATAAACAGATGCTTTTAGCTAATTTATATAAATTAGCTAAAAGCACACTTGAGTACAATGTTTATATTCCATATACATGGCTAACTGATTAGCTTCAAAGCTTGCTTGCTACTCTACCGGCCCAATCAAGAATTGATTCCATCGGAATACCTGTAGGATGTCCTTCAATTGACTTAGGATGAGAAATGCCAATATGCTTTTTGAAGCCAAACATGCCGTCCATCTCTAGTGTTGGCCACCCCAGAGACTTCGTCACCACACCTCTCTTGATTAGCGCGAACTGCTCTTTCCAATTGCTAGTATCAATCTGCCGAATGCATTTAGTAGAAAGCCATTTACTTAACCCTGTAACATCAACCTCAAGCAAGTAATTCACATGACCGTTCCGTTCAACTACAACGCAACGAATAGTTCTTTTTGCGCCAGAGTCAATCAAGTGGCATTTACTGCGCCCAACCTGATCTAATTCATGAGTGTAGGAATCAATGATTGTGCAGGCGTATTTTTCCTCAAGCATTTGCACCATCATGTTAAAAGCCGTAAAACGTGAGGCGTATTCCTCTGATTTATCAGTGCAATCTTGCGTCCCTCCGCCTATATCTGCAGAAGGTATCTCGCCAATACTACCAGGCTCATTGGTACTTACCGTATCACTTGCTTTCTTGTGTTTTTCTTGACAACTATCTGGCCGATGACTCCTTTTGGGCGCAGTTGTTTTCGATGTTGAAAAACAATTTTTAAACCTTACTGAGCAAGTATTTTCACCTAGCAAAAATGCTTGGTTAGCATTAGACGCCTCGCGATCATCATCGATAATATGATCTTCCGGGCGCTCATACTGTTCAGGGCCTTCACCACCACTCGTTGGCTCTTGGCCTTCATCTGGGTGCGTAAATGACGAGTTATGGAAATGGACCCTAGAGGGCATTTGAGCATTAATTTCAATATCCGTTATCTTTTCAACCAAAAAGTAACGGCCACTTGCGTCAAGCCTGCCGTCATATGAGAAAGACCACCCAGACATTTGTGGCGGGTCAAAGTGAAATAGCCAACGCTTATACCCCGCTGAGACATCTCGATCCTTTTCGACGTTGAAATATCTAAAAATCGACTCAAATGAACGCTTTGCATTACTATCAATAAGTAACCAGCTCAACATTGCTCTTGTTGCTGAATCATTGAATGCCGAAGGGGGAAAGTTTGATGTTTGCAACACTTCGATATTGGCATAGTCCTCCTTAGTGTTAACTTCGACCTTAAAGTCTGTAAGCAAACGAGAAGACATTAATGACGCTCGCGATAAGTAAGAGCTGGCATAAAATAGGACCCTTGCCAATTCTAGCTGAGGAATAATCAGTTTAGGGGCAGCGCCTCGGTCTAAAACAAATGCATGTTGCTCTGACTCTTTCTTTCTTAAAGACTCTGCTGACTCTGAGTCGGGGAACTCACTCAAGCTACTGTGTCGAAACAACTCATTACTTCTAAATTTATGACGCCCTCGTTTATCGTAACCTTCTGATAATCCTCGTTGATTAATTATTTTTCCTCGATACAAAGCAGGGACGTTAGAAAATGCAGTCGCATGAAAATTATTTTTCTGCTGAGGGGGGTAGCACCAAACCTCAATTGAAGGCCGATAAGATGAATCACTTGTTCGTACTAATATTTTACCTGTATGGACTATGCGCACATCATCGTCACACTTGTAAAATCTTGCTCCCATATAATTTCCTTATTTGCAATCTGATCCTGTAGTTACCCAACCAAGTAAATCGGCGATAACTGGTAGTATTCTCTCTTTGGGAAGACTTGCTGAACGCATCAACTGCCAGCGACTCATTTTTGATCCTGTTTGCGACTTTGCAATTACAACCATTGCCAGGCGCCGAGCTTGAAACTCAACGACACTTTCTTGATACCGGTTCAAAGCAAAAGATAGCAAGGGTAATAAGTTCAGTTTTTTGCTCACCGAACCATAGCTGTAATCGTCATCTAACTGTTTGAGTAAGAAATTTTTGCTTCTTCGTGGGCCGGTTATAACAGTATCTAATCGTTCAACAACCCTTAGTAGCTGCTTGGTTAGTAATCGGTCTCTTGCGCTCCAATCTACTTTTTTCTGCCTTGCATGCGATTGGGATTGATGAACTCGATTGAAAGCCAATAACCAGTCTCTATCATTTCGGTACAACCAAGCATACAGTCCACCACCACCTGGAAGTTTGCGTGCTTTCTTAATAGGGGCCTTACCTATTAAGTTACGCCATAGCTTACGTTTTTCTTCACTTGGATTTGGCACAAGATAAGCATTGTCCTTCGGGAGAGATACCGTCACTCTCTCTTTCGATTTTACGTCTTTGATGATTTCACCAACCGACATTTCAGGAATAAAAGCAGACCAAACCGTCAAGTGCTGAAGGTAGCTAAAAGCTTTACGATGACGGCGAAATATCGTGCGAAGCCAATTTGTCCCTCTATCAGAATTAATGGTTAGCTCTGGGGTAACGATCTTGCTGACAACTAAGTCTGCAACCTTATCGTGAGCAACCTGTTTAGAACCTATTCCGCATCCAAAATCGTATGCTAGATGATTGTAGAAAAGACTCCATTGATGCTGACTAGGGGACCTTTGAGCAGGTAAGCGCATTACCTCTTGAGCTTTACTTGCTAAGTAAGCAAACTGCTGCACTGTTTTATTGTTATCGTTACATAAGAAAGGCTGACATTGTATTCGGTCACATGCATGGTACATGTGCCGACTATCATGGTAAGAGGTTTTCGATTTATTCAGAAGGCCGTGCTCAAGGCAGTAAGGCAAAGATGGCAAGAACCACAATCGAGACCAATAACTTTCCCCATATCTTTGCTTTTGCTCTGCAACACAAGTAAGGCAAACACGAAAATTATCCGATGTTTTTACAATAGAAGCAGGGGCCCCTAGCATTAAATGAACAGCGCCTTTAGAGGAATATTCCATTCGTTCCATAGCTCTAACCCTGATACTTTCATCAACAAAAGGAGCGTAAATCGGAAACATGGTATGCTCATAAATAAGCTGTTGGACATCAAATCGTCCCGTGTTGACTAACTGCTCTGATATCGACGCCAAATGACTAGGTAGGTCAATTGATGCAATCACTTTTCTGTCACCAAACACTTCATTTAATAGCTGTTTTGAACTTGTTATAGCACTGCGAACTCCAGCTCTAGCCACCAAGCTATAGATTAATTCATCTGGGTATGGGACAGGGAAGCAGTGCAATATTAAACCGCCTTTTCTAGCAATGACTGAATGTCTAGAATCAAAGCAGACCTCGACATTGCAGTATATACTTCACTATCAGAGTCAGATTGAGAGTAAATAAATCTCAGGTCCTCACTATCAAGGGTATGCCACAGAGTCTGTTTAATTGCTGATGCTCTTTTACCTTTACTTGGTTTAGCCTCTTTTTTAGTTTGTAACTGTTCAGGGTTAGTGAGTTGATCATGTACCAGTGGCAGTAAGCTAATCCATGTCAAGTCTGGATTTAGGTCAAACAGCTGTCGTATTACAGGAGCTAAAAGCGTTGAATTAAACTCGTCTTTTAAGGCCATATATACGCGCCGCTCTTCCTCGGTTCTGAGCTGCTGATATGCAAACTCTTCGGGTGTTTGTTGTACAGTTTCTGCAACCTGCTTTTGCAATTCGAGTAGTCTCTTATCTGTATCGCTAAGTTTAAGATCTGAAAAATTAATCATTTTTTGAACATCATCAGATCGCAAAGCTGCGAGCATTGGATGAACAGGTTTTAATTCATCCTCATAGACCTGTTTCATTAATTTGGGCGTTATCCTTTCTACCTTTGTTGCTATTGCTCTCAACTGACACAATACATATAGCTTAACCACGATATCTAGAACACCTTGACTAAGGTCAAACCATAAAGAGCGAATGTCATCCGACAACACCTCATCACGTTTTTGTAGCCATTGAAGGGTCCATAACTTATCCGTGAGTGCTTTCCACTCTCTTCCTTCTTCCATTGGATCCCAAAAAATAGCACCAAGGCCAGAACCTCGCCTTGCGGATCTCATATCAGCCTCAAATATCTTGCGGGCTCGTGGTGTTCCAACCAAAATAACCGGAAGGCCAATGGTATTAACTAATGTCACAAAGAAATTGAGCATTTTCTCAGAGCCACCAGAACGAGAACGGCTAAGGTGCTGTATTTCATCAATAATAAGAACACCTACGGCGTGAGCATTTGCAACTTGGGCCATTGCAGCCAAAAGTGTTTCAATACTGGGCCTTTTGCTCATCGAGTATTGTCTTTCGTAGTTAGATGTTCCCAATGCCCGATCCATCGCGCGAAAAAAGTTCAAACATAGCTCTTTAAGAGATCCATCATGGGAACAGTCAATTTTTAGATAAACGACTTGCTCAAGATTTCTGTCAGGGTGGTAAATAACTTGAGGGTATAACGACAAAAGCTGCTTGATCGCTGTTGTTTTGCCATTTCCGCTACATCCAATCAATGTCATGCTTTGGGCTGTAGAACTAACTTCCGTGAACTTTATCGCTTTCAAATCACCAGATAAAACACGCTCGTAACCATTTTGTATATGTCTTGCCCAGTCACCTGTTTCGGGGTTTCTTCCAACATAGCCACGCCGTATCATCAATGACAATCGTTCATGCAACTGAATGTGCTGACTGAGGGGCTGGAAAAAATCATCGATAACACAACAGATACTATGCGCTCTCTCAATACTATTTCGATGAATATCTTCCACTGTACACTTTAACGAACCCTTTAGAGCACTCGAGTCGTCCAAGAAGCTATTTATCGGTGGTAATGCTTCTATCAGCGGGTTATCTCGATAAGCTGAGAGTGTTGCACTTTGATAGACGGCAACTACATGATGATCTTGTTTTTTCTTCATCAGTTATCATCCCCATCATCAAAAAGCTCCGGTATGAAGTCAGGCAGTTGATAGCTTTCCTCCTCTCCATGTATAGGTATAATCGGCGCGACTTCTTCTTGTTTTGCCCTCGCGGGCTGTATTGCTAATTCCTTTCTCTCTTGCTCTCGCGCATTCCGTTTATTGTCTTTAATCTCATTTATCTTTTGCACGTTGCTCAATGTACTAGTTTTACGATTCTTTTTAGCCTTTTTCAGTTTCTTTTCAAGAAGGTCATCAAAATCCCGTTCTACTGGTACAAATTGATAGTTAGCTTCAGCCAAAGTCTGTTTTTGAGCCGCTTGACGTTCCCATACTTGATACCAAGTTAGATCTCGGAACTCTCTACTTCGACTAGAAAGATCACAAACCCAAAATGTGTTTTTTCCTTCTTCAGCAAACAGATATATGTGATTGGCAGACCCAAGCTCATAAGCTGCAAATAGTTTTTTAGGTCTAGTGACTTCCGAAGAGCGGTGCATCCAACCTGTCTGAATTATTTCTTTTCCTGTGTAGGTTAACCCCCATAACTTTATGCCCAATTCAGATACAGTGACTTTTTGACGAGGTAACAACAGTATTTTTGCAATATCCGTATCAATGGATCGTAAACGACCAGTACGATGCTGAAGCCCCCACTTCCAAAGCTCAATTGGAATAGAGGGAAGGCTTTCTGGCATATCAGGAGAACGATCATACTTTTCTATAGGTTTATTTAAGTTGTGAGCAAGTATTGAATAGAGCAATATCTCAACAAAGTCAGATCTCGCCACAGCAGCCTCAACCCTATAATCTTTTTCACCGTGCTTCTTAACCTTGTTACCAGTTACGACACCTGGCATATAGGGCTTAAACTTAGCCTGTAGCGTCCCAAATGATCTCTCGACAATGCCTTTAGCATCACCCCGTCGAGGGGGAGCACTTTCAAGACGGACTCCTATAGCATCAACCAAATAATTTGCTTGATGGCTCATCAATTCACCGCGATCGGCTAGCAGAACATCGGGAATACCTACACATGGCCACTGCTCTTCAGAAATATCTATTCCATATTCTGCGCAGGCTTTTACTTTGCTATCAAAGCTGCATATCAGAGCCTTCATTGCAACGGGAAAAGAAGGGTTATCAAAACCGATATAAAAGCCAGCAACCATGCGGCTAAAAACATCAATTACCATATAAATAGTCGGTCGACCGATAACCTTATCTGGGTCATCGCCATCTACTAGATAAATATCGGCGATGGTGGCATCAATTTCATATCGACTGCCTGGGCCTAACGCTTGTTCGGTAGCAGTACCATGAAGTGGCCTAACATCTTTTTTGTAATTTCCTTGAGGCGTCTGAACCGTGAGCTGAGTGGCCTTTGTATATTCGGTTTTGTAAAAGTATTGAAACTGGCGAAGCGTCGGAATTTCATACTCTTCAGCATCAGGATGTTTGAGCTTGTAAGCCTTAGTAAACTTGATATAAGAGTATCGAACTGAAAAGCCTTTATCGTTCATCAAATACTTATCACAAATGATTCGAAATTGCTTTCTGACACTGTCGGTTACTGGCTCTCCGCGACCAATACCATATATCCTCGGTCTACCAGCTTTGCTAGTCGTGAAGTTTCTTCTTTTTCCACCTGCGCCAGAATTTTTGTAATCAGGCAAAAGAGCATTCTTCATCTGTCCTCTTTGCCAATAGCGCCTCAAGAGTCTATAGAGCGTAGGTTTGCCTTTACCCGATTTAGCAATAACCTGATTAAGCCTGCTCGCTCGAACTCGCTTGTCAAATGCCCCTTCGCCTTCAACGATAGGCTTTATCAGTTCATAGTTGCGTTGGCTTTCCAAGTAATTACTAGATGTTTGGTCCCAAGATTCACCTTGGAGGTATGAATAGGGGTCAGGGATCTTTTCTAAACGCCCCTCATCAGTCCAGTTACAGCATTCATCGAAATAGACTCTTTCAGGTAAACCTTTATTCTCATCAATAGCAATCCAATAGAAGTAGCTTGTCTCAGTAAAAAGAATGCGATAAGGCTTGCCATCAAATGATAGGGTTTCATTAATTCGCCACATAGCTGTGCCCCTCATCAAAAGCTACACCTCTAAATACAAGGTCTCCTGCTCGCAAGCTATGAAAAGGATAACGAATATCAAACGTGATAAGCCTAGCAGCACACATCAATCGAAGATCGAACATAGAGTCGCCTAGCTTTTGTCCAAAGGTCAACTCATATTCTTTCGCAATTTCAACTACTTTCCGGTCAGGAGTCTGAGAAAAATACGCTTTCATGTGTTTAAAGGTCAGCAAAAGCTCATCGGTAATTAATTCATCAAAGTACCCCTTAACCCCGTATAGCCACTCAATATTCGATACGACTATTTTGTCTATCTCTTTATCTGTTACGAGGAACCAGGGAATTTTTTTTAGCTGCCAATAACGGCGTTCTATTTCAAGCTTTTCAATGGTTCTTGGGTCATTTAAATCTTTGGAGTACTTTGCTTGAATAGCAAATTTAGGCTGAGTTTTAGAAGTAGTGTTAACCAAAAAATCTGAGGACATGACAAGGTTTACCCTTCCTTGCGAAGGGTGCCAAAGCTGACCTTCCTTGGAAATATTAAGGGTGTCATCTCTGTTTAGTGGAAACTGCTCACGAATATCTGTTACGGCAGGGTTATGGTCTAGAAGGAGAAATACTGCGAACTCAAGATCCGATAGTACATGATGAATCCGGCTAGTTAGATGAGAGTAGACTCGCTGAGATCGACCTTCCGAAGGTACCTCATGAACATACAACCACGGTTTATAACTAGAGAGCCTTCCTGCACCTCGACCTTCTTTAACCCGCTTGATGATTTGCTTTTCAGTTAAAACGTACTTTGATTTTGCCATAACAAAAACCCGGTTAACTTTTAATCAGTTTAACCGGGCCTTAAAAGTTTTCAACTTTAATGTCTCAGTTTCAAACTTTATTGTTTAGTTTCAATCTTTATTGTCCGACGACAATATTTGTTATTTTAGTATTTATCTATTATTCAACCGTCACCGACTTAGCTAAATTACGCGGCTGATCCACATCCGTGCCTTTTATCAAAGCCACGTGATAAGACAATAGCTGCATGGGGATGGTGTAAATCAAGGCCGCCATAAACTCATCACAATGGGGCACCGGAATAACCTTCATGGTGTCATCGGATTCAAATTGGGCATCTCGATCAGCAAATACATACATCAAACCACCACGAGCACGTACTTCTTCGACGTTCGATTTAAGCTTCTCAAGCAACTCATTGTTTGGCGCAACCACGATCACTGGCATATCAGCATCAATCAGGGCTAACGGACCATGTTTAAGCTCACCAGAAGCATAAGCTTCGGCATGGATGTATGAAATTTCTTTTAGCTTTAATGCACCTTCCATTGCAATCGGGTATTGATCCCCGCGGCCTAAGAATAGCGCATGATGTTTATCAGCAAAATCTTCTGCAAGTTCAGCAATAGCATCATCTAAACCCAAGGCTTGCTCAACTTTTGCTGGCATAGACTGTAAACTTTGAGTGATCTGAGCTTGCAGTCCTTCATCCATACCATTGTTACGTCCAACAACTGCGGTAAGCATTAACAGACCCGCTAGCTGTACAGTAAAGGCTTTAGTTGAAGCAACACCAATTTCAGCCCCTGCCTTCATCATGTAAGCCATATCTGACTCACGCACTAAGGATGAACCAGGTGCATTACAAATCGTCATGGTAGCTTTATAGCCCATCTCTTTGGCAAGGCGCAGGGCTGCTAACGTGTCAGCGGTCTCGCCTGACTGAGAGATAGTCACCAGCAAGCTGTTTGGAAACAGGTGTGATTTACGATAGCGAAATTCTGACGCAATCTCGACATTACAAGACACACCTGCCCAGTCTTCTAACCAATAACGTGCTGCCATGCCAGCATGATAGCTGGTACCACAGGCAATAATTTGCACATGTTTGATATCTTTAAGCAACTTCTCAGCATTGTCACCAAAGGCGCTATCCAATACTTGGCCAGCAGCAATTCTTCCCTCTAAAGTATTGGCTAATGCACGTGGTTGCTCGTAAATTTCTTTTAGCATGTAGTGACGATATTCACCTTTATCACCAGCATCATGAGTCACTTCTGATTCTTTAATTTCACGAGTGACCGCATTACCATCGACATCAAAAATATTGACCTCACGACGGGTGACTTCCGCCACATCTCCTTCTTCTAAAAAGGCAAATGAGCGAGTAACAGGCAGCAAAGCTAACTGATCAGAAGCAACAAAGTGTTCACCAAGACCATAGCCAATAACTAACGGACTACCACTACGCGCTACGATCATTCGCTCATTGTCAGTCTTATCGATAACGACGGTGCCGTAAGCGCCTTCAAGCTGCTTAACTGTGGCCTGCACCGCAGCAAGTAAACTGCTATGACTTTTAAGCTCGTGATGCACTAAATGGCAAATCACTTCAGTATCGGTATCTGAGCTAAAGCAATAACCTAACCCTTTGAGCATTTCCCGTAATTTCACATGGTTTTCAATAATACCATTATGAACAACGGCGATCGTATCAGCTGAGATATGTGGGTGTGCATTTGACTGATTAGGCTCACCGTGGGTTGCCCAGCGGGTATGAGCGATACCGGTACCGCCAGCTAAAGGCTCACTCTCAATTGCTGCAGACAACTCTTGCACTTTACCAACACGTCGAGTTCGCAGTAGCTCGCCTCCGTTAATCACGGCCACCCCGGCAGAATCATAACCGCGATATTCTAAACGGCGCAAACCTTCAATTAATATCTCAGCGACATCACGCTGCGCAACAGCGCCTACTATTCCACACATATCTATCTACCTATATAAAATAAAAGCTTAACTAGCATAGGGTGCGGTAATGACGTGCACCCCTTGCGATATAATTTGGTTAATCACTGCCTGACTAATACGATCATCGGTAACTAAGGTATTGATTTGTTTCCAATCGAGTTCTAGATTAGGAATACGCTTACCTATTTTGTCGGACTCAACCATCACAATCACTTCACGTGATACTTCCGCCATAACGCGGCTCAATGCGGTCAGCTCATTAAAGGTCGTCGTGCCACGGTTTAAGTCAATACCATCCGCCCCAATAAACAACTGATCAAAATCGTAAGACCGTAATACTTGCTCAGCCACTTGGCCTTGGAACGACTCTGAGCGTGGGTCCCAGGTGCCGCCGGTCATAAGCAATGTGGGTTCATGCTCAAGTTCATGAACTGCACTGGCTAGCTGTAGGGAATTGGTCATCACTACCAACCCACGCTTATTATTTAATAATTGAATAAGCCCAGAAGTCGTGCTGCCACTATCAATGATAATGCGATTGTGGTCGCGAATAAGTTCGGCCGCGCTGTTGGCTATCGCTAACTTGTTACTATTGAGATTATCGCTACTATGCTGAGTCATCTCTTGCGGCACTAGCACCGCGCCGCCATAACGTCGCAGTAGTAGGCCATTGGCTTCTAACGCGGCAAGGTCTTTACGAATGGTAACCTCTGAAGTATCAAAGCGACTGGCTAGCTCATCAACATGCACTTCACCGTGCTCGTTAACTAAGCTGACAATAGTATGTCGACGTTGCTGAGTGTTACGTTTTGCCATAAGTTACTTACTTAAGTTTCGTTTCGAAAGATAATTATATTCACTCGAAACTTAATAGCAAATAAAACAGCTATAATTTTAAGTTTCAAACAAAAAAAGCGCCTATCAAAAGATAGACGCTTTTTAGTAAATTATTTCGTTAGTTTAGAATTTAGCTTGTAGTGCTAAGCTAACGTGACGACCTTCACCAACAGTAACATCATTGTTAGTACCGCCAGCTAAATAATCGGTATCAAACAGGTTTTTGACGTTCATACGAACACTGACATCGCTACCCATGATATCCATGGTATATGCCGCACCTAAGTCGAAACGTACATAATCGTCTTTTACGATAGTATTGCTAGTATTTGCAAAGCGCTCTCCAACATAAACCGCACCAAAGTTGAATGCGAGATTGTCGGTCATTTCATAACGTGTCCAGATATTAGCTGACCACTCAGGCGCATCGACAGGTGTTTTACCATTTAAACTGTCTTGTTCTGGACGCACATATTCAGCATCAAGGAACATCATCGAACCAGTCATGAACCACTTTTCACTTAACTGACCTTGAGCGCCCATTTCGAAACCTTTATGACGCTGTTCACCAGATTGTGTGGTAATAGAATCTTTATCACCGATAGGTGTTTCCAGCTGCTCAGTAACAGTGACGTTTGAAACCGTGATATCAAACACTGCACCAGTTAATAATAAGCTACCATCGAGCAGTTCCCACTTGGTACCTATTTCATACTGTTCGCCATATTCTGGGTCTAAGTTCAAACCATCATTCACGTCTTGCTCATCATTGACCGTACCCTGCGGGGTAAAACTCTTTGAATAGTTGACGTAAATGCTACCGTTTGATGCTGGAGAATAGATCACACCAAATTTTGGCGACACTGCATAGCTATTATTGCCCGCACCGTCTTTCTTTTGCTCGTCATAACGCACACCAGCAAGTACCTGCCAGTTATCATTAATGGTAATTAAATCTTGAACGTAGAAACCGTAATGTTTGTAATCACTTTCAGATTTAGTGTCGTCATTGCGGTAATCAACATCAGGTCTTGGCACTGGCTGACCTGGCATAACAGTGACAGAATCACCCATGTCTCTTAACTGGCCATAGTAATAGTCAAGCATATTGGCACCAATTAACAATTGATGCTCAATATTGCCTGTACTAACAGTACCGGTGAAATCGACATAGCCGGTTTTATGTTGCCAATCATCGTAACGGTCAAATGGGTTGATGGTATACCCGTTCTCCATTGCATCTTCAGTGTAAGATGGCGATGAATCTAGACGCTGACGATTAAACTGCTGATCGTTATAGCCCGCTTTTACTTTCCAATCATCCGATAAGTGATAAGTTAGCTCTGCGCCCAAATTAGAAATAGTGTTATCAGTGAAGGCCCATGGCTGATCCCAAATGATATCTTTACCACCAATAAGCTCACCATCGCTGTCTAACCATCCACCGCGGTCGATACCGGTTTTATCTTGGGTGTGGTCATACTTAAGTGACAACATCAAATCATCAGTAATATCAAACTCAAGATTTAAATAGCCTAACCAACGGTCACGCTCTTGGTTGCTACCATCTTGATATTCACGCCAATATTGATCATCTTGTTTAACTAATACGGTACGATAACGAATCGTTTCCGATTCATTTAATGCGCCACCCGCATCAAGTTGGAAACGTGTTGAGCCGTATTCATCTGTATCAAAGCCTAACTCAAACATATTTTCGTAAGTTGGCTTTTTGGTCACCATGTTGATCAAGCCACCTGGACCTGATTGACCATAAAGCATACTTGATGGGCCTTTTAGCACTTCTACTTGCTGTAGAGTTTCAATCGGCTGTACATAGTGAGACCACTGCTGCTGACCATTAATTAAATAGCCTGAACCAGATGAAAGCTCAAAACCACGAATGTTAAATACTTGACGGTTCCACTTTTCACTACCACTGGTCACACTAGAGTCATTAACTAGTACTTCAGAAAGGTTAGTGGCTAACTGCTCGTCGGTAACAAAATCTGGAATGACTGCGACAGATTGAGGTGTATCCATTAAATCAATATCGCCACGCATCGCGCCCGATGAACTACCCACTTTATAATCGTTAAAGGTACGTCCAGTAACGGTAATACGCTCAATATTGGTTTCTTTAATAGAACTTTGTTGATCTTCTGCGACAGCTGAAAAACTTGCAATTGCAGAAACAACGGCAAGACCAATTGCCGAATATTTAAATGACATATACAACCCCAAAATGACCTGAAACAATCTAAGTTGGCAGCAATATAAATGAGAATTGTTTTTATTTAAGTTTCTTTACGGAAATTTACAAACTGGTGTGATCTACTACTAATTTACTAAATAAAAACTATATTGTATGAATAAAACCGCATCGAACTAACAGTTTGCAACGGATACACAACAAACGAAAAAAGCGATGTGTTACCACATCGCTTTGTTGAGTTTTGTCGATAAAATAAACTTTATTTCTTGTTTTTTACAGGACGAGGCCAGCCGCTAATATGACGCTGTTTAGTGCGGGTGATCACTAATTCATCTTGGCCAACATCTTTAGTGATGGTTGAGCCAGCGCCTAAAGTCGCGCCTTTACCAATAGTCACAGGCGCGACAAGTTGAGTATCACTGCCTACAAATACATTATCTTCAATGACCGTAAGGTGTTTATTCGCGCCATCATAGTTACAAGTAATGGTTCCTGCACCAATGTTCACACCGGCACCCACTTGGGCATCACCAATATAAGCTAAATGGCCCGCTTTAGAACCTTCTCCCAACACTGCCTTTTTCATCTCAACAAAATTACCAATATGCGCATCTTGTTTTAGCTCAGCACCAGGACGTAAACGCGCAAACGGGCCTGCACTGGCATCAACGCCCACTTTTGCGCTTTCGATGATCGAATAGGGCTTAATAACTGCATTGTCTGCAATATCGCAATCAATCAAAATCGCGCCTGCACCAATAGCTACGTTATTACCGATAGTCACAGTGCCTTCGATAACCACGTTTACATCAATCATAACGTCCATACCGACACTGACATCGCCGCGAATATCAATACGAGCAGGGTCCCTTAGATTAGCGCCATCTAGCATAAGCTGCTCTGCTGCCCGTGCTTGATAAGCTCGCTCAAGTTGTGCCAATTGTACCCGGTTATTGGCTCCTTCAACTTCAACCGCTGACTGCGGCTGAGCAGTGGTAATTGCAACTCCATCTTTGTGAGCCATGGCTACGATGTCTGTTAAATAGTATTCGCCTTGAGCATTATCAGATGATAGTTGTCCTAGCCAGTTTTTAAGTTGCTTACCCGGCGCCGCCATAATACCGGTATTGATCTCGCTAATCGCGAGCTGTTCAGTGGTGGCATCTTTTTGCTCAATAATACCCACTACACTACCTTGCTCACGTACTATACGGCCGTAACCTGTCGGATTAGGTAAGTTTACCGTAAGAATTGCCAAGCCATTGGCTTCGCGAGCTGCCAGCAAAGATTCAAGCGTAGCAGCTTGAATAAGCGGTACATCACCGTAGAGAATTAATACTGTATCATCGTCATGAATATTGTCATTAGCTTGCGCAACAGCATGTCCTGTACCTAATTGTTCGGCTTGTAGTACCCAATTGAGTTGCTGTTCGCCTAATCTTGCCTTTAACTGCTCGGCACCATATCCGTAAACCAATTGAATGGCATCGCTTCCGACTTGATGCGCAGTATCGATAACATGTTGCACCATGCTCTTGTGGGCAATAGGGTGCAATACTTTGGGAAGATCTGAACGCATGCGGGTTCCTTTACCTGCGGCCAAAATCACTACATTCAATGCCATGGAGATATCCTTGAGCTGGTGCTAATTAACATATACGAGAACCCCAATAATATAGGGATTATTTTATCGGCTGATTTTAACGGAATTAGTCTGGAAAAGCGAAGCAGATAGCGGTCAAAGGCGACTTAGCGAATTAGTATTCACACGCTGCTTGAGGGAGAGTACTCATACACAAGCTGCTAGAATTTATAATTAGTTAGCTGTTATATGTATTGATCACTCAACATATACAAATACTAAAACTGACCCCATGACTTTTAATAAAGATGTGGCAGATACAAAAAAGGCGCTCACCTAAGTGACCGCCTTTTTTCTCAAACAATAACCTTATCTGGCAATGTTCTTTCTGATGGTCTCGACAACGCGAAGCTGAGCAACAGCTTGAGCTAGCTCAATCGCTGCTGCGGCATAGTTAAAGTCAGCACCTGCGTCAGCCATAGCGGCCTCCGCACGACGCTTAGCTTCTTCAGCCGCTTTTTCGTCAATATCATCGGCACGCATTACTACGTCAGCCAATACGGATACAGATGAAGGTTGCACTTCCAGGATACCACCTGAAAGGTAAAACACTTCTTCTTTCCCATCTTGCTTGACGATGCGCGCCATGCCAGGTTTGATATGTGTTAGCAGTGGCGCGTGACCAGGCATAATACCTAAGTCACCTTCTGAACCAGTTACTTGTAGGTGTGCTACAAGACCTGAATAGATGCTGCTTTCTGCACTTACAATATCAAGATGTACTGTCATGGCTGCCATCGGTTCTCCTTAAAATATCAAGCTGACGCTTGCTTATTTTTTGTTAGCTCGTTCAACAACTTCGTCGATTGAACCAGCCATGTAGAACGCTTGCTCTGGAATGTGGTCAAACTCACCTTCCAATAGGCCTTTAAAGCCACGAATCGTGTCTTTAAGTGCAACGTACTTACCTGGAGAGCCGGTGAATACTTCTGCTACGAAGAAAGGCTGTGAAAGATATTTTTCAATCTTACGAGCACGAGATACAGTAGTCTTATCTTCATCAGATAATTCGTCCATACCTAGAATCGCGATGATATCTTTTAGCTCTTTATAGCGTTGAAGTACAGTCTGCACACCACTTGCTACGTCATAATGCTCTTGGCCAACAACCTGTGGATCTAGCTGACGTGAAGTCGAATCCAATGGGTCAACCGCTGGGTAAATACCTAGCGAAGCAATGTTACGTGACAATACAACTGTCGCATCTAAGTGAGCGAAGGTTGTTGCTGGTGACGGATCCGTCAAGTCATCCGCAGGTACGTATACCGCTTGAACAGAGGTAATAGACCCTGTCTTAGTCGATGTAATACGCTCCTGAAGTACACCCATCTCTTCAGCCAATGTTGGCTGGTAACCTACTGCTGATGGCATACGGCCTAGCAGTGCAGATACTTCGGTACCTGCCAAGGTGTAACGATAGATGTTATCGACGAACAATAGTACGTCTTTACCTTCGTCACGGAACTTCTCAGCCATAGTTAGACCGGTTAGTGCCACGCGAAGACGGTTTCCTGGAGGCTCGTTCATCTGACCATATACCATGGCCACTTTGTCGAGTACGCCAGATTCTTCCATCTCGTAGTAGAAGTCGTTACCCTCACGAGTACGCTCACCTACACCGGCGAATACTGACAAACCAGAGTGTGCTTTTGCGATGTTGTTAATAAGTTCCATCATGTTAACGGTCTTACCAACACCCGCACCACCAAACAGACCAACTTTACCACCCTTAGCGAACGGACATACAAGGTCGATTACCTTGATACCAGTTTCTAGAAGTTCAGTTGTGTTTGATTGATCTTCATATGAAGGCGCTTCACGGTGAATCTCATAACGATCTTCTTCACCAATTTCACCCGCTTCATCAATCGGTTGACCTAGTACGTTCATGATACGGCCAAGGGTTTTATCCCCAACCGGAACAGTAATAGGTGAACCTGTGTTTTCTACCTCAAGACCACGACGCAGACCATCTGAAGAACCCATAGCGATGGTACGAACTACACCACCACCAAGTTGCTGCTGAACTTCCAGCACCAAGCCTTCACTTTTGATCTCTAGAGCGTCATAAACCTGAGGTACGGCATCATGTGGAAACTCAACGTCCACAACCGCGCCAATTACTTGGACAACAGTACCTGTGCTCATGATTAATCCTCTAAAACTTGTATTCGTTACCTAGCCTAAACTGCTGCGGCCCCTGAAACAATTTCCGACAGTTCTTGCGTAATCGCAGCCTGACGGGCTTTGTTGTAGACCAACTGCAAGTCATCGATAAGTTCGCCAGCATTGTCTGTCGCAGCTTTCATAGCAACCATACGGGCTGCTTGCTCAGATGCGATGTTTTCAACAACACCTTGGTAAACTTGAGATTCCACATAACGTACCAACAATGTGTCCAAAAGTTCTTTTGGATCTGGCTCGTATAGGTAATCCCAGTGATGAGCAATCTCATCTTCTTCTGACTTAGGCAAAGGTAGCAGCTGTTCGATCACAGGCGTCTGGCTCATAGTATTCACAAACTTGTTGAATACTACGTACAGACGGTCTAGCTTGCCTTCGTTGTATGCTTCTAGCATGACACGCACTGTTCCGATCAAATCTGATAATGCCGGAGCATCACCTAGACCTGAAGCATGAGCAGATACGTTACCGCCAAAGCTATTGAAGAATTGTACGCTTCGTGCGCCAATCGGGCAGAATTCGACTTCTGCACCAGCTTCACGTTGCTTCTTCACGTCCGCGACAACCTTTTTAAATAGGTTGACGTTAAGACCACCACAAAGACCACGGTCGGTTGACACTACAATGTAACCAACTCGCTTAGCCTCTCGCACTTCCAAATAAGGATGCTTATATTCGAGAGAACCTTGCGCTACGTGACCGATCACCTTACGCATATTTTCTGCATACGGACGACTAGCTGCCATGCGATCTTGTGCTTTACGCATTTTACTCGCGGCAACCATCTCCATTGCAGATGTGATCTTCTGAGTGTTCTGAACACTCGCGATCTTGGTTTTAATCTCTTTAGCGCCGGCCATCTTTACTCTCCAATCTGGACCTGAGGTGCCTTAAGACACCTCTGTGTCTTTACCAGGTTTGGGTTTCTACGAACTTGTCGAGGCCAGCCTTCAGACCGTCTTGGATATCAGCATTATAATCGCCGCTATCGTTGATAGTCTTCATAAGGTCAGCGTGCTCGCTGTTCATGTAAGAGAGCAAAGATGCTTCGAAATCACCGATCTTGTTTAGCTCAACGCTCTTTAGGTAACCTTTTTCAGCTGCGAAAATAGACACAGACTGATCAGCTACGCTCATTGGCGCATATTGCTTTTGCTTCATTAGTTCGGTAACACGCTCACCATGCTCAAGCTGAGCACGTGTTGCATCATCTAAGTCAGATGCAAACTGTGAGAACGCTGCAAGCTCTCGATACTGTGCAAGTGCAGTACGGATACCGCCTGACAGTTTCTTGATGATCTTAGTCTGAGCCGCACCACCAACACGAGAAACCGAGATACCTGGGTTAACAGCAGGACGTAGGCCTGAGTTAAATAGGTCAGTTTCAAGGAAGATCTGACCATCGGTAATCGAAATTACGTTAGTCGGTACGAATGCAGATACGTCACCCGCTTGAGTTTCAATAATCGGTAGTGCAGTCAAAGAACCAGTTTGGCCTTTAACTTCGCCGTTAGTGAACTTCTCAACGTACTCAGCATTTACGCGTGAAGCACGTTCTAGTAGACGAGAGTGAAGATAGAAAACATCACCTGGGTATGCTTCACGTCCTGGTGGACGCTTAAGTAGCAATGAGATCTGACGGTAAGCAACTGCTTGCTTAGAAAGATCATCATATACGATCAGTGAGTCTTCACCGCGGTCACGGAAGTATTCACCCATTGAACAACCAGAGTATGGTGCCAAGTATTGTAGTGCAGCAGCTTCAGAAGCTGTAGCAACAACAACAACGGTGTTTGCTAGTGCGCCGTGTTCTTCAAGTTTGCGTACTACGTTAGCAATGGTAGAAGCTTTTTGGCCTACCGCTACGTATACACACTTAATGCCAGAGTCTTTTTGATTGATAATGGCATCGATCGCTAGTGCTGTTTTACCAGTCTGGCGGTCACCAATTACCAATTCACGTTGTCCACGACCGATTGGGATCATAGAGTCAACGGCTTTATAACCAGTTTGCACTGGCTCATCTACTGACTTACGTTCAATAACGCCTGGTGCGATAACTTCAACAGGAGAGAAACCATCGTTGTCGATAGGTCCTTTTCCGTCGATTGGTTGACCCAGAGTGTTGACTACGCGGCCTAATAGACCACGGCCAACTGGAACTTCCAAAATACGACCAGTTGTTTTTACTTTTTGACCTTCTGCCAAGTCGGCATAAGGGCCCATAACTACGGCACCTACAGAATCACGTTCTAAGTTCAACGCGATTGCATAACGGTTACCAGGCAGTTCGATCATCTCACCTTGCATAACATCGGCTAGGCCGTGTACGCGAATGATGCCGTCACTTACTGCAACGATAGTACCTTCGTTGCGAGCTTCACTAACGACTTCGAACTGCTCGATCCGCTGTTTAATCAGATCGCTGATTTCAGTGGAATTCAGTTGCATGCTCAAACTCCCAATTACGACTGCAGCGTATCAGACAGACGGTTTAGTTTACCGCTGACCGAGCCATCAATGACTAGGTCGCCTGCCGTGATAATTACACCAGCTACAAGGCTGGCATCTACGCTGCAATTCAGCTTAACTTTGCGTGTGAGACGTTTCTCTAGAGAAGCACTAATTTGTTGCTGTTGCTCTGCGCTAAGCTCAGTGGCAGAAACAACAGTTGCTTCAACCTCTTTAGCCCACTCATTGCTGAACTCATGAAACAGTTCATAAACAGCAGGTAGTACTTCCAAACGACCGTTTTCAGCCATTACCTTTAACAGATTTTGACCTTGCTCATTGACCTGCTCACCACAAACATTAATAAAAAGTTCTGCGAGCTGGTTACTGGCTAAAGAGCCAGACAGTAGCGGCTTCATCGTCTCGTTTTCACTGACTTGAGCTGCAAAGCTAAGCATTTCTGCCCAACTTTCTACTGCTTTGTTTTCTATAGCAAAGTCAAACGCTGCCTTTGCGTAAGGACGAGCGATGGTGGTTATTTCAGCCATAACTCAACTCCCTTATCAAATTTCAGCAACTAGTTTATTAACTATGTCACTGTGGGCGGCTTCATCAATCGAACGCTCAAGGATCTTCTCTGCGCCAGCGATGGCTAGAGTAGCAACTTGCTTACGCAAGTCTTCTTTCACGCGATTACGTTCAGCTTCAATTTCTGCTTTACCCTGAGCGATAATTTTAGCGCGCTCAGCGTCTGCTTCGGCTTTGGCCTCATCGACAATCTGAGCTTTACGCTTATTAGCTTGCTCAATGATTTCGTTAGCAGTTGCCTTAGCTTCTTTTAGCTGGTCAGTGGCTTTCGCCTGTGCCAACTCAAGGTCTTTCACGGCACGGTCAGCATCAGCTAAACCGTCGGCAATCCTTTTTTGGCGCTCTTCGATGGCATTCATCAAAGGGGGCCAAACATACTTCATGCAGAACCACACGAAGATAATAAAGGCAACCGTCTGACCGATTAGGGTAGCGTTGATATTCACAACAGCCTCCTATTTAGATTAAAGACAGAAGCGTTTATTACAGCATTGCACCCAGTGGGTTAGTAAACAGCATGTATAGTGCAATACCTACACCGATCATGGTTACAGCATCCAATAGACCTGCAACAATGAACATTTTAACTTGTAGCATAGGAGCCATTTCTGGTTGACGCGCAGCGCCTTCCAAGAACTTGCCACCTAGTAGGCCGAAACCGATAGCGGTACCTAGAGCACCCATACCAATCAGTAGAGCAACAGCAATAGCTGTCATGCCTAATACAGTTTCCATCTCTATCTCCAGTATTCTAAATCTTAGTTAGTTAGTGATTTAGCTTAAAAAAAAATTCTTCAGCAATCCTTAATGATCTTCATGTGCCATGCTGAGATATACGATCGTCAGCATCATGAAGATAAACGCTTGTAAAGTGATAACCATAATATGGAAGATTAACCAACCTAGTTGTAATGTTACACCTAGGGCAGATAACGCCATGTTAGCACCGTACATCAACGCAATAAGGATGAAGATCAACTCACCTGCGTATAAGTTACCGAACAGACGCAAACCTAGTGAAATAGGCTTTGCAATCAAAGTAACTGATTCTAATAGGAGGTTGACTGGTATCATTGCCTTATGGTTAAAAGGCTGTAATGTCAATTCTTTAACAAAACCTGATACACCTTTGACCTTGATGCTGTAATAAATAATCATCACAAACACACCTAAAGCTAAACTAAAGGTAATGTTTAAGTCAGTTGTTGGTACCACTTTCATGTAGGGGATACCAGCAGCCATTGCTAGTTCCGGAATCCAGTCAACTGGAACCATATCCATGAAGTTCATCATGAATACCCAAACAAAAATAGTAAGTGCCAACGGTGCTATAACAGGATTGCGGCCATGGAAGGTTTCCTTAACGCTTGAATCGACAAACTCAACGATCATCTCGACAAAGCACTGAAGCTTGCCGGGAACACCTGTCGTTGCTTTTTTGCCAACGCTGCGGAATAGCCACAAGAATAGAACACCAAGCCCAACCGAAAAGAACAATGAATCAATGTGCCACGTCCAGAAGCCTTCACCAACACTTAAGTTGGTAAGGTGATGCTGGATATAGCCCTGCGGTGTTAACTCTTCACCAGTTGCAGCCATGATTCATCCCACTTAACTTTGCTTGAAGTATAAAGGAGCTGTCCAGTGCACTATCAGCGCTAGGGTATAGCAAACAAACAAGGGCATGAATACCACCTGCATATTTATAAACACC
The DNA here is from genome assembly GCF_013394145.1 of Shewanella sp. Scap07. NCBI lineage: Bacteria > Pseudomonadati > Pseudomonadota > Gammaproteobacteria > Alteromonadales > Shewanellaceae > Shewanella > Shewanella sp. Scap07. Next base: position 5,104,702 of record NZ_CP041329.1, read on the forward strand.
AGCGAAAACATCACAATGGTTAACAGCAACTTTACCGCTTCCCCCCAGTAAAAAGTTTTCATAACTTTTCCTGCTGAACTTGCTCCTGTGTAGGAAAAAGCGAGGGTTGCGAATACAAAATTAGGGAGTACAGCAATTGCACCACCTGCTAAAGCAGATAGTCCATACTGAGCTCCCCACACGGCGAAAAAGACAATCGAAACACCCCCAGCCATCACCGCCTGCATCATAACCAACTTATAGGCAGACCACCGGCCACGACGTGCTAAAACCTTGCTCAATTCATCTTCTCCGCATTCATACTTTCTGTTTCGGTGACCGGATTACAAATATCCGAAATTTGCCGAGCTACAAAAAGCTTGCGAAAGTATACCTTTTCGGGCCTTCAAAGCAAGTTTAAGGTGAGGAAAATCGACTCTTTTAACGTGATCTATGGCCAAAAGTGTAAAAGTGCAAAATTAACAGTTGTCACAAAATTACATAATATTGCATTAACTCAGTACATTTAGCGTATTTTAGCAATAATACCGTCTAATTCAGCTAGATCTTGGTAGTTAATTACAACTTTTCCCTTACCTTTGCGGTTATGGCTAATAGATACTTTTGCACCTAGACGTTCGACTAATTGACTCTCAAGACGGGCTACGTCCTGATCTTTTGCCGGCTTATCGGCAATTTGGGGAGGATTTAAGGTTTTATTAACTAATCGTTCAGTTTCGCGAACGGTTAATTCTTTAGCACTGACTAATCTAGCGACATTAGTTTGCTCATCACCTTCAATGGCAAGCAGTGCTCTAGCATGGCCCATATCAATATCGCCATACTCTAGCATGCGCTTAACAGGCTCATTTAAACCGTTTAAGCGCAACAGGTTTGACACGGTAGTACGTGACTTACCCACGGCATCAGCAATCTGCTGATGAGTCAGTTCAAACTCTTTCATCAAACGCTCTAATGCAATGGCTTCTTCCATGGCATTTAGGTCTTCACGCTGAATGTTTTCAATCAGAGCGATAGCGACAGCTGATTCATCAGGAACTTGTTTAATGATGCAAGGTACTTGCGAGAGTTTGGCTATTTGTGATGCACGCCAGCGACGCTCACCAGCAATGATTTCATAGCCACCATTATCGACTTTACGCACGACAATCGGTTGAATAATTCCTTGCGCACGAATCGATTCAGCAAGCTCTTCGAGCGCTTCAGGTGACATATCTTTACGAGGTTGGTATTTACCAGGTTGCAACTGCTCGATATCAATGTTCATTAAATCATCAGTATCGCCAGTCGTCTGATCAGCTGCTCCCTGTGGCTCACTTTTCTTCGCTGCAGCATGGCTGGTACTTAGCAGCGCATCCAAGCCTTTACCTAATCCTCGTTTCTTCGGTGTCATCTAAAAAATTTCCTTTAAGCTTGCTCTAGCTGAGTCGTTTGTTCAGCTCGTCGAATGATTTCCCCAGCCAAAGCAAGGTAAGCTTTTGCGCCCGCACTGGATTTATCATAATACATTGCAGGTGCGCCAAAACTTGGCGCCTCAGCTAAGCGCACATTACGCGGGATAACAGTGCGATAAACTTTTTCACCAAAATGCTGTTTAAGCTGATCTGATACATCATTGGCCAAACGATTACGTGGATCGTACATTGTGCGTAAGATCCCTTCGATCGACAAGCCAGGGTTGACCATTGCCGCCAGTTTACTGATGGTATCCATTAACGCCGTCAGTCCCTCAAGTGCATAATACTCGCATTGCATTGGCACCAAAACAGAGTCGGCGGCAGACATAGCATTAACAGTAAGCATGTTGAGCGAAGGTGGGCAGTCGATAAAAATAAAATCATAATCGTCTTTAATCGGTGCCAGGGCATTGCGCAAACGAATCTCGCGGGCAAAAAACTCCATCAGTTTAATTTCTGCTGCAGTCACATCACCGTTACCAGCAATCAGATCATACTTGCCGCTGGTCTCACGATAAACGACATCATCGAAATTCTTTTCATCGACAAGTAACTCATAGGCGGTGTTTTCAACGCTATATTTGTCAACACCACTGCCCATGGTCGCATTACCTTGAGGATCGAGATCGATTAGCAAGACTTTACGCTTTGTGGCTGCCAAAGAGGCGGCTAAATTGACGCATGTTGTTGTTTTCCCGACACCACCTTTCTGGTTGGCTACGGCGATCACTTTACCCACAATAATATCCTGTTATTTGGTTCACTTGAGTACGAGAAAGATCTATCAACCAAATTGCTTGAATCACTAAAAGATTGCAACCGTTAAACCATATCAATTACGAGGTTTTAACGACTTTGAGAAGATGACGTTGCTCATCCAACTTAGGTACATTTAGCTCAATGACTTCAGATACCGAAAAATTAGCCGGTAATTTTGCCATTTCTTCATCACTTAATTGACCTTTAAGCGCATAAAAACAGCCGTCTGATTTTGGTAAATGCTGACACCAGTGCAGCATATCCTCAATTGAAGCAAAAGCACGGCTTAATACGCCATCGAACAGTTCTTCAGGTTGATATGCCTCTACACGACTTTCAACCGAGGTAATATTACCAATACCCAGTTCAAATTGAACTTGTTTTTGAAAACGAATTCTTTTGCCTAAACTATCGAGTAACACAAAAGTTTTATCAGGATTCATAATAGCTAGCGGAATTCCTGGTAAGCCTGGGCCAGTACCGACATCGATAAAACGTTGTCCTTGCAAATAGGGGCTTACCGTTAAACTATCCATAATATGACGGATCAACATCTGCTCAGGATCGCGCACTGAGGTGAGGTTGTAAGCTTTGTTCCACTTATTCAACATACCAACAAAGTCCAAAAGTTGTTGTTTTTGTTGGGGTGTTGCATCTAAGTTGATGTCAGTTAAATATTGGTCAAGTTGAGCAGCAAGCACAGCGTCATCCTCGATAAAACAGCTAGATATTATGAAGTGGAGCCATGCTGATGGAAAGCCGTAAGCTCGCACATCAGCATGAATACAACGTTTATTTCGATCAGTTACGCGCTTTTACGCAACAAACCACGTTTTTTAAGATGGACCAACAAAATAGAAATAGCCGCTGGTGTCACACCGGAAATACGTGACGCCTGACCTATGGTTTCAGGCTTATGCTCGTTCAGCTTGGCAATCACTTCATTTGATAAACCTGGAACTTCTTGATAATCAAGCGTTAATGGTAACAAGGTTTTCTCATGGCGAATCGCTTTTTCGATCTCGTCTTGTTGGCGTTGAATATAACCCGAATATTTCACCTGGATCTGTACCTGCTCTGCAGCACGTTGATCTTCAAGCCCTGGACCAAAGCCCTCTAATGCCATCAACTTTGGATAATCCATTTCAGGCCGTCTTAACAGCTCTTCAAACGAAGCCTCGCGTGAAATTGGCGTGTTAAGCTCAGGGTTTAAGACACCCAGTAAAGGCGAATTTGGGTGTACCCATTGGCTTCGAAGTCGCTGTAATTCTAACTCTATTGATTCGCGTTTTTGATTAAATTTAGCCCAGCGATCATCATCCACTAAGCCTAACTCACGGCCTTTTTCAGTTAAACGAAGATCCGCATTGTCTTCACGCAACAGTAAACGATATTCCGCTCGGCTGGTAAACATGCGATAAGGTTCTTTAGTGCCCAAAGTCGATAAGTCATCAACCAGTACGCCTAAATAAGCTTCATCTCGGCGTGGGCACCAAGTATCTTTGCCTTGCACTTGCAATGAAGCATTCATACCTGCGAGTAACCCTTGAGCTCCCGCTTCTTCATAGCCTGTTGTACCGTTGATTTGCCCAGCAAAGAAAAGTCCGTTAATTGACTTTGTTTCTAAAGAGTTTTTCAGATCTCTAGGATCGAAATAATCATATTCAATGGCATAACCAGGGCGAATGATCTGCGCATTTTCCATACCTTGAATCGAACGTACTAAATCTAACTGCACATCAAAGGGCAAGCTAGTCGAAATACCATTAGGGTAAATTTCGTTAGTATTTAACCCTTCAGGCTCAATAAAAATTTGGTGAGATGTTTTGTCAGCAAAGCGATTGATCTTATCTTCGATAGAAGGGCAATAACGTGGCCCAATTCCTTCAATCACGCCTGAATACATAGGGCTGCGATCTAAACCACCACGAATAATATCGTGAGTACGCTCGTTGGTGTGGGTAACAAAACAAGAAATCTGGCGCGGATGCTCACTCACATCGCCAATAAACGACATTACAGGTAATGGATCATCGCCTTTTTGCTCGACCATTTGATCAAAGTCGATACTGTTAGCGTCAATACGTGGTGGAGTACCGGTTTTTAATCGACCCACTCGAATAGGAAGATCACGTAGGCGCTCAGCCAGTGAAATAGAAGGTGGATCACCCGCTCGACCACCGCTGTAATTTTCTAAACCAATATGAATTTTGCCGCTTAAAAATGTCCCCGCAGTAAGTACAACTGCTGGTGCTTCAAACGCAAGTCCCATTTGGGTCACAACGCCTACAACACGATCATTTTGTACAATCAGATCATCAACAGATTGTTGGAACAACCGTAAATTTGGCTGACTTTGAAGTATTTGTTGGATCTTGGCGCGATAAAGAGTGCGATCGGCTTGAGCACGTGTAGCACGAACAGCTGGGCCTTTGCTGGAGTTTAACGTTCTAAATTGAATACCAGCATGATCGGTTGCTGTAGCCATTGCACCACCAAGTGCGTCAATCTCTTTGACTAAATGACCTTTGCCTATTCCACCGATCGCTGGATTACATGACATTTGCCCTAAGGTATCAATGTTATGGGTCAATAACAGCGTTTTTGACCCCATTCTAGCCGATGCTAACGCTGCTTCGGTTCCGGCATGGCCCCCACCAACAACAATGACATCAAACCGTTCATGAAAATGCATCACAGTACCTTAGATAAAAAAATCACATAAATTGAAAAATGAACTAATTCTTCGTAGCGCAGTAAGATCTTCCGAAGAGCCGCGTATTTTAGCACTTTGCAGCGCTTTGATGAAAGATCAATTTAAGGGTTTTGATCTCAAGGGGATCGGCTTAATAGATCTTAAGATCTTTATATAGATCCTCTTATTATGTTTACTATTAAGGAGCGCTTTTTCTGTGGGTAAGGCTATTTTTCCAATTAAATCATTAGTTAAAGAGCAAAAAATCCTGTGATCTATTGTGGATCAAACTTCAATAAGCTTGGGGATAGATCGCCTAGTTATCCACAGGGGGGATCTAAGGGCTGATCGGGTGTTGATTAATACAGAGTTAGATCAGATCAAAATAATACCTTATCCACATATTTATCATTTCGGATCGTAATTTGTGGATAAGGTAGATCTTAATTGTGAGTTGTTTGCCAGTTATTGGCTATAAGGTGATCAAACTAATTTACTTTGCCAACTTGTGAGCCAAGCTTGAGCTGGATCTTCTGGGACTGGATCGTACTGCACATCGATCTGGATCTTATCCACAAACTCAGTTGCGCCGCAATGTAGTAACTCTTCAACTAGCGATTCGGGCCCTTGGCAAAAAGTATCGTAACTACTGTCGCCAATTGCACATAAAGCAAACTTTGTCTTACTGAGATCGGGAGAATGAAGCCTGAGCGACTTTAAAAAAGGCTGGATATTGTCCGGTAAATCACCCGCGCCATGGGTAGAACTGACTATTAACCAGAAGCTTTGTGGATCTAAATCAGCCAGATCTGGGGCCAAATGTACGTGAGTTTGATGTCCTTGAGCGCTCAATTGCTCAGCTAATTCATCGGCGACGTATTCAGCACTGCCTAAAGTTGTGCCGACTAAAAGGGCAACGTTTGCCATATTACTTCCTAATTTGGGTTACTTGTTATGCCATATAATAAGGCAAAAGTGACGGTTGATCTTGCTAAGAATACCGTTTTAAGGTGCTGCTAATTAACTCGTGTATCTGTGGTTTTAACTGTGGTTTGGTGATGACTCTAGTGGTTTTGTCGCAAATAATAAGTAATTGACTTGGGTGTTTTGACTAATACGCCAACGTTGGCTGAACGGGTTGAATTGCATCCCTTGGCAGGAAATACAATCTATTTGATGGTGAGCTAGCATCATTTCTAGTTCTTGCGGCTTAACAAAGTAATGCCAATTATGGGTGCCCACCGGTAGATACCTCATTACATATTCTGCGCCTAAAATGCCAATGACATAGCTTTGCCAGGTACGATTGAGCGTGGCCATAACTAAAAGTCCACCTGGCTTTAAAAGCCGCGCGCATGTATTTACCAATGCTTGTTGGTCTGTTACATGCTCGATAACTTCTGTGTTGAGTATGATGTCAAAATTCGCGGTTTGTGAAAGTTCAATTTCTGCAGCTAAGCAATGTTGATAGGTGACTTTTATGTCGCTATTTTTAGCGTGCTGGCTGGCAACACTAACATTATGCTCACTGGCATCAATGCCCAGTACATCAGCCCCATAACTTGCTAGAGGCTCTGTTAGTAAGCCTGCGCCGCAGCCTATATCCAGCAACTTTAGATCAGCCAATGGGTTAGCGTTGTCAAAGCTGCGTGAGAAGTGGTGCGCGATCGCCGTTTTAATGGCAAGCAGGCGGGTTTGATTAAATGCTAAAACATGCTTAAAACGGCCTTTAGGATCACGCCATTCTTTTGCCAAAGCATCAAACTTGGCAATTTCAACAAGCTGATCGAGGCTTTGCTCAGCTTTTAATTTAGATAGTGAACTTAATCGGCTTTTATCTAGCATTTTTGATATCTTTGACTGCTGGCTATATCAAGTATATACGGCTTGTACAGATGATTAGTTCACCTTTTTGGTGCTAACAAGCTCTGAGGTTGCCATGGTACGCTTGGTTTTTATTAAACTACAACGGTTTCTGGTGTCCTAGCTTAAAATGTTCCATTTAGACGAAAAGGTTTTTGTGATTGGCTTACCACGCACAGGAACCACCAGCATCAGTATTGCCCTGCTCGAAATGGGTTGCAAAGTTGCTCATCAAGCTTTTACCCAACAAGCATTTGAGCTTGCCGACGTGGTTTCTGATGTGCCTTGTTTTAGTGATTATCAGCAACTACACCAATTGTATCCGCGGGCTAAGTTTATTTATCTTGATCGCGATATTACCGCTTGGGTCTGCTCGATGCAGATGTTACTTAAAAAAATGTTACCCCATTTGGCGCCAACAACAGGCCGATTTCATCCGTTGATGAAGCGAAGTTTTGAAGCTTGTTTTGGCTTATCACATAGTGATGATCCCACAGATGAGTTCCATCTGCAGCAATGTTATCGATTCCATAAACAGCAGGTGTGTCACTATTTTAATGCGCAGCAATCAGCCTATGTTGACAACTTTATTCAGATAGATGTCAGCAAGGCAACAGACATGGTGCGATTACAACAATTTCTATTCGGTAGTAATTTCAATAAAACGATTAGAATGCCACATGTTAATCGTGGAACTCATGTGGCGAGTTGGGATGAATATCGACATAACAGTAAAATTAGTAGTCATGCTTCGGGCTTATTAAAGCGTAAGTATTTTAGTTATCAGTTTGATACGGCTGTACTACCTTGGTTAAAACAGGGGTAGTTTGCTCATCAATTTAGCGCTAGTTTTTCAGATTAAAATAATGCTTATTAACAGTTTCTACTTGGGGTATTGATGGTGAAATTGGGCAATTTACCTATAGATGTTGTGCAGACACAATTTATGTCTGCCTTACAACACCATCATGTGGTTGTGGAATCAGATACCGGCTCCGGTAAATCAACGCGTTTACCGCTATGGTGCGCGCAGTTTTTATCACAAAAAAATCAATCGAAAGTACTGGTTATTGAACCACGGCGGGTGGCTTGTATCGCATTGGCTGATTTTGTTAGCCAGCAAACTCACCTTAATGTTGGCTATTGTATTCGGTTTGAATCGACAATCGAGGCCGATACCGATATCGCCTTTGTCACTCCAGGTGTTGCTTTACGTTGGCTTTCGAGCACTGATGACGTAGATACTCATATTACAATGCAAGATTTTGCAATTGTGATGATAGATGAGTTTCATGAACGCCGATGGGATACGGATTTATTATTGGCGATATTAAAGCAGCGCCATAGCCATCGTTTAGTGGTCACCTCTGCCACTATCAATGCCGCTAAAATCTGCCAATATTTGCAAGACGATCATCAAAGTGTTTGTCATCTGCTAGCACAAGGTAAAAGGTTTCACGTGGAACTTAGATATCTTGCACGCGAAAGCCATTATTTACCTTCCATAGAAGGGTTAGAAGGACGAGTTTATACCGCGGTAGCGTCGTTACTAATAGAAACCCAAGGCGATATTTTGGTGTTTTTGCCTGGTAAACGTGAGATCCAACTTTGTATGCAGCTGTGTCAGCGTCTTGCGCAGGATAACGCTGCATTGCAGTGTATTGGCTTGCATGGCGGGATTAATATTTCTGAGCAGCAGTTGGCACTCACAGAAATATCGCAACAACGGATTATTTTTGCAACCAATGTTGCAGAAACTTCCCTGACTATTCCGGGGGTGACAGCGGTTGTTGATAGTGGACTTGAACGTCGGACAATGCAGCGAAATGGTCGTACGGTATTATCACTACAAGCGATATCTCAAGCGAGTAGCGAGCAAAGGCTAGGGCGTGCTGGCCGCATTCAAGCGGGAGTTTGTATTCGTTTGTGGGGAGCAAATGCACCACTCATTAAGCTGACGCCTGCAGACTTACAACGGGAAGATTTGGTTGAGCCCATGCTTGCTGCTGCGACAGTATCGACCACACTGCAGCAATTACATTTTTTGGAACCGATTCCAGATAAGTCTGTGTTATCTGCTACCGACCGATTGCTGTCGATGGGCGCGATAGACTCGCAAGGCAGTATTACTGCCCACGGACGACGATTGTTTCCTCTACCTATAGATACGCAGTTCGCCCATTTAATTGCCGCTATGCCTGATGATATAAGCCGAGAGCTAATGATCGATCTCGCAGCCGGATTGTCAGTAGCAGGGCGTTTATATCAATTACCAAAAGGCGAGTATGAGTTAACGCGGCTAAAACAATGGGAACCTTTTGGTTGTGACGGCTATTTGCTGATAAAGCTGATTCGAGGAGGCAAGCTAGATGAGTTAACTGTAGATGCGACCTTACTTGAAGAGGCTAAATTATTATCACGACAGATTTCCAGCGCAATTGGTATTGCTGATCCAACCGCGGCTTGCCGCAATATGAACTTGTTAAGTCACCAGAATATACGAGCTAATTGGTTATTGTCAGTAATGAAAGCAATGCCAGATATGGCCTTTATTCGCAGGGCTAAACGCCAGCAAGCACTTGGTAATGGATACAGCGAAGTACAGATTGCGCGCGATAGTCGTTTTGATCTACTGGGCGCAACCGACACACAGCCGCAAGCTGCAATTGTGTTTGATCAGTTCTCTCTTCCTGGTAAAGGCAGTAAACAGACCATTAATCTTGCAACCTGTATGGCGCCTATTACGCTTACACATTTGGCCGCAGCGCATTTGGGAACAACGAGGTTGAACTTAGATGGCTCGTTATCGCATCAAGGTTTAGTGACTGTAGAGCGAGTTTTTTCAGGAAGGGTCATTGATAGCTGGCAGCAAGCTGCAGAGCCTGAGCAGGTCATCTCGACTATCGTTAAACAAATTGAAACAGAGGTGATTTTTCCAGGTCTATTTCCGCAGTTACAAATCGATATTAATGCTTGGAATATTTATGTTGCTCTAGGGTTAGCCGAACCAGAGGCGTTGCCAATTGAGGTTAGTCGCTACTTGCCAGAAAAGCTGCAAGCTTTAGGTGTTGAGACGCTAGATGATATTGAACTGATTGATTGTCAAGATTTGCGGTTTGACGGCATCCCTGATTGGCAGCGACAAGAGTTTGATGAAAAATATCCTCTTAATTTGGCTTTAGCGGATTTAAAGTTACGGGTTGAGTACATTGCCACCAGCAAACGTATCATTGTTCATTACGCTGATGGTGGCCGCAAAGCTGGTCCAAAGCGATGGGAATTGCCAGTGTGGAAAGGTTGGCGAATAAGCTATCGTAAAGCAAGTCGAGTAGTAGAGGTTAACTAGGATTTACAGGCTGTTTTTGTACAGACGCTCTACAGGGTCTTTGTTGATGCTTAGTGGTGTAAATTTATCTTTCATGGAAATGGTGATTTAGCAGGGGGGACTGCGGATAACTTTATTAAAAGATAAACATAAAAATGTGAAACGGCGTGTCAAAATAGTTGGACTAAAAATTTATATACATTTAATACAGTAACTTATACCAATTTTTTCACCTGAGATGTATTGCTGATCTTATTCAATATGCTTGTTGATAACTTTGTTGATAGATCTGACTGTGATCGGCTAGTTGGATCGCCTGTTAAAGCAAACCAAGATCTTTATAATTGTTAGTGCGGATCATTTGTGGTGGATCAAACTAGTTTTATGTGCAAGGAAAGCGTGATCGACTTAATGTAGTTTTTTAATGGTAATTGATAACCGTTTTTAAGCTCAAGGCCAAGCTTTATAAGCTTGGCCTTGAGTAAACTTGAGATTGTTAGAAGTAGTCGTCAACCGATAGATATAGGCTGTCTACATCATTTTTTTGAGGTCGATTCAAATTGGTACTGCTATAACCCAGCTTGGTGTCAACATACCAAGCTGATGTAATAGCCTTAGCTGATAGTGATGTGAGCAATATCAATGATAGCTTGTTGCGATGGCGCCACAGAGATAGCATAGCTAACAGCAGTAAGCTTAATCCTCCCAGCAGCCCACCAGAATCCTTCGATTCAACAACCACTTCTTTATATGCAGTAACGGTTACTGTGACTTGGGCACTGGATTGCGCTCCGGCACTATCGCTTATTGTGTAATGCACTATGTCAGTACCTTCAAAGCCTGATTGCGGTTGATACAAAATGTGGTTATTGCTGGTAATCGATACGCTACCCATTTCAGCATCTGCACTTATGATTGTCAGCTCGTCATTATCAGCATCAACATCATTATTTAACACATCAATATGAATATTGGTGCGGTCATCAGTTTGTGCTTCATCATCATTTGCAGTGGGTGGAGTATTTGAGCTTATTGTGACGGTAACCGTCGCGTAAGCTGAACCGCCATTATTATCATCAATACTGTAGTTAATCAGTGCTTGGCCGAGATAATCATCCGCTGCAGTATAAATCAGCTGATCGTTTTCAATGACTACCAAACCTATGTCGACAGAGGCATTGACTATGCTTAATTGGTCATTGTCTGCATCAGTGTCATTGGCCAATACGTCAATATTAATGGTTTCGTTCGCAAGTAGGGCTACTGTATCTTCAACGGCTATAGGCGCTGAGTTATTGAGATTAGATACCGCGACCCCACTTGGGTCGACAATAGTACCGTTTGCGATGCCATCGTCATCATTTGGACCACCATCTTCTATAGTAAGCTGCACGCACCAATGACCACGTGTTAGACCTTCTGTCCAGCTTTCATGTTGCGGAGGAGGGCAGTAACCAGGCTCCCCCGCGGCTGAGTGAACAAGGTTGTTGCTGTCAGTGATAAAGTCACCCCAACCTGCGTTAGTAAAGTACTTACGGTATACCGCTGTACTAGGCAATGGTTGTTGTTGCGGTATCACTACATGGGCACTTTGGCCGGCAATAGGTAGTCCATAAATGATGAAGTCAAATATGCCACCAACATTTTGTGCTTGTTCATCTTGATCAATACGGTTACTCACTTCTGCTTGGTTGAGCAACGAACCACCTGATTGGTTACTTGCAGTGTATTGTCCTTTACGGATACATAAACCAGGGTCAGTTTCTTTTAAGAAGTAATTCCCTAAGCTGAGATCTTGTTGCAGAACATTGCAATCGGCGATGTGATCAAGGTAATCCGCGATTCCATCTGCATCACTGTCTTGATAGCCTTCAAGTTGATCTGGAACCAGGTCATTATCACTGTCAGCCATGCCCAACGGTGGTAACTCGGCAACAAGCTCAAGATATACACTCGCTGTTGTCGATAGACTGTCATCGGCATCATCAGTTACGGTAACGCTAATTTTGTAGACACCTTCTGCTAAGTCAGCACTACTGAAAACAAATTGGTTTGCTTCGGTAGCTTGATTCAATAGTGCATCAGCGTCACTTTGCCAAGCCAAATGATGGCTGTCTTCGGTATTACTATCGAAAACAGTGGCATCAATAGTCACGAGCTCATCTGATGCAACAATCTTATGTCGCTGTTGACCATTTTGGCTCACTAATAGCTGTACATCTGGCGCTATATTGTTCTCTGTTATAGTCAAAGTGAAGCTTGATTGACCACCAAGGTTAAGTGATTCGTCTAGTGTTATAACTAAGGTTTCGTCAATCTCTTGTTCGCCATCAGCAAATACATCGACCATTATTTCCCCTGTCTGGCCACTACTTATCACTAACTCGCCGTGCACGAGGTTGTGGTCTCCAGCGTCCGATGAGCCTGATACTGTATAGGGGATAGTTAACGGATACTGTGGTGCTAAGCCATTGAGGAATACCCGTGCGGTATATCGCGTATTTTCAGCGCTAAAGGCGTTCTTGCCCAATGAAATTATTGGATTGACCTTTACACTTTGTGCTGCGGTGACCACATTACCCTGGCTATCTTCAGCTTGCCAATATACCTGGTGATGACCTGGTGGGAAATATAAGCGTTTATTGAGTTGTTTGACCGCAATAGGGTTGCCATTACTGTCTACAGCCGTGGCAAAGCCAACATCTATACGGGTAAACAAGCGTTGTGAATCAACTTCAATATCATCGGGTAAAGTTAACGTCGGCAGGTTGCTATTATCCGCATCACCTAGACTGAATGTGGCGATTGTTTGTGCGGTTTGTTTGCTGCCATCACTAATCATATATTGGATATTAATGCTACCTTGAATACCGGCTATGGCTTGATAAACCAGCTGGTTATCTTCAATCGTCACTGTACCCACATCCACCGATGCGTTAACTATCGATAACTCATCACCATCTACATCATAATCATTGCTTAATACATTCAAGCTGTATTGGTTAGCCTCATTTTGTGAGAACGATAGGTTATCGACAATTGCTACCGGTGCATCGTTAACCGCTGAGATAGTTAAAGTCACTGTGGCAACTTGAGATTCAAACTCACCATCACTTGCAGTAAATTCAAAGCTATCTTGGCCGTTGTAGTCAGCTTCTGGTTGATAGAGCCAAACTTGGCCATTACTTTGTAATTCACCGTGTTGCGGCGGGGTCACTAAGCGATAGCTTAATGGATCGCCATCTTCATCAGTAGCCCGAGGGGTTATTGCTAAGCTACTATCTTCCGCTAGTGTTAGGCCATAATTGTTAGTGGTTGGCGCACGGTTTACAGCTATAACCTCAATGTTAAAGCTCGCTAATGTTGCACTTAATTCGCCATCACTGACGGTTAGGCTTATCGGTAAACTAGTACCCACATCTTCAGCTGTAGGAGCCCCAGTTAGTGCACCTGTTGTAGTATTGAAATTTAACCATGACGGCTTATTAGCGATGCTAAACCTTAATGTGTCGTCGGTATCGCTATCAGTAGCTTGTGGTGTAAAGCTATAAGCTTCACCTACTAATACTGATAAATTTGGCGAACCAGAGATGACTGGGGCTTCATTAACATTGACTACGGTGATAGTGAAAGGAGGCAATGAGGCACTAGCACCGTCATTGTCAGTGACTGAAATGATAAGGTTTGCGTAACTGCCCACATCTTCATTATCTGGTGTACCACTTAGCTGACCAGTGATTGGGTTAAAACTAAGCCAGCTTGGTAGACTATTAATACTTAACGTAAAGCTATTACTATCGATATCCTCTATCGTTGGAATAAACAGGTAATTACTGCCTTCACTAATAGTGTTATTTGGGGTGCCACTGATTGTTGGTGAATCATTAACTGAGTTGATGGTGACATTAACCGTTATTACATCGGTGAGTGCTCCATCACTCACTTGAACATTAAAGCTGTCGGTACCAAAGTAGTTTGTATTTGGCGTGTAATTAACCGTAGCTTGGCTATTGCTACCGTTAACTGTGGCATTGCCATTATTTGCATTGGTAACAATAGACCAAGAAAGTGGGTTGTTATCAATATCGCTAGCATCGAGAGTCAGGTTAAAGCTAGTAGGGCTATTATCTTCGCTTATAGTGACCGATACACTATTACCTTGATTTATCGTTGGTGCGATATTGTAAATTTTATCAACACTAGCGGTTGTTGGTTCGCCGGTATTGTTGGCCGTATCAGTCAAGCTCAAGCTTAATGTGAGCGTGCCTTCAGCCAGGGTACTGACATCAACATTGGTCACAGTTTCACTCGTAGAGCTAATAGTGCCGCTACCAGATACCGAGATACTGCCATCAGAAATCGAATAGTCATACTGATTTCCCAGCTCGCCATCACTGATAATGAAGCTGAGTGCAGTTTCATTGTTCGCATCGATACGAGACTGTTCGATTGCAACGCTGTAGCCTTGTGGTGATGTAGAGTCAATGTTGAGTACATCGGTTTCATTTACCGTCGCTGTATTGCCAGCTAAGTCGGTTAAGGATATTTCTATATCATAGCTGCCATCGGCTAATGAGTCGTCGGTGGCGTTATCTTTCCAGTTACCAGAATTGATATCACTTATTGTATCTGGTGTGTAGGGACCAAAATTATTGCTACCATCACTGAGGGTGTAAGTTAAGCTTGCTAAGCCGCCCGTGTCAGTTAAGGTACCCGCTATAGGCGGATTGTTGAGACTCGTTGTTAATATATCAACAGTTGCTGTAGGGGCTGTGTTGTCATGCACTATTGTAACTAGGGCGACAGCGGTACTGTTATTGCCGGCACTGTCATTGGCTAGAATAACGAAATCATTGTTACTGTTGTCAGTTAAGTTAGTCGTAATAGTAAAACTATTGCCACTGACAATATCACTGGCTATCACGCTACTATTATCTGCAATACCGTTATTATCGCTATCAGCATATAACCCGACGGTTATACCATTTTCGCTATGGGTGCCGGTGATATCGAGCACTATATTTTGCGTATAGGTCGTCGTAATTGGAGAGCTAACCACTGGCACCGCAGGCGCTGTTGAATCTTCAAGATAATCACCTACTGCGATATCACTGCTATTGCCAGCGTTATCTTGAGCGCGTAACACGAAGTAATTACTAGCATCTTGGGTTAGCGGCAATGTCAGCGACCAATTACCAGCAGATACGACATCAGTGGCTAGAGCGGTGCTGTTATCCGCATTACCATCTTGGTTTGCATCTGCTAGGGCGACAATTGTTATGCCGTTTTCGGCATAATTCGACTGAGATAGGGTAATGGTATCGGCATTAAGTGTCTGCGCTGTTGAAGTCGGCGCGGCAGCATTTGGCGCTGTGGTATCAACAATCAAGTTCGGTTCCATAAAGGCAGTAAAGCTCAATATTGCGGCGTTACCATTAGCATCTGTCATTGTTGCGGTATTAGTGGTGATTGATTGTGCTGTCACTCCATCACTGTCATTGTCGCCGGCAACGACATCGTAATGAAATACTAACTGAGTGGAGTTATTTCCACTTGCGTAGCTTGCTGTGCGAGAAGTACCACCTATATCCAATGCGACTGTTGGGGTGAGATCTGATAACTGCACTAAGTCGTCAAAGGTGATAGTTGCAATGACAGTATCACTCACGCCTAATGCACCGGTATTGAGGCTGACATCTGTGACAACCGGCCCTAATGCATCTTTGCTTACGGTATCAGTCACTGCTAGCGCCTGATTTCCTGCTGCATCAGTCAAAGTGGCGCTTAAACTGATTTGACCATCGGCAAGTGCGGATAAATCAATGGCGCTAATTTGTTGATTAGTCTGGCTAATACTACCTGTTCCAGTAACGGGAGAGCCTCCATTACTGCTAGAAAAACTATACTGATAGGTTGCGGTTATCTCTGCAGCATTAAACGTAAAGCTCACCGCATTGGCATTGGCGGCAACGATGGGGGATTGGTCTATGGTGACACTATGCCCTGACGGTAGCTGGGTATCCTTCTCAACCGTATCGGTAACCGCACTGGCTATATTACCGGCAATATCGGTTAGTAAAACGCTCACAGTTAATGTGCCGTCAGCTAAACCTGCAACATCAAGATTGTTAAATGATTCTGTTGTACTGGAAATTGTACCTAGATTGGTTACAGCCGTACCGCCGCCACTACTGCTAATGGTGTAACTATATGCGGCGCCTACTTCAGCACTATTGAGTGTAAAAGCTAAGGCATTTTCATTGCTGCTGTTAATCGGTGAGGTCGATATCGCTGCGGTATGCGCAGTCGGTAACGTATTGTCTAAAGTCATCGCTAAGGCAGAGCTCACAGCAGATATATTCCCTGCGGGATCCGTTTGAAATGCTTTGAGGTTATGTAGAGTATTTGGATCGCTACTGCTTAGCCCTGCTAATGTTGCTGACCAACTATTAGCGGTAACATTAGCGGTGATTGATGGCTCTACACCATTAAGACTATTGTTACCGTCTAAATCACTAAACAATGTTATTGTGGCATCGCTCTCACCGCTACCACTCACAGTCGGTGATGTATCATTGGTAATATTGTCACTGTCACTCGTGCCTGTATCTGAACTTGCGAGTAAATCAAGCGCAGTTGGTGCACTAGGAGCGACATTATCAAACTCAACTGTGTTATCGGTGCTAGTGCTGGCTTTATTTAATGCGCCAGAGCTTGCGGTTGCAACATCACTAGCTACAGTGGCTACGATATCACCTTGTCCCGCGCTGATAGTGGCGGTAGCAATATAGGTTGTCCCCGATCCTGCTAGGTTAGTGACGGTTGCTGTTACATCGCCACTTAAAGAGATATCACTGCTAACAAATCCAGTGACCGATTCACTGAATACCACATCAAATAACACTGAGGCGGAATTTGTTGGATCAGCTTGGCCGCTTGCTTGGTTAATGGTGACTGTCGGCTGTGGGTTAACCGAAAGGGTAATGGTGTTATTGCCGGCGGCGTCATTAGTACCATCGTTGACATTAAAACTGAAACTCGAACTGGCGCTTCCATTGGCAAAGTATTTTAATTGTCCTGCATCGAGGTTAGCTTTACTTATGGTGGCATTGTTCATCAGCGCTGATTCTGCGCCATTAATACTTCCGTTACCGTCGGTATCAAGCCATAAATCACCACTGGTAGGTGCGGCCACAATGGTGACTAAGTTGAGTGTATCGCCTTCAGGATCGCTGTAACCAAAATTTGCTGTAGTGATAGATAGCGCTTGGCCCTCATTAGGGGTTAATACCTGATTTGTTCCCACTGGCAAATCGTTGATGGCGCTGACTGTTACGCTGGTGTCAATATTACCACTGCTGCCACCATCACCATCAAGTAATAGTAAGCGGATAGTTCTGGTTGACTCGGTTGGTGCTAAATTATCACTGTTTTCATAAGTGATAGCCCGCACTAGCGCTTGAATTAACGCGGGTGTAGAAGCACTGTTAAAGGAGACAACTAAGTCATTGCCTTCGGCAATATTGTTACTTAATGTACCTATGTTGGTCCCACCGACACTGACCGTCGCTCCTGCTGTACCTGCAGTGGTTACACTGTTATCAAATCCTAGAATGTCTTCGCTGGCGTCTTTATTGGTAGGGATTGTGACGGTTAAGCTACCAGTATTAAAATTAGTAGAGTCAACATCAGTGACGCTAGCATTGGCACTGATATCGATATTCTGTTTGCCATCATCTTCGTCATAGTTAAGTGTATCGCCAGCTAAATTATTGATTACGGGGTTATCATTAACACGCACTACGGTTGCGGTGATATCGGAATTGATTGACACTCCTCCGTCGCCATCATCAACAGTCATTCGCAGATTTCTTGCGCCTGTGGTTGGGTTGTCATTGTCGGAGTTAAAATAGGTAAGCGCCCGCGATAAACCCATTACTCTAGCCGCTGTGGCAGCTGAATTTAAATTAATAACAAAATCATTGCCCGCTGCTATGTTATTGGCCAAGGTGCCAACTACTGTTCCGCTAATAGATACATTGCTACCGGCAGTACTGCCTTGTAAGGAGACTACTCCACTAGTATCGATAGATAGGATATCTTCAGCTGCATCTTCGCCGGAGGTGATAGTCACTGTGATATTACCGGTATCAAAATCGGAACTATCGCTATCAGCGATGGTTAATGCAGTCCCTTGATCGATAACTTCTGCACTATCCCCTTCACTATAGGTAAAACTATCACCATTAAAGTTAGCAATGGTTGGCGGGGTATTGGTCGGTGCTTCGACAAAAACAATGGTATCTAAGACCAATGCCATTGCATTACTAAAGACGGTATTAGCGGTAATATTGAAAGATGTTATAGGTTGCGACCAACTTGCAAATGAAGTGGTATTACCTTCAATATTTCCCCCCCAAGGATTTCCACCATTATTGTCGGTAAGAACACTATTACCGCTGCTATCAGTTGGCGTAAAAGTCAAAGAAATTATTCCGTCAGTTTGAAATGTAATATCTGTCGTGTGGATACTGCTGAGTAGAACAGGGGCGCTAAAGCTCACAGATATTATAGTTGCACCTCCACCTGCTTGATCCACGGCAACAATACCGCCGACCGTACCTGCTTGATTTGCATTATCGCCTACTATCCATACATCACCATTGCTTATAGCGGTGAGTGTCACGCCATCAACTGTACTCGTAATCGTAGTGGTGCCTGCGCCTGTCACACCGGCTTCAAAGTCATAAACGCTGGCATAGATAGGAAATTGAATAGCAAAAAACATTAAGCTACTTATGGTGAATTTTGTTATATTTTTTAGCATCTTCAAGTCCTTTCTATACTAAAGTGGCCAGATATTACTCTGGCCATGTTGCAGTAATGTTAACACATTTTTAGTTACGCGATGGATAGAGTCCTTGCATTGCAATAACAAAGTTAACCGTAGTGACAGGTTGCATGTTGTTAACCGCATCGCCGCGGCCAGCATTGAGAGTCGCCATAGAGTTTAAGGCTACTGTTGGTGTGGCATTGCTATAACTGTTTACTCCGGTTAAGCCGCTGCTGGTTTTTGCAAGGTTATAACCAGTGACAGGAACTTGGCTCGTTCCTTCAACTTCTACCGCTTCAAACTTAGTCTCATGGTTGTGGCTAGGCATTTGATTAACATTGAGCTGATTGGTTTCTGAACCCGTATTGAGACCAATTTGGCGACTACTTAAACCAGGGCCATGACCCTGATGGATGGGAGCTCTACCACGTAAATCGGGTAAAGCAAATGTTGTGCGTCCGTCTCCACCATAGATGGTACCTATGAGAGAAAAGAGTGAGGTATTTTGTGAAATGGCAAGTAGTTGTCCATCACAAAGTGAATATGAACGTGGGGCAAAATTAAATCCGACCATTTTAATTTCACCGATGAATGGTTCTGACATTGTTAACTCCTAAACTTGAACTTTTTTAATTAGCTGAATATGTTAGGAACTATCATTATCTGACAGGACGTCTTCCATAACATGAGTCATTTACAGTTAGCAGCACTAAAACTCAAACAATATAGCGATGCCGATCTGTCTTTTTTAACTCGCCTTTACATCACTGTTAGGCGTGATGAGTTTCAAGCCGCCAATTGGCCAGAAACTCAGTTAACTCAGTTTTTAACTCAGCAGTTTTCTGCTCAGTATGATTATTATTGTCAGCATTATTGTGCTGATTCTTTTAATATTATTTTTTATCAATCTCAACCAATTGGTCGTTTGTTTGTCGAATATCGGCATGATGATATTCGAGTTGTCGATATCTCCTTATTACCTGAATATAGAAATAAGGGCATTGCTAGTTATTATTTTCAGCAACTATTTGACCAAGCAAAATCCTCTCAACGCTGCGTAACCATTCATGTTGAACGAAATAATCCGGCTAGACATCTTTATGAGCGTTTGGGGTTTAAGTTTAAATCGCAAACCGATGATGTTTATTTGCTCATGCAGTGGCAGCTAGATAATTAACTGTTTGTAAATAAACATTATAATTGTCGCCTGTTGATAATGATTTCATAGTCATGGGCTGAGGTTGCACTACAGAATAGTTGTTGTTGACCAAAATCAGGATGGAAAAAGGTATAGGTGCCTTGGGGGATTTGATTCGCTTTATCATCCTTGAGGCGCAGATTAAAGCATTCACCCTCTGCCGAGTGGCCTATAGCCGTATCAATGCTAGCTATTTTTACCGTGATCTGATTATTGTGTTCATCACTGACTTGAATTGATTCGCCAATTAAGTTTGATAAAACACCATAATTAAATAGCTCTATATTATCCATTTTGTTGTCCGTAACCTGAAGTGTCCTTATGAGTCAGTGAAAAGATTTAATCTAATCACCTAATAACTAGTCTTTAGTCTAGTTCATTTTTTGAACTTTGCTTAACATAGGTGGGGAGGGAGTTTATTGCAATATAGTGAGGAGATTTTCCATCTTTAGTTCTATATTCAGGAGGGGAATATAAAGAGATATAAATCTTATATATAGGATTAAAAGGGTCATTAGTAAATTAATGACCCTAGAGTAATTATTTACCTATACAGAAAGAGCTAAATATTTTTCCTAATAGGTCATCTGAAGTAAATTTACCGGTTATTTCAGACAATGCTAACTGGGTCATTCGTAACTCTTCAGCCAGTAATTCCCCCGCTTGATAGACTTCTAACTGCTCTTTGCCTAGTAGTAAATGGCTGGTGGCAAGATCTAAGGCTTCTAAATGGCGGCGACGCGCAATAAACCCACCTTCGAGGTTACTTTGATAACCCATTAGCGACTTTAAATGGTTTTTCAGCTCATCGACACCCAGTCCCGTTTTGGCTGATAACCTAAATACATGTTGGCCATCTTCTTGACTGGCTGCCATAGGTTCACCGGTTAAATCTGCTTTGTTGCGCACGACGGTGACGCCTAGGTTGGCTGGTAAACGGTCAATAAAATCTGGCCAAATTTCATGGGGATTTACAGCATTTGTCGTTGTGCCATCAACCATGAACAACACCTGATCTGCAGTTTCAATTTCGCTCCAAGCTCGTTCAATGCCGATTTGTTCAACGGTGTCTGTCGTATCACGCAAACCGGCGGTATCGATAATATGCAGTGGCATACCGTCGAGGTGAATATGCTCTCTGAGTACATCGCGTGTGGTGCCGGCAATTTCAGTGACAATGGCTGACTCTTTACCTGCAAGGGCATTGAGCAAGCTAGATTTACCGGCATTAGGGCGACCGGCAATAACCACTTTCATGCCTTCTCGAATGATGGCACCTTGTTTAGCACTGCGCTGAACATCATCAAGTTGGCCGATGATGCCATTGAGCGAACCTGCAATTTTACCATCTGATAAAAAATCGACTTCTTCATCGGGGAAATCTATTGCGGCTTCTACGTATAAGCGTAAGTTGGTAACTTTTTCTACTAGATCATGAACTTGAGTAGAAAACTCACCTTGCATTGAATGCAGGGCACTTTTCGCAGCTTGTTCGCTGGTCGCATCAATTAAATCTGCTATGGCTTCTGCTTGGGTAAGGTCGAGCTTGTCGTTCATAAAAGCTTGTTCACTAAACTCACCAGGTTTAGCAATACGAAGGCCGTCAACCTCCATGACACGCTTTATCAGCATATCAAGTACTATCTGCCCACCATGGCCCTGAAGTTCTAATACATCTTCACCAGTGAATGAATTGGGCCCTTTAAAGAACAAGGCAATACCTTGATCGATCACATCGCCATTTTTATGGTTGAAATCACAATAATCGGCATACCGAGGTTTAGGTAAGTGGCCAAGGACGGCCATAGCAACATCACTGGCTTTGTCACCAGAGATACGAATAATGCCTACACCGCCACGACCAGGTGCTGTCGCTTGTGCCACTATGGTATCTGTTGTCATTAATGTGTTTCCTAAATAAAAAGCTAATGCGGGTTACTAAAACAGAAAAGCGGCTAATACCAAGGTATCTAGCCGCTTTCATATTAGAGTTTAAAGCTTATTTTAAGCCTTTTTTCTCCAGCGCAGCATAAATGATCTTTTGCTGAGCAATCGCAACTAAGTTACCGACTAACCAGTATAGAACTAGACCGGCAGGGAACCACAGGAAGAATACCGTAAATACCACAGGCATCCACTGCATCATCTTCACCTGCATTGGATCCATAGTCGGTGCCATTGGTTGCATCTTTTGCATAATAAACATAGATACACCCATTAAAATAGGCATGACATAGTAAGGATCTTGTACTGATAAATCGTCAATCCATAACATGAATGGCGCATGACGTAATTCAACACTTTCTAGTAGTACCCAGTATAGCGCGATGAAAATAGGCATCTGTAGCAAGATTGGAAGACAGCCACCCATCGGGTTCACTTTCTCTTTCTTGTACAGTTCCATCATCGCCTGACCCATCTTTTGACGGTCATCACCAAAGCGTTCTTTTAAGTCTTGAAGCTTAGGCTGCAGGTTGCGCATTTTGGCCATTGAAGTGTATTGCGCTTTGGTTAGCGGATATAAAATACCACGAACGGTTAGCGTAATAAGGATAATAGCAATACCCCAGTTAGTAACTAATGACTGGAAGAACATCAATAGTTTGTAAATTGGTACGGCTAACCACCAAAGGAATCCATAATCCACTACTAGGTTAAGTGAATCAGATAGCGCTGATAGGGCAGCTTGATCTTTTGGTCCTACGTAGAACTGTGCACCAATTTCACGGCTTTCACCTGGTGCAATATCATACACGGCACCACGGAAACCAATATTGGCTAGGCCGCCGGCACTGATGCTAGAGAAGATAATGTTCTGATCATTTGCTGGTGGTACCCAGGCAGATACAAAGTAGTGTTGCAACATTGCTGCCCAGCCGCCTAGTGTACGTTTATCTAGGTTGCGGTCAGCCATATCTTCAAAGCTGTACTTTTCGTAGCGAGTATCTTGGGTTGAGAAAGCTGCGCCACGATAAGTTGGCATCATCATGCTGCTTTCGCTTTTCTTGATACTGTGCTTGATTTGACCATACATTTGCACCTGCAGCGGTTCTGCTGAGGTGTTATTGATACGGTAATCAACATCAATGTTAAATTGGCCGCGATGTAAGATAAACACCTTAGTATAGGTGACACCATTATCGGCAACATAGGTCAGTGGTACTTCTAAAGTTTCTTGACCTTCAGCCATCGTGTAATCGCGTGATGCACTGTCAAAGTGAGCACGGCCACGAGCACTACTATCAATGCCGTTGCGACCAATCAGACCACTTTGGGCGATATATTCAATGTCTTTGCTCTGCTCAAGCAAAACAAATGATTCATCACTATCTAGCTCTTTCTTATGCTCGACAAGTGCAGAGTAAACAATGTCACCACCCATAGGGTTGATCTTGATTTGTAATTGATCAGTGGTAACGGTAATTAACTCTTTAGAGGCTGTAACCGCAGCAGGAAGGCCTGCATCGGCGTCTGGTACATCAGCGCTGTAAGAATCTGTAGGGGTTGAAGCTGCGACTGAGCTTTCAGTTGCAACGGGTTGTGGAGCTTTATCTGCTTGCCATTGTTGCCACAGCAAAAAGCTGACAAATAGCAAACCAATAAGCAATATATTGCGTTGAGATTCCATAGCCTATTTATTACACCTGTTGTTTTTTTGGGGGACGGGATCTTCTCCGCCCGGATGCAAAGGGTGACATTTTAATACGCGTTTCACTGCAAACCAACTCCCTTTCACAAATCCGTGCACTTGAATTGCTTCAATTGCATAATGCGAACATGTAGGGTGAAAGCGACACTTCGGTCCCATCATAGGACTGATAAAGGTTTGATAGCCACGAATTAACGTGGTTGCTAGCCATTGTAACGGCGAGAAATTTTTCGCCATAGCTTTTCTACCAGTTTGTGTAATTCTGCGTTTTCCATATCAACTACGCCATTTCTGACCAGAACAACGATATCTATCGGCGGCAATTCATGCTGATGTCGACGAAAGTTATCACGAATTATACGCTTTATTCTGTTTCGCTGAGGGGCTTTCTTTACAAAACGTTTTGCAACGGTTAATCCAATGCGTGGATGTTGCTCTGAGTTAGGTATAGCAAGTAAGGTTATTTCAGCTGAAGAAGCTTTGATGGGATTGGAGAATACAGATTTAAATTGCGCGGGAGTTAACAGACGTAACTCCCGCGTAAAGGTGTAGCTAGTCACCTGATCTTCTACTTAAAATTAAGCAGAAAGGCGAGCACGACCCTTGGCACGGCGGCGAGCCAATACCTTACGGCCATTTACTGTCGCCATGCGAGCGCGGAAGCCGTGAGAACGCTTGCGCTTCAGGTTGCTTGGTTGAAAAGTACGTTTACTCATTGTGGCAATCCGTCTTTGTAGTAGTTAACAATCCTTATCTCTAAAAATTAGAGGTAAGGGCAAAAAAGAGGCCGAATTGTAATCACTTTAATTATGCTCGTCAATAAGCAAAACCAACAAGTGGACAAAATCTGCCGATAAATTTTTCTCTCAGTTTCAGTAAAGCTACCACAAAATGTGGATAACTCTGTGAATGGACACTACATCTTGTGGATCTAGTCGACTTTTAGCTGATCGAAAGGCGCTAATTATAGATCGATCTGGATCGCTTTATAAAGCGCTGTTTGCAGGTTTTGGTAAAATAATTGATCGGCAATGATCCTTTTTGATCTTGGTGATGAAATAAAGATGATCTAACTGGGGATAAATCTATTTTAAGGATAGCGATCATTGCTTTCTCACTATAGAATAGCTCTCTTTGTATGATCTTTTGGGGATAAGTAC